>CAVVPT010000014.1:0-86509 GCA_963750125.1 uncultured Chloroflexia bacterium | reverse complement strand
GTCGCCGACAGCCAAGCCCGAATGACCGCTGACCGGATGACCCGCGGCGCGCGAGGTTGCTGCGGTCCGATCCGGTCAGGTAGCCTTTGGCCCACGAACCGAGGGAGGACGAGCCGCACGTGTTGCTACCCCTGCTGGGGCTCCTGGTGGGCGTCCTGGCGGGACTCGTCCTCAACGTCAACGTCAGCTTCGAGTTCAGCCGCTACTCGGCGGTCGCGATCCTTGCCGCTCTCGACTCGGTCCTCGGCGCGGTTCGTGCGGAGCTCGACGGGGTCTACGACAATCGCATCTTCATCAGCGGGTTCCTGGTCAACGCGATCACCGCGGTCATCCTCACGTTCATCGGCGATCGCCTCGGTCTCGACCTGTACCTCGTGGCATTGATCACGTTCGGCCTGCGCATCTTCAACAACGTGGCCATCATCCGGCGCCACTTCCTTTAGCCCCCAAGCGGATCGGAGACAGACGACACGGTGGAACGAGAAGCGGTCCTCGTCGGCATCGACGTCGGCACCAGCAAGGTGTGCGCCCTCATCGGCGAGGTCAGCCGAGACGGACGGCTGACGATCATGGGCCACGGGACCGTCCCCGCCTCGGGGTTGAAGAAGGGCGTCGTCATCAACATCGACCAGACGGTCCGCTCGATCGCGGATTTGGTCGAACGCGCCGAGCGGCTCTCGGGCTGGAAGATCGATCGCGCATTCGTGGGCGTCGGCGGGCAGCACGTCGAAAGCCTTAACTCGAAGGGCCAGGTTGCCGTGACCGCCCATCACCGCGAGGTCACGCGCGAGGACATCAATCGGGCGATCGAAGTCGCCCGCGCCGTCCAGATCCCGAACAGCCGCGAAACGCTCCACGTGGAGCGGCGCGGGTTCACAGTCGACGGCCAGGAGGGCGTCAAGGACCCGCTCGGCATGAGCGCGCTGCGACTCGAGGTCGAGACCCACATCGTCACCGCGTCCGCAACCGCGGTCCAGAACCTGACCAAGTGCGTGCAGGCCGCGGGCGTCAAGATCGACGAGCTGGTCGCGAACTCGCTCGCCTCCGCCGAGGCAGTGCTTACCGAGACCGAGAAGGAGCTCGGCGTCGCGGTCGCCGACATCGGCGCCGGGACGATCGACCTCGCGCTGTTTCAGGAGGGCTCGCCGTTCCATACGAGGGTCCTGCCGGTGGGCGGCAACAACGTCACCAATGACGTCGCGATAGGCCTCAAGACGAGCCTCCAGGTGGCCGAGGAGCTCAAGGTCAGCCATGGGACGTGCGACCTGCGGGCCGTCGGGGAGGACGACGAGATCAGCGTCTCGGTGCTGGGCGAGGACGCAGGACGAACGGTGAGCCGGCTCGAGGTTTGCCAGATCATCGAGGCGCGCATGCGCGAGACGTTCGAACTGCTGCGCAACGAGATGCGCGCGGCGGGCGTTGGGATGCTCCCTGCGGGCGTGATCCTGACCGGCGGGGCGGCGCACCTGTCCGGAGCCGCGGAGCTCGGCCGGGACGTACTCGAGATGCCGGTGCGCATCGCCTCTCCGTCCGGAATAGGCGGGCTCGTGGACACGCTGATGACGCCGTCGTACAGCACCAGCATCGGGCTGCTCGAATGGGGCGCTGCGGCCCTCGCGGCCGGCGAGCCGACGCGCTACGAGTCGACTCCGGTCGGCGGTGGCCTGGGCCGTATTCGGGACGCGCTCCGCAGCATCTTTCCTTAGGCGGATGGCTCGCAGGAGCGTCGCCTCCGCCTGCGGAGGGCTCCGCGTCAGTACGACATCCCGACGGTGGCAATTCCAGCGCGGATGAAATCCGTCGAGCTCACGATTTACACCGGCCGCCGCCGGGGTGTCTTCGACATCAGCACCGATTGCGCGGATTTCGTCGCGGGTGCCGGGGACGGCCTGCTCAACGTATTCGTCCCGCACGCCACCGCCGGGCTGGTGATCATGGAGACCGGGTCTGGTTCGGACGACGACCTCGTCGAGGTCCTCGATCGGCTGCTCCCGCGCGACGAGCGAGCCTATCGCCACCGCCACGGGTCACCGGGCCACGGCGCCGACCACCTCGTCCCGCTGCTTGCCGCGCCGACGCTGACGCTGCCCGTGGTCGGCGGGCGGATGGCGCTCGGGACGTGGCAGTCGATCTGCCTGCTCGATCTGAACGCCGACAACGCGACGCGGACAGTCCGTCTCAGCTTCGTGTCGGGCTGAGCCCGCAGGCTCAGGCGCGCGAGCGGCGCGAGAGGCCTCGCCATGTGCCGATCGCGATGAGCGCCCCCGCCCCAACCAGGACCAGGAGCCAGACGGGCACGCCGCTGTTGGCAGCGGGCGCGACCGTTTCGAGCACCCCGAGCGCATGCGTCGAGGCCGGCGTGACGGGCGCCACGACGGCTGGTTCCACACTCCCGGGCGCCTCGGACGGCTGCACCTCGCTCGGCGGAAGCGTGACCGCCGGGGAGGTGCCCAGGCCGCACACCGTTCCGATCAGCCGCTCCTCGGCGACCAGAACGACCGGCTCCGGCTCGCCGGTGCTCTCCAGCGCGACCTGGAACGTGGTCTCGGCGACGGGTGCGAACTCGTCGGTGCAGCCGGTGGCGTTGACCTCGGAATCGCCGACCCCGGTGATGCTGATCGTCACGTCGGCCGGGGTTGCGCTCGTACCCCACGGCATGACTTCGACCTCGAACGAGCCGTCTCCGCCGACCGACACCTGCGTGCCATAGATCCCGCCACCGTCGGGAGCAGTCATCGTCAGGGTCCCGTTCGCTACCGGGAACGGCTGGCCGGCCGTGTCGAGAACCGTGCCGGTCAGGACCGGTTCGTCAAGGGCGAACACGGGGACGACGGTCACCGACATCGCCGCGACGGCGAGTGCGGCGGCGAGCAGGTGACGGATCCAACGAGGCACAGACCCTCCGGAAGTACGCGGGTGTCGCTAGTACTTTCGGCAGTATCCGAACGCCTCGAGCGGGTGTCCATGCGGCATGTGCCCTAGTGCACGTGCGCACCGTTGCCGCCCCGTTCTGCCCCGAACGCCACTGGTGGCAACCGCACGGACACCACCTGGACCCGGCGACCGGCGCCGGACGGTGCGTCGCCGCACCGGCAGCCGATTCCGACGGGAGGACCATCGGGTACACCCCGGTGATGCCCCGCAGAACCCGCGCGGCCGGCGGCCGAGGCGTATACTCGCCGCGTCACGGACCAGGGCGTGCCGGGAGCCCGCGGCCAGGTCCGGCCCGTCGTCCGTACCGCTGTACCTGGCCCTCGAGGGCTACCGGAGGAGAGGCCATGCCGCTGCGTTCCGATTCCGAGAATTTCGCGCTCATCAGGGTCATCGGTGTCGGAGGCGGCGGAACCAACGCCGTCAACCGGATGATCCGCGCCGAGATGATGGGTGTCGAGTTCATCGCCTGCAACACGGACGCCCAGGCGCTCCTCCAGTCGGACGCCCCGCACAAGATCCGAATTGGCGACAAGATCACCAGGGGTCTCGGTGCCGGGGGCGATTCTTCCGTCGGCCAGCGTGCCGCGGAAGAGGATTTGGAGAAGATCGCCCAGGCGCTGGCCGACTCCGACATGGTGTTTATCACGGCAGGACTCGGTGGCGGTACGGGGTCCGGCGGTGCCCCGATCGTGGCTCAGCTCGCGAAGCAGCAAGGCGCGCTCACGATCGGCGTGGTGACGAAGCCGTTCAGCTTCGAGGGCAACAAGCGGAAGCTTGTCGCCGAGCGCGCGGCCGAGGAGCTCAAGGCCCAGGTCGATACCCTGATCACGGTCCCGAATGACCGGCTCAAGGACGTGGTCCAGAAGGAAACCTCGATCCTCGATGCCTTCCGCGTCGTCGATGACGTCCTCCGGCAGGGCGTTCAGGGGATCAGCGACATCATCACGATGCCCGGACTCATCAACCTCGACTTCGCCGACGTCCGCGCGATCATGAAGGACGCGGGTTCGGCGCTCATGGAAATTGGCCGCGCGACCGGCGAGAACCGCGCGGTGGAAGCAGCCCGCCAGGCGATCGCGAGCCCGCTGCTCGAGATCGACATCGCCGGCGCCCAGGGCATCCTCTTCAACATCACCGGTTCGTCGAACCTCGCCCTCCACGAGGTGACCGAGGCGGCCGAGGAGATCCAGGGGGCAGCCGACCCGGAGGCGAACATCATCTTCGGCACGAGCTTCAACGACCGGCTCGGCGAGGAGGTCATGATCACGGTCATCGCGACCGGCTTCGACGGTGGCAAGCGTCGCCAGTCGTCACGCCACGAGTCGGGCCAGGCGACCGAAAATGGCTCGACGTCGTTCCGGGCACCGCGCGAGCGCGACTTCCTCGAGGAGCTCCAGCGGCAGCGCGATGAGTCGGCCGATGGCGAGGACGTGGCTGCACGCGAGGATCTTGAGTCGGTGACGGCCGGAGCACGCTCGGATCGGAGCGTGGGCGTACCCGTGCCGGTCAAACGACCGAGCGCCTACGACGCGGACGACCTCGAGATCCCGTCGTTCCTGCGCCGCAAGTAACCGTGCCGGCGAGGGCCGGCGGCAAGACTCTGTGACATCGGACGACGAAGTGGAGGCGCTCAGGGCCGCGCGCCACCGCGTGCTCGAGCTGATCGCGGCCGCGTGCGCGCGGGTCGGGCGCGACCCGGAGACGGTGTCGCTCGTCGCGGTCTCCAAGACTGTGCCGGCGGAGCGGTTGCGGCATGCCGTTGAAGCGGGGTTCGCCGTGTTCGGCGAGAACCGCGTTCAGGAGGCCCTCGCGAAGATCCCGGAGGTGCCGGCTGCGGGCTGGCACCTCGTCGGACCGTTGCAGTCGAACAAGGCACGAAGGGCGCTTGAGGCGTTCGAGATGATCCAGTCGGTGGACTCTGTCGGGCTCGCGACGCGACTCGACCGGCTGGCAGGTGAGCTCGGCGTGGATCGCGTGCCGGTGCTCCTGCAGGTCAACGTGGACCACGACGCCACCAAGTCGGGGTTCCGGCCGGACGACCTGGCCGCCGCCGTCGGCGGGCTCGCCGGCATGCGCCGGCTCGATGTCCGCGGCCTCATGACCATTGGCCGTGAGGTGGCCCGGCCCGAGGAGGCGCGCGCGACGTTCGCGAGCCTGCGCGAGTTGAGCGGCACCCTGCGCGAAGCGTGGGCCGGGCTCGGGCAAGAGCTGTCGATGGGCATGAGCGACGACTACCCGATCGCCGTCGAAGAGGGCGCGACGATCGTGCGGGTGGGCCGCGCACTCTTCGGCGAGCGGCCGCACGAGCACTGAGCCGCCTCAGCCGGGCGAGGACGCCAGCCGGGACATCCGGCCCTCCACGTTACAATCGAAGCGTGATCGAAGTGTTCGTCCGGAACTTCCTGTCGATCCTGCTGGTCGCACTCTGGGTGCTCATCCTCGGTCGCGTCGTGATGTCCTGGTTCGACGCCGGACGGGGCAACCAGGTGTCCCGGTTGCTGGTCCAGGCCACGGAGCCGATCCTCGCACCGGTCCGCCGCTTCCTGCCCCAGAACACCACGTTCGACGTGAGCGCGATCATCGTTCTGCTGGTGCTCGGGACCCTGATGCGCGCCGTCCAGGCGTTGTGACCGGAAGCGAGAGCCGGTTCGCCGTGCGCCTCACACCGCGTGCCGCGGGGGACCAGGTCGACGGTGTCGTCGAGGGCGAGCTGCGGGCGCGCGTCATGGCGCCGGCGGTGGAAGGAGCCGCAAACAACGCCCTCGTCCGGCTGCTGGCCGAGGAGCTCGGCGTCGCCCGGCGGGACGTGCGGATCGTCGCGGGCGCCTCGAGCCGCCGGAAGCTGGTCGTCGTGGACGGCCTCGATCCCGAAACCCTCGTTGCCCGCTGGCCGGGCCTGCGGGTATAATTCGGCGCCCTGGGGCGATTGGCTCAGTCGGTTAGAGCGTCCGGTTCACATCCGGAAGGTCACTGGTTCGAATCCAGTATCGCCCACCACGATCTCCCTCCAGATCCCGGATTTGGCGTGCCTGCGCGCTCCCCGCGCAGCGCCAGTGATCGGCGTTGCAGCCAGGGTTTGGCGAGATTCGCAACACGCGTCACGCAGCGCTCCGACCCGTCGTCAGATCAACAGATCGGAGCATGTGACATGCACGATCGAGGGACTCCTCCTCCGCGTAGAAGCCCCGGTCCTCCCCCGGGGCTTCTTCGTGCCCGCCCTTGCGTGCCAGATATCAGCCGGGGCAATCAAAGGCATGCTCTCGGGCCTTCAGCCCGTGAAATCGGCCGACTTTGGCACGAGTTGGTACTCGGCTGGCAGCCGAGCTGATAGATGGCCGCCCGTACGCCAGTCTTCGTCGCCTTTCATTACCGGGGCTGATATCTGACCAACGTTCGAGGCGGCCGGGATGCCGACTTAGGCGTCGGGCCGGGCGAGACGGCGAAGGACGGCCGGCAGGATCCCGCCCTGGCGGTAGTAGTCGACTTCGATCGGGCCGTCCAGCCTGGCGATCGCATCGAAGCGGCGCTCGCGGCCGGCGTCGTCGCTGACTCGCACCGTCACGGAAGCGCGTGGGGCGAGCCGATCGGCGAGGCCCTCGATCGAGAACGTCTCGCGGCCGGTCAGACCCAGCGACGACGGGGTGTCGCCCGGCTTGAACTGGAGCGGGAGCACGCCCATGCCGACGAGGTTCGAACGATGGATCCGCTCGTAGCTCTCGGCGATGACGGCGCGGATCCCAAGCAATGCCGTTCCCTTGGCCGCCCAGTCCCGCGATGACCCGGAGCCGTACTCGCGCCCCGCGAGGAGCACGAGGGGAGTGCCTTCGGCCGCGTAGCGCATCGCGACGTCGTAGATGAACCCCTCCTCACCCGACGGAAGGTGCTCCGTGTACGGCCCCTCCTTGCCCTCGACGAGCCGGTTGCGCAGCCGGATATTGCCGAACGTGCCGCGCATCATCACCTCGTGGTGGCCGCGACGGGCTCCATACGAGTTGAACTCCAGCGGTCCGACGCCGCGGTCCTGCAGCCACTGGCCGGCGGGTGACGAGGGGGCGATCGACCCGGCCGGCGAGATGTGGTCGGTGGTGACCGAGTCGCCGAGCACCGCCAGCGCGCGGCCGCCGTCGATGTCAGCGACTGGCGCGGTTTCGAACGTGAGGCCATCGAAGAACGGCGGCTTGGCGATGTATGACGACCCGGGGTCCCACGCGTACCGGTCGCCCGCCGGGATCGGCAACGCGCGCCAGCGATCGTCGCCTTCGAACACGACGGCGTACGTGCGCCGGAACAGGTCCGGATCGATGGCCGAACCGATGACCTCGCGGATCTCCTCGAGGGACGGCCAGATGTCGGCCAGGAATACGGGCGTGCCGTCGGTGGCTTGCCCGAGCGGCTCGCTGGTCAGGTCGATGTCGACCCGGCCCGCGAGCGCGAAGGCGACCACCAGCGGGGGCGAAGCCAGATAGCTTGCGCGCGCGAGGGGGTGGATCCGGCCCTCGAAGTTGCGGTTCCCCGAGAGAACCGCCGCGACGACGAGGTCGTGCTGCTCGACAGCAGCCGCGATCGGTGGGTCCAGGGGCCCGGAGTTGCCGATGCAGGTGGTGCAGCCGTAGCCGGCGAGCGCGAAGCCGAGCTGCTCGAGCGGGTCCATCAGGCCGGCCGCCTCGAGATAGCCGGTGACCGCCCGGGAGCCCGGCGCGAGCGACGTCTTGACGGTCGGCTCGACCCGCAGCCCGCGTGCCACTGCGTTTCGGGCGAGCAGGCCCGCCCCGATCATGACGGTCGGGTTGGACGTGTTGGTGCACGACGTGATGGCCGCGATGGCCACAGAGCCACTGCGGATCGTGGCCCGACCGTCGGGCAGCTCGATCTCGACCGGCGTGTATTCGCGGGCGTCGTGGAGGGCACGCGACCGGTGCGGGCCGCGCCGGCACCTCGATCGACTCCTCGGCGGCGAACGACGGCGGATCGCTGGCCGGGAACGACTCGTCCGACGCGGTCTCGACGACGTCGCGATGCTGGTCGTCAGCGGCAGGCGCGCGAGCAATGTCGAGGCCGTCCGGGAAGTTCGACCGAAAGTTGTCGCGCAGCGCGTCGAGCGGGACGCGGTCCTGCGGACGGCGCGGGCCGGCCACCGAGGGCACGACGGACGCGAGGTCGAGCTCGAGGAGCTCGTCGAATTCCGGGTCGGCGCCGGGCACCCGCCACAAGCCCTGCACCTTCGCGTACTGCTCGACGAGCGCCACGCGAGCGTCGGACCTTCCGGTGAGGCGGAGGTAGGCCAGTGTCTCGTCGTCGATCGGGAAGAGGGTGGCGGTCGCCCCGAATTCGGGGCTCATGTTGCTGATCGTCGCCCGGTCGGCCAGGGTGACCCCGGCCAGACCGTCGCCGGCGAACTCGACGAATGCCCCGACGACGCCGTGCGCGCGGAGCATCTCGGTCACGACGAGGACCAGGTCGGTTGCGGTCGAGCCCCGCGGCAACTCGCCGTGGAGCCGCACGCCGACAATTCGTGGCATCGGCTGGTAAAGCGGCTGGCCAAGCAGGACGGCCTCCGCCTCGATGCCGCCGACGCCGTAGCCGAGCACGCCGAGGCCGTTGACCATCGTGGTATGCGAGTCCGTGCCCACGAGTGTGTCAGGGAACGCGGTGCCCTCGCGATCGTCGATGACCGTGGCGAGAAATTCGAGATTCACCTGGTGGACGATGCCGGTCCCGGGCGGCACGACGCGCAGGTCCCGGAACGCGGTCTGCGCCCAGCGCAGCAGCTGGTAGCGCTCGCCGTTCCGCTCGTACTCGCGCTCGACGTTGAAGGCGAATGCCCGGTCGTTGCCGAACATGTCGACCTGGACGGAGTGGTCGATGACAAGGTCGGCCGGGACGAGCGGGTTGACCAGCGACGGGTCGCCGCCGAGATCGGCCATCGCGTCGCGCATGACCGCGAGGTCGACGATCGCTGGGACGCCTGTGAAGTCCTGGAGGATCACCCGCGACGGCATGAACGGGATCTCGGCCTCGGCAGTCGCGCCCGGCCGCCAGGCTGCCAGCGTCTCGACATCCTCGCCGCGGACGATCCCGCCGCCGGCATGGCGGAGCAGGTTCTCGAGGAGGATCTTCAGCGTGACTGGCGCACCTACCACGTCCAGCTTGTCGTCGACGGCGTCGAGGCGGAAGTACGCCGTAGCGGTCGTCACCGACCTGCAGCGTGGCGCGAGCGCCAAAAGGATCGATCGTGGGTTGCCGGGATGCCATCGAGCACGCCTCCTTCGTAACCGCGCGATGCGCGGGCCAAGTCGGCGCCGGACGGGTGCGCCCGTCCCGGGTCGAGATCGAGCTCGAGTATAGCAGCCGCTAGACTCGATCCCGATGCGACCGTTCGGCGACCTGCCCGGCGACGACCCCGAGCGCGACGCGAAGCGTGCCGCCGAGGAGGACCGCCAGCGTGCCGAAGACCGGCTCGAGACCGCCGCGGCGCTCGAGGCGGCGGGCATCGAGCTCGACCCGACGCCGCCCGGCACCCACCGTCACGGTGACCTCGTCCATCCGAGCGATCACAGCCATCCGCACGTCCACGCGGAAGCTGGGCAACCACCGGTCACCGGGATCGTTGGCGCGGGAGCCGTGGGGACGGCGCTTGGCGTGGCACTGACGCGCGCCGGCTGGCCGATCCACGCCGTCGCCAGCCGCGATCCGGCCCGACGCGACCGATTCCAGGAGCCACGTGTCCGTCGAGCGGGCATTCGTCGACGCCCAGGCGCTCGTCGAGGAGGTCGAGCTCATCATCCTCGCCGTCCCTGACGATGCGCTCGAGCCCCTTGCCCGCACGATCCGCATGTACGGTGGCCAGGCGATGATTCACACCAGCGGGGCGCTCGGTGCCGAGGTCCTCGGACCGGCGCAGGCCGCCGGGACACAGGTCGGGTCGTTCCATCCGCTCGTGGCCTTCGCCGACACCGAGCGGGCAGTCGCTGCCCTCCACGGGGCGACTGTCGCCATCGAAGGCGACGATCAGCTGCTGGCGTTGCTGGCCGAGATGGCGGAACGGATCGGGGCGCGTGCCGTCCGGCTCACGCCGGGCTCGAAGCCCGCCTACCACGCCGCTGCGGTCCTCGCCGCCGGTGGGTTCGTCGCACTCCTCGACGCAATTGCCGAGCTGGGACGGGTGGCGGGTCTGGACGAGGCCGGTGCGCTGGCGATCTACGGGCCGCTGATCGAGGGCACGCTCGGCAATGCGCGCGCGCTCGGCATCCGGGCCGCGCTGACGGGACCGATTACGCGCGGCGATGACGGCACGCTGCGGTCCCACCTCGCTGCGCTCGAAGCCCATGCGCCTGGCGTCCTCGCGTTGTACCGCGCAGCAGCCGAGCGCGAGATCAGACTCGCCGAGGAGCGTGGCGCCCTGACACCGGCAGGCGCCACAACCCTGCGCTCGTCACTTGCATCGGTCGAGTGAACCGCTACCATTGCTGGCAATGGAGCACAGCATTGCCGCCAAGTACGCGGCCCGGCCGGCCGCCCGATTCGTCCGACCCTCCGCTCGGACCCGGGAGCGGCGGTTGGGCCTCCGCGTGACCGGCACGTTCCGCGCGACCGCTGGTCGCGCGACCGTCCTGCGCCGGGCCGATCTTGGCCCGCTTGCCCGGATGCGGGCGAGCTGGCGTGCGATCCGACCCGCCGTCCCGCAGCGATCCGTGAGCGGCCGACCCCGGCCGCAGGTCACCATGCACTGGCCTCGCTCCGGGCGCACCGGGGCGACGCGCCGCTCCAGCGCCGCTTCGGCGCCGTGGCGCGCCTGAGGAACGCGACGGCAACGTCCGCTGGCGGCGTCGTGATCCGATATCACGGATCGAACCCCCAGTTCGTTGCGGGCTGCCGCCGTCGTGAACGCGACGGCCGCACGTGGACACTCCCGAAGGGCACGCCGAACGCCGGTGAGACCACGGAGCAGACGGCGCTCCGTGAAGTGGCCGAGGAGACGGGCCTGGAGGTCAGGATCACGGCCCCGCTCGACTCGATCGAATACTGGTTCGTCCTTGGCGGAACACGCATCCACAAGACCGTCCACTATTTCCTGATGGAGCCGACCGGCGGCGACCTTGCCAGGCATGACCACGAGTTCGCCGAGGTTCGCTGGGTCGCGTTCGACGAGGCGAACAGCCTGCTCACGTTCGAGACGGAGCGGGCGTTGGTGGCCAAGGCCGCCGCGACCCTCGTCCTCGACCCGGTCGTCCCGTCGCCGGCCGAGGCCGAAGCATGAACGCCAATGTCGACGCAACGATCCAGCAGACGCCACTCGCCGACCGGCACGCACAGCTCGGCGCGAGGCTGATCGAGTTCGGTGGCTGGCTCATGCCGGTCCAATATCGCGGCATCCTCGAGGAGCACCGCGCGGTCCGCGAGCGGGCAGGCCTGTTCGACCTGTCGCACATGGGCGAACTCTTCGTCGAAGGACCCGAGGCCGGCGAGGCGCTCGCCTACGCGCTCGTCACGGATCCGCCCGCGCTCAAGGATGGACGCGCCCACTACTCGATGATCGCCGCGCCGGACGGCGGCATCCTGGACGACCTCATCGTCTACCGCCTCGGCGAGGCCCGCTTCCTCGTCGTTGCCAATGCATCGAACGCGCTCGTCGTGTCGGACGCGCTCGCCGAGCGGCTGGCCGGCTTCAAGGCGGTCCTCGACGATCGCACGCTGGCGACCGCCCTGGTCGCGATCCAGGGCCCGCACTCGGTCGACCTGCTCGCGCCGCACACGGACATTGACCTTGGTGCGCTTCGCTACTACGGGATCGCGGAAGGGCACGTGGCGGGGATCGACGCCCTCGTCGCCAGGACCGGCTACACGGGTGAGGACGGGTTCGAGGTCTTCGTCGACTGGGACCGCGCCACCGATCTGTGGGACGTCCTCATGCCAGCGGTCGAGGGGGCAGGCGGGCTGCCGGTCGGGCTCGGCGCCCGCGATACGCTTCGCCTCGAGGCCGGCATGCCGCTCTACGGCAACGAGCTCGACGCGTCGACGAATCCCTTCGAGGCGGGTCTCGGTCGCATCGTGAAGCTGACCAAGCCGAATGATTTCGTGGGCCGCGCCCCGCTCGAGCGCGCCGCGGCCGCGGCACTGACGCGCACGCTTGTCGGGCTGGTCGTTGAAGGGCGCGGGATTGCCCGCCACGGGTACCCGGTCCACGCCGGGGAGCGGCGGACCGGCGTGATCACCAGCGGGACGCATTCCCCGACGATCGGCAGCCCGATCGCCATGGCCTACGTCGCTCCCGCCGATGCCGAGCCGGGTACGATAGTCGAGGTCGAGATCCGAGATCAGCGCGTCCCTGCCCGGGTCGTCCCACTGCCGTTCTACAAATCCTCGCGCTGATGGCTGGCGCAGCGTTGAATCCTCGGACCGATGGCTAGCGACGCGTCGCCTCGGTCCTCGGAGAGCTCCGAGACGGTACGCTTGGGAGACACTCGCTAGATCGGTCGCGAGCAAGGAGGAGCCTCGTCGATGGTGCCCACCGATCTCCGCTACACGAAGGACCACGAGTGGGTCCGCGTCGAGGGCGACGAGGCGACGATCGGCATCACCCAGTACGCCGCCGACCAGCTGGGCGACATCGTCTTCGTCGAGCTTCCGGCGGCGGGGTCGTCGCTCGACCAGTTCGCGACCTTCGGCGTCGTCGAGTCGGTCAAGGCGGTGAGCGACCTGTTCGCGCCGGTCGGCGGGGACGTGACCGGAACCAACGACGAGCTGACCGGCAATCCGGAGCTGGTGAACAGCGATCCGTATGGCGCGGGCTGGATGCTCCGCGTGCGCGTCGCGGACCCAGGCCAGTTCGACGACCTGCTCGCACCTGACGCCTACGACTCCCTGATCGCGGAGAGCTGACGGCGATGCCGTACGGACCGCACACCGACGGCGACCGGGAGCGGATGCTGGCGTCGATTGGCGTCGCGTCCGTCGACGAATTATTCGCGGACATCCCGAATGCGCTCCGCGCGTCGGGCATCGACCTGCCTGGACCGGAGCCCGAGCTCCAGCTGGCGGCCCGACTCCAGGCGCTGGCCTCAACGAACCGGACCGACCTCGTGTCGTTCCTCGGCGCCGGCGTCTATCGTCACTGGACGCCACCCGCCGTCGACCAGCTGCTTCTCCGCGGCGAGTGGTACACGGCCTACACGCCGTATCAGCCGGAAGTCAGCCAGGGGACGCTCCAGAGCATCTACGAGTACGAGTCGCTGATCGCGGAGCTGGTCGGGCTCGACGTGGTCTCGGCCTCGCATTACGACGGCGCGGCCGCGACCGCCGAGGCTGCGCTGATGACCTGTCGCCAGACCCGCCGCGAGCGGGTGCTGGTCTCCCACGCCGTCCATCCGCACGTCAGATCCACGATCGAGACGTACATCCGTGGCGGCCTGGAGCTCGAGGAGATCCCCGTCGCTGCGGCTGGTTACGCCGCCGGCACGACCGATCTGGCGGCCCTCGAGGCGCTCCTGGCGGACGCCGAGCGCCCGGTCGCCGGCGTGATCGCGGCCCACCCGAACTTCTACGGACTGCTCGAGCCGGTCGCGGAGATCGCCGGGCTCGCACACGCCGCCGGCGCGCTTTTTGTGTCGGTGATCGAACCGGTCTCGCTGGCAGTCCTCCAGCCACCCGGCGCCTACGGCGCGGACATCGCGGCGGGGGAGGGGCAGCCACTTGGCATCGCGCCCCAGTACGGCGGGCCGTACCTCGGCATCCTTGCCTCGACCGAAACCCTCGTCCGTCAGATCCCCGGCCGGCTCGTCGGCATGACCACGGACCTCGACGGGCAGCGCGCCTTCGTCATGACCATGCGCGCGCGCGAGCAGGATATCCGCCGCGACAAGGCCGCCAGCAACATCTGCACGAACCAGGCCCTGCTCGCGCTTGCGGCGTCCATCTATCTCGCGACCATCGGCCCGCACGGTCTGCGTGACGTTGCCGCCACGGGAGCTGCGCGCGCGGCGGAGCTCGAGGCTGCGCTCCAAGGGGTTGGAGCCCCGCGCCTCCACCCGGGCCCATACCTCAACGAGTTCGCCGTTCGGATCCCGGACGCACGGGCGGTCCACCGCAGGCTCCTCGACCGCGGGATCCTGGCAGGGCTCGCGCTGGCCGATGCCGAGCCCGACGACCCGGCACTGGCCGATGCGCTCCTTGTCTGCGCCACCGAGCTGACGACCACCGACGAGATCGCCCGGTTCGCGGCAGCCCTGGGTGACGAGCTGGCCGGCGGCACGGACCGCCGACCCGAGCTGGCTGGAGCCGCCCGGTGAGCGTCGTCGGCCCGAAGCTCCAGCCCACCTTGTTCGAGCGATCGCGGCCCGGCCGTGGCGACGGAAAGATCCCGCATTCGCCGAAGGGCGCGCTCGACCGCCTTCCGGCGGCCGCCCTGCGCGACACGCCGCCCGCGCTGCCCGAGCTCAATGAGCCCGAGGTCGTGCGCCACTACGTCAACCTGTCCCAGCTCAACTTCGCGGTGGACACGGGGTTCTATCCGCTCGGCTCGTGCACGATGAAATTCAACCCGAAACTTAATGAGTGGGCGGCGCGGCTGCCGGGCTTCGCAACGCTCCATCCGATGGCCCCGGACGAGGCGGCGCAGGGGACCCTGCAGCTCCTGTGGGAGCTCGA
Source organism: uncultured Chloroflexia bacterium (assembly GCA_963750125.1). Lineage (GTDB taxonomy): Bacteria > Chloroflexota > Limnocylindria > Limnocylindrales > CSP1-4 > DASTYU01. Next base: position 71,932 of record CAVVPT010000014.1, on the reverse strand, counting down.
ACAGGCGCTGATGGCGATCAGTGGCATGCGCGCCGTGTCGCTCCAACCCGCCGCCGGAGCCCAGGGCGAGCTGACCGGCATCCTCATGATCCGCGCCCATCACCTGAGCCGCGGCGACACCGAGCGGACCGACGTGCTCGTGCCGGACTCGAGCCATGGCACGAACCCCGCCACTGCATCGATGGCGGGATACCGGACGATCACGATCCCGTCGGCGGCCGACGGCGGCGTTGATGTCGACGCGTTCCGCGCGGCGCTCGGTCCACGAACGGCCGCGGTGATGATCACGAACCCTTCGACGCTCGGCCTGTTCGAGAATCGCATCGGCGAGCTGCTCGACGCGGTCCACGAGGCGGGTGCTCTCGCGTACATGGACGGCGCGAACCTCAACGCGATCCTCGGGCGCTTCAAGCCCGGCGAGGCGGGCTTCGACGTGATGCACTTCAACGTGCACAAGACGTTCTCGACGCCGCACGGTGGCGGAGGCCCGGGTGCCGGACCCGTCGGCGTCGGCGAGACGCTCCTGCCGTACCTGCCGACGCCGCGCGTCCTTCGCGCCGACGAAGGCACCTTCCGGCTGGAGCGCCCCGGCGAACGACCGACGTCAATCGGCCGCCTGCGCAGCTACGTCGGCAACACGGGCGTCCTCGTGCGCGCGTACACCTATATCCGCGCCCACGGCGGCTCGGGGCTGCGCGAGGTCAGCGATGATGCGGTCCTGGCCGCGAACTATCTGAAGCACCGCCTGTCGGGCGCGTACGACCTGCCCCATGGCGGACGCCCGTGCAAGCACGAGTTCGTCGCCTCGGCGGCCTCACTGAAGAAGCGCACGGGCATCCGGACGCTCGACATCGCGAAGCGGCTCATCGACTACGGCTTTCACCCGCCGACGATCTACTTTCCGTTGATCGTCGAGGAGGCGATGCTCATCGAGCCGACCGAGACCGAGAGCCTCGAGACGCTGGACGCGTTCGCCGAGGCGCTGATCGCAATCGCCGCTGAGGCCGATGCATCGCCCGACGTCGTCCGCGAGGCACCACACACGGCGCCCGTGCGGCGGCTCGACGAAGCAACCGCGGCACGCCAGCCGAACCTGCGCTGGAGAGGGATGACCGGACGGCAGATGCCGTGCCCGGACTGACCGTCCGTCCGGCAGGGGGCCCGGATTTGACGGGTGATGGTGCCGCGTGCATCATCGCCGCATTCTTGAGGCCCGCGGCCCTTTGGAGACCGCGGGTTACTTCCGCGCACAGCGGCCATCGATGGGAGGATCGATCGTCGCCAAGGCCGGTCGAACACGTCGGGGAGTCGCAAACGCGGCGCCGACGTGTCCGAGAGCACCGGACGTCTCGGCAAGGGAGACCGCGACGACGGGAACTGTGAAAGGGACCAGTGCATGTCACAGAAACGCCTCCTTGGTCTCGTCGCAGCGGTCGCGATTGTCGCGGCAGCCTGCGGCGGTTCGACGGCGACTTCCGCGCCGCAAAGCCAGGAGCCAGGCACCTCAGCTGCGCCCGGTGCATCCGGAGCGGCCGCGGGCGGCAATCTCGCCGCTGAGCAGATCCTGAGGGTCGATATCCAGGGCGAGCCGCCAACGCTCGACCCCAACAAGGCGCAGGACTCCAACTCGCTGACCGTGTTGCGAGCCCTGAATCGGCCGCTCGTTTATATCGACCCAGAGACCCTCGAGCCCGTCCCGGCCCTTGCCGAGTCGTGGGAGATCTCCGAGGACGCAAAGACCCTGACCTTCACCCTGAAGGACGCGCAGTACAGCAACGGCGACCCGATCGTTGCCGGCGACCTCGTCTACGGCTGGAGGCGCCTCGTCGACCCGCGCACCGCGGCCCCGTACGCGTACGTGCTGGCCGAGGTCGAGGGCGCCGCGGAACTGCTCGGGATGGATCCCGAGAACCCGCCGTCCGACGCCGAGATTGACGCCGCCCTCGAAAACCTCGGTGTGGAGGCCCCCGACGACAAGACGTTCATCGTCCACCTCGCCACGCCGGCCACGTACTTCCTCAGCGCGATGACACTGTGGGTGACCGCGCCGGTCCAGGAGAAATGGATCACGTCGCCTGACGCCTTCGAGGGCGGCAACTACGTGAGCTCGGGCCCCTTCCAGCTGACAACGTGGGACCACAACAGTGAGATCGTGCTGACCCCCAACCCGAACTGGTACGGCGACGTCAAGCCGACGGCCACCGAGATCCACATGTCGATGTCGCCCGAGCCCGCGCAGGCCATGGCGGCATACGAGGCCGGCGAGATCGACATGATCCTGCCGGTTCCGACGGAAGACATCGAGCGTGTCAAGGCCGACCCGGTCCTTGGCCCCGAGTTCGAAGAGGCGCCCTCGCTGGCCATCACCTACTACAACTACAACAACGGCGTCGATCCCTCGGGTGAGGGCACGCTCGCGCGCTGCCAGGACCCGAAGGCCTGCCCGACCATGAACAAGGACTTCCGGATCGCGTTGACGCAGGCGATCAACAAGGATGAGTTCAAGCTCGCGACCTTCTCCAACACCGGACAGGTGGCCAGCACGCAGCTCATGCCCGGCCTCCCGGGCGCGGACCCCGAATACAACCCGTACCCCTACGATCCGGCTGCGGCCCAGGAGCACATGGCGACCGCTCTGCAGCAGCTCGGCTATGCCAGCGCCGCCGACATCCCGCCGCTCCGCTTTGGCTTCAACACCGGATCCGGCCATGAGCCGCGCGTCGCTTTCCTCGCCCAGGCGTGGGAGGAGGCATTCGGGCTCAAGACCGACCAGATCGGCAGTGAGTTCAGTACCTTCCTGACCCAGCGCACGGCCGGCGAGTACGACATCGCCCGCAACACCTGGGGTGCCGACTACCCGGCCTCAGGCAACCAGCTTCAGGGCCTGTTCACCTGCGGTGGCGGCAACAACGACCAGCAGTACTGCAACCCGGCGTTCGACGAGTTGATTGCGCAGGCCGCTTCCGAGCAGGATCCTGCCGCGCAGGCCGAGCTCTATGGGCAGGCCAACAAGATCATCGCCGACGACGCTGCTTCGCTGTGGCTGCTCTATCCCACCAACAACCAGTTGATCCGCCCGTACCTCAGCAACGTGACGAAAACCCCGATGGACTCGCAGGTCCCGGGAGAGCATTTCTACGAGACCATCCAGATCCTGGAGCACTGAACCGTCCACCGGACGGACCCTCGTTGGGCCGGCCCAGCCGGCCCAACGAGGCCATCCTTATCAGGCCGCTGAACGACTGCGAGAAGCGCCGTGATCTCCTATCTCACACGTCGGCTCCTCTGGATCATCCCGGTCCTGTTCGCGGTCTCGGTCATCACCTTCGGCCTCATGCACGCGGTACCCGGGGGACCGTGGGACCGTGAGAAGGCGCTGCCAGCGAATGTCGAGGCCCGCCTCAACGCCAAATACGGACTGGACAAGCCCCTCATCGAGCAATACGTGAATTGGGCCGGTGCGTTCGTCGTGGGCGACCTGGGACCGTCGTACCGCTACCAGGACCGAACCGTCAACGACATTGTCGCCGACGGCTTCTGGACGACCGTCCAGCTCGGCATCATGGCGTTCATCCTGTCGGTGGCCCTCGGGATCCCGCTCGGCATCCTCGCCGCCCTCGGCCACAACCGCTGGCCCGATTACCTGACAACGACCGTCGCCATCGTCGGGATCGCCACGCCCAGCTTCATCATCGCGATCATGTTGATCGTTGTCTTCAGCGTAACGTTGGGGTGGTTCCCGACCGGGGGCTGGAAAGGCCCCGAGTACTGGGTGCTACCCACAATCGCGTTGGCGGGCTTCCCGATCGCGGTGATCGCGCGTTATACGCGAGCATCCATGCTGGAGGTGACGCGCAAGGACTACATCCGCACGGCGCACAGCAAGGGGCTGCGCAACAACTCGGTGGTCACCCGGCACATGATTCGCAACGCGCTGATCCCCGTGGTGACGATCCTTGGGCCGACGTTGGCCTTCCTCGTCACCGGTTCGTTCATCATCGAGCGCGTGTTCAACATCCCGGGAATGGGCCAGTTCTACCTGACTGCGATCTCTACCCGGGACTACAGCCTGCTCATGGCGATGACCATGCTGTACGCGTTCGCCGTGGCATTCCTCAACGTGGTCGTGGACGTCCTCTACGCCTACATCGATCCACGAATCCGCTACAGCTAGGAGGCCGGACTGATGGCGACTGTTACCCGCCCACTGCCCGGCCAGGTCGTCCAGGAGCGTCGGTCGGCGGGGCTGTGGAGCGATGCATTCGGGCGCCTGCGCAAGAACCGCCTGGCCGTCGTCGGCCTGATCATGGTGATCCTGTTGCTGTTCTTCGGGATCTTCGGCCCGTTACTTGCGCCGTGGCCATACGCCTACCAGGACCTCGAAGCGGTCGTCGCGGGCGGCGGCGGGCCGTTACCGCCGGGCTCACCGGGCCATCCGCTCGGCACCGACCAGCTGGGCCGCGACCTCTTCAGCCGCCTCCTGGACGGGGCGCGGATCAGCGTCAGCGTCGCACTCGTCGTCCAGCTCGTGATCCTGGTGATCGGCGTGCCGATCGGTGCGATTGCCGGCTGGTTCAGCGGGCGTCTGGACAACCTGCTGATGCGCTTCACGGACATCGTCTACGCGTTCCCCGACCTGCTGTTCATCATCCTGCTCTCAGTCGTCTTCCGCGAGACGGCGTTCGGGCGAGCGCTCGACGGCCTGCTGATGATCTTCGTGGCCATTGGCCTGACGTCGTGGGTGACGGTGTCCCGGCTCGTGCGCGGTCAGTTGCTATCGCTGAAGGAGACGGAGTTCGTCGAGGCGGCCCGCGCGATCGGCGTGAAGGACCGCAAGATCGTGACGAAACACCTGCTGCCCAACGGCGTGGGCCCGATCATCGTGGCGGTCACGCTGGGCATCCCCGGCGCGATCCTGGCCGAGGCGACGCTGTCGTACATCGGCATCGGCATCCAGCCGCCGCGCGCATCGTGGGGCAGCCTGATCAACGACGGCTACAAGTACATCCGCTCAGAACCGCACCTCGTCCTGTTCCCGGCGATCTGCATCGCAGCGGCGCTCGCCAGCTTCACCTTCCTGGGGGACGGCCTTCGTGACGCCCTCGATCCGAAGTTGAAGGGGAAGCAGTAGGTGGTGCTTCCCGACGACCAGAGCGGGGCGACCGCCCCGACCATCGTTGAGGTCTCGCCCGCGGAAGCGCGAAAGGTCGTGACGCCGCAGAAGGCGAGCCTCGACAAGCGGGCGAAGGTCGACAAGCTCCTCACCGTCAAGGGATTGTCGACCCACTTCTTCACGGCCGACGGCGTCGTCCAGGCCGTCGACGACGTGACCTTCGAGCTCGGCTACGGCGAGACCCTCGGGCTCGTCGGCGAGTCGGGGTGCGGCAAGAGCGTGTCCGCGCTATCGATCGCTCGGCTCGTCCCGAACCCGCCGGGTCGGATCGTGTCCGGCGAGATCGTCTTCGACGGCATCGACGTCCTCAACTTGGGCGAAGACGACATGCGCAAGTTGCGCGGCAAGGAGATCGGGTTCATCTTCCAGGACCCGCTCACGAGCCTCAACCCGACCTTGACGATCGGCTACCAGATCGGCGAGGCGATCAAGCAGCACATGGGCATCCCCGCCAAGGCCTCCCAGGATCGCGTCGTCGAGCTGCTCAGCAAGGTCGGCATCCCGCGGGCGAAGGATCGCCTGAACGACTACCCGCACCAGTTCTCGGGCGGCATGCGCCAGCGCGTGATGATCGCGATCGCGCTGTCGTGCGACCCGAAGCTGATCCTCGCCGATGAGCCGACGACCGCGCTCGACGTGACGATCCAGGCGCAGATCCTCGAGCTCATCGAGCGGCTGTCGGACGAGTTCCACACGGCCGTGTTACTCATTACCCACGACCTCGGGATCGCCGCCGGGATGTGCGACCGGGTGAACGTCATGTATGCCGGCCGGATCGTGGAGACCGGCACGGTCGACGAGCTGTTCGAGGTGCCCCGTCACCCCTACGCATGGGGCCTGCTCGACTCGCTGCCACGCCTCGACGACGTCCGCGGCGACCGGCTCCGGACGATCGAGGGCCTGCCGCCACTGCTCATCAGTCCGCCGGATGCATGCCGCTTCGAACCGCGCTGCCGGTTTGCCCGCGACACGTGCCGCGAGCATGAACCCGTGCTGACCGATCGCGAAACCCCGGGCCACCTCGCGCGCTGCTGGGCGACCGAGCCCGATGGGTGGATCGCATCATGAGCGCGCTGGCGGCCGCGACCGAACCCGAGGCGACCGCGCCGGCGAGACCTGGTCGAGGTCCGCGGCCTCAAGGTCCACTTCCCGGTCCGGTCGGGCATCTTCCAGACCGAGATCGGGACCGTCAAGGCAGTCGACGGCATCGACTTCGAGATCCGCCGCGGCGAGACGCTCGGGCTGGTCGGCGAGTCGGGCTGCGGCAAGAGCACGACCGGGCGAGCGTTGATCCGCCTCCGCGATCCAACCGAGGGGACGGTCACCTTCGACGGCATCGACCTCGGGAAGCTCAAGCCGGAGGCGCTGCGCAAGATGCGCCGCCGGATGCAGATCATCTTCCAGGACCCGTACGGCTCGCTCGACCCGCGGATGACGGTCGGCTCGACGATCGCGGAGCCGATCGAAACGCACAACCTGGCCAAGGGCAAGGAGCGGCGCGAGCGCATCGCGGACCTGCTGCGGATCGTCGGGCTCGACCCGAATTACGTCACCCGCTACCCGCACGAGTTCTCGGGCGGTCAGCGCCAGCGCATCGGTGTTGCGCGCGCCCTTGCCGTCGAGCCGGAGTTCATCGTCTGCGACGAGCCGATCTCGGCGCTCGACGTGTCGATCCAGGCGCAGGTGCTGAACCTGCTGACTGACCTGCGACACCAGCTCGGGCTGACCTACCTGTTCATCGCCCACGACCTGTCGGTCGTGAAGCACATCAGCGACCGTGTTGCGGTGATGTACCTCGGGAAGATCGTCGAGCTCGGGCCGCCTGACGTCATGTACGCGAAGCCGGGCCACCCGTACACGCGCGCGCTGCTGTCGGCGGTGCCCGTGCCCGACCCCGAGTCGGAGCGGCGGCGCAAGCGCGTCGTGCTCCAGGGCGACGTGCCCAGCCCGATCAACCCGCCATCCGGCTGCCGGTTCCACACCCGTTGCTGGCTGTACGAACGACTGGGCAAGCCGGAGGAGTGCACGACCGTCGACCCGCCGCTGTACGAGCTCGGTCCCGATCACGGGGCTGCCTGCCACTTCGCGGCCAAGGCGCTGGAGACCGACGTCGGGATCGGCCACATCGATCGGTCGCCCGTGCGGCGCGGCACGCCTGAGTCCGCACTCCGCTCGATCCGCCCCGAGGACGGCGGCATCGACTCGGAAGCACAGACCGTCGCGGTCGAGGAGACCAGCCTGGCCGAGGCGCTCAAGGTGAGCGACGTCGTCGACGCCACCGACGCAACGGACAGCGATGGTCGCTGCGGCGGATGGCACGGATCAGGGGCCCGGCCCGGGCGGGACGACGCCACCTCCGCACTGATCAACCCGCGGCAGCACGCTCCTGTGGTCGGATGCCGGCCGCCGCCATCGCCGCAGCCGCACCCGGGCCACGGAAATGGCACGCACAGTCGTGCTCGAGGCCGTGCCCGACATCGCCCAGGGCGATGAGCGGCGGCTCCTGCGTCGCGCAGATCTCCGGATCGCCGAGCGCCTGGCGCAGCTGACAGCGCGGATGGAAGTGGCAGCCCGTCGGCGGATTGACCGGGCTGGGCACGTCGCCGCGCAGGATGACTCGCTGTCGGCGGAGTTCCGGGTTCGGGATGGGGATCGCGGACAACAGCGCCTGCGCGTAGGGGTGCTCCGGGTCGCGGAATATCTCGCGGCGGTCGGCGACCTCCACGATCTTGCCCAGGTACATCACCGCGACCCGGTCGCTGATGTGCTCGACGACGCCCATGTTGTGAGCGACGAACAGGTACGTCAGGCCAAGCTCCCCCTGCAGGCTGCGCAGGAGGTTGAGGACCTGCGCCTGGATTGACACGTCGAGCGCTGAGACGGGCTCGTCGCAGACTACGAGGTCGGGCTCGAGGACGAGTGCCCGGGCGATCCCGATGCGCTGCCGCTGGCCGCCGGAGAACTCGTGTGGGTATCGCCGCGCGTGGTACGGCTGGAGGCCGACGAGGTCCATCATCCGCGCGACCTTGCGACCCCGCTCGCGGGCGTCGCCGAGACCGTGGACCCGCAATCCCTCGCCGATGCTGTCGGAGATCGGCGTCCTCGGGTCGAGGCTCGCGTACGGGTCCTGGAAGATGATCTGCATCCGCCGCCGGTAGCGCTTGAGGTCAGCGCCCTTGATCCGGGTGATGTCCTCTCCGTCGAAGCGGATCGTACCGGAGGTGGGGTCGATGAGGCGCAGCAGCAGGCGCCCGACCGTCGTCTTGCCGCAGCCGGACTCGCCGACGAGCCCGAGCGTCTCGCCGCGGCGGATGTCGAAGCTCACGTCGTCAACGGCCTGGACCTGGGCGACCGTCCGCTGCAGGACCCCGCCCTTCACCGGGAAGTGCTTGACGAGGTTGCGCACCTCGACGAGGGGTCCGGCGTTCGCGCTCGCCGTCATGCACCGCCTCCGGACGGACTCCGCGTGCGACGGCCATGGCGGTAGCCGGCTCCGGCCTGGGCCGCAGCACGCCCGCCTGCTCGTGGTAGATCCAGCAGCGCACGTCATGTCCGGCGCGAATCGGCAGCAGGGACGGGTGATCGTCGAACGCGTTGTCGATGCCCTCCTCGATCCGGGCCAGGCAACGCGGGGCGAAACGGCAGCCCGCGGGCAGGTCGATCAGGTTCGGCACGTTGCCGGGAATGACCGCCAGCTCCTCGCGCATGTCGCCCACGACGGGGATCGACCCGATGAGCCCGCGGGTGTACGGATGGAGCGGCTCGCGGAACAGCGACACGACGTCGGTCTGCTCGACGATCTCGCCGGCATACATCACCGCGACCCGGTCGCACATCTCGGCGACGACGCCGAGGTCGTGCGTGATCAGGATGATCGCTGTGCCGGTCTCGTCGCGCAGGTTGCGCATGAGGTCGAGGATCTGGGCCTGGATCGTCACGTCGAGCGCGGTCGTCGGCTCGTCGGCGATCAGCAGCTCCGGCTCGCAGGCAAGCGCCATCGCGATCATGATCCGCTGCGCCATCCCGCCTGACATCTCGTGTGGGTAGGCCTTCAGGCGTCGCTGCGGGTCGGGGATGCCGACCATCCGCAGCAGGTCGATTGCCCGTGCCTCGGCGGCCTTGCCCTTCATGCCTCGATGGATGCGCAGGACCTCTTCGATCTGCGTCCCGACGTCCCACACCGGGTTCAGCGACGAGGTCGGCTGCTGGAAGATCATCGAGATCCGCTCGCCGCGGATGTGGCGCATCGCGTCCGGCGACAGCCCCAGCAGGTCCTGGCCGTCGAACAGGATCTCGCCGCCCTCGATCTGGCCCGACTGCGCGATCAAGCGCATGATCGACAGGCTCGTCACGCTCTTGCCGCAGCCGGACTCGCCGACGAGGCCCATGATCTCGCCGCGATCCACGCTGAAGTCGATGCCGTCGACGGCGCGGACCATGCCCTCGCGGGTATGGAACGACGTGCGCAGGCCGCGGATCTCGAGCAGCGGCCGCTCACCGCGCTCGCGCTTCGGGCGCCGCTGCGCAGCAGGAACGAGCTCCTCGACCACGGTCTCGTCGAGCCGCGCTCCGAGGGTCTCGACCGCCTCGAAGTCGGGTGCCGCCTCGACGTCCGGCGGGCCGTCCTCGCGTCGTTCGGTCATCGGTTCAAGCGCGGGTCGAGCGCGTCACGCAGCCCGTCGCCGAGGAGGTTGAAGGCGAGCACCGTCAGGGTGATCGCGATGCCCGGCGCAAGGATCATATGCGGCGCCGTGAACAGCTGGTTGCGCTCGAGGGCGATCATCGAGCCCCACTCCGGGGCGCCGATGGGCGCTGCCCCGACGAACGACAGGGCGGCGATCTCGAGGACCGCGGTGCCGATCCCGAGCGTGCCCTGCACGATGAGCGGCGTGACCGCGTTCGGCATGATCCGCCGGGTGAGGATCCCGTACGACAATTCACCGAGCGCGCGCGACGCGGTCACGTAGTCGTTTTCCTTGGCCGAGATGACCGACGCACGCACGATCCGGGCATAGATCGGCACTGACACGATCGCGATGGCAATGAGCGCGTTGGTGTAGCTGGTGCCGAGCGAGATCACGATCGCGATCGCGAGCAGCAGGGAGGGGAAGGCGAGGATCACGTCCATGGCCCGCATCAGCACGTTGTCGGGCCCGCCGGAGGCGTAGCCGGCGACCGCGCCGATGACGGTGCCGATGACGATCGCGAAGCCGACGGCGGCGAGGCCGATGGGCAGCGACGTCCTCGCCCCGAACACGACGCGGCTGAACACGTCCCGGAAGTTCCCGTCCGTGCCGAAGATGTGCTGCGGCTCCTCGGCCGGGCAGCCGAGCAGGTGGATGCACGGTGCGGCGCGCTTGCGAACGCCGTCCTCCACGCCGAGGAGGACCTGGTCCGGGTCGTGGGTGGCGATGAGCGGCGCGAACACTGCCACGAACACCAGGATCGAGAGGATGACCAGGCCGATGACCGCGGAGCGCTGACGAAGGACACCCCCGAGCGTGTCGCGCCACAGGCTGGCAGGACGCGCCGTGTCCACGGCCTCGACGAGGGGAGCGGTGGTCGGCGCGGTGGTCACTGGAGTCGCACGCGTGGGTCGAGGACGCCGTACAGGATGTCCACGACGAGGTTGACCGTCACGTAGATGATCGCGATGACCAGCGTCAGGCCCTGGATCACGACGTAGTCACGGCCGGTGATCGCTTCGTACATCGTCCTGCCGGCACCGGACAGGTTGAACACGGTCTCGGTCAGGACCGCCCCGGACAGGAGCAGGCCCAGCTGGAGTCCGATCACGGTCACGATCGGGAGCAGTGCATTGCGGGCGCCATGCCGGAGGATGACCGACCGCTCGATCAGGCCCTTGGCCCGTGCCGTGCGGACATAGTCATGGCCGAGCACCTCGAGCAGGCTCGAGCGGGTGATGCGAGCGATGATCGCCAGTGGGATCGTTCCGAGCGCGATCGCCGGCAGGATGAGGTGGCGAAAGGCGTCCGCCCAGGCGCTGAACTGGAAGGTGATGAGCGCGCTGAACAGGTAGATGCCCGACAGGAAGTCGAGGATCCCCCGAGGCACGCCCGTCAGGTCCTGGAGCCCCCAGACGACGGCGAGCGGAACCACCGTGACGCCCGAGCTGAGCCGGCCGGACGGGGGCAGCGCGAACGGGGTGTTCTTGAGGACGATCGCGAACAGGAACGCCAGCAACAGGCCGAGGACGAACACGGGCACCGACACTCCGATATTGGCGAAGATCATCGTGCCCACGTCGGTTTTCGAGTTGCGTCGGACCGCCGAGATGAGACCCAGCGGGATACCGACCACGACGGCGAAGGTTAGCGCGAGGATCGTCAGCTCGATCGTCGTCGGCAGGCGCTCGACGAGCACCTCGGTCACGGGTCGCGAATGTTTGAGCGAGGTGCCGAGGTCACCCTGCGCAAGTTGTCCGATGTAGATCGCGAACTGGGCCGGGATCGGCTGGTCCAGGCCGGTGCGTGCGGTGAAGGCGTCGCAGACCTCGTCGGTGGCCCGCTCGCCCAGGACGGCGCGGCACGGGTCGCCCGGGATGATCCGCGCGAGCGCGAACACGAAGAACACGATCCCGAACAGGACCGGGATCGTCACCAGCAGCCGGCGCAGGATGAACTGGGTCACGTCGGTAGCAGTTCCGCGATGGCGCTCGTCGAGTGTGGTGAGGATAGGCGAACGGGGCGCCCGTGGGACGCCCCGTTCTCAGGTCGCTGGAGCCTGGAAAGCTCAGCTCGGCGGCGGCGGGTTGAGGTAGCCGCCCCACAGGCCGGGGAAGTACGCGAACTGGCCGGTATTCCCGACGTGGAGCGGATGCTGCGTGTCCCACTGGGCGGCGTAGCTCACCACGACGTCGTTCGCGTCGAGGGCAGCACCGTCGCTGAACTGCACGCCCGGCTGGAGCGTGCATGTCCAGGTCGACGCGTCCTCGTTGGGAACGCACTCCTTGGCGAGGTGCGGCTCGGCACCGGTACCGCCGACCTCGTACGAGTAGAGCGCCTCGTTCACCTGCTCACAAGCACGGAGCGACTCGCCGTCGGTCTCGTCGCCGCAGTACAGACTGAGTGGCTCGGCGTTCTGCATCCACACGAGCGTGGGGCGGTCCGCGGCCTGCATGACCGAGAAGACCTCGTTGCTCAGCGGAGAAGCGTGCGAGCCGGTGACGTCGGCCTTGAAGGCGGTGCCTGACGCGCCATGGATCATCGGGATCGCGGGCACGTGCTGCCTGATGAGGCTGTTGGCCTCGGCATACGCGGCCTGGCGCGCCGCATCGTCGAGCGTCGTCGCACCGGTCTGGAGGGCCGCTGCGATGTCGTCGAACGGCTTACCGAACTTCGCGCCCGATCCCGCACCGAAGTGGTAGTCGAGGAAGTTCGTCGGATCCGGGATAGTCGGCCCCCCATCCGAGCATCATGATGCCGTCGTACGTTCCTCCATTGAAGTTGGCGAGGAACGCACCGGATTCCTGCAGGTCGAGCTCGGCATCGATGCCCAGGTTCGTCTTGAGCTGGGACTGGATCTCGGTCGCGAGCTGCGGGGGGTTCGGAGCATAGCCGCGGACGGCCTCACGGAAGTGGATCTTGGTCGAGATCGAGTCGATGCCTTCCTCGGCCATGCCCTCGGCGAGCAGCGCCTTGGCGGCGTCGAGATCGAACTCCCAGGTCGGGTCGCCCTCACATCCGAACGGCACGTTGCACGGCGTGAAGTGCGATGCGACCTCGGACCCTTCCGGGTAGAAGTTGTCGACGATCCGCTGCCGGTCGATGCCCATGGCGATCGCCTGGCGGATCTTCTCATTGGTCCACGGCTTGACCGTGTCGTTGAACCCGAGGAACGACGTGTTGAGCGGCTCGCGAACGTTGAACTTCAGCGAATCGTCGGCCTGGATGGTCGCGATGTCGTCGGTGCCGGGGTTATCCATGCCATCGATGTTGCCCGAATTCAGCTCGATCAGCCGCTGCGCTGCCTCGGCGCTCCAGCGGAACTCGAGGCCGGGCGTCTTCGCTGCATTTGCTGTATCCCAATAGGTGGGGTTGGCCGCGTAGACGAGCCGCTCACCGGGGGTCCACTCGGTGACCATGTACGGCCCGGTGCCGACCGGCTGGGTCAGGTACGACTTGTCCGGCGCGTGAGCCGCCAGGTAGTCGGAGTCCCAGATGCCGAAGACGCTGAACGCGACCTTCGGGAGGAACGCCGGATCCGGCGCGCACATCTGGAATTCGACGGTCAGCTCGTCGATCGCCGTGATCTTCTTCAACGACCCGGTGTAGGGGTCCGTCCCGCACGGAGCCTCACCCGTCTCCGGGTAAACCATGCCCGTGAAGTTGGGATTCGCGCTGGCCGGTGCCGCGCTCGACGGTGCCTCGCTCGCGGGGGCAGCTTCGCTCGGCGCAGCGGCGGACGGACTTGTCGTCGCGCCTCCACACGCTGCGACGACGATCGCCAAGCTCGCCACCACGGCGGCGAGCCGAGGCGACCAGCTCCTGGGTGTACGTGACATGCGCATATTCCTCCACTGCGCCCGCGGTCCGCGTGCAGCCTCCCCTGCGGTTCGCGGACTCCTCCACGCACGGCCACACGCCGTTGCGGGCGATTGCGCCGGAAGCCTAGCACATGGCGGTCGCGTATCCTCCGGTTCATGAAGCGGGTCCGAATCGCGCTCGCACAGCTTGCACCGACGCTGGGTGCGCTCGAGACGAACCTCGACCGCCACCGCGCGGTCCTCGCCGAGGCGCGGGCGGGTGGAGCGAACCTCGTCGTGTTCCCTGAGCTGGGATTGACCGGGTATCTGCTGCAGGACCTCGCCGCCGAGGTGGCGATGCGCCTCGACGATCCGCGCCTTGCCTCGCTGGTGGCCGACACCCGCGGCATCTCCACCGTGTTCTCCTTCGTGGAGGAGTCGGCGGACCACCGGCTGTTCATCGCGGCGGTGCTCGTCGAGGACGGTGCCATCCGTCACGTCCACCGCAAGCTGTTCCTGCCCACCTACGGGCTGTTCGACGAGCGACGCTTCTTCGCCGCGGGCGACCTGCTGCGGGCCGTGCCATCGGAGCTCGGCGTCGGGATCGGCCTTGCCGTCTGCGAAGACTTCTGGCATCTCGCGGTCCCGCAGCTGCTTGCGCTCGACGGCGCACAGATCCTGATCAACGTGTCGTCGTCCCCCGGCCGCGACCTCGCGTCGACGAACGAGGTGGGCCTCGGGACCGCGACGTCGTGGCGGACGATGATGCGGACCTATGCGCAGCTGACGACGTCGTTTGTCGTGTTCTGCAATCGCGTGGGCGTCGACGAGTCCATCTCGTTCTGGGGTGGCTCCGAGGTGATCGCCCCGACCGGGGAGGCGCTGCTGTCCGCGCCGTTCTACGACGAGGGCCTGTTCACGATCGACGTGTCGCTCGGCGACGTCCGCCGTGAGCGCATCGCGTTGCCGCTGTTACGTGACGAGCGTCCCGAGCTGCACGTGCGCGAGCTCCAGCGGATCGTCCACGAGCGGGCCGGCCTGGGCACGCCCGACCTGACCGCGGAATCGGGCGCCGAGCCCGGTCTCGACGTCGCGCCACTCGCATCCCTGACGACACCCGTCGAGCGATGACGACCGCGAGCGGCGACGGCAACGTGGCGCTGTTCGAGCTGCCACAGGAGCTTGCGATCGACACCGCGGTCGCGCAGCGCGTCATCGAGGGGTTCATCCGCGGGCAGCTCCGCCAGGCCGGCTTCGAGCGGGCTGTGCTCGGCCTGTCGGGCGGGATCGATTCGGCGCTCGTCGCGTGTCTCGTCGCGTCCGCGATCGGCGCCGAGAAGCTGCTCTGCGTGCTGATGCCGTACCGGACCTCGTCGCCCGCGTCACGGGCGGATGCCGAGGCGGTGGTCCGCGCGCTTGGCGCTGCCTCGGAACTGGTTGAGATCACCTCGATGGTCGACGGGTACTTCGGGGCGGAAGCCGGTCGACCCGGCGCGGCCGGCCCGGAGGGCCTGGATGCCAAGGCGCTGCGGCGCGGAAACTTTGCCGCCCGGATGCGGATGAGCGTGCTGTACGACCGCTCGGTGACGTGGGGCGGGCTGGTGGTCGGGACCGGCAACAAGACCGAGGGCCTGATCGGCTACACCACGATCTTCGGCGACAACGCGTCCGCATTCAACCCGATCGGGGACCTGTACAAGAGCCAGGTCCGTCAGCTCGCCGTCGCGATGGGCGTCCCGACCTCGATCATCCGCAAGGCCCCGTCGGCCGACCTGTGGCCCGGCCAGACCGACGAGAACGAAGGTGGCTTCAGCTATCCGATGCTCGACCGGCTCCTGTTCTGGCGCATCGACAAGCGCCGCTCGATCGAGGAGATGGAGGCGCTCGGGTTCGACCGTGTGACCGTGGAGCGGGTCGACCGGATGGTCGCCGCGTCCGAGTTCAAGCGGCAGGTCCCGCCGATCGCGAAGCTCGGACCGCGCACGAGCGGGATCGACTACCTGTACCCGCGCCGGCGGCCCGGATCGGCGAGGGGATGACGGGCCAGGCAAGGGCGCCGGCCGGCGGCGGCCCCGCCGGCGGCACGCTGTACGTCGTCGCGACCCCGATCGGGAACCTCGGCGACATCACGCTCCGAGCGCTCGACGTGCTGCGGGCCGTGCCCCTGATCGCGGCCGAGGACACGCGGCTGACCCGGCGCCTCCTGGACCGCCACGGGATCGATGTCGCGCTGACCAGCTATCACGCGAAGAGCGGGCCGGGGCGCATGGCCGCTCTGCTCGACCACCTGCGCGGCGGGGCAGACCTCGCGCTCGTCAGTGACGCCGGCACGCCCGTCGTCAGCGATCCGGGCGGCGAGCTCGTGACGGCGTGGGCCGGAGAAGGGGGCACGGTTGTCGCACTGCCGGGTCCGTCGGCCGTGGTCACGGCTGTGGCTGTGTCGGGCGTCGCCGGCCCGCATTGGACGTTCGAAGGGTTCCTGCCCCGCTCCGGCCGCGAACGGCGGGATCGACTCGCCCGCATCGCCGCCGACGACGCGAGGCGCGATCGTGTTCGAGGCCCCGAACCGGGTAGCTGGCACGCTTCGGGACCTTGCCGGCGCCTGCGGCGCCGATCGACCCGCGGCCGTGTGCCGCGAGCTGACGAAGCTCCACGAGACCGTTTCCCGTGGCGCGCTCGGCGAGCTCGCGGCGGCTGCCGAGAGCGGCGCCATCCCCGCGCGCGGCGAGTTCGTGCTCGTCGTCGGTGCGTGGGCGGGCGCCGGGGCGCAGGCGGGCGAACGCGACTAGCGCGGCGGCGATGGACGCGGCCCGTGCGGAGGTCGAACGGCTCGTCGCGGACGGCCTGGCGCGGTCGGACGCCGCGCGACGCGTGGCGGCGGCGACCGGTCTGCCGCGACGCACGCTATACGGGGCATCGCCCGACTGAAAGCCGGCCGTTGATGCGGATCGGTACGATGCGCCCGTGACCGCCTCTGCCCGAACGGGCGGCCTGCCCATCCTCGGACCGCTCTCGACACCGGCGCGGGCCTTCCTGCTGGGCACGGTCGCCGTCAGCATCGTCGCGATCGTCCTCGACTTCGTCGTCGGGGCGGGCGACACCGCCCTGTTCGTTGTCGCTGCCATCGGGATCCTCGGGCTGGCCTGGACGGTCGGCCTCTCGACGGAGCGCCTCGGGTCGCTGACCGGGCCGCAGGTCGGTGGCATCCTCAACGCGACCTTCGGCAACATCGCCGAGCTCATCATCGCCTTCTTCGCGCTGCAGGCGGGCCTCATCGAGGTCGTGAAGGCGTCACTCACGGGCTCGATCATCGGCAACCTGCTGCTCGTGCTCGGGGCCAGCGTGCTCGTCGGCGGGCTGCGCCATGGCACGCAGACGTTCAGCCGGCAGATCGCAAGCTCCAACGCCGCACTGCTCGTCGTCGCACTTGTCGGCCTGTTCGTGCCCGCTGTCTTCGCTTTCACCAGCGAGTCGGGGCAGGGGACCGTGACCGAGGAGTCCGTGCTGGTGTCCATTGCCCTGATCATCGGCTACGCGCTGTCGCTCGCCTACTCGTTCACCAATCCGAGCGCGACGCTGGGCGGCCACGGCGAGCCCGCAGGTCATGCGGGTCCGGCCTGGACGGCCCGCGGCGCGATCGTTGTGCTCGTCGCGTCGGCCGGACTCCTTGCCGTGCTCTCCGAGATCCTCGTCAGCTCGATCGAGGGCTTCATCGACCAGTTCGGCCTGTCCGAGTTCTTCGTCGGTGTCGTGCTGATCCCGACGATCGGCAACCTTGCCGAGCATCTCGTCGCCGTCCAGCTCGCGTACAAGAACAAGATGGAGTTCGCGATGGCCGTGGCGTACGGCTCGAGCCTGCAGGTGGCGCTGTTCGTCGCTCCGGTCCTGGTGCTCATCGGCGTGGTGATCGGCCAGCCGATGGACCTCGTGTTCACGCCGCTCGAAGTCGCAGCCGTTGGGGCGGCCGTGGGCATCTCGGCCCTGATCGCGCTCGATGGCGAGTCGAACTGGCTCGAAGGGGCGCTGCTGATGATCGTGTACGCGATCCTCGCTGTGTCCTTCTTCGAGTTCCAGCAGCCGGTCTAGGTGATCCGCGCCGGGTCGGACGTCCTGAGCACGAACACGTCGGTCGGTTCTGACTTGCCGCGGAGGACAAGCCGGCGGCGTTCCTCGCCGTAGGCTGGCATTCCGGCGGCCTTCACCGTCGCGGCCGTCACGAGCAGCTCCCCGGCGCTCGCGGCAGACGCCAGCCGGGCGGTCACGTTGACGGCATCGCCCAGCGCGGTGAATTCGACGTGCTCGGCCGTGCCGACGACGCCCACGTAGGCGATCCCCGTGTTGACCCCGATCCCGATCGGAACCCACGGGGCCGCGCCATCGTTGCCCGTCGCACGCAGCAGGGCGAGCGCCGCGTCGATCGCCAGGCGAGGGTGGTGGGGTCCCGTCAAGGCGGGAACGAAGATGCCGACCACCTCGTCGCCGACAAACTTGTCGACGACCGCTTCGTGGGCGACGAGGACAGCGGTGGCGACTGCGTAGAACCGGTCCAGGAGGGCACGGAAATCACTGGCCGGCATGGTTTCGGCCAGGCCCGTGGAGCCGCGAACATCGGCGAAGAACAACGTCGTCTCGACCTCGGCACCGTCGCGCTCCCTGTAGAGCGCGCGAAAGCAGCCGGAGCAGTACTTCGGGTTCCCCGGCCAGCGACCCTTGCCGATGAGGCGCAGCAAGGGGCCCACCGGCGGTCCGAAGGGCGAGGTGCACATCTTGCAGCGAGGAGCGCTGGGCAGCATTCGCCAGAAGCGACGCAGTCGCCGCGCCCGATGATTTGTGTTCAGCCGGTCCCGCGCACCTTCGTCGGTGTCCATGCCCACGTGCTGCGTGCGATTGGGCAATTATCGGCGCAACGGCAATGCGTGGGAGGCTCGCGGATGTCTGAACCGGTCGTCTTCATAAGCCAGTTCCGGGTCCAGTCCGGCAGTGGGACACCGCTACGGGAGGCTGCGACGCATGCCGTCGAACTGATCCGGTCCACAAAACCAGGGACCGCGCTGTACGCCGCGTACCTCGACGAATCAATGTCGACCGTGCGGTTCGTGCACGCATTCGCCGACGGCGAGTCGCTGCGGGACCATTTCGAGGGCGCAGACCAACGAGCCGGCGCCGTCGCCGAGATCCTCGTGCCGGCCGGCTTCGAGCTCTACGGCCGAGCCCCTGCGGAACCCACGGAGCAGCTGCGTCGGGACGCCGACATCGCCGGAGTGATCTTTGACCAATTCCCGGACGCCATCGCAGGCTTCCTGCGGGCGTAGCGGCGGCGACGGGGAGGGGGGACCCGCCGCCGCCACGGGATCGTTCCAGCTCAGGCGGCTGCTTCGTCCTCCTCCTCGTCGTCGTCACCTTCAGAGCTGGGCGCGTCGGCGGGGATCGGCTCCGACGGCGGTGCCTCGCCGTATGCCTCGGCCTGCGCGGCGAGCGCCTCGGCGGCCTGCTGCGCCTCGTAGTCCTTCTTGCGCCGGCCGGACAGCATCTCGACGTGGGCCGCCACGACCTCGGTTTTCCAGTGGCGTTGGCCGCGATCGTCGTCCCAGGAGCGCGTCTGGAGCCTGCCCTCGATCGCGACCTGCTGGCCCTTGCCGAGATACGTGCCGGCGATCTCGGCGAGGCGGTCCCAGGTCACGACCGGGTGGTACTCGGCCTTCTCCTTCCCGTGCCCGATGAACTCGTTGGTGGCCACGGTGAACGTCGTGACGTTCTTTCCGCTGGCCAGGCTCCGCATCTCGGGATCGCGCGTGAGGCGACCCGTGAGGAGGACCTTGTTCACGGTCCGTATCTCCTTCCCGGTCGGCCGGTGGCACCGGTCACGACCCTGCGTGTTCCGGCGGGAACGCGGCGGGCTGCCAGCTGGCGGCCGGCCCCACGGGGCCCACCCGGAGCGGGTCGGCGGTTCGGCGGGGCCGGCTGATTGCCGGCGGGCAACGCGAACCTAGCAGGCGACCCTGCACGGCCACGTATCGCCGTCTTCACCGGCGATCAATTCCGCGGGAGGTGCCAAGGCGGAACAGAACGTTGCCGCGGTACGTCACGAGTGCGATGCCAACTCGCACCCGCCAGCGCCTTCTCCTCGGCGCGATCGTGGCCGCATCAGGCCTCGCTGCGTGCGGCCCGGCACCCGCGCCGGAGTCGAGTACCACGGCTGAGCCGGTGATCGCGGCCGACGAGGAAGGCCTGTTCCGCCTCGAGCTCGAGCTGCCGAAGGCGACCTATGCCGCGGACGAGCCGATCCAGGGCGTCGCCAGTCTGCGCTACGGCGGGCAGGACCGAGTCGAGTTAGCCGGAGCGGCGGGCGGCCTGATCGGCTTCTCGCTGGTCGACGTCGACGGGCCTCGGGACGTCGGCGGTGGCCAGGACGCCGCCTGCGCGCCGTACGGGCTCGACCCCGCCAACCCGATCACGACGGAGCTGACGAAGTCCGGTGGCTACGCACCGGACGACCCGGCCGATGACTTCGTCGAGGCCTTCCTGAAGGATCCTGTCTACCGCCTCCCGGCAGGGACGTGGGAGATCCAGGCCTGGACGAGCTTCCTCGGGAAAGGTTGCTCGCTGCCGGCGACGGAGCTCAGCGCGCAGGTGCGGATCACTGTCACCGACTGAGCGGCGGAAGGACAGTCAGCCCGAAACGATGTCTCGCGGGCGCTCGGAGGCAGGATTGCCCGACGTGTCGGGGGTTTCATTCGATGGACCTGACCCGGTATCCGTCAGCTCCATCCTGACCTGGGCGTCCGCAGCAGCCGTCGAGGTCTCCTCGCGGATCGCCGACGGACCAGGCACGGGCCGGCCCGGATCGCCAGCGCTCCGGATCTGGCCCCGCGCCGCCTTCCGCAGCCGTGCACTGGCGTCGGACATCCCGCTGCCGGCCGCCGCCCGGTCATGGCGTGCGGTACGCGGGCCGGAGACGGCGTGGGTCCTGCCGTCGGCGGCGACCAGCTGTGCGGGAACCCGGCGGTGGGAATGCATGGCATTGATGGCAAGGATCGTTTCGTCCGGCTCGGGCGCGAGCGAGGCGAACAAGTCGCAGAAGACCGTGACGAGCTCCGGGTCGAATTGCGTGCCGGCATTGAGGCGCAGCTCCTCGATGGCGTCCGCATGACTCATCGCCCGCTTGTACGGCCGGTCGTTCACCATCGCGTCGTAGGCGTCCGCGATGGCCACGATCCGGGCGCCCATCGGGATCTCCGATCCGCGCAGCCCGTACGGGTAGCCGTGGCCCGCGAATTGCTCGTGGTGGTGGAGGATGATCGGCACGGAGTCCTTGAGCGCCGCCGCCTGCTCGAGGATCACCTGGCCGATCCGGGGGTGCTGGACGACCGTCCGCCACTCGGCGGAGGTGAGCGCCGACGGCTTCTCGAGGATGTCCTCGGGCAGGGCGACCTTGCCGACGTCGTGGAGCAGGGCCGCGATCTTGAGCCGGTCGATCTCTGACTCGGACAGGTCGAGCTGACGGGCCATCGCGACGACGATCGTGGCGATCAGCGCCGAAGGCTGGCCGCGGTAGTGGGGGAGCGGCGCGACGGCAGACGTGAGCGCGTTCGTGGCGGCCTCGCGGGCGATCCGTCCGACCTCGAAGGCAGCCGCACGGCCGTCGCTCGAGATTGGCGCGCGCGGCACCCTGGCGTCGTCGTCCGGCTCGGCGAAGATGTACGTCTGGTTGCGACCGAGCGACTTGGCCGAGTACATCGCCGCATCCGCATCGCGTACGAGCGGCTCGACGCGGAGCGAGTGACCGAACCCGCCGGCCAGGCCGATCGAGATCGTGACTGTCAGGTCGGGGTTCCCGTCGACGGGGAACTTGGTGCGTTCGATCAGCATGCGCAGCTTTTCGGTGAGCAGCGCGCCGTCCTCGACCTCCGTCTCGGTGAGGATCAGCATGAATTCCTCGCCGCCGTAGCGGCCGACCAGGTCGGTCGCGCGCAGGTTGTCGCGGATCTTCTCGGCGACGCCGCGCAGCACCTCGTCGCCGGCAGCGTGACCGTACGTGTCGTTGACCGCCTTGAAGTGGTCGATGTCGACGAAGGCGACGGACAACGGGCGCTCGTACCGGTTCGCCCGTTCGACCTCGTTGAAGAGTGCCGCCAGCAGCGCCGGGCGGTTCGCGATGCCCGTGAGGCGGTCGACGGTTGCCTGAGCGTGGGTATCGGTCAACGCCTCGCCGATGGAGTTGATCGCGCGCGCGAGGCGTGCTTCCAGGCCGGTGCCGTGGACCGGGACGCTCAGCGAGTAGTCGCCCTTGGCGATCGCCTCCGCGGCCTTCACGAGGGCCCCGAATCGATAGCGGAAGTAGCCCCACAGGGCGAAGGCGGTCAGTGAGACGCCGATCATCGCCGTCGCGACCGCGCTCACAACCAGTCGCACCGCCCCGTTGAATTCGGCATCGGCCGTCGAGGGCACGACGACCATCAATCCAACGGCGACGGCACCCGCGCCGACGCCGAGGAGCGCCAACAGACGCATCACGAAACCGAGGCTATCGGTCGGGCCGCCTATGGAGCAGGGGGTATTGGTACCAACGGGTCGGTTCCGAAGTCCTGCCGCCGCCCCGCGAGGGTGTCCCGCGGGTGCCTTCCGGCGGTGCGCCGCTGGTATACTCCGGCCTGTCTTCGGGCTCGCCCCGGGTCAGCGATTGGAGGGTCCAGGCATCGCGCTTCGAGGCGCATTGACCGTCCCGTGAGGCGGTCCTGCAGCCAGCCCGTAGCGGTTCTGCGAAGCGATCGCGGAGCGACGAGGGAGTCGTCTATCCAAGTCCCCGCCCAATTGGGACGGGGCTTTTTCTTTGAGCGTAACGGCCGCTCGATGGTGCGCTGATGCCCGCAACGGTGATCGTCGGGCTCCAGTGGGGCGACGAGGGAAAGGGCAAGACGACCGACTTCCTGGCCGAGCAGGTCGCGATGGTCGTGCGCTACCAGGGCGGCGACAACGCCGGTCACACCGTCGTCCGAGGTGACGAGGTCTTCAAGCTCCGCCTGACGCCGTCGGGGGTGCTCTACCCGCACATCACCTCGGTGATCGGGAACGGGGTCGTGGTGAACCCGGTGACTCTGATCGACGAGCTCGACACCCTCACCGAACGCGGGATCGACGTGAGCCGGGTGCGGGTCAGCCGCAGCGCGCATGTGACCATGCCGTACCACCTGGCGCTCGACCAGGCCAACGAGGCCCGTCTCGCCGATGCGAAGGTGGGCACGACTGGCCGCGGCATCGGCCCGACGTACAGCGACCGCGCCTGGCGCCTGGGCCTGCGGATGGAGGACCTGCTCGACCGGGCCGTTCTCGCGGACCGGTTGACGAAGCTCCTGCCCGACAAGAACGTCCTGCTCCGCTCGATGGGGCGCGACGAGTTTGACGTCGAACCGCTCGTCAAGCAGGGGCTCGCCTGGGGCGCGCGGCTCCGCGACCACCTCGACGACACGACGTGGCTGGTCCAGGGTGCGCTTGCACGTGGCGAGCACGTGCTGCTCGAGGGCGCCCAGGGCACGCTGCTCGACCTCGACCACGGCAGCTACCCGTATGTCACCAGCTCGAATCCGGTCGCCGGCGGGGCGTGCACCGGTGGCGGGATCGGCCCGCTCCAGGTCGACGAGGTCATCGGCGTCGTGAAGGCGTACTCGACACGCGTGGGCTCGGGCCCGTACCCGACCGAGCTCGACGATGCGACCGGCAAGGGCATCGCCGAGCGCGGGCACGAATTCGGAACGGTCACCGGACGCCCGCGGCGGATCGGCTGGTTCGACGCGGTGCCGCTGCGCTATGCGGTCGCGGTCAACAGTGTCAGCTCGATCATGCTCAACAAGATCGACATCCTGTCGGGGATCGACACGCTGTGCGTGTGCGTCGCCTATGAGATCGACGGGACGCGGGTCGAGACGTGGCCGTCGAGCGGCGAGGCGCTCTCGCGCGCGAAGCCGGTTTACGCGCAGTTTCCCGGCTGGAGCGAATCGATCGCAGCGGTCCGCTCGCTGGCCGACCTCCCCGAGAACGCCCGCCGCTACGTGACCGCGATCGAGGAGTACGCCCGTGTGCCGATCGTGCTCGTGTCGGTCGGGCCGGAGCGCACCCAGACGATCGAACGCGCCTGGCGACCGATGCGCAATCGACCGGGGATCGTCGCGTGAGCGGTCACCTGGTCATGCCGACCCGGATCCTCGTCGTCGGCGGTGGCGGGCGCGAGCACGCGCTGGCATGGAAACTCGCCGCTGAACCGGGCGTCAACGAGGTGATTGTCGCGCCAGGCAGCGCCGGGATCGCGACGGAGCCGCGCGTGCGTGTCGTCCCAGGGATCGACCCGCTCGACGGTGCGGTGCTGGTCGAGCTTGCTCGCCGTGAGGCGGTGGAGCTGGCCGTCATCGGGCCCGAGGCGCCGCTGGCCGCGGGCGTTGCCGACGCGCTGCTGGCGGTCGGTGTACCGACATTCGGACCGACGGCTGCGGCCGCTCGCATCGAATCGAGCAAGGCGTTCTGTCGCGAGATCGCCCGTGCCGCCGGCGTCCGGATGGCCGAGGGCCGGGCGTTCGAAACGCCCACGCCCGCGCGCGCGTATGCGCATGAGCTCGCGGCACGCGGCGACGGCGTCGTGATCAAGGCCGATGGCCTGGCGGCGGGCAAGGGCGTGACGGTCTGTTCGAACCCCTGGGAGGCGGACGAGGCGCTCGACGCGCTGTTTGCCGACGACGGGGCGGGGGACGGCGCGGGCGGCATCCGCGTGATCGTCGAGGAGCGGCTCGAGGGCGAGGAAGCGTCGCTGATCGCGCTGTGCGACGGCAGCAGCGCCCTCGCGTTGTCGCTCGCCCGCGACCACAAGCGGCTCGCCGACGGCGACCGCGGCCCGAACACCGGCGGCATGGGCGCGTATAGCCCGCTTGCCGACCTGTCCGACGAGACCATTCCCGAGCTGCTCGCGTCGATCCACCGCCCGATCCTCGCCGAGCTGGCACGTCGCGGGACCCCGTTCGTCGGCGCCCTCTACGCGGGCCTGATGCTCACCCGGGCGGGGCCTGTGCTCCTCGAGTGCAACGCCCGGTTCGGCGACCCCGAGACACAGGTCCTGCTGCCCAGGCTCGCCGCCGCGCTCGGGCCGCTCCTCCTCGCTGCGACGCGACGCGAGCTCGGCGGGGCGCCTGCAACGGCGGTGGCGCCCGACGGACGGCTGCCGGTGACGCGTGACGCGGCCGTCGGCGTGGTGCTGGCAGCGGCCGGCTACCCGGACGCGCCGAGCCGCGGCGACGTGATCGACGGGCTGGCGGCGGCCGGCGGGATGGGCGTGCTCGTCTTTCACGCCGGCACGAGTCACGACGAGCACGACACCTGGCGGACGGCCGGTGGTCGGGCGGTCACCGTCGTCGGACGGGGGCGGGACGTCGGATCCGCCCGGAACGCGGCCGAAACGGCAGCCGATGCCATCTCGTGGCCCGGCATGCAGCGCCGCCACGACATCGGCGCCGGCGTGAGCGAGCCGGCAGCAATCGGGAGCGTCCTGTGATCCCCCGCTACACGCTGCCCGAGATGGCCGCGATCTGGTCGGAGGCGGCCCGCTTCGAACGGATGCTCGAAGTCGAGCTTGCGGTCGCCCGTGCGCAGGTCGCTCGCGGCCAGGTCCCGGCCGACGCCCTCGTCGCAATCGAAGCGGGTGCGCAGATCGACCTCAACCGGATCGCCGAGATCGAGCGTCAGACCGAGCACGACGTGATCGCGTTCGTCTCCCAGGTTGCCGAGTCGGTCGGGCCGGAGGGCCGCTACCTGCATCTCGGCCTGACGAGCAGCGACGTCGTGGACACGGCGCTTGCCCTCCAGCTGCGAGCCGCAGGCGAGCGCTTGCTCGAGGACTGCGACCGGCTGCTGGCCGTGCTCGTCACACGCGCCCGTGCGGAGGCGATGACGCTGATGATGGGCCGCACCCATTCGGTCCATGCCGAGCCGACCACGTTTGGCCTGAAGGTCGCCGGCTGGGCATTCGAGCTGGACCGCGGCCGGCGCCGCCTGGCCGCGGCGATCGACGACGTGGCGACCGGCAAGGTCTCCGGTCCCGTCGGAACCTACAGCCACCTCGCGCCGGATCTCGAGGCCGAGGTGCTCGCTGCGCTCGGGCTCCACGCGGACCCGGTCAGCACCCAGATCGTCCAGCGCGACCGGCACGCAGCGCTGCTCACGACGATCGCCGTGCTCGGCGGCTCGCTGGAGCGCTTCGCCACCGAGATCCGGAACCTCCAGCACACCGAGATCGGTGAGGTCCAGGAACCGTTCCGCGCCGGCCAGAAGGGCTCGTCGGCGATGCCGCACAAGCGCAATCCGATTCTGTCCGAGCGGATCGCCGGCCTCGCCCGACTCCTGCGCGGGTACGCCCAGACGGCCCTCGAGAACCAGCCGCTGTGGCACGAGCGCGATATCAGCCACAGCTCGGCAGAGCGCATCGTGCTGCCCGACTCCACGACGCTGCTCGACTACATGCTCGTGCGCATGACGGGCCTCGTGGAAGGGCTCGCGGTCCGTTCGGAGCGGATGCGCGAGAACATCGAACGCGGGCTCGGCCTGCACGCCTCGTCGCGCGTCCTGAACGTGCTCGTCGAGGAGGGCGGGCTGCCGCGCGAGGAGGCATATGCGGTGGTCCAGCGTGCCTCGCTCAAGGCCGCGGACGAGCGGCGACCGCTGCGCGACCTGCTCGCCGTCGAGCCGGTTGTCGCCCGCAAGCTCAGCCTGCAGCAACTGGACGCGTGCTTCGACGACGCGGCGTTCCTGCGCCACGTCCCCGAGGTCATCGCGCGGCTCGACGTACTGGAGGCGTCCGTCGGGCGCGCGCGGATGGCCGATGCTCGCCGCTGACCGGTTCGTCCGCTCGGGCAAGGTCCGCGACCTGTACGCGCTTGATGCCGACCGCCTGCTGCTGGTCGCGTCGGACCGACTGTCGGCGTTCGATGTCGTCTTGCCGACCCCGGTCCCGGACAAGGGCCGGGTGCTGACCGGGCTATCGCGGTTCTGGTTCGCCGAGACGGCGTCGATCGTCCCGAACCACCTGCTAGGCACCGACCCGGATAATGCCGGGGCGGTCGGCCCGGCCGAGACGCTTCGCGGACGGTCGATGGTGTGCCGGCGGGCCGACGTGCTGCCGATCGAAGCCGTGGTCCGCGGCTACCTGGCGGGGTCGGGCTGGAAGGAGTACCGAGCGACTGGCGCCGTGTGCGGTGTGGCGCTCCCGCCGGGGCTCCGCGAGAGCGACCGCCTGCCCGAGCCGATCTTCACGCCGGCGACCAAGGAGGAGGGCGGCGCCCACGACGTCAACATCTCGTTCGACGACATGGTCGACCACCTCGCCGCGGTGGCGTGGCTGCCCGGGGCGGCCGCGGGTACCGTTTCCGAGGCGATCCGCGACCAGGCATTGCGGCTGTACCGCTACGGATCGGCCGTCGCGGCACGGGCCGGGATCCTGCTTGCCGACACGAAGTTCGAGTTCGGCTTCGTGCCGGACGAGAACGGCTTCCGTTCGTTCGCGGACGGGCTGACCCTAGTCGACGAAGTCCTCACGCCGGACTCGTCGCGGTTCTGGGACGGGGCGAGCTACGAGCCAGGGCGAGCGCAGGCCAGCTTCGACAAGCAGTTCGTGCGCGACTGGCTCGAAGCACGCGGCTGGGACAAACGGCCGCCTGGCCCGGAGCTCCCCGGGGACGTCGTCGATGGGACGCGGGCTCGCTACGTCGAGGCCTACGAACGGATTACCGGCGCGAGCTTCGCGCGCTATCTCGAGGAGGACGTCATCGCCCGATGAGCAGCCATCGCTTCGCCGTCAACGTCACCCCGAAGCCCGGCATCCTCGATCCGCAGGGGCGGGCCGTTGAGGGCAGCCTCGGTCACCTCGGCATCGAGGGCGTGTCCGCGGTCCGCGTGGGACGACGCGTCGAACTCACCGTCGAAGCCGACGACGCAGCCGCTGCGCGTGCCGTGGTCGAGCGACTGGCGTCGGAGCTGTTGTCGAACCCGCTCATCGAGGCGTACGCGGTCGAAGAGCTCGAAGGTGCGCGCGTATGAGCGTTCGTGTCGGCGTCGTGGTGTTCCCCGGTTCGAACTGCGACCGGGACACGCTCCGCGGCCTGGCCGTGGCCGGCGCGGAGCCGGTTGAGCTGTGGCACGAACAGGCGTCGCTCGATGGGGTCGCTGCGGTGGTCCTGCCCGGCGGGTTCGCGTACGGCGACTACCTGCGTGCCGGGGTGATCGCACGGTTCAGTCCCGTGATGCGTTCGGTGGCCGCCTTCGCGCACGAGGGAGGCCTTGTCCTTGGGATCTGCAACGGGTTCCAGGTGCTCGCCGAGGCCGGCCTCGTTCCCGGCGCGTTGCTGCGCAACCGGTCGCTTCGGTTCCTCGGTCGCGACGTGACGATCAGCCCCGAGCGGATCGACACGCCGTTCACGCATGCGATCGGCGAGCGGCGGCCGTTGCGCATGCCCATCGCCCACGGCGAGGGCTGCTACTACGCCGACGACGCGACGCTCGACGCGCTCGAACGCGACGGGCAGGTTCTGTTCCGATACGTGCGGGAAGACGGAACCGCCACGAGCGGGTACGCCCTGGCGAACCCGAACGGGTCGCTTCGAGCGATCGCGGGGGTGCTCAACGCGAGGGGGAACGTTGCGGGGCTGATGCCGCATCCGGAACGGGCGAGCGAGGCGGTGCTCGGCTCGGAGGACGGGATCGGGATCCTGCGCTCCCTGGTGGAGAGTGCCGCCGCCCGGCTGAACGGTGCGGGCTGGCCGGTCCAGGTCGGGGCAGTTCGATGACCGTGGCCGAGGCCCGCCCCGTCGAGCCGCTCCATCGCCGGCTCGGGTTGACGGACAACGAGCTCGACGCGATCCGGGACCGCCTGGGCGGCCGCGACCCGAACGACGTCGAGCTCGCGATGTTCAGCGTCATGTGGAGCGAGCACTGTTCGTACAAGAGCTCGAAGCCGCTCCTGTCGACGCTCCCGACGACGGGCGCCGGCGTCGTCGCGGGCCCCGGCGAGAATGCGGGCGTGATCTCGATCGGAAACGGCCTCGCGGTCGCGTTCAAGATCGAATTGCACAACCATCCGAGCGCGGTCGAGCCCTACCAGGGTGCCGCGACCGGCGTCGGCGGGATCCTCCGCGACATCTTCACGATGGGCGCCCGGCCGATTGCCGTGCTCGACGCGCTGCGCTTCGGCGATCCGGACTCGGCGCGGACCCGCCACCTGGTCGACGGCGTGGTCAGGGGGGTCGGCGGGTATGGCAACTGCGTGGGCGTGCCGACGATCGGCGGGGAGCTCGTGTTCGACGACTCGTACCGGGGCAATCCGCTGGTCAACGTGATGGCGATCGGCCTGCTCGAGGAGCGGCTGCTCACCCGGGCGGCGGCCCCCGGGCCGGGCAACCTGGCCGTGCTGTTCGGTTCGACGACCGGACGGGACGGGATCGGCGGGGCGTCCGTGCTGGCCTCTGCGACCTTCTCCCACGACGACCCGTCGAAGCGCCCATCGGTCCAGGTGGGCGACCCCTTCGCGGAGAAGCTCCTGATCGAGGCGTCGCTCGAGCTCATCGCAGGCGGTCTGGTGGAGGGGCTCCAGGATCTGGGTGCGGGCGGGATCACCTGTGCGACATCGGAGACCGCGGACCGGGCGGGCACCGGGATCTGCATCGACCTCGACGCGGTCCCGCGGCGCGAGCCCGACCTCGAGCCGTTCGAGGTGCTGATCTCCGAGTCGCAGGAGCGGATGCTCGCGATCGTGCGCCCCGACCGATGGGACGGTGTGCGCGAGGTCTGCGAACGATGGGGCCTGCCGGTCGCAGTGATCGGACGGGTGACGGACGACGGCGACATCACGGTCGACGAAGGCGGCCGGGAGATTGCCCGAATGCCGGCATCGTCCCTGACGAGCGACGCGATCGTCCACCACCGGCTCGCCGCGCCCCCGGTCCATCGGCGCCCGGCACCTGCGCCCGGAGCCCCGACAGTGGTCAGCGACCGACTGCCGGAGCGAGGCATGTACCCCGGCGCGGTCCTGCTGGGGCTCGTGGGCTCGCCGAACCTCGCCTCGCGACGCGCCGTCTTCGAGCAGTACGACTCGACGGTCGGCGCGGACACGGTCGCCGGGCCCGGCCACGGAGCGGCGGTCCTGCGCATCCGCGGCACGACCAAAGCGCTCGTCGCGACGACAGACGCCAGCCAGGCGGTCGGGGCTCTCGATCCGTGGCTCGGCGCCGCGCTGAGCGTGGCCGAGGCCACCCGCAACATCTCGATCACCGGGGCGCGCCCGCTCGGCGTCACGAATTGCCTGAATTACGGCGACCCAACCAGGCCCGAAGCGTTCTGGCAGCTCGGCGAGGGCGTGCGCGGGCTGGCCGACGCCTGCCAAGCGCTCGGCGTGCCCGTCACGGGCGGCAACGTCTCGCTCTACAACGAATCCCCGCACGGGTCGATCGCCCCGACGCCCGAGATCGGCGTCGTGGGGCTGCTCGATGACATCGCTACCCTCGTCGGCCCGGCCTTCGCCGCCGAGGACGATTCGATCGTCCTCGCGGGCGAGAGCGGTCCAGGCCTTGCAGGGAGCGAGTACGCGCGGCTCGCCGGTGCGGCGGCAGAAGACTACCCACCGTCGCTCGACCTCGCGCGCGAGGCGGCGCTCCAGACGTTCGTCCGCGAGGCAGTCGCGCGTGGGCTGGTCGCCTCGGCACAGGACGTGTCCGGCGGTGGGTTGGCCGTGTCGCTCGCGGAGTGTGCGATCTGGAGCGGGCTCGGGGCACGCATTCGGCTGCCGGTCGCCAACTCGCCGGCCGTCGAGATGTTCGGTGAGAGTCCCTCGCGCGTCGTGCTGACGACTCGCCCACGGCATGCTCCGGCGCTGGAGCTCCTGGCCCGCCAGCACGGCCTCCCGGTCGAGACGATCGGAATCGTCGGCGGTTCGCGCGTCGTGATCCGGCTGGCCGGTGCCGGTGCCACGGGCGCAGCCGAGGAGCGTGGCGGTGATGTCGCCGACGAGCTGGACGTGGCGGTCGCCGACCTGCGCCACGCGTGGGATCACGGCCTCGAACGCGCCCTCGGCTGGACGTCCGGAACGACGGAGCCGTCCTCCTGATGTGCGGCGTGTTCGGGGCAGTGCTGCCGGCCGGTGAGCCGACCGAGGCCGCGAACGTCGCCGCGCTCGGCCTGTTCGCGCTCCAGCACCGTGGCCAGGAGTCGGCGGGCCTGGCCGTAAGCGATGGCGAGCAGCTGATGCTCTACAAGGATCTCGGCTTGATCAGTTCCGTGCTCGACGAGCGGCGGCTGCCGAGCCTCCGCGGGCGCCTCGCGATCGCCCACTGCCGCTACTCGACCACCGGTTCGACCGTGTGGGAAAACGCCCAGCCGACATTCCGCCTCGGACCCCGACGGGCGATCGCGATCGGCCACAACGGCAACCTCGTGAACACCCGCCAGCTGCTCGACCAGCTGCACGGGGGCCGGGCGCGACTGCCTGCCTCGACCGACACCGAGCTGCTGACCGCGCTCCTCGCCGACGAGCCGGCCGCGGACACGGTCGATGCCTTGCAGCGCGTCCTGCCCCGCGTCCGCGGGGCGTACACCCTCGTCGTCCTCGACGAGCGGCGGGTCATTGGCGTGCGCGATCCGTTCGGGTTCCGGCCGCTCGTGCTCGGGCGCCTCCCGAGCGCGGAGGCGTCGACAGGGCTGTGGGCCGGCGACGACGCGTCGACCGGCTGGTGCCTCGCCTCGGAAACGGCCGCGCTCGATATCGTCGGCGCCGAATACGTACGCGACATCGAGCCCGGCGAGCTCGTGGTGCTCGAACCGGGTGCCGCCCCGCGCTTCGTGCGGTTCGCGGAGGCGACGCCCGCCCTGTGCGTGTTCGAGCTCATCTACTTCGCTCGGCCCGACACGTACATGGAGGGTCGCAACCTGTACGAGGCGCGCCGGCAGATGGGCCTCCAGCTGGCGCTCGAGCATCCGGCGGATACCGATCTCGTGATGCCCGTGCCCGACACCGGCGCCGCGGCGGCGGCCGGGTTCGCGGAAGGTGCCGGCATCCCGTATCGGGAAGGGCTGGTCCGCAACCGCTACACCGGGCGCACGTTCATCCAGCCGTCCCAGACCATGCGCCAGCGAGGCGTGACGATCAAGCTGAACCCGCTCCGCGAGGTCGTGCGCGGCAAGCGCCTCACGGTTGTCGACGATTTCATCGTGCGCGGCACCACGACCAAGCAGATCGTCTCGCTCCTCCGGAATGCGGGTGCGCGCGAGGTCCACCTGCGGATCTCCGCCCCGCCGATCTACCACCCGTGCTTCTACGGCATCGACACGCAGATCGAGACCGAGCTCATCGCCTCGACCCACACCGAGGAGGAGATCCGCGAGTTCGTCGGGGCGGATTCGCTCGGCTTCCTGTCGATCCAGGGCGTCCTGGCGGCGCTCGAGCTGCCCTACGAGCGGTTCTGCTTCGCCTGTTTCGACGGGCGCTACCCGGAGCCTGTGCCGTACGACGCCGCCGCGCGCAAGTTCGTGCTCGAGGAAGGGCTGACGGTCACCGGCCGTGCGTGACGCATACTGCTCTGCGGGCGTGGACGTGGCAGCCGGCGAGCGGGCGGTCGAGCTGATGCGCAACGCGGTCGCGTCGACGCGCGGGGGCGACGATTCAGGAGGCGGCTACGGCGGCCTCGGCGGGTTCGGCGGCACCTTCACGATCCCGGCCGGCTATCGGGACCCGGTCCTCGTCGGGTCGACCGACGGCGTCGGCACGAAGAGCGCCATCGCCGTCGCGCTGCATCGCTACGATACGATCGGGATCGACCTCGTCGCCATGTGCGCGGATGACGTCATCTGTTCCGGCGCGGAACCGATCGCGTTCCTCGACTACGTGGCGGTCGGGCGCCTCGACCCGATCGGGGTCGCCGAGCTCGTGGGGTCGGTCGCGGCCGGCTGCCGTGAGGCAGGCTGCACGCTCATCGGTGGCGAGACGGCCGAGCACCCGGGGCTCATGCCCGAGGACGCGTTCGACCTCGCCGGGTCGTGTATCGGCGTCGTCGAACGCGAGGCGCTGATCGATGGGAGCGCGGTCCGTGCCGGCGACGCGATCCTCGGACTGTCCGCCTCGGGCCTCCACGCAAACGGGTTCTCGCTCGTGCGCTCGCTGATCGCGCAATGGGACCTCGACCTCGGGCGGCCATACCAGGAGCAACTGCGGCGGTCGCTCGGCGATCTGGCGCGGGACACGGCGCTGGTCGCGGAGCCCGAGCACGAGCTGGCGACGCTCGGCGAGGTGCTCCTCACCCCGACCCGGATCTACGCCAAGGGCGTGCTCGCCGCGCGCGCGCGATTGATTGGCGAGGGGCACGACGTGCGCGGGCTGGCCCACATCACCGGCGGTGGCCTGCCGGGCAACGCACCGCGGGCGCTGCCTGCCGGACTCGGGGCGCGGCTCGATCCGGACCGCTTACCGATGCCGTCGGTCATGCGCCTGTTCGGCGCGCTGGGCGGGATCGAGGACGACGAGCTTCGGGCGACCTTCAACGGCGGGATCGGGATGGTCGCGATCGTGGCTGCGGACGCCGTTCCGGCTGCCCACGCTGCGTTCGCCGTCCAAGGGCTGGACGCACGTCTCATCGGCGAGGTCGCTCCGGTTGACGAGCTCGGCGGCCGGTACGCGGAGGGTCCGCTGGAGGGCCTCGGATGAGCGGTCGGGTGGCGGTCGGCGTCTCGGGCACGGGGTCGAACCTGCGAGCGCTGGCTGCCGCGGCTGGGCGCGGCGCGCTCGGCGCCGACATCCTGCTCGTCTTCGCCGATCGCGAGTGCCCTGCGCTCGACTGGGCGGCGGAGCAGGGGATCGACACGGCGCTCGTGCCGGGCGGCGACGATGCCGCGCTCGTCGAGACGCTTCAGGCCGTCGCGCCCGATGCGGTCGTGCTCGCCGGTTACATGCGCCTGATCGGACCGAAGGTACTCGCGGCGTTCCCCCGCCGCATCCTCAACACGCACCCGTCGCTCCTGCCCGCCTTCCCCGGCGCCCACGCCGTCCGTGACGCCCTCGCGCACGGAGTCGCGGTCACCGGCTGCACGGTTCACCTCGTCGACGACACGCTCGACGGCGGGCCGATCGTGGCCCAGGTGCCGGTGCCGGTCCTGGCCGACGACGACGAGGCCACCCTCAGTGGACGGATCCGGGCCGCCGAGCATCAGCTCCTCCCGCGGGTCGTGGCGCAGGTCGTGGCCGGGGCGCTCACGATCGATGGGCGTCGCGTGCGCCTCGATCCGGACGTGGCCGATGCGGCGCTCCCGGCATCGCATCGTGCGCTGCTGTCCGTGTCGGACAAGCGCGGCCTCCTGCTGTTCGCAACGGGCCTTGTCCGGCTTGGGTTCGAGCTCGTGTCGACCGGCGGGACGGCCCGGGCCCTGCGTGAGGGCAGCCTGCCGGTTACCGACGTCGCCGCCGTGACGGGGTTTCCGGAAATGCTCGACGGCCGGATCAAGACGCTCCACCCGCGCGTCCACGGCGGGCTGCTCGCCGATCGGCGGCTGGCCGATCATCGGCGGCAGCTCGTCGAGGCGGGCATCGCGCCGTTCGAGCTCGTCATCGTGAACCTCTATCCGTTCGCCGAGGCGGCCGCGCGGCCCGGGATCGTGTTCGACGCGCTCGTCGAGGAGATCGACATCGGCGGGCCCTCGATGGTGCGTGCCGCCGCGAAGAACCACGCCAACATCGCGATCGTCACCGATCCGGCGCGGTACGGCCAGGTCCTGGAGGCATTGCAACGCGGCGAGATCCCGTTGGGCCTCCGATCGGCGCTCGCAGCCGACGCCTTCCGCCACACGGCTGCCTACGACGCGCGAATCGCCGCCGAGCTGCCGCCGCGCATGGCTGCGGCCGGGATCGAGCTGCCCGACGAGCCCGGGCTGCCCGGCGCGAGCGACCCGTACCCGGCGACGATCACGATCGCGCTGGAGAAGGTCGAGACGCTCCGCTACGGGGAGAACCCGCACCAGCCCGCCGCACGCTATCAGCGCCCGGCATCCGTGACACCGGACGGCCCGTTCGCTTCGACTGCGCCGCCGCTCCAGGGCAAGACCCTGTCGTTCAACAACGTCCTCGATGCCTCGGCGGCCGACGCGCTCGGCCGGGCGCTCCGCGGGCCGGGCGTGGCGATCGTCAAGCACACGAACCCGTGCGGTGCCGCCGAGCGACCGACGCTCCTCGAGGCGTGGCATGCGGCCCTCGAAGTGGATCCAGTCTCGGCGTTCGGCGGTGTCGTCGCCCTGACCCGCCCGGTCGACCGGGCCGTCGCCGAAGCGCTCGTGTCGATCTTCCTCGAGATCGTCATCGCGCCGGGGTTCGACGAGGCCGCACGCGGGGTGCTTGCCGCGAAACCGAACCTGCGGGTCCTGGTCGACGTGGCCCTCGCGGACGATGGCCCGCCTGCGGGCCACCATGCCCATCCGGACCCACTCGGGGCGATCCGGACTGCCGGTGGCGCGGTCCTCGTCAGTGCGCCGGACACGCTCGCCGACGACGCCTCGGTCTGGCAGCTCGCGACCCAACGCGCGCCGTCGGCCGGGGAGCATCTCGATCTCGATCTCGCGTGGCGGCTCGTCCGCGGCGTCACCTCGAACGCAATCGTCCTCGTCCGCGAGCGGCGGCTGATCGGGATCGGCTCGGGCCAGACGAGCCGGGTGGATGCCGCGCGGCAGGCAGTCGAGAAGGCCCGCGCCATGCTCGGCCACGCCAGCACGGCCGGTGCTGCCTGTGCGTCCGACGCCTTCTATCCGTTCCCCGACGGGGTCGAAGTCTGCCTCGCCGCCGGCGTGACGGCGTTCGTCCAGCCAGGCGGCTCGATGCGTGACGCCGAGGTCGTCGCGGCCGCGGACAGCGTCGGCGCCACGATGTTGCTCACCGGGGTGCGCCACTTTCGCCACTGAGCGTGGCGCGGCTCGGATGCAGCCCGGTTGACCCGCTCGGACCGCTCGTCCATCATCGATCCATGGACCGCACCGGGAGCCACGTGGCGATGCCCGGGCGGCGCCGCTCCGAGCGGTCGTAACCGACCGCGAAGGCGGACCGCCGCCTGATGCCCGACCGCGCACCGCACGCGTGCGCCGACGTTCCCGAGTCCGAGGATCCGCCCCCATGGCCGACCGTTACTACCTGACGACCTCCATCGCCTACGCAAACAACAAGCCGGGCCTCCACACGCTGTACGAGGTGATCGCGGCTGACGCGATCGCGCGCTGGTATCGGATGAAGGGTGTGCCGACGCGCTTCCTCACAGGTACGGACGAACACTCGATCAACATCGCCCAGAGCGCGGTCGACGAGGGACGCAGCCCGCGCGCGTTCGTCGACGAGAAGGTCGGCTTGTTCGTGTCCGCCGAAGAGGCCCTCGGGATCAGTCCGGACCGGTTCATCCGGACGACCGATCCCGACCACGTCCGGGCGGCCCAGGAGATGGTCCGGCGGGCCCACGCGAACGGCGACATCTACCTCGGCACGTACGAGGGCTGGTACTGCCCGAACGAGGGTTTCCGGAGCGCGAGCGAGGTGCTCGAGACCGCGGAAGGCACGATCTGTCCGAACCACCCGGGGGTGCCGCTGCAGTGGCTGACCGAGCGCAACTGGTTCTTCCGGCTGTCGGCATACCAGGAGCGGCTCGAGCGTCATTTCGCCGAGCACCCCGAGTTCGTCGAGCCCGATTACCGGCGCAACGAGATGCTGGGGTTCATCCGCCAGGGGCTCGAGGACTTCTCGATCAGCCGCGAGCGAACGCCCGGCGACTGGGGGATCCCGTTCCCGATCGCGGAGAACGGCGAGACGTCGCTGCTGGAGGACGGCTCGTGGGATCCCGAGGCGGGCAAGATCTACGTCTGGTACGACGCCCTGATCAACTACATCACGGGCGCCGGGTTCCCCGATGACCCCGAGGCGTTCGCGCGATGGTGGCCGGCCGACCTGCACATCATCGGCAAGGACATCGCGCGCTTCCACACGATCTTCTGGCCGGCGATGCTGTGGAGCGCCGGGATCGAGGCCCCACACAAGGTGTGGGTGCACGGGTTCATGACCGTGCAGGGCGAGAAGATGTCCAAGAGTCGCGGCAACTTCCTGGATCCGAACGACGTTGTCGACTCGTTCGGGACCGACGGCATTCGCTACGTCGTTCTGCGCGAGGTCCCGTTCGATCGGGACGCGGACGTGTCGTGGGACTTGTTCGTCCGTCGCTACAACGCGGACCTCGCCAACGATTTCGGCAACCTCGTCAACCGGACCGTGACCATGACGAACCGCTACCTCGACGGGGAACGGCCGGCCCCGCGCGCAGCCGACACGTCGCCGCTCGGAACCGGGTGGACGTCGGTCGCCGCGGCCTATGCGGAGCGACTCGAGGGATGCCTGCTCCACGATGCCCTGGCCACCCTGTGGGGGTTCGTTTCGGATGCGAACAAGGTCGTCGACGCCGAGAAGCCGTGGGCGTTGGCGAAAGCCGCCAACGGCGGGGATGACGCGGCAGCCGCGCGGCTGCGGGACGTGCTCGGCGACCTGCTCGAGGCGTGCCGGCTTATCGCGCTCGCCGCAGCGCCGTTCATGCCGGAGACTGCCCCGCGCGTGCTCGCCCAGCTCGGGTATCCGTACGCGTACGGCGAAGATGGCAACGGCGGGCCGCCGCTCCTCGACGAGCTGCGCTGGGGCGCCCACGCGAGCGAATCGGGCACGGTCGCCACGGCGCAGCCGCTCTTCCCGAGGCTGGAGACCGAAGCTGTCGAATCCACGCCCGGCTGATCGTCGTTTGGGTAGGGAATGACCCGAACCCAAGCTGGAGGACGACCGATGGCAGGCGACATTACCCACATCGAGATCCCGGCCGACGACGTCGAACGCGCGAAGCGGTTCTACGGTGCGGTGGCTGGCTGGGAGTTCAGCACGATGGAAGGCTTCCCGGACTACTGGCTGTTCCGGACCAGCGAGGCTGCGGGCGGCGGGATCGGCAGGCGCGGAGACAGCGTCGGACGGGTATTCCGTGCGTACATCAACGTTGCGTCCCTCGAGGACGCCCTGGCCGCGGCGGAGGCGAACGGCGGCAGCGTCGTGACGCCACCAACCGACGTGCCGGGCCAGGGACGGTTTGCCGCGATCAACGACCCCGAGGGCAACGAGATCGGGCTCTGGCAGAACGTGGCCGCCGGCTGAGCACACCGAGATCCTGGTCATACAACAGCCTCCGCAGTAAGAGGCACGATTGCAGGCTCTCGGGCAGCCGATTCGGTGGCCGATTCCTTCACTGGCGAGTGACTGGCCGCCAAGTGGCCTGATTTGGCCCGCCAGTCCCGCCGCTCAACGCCCCGGCTGATCAACGGCGCTTTCAGGTCTGCCCGATGCTTGATCTGGCCTGCGGAGCTGGCGACGAGCCGCCACGATAGGAATCGTGCCGCTCGTCGACAGCCATTGCCATCTCAATGCGGACCGCTTCGACGCGGATAGCGACGACGTCCTCGAGCGGGCACGAGCGGCCGGGCTCGAGCGGATCATGGTGCCCGGCTGGAACGTCCGATCGTGCGAGCGAGCGCTCGAACTTGCCGACGCGCATGCGTGGCTGGACGCGTCGGTCGGGGTGCACCCGCATGACGCCGCCAAGGTCGACGACGCGGCGTGGGCGGAGATCGCGGTCCGTGGCCCCGATACGCGAGTCGTCGCCATCGGGGAGACCGGGCTCGACTATGACCGTGTCTTCTCGCCGGTCCCGGACCAGCTGACGAACCTTCGGCGCAACCTGGCGCTGGCGCTCGAGACCGGCAAGCCGGCGATCCTGCACTGCCGGTCTGCGGCGGGCCGGCGCGACGGTCAGGATGCGCTCCTCGACGAGCTGCGGGCGGCCGGGGTTGGCGGGGGAGCGTGGGCCGCGGCCTTCGGGGAGCGGCCGCCGGCCGTCATCCACTCGTTCTCCGGGCCCGTGGATTACGCCCGCGCGGTCCTCGATCTCGGGCTGGCGATCAGCTTCTCCGGCCTCGCGTTCCGGCGCGGTGAGGAAGCGTCTCGCGCGGTTGCGGCGCTCGTGCCGCTGAACCGCCTGCTCGTCGAGACCGATTCGCCGTTCCTTTCGCCACCGGGCGCGCCTCGATCCCGAAATGAGCCGGAGTGGGTGACGGTGACCGCGGCATGGGTTGCTGAAGCGCGAGGCGTTGATCCTCCTGGTCTCGGCGCCGAACTGGTCGGTGCCTACGACCGGACGTTCCCGAGGGCGCGTGCCCGGCCTTGACCCTCGAATTGCGGAGATTGCCAATCGCGTCGCGAGGCGAGTTTTTGGGCGCTTCGGGTTGACAGCGACGGTCGGTGTTCGCTAAGGTGTTAGCACTCTCGACATGAGAGTGCCAGCGAGCCGCGAAGTCCGCTGACCCGCCCACCCCCCGGGAATATCACCCGGGCGGCGCGTCGCGACCGAGCGCTCGTTTCAACGTCGATGCCGGACGGCCGGCCAGTGCCGTCAAGGAGGAATGCACCGTTGGCGACTGCCACTGCTGCTTCGACCAAGCTTCGCCCGCTGGGCGACCGCGTGGTCATCAAGCCGACCCCGCGTGAGGAGACGACCAAGAGCGGTATCGTTCTGCCCGATACCGCCAAGGAAAAGCCCCAGGAGGGCCAAATTCTTGCCGTCGGCCCGGGTGCCTTCGATAGCGAAGGCAAGCGTCAGCCGATCGACGTCGAAGTCGGCCAGAAGGTTCTCTACGCCAAATATGCGGGGACCGAGTTCAAGGTCGACGAAGAGGAGCTGCTGATCGTCAGCCAGAAGGACATCCTCGCTGTCGTCACCGACTAGGTCGGCTTCGATCCCGCCCACACCCGACCCATACCGATCCTGGAGGACACACCGAATTGGCTAAGCAGCTTGTCTTCGACGAAACCGCTCGTCGATCGCTCAAGCGGGGCATCGATCGCCTCGCCGACGCGGTTCGCGTCACCATTGGCCCGAAGGGCCGCAACGTCGTGCTCGACAAGAAGTTCGGGTCGCCGACGATCACCAACGACGGCGTCACGATCGCTCGGGACATCGAGCTCGAGGACCCGTTCGAGAACATGGGCGCCCAGCTCCTGAAGGAGGTCGCCACCAAGACCGACGACGTCGCCGGTGACGGCACCACGACGGCCGTCGTGCTCGGCCAGGCGATGGTCGCCGAGGGCCTGCGCGTCGTGACCGCCGGGGCAAACCCGATGGTCGTCAAGCGCGGCATCGAGAAGGCCGTCGAGGCGGTCGTCGACGAGATCGCGAAGCAGTCTCGCCCGGTCGACAACCGCGAGCAGATCGCGGCCGTCGCGGCAATCAGCGCCGCGGATCCGGAGGTCGGCGAGGTCATCGCCGAGGTGATGGACAAGGTCGGCAAGGACGGCGTCATCACCGTCGAGGAAGGCCAGAGCCTCGGCCTCGAGAAGGAATACACCGAGGGCATGCAGTTCGACCGGGGCTACATCTCGGCCTACTTCGTGACCAACCCCGATCGGATGGAGACGGTCCTCGAAAACCCGCTCCTCCTGATCACCGACAAGAAGATCTCGAGCGTCCCGGACATGCTCCCGGCCCTCGAGAAGGGCGTCCAGCTCGGCAAGCCGATCCTCATCATCGCCGAGGACGTCGACGGTGAGGCGCTGGCCACGCTCGTCGTGAACAAGCTCCGCGGCACGATCCAGGTCCTGGCCGTCAAGGCCCCGGGCTTCGGCGACCGCCGCAAGGAGATGCTCCGCGACATCGCCGTCCTGACCGGCGGCACCGTCATCAGCGAGGAGATCGGGCGCAAGCTCGACTCCGTCACGGCCGAGGACTTCGGCTCGGCTCGTCGCGTCGTCTCGACCAAGGACGACACGACCATCGTCGACGGCGGCGGCTCTGCCGACGCGATCAAGGGCCGCATGGGCCAGATCAAGGCCCAGATCGAGGAGACCACCTCGGACTACGACCGCGAGAAGCTCCAGGAGCGCCTCGCCAAGCTGTCCGGCGGTGTCGCGGTGATCAAGGTCGGCGCGGCCACCGAGGTCGAGCTGAAGGAGAAGAAGCACCGTATCGAGGACGCCTTGTCGACGACCCGCGCGGCCGTCGAAGAGGGCCTCGTGGCCGGCGGCGGGACGACTCTGCTGCAGGCGGTCCCCGTGCTTGCCAAGCTCAAGCTCAACGGTGACCAGGCCGTCGGCGTCGACATCGTGCGCAAGGCGCTCGAGGCGCCCGCCCGCCAGATCGCCGACAACGCCGGCGCCCCCGGTGAGGTCGTCGTCGAAAAGGTCAAGGGCCTCGACAAGGGCCACGGCTTCGATGCCCTGACGGGTGAGTACGGCGACCTCTTCGAGAAGGGGATCGTCGACGCGGCCAAGGTCACCCGCTCCGCCCTCCAGAACGCTGCTTCCATCGCCGCGATGGTCCTGACCACCGAGACGGTCGTCACGGACATCCCGGAGAAGGAGAAGGCGGTCGCCGGTGGCGGCCACGACCACGGCGGGGGCATGGACTTCTAGTTCGTCCGATAGCGTCCGTCGGCGTCCGTCTTTGACGGCGCCACGCACGAAACAGACTGAGAGCCGGGTCATCCGTCCGCGGAGACCCGGCTCTCTTGCTACCTGGATAGCCAGGGACCCCGCGTCGGAGCGGGCTCAGCAGGCGCGCTCGCTTGGTGTGGGGTCTCGCCAGTCAAGTAGACTGCCCATTGCCGACGCCGCGGCCGGACCATCGCGAGGTGGGGCACCCTCGCCGCTCAGAACCGGCTGCCCTCGGCTGTCGAATCGCGGAGGGGTCGGTTCATGAGACGACGTTCCGGACTACTCATCGCCGGGTTGACCATCGCGGGGACGGTGCTCGCCAGCACACCCGCTTTCGCCCGACCGATCGAAAAGGGGCACTTCCACGACGTCTTCACCAGCGACGTCTACGATTGCGAGGGCACCCCGGCCCAGGATCAAGGGGACGTCTCAGGGAACTTCCTGGGCAACCTGCGCGGTTCATCACCATTCCCGTACTTCCGGGAAAGCGTACACGGCACCGTCGTGACCACGAACCTGGACACCGGCGGCACCTTCACCCAGGTCTTCACCTCCAACAGCAGGGACCACACGATCGTGGACAACGGTGATGGCACGATCACCATCACGGTCGCGGCATCCGGCGGTACCCGGCTCTACGACGCCGACGGCAACCTCGTGCTCATGGACCCCGGTCACATTCGGTTCGCCTTCGACATCGACTACCAGGGCACTCCCGGTGACCCGAGCGACGACATTGAGGTCCCTGACTCGTTCCGGATCGTTAAAGAATCGACCGGGCGCAACGATACCGAGGGCCGCAACTTCTGCGACGATCTGAGGGAGTTCACGACTTAGCCGCGGGAGCGACTCGCGGGAGCGACCCGAGCGGGCGTGAAAAGGTCACGCCTCGTCGTCGAACCGGTTGAAGGCGGGGCGTTGACCGTATGACGGTTCGTCATCCGGCAGGGGCGGCGACCACGTTATGGTTGAGGTGAGGCCCTGCCGCGAGGGGGGTCAGAGGGGGACCGGTCGCGGTGGGGTTTCGTCATGTCAAGTCGAGGCGTAGCGAAACGCATGCCGTGGGCTTTCCGCTGTCGAGACCCCCGGGTGCGGACATCGTTTCCCCGGCGGTGATCGTCCGGGGGGCTCATGCTCGCGGGACCGTCACCCACTAGTGAGGGTCTAGTGTGTCCCAGGTGCCGGAGACGCTTGCAGCTTGGCGCGAGGCCGAACGCCGGCTTGCGAATGCATCGGATCCCCTCGAGATCCCTGCGCTTCGCGCGGAGGTCGTGCGGCTTCACGAGGCGTATCGGAGGGCCGCCGATCCCTCGGGCGATCAGCCAGGCGATGTGATGGGGCACGGGAGTGCTGACCGATCATAGAAGGCGAGCCTGATTCCCGGTTTCGTTCAACAACTTTCGGGACGAGGCGTCGAGCAGCGCGGTGGAATGTCTGGGGTCGGCGTTCGCAACGTGACTGGGCAAGGCGTACTGGAACCACCGAACGATGTCTCCTCCGGCTCGCATTCCGACGAAGGTGCGCCAGGCTGGCGTCTTCCCGACTCCGGTCCCTCCCGCTCCGGTCCGCCGGGCTGGATTCCACCTCCCACCGGCCGGAACTTGCGATGGGTCGGTTGCCTCGTGTTCGCCCTCTTGTTCCTGGGCCTGCCGCTGATCGCTACCGCGATCCTCGACGCCACGGGCCCGGGCGGCCCGAAATCTCGTAACGATGGGGTTCGGGACCGGTGGAACGGAATGTGAATTGACTGGCACAGCCGAGGACTACGCGGTGGGGACCCCGGTCCACGTCGTCGTCACATTCTCGCCAGCGCTCCAGGCGGGGGCGACTGTCACGATAACGACGATGCGCGAGGGCGCCGAGCGGGTGAGCTCGCGCGAGACGGTGGAGATCGACCGGACTACCCCGTGCGTCTTCGGGACGCTGCCAGAGCTCGAGGTCGGGCACCATGTGGTCCGTGTCGACGTTGACCCCAGCGCGATGCAGCCGCTGGAGGGCGAGATCGAAATCACGCCGAAATAGCGCGGGATGGCTCCCGCGAGGTGGCTCCAGACACGTGGTCGCCGTTCCGGGCACACTGCGTTCATGCCGTTCGCGTCTGACGACCTCCGCCTCATCGCCGCCACCCGTGAGGTTCGCATCGAGACGGGCCTGCCGGAT
Organism: uncultured Chloroflexia bacterium; assembly: GCA_963750125.1. Classification (GTDB taxonomy): domain Bacteria; phylum Chloroflexota; class Limnocylindria; order Limnocylindrales; family CSP1-4; genus DASTYU01. The sequence goes on along the minus strand of CAVVPT010000014.1, from coordinate 28,570 downwards.
GGGCCGGTGCACTCGGCAATCATCTGGGTCGTCGTCGATGGTGAGGACGTGTTCGTCCGGTCATGGCTCGGCGAGCGCGCTCGCTGGTATCGAGAGACGCGTGCGGACGCCGAGGTGACGCTGATCGCGGGCGAGCGCAGGATTCGAGCGACCGCCGTCTCGGCGACCGACCCGGAATCGATAAGGCGCTGCTCGGCGGGGTTCCTGACCAAGTACCGGAATTCGAAATCGGCGCAGTCGATGGTCGCCGAGGACATCCTCGACACGACGTTGCGTCTCGAGCCGACACTGGGGTAACGGATGGCAGCGGCCGGCGTTTGACAGCCGAGCCGCGTGCCTCCACCCTGTGCCGCGGCCCGGCACCGTCAGGTCGGCGCACGGGGGACCTACGCGCAACCACCCGAGGAGTGTTCATGTCACGCAATCGCTCGCTTCGCCTGATGCTGGCCGCGTCCGTTATCGCCGTGGTCGCGGCGTGCAGCGGTAGCGCACCGGCCGCGCCCGCCCTGACCGACCCGGTCGACATCCTCGCCGAGTCCGTCCAGACGCTCCAGGACGTCAAGAGCTTCCGGGCTGATGTCGCCGTGAGCGGATCGGTCAGTGTCGACATGACGGGGACCGGTGCAGCCGCCCCTCTCCCGCTCGACAACACGACCGCACAGCTCGACGTCGACGTCGAGAACAAGAACGCCAAGGCCACGTTCTCCGCCCCGGCCTTGATGGGCGTTTCCGGGGAGCTGATCCAGGTCGGCGGGACCTCTTATGTCAAGACGTCGCTCACCGGGCCGCTCTACCAGAAGTCCGAATCCGAAGCGAACGCCGTCAATGAGGCGACCGACATGTCCGAGGAGGACATCGCCGAGCTTCGCGAGCAGCTTTCGAAGGTTCAGCCGACCAAGGGCGACGACGTGGCCTGCGGCGACAAGCAGTGCTACACGGTCACGATCGACCTGGACGCGGCCGAACTCCAGGCGCTCGGTGGCGAGCTCCCGACCGACCAGCTGCCCGCCGACATGAGCGAGGCCAGCGTCAAGGCAACGATCAAGGTCGAGAAGGACACGCTGCGCCCGGCAGGCGTCGACCTCACCCTTGACCTCGGGTCGCAGGGCAATATCACGATGGCCGTGACCCTGTCGAACTGGGACGAGGCCGTCACGATCGAGGCGCCGCCGGCCGACCAGGTCCAGAGCTAGCCATTCACGATCCGTCTGAGCCCGCCGCGGCGCCGTCCGCGGCGGGCTCGTTCATGCCGGGGACACCGCCCCGGATACGTTGGGAGGAAGGCCCGCCGCCTACAATTGGACGGTGAGTCCCACCTCCCGACGGCGGCAGTCCGCGCGCACGCTCGAGGATGCCGCGGCGACCGTCGGCACGCAGTTCAACGACGTCACCGAGAGCACACCGGCCGCCCCCGAGGAGCCCGAGTGGCTGCGTGAAGCCCCGGGACCGACGGACCAGCCCGCCGCGCCCGCGGATCCAGCTGCCCGTGCTGCCCAGGACGCCGAGCGAGCAGCAGCCCGCGAGCGCCGCGCCGAGGAGATCGTCCGCCGCCTCAACCCGGAGCAGGCACGGGCAGTCACGACCACCGAAGGGCCACTGCTGATCCTGGCCGGCGCCGGATCGGGCAAGACCCGCGTCCTCGCCCACCGGATCGCGTACCTCGTCGGCGTGACGGACGTCGCGCCGTGGAAGATCCTCGCGGTCACGTTCACGAATCGCGCGGCCGCGGAGCTGCGGGAGCGGATCATCAGCCTCGTCGGGGAGCCCGGCCGGGACGTCCAGGCCGGCACCTTCCATTCGCTCTGCGCCCGGGTGCTTCGCCAGAACGGCGAGGCGATCGGCATCGACCGCCGGTTCGTCATCTACGACACCGACGACCAGCAGGCGCTGATGAAGCAGATCCTCCGCGAGGAGGACATGCCGCTGACCGGCGAGTTCCGCCCGTCGGTCGTGCTCGGCGCGATCAGTCGTGCCAAGAACGAGATGCTCGACCCGACGTTCCTCTCCGAGAACGCGGTCAACCACCGCGACCGCACGATCGCGCGCCTGGCAACCCGCTACCAGGAGCGGCTGCGGACGGCCAAGGCGCTCGATTTCGACGACCTGCTGCTCGAAGCCGTGCGCTTGTTCGAGGAGGCGCCCGAGGTCCTCAAGGGGTACCAGCAACGCTGGCGCTATCTCCACGTCGACGAATACCAGGACACGAACCGCGCCCAGTACCTGTGGATCCGGGCACTCGCCGCGACCCACGGAAACCTGTGCGTCGTCGGTGATGACGATCAGTCGATCTACTCATGGCGCGGCGCGGACCTGCGCAACATCCTCGACTTCGAGCGCGACTGGCCGAAGGCGACGGTCGTCAAGCTCGAGCAGAACTACCGCTCGACCCAGCTGATCCTCGACGCGGCCCATTCGGTCGTTTCGCGCAACCAGGCGCGCAAGGACAAGAAGCTCTGGACGGAAAACGCCGGCGGCCTGCGCATCCAGCGCTTCGAGGCCTACAACGAGGAGGAGGAGGCCGAGTGGATCGCCCGCCAGGTGGAGAACCTGGTCGGGGGACGAGGGAGCGTCCTGACCCGTCGTGCCGACGACGACGAGTCCGAGACCCGCTTCCGCGCTCGCGACATCGCGGTGATGTACCGGATGAACGCGCAGTCCCGGGCGATCGAGGAATTGTTCCTGCGTTACGGGATCCGCTACCAGCTCGTCGGCGGGACCCGGTTCTACGCCCGGCGCGAGGTCAAGGACGCGCTGGCCTACCTGCGCATCCTGCGCTCCGATACCGACAGCGTGAGCTTCGAGCGGATCATCAACGTGCCCGCGCGGAGCATCGGCGAGAAGACGATCGAAGTGCTCCGGTCGCTGGCGGGTCGCGAGGGGGCGTCGTACTGGGGCGCGATCGAGGCGGCCGCGCGTGGCGACGCCGAGCTCGCGCCGCGCACGCGGAACGCGCTGGCCGAGTTCGCAGCGCTCGTCCGCCGACTCCGAACGCGGGTCGGGGTGCTGCCGCTCCCCGAGCTGCTCGACGCAGCCCTCGAGGCGTCGGGCTACCGCGCGATGCTCGCGGACGGTTCCGAGGAAGGTGAGGAACGCTGGGCCAACCTGCTCGAACTGCGCTCCGTGACGACCCGCTACGACGACCTGAGCCCCGACGACGCGCTCGACCGGCTGCTCGAGGAGACCGCGCTCGTGGCCGATCAGGACAGCTATGAAGGCGAGGCCGACTCGGTCGTCCTGATCACGCTCCATGCGGCGAAAGGCCTGGAGTTCCCGGTCGTGTTCATCGCCGGCCTCGAGGAGGGCCTGTTCCCGCACAGCCGGGCGCTCGATGACGAGCAGGAGCTCGAGGAAGAGCGGCGCCTCGCCTACGTCGGGATCACGCGGGCGAAGCGCCGCCTGTTCCTGTCGCACGCCTGGCGCCGCGCCACGTGGGGCATGGGTCAGGCCAGCGTCCCGTCGCGCTTCCTGCTCGAGATCCCACCCGAGCTCATGGAAGGGCCGCAGCTTGCCTCGACCGACGACGGGCGCGACCTGGACCTGGACCTCGTGTTCGGGGCGCGCCGCGCGTCGCGATTCAATACGCCGGTCCGCGGCTCTGGTCCGGCCTATCGCCAGGGGAGCGGCCGCCCGGGCGCGCCGCCTCCCGGAGAGCCGTTCCGTCCGACGCGCGATCTCGGCGCCAAGCGCGAGGCGTTCGCCGAGGGCGCCCGCTCGGGGCAGCTGTCGCGTGCGACGCTGCGCGCCTGGGACGACGCGCTGGAGCGTTCATACGAACCCGAAGGCGAAGGTGTCGCCGGCCGCACCCCTACCAGAGCCGCTCCTGCGAAGCCAAGACGTCCGGTCATCCCCGGCGAACGCCAGTTCCGCGACGGCGACCGGGTCCGTCACGCCGCCTGGGGTGAGGGAATCGTCGTCACCTCGAAACTCACCCGCAGCGACGAGGAGGTCACCGTGGCCTTCAAGGACCCAGGCATCGGGCCCAAGACGATGCTGGCGAGCCTTGCCAACCTCGAGATCACCGACTGATCACGCGCCGCAAATCGGCACCTGTGCGGCCGTCACGGGCTCGCGGCCGTCACCCAACGCGTGGCTTGGCTCGCCCAGCGAGCGAACCGGCGGCTGGGAAGGGCAAGAACCGCTGAACTGCTCGCCTGGCGAGCCATAGGATCCTTCGAGCCGCTGAACTGCTCGGCCGCCGAGCCATCGCGAGGACGGGAGAGCTTATAGCCGCCCGACTGCTCGCCTAGCGAGCCAAAGGCGAGCGATCGTGCACCAAATCGCATTGCCGCGGCCAGCTCCCGACCGGCTACCCTGCACGCGATGACCGAGACGCTCGAGTCCCGCTACCCGCCGCCGGCCGATCCTCCGCTGGCGCTCGGCGGCATCGTCCGCCTGGCCGACTTCGAGCCGCCGGCCCTCGAACGGCTGCACCCCGCGGCGTGGTCGTATTACGCGGGTGGGTCGTGGGATGAGCACACGATGCGGGACTCGCTGGCGTCCTGGTCCCGCTACCGGTTGCGCCCGCGCGTGCTCGTCGACGTCGAGGTGGTCGACCTGCGGACGACGCTCCTCGGGGCCGAGGTGGCGATGCCGTTCGGGATCGCGCCGGCGGCGCTCCATGGGATGGCCCACGCCGACGGGGAGTGCGCGACCGCGCGCGCTGCTGCGGCGGCCGGTGTGCTGCAGGTTGTGTCGACCGTGGCATCGCGATCGATCGAAGAGGTGGCAGCGGCCGCGCCCGACGGCCCGCGCTGGTTCCAGCTCTACATCCAGCGGGACCGGTCGATCAGCCGCGACCTGGTCCAGCGTGCGGAGGCGGCCGGCTATGGCGCCATCGCGCTCACGGTCGACCTGCCGGTGCTCGGCTACCGCGACGAGATCCTGCGCACGGACTTCGACCCCGGTCGCGACGCCTACGCCAACCTGCCGCAGCGGGTCGGGTGGGATGGCGACATCGACGACGTGCTCGACATGCGCAGCGTCGGCCTCACCTGGGACGACCTCGCCACGATCCGCGGCTGGTCGTCTCTACCGCTCGTGCTCAAGGGGATCCTGACCGCCGAGGACGCACGACTCGCCGTCGAGCACGGTGCGACCGGGGTCTGGGTCTCCAACCACGGTGGCCGCCAGCTCGACCGCGTGGCCGCCCCGATCGACGTGCTCGCCGAGGTCGTGGAGGCGGTCGACGGTAGGGCCGAGGTGTACCTCGACGGCGGCGTCCGGCGCGGCCCTGACGTGGCGCTCGCGCTTGCGATGGGTGCACGCGCCGTCTTCGCCGCCCGCCCGTTCCTCTATGCGCTGGCCTGTGCCGGCGAGCCGGGCGTCGCCCACGCCCTCGCGATCCTCGGCGAGGAGACACTTCGGACGTTCGCCCTGGTCGGCGTGCGCTCGCCCGCCGAACTGACCCGGGCCCACGTCGAGCCGGTCTGACCCGCCCGCCGGTATCCTCTGGGCGATGACGACCGAGCTGCCCGTCGATCCGTCGCTCGTCGAGGAGGCGGCCGCGCTGGACATCGAAGCCGCCGCCGCCCGCCACGCCGCGCTGGTCGAGCAGGTCGAGCGCGCCAATCGCCTGTACCACGTCGAGGACGCGCCCGAGATCAGCGACGCCGAGTACGACCAGCTGTTCCGCGAGCTGGTCGCGCTCGAGAACGCCTTTCCGCAGCTCGTCACACCAGATTCGCCGACCCAGCGCGTCGGCGGTACGCCGACCGGGACCACGTTCGATGAGGTCCGTCACCGGCGGCCGATGCTCTCGCTGGGAAACGCGTTCACGCACGACGAGCTGCGGGCGTTCGACACGCGGGTTCGCCGTGGCCTCGGTTTACCCGCCGCCCCGGAACCCGCCGACGACCTGCGCTATGTCGCCGAGCTCAAGATCGACGGCCTCGCGATCACGCTGCGCTATGAGCGCGGCCGCTTCGTCCAGGGCGCGACGCGCGGCGATGGGACGACCGGCGAGGACGTGACCGCCAACCTGCGCACGATCAAGGCAGTTCCGGAGCGGTTGTCGGCCACCGCGTCGATGGACGTTCGCGGCGAAGTCTTCATGCCGAAGGCCGAGTTCGCGCGGATCAACGCCGAGCGCGAGGAGGCGGGGCTGGCGCTGTACGCGAACCCGCGCAACAGCGGCGCGGGCTCGCTGCGCCAGAAGGACCCGCAAGTCACGGCCAACCGGCTGCTCTCCGCGTGGTTCTACCAGCTGATCGAGGAGGCCGAGGCAGTCGGAGGCGAGTCGGCCGATGTCGACTCCGCCGCGGTCGGCGTGTCGACGCAGTCGGGTGCGCTCGACCGGCTCGCAGTCCTCGGATTCGCGGTCAACCCCAACCATGAATCGGGCCTCGACATCGAGGGTGTGATTGCCTTCACCGAGGCGTGGCGCGAGGGGCGCCACGAGCTGCCGTACGAGACCGACGGTGTCGTGGTCAAGGTCGACCGCTTCGACCAGCAGGCGCGTCTCGGGATGGTCAGCCGCGCACCGCGCTGGGCGATCGCCTACAAGTACCCGCCGGAGCAGGTCGAGAGCTTCGTCGAGGACATCGTCCCGTACGTGGGGCGGACCGGAACGTTGACGCCGGTCGCGCACCTCAGGCCGACCAAGGTGGCGGGATCGACGGTCGCCCGCGCGACGCTCCACAACCTCGACGAGGTGCGCCGAAAGGACATCCGGATCGGCGATCACGTGATCCTGCAGAAGGCGGGGGACGTCATCCCCGAGGTGGTCCGCCCGCTCGTCGACCGGCGGACCGGGGACGAGCGCGAGTTCGACATGCCCGAGGCGTGCCCGGTGTGTGGCACGCCGGTCGCTCGCGACGAGGGCGCGGTGCGCCACTACTGCCCGAACCCGAGCTGCCCGGCCCGTGTCGGCCAGGAGTTCGCCCACTTCGTCGGTCGCGGCGGGATGGACATCGAAGGCGCCGGCTGGAAGGTCGCTCGAACAGCTGCTTGCCACCGGCCTCGTTCGGAGCCGGGCAGATTTCTACCGACTCACCGTCGAGGATCTCGAGGGGCTCGAGCGGTTCGGTCGGAAGAGTGCCGAGAACCTGCACCGGGCGATCGAGAAGTCGCGCAAACGGCCGCTGGCGCGCGTCCTCAACGGCCTCGGCATCCCGCAGGTCGGCGAGACGACAGCCATCGACCTCGCGCGCTGGCTCACCGTCCAGGTACCACCGGGCGAGGACTGGCTGCGCCGCATCGGCGCCTTCCTTCGGCAGGTCGCGCTGGAGCAGCCCGATCGGTTCGAAGAGGTCGAGGGGGTCGGGCCCACCGTGGCGGCGGCCCTCGCCGGCTGGTTCGCAGAAGAGACCACGAGTGGCGTGCTCGCCGAGTTGGGGGACGTCGGCGTCGACCCGGAGGCGCCGGTCGTCGCGGAGACCGCGGATGGCGGGCCGCTGGCCGGAAAGACGGTCGTCGTGACAGGCACGATCGAGGGGTTCAGCCGCGAGGAAGCGGAGGAAGCGGTCCGGGCTGCGGGCGGGAAACCCGCCGGGTCCGTGTCCCGCAAGACGGACTACGTCGTGGCCGGCGAGGGCGCCGGCTCGAAGCTCGCCAAGGCCCAGGAGCTCGGCCTGGCCGTCCTCGACGCGGACGGTTTCCGGAAGCTCCTGGCCGGAGAGGGAACAGAGGGATGACGCACCCGAACATCGAGCTCATGCGGCGCTACTCGGCGACGCTGACGGCGGGCCACGCGGCCGAAATCCTGCCGTACTTCACGGAGGACTGCGTCCTGCACATCCCCGGCCGCAGCCCGCATGCGGGCAGCTACGAAGGCCAGGACGCGGTGCTCGCGTACTACACCCGGATCTTCCAGGACACGGGCGGGCAGTTCGAGAACCTCGGCATCGACGACATCCTGGCCAGCGACACGCACGCTGCCAGCCTCGTCCATTGGCGGGTCACGCGGGGCGGCCGCACGATCGACATCGACCGCGTGGTCGTGTACCGCATCGACGACGGGAAGATTGCCGAGATCTGGGTCCGCGACTGGGATCAGTATTCGTACGACGAGCTGTTCGGCGACGTCGCGCCGACCGGCTGACCCGGTTTCTGCCGCTTATCGACGGCGGCGGTGGTAGCGCTCCATCAGCTCGCTCACCGCGGCCCGCGCCGCCTGCCATTCGGGCTGGTCGCCAAGGATCGTGGCGCCGTGGCCGAAGCGCTTGAGCTGGGTCATTGCCGTCACGATCGCGTTGTGCTCGAAGGCTCGACGCCGTCCGCCTTCGACGACCCCGGTCACGAGGTAGCGACGGACCACGTCGAATGGCGCCGACCAGCGCCCGATGCGCACCCGGTCGCCGAGGCGCAGGCTCTCGAGCCATTCGTCGTCGCCGACCGGGTGCCGATCGTGTTCGGCCAGGTGGCGGTGGAGGTCGACGCGCAGGCCCGGCGCGTCGAGGCTGGCCAGTCGACCGTCGTCGTCGACCGTCTGGTAGCAGACGTGGCAGCTCGGCAGCTCGACGTCGTGACGGGGCGGCTCGCCGTACGGCAGCCCGCAGCGCCGGCAGAACGTCGCGGACGTGCTCCCGGCGACCGTGCCGCATTGGCGACAGGCGATCGCGACCATCAATGTGTGAGGGTGTGCCACATGGGGTTGCGTTCGGCTCCGGGAAGTGAGGATCCTGCGTTCGGCATGAGGATCGGCGAAGTGGTGCCGGCGGGCAATCCCCCGATGGGCCCACGCGCCTCTGGTAGCCTCGGCGGGTCGACCCGACTGCTCGGCTATGATCGGGCCATGGCCACGCTGTCCCGCTCCGACGTCGAGCACGTCGCGTACCTTGCGCGCCTCGGCCTCACCGACGACGAGCTGACGCTGCTCGAGGGGCAGCTCAACCACATCCTCGACCAGTACGCGATCCTCGCGGAGCTCGACACCGATGCCATTCCCCCGACGGCCCAGACCATCGAGCTCGAGAACATCCTGCGCGAGGACGTCGCGACGCCATCGCTTCCGGCGGAGGCTGTCCTCGCGAACGCGCCCGCACGCGAGGGCGACTTCTTCCTCGTCCCGCCGATCCTCACCGAGCGCGACTGAGCCATGCCCGGACCGGCCGACCTGACGCGCCTGCACGCGCACGAGCAGGCCGCCCTCCTGCGGGCCGGCGAGCTGACATCGCGTGACCTGACCGAGGCCCACCTGGCGAACGCCGAGCGCGACAACCGGGCGCTCAACGCGTGGCTCACGATCGACCGGGAACGTGCCCTCGCGGAGGCCGACGCGGCGGACGCGCGGATCGCTGCGGCGCGTGCGGACGGTGCACTCGATGGGACCCACCCGCTGCTCGGTATCCCGGTCGCTCTGAAGGACCTCGTCTCGGTGGCCGGGGGCCAGTGCACGGCGGGCTCGCGGATCCTCGAGGGCTACCGCTCGCCCTTCGACGCGCACATCACGGAGCGCATCCGCGTGGCCGGCGCGGTGATCCTCGGCAAGACGAACATGGACGAGTTCGCGATGGGTTCATCGACCGAGCATTCCGCGTTCGGCCCAACGGCCAACCCCTGGGCGCTCGACCGCGTCCCGGGCGGTTCGAGCGGCGGTTCGGCGGCTGCCGTGGCTGCCTACCACGTGCCGGTTGCGCTCGGCACCGACACTGGTGGCTCGATTCGCCAGCCGGCGGCGTTGACCGGTACCGTCGGCATGAAGCCGACCTACGGGCGAGTGAGCCGCTACGGCATCGTCGCGTTCGCCAGCTCGCTCGATCAGATCGGTCCGTTCGGCCGCGACGCGCGTGACGCTGCGACGATGCTGCACGCGGTCGCCGGCCGCGACGAGCGCGACTCCACGTCGTCGCCGGCGCCGGTGCCCGACGAGCTGCTGACGCTGCCGGCGGACGACGACGAGGCCGTGGCCGCGCTCCGCGGGAAGCGGCTCGGGCTCCCGCGCGAGTACTTCGTGGCCGGGATGGAGCCGGGCGTCGAACAGCGCGTCCGCGAGGCGGTCGCGGCGCTCGAGGCGGCCGGAGCGACCGTCGAGGAGGTCTCGCTCCCGCACACCGAGTACGGGCTGGCCACCTACTACATCGTGGCCCCGGCCGAGGCGTCGGCGAACCTCGCCCGCTACGACGGCATCCGCTACGGCCCGCGGCTCGGCGACGGCGACGTGCTCGACAACTACCTCACGACCCGCGGCCGCCTGTTCGGCGCCGAGGTGAAGCGCCGGCTCATGCTCGGCACATATGCCCTGTCAGCCGGCTACTACGACGCGTACTACCTGAAGGCCCAGAAGGTCCGGACCCTGATCAAGGGCGACTTCGACGCACTCTGGGCGCAGGGCTTCGACGCGCTCGTGGCGCCGACGTCGCCGACCGTCGCGTTCCGCTTCGGGGCGCGAATGGCCGATCCCGTGTCGATGTACCTGTCGGACGCGTGCACCCTCCCGGTCAACGTCGCGGGCCTGCCCGGGATCTCGATCCCATGCGGTCTGAGCGAGGGCCTGCCGGTCGGGCTGCAGTTCATCGGCGCCCCGTGGTCGGAGGCCGAGCTGTTCGGGCTCGCAAGGGCCTACGAGGGTCTGACCGCGGGCGCGGACTGGCGGCGCTCGAACCCGCGGAGCTCTGCCGCGTCCGATCCAGCGACGCCCGCACCGCTCGAGCGAGTGGCGGCCGGCGCGGCCTGAACCGACCGGCGTCGGCCGACGGGAACCTCGTCGCGGCAATTTGGCGCCATACCATGTGAGCGCGACCGAATGGCCGCGCCGGAACCTGGTGGACCTCCGTGGACCAGCGAGAGCTCGTGGACCGGGCGGCGCATGGCGATCATGACGCCTTCGCCGTGCTCGTCCGCGGGTCGATCGCGCGGCTGGACGCGGCGGCCAGGCTGATCCTTCGGGACCCGGAGCTCGCGCGCGACGCGGTCCAGGAGAGTCTTGTCCGGGCGTGGAAGAGCCTTCCCGGGTTGCGCGACCCGGATCGGTTCGACGCCTGGCTCCACCGCCTCCTCGTTCATTCCTGCCTTGATCTCCTCCGTCACCGTCGGCGGCGGGTCATCGAGGTCGACCTCGACCCGATCGATCCACCGTTTGTCGGGGACGTCTCCCTGGCGGTCGCCGACCGCGACGAGCTCGACCGTGCGCTGCAGCGACTCGATCCCGAGTGGCGCGCGGTCGTCGTCGTCCACTACTTCCTCGGGCTGCCGCTGCCGGACGTGGCCGCCGTGCTCGGGATCCCCGTCGGTACCGCCAAGTCACGGCTGCACCGCTCGCTTGCGGCGATGCGGCTCACGTTCGATGCCGAGGGCACGCCGGAAACGGCCGAGCTCTCGCGAGGGCAGTTGGCATGACGCGCTTCGATCGAGTCGAGCCAAGGCTTGCCGAGCTCATCACCGAGCTCGCGGCTCCGAGCCTGCCCGATTACACAGACGACGTGCTGGCGCGGACCGCCGGCCTCCGGCAACGCCCGCGCTGGACCCTCCTCGAAAGGTGGCTCCCAATGGGCGTCCTTGCACAGCGATCTGTCTACATCCCGCGCGTCCCGTGGCGCGCCGTCGTCGTTGCGCTCCTCCTCGTCGTGGTTGCCGCGACCCTCGCGTGGGTCGGCTCGCAGCGCCGGGCGGCCCCGCCGTTCGGGCCGGCTCGCAACGGCCTGATCATGTACACCGTGGACGGTGATCTCGTCAGCTGGGATCCCGACTCGGGTACCAGTCGAACGCTCCTCGAAGGTGCGACCGACGACTTCACGGGCATCTACTCGCGCGACGGGACGAAGCTCGCCTTCCTCCGTCTCGAGCGTCCGCCGAACGGCGACGTGCCCGAGCTGATCAGCATCCAGGTCGCGAATGCGGACGGGACGAACCCGCTCGACCTGACCGGGCCGCTCGATGCCCCGGACCAGTGGGACTGGTCGCCGGCCGGCGACTTCATCGCCCTGCAGTCGAAGATCGGCGGCCGCCCCACGCTCCAGGTGGTGCCGACCGACGGGAGCGATCGGCTGCGCGTCCTCGACACGGGGATGGCGGTGACGTGGCCGTTCTGGCTACCGCCGAACGGCGACGAGATCATGTTCCGCGGCGTCGCCAAGACGCCCGACGGCCTGCGCAGCGGCCTGTTCGCGATCTCCCCGGACGGCGGCGAGCCGCGGCCGCTGACGGCGACCGACGGCGCACCGCGATGACGGCTACCAAGAATCCAGTTCCATCCCCGGACGGCACGCACGTGATGTACGGCGTGTGGGATCCCGTCGCCATGATGTAGACCCTGCGCCTGCTCGACCTCGGGACCGGCACGGACAAGGCATTCCCGCGCACCGGGGCACAGTTCGGCGAAGGAGGCGGCGTGTTCTCGCCGGACGGCTCGCTCGTTGCGTTCCGCGGCTTCGAGGCAGTCCGGGTACCGACTGTACGTCGTGCCCGCCGACGGGAGCGCTGAGCCTCGGGCCCTCACCGGGATCACCCCTGGTGAGTCGTGGCTTCGAGTTCTCACCGGACGGCACGAAGGTGATGCTCAACCGGTTGGGGAACGGGAAGACGCTGCTGATCGACGTGGAGTCGGGAGCGGCGGAGACGCTCCCCGACACGGTCGACGATCCGGCGACCTGGCAGCGGCTCGCGCCGTGAGCTGAGGCGCGCTGCGTTCCATGTGGCGCCATCGCGGCCTTCGGTCACCCGACCGGGGGCCGCTTGGCACTGCCCACGACGTCTCGAGCAGGCGACGATTCGGCGGCAGGAGGTGTGTTCAATGCTGAAACGAATTGCGGTTGGTGCGGCGATCGCGGGCGCAAGCTGGCTCGCGTACGTCGGCGTGCGGCGGTGGTGGAAGACCTGGGGCGTGGTCCCGGACGAAGCCACACGGAAGCTGCCCGGTGACGAGCTGGTCCCGGACGCCCAGGCGATCGACACCCGCGGAATCACCATCGAGGCGTCCCCCGAGCGTGTCTGGCCGTGGCTCGTGCAGATGGGCTACGGACGGGCCGGCTGGTACAGCATCGATCAGCTCGACATGCGCGGGAAGAGCGCCGAACGCATCGTCGAAGCATGGCAGGACCTGGCGGTCGGCGACGTCGTCCCGACGCATCCCGGCGGCGGCTTCGAGGTCAAACTCCTCGAGCGGAACCGGGCGTTGGTCCTCTATGGGGACCCGTCGACGATGCAGCCGATCACCCATTCCGAGGGCGAGGAACTGCCAGCCGGGCTCGCCGCCTCGGGTAACTTCCTCGCCGCGACGCCGAGCGAGTTCAAAGCGTCGTGGTCGTTCGTGCTCGACCCGCTCGGACCGAACCGGACGCGGCTGATCGAGCGGATGCGCTACTGGAGCGCGGAAGGAACACCGGTCACGAAAGCGGCGCTGTCGCTGCTCGGATTTGGTGTCTTCGTGATGATGCAGCGCCAGATGACCGGCATCCGGGCAAGAGCGGAGCAACTCGTGATCGAGGACGCGCTGCCGCCATTCCTTGGGCCCGAACCTGCGACCGCCAACGGCCACGACCGGAAGTGCCCGACGCCGTCCTCGCTGCCGTCGAGGTCAGCTGACGCCCACGCCAGCGGCGTCGCGACCGCCGGTCACCGATGCCGTAGGCTGTGGCGAGCATGACCACCGAGATGGACCCGGCCGCGACCGTGGCCGGGTCACCCGATCGTCGGCCCCTCGCTGAGCGTGCCCTGTCGGAACGCGTGCGAAGCGTCCCGCCGTCGGGTATCCGCCGCTTCTTCGACATCCTCGCCACGATGGACGACGTCATCAGCCTCGGGGTGGGGGAGCCGGACTTCGACACCCCACGGTCCATTGTGGAGGCGGGCGTTGAGAGCCTCCGCGAAGGGCGCACCCACTACACGAGCAACTACGGCACGTTCGAGCTCCGCAAGGCGCTGGCCGGCCACCTGGAGCGCCTGTACGGCGTCGCCTACGACCCGGCGACCGAGCTGCTGATCACGGTCGGCGCCTCGGAGGCGGTCGACCTCGCGTTGCGTGCCACCTGCGACCCGGGCGACGAGGTGATCCTCCACGAGCCCTCGTATGTCGCCTATGTGCCGGCGGTGGTGTTCGCGGGCGGCGTCGTGCGCCACGTCGCGACCCGCTACGAGGACGACTTCGCGCTCGACCCGGCCGCCGTCGAGGAAGCGATCACGCCGCGCACGAAGGCGCTCTTCATGGGCTACCCATGCAACCCGACCGGCGCCGTCCTCCCGGAGGCGGTGCAGGACGAGCTGGCCGCGATCGCGGTTCGCCACGATCTCCTCGTGTATTCCGACGAGATCTACGACCGGCTCGCCTACGGCACCTACCGCCACCGGGCGATGAGCGCGCTGCCGGGCATGCGCGAGCGGACGATCCTGATGGGCGGCTTCTCGAAGGCCTACGCGATGACCGGCTGGCGCGTCGGCTGGGTGGCCGCGCCGGCGGGCATCCTCGAGGGCATCGTGAAGGTGCACCAGTACGGGATCATGTCGGCGCCGACGACGGCCCAGGACGCGGCACTCATGGCGATCGTTGAAGGCGAGCCCGAGGTCGAGCGGATGCGCGCCGAGTACGACCGCCGACGGCGCCTGATCGTCGACGGCCTGAACGCGATCGGGCTCGACACGTTCGAGCCGCGCGGCGCGTTCTATGCGTTCCCCCGGATCTCGTCGAGCGGCCTCGATGACGAGGCGTTCACCGAGCGGCTGCTCATGGAGGAACGCGTCGCGGTGGTGCCCGGGTCGGCGTTCGGGCCATCGGGCGCGGGTCACGTGCGGATGTGCTACGCGACCTCGTACGAGCAGCTTCAGGAGGCGCTCGGACGCATCGGCCGCTTCGTGGAGCGCGTCCGTCCATCCTGAGCGGCGCTGTCTCGCGACTGTAACGTCGGCGGCGCCGTCGACGCCGTGACCTCGACGCGCTCGCTCCGAAGCTGGGTCGCAGGAGCTTCGGATGCAGCAGATCGCCACGACCACCCTTCAGCACGGGATCCACGAGCGTGGCCCGTTCGTGATCCCGGTCCACGCCGTTGAGCGCGTCCGGATCCGGACACGCCTCCGCCGGGCACGCACCGACTTCGTCCCGCTCTATCTCGCCGCTGGCGTGGGCGGTGCGGCGTGCGGCTTCTTCCTGAGCCTCGTCTGAGCTGAGCTGAGCCGTCGAACTCAAGCGGCCGCGGCGAGCTCCCGGGCTGCGGCCTGGGGATCGAACTCGGCGCTCGTCGCGTCGTTGCCGTTCTCCGTTCGGGACGCTTCGACACGCTGTGCGCCCGCGGGTTCTTTGTCCAAGGTCTTGACAAAGCCCGGTCGCTGAGACAGCATCCGACTTCGGCAGTCCTGCCGAGCCGCCTGTCAGGCGGCAGGGGGTCCCCGAAGGAGGAGCGTCCGCCCGCGCATGAGCGACACCTCGACGGTGCTGCCAGAGAAAGCCACGCACCACCGGACGCGAACGTTCAACCAGCAGCTGGTGCTGCGGGCCCTTCACGACGACAGCCCGCTGTCGCGCGCCGACCTTGCCCGGCTGACCGGCCTCACGCGGACGTCCGTCAGCGACCTCGTCGGCAGTCTCATCGACGACGGTCTGATCGAGGAGGTCGGCCGCGGACGATCGAGCGGCGGCAAGTCACCGATCCTGCTCCGCGTCGCCCCGGAAGGCCGTCTGTTGATCGGCCTCGACCTTGCCGACTCGCAGTTCAGCGGCGCCGTCGTCAACCTGCGCGGCGACATCCTGCGCTCCATGCAGTTGCCCCTCGAAGGACTCGACGGCGAGGCCGCCGTCGAGCTCGTCTTCCGGCTCGTCGACGCCCTGCGAGCCGATAACCGGTCCCGTCTACTCGGCATCGGCATCGGCGCCCCGGGCGTGATCGACACCCGCTCAGGGACCGTCCGCTGGTCGGTGAACCTCGAATGGGCCGACCTTCCGCTGGGGCCGCTCGTCGAGAGCCGCTTCGGCGTGCCCGTGGTGGTCGCCAACGACAGCCACGCGGCCGCGCTGGCCGAGCTGACGTTCTTTCGGCGGCCACGGCCCAACAACCTGATCGTCATCAAGGTCGGGCGCGGCGTCGGCGCCGGGATCATCGTCAACGGTCAGCTGTTCCAGGGCGACGGATATGGCGCCGGCGAGTTCGGCCATGTTTCGCCGGGTCACGAGGGAGCACCGTGCCGATGTGGTCGGGAGGGCTGCCTCGAAACGCGGACCAGCATGCGGGCGCTGGTCGATGCCGCCCGAACGGTGGAACCAACGATCACCGACGAGACGGGCCTCGTCGCCGCCTTCCAGGCCGGCGCCCCCGGCGTCCGGCAGATCGTGCTTGACGCCGCACGCGAGCTCGGATCGGCCGTCGGCTGGCTGATCGGCGTGCTCAACGTCCGCCACGTCCTGCTGGTCGGGCCGGTGGCGGCGCTCGGCGAAGACTGGCTGAACGAGGTACGGCGCTCCGCGCTATCGAGCGTGCTCGGACTGGTCGCACGCGACACGCAGATCGAGTTCGGCCACGTCCACGACGACGTGGTCGTGCTGGGCGCGTCGGCGCTGCTGATGGAACAGCAGCTGGGCCTGGGGTTGGCGCGATGACCGCCAGCCGTGAGCGGCGGGCTCGACGGTCCGCTGGTCGCCGGTGTCGACGTTGGCGGCACCAAGACCCTGATCGTCGTCACGGACGGTCGGGACCGCATCCTCCATGAGCACGTCGCGCAGACCGACCAGTCATCGCTGGTCGGCCAGATTGCCGGTCTCGTCGACGATGCCCGGCGCCAGCTCCGGCAGGACATCGCCGCGGTCGGCGTCGCCGTCCCGGGCTTCGTCGACCCGGACGACGGATCGGTCAGCATGGCCGTCAACCTGGGCATCACCCACCTGCCGCTGGGGCCGATGCTGCAGGCGGAGCTGGGCGTCCCGACCTTCGTCGAGCACGACGCTCGCGCGGCCGCGGTCTGGTTGAGCGAGCAGGCGGCCGACGGGTCGGCTGAAACGCCGACGAGCGTCGCCTTCCTGGCGATCGGGACCGGCATCTCGGCCGGCGTCATCCTCGACGGGGAACTGTTTCGTGGCGACAACAGCTTCGCCGGCGAAGTAGGCCACGTCGTGGCCGATCCCGACGGAGCCGTCTGCGCGTGCGGCCTGCGCGGTTGCCTGGAGACCATCGTCGCCGGCCCGGCGATCGCTCGCCAGGCCGACGAGGCGCTGGCTGCGGGTCGCAGCAGCATCCTGTCGCCGCATTCGGATGCCGCGGATGTCTTCCGCGCCGGTTCGGCCGGCGATGAGGTCGCGGTCGAGATCACCGACCGAGTGGCCGACCACCTCGCCCGAGCGATCCGATCCCTCGTCCTGACCCTCGGCGTCAAACGGGTCGTCATCGGCGGCGGCGTGGCGGCCGCTGGACCTGCCCTGCTCGAACCGATCCGATCGCGCATCGCCCGCGAACGCGCGGCCTCGCCACTGGCGCAGGCCGCCATGGGCGATGTGACCGTCGAGCTGCTGTCGCCGACCCAGGCGCCCGGCGCGCGTGGAGCGGCAGCGATCGCTCGCCACCGCATCGGCTTGCCCGAGCGAGAGGGGGTGGGCGAGCGATAAGAAAACTCAATGGCGGCTATCGCCGGAAACGGACATCATGTCGGGATCCTGCGCCGTCACTCGTGGGGCCACAGGATGGCAGTTCGCAAGAGGAGGAGCGAGTCAATGATCAAGAGACTATGGTCGACGTCCGTTCTAGCGGTCGTCGTCGCGATGCTGTTCGCGGCATGTCAGGCGAGCAGTCCGTCGCCGTCACCAGCCGCATCCGAGGCAGCGCGCGCGCCCCCTGCGGCGAGTGAAGCGCCGGCGGCGAGTGAAGCGCCAGGGGCGAGCGCCGCGCCGACGGGTGCGGCAGCGGTGCCTGCCGTCCCGACCGGCTACACGGAGCTGGACCAGGCGCTCGGCGCCGACAAGCCGTTCAACGGCAAGCGAGTAACGATC
Source organism: uncultured Chloroflexia bacterium (assembly GCA_963750125.1). Taxonomy (GTDB): domain Bacteria; phylum Chloroflexota; class Limnocylindria; order Limnocylindrales; family CSP1-4; genus DASTYU01. Next base: position 10,734 of record CAVVPT010000014.1, on the reverse strand, counting down.
CAGACGCAATGGATCGGTGGCGAGGGCGCCGACTTCGACGCCGCCGTCGCCGACTTCGAGGCCGCGACCGGCATCGACGTCGTGCAGGAGAGCATCGCATCGCAGCACGAAGTGGTGCTGCGCAGCCGCATCGAAGGCAAGACGCCGCCCGACCTGGCGATGCTGGCGCAGCCGGCTGCCATCGTCGAATACGGCGATCGCGGTCTGACCCAGGACGTGGGCAAGATCATGGATCCCGCCAAGCTCAACGAGGAGTTCCCGAACGCTTTCGGTACAAAGCTCTTGAGCGGCAAGGGCGGCGAGATCTATGCCGTCCCGTTCAAGGTCGACGTCAAGTCGCTCATCTGGTACCCCATCAAGGCCTTCGAGGCGGCCGGGTACGAAGTGCCCACGACGTGGGACGAGATGAAGGCCCTGGAGGCGAAGATCGTCGCCGACGGGAACGGCTCACCGTGGTGTCTCGGGATCAAGGACGGCGCCGCAACGGGCTGGATCGCGACCGACTGGCTCGAGGACGTCATGCTCCGAACGGCGGGCCTCGAGGCCTACCAGAAGTGGACCGCCGGCGAGATCAAGTTCGATTCGCCCGAGGTCCGAGCGGCCCTGGACGTCCTGAAGGAAGCATGGTTCACGGACGGCTACGTCAACGGCGGCTTCGAGGCGATCACGGCAACGGACCGGCTCGAGGGCTGGGACCCGATGTTCGCGCCCGACAACAACTGGGACGGCTTCACGCCCGGATGCTGGATGCACCGCCAGTCCTCGTGGATCGGACCCAGCTTCTTCCCCGACAAGCGTGCCAGCGCCGATCCCACCTACCAGTCCATGTACAAGCTCGGTGAGGACATCGGCATCATGTACTTCCCCGAGATCGACGCGGCACAGGGCAAGCCCGCACTGGGCGCCGGAGACGGGCTCATGGTCCTGACTCCGGCCGCAGGCGATGTTCGCCCCGAGGTCAAGGCGACGGCTGAATTCCTGGCAACCCCATCTGGTCTGCAGCGCGGCATCGAGCGTGGCAACTGGATCGCCGCGAACGCGACCACTCCCAAGGAGTGGTACGAGGGTCCCTACAAGCTCAAGGTGGCCGCCGACATCGTCAGCAACGCGACGAGCTTCGGCTTCGACGCATCGGACCAGATGCCCCCGGAGGCCAACCGCGCCTTCTGGGACGGCATCAGCGCCTGGATCGACAGCGGTGGCACTGACACCGACACGTTCGTCCAGAGCGTCGACGCAGCTTGGCCGCAGTGAGAGTGACCTAGTCCCGTAGCCGCAAGGGCGCGCCCGCGAAACGCGGCGCGCCCTTGTAACATCCAGGCCTCTTCACGGAGAGACACTGATGGCGATCCAGTCGAGGGATCAGGTCGAGGTCAGTGCCGTCCGGCGATTTGCGCCGGTTCTCGCGGCGCTCGTCGGAATTGCGCGTCGTCGCGGTCGGCGTGGTCATCCTCTTGGACCGCAACGCCTCCTCGAACCTGCTGGCCTCCATCTACGACGCTGATCGGGAACACCCAGGCGGCAGCAGATCTCAGGCGTGGCGTCGGCGACCAGCTGCTCGCCAAGCTCGTGCTCGCCGGCCTGGCGCTGGTCGTCGGGGTCGGCGGGATCTGGATGGTCTTCATCGGCGCAAGCGCCGTGGTCGGTCTGCTGAGTCCCAGATGGCAGGGCCGGATCCTTCCCTGGGTCTTCGTCATCCCGGCGATGGTCCTGCTGACCGTCTACCTCGTCTACCCGACGATCGGGACGATCATCACCAGCTTCACGGTCCAGACGGACGGCGATCCGCTTGCGAACTACAAGCAGCTCACCTCACCACTGTTTCTCGACATCATCCGCAACAACATCATCTGGCTCATCGTGGGCACGGGAGGCACCGTGCTGCTCGGGCTGCTGTTCGCGGGACTGTTCGATCGTGTGAGGCGAGAGTCCCTGGCCAAGACATTCATCTTCCTGCCGCTGGCGATCTCGTTCGTCGGCGCATCGGTGATCTGGCGCTTCATGTACGAATGGAAGCCCGCGGGTAAGCCCCAGATCGGCACGGTCAACGCTGTCTGGACGGCACTGGGCCAGGATCCGGTCCGCTGGGTGCAGGAGCAGCCGATCAACACCTTCGCGCTGATCTTCATCTTCATCTGGCTCCAGACCGGCTTCGCCATGGTCGTCCTCTCGGCCGCCATCAAAGGGGTCTCGACGGAGGTCATCGAGGCGGCCCGCCTCGATGGGGCATCGGAGCGTCAACTCTTCCTGCGAGTGGTCGTGCCCATCATCAGGGGCTCGATCATCACGGTCGCCACGACGATCGCGATCGTGGACCTGAAGGTCTTCGACATCATCTATGTGATGACCGGTGGCCGCAACGGCACCGACGTGATCGCGAACCGGATGTTCCAGGAGTTCTACGAGTTCTTCAACGACGGACGCGCGGCGGCCCTGGCCACGTTGCTCTTCATCGCGGTGCTGCCGGTCATGTTCGTCAACGTCCGAAACATGCGCCGGCAGGGAGTCGGCGCATGACCGCGCCCGCACGGACTTCGGAGCAGGGCAGGACCGCCACCGGATGGCGACCGGCGTTCATGCGGAGCGCCCCGTTGCGGATCGCGGTGGTGGTCATCTGCGCGTTGTGGTCGATCCCGACGCTTGGTCTGCTGGTCACGTCGGTGCGCAATCCGGTCGACATCACCACGACCGGGTGGTGGACGGCGTTGCTGCACCCCTTCGCGGCGAACCAGTGGACGCTGGAGAACTACCAGCGCGTCATCACGAGCGAGGGATTCGTCGAGGCCTTCATCAACAGTATCGTGGTGACCATCCCGGCAACCGTGATCCCCATCACGATCGCGGCGTTCGCTGCCTACGCATTCGCCTGGATCAACTTCCCGTTCCGTGGTCTCCTGTTCGCCGTCGTCGTGGGACTCCTGGTCGTGCCCCTCCAGATGGCATTCATCCCGGTCCTGCGGCTGTACGGCCAGGTCGGGCTGAACGGCACGTTCCTCGGCATCTGGCTGGCGCACACGGCGTTCGGCCTGCCGCTGGCCATCTTCCTGCTCTACAACTTCATGTCGCAGCTCCCACGCGACCTGTTCGAGTCGGCCGCCATCGACGGTGCGTCGCATTTCCAGGTGTTCATACGACTCGTGCTGCCGCTGTCGCTCCCGGCCATCGGCGCCTTCGCGATCTTCCAGTTCCTGTGGGTCTGGAACGACCTCCTGGTAGCGCTGATCTTCCTCGGCACAGGCGAGGACCAACGCGTCCTGCCGTCCGCGCTCAATGTGCTGATCGGGAACCGCGGTGGGCAATGGCACCTCCTGACCGCCGGTGCATTCATGACGATGCTCGTGCCGCTGGCCGTCTTCCTGCTGCTCCAGCGTACATTCGTTCGAGGGATCCTGGCCGGCTCGGTCAAGTCGACCCTGGCGCGGCTCATGATCGCCTTCGTCGGCACCGAGTTGCCGGCGTCGATGGCGAAGCGCATCAACGAGCGTGGCGTCGCCGGCGTCACGCTCTTCCGCGTCCACAACATCGTCGATCCCGCCCGGGATCCGCCGGCTGACCGCCGCCATCCAGGCGGCCCGGCCGGCCGGAGCCCCGCCGTTGTTGTCGCCGCCGACCACGAGGGCGGCCAGCTCGTCGGCTGCGGCGACGGGACGACCCAATTCGCGGGCGCGATGGCGCTCGGTGCGACCGGCGACGACGAGCTGGCCGAGCGTGTCGCCGGCGCGACGGCGCGCGAGCTGCGGGCCCTCGGCGTCAACGTGGACTACGCGCCGGTCTGCGACGTGGCCGATGATCCGGCCAATCCGGCGCTCGGGATCCGCGGCTTTGGCGACGATCCCGAAGCGGTCGCCACCGCTCGCGGCGGCGACCGTCCGTGGCCTGCAGGACGAGGGCGTGGCGGCAACCGTCAAGCACTTCCCGGGCGCAGGCGACACGGCCGCCGATCCGCACCACGGGCTGCCGCTCGTGCCCGGACGAATGCCGAGCTGGCCGAGCGGGAGCTGGTCCCGTTCCGGGCGGCCCTGGACGCCGGCGCGCGGATGGTCATGACCGGCCACCTCGCGCTACCCGACCTGGAGGACGGCCTGCCGACCAGCCTGTCCGCCGCGGTCCTGCGCGACCTGCTGCGCGGGCGAGCTGCGGTTCGACGGCGTGACCGTCACCGATGCCCTGGACATGCACGCCCTGGCCCAGGGATCGGCCCAGATCGTCGATGCCATCGCCGCCCTCCGTGCCGGCGAAGACGTGCTGCTCGGGACCGCCGACGAGGCGGCGATCGAACGCCTGGAGGAAGGCCTCACGCAGGCGCAGCGGCGAGGCCTGATCGATGCCGACGACGATGCTGCCGCACGGCGCCGGCTGGACGGCCTGCGCCGTTGGCTCGGACGGCTACGACCAGCTGCCGCTCGACGTCGTCGCGTGCGTCGAACATCAGGCCCTCGCCGCCGAGCTCGCCCGACGGTCACTCACCCTCGTCCGAAACGACGACGCGGCTGTTGCCGTTGAAGCCGGCCGCCGACGTGCGGATCGCGGTCGTCCAGACGATGCCTGCCGACCTGACGCCGGCCGACACCTCGTCGACGGTGCGGCCGACCCTGGCCGCGGCCCTCCGCCGCCGGCTTCCGGCCGTCGAGGAGATCCTCCTGCCGGCGGTGCCGACAAACGCCGACATCGCGGGCCTCGGCGACCGGCTGGCGAGCGTCGACCTCGTCGTCGTCGGGACGTTCTGCCGCGCATCTCCAGCCCGCGCAGGCGAAGCTCGCCGCGGCGGTCCTGGCGTCCGGCAAGCCGACCGTCACCGTCGCCCTGCGCACGCCGTGGGACCTGCTCGCCTACCCATCGGCCCGGACCCATATCTGCAGCTACGGCATCCTGCCGCCGTCGATGGAGGCGCTGGCAGCGGCGCTGGTCGGTGAGGCGCCATTCGAGGGCCGGCTGCCCGTCGAGATCGCCGGTCTGCATCCTCGCGGTCACGGACTGATGGCATGGGGCTGAGAGACGAGATCCTGGAGCAGCCGGCCGCCGTCCGGCGGCTGCTCGACGCGGCACCGGCGGCGTTCGCGCCGATCGAGGCCGCGTTTCGGACGCGTCGGCCGCGGTTCGCGGTCATCGCCGCACGCGGAACCTCCGACAACGCCGGCATCTACGCGCAATATCTGCTGGCGATCCGGAACGGCCTGATCGTCGCCCTGGCCGCACCGTCGACGATCACGCTCTACGGAGCGCACCCGAACATGACCGATGCGCTCGTCGTCGGCATCTCGCAGTCGGGCCGCTCCCCGGACATCATCGCGGTGATCGAAGAGGCGCGGCGACAGGGCGCGTTGACCGTCGCGCTGACCAACGATGCGGACTCCCCGTTGGCCGAGATGGCCGACCACGTGGTCGACGTGCGTGCCGGACCGGAGCGCGCGACGGCCGCGACGAAGACCTACACGACCGAATTGCTCGCCGCGGCGTTGCTGTCGTCGGCCACTCGACCCGCCCTCGCCGGGCGAGACCGGCCGACCTGGCCCGGCTGCCCGACCTCCTCGCGGCAGCGCTGACCGCGAGCCGCATGCACGCGAACTGGCGGCCGCCCACGCGCAGCGCCACCGTGCCGTGGTCCTCGGTCGCGGCTACAGCCACCCGAGCGCCCGCGAATGGGCGCTCAAGCTGCAGGAGCTGGCGCTCGTCGCCGCCATGCCGTATTCGGCTGCCGACTTCGAGCACGGCCCGCTGGCGCTGGCCGAGCCCGGCATCCCGGTGCTGGCCGTGGCCCCGAGCGGTCTCGAGCTGGAGGCCCAGATCGCCCTGCTGACTCGGCTCAAGGAGGACCACGGTGCGCACCTGGTCGTGATCTCGGACTCGCCCGCCGCACGCGAGATCGACCAGGGCATGGCCCTGCCGGACGGGGTCCCGGCCTGGCTGTCACCGATCGTGGAGATCGTCCCCGCCCAGCTGTACGCCTACCACCTGACGGTCGCGCGCGGCCTCCATCCCGAGCACCCGCGCACGATCCGGAAGGTCACCGAGACCACCTAGGGAGCCACGGCCGGGGATCCACGGCGCCCCGCTCCCTGGGTGACGTCACGGTCGGGCGATGAGTCGCCGGTACCACTCCGCGCTGTCCTTCGGCGTCCGACGCAGGCTGGCGAAGTCGACATGGACCAGGCCGAAGCGGCGGGAGTAACCCAGGCTCCATTCGTAGTTATCGAGCAGCGACCACACGTAGTAGCCGGTCACGGGCACACCCGCCGCCATCGCGTCGGAGACCGCGGCGATGTGGCGCGCCAGGTAGCCCAGTCGGTCGCCGTCGCGAACATGGCCGTCCTGGTCGACGGTATCGGGATATGCGGCGCCGTTCTCGGTGACCACGATCTCGCGCGGGGCGTACGTCCGGTCGAGGTCGATCAAGGTGTCGCGCAGGCCGTCAGGTGCGACGTGCCAGTCCATCTGCGTCTGCTCCGAGCCCGCTACCGCGCCGATCTCCCAATCGAACGGGAGGTTCGGACCTGGCGCTGACGGAGTCGCGCCGGTAGTAGTTCAGGCCCAGGTAGTCGAGATCGCCGGCGGGCGGCTCGGCGAGGTCGACGCCGTCGAGGTGGCCTGCCTGACGATGCGCCTCAAGACCCAGAGCGGGATAGCCACGTCCGAAGAGGGGATCGAGGAACCATGAGTCCCGAGCCGAGCTCCACTGGGCCGCGGCAAGCCGATCCCGTTCCGAGTCCGTCGCCGGCGCGACCTGGTTGACGTCGACGGCCACGCCGATCCTGGCGTCGCGGACGAGGTCGCGGATCGCCTTGCTGGCGGCAGCGTGAGCGCGGATCTCGTTGTCGGCGACCCGGATGGCCGTCGGCCAGTCGCGCAGGCCCGGCGCGTGGATGCCGTCGGAATGGCCCAGGAAGGCGAAGACGGCGGGCTCGTTGAAGGTCATCCAGTCCTTGACCCGGTCGCCCAGCTGCGAGGCGAGCAGCGCGGCGTAGTCGGTGAACCAGCCCACGACCTCTGGGTTCGCGAACCCACCGCGGTCCTGCAGCGCCTGCGGCAGGTCCCAGTGGAACAGGTTGATCAACGGCTGGACACCCGCGTCGAGCAGCGCGTCCACGAGGCGCTCGTAGAAATCGAGGCCGGGCTGGTTGATGGCGCCGGTGCCGGTCGGCATGACCCGCGACCAGCTGATGCTGAACCGGTAGGCACGCGCCCCGAGATCGGCCAATAGCCGGACGTCGTCCGGGTAGCGGTGGTAGTGATCGCAAGCCACATCGCCGTTGCTGCCATCGGCGATGGCGCCCGGCTGGCGGGAGAAGGTGTCCCAGATCGACGGCCCCCGACCGTCCTCGGCCGCCGCTCCCTCGATCTGGTAGGCGGAGGCGGCAAAGCCCCACGCGAAGTCAGGCGGGAATAGCCGGGCGAGCTTGGCTGGGTCGGTCTCGTAGGTGGGCGTGGTACTCATCCTTGGATGGTAGCGGCAAGCGGCTGCAGGACGATGGCTTCGAGCGGTCGCAGCTCGACGCGCGACCCGACCGTGGGGGTCTCGAGACCGTGGCTGGAGAGCACGACCCGCCAGGGACCGGTGGCTGGCGGTAGCTGGATCGTGCCGCCATCCAGGCCGAACCGCACGACGACGAGCGCGGTCTCGTCGCCTGCTTCGCGGAGATAGGCGAGGACGTCGGGGTCGCCCACGTCGACGAGGGCGAGGTCACCGCTCCGCAGCGCCGTGGACCCACGCCGGAGGGCGAGGAGTCGCCGGTAGTGCGACAGGACCGAGCCTTCCGATGCTCGCTGGCGCTCCACGTTCCGTGATTCCGAGTCCGCGGCGGGATCGGCAGCCAGGGCCTGCCCTCGGTGAAGCCGGCCCGCCGATCGCCGGACCAGGCCATCGGCGCCCGGCAGCCGTCACAATTCCACCATCCCGCCATCTGGACGGCCGCGCGGTCCTGGGCGTCGGCGCGGGGGACCACGATGTCGCACGCGCCGATCTCCTCCCCGTAGTACAAGAAGGGGGTGCCTCGCAGGGTCAGTTCGATCGTGGCCGCGGCCTTCGCGACGGCGTCGGCCATCGGCAGATCGGCGCGGCCGAGCGTCTGCAGGTACCGCGAGACATGTCGCGAACGATCGTGGTTGGACAGCACGATCGCCGGCCAACGGCCGGCCCAGGCAGCCTCTCGCGTGGCGATCGAATCGCGGAACGCTGCCGCCGACCACGGGGTCTCGATCAGAAGCCAGTCGAACACCAGGTGGCGCGGTGCCCAGTAGGACACGGCGGCGTCGATCCCGCTCGTGAACAGCTCGCCGACGGTGGCGGTCCCGGGGTGGGCGTCGACGATGGCCCGGAATTCGGCCAGGAGCTCGTTAAGCTCGGGCTGGTCCTTGTCGTAGCGATGCTCCTGGGTGTCCCAGGGGAGCGGACCGCCGGCTTCGATCTCCGGGTTCGACGGCAGATCGCCCGCCTTGACGAACGCATTGAAGACATCGAGCCGAAACCCGTCGATGCCGCGGTCGAGCCAGCCCCGAACCATCGACCACATCTCCTCGCGAAGCGCCGGGGAGCGCCAGTTCACGTCGGGCTGCTCGGGCAGGAACGTGTGGAGGTAGAACTGCTCTCGGGCGGGCTCCCACGCCCAGGCCGACCCACCGAACCACGAGAGCCAATTGTTCGGAGGCTCCGGCCGGCCCTCCCGATCCCAGCCGGACGGATCGCGCCAGAGATAGTGATCGGCGAATGGTCCGGTCCTCGACCGGCGCGACTGCACGAACCACGGATGCTGGTCGCTGGTGTGGTTCATCACCAGGTCGAGGATGATGCGGACGCCCAGTCCATGGCAGGCTTCGACCAACCGATCGAGATCGGCCATCGTCCCGAAGACGGGATCGACGGTCGTGTAATCCATGACGTCGTAGCCGCCGTCGAGCATCGGCGACGGGTAGATCGGGGAGAGCCAGATGGTATCGACCCCGAGTGAATCGCGGGCCTCCGGCGAGATCGTCGAGGTGGTCGATCAACCCAGGGAGGTCGCCGACGCCGTCGCCGTTCGAGTCGGCGAAGCTGCGTGGGTAGACCTGGTAGACCACGCCGTCCCGCCACCATCGATCCGCAGCGTCAAGCTCGGCGGCGGACGCTGACTCGGCGGCGGATGCTGACTCGTTGATCGCCATCCTTAGCCCCGTGACTCGGCAGCCGCCTTCAGATGCCCGAGCCAGTCGAAGGAGTTGCCGGCTCGGAACGCTCCATCGAGATGGGCAGACGTCATGTCGGTCTCCGCCCATCGGTCCAGGCGTCGACGTCAGTGCGCAGTCGCCAGATGGCGTCGAGGGGGCATCGATGTCCATTTCGTGATACGCGAGCACTGGGGCGGTCCCATCGACCTCCGAAGGTACGCTCATTGATCCTCCTCACCCCTTCGGTTGGACGACCGCGAGGAGGTTTCGGCTAGGGTCGATGAACCAGGCCGCCCACGAGTGGCCCATGTCCGCGATGCCGTCGACGGTCACCGGGTCGGGCGCTTCATACTCCTCGATCCGCACCCCAAGCGCCCTCAGCTCCGCGACCGCCGTGTGGATGTTCGGTACGCGCCACGCGATCTGCGTCTGGGTGTCCGTCGTCCCCACGGTGCTGGCGGTGATGGCCACTTGGGTCCCACCACCGCAGCGGAAGACGATCCGGTCGCCCACATCCTCACGGAGGATCTCGAGCCCGAGAACCCCGTGATAGAAGGACCGACTGGCGTCCAGGTCGATCGACAGCAGGATGGGAAATACCGGATTCTCGCTCAAGACGCCCACGCTACCTCCACGAATCGTCTCAGCTCGGTTGCTCGGCTAGTGCGACGACGATGCCCTCCGGGCGGCGGACGTAACAGAGCCGATACTGATCCCCGTAGGGCACCACCTCGCCAACGAGCTCGGCGCCGTGGCCGAGCAGGCGGCCGAGGATGTTCTCGATGTCGTCCACTGCGAACATGATGCGACGGATGCCCAGCGCGTTCACCGGCGCGTCTTCTGGCTCGAGTCTGACCGCCGCCGGCGTGTGGAACTTGTCCAGCTCGATCCGGCCATGGCCGTCCGGGGTCCGCATCGAGGCGATGGTGGCTCGGACGCCGTCGAGGCCGATGAGGCGGTCGACCGACTCGCCCTCGACGACCGCCTCGCCCTCAAGCTCCAGACCAAGGTCGGCGAAGAACAGTTTGACAGCCTCGAGGTCGTCGACGACGAGGAGGACGTTGTCCATCCGCAGAAGGGTCATCGTCCGACTATAGGTCGGGCGGCCTCAGTCCACGTACTGCAGCGGCGTGACCACGAAGTCATTCGGGAGCTTCACGCCGGTGGCGTGGTTCGGACAGTAGCCGTGGGGGTTCTTGTCGAGGTATTGCTGGTGGTACTCCTCGGCGTAGTAGAACGGCGTCGACGAGAGCATCGGCGATCTCGGTCATGATCTCGCCGTAGCCGGCCCTCGACAGCATCTCCTGGTACATCGCCTTCGATGCCTCGGCGATCGGCCGCTGCTCGTCGTCGGCGACGATGATCGATCGGTACTGCGCGCCGACGTCATTTCCCTGGCGCATGCCCTGGGTGGGGTCGTGGTGCTCCCAGAAGGTCTTCAGGAGCGCCTCGTACGAGACGCGCTCTGGGTCGTAGGCGACCAGGACGACCTCGGCGTGGCCGGTCTTGCCGCTGGAGGTCTCGCGATAGGTCGGGTTGGGCGTGAAGCCGCCGGCGTACCCGACGGCCGTCGTCACGACGCCAGCAATACGTGGC
>CAVVPT010000013.1:0-84069 GCA_963750125.1 uncultured Chloroflexia bacterium | reverse complement strand
TATCGTTCTGGTACTCGCCGAGGTTGCCGAGGTAGCGCAGCGGCCCGCCGGCGGCGAGGAACGGCAGCCAGATGACGAACGCGACGACCGCGCCGATCGCGCCTGCCCGGAACAGGCCGCGGATCCCGCCGCGTGCCAGGAACCAGGCGGCGAACGGCAAGAGGAACGGGAGCGCCTGCGGCTTGGTCAGCACCGCGACGGCGAGGGCCGCCGCGGCGAAGCCGTCCCGACCGCCGACGGCGAAGAGCACCGCGAGGAGCGCTGCCAGCACGTAGATCGACTCGTACTGGCCCCACCACGCGCTCACGTACCACGTGGCTGGATGCAGCAGCACCGCGACCGCCGCAACGCCCGCCCACACGGGCTTCTCGCGCAGGATCCAGGCCACGCAGGCAGCGAGCCCGAAGTCGGCGAGCACCGCCGGCAGCTTGAGGAGCATCCGAAGCCACGTGTCCGAGGCGTCGGTTGCCGTCCGAAACGCGGGTTCGAGCGCGCCCAGCAACGCCCAGATGTAGGCCATGACCGGCCCGAACGACAGGTTCTGGTCGTAGGCGTTCGGGAGGCCGTTCGTGGCGATGTGGGCCACCCAGCCGGCGAACTGGTCGGTGTCGTCGCGAAGCCCTTCTGTCGGCAGCAGGAACGCGCGGATGGCGATGGCGGCGAGCAGGCCGAGCAAGACCCCGGCGAACAGCGGAACGACAAGCGCTCGGCCGGGGGCGGCCACGGTCGAGCGGTCTGCGGCGAGATCCGTGCTCAGCAAGCCCTCCCGAGGTGCGGGTTGTCCGGTGCCAGTCTGCCCCACGCGGCGCGCGAGTCTCGCTCACAATCGTCAACAACGAGCCCGGACTGTTGGGCGGTGGTCGTAAGCAGGGCGAGGGATAGTCTCCGCCGGATGAATTCGCCGGAAAACGTACGCGAGGCCGTCGGCAAGGACGGGCCAGCAGGGAGCTCTTCGCGCGGCGGCGCACTTCGGGCAGGGTTGGTCGGCGTGCGCCAGCGAATCGGCAGCATCGGCATCATCCAGCGCTGGGGCTGGCTGATCGCGATCGGCCTGGCGGTCGTGATCGCCGGGATCGGGATCGGGATCTTCGTCCTCGCGCTCCTGCGTGCCGGCTGGCCGGATTTCTGGTTCGAGCGACCTCGAGGTCCTGACCGCTGCGACCCGCCGTCTGTTCGCCGGGGAGAGCTGGTATCTCCCGCGCCAGCTGGACGGTCCGTATCAGACGGAATTCGGTGACGTGCTGTACCCGCCAGTCGCCGCCTGGTTCTTCGCGCCGTGGCTGGTCCTGCCGAGCTGGTCATTCGTCGCGATCCCGGTGGGGATCCTGACGTGGCACGTGGTGTCCGCGCGACCAGCTCCGTGGACGTGGCCGCTGATCGCATTCGGAGCGACCTTCCCGATCAGCCTCGTGTACGCCGGATATGCCAATCCGACGATCTGGATCGCCGCGTTCGTCGCGCTTGGCGCTGCGCTACGCGTGGCCCGGCGCGCTGATCCTGCTCAAGCCGTCGCTGTTGCCGTTCGCGCTGATCGGCATCCGGTCGCGCGGCTGGTGGCTGTGTGCGCTGGGTCTCGCGATCGCCTCGCTGCCGTTCCTCGCCGAGACGCTGATCTACCCGCGGGTCATCCTCGACACGCAGGGCGGGGGCCTCCTCTACTCGGTCCTCGGCCTCCCGTTCATGCTCGTTCCAGTCGTGGCGTGGCTGGGGCGGCGGCGCGAATCGGCCGCTCCCCGGTGAACAGCGGCAGCTTCCGCACGTACCACAGCACGGCGACGAGCATCGAGAGCCCGTGGAGGCTCCACAGGATCGGAAGCGCCAGCATCGAGCCGACCGGGACGAGCCACGGCCAGTTGCGCCACGCCCCGACCGCCACGATCGCCGCCCCGAGCCCGACCCGCAGCGCGAGCAAGCTCCCGGCACCCGGGCCGGCGTCCGTGATCACGCGGATCCAGTCTGCCCACAGCTGCGGGTAGAGGACGACCGTCGGCAACGCGATCAGCGCGGTCACGCCGAGCGCGATCCACAGGCTCCGCCACTCACGGCGTACCGCGAACCACACCAGCCCGACGCCCGGTGTCACCTTCGTCAGGAGCACGAAGGACCACAGCCACGGCCAGCGCAGCCCGAACACCGTGACGAGCGCCAGGAAGATGTGGATGTTGCCGAGCGAGATCTCGGTTGCGACGTGGGGCGTGAACACGACGAACAGCGTGAACGGCCCGGCGAGGACCCAGATGCCAAGCGCGATCGCGATCGAATAGACGTAGGCGAAGACCTCCCAGGGCATCGACCGCACGGATCGCCTGGAACAGGAGCAGGATCGGCGGGCTGTACGAGAAGGCGTCCGTCTCCTGCGAGGCACGGCCGTAACCGTCGGACAGCCAGTAGGCATGGGCGTCGTACACGAAGCCGTCCGAGGCGTAGTAGATCGCCACGAGCAGTGCAACGATCAGTCCGATCAGCGAGAGCGCGGTGAGCGCCAGTCGAGTACCGGTGATGCTCATGTGGGTGCCAGAGTGCACCGCTGCGGGTCCCGGATCAATCCGCCGATGGTCGTATTCGACCGTTCGGACGCTAGATCCGCTCGGCGACCCAGTAGCGCTCCGCGAGCCCGTCGATGGCGCCCATCTCGGCGACGATCTTGGCGTGGCTCCGCACAGCGTCAGCCATCTCGCGCGGCCCGTCGAACAAGCGCTCGAGCTGGCTCTCGTAGATCGTGATGCCGGTGATCTTCTTCTCGATCTGGTCGGTCACATCGGCGTACTGCGGGGCGAGCGCGACATCCGGCGGGAGATCGGCGCGCACCTGGGGCGGGAGGTCCTCGATCCGTCGGAATTCCTCCCACCACGCATACGGGAAATCCTCGTAGAAGACGACCGAACCGGCGTAGTCCGGGCCGGGCATGATCCAGTCGCGGTTCAGGCCGAGGAGCTGCATGCCAACGGTCCGTGACAGCTGGTGGTCCACGTGGCCGCCGATCCCGAGCGGGAAGTAGACGCGCTGCGGTTCGAGACGCTCGATCTCGCGGCGGAGGAGGTCGAACGGGGGCTCGTCGTCCGGCGCGGGCTGCCCGAGCAGCTGGTCGTCACTGTGGTACCCGCGGAAGACTGCATCGGGCAGGTCGAGGAACACGATCGCTGCCTCGGCGAAGTACGCGAAGCGCTCATCCTCCACGCGGCGGCGGGCCATCAGGTCGCCCGCGACGGCCGCCTCGGCGACGCTGTCGGTGAATACGGCCCCCTGGGTCGACAGATCGTCGATCACCATCTGGCCTGCGAGGGACTCGTTGCGGATGCTCGCGCGGCGGTACCACGACGACCGCTGCCAGAAGCGCTTGGCCGCGGCGTCGGCGTCGGTCTGGGTGGCCTCGAGCTGGTCGTCGTCGGCTGCCCACGACGGCACGAGCGCCGCACTCGGCCAGTCGGCGAGAATCGACGAGCGGTTGAACGCCTCGGTGTTTGGCCAGAGCGCCTTCGTACCGAAGCCGAGCGCCTCGCGCTCGTACTCGGTGGCGTCCCCGTCACGGTCGCCCGTGCCCGAGTAGACGGTGAGGATCGTGATGGACTGGCCCAACTCGCGCAGGCTGGCGATCAGGCCGCCGCAAGAGAGCGCCACATCGTCGGGGTGGGGCGCGACGAACACATGGGTCATGGCCGGGCGAGTATACCGAGCGCGATGGTTGGGCCGGGCCCAGCTCAGGGACCCTCGAAGCCCTCATCGCCGATCAGCGGGACGAACACCACAGCGCCGTCGGGCTGCTCCACCCATTCGTCGCCGTGGCGAGTCACCACGAGCAGCTCCTGACGCGTCCGCGAGCCGACCGGGATCACAAGCCTCCCGTTGTCGGCGAGCTGCTCCCGGAGTGCCTGTGGTATGCCAGGTGCCGCGGCCGTCACGATGATCCCGTCCCAGGGGGCACCATCGGGCGCCCCAAGGGTCCCGTCCCCGACGCGCACCTCGAGCGGCACGTCTGGGAATACGCGAGCCAGTCGTTCCCGTGCCTGTCGCGCGAGCCCGGGATGGCGCTCGATGGACGTCACGCGGCAACCCATCGCGGCGAGGATCGCCGCCTGGTATCCGGAGCCCGTCCCGATCTCGAGGATCCGGTCCCCTGGCCGCGTCGCGAGCAGCTCGCTCATCCGGGCCACGACGAAGGGCTGACTGATCGTCTGCCCCGACTCGATCGGGAGGGCCTCGTCGGCGTAGGCGTAGTCGCGTTGCCGCTGGTCCAGGAACGCTTCGCGCGGCACGCTGGCCATCGCGGTAAGGACCCGCTCGTCCTCGATGCCCCGCGCGCGGAGCTGCCTGGCGACCATCGCGGCTCGGGCCTCCGCGGGGTCCACCGGCTCGCCGGTCATGGCGCGAACGATACGCCTCAGCATTCGTGCAAACGTCGCCCGGAGCGGCGTCGAAGGATCAGGACGGTGCGGGAGAAGCGCTCCCCGGCGCGGACGGGGCGACCGACGGCGCGGCGCTCTCCGACGGCGCGGCGCTCTCCGACGGCGCGGCGCTCTCGGACGGCGCGGCGCTCTCGGACGGTGCTGCAGACGAAGCGGCCGACGGGCTAACTGCCGGACTTTCGGACACGGCCGCCGACGGGCTGGCGGCCGGACTCTCGGATGCGATTGGCGTCTCCGTTGCGAGCGGTGTCAGGACGCCGCCGCGCCCGGCGATGATGCCGTTGAGCAGGATCAGCGTAAAGACCACCACGACCGCGATCACGAACCACTTCGAGACGTTGTCGCGGTCGTGGTAGGCCTGCTCGGATGGCGTCGCTGCCCGCTTGGCCGGGGTTGCCTTCGTACCATCGGGCGCCGTCGCGGCGACGGCTCCAGCGGCGGCAGGTGCAGCCGCGGCAGGTGCAGCCGCGTCGACCTCTTCGACCTCTTCGGCTTCGGCCTCGTCCTCGCCGTCGGCCTCTTCGGTGTCGTCATCGTCGAGCTCGCCGCCGTCCTCGGCTTCGGCGGCCACGTCGTCGGCGGCCACATCTTCGGGCTCGGCCTCGAGGTTCTCCTCCTCGACGGCCGCGTTTGTGGCGTCGGGCTCGGCCGCGTCGGGCGCCGGCTCGTCGGGCGTGCCCGGCTGTCGATCGGTCATCTGGTGAAGCTCTCCTGCATGCCGCGCGGGCTGCCCGCAGGCGCCACGGCGCGGGCGCCAGTGTACAGAAGCGCCCGCCGGCTCGTGGTCACGCGTCGCGGAGGGCCGGCACCAGGAGCCCTCCAAGCCCGGCGCCGATCGTCAGCAGCCCGAAGAACGCAAGGACGACCTGCACCGGCACCAGCTCGGCAAACAGGCCTGCCCCGCCCATCGCCAGCGTCATGGCGCCCGCCACGAGCGCATAGCGGAAGCTCACGACCCGGCCCAGCAGGTTATTGGGCGTCCGCTCCTGGAAAAGGGTCTGGCTGGGGATCACGAACACCATGTTCGCGACGCCGATGCCGAACATCAGCCCTACCGCCGCCGGCAGCTCCGAGACGAAGGCGAGGAGCAGTACGCACAGCCCCATCCCCGCGTACCCGACGATGATCGTCCGGCCTTTCGCGAATCGCGCGCCGATGAGTCCGATCACGAACCCGCCGATCAGGTTGCCCAGCCCGATGCCGGTCTCGAGGAAGCCGTAGATGGCGCTGAAGTCGAAGCCGAAGCTGCCGTCGAGCACGCGTTCCGCATAGACCACGGAGAGAGCAATGGTGCCGCCGATCGTGATCTGGCCGATCGTGGCCTGGATCGTGTTGGCGAAGAGCGTCTGCTCGTTGCGCAGGAAGCGCCAGCCGTCGTTCATCTCGCCGCGGAGATTTCGTGGAACATCGGCGGTCCGCTCGCGAACACGGGGCGGAACGATCACCGCCGTCAGGAGCACCGCCGAGCCGACGTACGTGGCGGCGTCGATCCAGAACGCGAGCGGCAGGGCGGTGCCGAGAGCGGCGACGAACACGGCGGCCAGGGGATAGCCGATGACGTCCGCCGATACCTCGGCGATCCACAGCGCCGAGTTCGCGGTGAGCAGGTCCTCATCCTCGACGATTCGCGGGAGGATCGCGACGCGAGCGGGGCGGAAGAAGATCGAGATCGTCGTGACGATGAAGACGAGCGGATAGACGAGCAGCACGTTGATCGTGACCGCGATCGGGATCAGGAGGATCACCGCCGCCCGCAGGAGGTCGCTGACGATCATGACCTCCTTGTGCTCCCAGCGGTCCACGAGCGTGCCGGCGAACGGTCCGAAGAGGACATTCGGCAGCGTCGCCACCAGGAACACGAAGCCAGCTGCGAGCGCAGATCCCGTCGTCACCAGCACGAGCACCGCCAAGGCGATCTGGTGCAGGCGGTCGCCGAACACCGAGATGAGCTGGCCGGTCCACAGCGCGGCGAACGAGCTGTTGAGCGCGAGCCGGACGTAGGGGTGCCGGCGAACCCGCTCGGCGAGCTCGGGTGCCGGCCGTGGGAGCGCCGGAGGGGCCGGAATGGCGTCCGGTATGGACTCCAGAGAAAGCGGGACGAGCGCCGGACTTGCGGTTCCCGGCGAAGACCCGCCGAGCATCAGCGGCCGCTGGAGGGCGGCACTCTCGGAGAGGGCCGGCGAGAGCCCGGTCTGGGCGGGTCCTGGCCGTCCGCGCAACGGCGCTTCGAGCTCAGCGCGAGGTCGGAGCGTCGCGGCGAACAGGAAGAAGGCCAGGCCCACTGTCAGGAATACATCGCCGACCGAGGCGACGTTCCGAATCACCGGAAACGGAATCGGGATGATGTCGCTCAATGGCCCGAGATGGAGCAGGAAATCGGCGTCGAGCCGCGGCGGCAGGATGATGTGGATCGCCGAATGGACGTCGGATAGCTCGAAGCCGGCCATCTCGAGGCTCGGCAGCCAGATCGGCATGTAGCCGCCGTTCACCAGGATCACGACGGCGTTCGACAGGATGCCGACGAAGGCGATGCTCACGCCCGGGTACGAGCGATTGGCCCACAGACCGGCGAGCAGGATCCCGAATGAGGCAGCGAACAGCGGGACGCGCAGCGTCTCGACGATGTCGACACCGGCCGTCAACGCCGCCTCGGTCAGGAACCGGACGATCACGGCCAGCGACAGGGCCCAGATCCAGCGAAGGCGAATCGACGCGAGGTTCGCCAGCGAGCCACCGGCCGCCAGGCCGAGGATCAGGCCGACGAAGATGCCGAGGGTCAGCACGAGACGTTCATCGTGCCGTCACGGTAGGCGGCTGAGAACGATGTTGCGCGGGCGTCGAGGAGAGATGCCCCCGTCCGGACGAATCAGGCCTGCTCGACCGGTGCGTGGCCGTCGGGCCTCGGGCTGGCGACCATCGTCGCCGCGGCCTGGCCGATGAGCGGGATCGGGCGGAGCTGGGCGTGGCGCCCGGCGTCGGGCACGTCCTCGACGTAGTGCGTCTTGACGAACGCGTCAACGACGACCGGATCGAACTGGATGCCGGCGAACTTGCGCAGCTCGCTGAGGGCCTGCTCGGCGGTCAGCGGCGTCATCCGGTAGGGGCGGGCGGCGGTCATCGCCTCGAACGCGTCGGCGACATGGAGGATGCGCGCCAACAGCGGGATCTCGTCGCCGATCAGCCGATCCGGGTACCCGGAGCCGTTGTACCACTCGTGGTGGTGGCGAATGATCGGCAGCTCCCGCGCGAGGCGATGGACCGGCGCGATGATCTCGGCGCCGAGGACCGGATGCGAGTTCATCACCATCCGTTCCTCCTTGCTGAGCCGCTCGGCCTTGAGCAGCACGGCATCCGGGACGCCGATCTTGCCGACGTCGTGCAGCAGGCCGCCCCACTCGAGCGCCTCCAGCTCCGAATCGCCGAGCCGCATCGCCCGCCCGATCTCGACGCCGATGCTCTTCACGTTCTGGGAGTGCTGCGCAGTGAACGGATCGCGCTTGTCCACGGCCTCGGCGAGCGCCCCGATGGTCTGCGTGAACATGAGGCGCATCTCGATAAAGCGCTGGTAGCCGATCCGCGTGATGTACAGCGGTACGGCGAACAACAGCGTCGCCCACCACGTCACCTCGTAGACCAACGCCATGAGCCAGGCCAATGGCACAAGCGCGAGGTTGTTGACAGCGCTCGACCGCCAACCGTCGACGACAACGACGAGGGACGGACTCGCCCGGTGCGAAGCGCGACAAATGCGGAGGTAGATTAGTTCGTTCAGGCCGTAGTAGAACGACGCCCGCGACCATGGCGGCGACGAAGAACAGAGAACGACTCCGGTGAACGGCCCGGTATCAGAACGTGCTTCGTAGGCGAGTCCTGCCGCCAACGGCCGGAATGACGGCCGCTGCGTGGTTCGCGAGAGTCCCGTACCAAGGCACTCGCCCTCGCAGCTCGCGGACCTCCGTCGTGCCTATGGCAGCGACCCAACCGCCGACGGCAGGTCCGCCCAGGAACGTCGACGCGAGAATCGGTGCGAACGAAACTGCCTGTTGGGTGCCGCGCGGCATCTGCACGGGCAAGCGCCGACGAAACCAAGGTCAGCGACAGTCCAGAACGCGATCCCGAGCAAGGATGGTCGCCGAGCGGCGCCTTCGTCCCAGGTTCCGGGTGGGGGAGCGCAATGGACGTCGTACGCGCCAAATACAAGAGTCGCGGCAACGAGTGCAATCGCACTCCCTGCCACGACTCCAACGAGAAGAAGCTTCAGGGACCTAGGCATCTTCGTCCCGCCGTTCGAGATCACCTCGGAACTCTAATCTCTCCTAGTCCCAGTGGTGATAGCCCGAACGTACTAGAAGCCTCGAAGAGACGCGCCCCCCGCCATGGCGATCATGCCCACGCTCGTGAGGGTGAGCAGCAATCGCGTGATCTTGACCTTCATCGGTCTGATCCTTCTCGACCTACCAGGGCTTCTGGACCGACTCGGGGGCCATTTCGTCCTCCTTGACGGCCTTCGCGTCCCTGAAGACACGAAAACCGACCTGACTCAATAGTCGGTCGGTTGCACTACTCGCTCAGCCC
This sequence comes from uncultured Chloroflexia bacterium, assembly GCA_963750125.1. Taxonomy (GTDB): domain Bacteria; phylum Chloroflexota; class Limnocylindria; order Limnocylindrales; family CSP1-4; genus DASTYU01. The sequence goes on along the minus strand of CAVVPT010000013.1, from coordinate 75,091 downwards.
CACCCTAAGTGCCCATTTCAGGCGGGGCGTCCGCGCGTCCGAGTGACGGTATTCCTACCTACCAGTACTGGGGTACTAGCAAGTGACCGGGACTATAGGGATGCCTAACCGGCACGGTCAATACGGCACCTTACCTATTCCTCATAGTGCATCTAGAGGAGGCGGCTCGATCCCCAAGTTCTCCCGGAGCACGTGAGAGTAGTGCGCGTACTGCTCGGCAGCGGCCGCATGTGAACCACTTAGCGCGCAACATCCGAACGAAGCGACAGCTTCGATTTGCTCAGCCTCCGGGTCGATCGCCGAGAACTCGGCGCGCGAGTGAGATTCCGCGGTCGAAGTGCCCTGTCGCCGCATCGCTCGCCACGATCGCGTCCTCGACTACCTGCAGGAACGCGGAGTGGAGCGCCTCTCGATACGAGACAGCCCAATCCTCGTACGCAAAGTCCAAGGCGAATGGCCCCTGGTACTTCGACAGCAAGGTCCCTGACCGCGTCAGGGCTGGGTTCGGCTGGCAAGCCCTTGCATGTAGTCGAGCGCAGATCTGGCTGCGAGAACTGACAAGTTGTCGATCGAGCCAGATGACGTCTGATTCGTGCCGAACATATCCAGGTGACGTGTCGTCTCGGTACGCAGGTTCGAAGACACGCCTGAGGAAGTACACGGTCTGGTTCAATGAGTTCAATGCAACTGTAGGCTCGGAGTCTGGCCAGAGGGTCTCCAAGAACCTCATCTCGGGTCGCGGCAAAGCGCGAGCGCGTGATCAGGTAGCACAGCAGGGTCAGCACCTTCCGTCGAATTGAAGTCCCCTCGACGTGTCGGTCGCCGATCCGAATGGCGACGCGCCCCTGGTCCTCGATCTGGACTCGATGAGCCAGCCGACGCGCCAGCTGCTCTTCCGAGCATCGGATCAACACGTGGCTTCGATCTTCGGCTGAAGCGCCTAAGCCGCAGCACGTCCTCGCTCTCGCCGACAACGTCCAGAAGGCGAGAGGCAACTACTCGCGCATCCCGACCTTCGTCCACTGCCCCACGTAGCGACGGAAGCCAGCGATCCGGTCGCGCCGCGATTTCCGCTCTGGACGATGCCCAGTTCGCGTCATCGCCGACCGCTTCCATGCGATCGACGATCCGCTCGGCCGCAATGCTCAGGAAGGCCGGAGCCTCCTCTCCGAGCCGTCGGATCAATGGATTCAAGCCGACTGAACCTGGCTCTGTCTCGACCCATACCCTGTTCACCTGGTCCAGAACGTCGCCGCTTGCGCAGCAGCATGCTCGTGTCGCACGCTCCATGACGTCCTTCGATCGCGGGTCCTTCCGGAGCAGCGCGACCTGGGCCGCGATGGAGAGTTGCTGGGCCATCCCGCCCATGACCACGCTCGGTTCTCCCGATTTCGAAGCGGCTGGTGAGCGTTCTAGCGCCGTCGATGTCACGTCTGACGAACTGCCAACTGGGCTGCGCAAATGAGGTATAGAGACGCGAGACTCGGAGATGCTGCCGCGGATGGCTCCGCCTGAGCCAGGAGTTCGGCGGCCCGACTCTCGCTCCCGTACCAGATCTCGAGTTCGCAAGCCTCAAGGAGGGGCTCGGCCCGGCCGGGCTCGTCGACGTCTTGGATCGCCTCTTGGAATGTCCTCCTCGCCGCCGCGACATCACCGAGATGAGCGAGCGCCCAAGCTCTGACTGTTCGAATTGCCGCACGAACCGGGCTGTGCGGATCGGAGCCTGCAAGGTGGAGCGCGGCGTCTGCGTCAGAGAGGACTTCGATTGCGTTGCCCTGCACCTTGTGTATCAGGGCCAGGTTGAGCAGCGTGGTGGCCTCGAAGTGGGAATCGCCTCGCGCTTCTTGCGAACGTCGAAGCCGCTCGAAGTCGGAAATCGCGCTGGGTAGGTGAGCGTCGACCGACACCCTCACAAGAGCAATGAAGCCGCGCGCCAAGGCCCTGCTCTCGTCGTCCGGACCTAGTCTCAGCGAGCTGCCTTGCGGTCGCCTCCGCCAAGCGGAAGTCGCCGGCTGTGAAGGCGGCCGCCGCGAGTGTCGTGAGCGCTACCGGTGACTTAGGATCCGCATCTCGCGCCGCAACCGCGCGAGCGAGGGCCTGAACAGGCTAGACCGCGACGGAATTCGGACCTCGACCGGATGGCCTCAACGCTTGTGAGGTGGCTCGTTTCCGCGATGCCGGCTACATATCCTTCCGCGATCGCCACGTCGCCGCGGGCGATGATTTCCTCTACTGCGCCGTCGATCGTGCGGCCGATGGCGGCCGTGTCGCCGATGACGGAGTAGTGGTGGCAGGCAGTTCGCCAATCGCCGGCTTCCGAGGCCTGCGCGACCGTTCGGTGGAGCGCCGTGATTGCGTCGCGACCGCCGGATTCGCGTTCGAGGCGATCCTCGAGAAAGTCGCGCACGAGCGGGTGATAGCGCAGGTGGTCGCGCTGCACGCTGCCTCTGCGGCTGAGCAGGCTGTAGCGCTCGGCCTGCGTTGTCAGCCGCCGGACTTCTGGCGCGGGGAGGTGCGGTCACGATCCCGGCGAGGTCGGGAGTCACGACCTGGAGGATCGACGTGCGCATGAGGAACTGCTGGAGGTCGTCCGGCAGGTCCCCGATCACCTCCTCGGCGAGGTAGTCGTACAGCTCCTGGTCCGCGCCGCTGAGGTTCCGCACGAACCGGCGAATCTCGAGGGGTGACCGATCTCGAAGCGCGGCCTGCACGAGCTGGAGCGACGCGGCCCAGCCCTCGGTACGGGCGGAGAGATCCCGAAGGACGTCGGGTTCGAGCGATCGGCCGTACGTCTCGCTGAACAACCGGGCTGTCTCGTCCGCATCGAACCGCAGGTCGTCGGTGCGGAGTTCGGCGACTTCGCCGGCAGCCCGCAGGCGGGCGATTGGGACTGAAGGCGGCCGGCGGCTCGCGATCACGATCGAGACACGTTCCGGAGCCCGGGATACCAGCTCGCGCACGATCGCCCTGGCGTCCGGTGCCTCGTCCACGAGGTGGAAGTCGTCGAGGATGAGGACCATGCCGTGCTCGGCGATTGCCGGCAGCTCACGGAGGTAGGCGTCTAGGACTGCGTCCCGCGCCGGTCCCGCGACGCCTGTATCGGCGAGCAGGCTGGCGGTCCGCGGCGCGAAGTCCGGATCGTGTTCGCGCCCTGCGGCGACGAGGTGGTGCATGACGGTGACCCAGTCGCGGTCATCTTCGTCGAGGCGATACCACAGCGGTTCGCAGGCGCGTCCGGGCCGCGAAATCAGCGAGCAGCGTCGTCTTGCCGTAGCCAGCCTCCGCCAGGACGAGCACCAGGCGCTGGTGGATCTTGGCGTGCAGCCAGTCAAGCAGGCGGTCGCGCGCGAGGATGTCGTCGCGCAGCGGCGGCGGCTGGACCTTTGCCGCCTGGACCGGGAAGGCGTTCACCTCGTCTCGCGCCTCTCTAGCGCGTTGTGGCGCCTGCCGACCTGGTTGGGCGTGGGTCGTGTCGACGTGGCGTTGGTCGGGACGACGCGGTTCGGGCTTAGGGTCCCCGGTGGGCGCGAACGATAGGGATCGATGCCGAGCGGTGTCAACAGCGGGGTCCGGTCGGGGCATGGCGTCATGGTGACGTGCGGGCCTCAACCGCCCGTTAGCTGCGAGCCCTCCGACGAAACGGATCGCAGGGAAGCGGCCGTCAGTCCTCGTACTCGAAGCCGATCTTGAGCTCGACCCGGTATTCGACGATCTCGCCGTCACTGACCTGGGCGCTCGACTTCACGACCTCGATCGTCTGGATGTTGCGGACTGTCTTCGATGCGGTCGCAACCGCCTGGCGTGCCGCGTCGCTCCACGACCGCGGGCTGGTCCCGACCATCTCGCGGATGATGATGACGCCCATCCGAACACCTCCTGTCGCCTTGGAAAGATGCGCCGCTCCACGTGGCGCAGGAGGGCCAGTCTAGGCTGGAAGAATGTGCGGCTCGGGCTCGGGGCTGGGCGCAGGAGCCGCGGCAGCGCCCGGCGGGTTCGCGAACGACAGTTCGCGTCCGCCATGCGCCGAGGACTCCGAGAGCCCAGATCGGGGCCCATCTTCAACGCGACAGCCCCGGAATCAAGAGGCCGGCCCCTTTCGGGACCGGCCTCCCGCGCCTCCTCCCAGACGCCCGGGTTGCGCGCGGAACGTGCTAGACGGGCGCCGAAACGTTCAGCGTGCCGTCGCGCACCTTGTCGAAGCATGAGCTGCAGTAGACGGGTCGATCGTTCCGCGGAGCAAACGGAACGACGGCCTGCCCCCCGCATGCGCCGCAGATCGCGGCATGGAACTCGCGTGGCCCCTCTGAGGAACGAGCGCGCTTGGCTGCCGCCCGGCACGACGCGCATCGCTGCGGGTCGTTCAGCAAACCTTTGCTCGCATAAAAGGCCTGCTCGCCGGCGGAGAAGGTGAACTCCTCCCCGCAATCGCGACAGGTCAGGGTTCGATCCTCATACACCCGATCCAATTCCTCCTCGCTCGGTCGCTCGTGACGGTCAAGTACCGGTCCGGTTTGGCTTGGGCAACCGGTAGGCGCGCCGCGGGAGGAATGCGCGCTCGTCTCGGAAGCCCGGCTACTGCGTCGCCGGGACTCATAGCGGAGAAGATACGCGTGCCGTCAAGGGTCCGGAATAGGTGGAATTCGTACGGAAACGGGCGTTCTGATTCCCGATCCGCAACCAAGCGGCGACGGAGGGAACAAAGTGGCCATTTGGGACGTTGTGGGGACCATGTCGAAATTGTTCCGCGCCGTGCCTCTGGTCGGCCTTGTTGCACTCCTGGTGGCGTGCAGCGGGGTTGCTTCGTCGCCCGTCGGTCCCGACGCCACCGGGTCCTCCGGGGACCCTGGGCCCACTGACTCGCCGAAGCCGGCGACCGGGGCGATTGAGCATGCGACCGGCGCGACCGACGTCGTTCTCCGCCTCGATGAGGGCGGCGGGTTCATGATCCGCGGCGGCGGCTCGATGCTCGTTCCGCCGTTCACCCTGTATGGCGACGGAACGGTGGTCTTCCGCAACCCCACCCTGGAGCCGCCCCCCGCAGTAGGGCCGGTCATGGTCGCCAACCCGCTGCGGGCGGCCAGGCTCGATGAGGACCAGATCCAGGAGCTTCTCAACTTCGCGCTGACGGAGGGCGGCCTCGGGGTCGCGAAGCTGCAGTACGACAACCCGATGATCGCTGATGCCGGCAGCGCGATCTTCACGATCCGGGCAGGCGGGCTCGACAAGACGGTGAACGTCTACGCGCTCGGGCTCGACGATCCGAACGTCCCGGACCGGCCGGCACGGGCCGCATTCACGAAGCTGTCCGAGCGGCTCACGAACTTCGACCAGAACGGCACGTTCGCGACGGACGTTTACGTCCCGAGCGGATACCGCGGGATCCTGCTGGACACCGGTGGCTTCCCCGGCGAAGCGCCAATCGAGTGGCCCTGGGACGACATCACGCCCGACGACTTCGTCGGGGACGAGGCCACCGGGGTGCCGCCGACCCGGGTCATGACCGCGGAGGAGCTCGGCGTCCTCGGGATCGAAGGCATCGAAGGCGGGTTCCAGGGCATGACGCTCATCGACCCGGACGACCCGGCAAAGAGCTACAGCTTCGGCGTGCGGCCGCTGCTCCCCGACGAGCAGGCCTAGGCCGTCTCGGCGAAGCGTTCGCCGGCGTAGCTCACGAAACGGGTCTGCGCCTTCTTGAACCAGAGCTGGATCTCGCCGGTGGGACCGTTGCGATGCTTGGCGAGCTTGAGGTTGACCACCTCGCCGTCATGGTCGCCTTCGTCGTTGCCGCGCTCCTTGTCCCGCCACAGGAACATGACCAGGTCGGCGTCCTGCTCGATGGCGCCTGACTCGCGAAGGTCCGACAGGCGCGGCTCCTTCGACTCGCGCATCTCGGGTTGACGAGAGAGCTGCGAGAGCGCGATCACCGGCACGGAGAGTTCGCGAGCGAGCGCCTTGAGCCCGCGCGAGATCTCGGACACCTCCTGAACCCGGTTTGCGTCGCGGTTGGTTGTGGTGGCCTGCATCAGCTGCAGGTAGTCGACGATCACGAGGTCCAATCCGGACTCGGCCTGGAGCCGGCGGGCCTTGGTCCGCAGTTCCATCGCCGAGATGTTGGGCGTGTCGTCGATGTACATCGGCGCCTCGGACAGGGCGTTCATCGCCGGGGCGATGCGGGCGAAGTCGAGCTCCTCGAGGAAGCCGGTCCGCAACCGGTGCGAGTCGATGTTCGCGACGCTCGATAGCAGGCGGACCACGAGTTGCTCCTTGCTCATCTCGAGGCTGAACACGCCGACGCTCTTGCGCTCCTTCACCGCGGCGTGCTCTGCGATGTTGAGCGCGAAGCTCGTCTTGCCGACGGATGGCCGTGCCGCGACGATGATCAGGTCGCTCTTCTGGAGACCGGTCGTCAGAGCGTCGAGGTCGGTGAAGCCGGTCCGGACGCCGCTGATCTCACCGCGGTGCGCGTGGAGGTAGTCGAGCCGGTCGTACGCCTCGTGAAGGAGCGTCTTCAGCGGGCTGAAGCCGGTCGCCACGCGCTTCTGGCTGACCGCGAACAGTTCCGCCTCCGCCCGGTCGACGGCTTCCTGGATCTCGGCGGGGTCCTCGTAGCCGATCCCCGCGATACGCCCCGCGGCGCCGATCAGGTTCCGCAGCACGGCCTTGCGCTCCACGATCCGCGCGTACTGCTCGACATGGACGGCGGTCGGGGTCTGATTGGAAAGGCTCGAGAGGTAGGCGCGTCCGCCGATGGCCTCGAGCTCCTCGGAGCGTTCGAGCGCTTCCGCGACAGTGACCACGTCGACCGGTTCGCGCCGCTCGAACAGGTCGATCATCGCCCCGTAGATCCGACCATGGGCCTGCCGGTAGAAGTCCTCGGGGCGGAGGACCTCGGCGACCTCGATGACGGCGTCGTGGTCGATGAGGATGGCGCCGAGCACGGACTGCTCGGCCTCGAGACTCTGGGGCGGAAGGCGGTCGATCAAGTGAGGCGGACTCCGACGACGGTTGGGGGCGTCATTGTCCCTAGTGAGATGTCCCGGCCGATCAACGAACGTCGCGATCCAGAGCTCGTGCGTCCACGAAACTTTGGCGAATGTGGGCGGAGTGTGGACTTCGCCCGTGGATATCCCCAACGGGCGCCCCGTGCAATCCGGGCGCTTCTCCGATCGGGCCGCATCGGCGACCAGCCTTCTAGTCCAGCCGGCGAATGACCCCGATCAACTTGCCCTGGATCCGGACGTCGTCGTAGAACTGAGGGGGGTACTCGGGGTTGGCCGGCTGGAGTCGGATCTTGTCCTTCTCCTTGTAGAAGCGCTTGAGGGTGACCGCGTTCTCCTCGACCTGCGCGACCACGATGTCGCCGTTGCGGGCCGTGGTCTGCGGCCGGATCAGGACGAAGTCGCCGTCCGCGATGTGCGCTTCGATCATCGAATTGCCGCGGACCTTCAGGACGTAGGCATCGCCGCTGGGCGCCAGGAGATCCGGCACCGCGATGGACTCGGACGCGTCGGCGTAGGCCTCGATCGGTCCGCCGGCCGCGATCTCGCCGATGACCGGCAGGACGTGCGCCTCCGACATCGCCGACTGAGGGACGAGCTCGCTGGTCAGGCCGAGGCGCATCGCGGCCGTCGGGGTGAGACGGATCGCACGCGACTGCGCCGCGCCACGCTCGAGGTAGCCCTCGCGCTCGAGGATCAGGAGGTGGTGGTGGACGGCCGACGTCGACGCCAGGCCGACGGCCTTCGCGATCTCCCGAACGGACGGCGGATAGCCGCGCGCCCGCAGCGTCGCGGCGATGAAATCGAGGATCTTGACCTTCCGTTCGGCGTCGTGCTTCGTCACTCGCGCCTCCTTGCGGGAGCATCATACCGAACGGACGTTCGATGTCAAGTTCAGAGGCGGCTGGGGCCGACTGGCTCGCTGAGCGAGCAGTCCAGCGGATGAAGCAGCGCGAATGCTCCAGTTGGCTCGCTGCGCGAGCGAGATGGCGGTTCGGGGCATCGAATGACTCGCCGGGCGAGCAGTCCGACGGACGAGCGCGTCCTCGCTCGCTGGTTCGCTCGCTGGGCGAGCCAACAGGTGCCGGACAAGGCTGCAGCGGATTTGGGCACCTGCGCTACACTCGGCGCTCCCGGAGCGCGCACCATCATGCCGGCAACGCGCCGCCCGGAGCCCGAGGAGACGGCAGTCGATGGCCCGCGACGAAGCCGATAGCACGAAGAAGCGTCGATCCCGCAAGCGGCGCGCCCTGTCGATGGGGCGCGTTCTCTCGCTGCTGGCGTTCCTGCCCGTCGCCAGCCGTGCCCCGGCATACACCCAGCTGATCATGGCGCTGCTCGTAGACGGGCGGATGCCCGTATCGCGCAAGGCACTACTCGCGGGCGGCCTCGGGTACATCGTCGTCGGCCGCGACCTCGTGCCGGACGACATCCCGCTGATCGGTGGCCTCGACGACCTGCTCGTCGTCGTGCTCGCCGTCGATGTCTTCCTCGAGGGCGTTCCGCAGGATCTCCTCGACGAGAAGCTCGACTCGCTGGGCATCGAGCGTGCCGCGTTCTACGAGGACATGGCCCAGATCCGGCGCCTGACGCCGGGGCCGGTTCGCCGAACCATCCGCCGGCTGCCGGAGCTCATCGCGGCGGCAGGCAACGCAGTCAATCAGACCGGCGTGGGGCCGCGGCTCCGGGCCTGGATCTCCAAGGAGGAATCAATCGCGTGAAGGTCATCCTGACCAGGGACGTTCCCAAGCTCGGCAAGTCCGGGGAGATGAAGCAGGTCGCGGACGGTTACGCCACGAACTTCCTCATCCCACAGCAGCTTGCCGTGCCGGCCGCCGGTGGCGCCTACCGCGCGTGGCAGCACGACATCGCCAACCGCGAGGAGAAGCGCGTCCGCGAACGCGAGGAGGCCGAGATCGCCTCGACCCGGATCGCGAGCACGACGCTGACGATGGGCGTGAAGGTGGGCGAGGCCGGCAAGCTCTACGGCTCGATCACGTCCAAGGACATCGCCGACGCACTCGCGCGCCGCGGTATCGAAGTCGATCGGCACAAGATCGACCTCGAGGAGCCGCTCAAGTCGCTGGGCACGTACAAGGTCGCGATCAAGGTCTTCCAGGGCATGACGCCAGAGGTCACGATCGTCGTCGAGCCGAAAGGCTGACGAGGGCGGCCGAAGCCGCCCGGCGATTACGGCCGCGCCACTCGGCGCTATGGCCCTTTCGACCCATCACTCGTGAATTTGCCGTGTGGTAGCGTCTCGCCTGCGTTCCGACGGTCGCAGGGAACGTACGAGGGTGCTGCTTGCCGATCGCGCTGGCGCTCGCGCTCGTTGCCACGGTCGGCGGCGCAGTCGCGAGCTATTCATATGACGACGACGCCTCGCTGGGCGCACGCCTCGCCTACGGTGCCACGACCGGGTTCCTCGCCCTCGGATTTGCCGGCTTCATCGCAGCCACGCTGGCCGGGCCGCTCAGCGGGCCATATGCCGCCGCGGCCGTCGCGGCACTCCCGGTTCTTGCCTTCGTGCGAGGCGACGTGCGCGCGCGCTTCGGCGAAGACACGCGGGCAGCCCGTCGGCCGGATTGCGGATGGCATCCGCCACCCTGGCCTGTCGACGACCGGCCCGCTCGTCTTCTGGGTTGCCATCGTTGCCCTCCTGTGGGTCGCCTTCGATCGGGTAATCGTCGAGACCGACGGGACGCCTGGCCACCGGCTTCGCGAACAACCTCGGCGACCTGCCCTTCCACCTCGGGATCGTGTCCGGTTTCGCCTACGGCCAGAACTTCCCGCCGGAGAACCCGATCTTCGCCGGAAGCGGGTTCTCGTATCCTTACATCGCCGATGTCGTGACGGCCCAGTTCGTCCAACTCGGCGCGACGATGCGCGAAGCGTTCTTCGTCCAGAACCTCATCCTGGGACTTGCGCTCGTCGGCATCCTCCAGCGATTCGCCGCGGTGCTTGACGGGCGACCGGCTCGCCTCGTTCATCGCGCCCTTGATCGTCCTGTTCAGCGGCGGCCTCGGCTGGCTGCTGCTGTTCGACCAGGCACGCGTCGGGGAACAGGGCCTGCTGAGCATGATCGGCAACCTCCCGCAGGACTACACGCTGATCGGCGAGGGACCGCTCCGCTTCGGCAACGCGATCACCACGCTGCTCGTCACGCAGCGCAGTTTCGCCCTCGGCCTGCCGGTGGCCCTGATCGTGTTCGTCGTCCTGTGGCAGTTCGTCCACGACCCGGGTCCATGGGGCGTCGCGCAGATCCGCGGCGCTGGCGGACCGGGGAGCTACGTCGTCCGCTACCGCCAGCCGCTCGCCGCGGCGGTGCTGACCGGCCTGCTGCCGCTTGTCCACATCCACACCTTCGGCGTCGTGCTCGGATCGGCGTTCTTCATCGGCCTCGCATTCCGCGGCTGGCGCGAGGGGCGCTGGTTCCCGTGGGCCGTCTACGTGGCGGTGACGCTGCTCCTCGCCCTCCCCGCGATCGTGTGGTCGTCCAGTGGAAGCGTCTCGAACACCGGGACCTTCTTCGGCTTCGAGCTGGGCTGGGACCACGGCGACTCGAACCCGATCTGGTTCTGGATCGCCAATACGGGTCTGTTCATCCCGATCGCCATCGGGACGGCGGTATGGCTGTGGCGCGAGCGCGGTCCGCGGGCGCGGGACCTGCTGCTGTTCAGCGCGGTGTTCGTGGTCTGGTTCATCGTTCCGAACGTGTTCAAGCTCGCCCCCTGGATCTGGGACAACATCAAGGTCTTGATCTACTGGTTCGTCGGTCTGACGCCGCTCGTGGCGCTGGGCCTCGCCGCGGCCTTCAGGCAGGGAACGGCGTGGCGGGCGGGGGCCGTCGCCGCGCTCCTGGTGATGACGCTCGCCGGGGGTCTTGACGTCTGGCGCGTCGTCTCTCGCCAGACCCAGTTCGGCGAATTCGACGGGGATGCGGTCGGCGTCGCGGCGATCATCCGCGCCGAGACCGCGCCACATGCCACCATCCTCCACGCGCCCACCTACAACGCTCCCGTGTACCTAACCGGGCGCCGCTCGCTGATGGGCTACGCAGGCCACCTGTGGTCGTCCGGCGTCGACTACTTCGAGCGCGAAGCGGATATCCGGAGGATCTATGCAGGCGAACCCGACGCGATGGACCTGCTCAAGCGGTACGACGTCGACTTCATCGTGGTGAGCCCGATGGAGCGCAACCAGCTCGCCGTCAACGACAGCTTCATCGACCAGTTCCCGGTGCTCGGGCGGTCGGGAGACTACACGCTCTATGAAGTCCCGAAGACGCAGGGCTAACCGGCGCGCCGCGGCGCAGTCGGTCGCGCCGCCGCCCGCCGCCGACGTCGCCGCGCAAGCCACGGCCAACGCGTCGACGCCGGTCGACGCGCCCGCCGCGACCGCGGGGTCCCGCGCTGCGCCGGCGGTCCTCGCGCCAGAGCCGACGGCCGAGGACCCGATCACGGATCGCTGGTTCTGGATCGGGGCCTTGGTCGTGCTCGTCGTCGCCGCCGTGATCCGCCTCCCCGAGCTCGGGATGAACCCGTTCCACCATGACGAGGGCGTGAACGGCTGGTTCACCACGACGCTCGCGCGAAGCGGCTCGTGGCGGTACGACCCGGCGAACTACCACGGCCCGACGCTCTTCTACTTCGCGCTGCTGTCGGAGGTTCTGTTCGGACTGAATAACGAGGCGATGCGGCTCGTGCCGGTCGTCTTCGGCCTCGTGACCATTGGCGCGGTGATCGCGCTCCGGCCGGTCCTCGGCTCGATCCCCGTGCTCGTCGCGGGGCTGCTGCTCGCCCTGTCCCCGGGTGCGGTCTACGTCTCGCGGTACTTCATCCACGAAGCCCTTCTCGTAGCGTTCACGATGACGCTCGTCGCGACTGCGCTGCTGTACTTGCGCTCGCGGAATCCGGTCTGGGCAATCGGAGTCGGCGCGTCCGCGGCGCTGATCTTCGCCACCAAAGAGACCGGCGTGATCACGATCGTGGTCCTCGCGATCGCGGCGGTCGTCAGTGGGCTCTACGTGAACTGGCGCTCGGGTCGCAGAGCCGGGCGCAGCTCGACTCGCGACGTTCGTCGCCGGGCAAGCGGGGCGGCCCCGTCCAAACCGGCGAAGACCATCAGGATCGACGGCGTCGAATACCGGGCCATGCCCGACCGCTCGGGCCAGTCGCTGCTCGATGGCGTCATCCCGGGCGGGATCCCGCTCGACCACGTCCTGGCGTCGTCGATCGTGTTCCTGTGCGTCTACGTCCTGTTCTTCTCGTCGTTCTTCTCGAACTTCCCACGGGGCCTGATCGACTCGCTCGCGACGTTCACGATCTGGACCCAGACCGGCGGCGCGACGCAGGTCGCGCCGCCCCAGCAGTATCTCGTCTGGATGGCCACCGCGGACGCGCCGATCCTGATCCTCGGAACGATCGGCGGCCTCCTCGCTGCGATCCAGGGACGCGACCGATCGTGGGTATTCGTCGGCCTGTGGGCGCTCGGGATCACGCTGGCCTACTCGCTTCTGGCCTACAAGACCCCGTGGATCGCGCTCAACATGCTGCTGCCGCTTGCGCTCCTCGGCGGACTCGCCATTCGCGAGGCAGCCCTGTTGCCGCGCTTGCGCCCGGTGGCCGTCGGGGCCGTTGTGCTGGCCACGGCCGCGAACGCGTTCCTCGCCTACGACCTCAACTTCGTCAACTACGACACCGACAGCCCGCGCTATCCGTACGTCTACGTCCACTCGACCCGGGAGATGCTCACGATGCTCGACCAGATCGAGGACATCGCCGCGGAACAGGGAACCGGCACGGACACCGAAATCACGATCGTCAGCCCCGACTACTGGCCGCTGCCGTGGTACCTGCGCGACTATCCGAAGGCCGACTTCTGGGGCCGACTCGAGGACGTCACGCTCGACCAGCCGATCATCATCGCGAACACCAATCAGCGGGAGCAGCTCGCGCCGCTCATCGCCGGCCGCTTCGAGCAGGCCGGGACGTACAAGCTCCGACCGGGGGTCGAGCTCGACGTCTACGTCCAAACGGACGAGGCAGGCTCATGACCCGCCGCTCGGCCATCCTCCGGCTGCTGATCGGCCTCGCGATCAGCGTCGTCTTCCTGGCCCTGACCCTGTCTCGTGTCGACCTGGCCAAGGTCGGGGCGGCCATCGCCGCTGCCTCGCCGGCGTGGCTGCTCGTTGCCCTCGGGATCGTGCTCGTGGACGTCCTGCTGCGCGCGCTGCGCTGGCAGTTCCTGCTCCACGGCGTCCCGGGAGCGGGGACGAAACCGCCGTACCGGCTGGCGGTGGGCTACCTGATGATCGGATTCACGGCGAACGCGATCCTCCCGGCGCGCCTCGGCGACGTCGCGCGGGCGATCTTGGCCGGCGACGCGTTCCGGATCCCACGGCTCGCGGTGTTCGGGACGATCCTCATCGAGCGCCTCGGTGACGGGCTGACGATGCTCCTGCTCGCGCTGGTTTCGAGCATCGTCGTCGCCTCCGGGATCGCCGAACTGCGCGATCTCTCGATGTTCGCCATTGGGGCCGGCATCGCCGGGGTGATCGCCCTGGTGATCATGGTCGCGATCCTGTCGCGGCCGCGTGTGCGAGCCACGCGCTTCGGCGGGCTGGTGTTCGGGCTGCTCGAGCGGGTCGGGGCCGGCGCCGGGGCGATGACCACGGTCCGCGGCGCCGCAACCGTGGTCCTGCTGACCTGGATCGTCGCCTTCACGGCGATCATGGTCGCCTGGGCAGTGACCAACTCGGTCGGGCTGCAGCTCACGCCGATCCAGCTCGTGCTGTTCATGAGCGGGATCGCGCTGTCGCTGGCGATCCCGGCGGCGCCCGGCGCGCTCGGCACGTACGAATTCGTCGGCACTGCCATCATCACGAGCCTCGGTTACACCGCCGAGCAGGGGCTCGCGGCGATCCTGCTGATGCGGGTCATCACGACGTTCCCGCCGGCGCTGGCCGGACTCGTGTCGCTCTTCATCCTTCAGATCCGGCCCGGCGAGCTCGTCCACGCAGGGGATGAACCGCCGCCCGCCGCCGATCCAGCCGACGCCGAAGGCACGTCGCTCGCCAGCCGGGCCGGGTGAGGCGAGCCGCACGATGAGCTCCCCCGCCGTCTCGCTGGTCATGCCCGCGTACAACAGCGCGCGCTACATCGATACAAACGTGGGCCGGGTCCTGGACTTCTTCGACCGTGCCGGAATCGACGGCGAGGTCGTCGTGGCCGACGACGGGAGCACTGACGGCACGGCCGACACGATCCGCCGAGACGACCGCCTCCGGGTGCTGCGCCTCGAGCACGGCGGAAAGGGCGCCGCGGTCCGGGCGGGCATGGCCGCGGCACGCGGGGACATCCGCGCGTTCACCGATGGCGATCTTCCCTATGGCATGGAACCGCTCCCGCTGGCGATCGCGTACATCGAGGAGCGCCGCTACCACGCAGTGATCGGCGACCGGACCTTGCCCGGCTCCACCTTTGAGCGCACGGGCATCCTGCGGACGATCGTCTCGCAGCTGGCCAGCTTTGCCTTCCGGACGCTCGTGACCGGTGGCATCTACGACACGCAGTGCGGCTTCAAGGTATTCCGCGGCGACGTTGCGGCCGAGGTCTTCCGGCTAACGGCCATCAAGGGCTTCGCGATCGACGTCGAACTGATCTACCTCCTCCTCAAGTACCGCCTCGACCTCAAGCGCATCCCGGTCCAGCTCGAGCGCAACGCGCCGACCTCCGTGCGCGTGGTCCAGGATTCAGTCCAGGCGTTTCTCGATATCGCGACCATCCGCATCAACTGGGCGCGTAGTCGCTACCGTTCGCCGGCGCTCCTTGCGCTCCTCCAGACGGAGCTTCGCGAGGACGTCGAAAGGGCCTCGCGTCAGTTGCCGGGCGCGACGACGATGTCATCGAACTCCGCGGAGGCCCCGACCGCTCCGCCGGGCTCGAGATAGCACGTCACGGAGACGAACGCGGTGGCCTGATCGACGGCGATTGGGCCGATCATGACCGGCCGCCATGGATCGCCTGGAACGAGGTCCACTGTTGTCGTATGCCAGGCGATGAACTGCTGATCGGAATCCTGCTCGACAAGCGCGATCGTTGCCCTGACGGGAGTCGGCGATGCAGGCCCCGCACGAACGCCGGCGGCCAATGACAGGCTCGAGCCGGCTCCGACGGCCGCAGCCGCCGACGCAGACTGCTTCGCGGTGCTCGCGTCGGCGCGATGCTCGAGGACAAGGTGGGCGCCCGGGGTCACGTAGCCGCCGGCGTCCACGGCTGCGTCCGGCGAACTCGACCAACCGAGGATGGGCGAGCCGAACGAGCCGAGCATCGTCTCCCGAGCGACCTCGAAGTCACCGTTGGCAATGAGGCCAGTTGCCGAGTGATCGGCGGCGCGATAGGCGATGTAGTCGCCATCGTCGAGGAGAACCTCGCACGAACCACACTCCTTGTCAGTTCCGAGCACCACGGAGCCGGCAGGTGGAAGCTCGCCGGGCCGGAGGCGCACGAAGTCCGACTGGTCCATGCCGCGCATGGCGCCATACCAGTAGGCCTCGATGTAGCCGGGCAACTCGCCGCGATCGCGTAGATAGATCGGCGAGATGCCGGTAGCGAGGGCGGCTTCGAACACGCGCGGAAAGGCCCCGTCGAATGCGTAACCGCGACCAGGCCCCGTCTGCCAGAACTGCCATTGGAAGACCGCGGCCTGGAGGACAGTCAACACGACAAGCGCGCCCAGCGCGCCCCGTCGCGCGGGCGCGCCGGCATCGAGCCAGGCCACGCCGACCCCCGCAATCAACAGCCCGAAGACCGGCAAAGCGATAAGTCTGAGCGTATGGAAGTCGTCGATTGTGAGCGATGCAGGGACGAGCGCGACCAGGAGCCCGTACAGGAGGTAACGATTCCAGGAATCTCGCCAGAGTCCGTGGGCAAGGCGATCGAGTCCGACGATCACGAGGACCCAGGTCGCGACGAGGACGCTGCCCATCACCGGGAGGTGATGGCGGATGTTCAAGTCGCCCAGCAGGAGCATCTGGCGTGGGTCCAGGTTGGCCAGTGCATGGTTCAGAAACGTTGCGCCGATGTCGACCGGCGACATTCCGGGCGTGATGTAGCCGAGAAGTCCGGCTCGTGAAGCGAGCGCTCCGCCTGCGGACAGGTTGAACAGGACGGCCGGGATAAGCACGACGCCGAAGACGACCCATGTCGCGACGATCGAGGGCAACCGTGACCGCGTCGCGAAGATGGCAAGACCGAACGCCAGCAGGGGCCCCAGCAACCGCCCGATCGTGTACGTGTACGTCAGCAGCCCCAACGCGGCGCCCAGGGCCACGATCTCCCATGGCGACCAGCGTGGCTTGGTCGACACGCGTTGCACTACCAGCAGCGCGACTCCGAGAACGAGCGGAAACAGGGCGACCTCGAACACGAGCCTGCCGATCTCGAAGAGCCACGGCGTGAGCAACGCGCTCACGGCGATGATCCAGCCGACGCGTCTGTTGCCCGAAGCACGGGAGGCGACGAGTCCGAGCACCATCGCCGCGGCGAAGCCGGCCAGAGCGCTCAACAGGCGTGCCGCGAGGATGCTCGGACCGAACACCTTGAACACGGCCGCCAGGGCGTACACATACACCGGGTTGACGGCGACGCCGGGATCCCACGTCTGGAAGAAGACCGGCCAGGCGACACCGTGCTCGTCGTGTCCGTCCAGCGAGATTGTGTAGGCGTTATACGAGATCGAGGCCTCATCGAGGTAGAAGCCCGGTGGGTTTCGATCGGCGCCGACCGTGTACAGGACGACTGCGATGCCGAGCACAGCGATCGTCGGGATGACGTTGCCGGCTGCGGCTCGTCGATAGCGGTTCACCGTCAGCCCACGGGCGCGTTCAGCAGATTCCCGGTCAGCAGGAGACCCAGACCGGGGACACGGAGAGGGGCCGGGATGCGCCAGGCCGGCATATGGCTGCCGCCTTCGGTCATTGCGTCAGCCAGCTGGCATCCACGAGGGCGATGATAAGGCCCGTGACCGCCCGGACGATCCTTCATGTCGACCTCGACGCGTTCTTCGCGGCTGTCGAGCAGCGCGATCGACCCGAGCTGCGCGGCAAGCCCGTGGTCGTC
The DNA here is from genome assembly GCA_963750125.1 of uncultured Chloroflexia bacterium. Lineage (GTDB taxonomy): Bacteria > Chloroflexota > Limnocylindria > Limnocylindrales > CSP1-4 > DASTYU01. Next base: position 57,972 of record CAVVPT010000013.1, on the reverse strand, counting down.
GGTGGGGGCGGCCCGAACCAGCGGGGCGTCGTGTCGGCCGCCAGCTACGAGGCACGCCGCTTCGGCATCCACTCCGCGATGCCGCTGCGCGAGGCCGGCCGGCGCTGTCCCGACGCGATCTTCCTGCCGGTCGACGGGCGCAAATACCTGGGCGTCAGCCGCGAGGTCATGGCGATCCTGCGGCGCTACACGCCTCTCGTGGAGCCGATCTCGATCGACGAGGCATTCCTCGACGTCACCGGCTCGCGCGAGCTGTTCGGTGACGGGCCGACCATCGCACGAGCGATCAAGGACGCGGTCCGGGACGAGATCCAGCTGACGATCTCGATCGGTGTGGCCGCGACCAAGCTCGTGGCCAAGATCGCTTCGGATCTCGAGAAGCCGGACGGGCTGGTGGTCGTCCCGCCCGGCGAGGAGGCGACCTTCATGGCGCCGCTCGACATCGGGCGACTGTGGGGCGTGGGGGAGAAGACGGCGACCGTACTGCGAGAGTACGGCGTGCGCACGATGGGGGATCTCTCCGCGCTGCCGGTGGACCTCCTGGAACGGCGCTTCGGCAAGCACGGGACGACGCTCGCCGACCGGGCCCGTGGGATCGATGCCGACCGCGTCGTGGGCGAGGGCGAGGCGGCCAAGTCGGTCGGGCACGAGCACACGTTCGATGTGGACACGTCCGACCGCGAGACGATCGAACGGACGCTTCTCGCGATGGCCGACGGCGTGTCCGGCCGGCTGCGCGCGTCCGGCGTGCGGGCGTCCACGGTCACCGTCAAGATCCGTGACTCGTCGTTCCGGACGATCACCCGCCAGCGGACGCTGCCCGAGCCGACCGACCTGACCGAGCCGATCTACCGGGTGGCGCTGGAGCTGGCCAGGCCGGAGGTCCGCGGGCTGCGGATCCGGCTCCTCGGGGTGAGCGCCTCGCACCTTGGCGAGCGGGAGCAGCTCGGCCTCTTTCCGTCCGACGACCCGCGCCGGCGCAGCGCGATCGATGCCGCAGACCGGCTGCGGCGTCGCTATGGCGAACGGGCGGTGACGCGGGCGCGATTGCTCGGGACGGGTCTGCCGGCTCCGTTCGAGCGAGACCCGCGTTCGTCGTCCGAGCGGCGGGGCGTGCACGGTGCCGTCCAGGGTGAGCGGCGGTCAGGCGCGCTGCCGCCCGACGAGCCTGGGGCTCCCGATCCGGACGTCGACGAAATGCCCGCGGAGGATGCCTGAGGGCTCGGCGCACATGATCCGTCGTGACAGCGTCAGCTGTCACGGAATGCGGCGAATTTGTTGCGTACGACGCTTGACATCGAACAGGTGTTCACCGTAGAGTCGGCGTCTAACCGAACATCCGTTCTGTCGCCAGAAGTGCCCCGGTCCGACCGATCCGCAATCTGCCCCCGGGAAAGGAGCCATCTCGATGGCATTCACCAGAGTCGAGCCGGTCGAGGTCCACGTCCGAACCGATTGGTTCGACGGAACGCCCCGTGAGATCCGCTGGGGTCACCAGCGCCTGCCGGTCGTCGCACTCGCCTCGGTCCGCGAGGAAGCGGCCGCCTATCCGGTGATCACGGGACCGCGCACGCTATTCGTGGTCGACACGCCGCAGGCGCGGGTCAATTTGACGTACCTCCATCGATCGCGCCGCTGGACGATCACCGGCCTGGACGAGGACCACGCCCGGGCCGCCTGACACGGCGCCATCACGCATCGCACGCTCCGACCGGCGGCGGGCCTCTCCCCCGCGACGCCGGCCACGTCGGACCGCGGGAGCGGGCGCGCCGGTACCGTGCCCGCTCCCGTCGCCGACGCCCGTTCGGGCCGTGGCATGACACGCGCTGTTCCCAGCCCACAAGCGCAACCTACAATCAGCGCGTGCACGAACCCTCGGGATCGTCGTTTGCCGACCTGACCCTGGGCGCCTTCGTCGATCGCCTCGCCTCGTCCGAGCCCGTCCCCGGTGGTGGCAGCGCATCCGCCGTTGCCGCCAGTCTCGGCGCGTCACTCGTCGCAATGGTCGCAGCGCTGTCCGAAGGACGCCCCCGCTACGCGGAGCACGCGGAGCTGCACGCCTGGGCCGCGGCAACGGGCCGCCGCCTGAACCGTCGTTTCATGGAGCTGGCCGATGAGGACGCGGCGGCCTACGCCGGGTTCTCGACGGCGCTCAAGCTCCCCAAGGAAACCGAGGCGGAGCGCGCGGCGCGATCGGTTGAGATGCGTGCCGCGGCGCGTGCCGCGTCCGACGTCCCACTCTCGTGCGTCGAGGCTTGTCTCGAGCTCGTCGGGGCCGCCGAGGCGCTCGCCGGTCGCAGCAACGTCAACGCGTCGAGCGATTTGAACGTTGCAGCCCTCCTCGGCGATGCGGCAGCGCGTGGGGCCGCCGCCAACGTCCTCGTGAACCTGCCGGCCGTGGCCGACGGCGCATACGAGCGCGACGTGACGGCTCGCGTCCAGGACCTCCTGGACGAGATCGAGCGGCTGGTCCTCGAGACACGCGAGGTCGTCATGGGCGGCGAGTCGCGCGAACCCATTTCGGCGCCGGTCGAGGCCTGACCGTGCCCGACGAGGGCGCCCGCCTGCTTGAGGGTGCCCCGATCGCCGCCGAGATCCGCGGGGCCGTGGCGGAGGCATGCGCGTACCTGGCCAATCACGGTCGGGCGCCGTCCCTGGCGGTCGTGATCGTCGGCAAGGACGCTCCGTCGACCGTCTACCTCGAGCAGATCCTGCGGTTCAGCAGGCAGGTCGGCATCGACGCCCGCTTCGTGGAGATCGAGGGCGAGGCAACCGAGTCCAGCGTCGTCGAGCAGATCCGGGCCCTCAACGAGGACCCGGGTGTTGACGGGGTCATCGTCCAGATGCCGCTGCCGCCGACGATCCGGCTGCGCGCGGTTGTCGACGCGATCGATCCCGCCAAGGACATCGACGGGATCCACCCGCTGAATGCCGGCCTGCTCCGCCTCGGCTACGACGGCTTCCTCCCCGCGACCGCGCATGCGGCGGTCGAGATCCTGCGCCGCTCCGGGATCGAGATCGAGGGCAAGGACGCGGTCGTCATCGGCCGTTCGACAGTCGTCGGCATGCCGGCAGCCTTTTTGCTCCTCCGCGAGGACGCCACGGTGACCGTCTGCCATTCCCGGACGATCGACCTCGCTGCTCACGTCCGCGGAGCCGACATTGTCGTCGTCGCGGCAGGCCACCCAGGTCTCGTCACGGGCGACATGCTCAAGCCCGGCGCGGTGGTGGTTGACGTCGGGATCAACGTGGTCGGCGGCAAGCTCGTCGGCGACGTCGACTTCGAATCCGCCCGGCAGGTGGCCTCGGCGATCACACCCGTGCCGGGCGGTGTCGGCCCGCTGACGAACGCCCTCTTGCTCAGCCATCTCGTTCGGGCGGCGGAGACCCAGGCAGGCCCGCATGTGAAGTCGCTCCTCCGACCTGCGCCCGAAGCCGCCACCCGAGGAGTCCGATGACCGCTGCTGCCTTCCCGTCCGACCTCGAGATCGCTCGGTCTGTCCGCCCGCGTCCAATCATTGACGTGGCGGCCGATCTCGGGATCCGCGACGAGGAGCTGGAGCTCTACGGCCCGAGCAAGGCGAAGGTCACGCTCGACGCGATCCGCCGCCTCGAAGCCGAACGGCCGAAGGGCAAGTACGTGGTCGTGACCGCGATCACGCCGACTCCGTTGGGCGAGGGCAAGAGCACGACGACCGTCGGCCTCGCGCAGGGCCTCAACGCGATCGGGCGCAAGGCCGCGGTGTGCATCCGCCAGCCGTCGCTCGGCCCGGTCTTCGGGATCAAGGGCGGGGCAGCGGGCGGCGGCTACAGCCAGGTCATCCCGATGGAGGACTTCAACCTCCACCTGACCGGCGACGTCCATGCGATCGGGGCGGCCCATAACCTGGCTGCGGCATTCCTCGACAACCACCTCCACCACAAGAACGCGCTCGGCATCGACCAGCACGCGATCCTGTGGCCGCGCGTCGTCGACATCAGCGACCGCGCCGTCCGGCGAGCCGTGATCGGACTCGGCGGCCGCGAGAACGGCGTGCCACGCGAGACCGAGTGGGTCATCACGGTCGCGTCGGAGGTCATGGCGGTGCTCGCGCTGGCAACCGACCTGCAGGACCTGCGCGCCCGCCTCGGGCGGATCGTCATGGCCACGACCACCGACGGCACGCCCGTTACCTGCGAGGACCTCGGGGTGGCCGGGTCGATGACCGTCCTGCTCATCGACGCAATCAAGCCGAACCTCCTGCAGACCCTCGAAGGTGGCCCGGCGTTCGTCCACTGCGGGCCGTTCGCGAACATCGCCCATGGCAACAACTCGATCATCGCCGACCGCCTGGCGCTCGCGACGAACGAGATCGTCTGCACCGAGGCCGGCTTCGGGGCCGACATGGGCGCGGAGAAGTTCTTCGACATCAAGTGCCGTGCCTCGGGATTGCGGCCGGACGCTGCGGTGGTGGTGGCGACGATCCGAGCGTTGAAGATGCACGGCGGCGTGGGCCGGATCGTGGCGGGCAAGCCGCTGGACCCGGCCCTGCTCGAGGAGAACGTCGCGGCGGTGCGGGCCGGCGGCGCGAACCTGGTCAAGCAGATCGAGAACGTCCGCCTGTACAACGTACCGGTCGTCGTGGCGATCAATTCGTTCCCCACCGACACGGCGGCGGAGGTCGCAGCGATCCGGGAGGTCTCGCTGGCGGCAGGCGCCCGCGACGCGGTCGTCGCGACGCACTTCACCGACGGCGGCCGCGGTGCGACGGCCCTTGCCGAGGCCGTCTGGGATGCCGCCGAGGAGGGCGCGCCCGCGTTCCAGCTCCTGTACCCAGACAGCGCGCCGCTGATCGAGAAGATCGAGACGATCGCCGAGAAGGTCTACGGCGCGGACGGGATCGACGTGCTGCCGGCTGCGCGCAAGGCGCTGACGCTCTACGAGGAACTGGGCTATGGGAGCCTGCCGGTCTGCATGGCCAAAACGCAGTACTCGCTCAGCCACGACGCCGCGCTCAAAGGCCGCCCGAGCGGCTTCCGCGTCCCGATCCGCGAGGTCCGCCTGTCCGCGGGCGCCGGGTTCATCACCCCGCTGGTCGGCGAGATGCGCACGATGCCCGGGCTGCCGTCGCGCCCTGGCGGCGAGAAGATCGACATCGACGCCGACGGGAACGTGGTCGGGCTGTTCTAGAGGGCGCCCGTCGAGAACGCGAAGCAGGCGGCGATCACGATCGCGACGGCGACGCCACCAACGCCCGCCGCCCACAACCCGACATCGGGCGGACCGAGGGGCTCCTCGTCGTGGCCGCCGTCGCCGTGCCCGGCCGGGGCGTGCCCGGAGGCGTGCTCGTCCGCGTGCGGCGGGCCTGCTGGCGCGTCGTTCGGGTCGCTCATCAGCGGCATTCTCGCACGCAGCCGGGCAGACAGGTCACGCGGCGGGACCCTCGCTGCGGCGGCTGCGCACGACGAGGAGCGCGCCGGCGATCAGCCCGACGATCGCGACCGACCCAAGGACCAGTGCGATCGGCAGTGGATCAGCCGCTGAGCCGCCGGCGCCTTCGAGGGCCGGTTCGCTCGGGGCGACAGGCGGTGGCGACTCGCCGGGCGGCGCGCCACCCCCATCACCGAAGGTCGCGATCGCATCGGCGAGCATCGCCCCGCCGGCGTCGGAGCCGACGGCGGCGTGCGGTGTGCACAGGTTGACGGCGAGCTCTCCCTCGATACGGGAGGCGACGAAGATCCATTCGGTTCCGGCCGGTGGCAGCGGCGTCTCGCACGACGCGCCGCCCGGGCCCCACTCGCCCTGGATCCTGACAAGGCCGGCGGCACCCTCGCCCTGGAACCATCGCGTCACCAGCACCGGCGTCCCGCCCGGTTCGGGCGCCTGGATGGTGCCGCTGAAGATGACCCGCTCCGGCGAGTCGACGTACGCGGACATTGGTTCGAGAGCCATGCAGTCGCAGGCCGCGACCGGCAGCGCCATCGCGAGGTACGCCACGAGCACGAGGACGAACGCGCTGACGGTTGCGATGAAGCGGGTCACGGGCGTCATGACGGCGCGCCGGCGATGGAGGTTCCGCCCGCCTCCGTCAGGCCTGGCTCCGTCGCCACCCGGGCATGCCCAGGCGCCACCAGATGAAGGCGACGATCGTTACGACGATGGCGACCGCAATCGCGAGGTCGAACGGCTCGAGCGTCTCGCGGATCTCCACCCAGTTCTCGCCGAGGATGACGCCCGCCTGCACCAGCAGCATCGACCACAGGAACGCGCCGGCGGTCGAATAGACGACGAACTTGCCAAGGTTCATGCGAGCGACGCCCGCCGGAAAGCTGATGAATGTGCGGACGATCGGCAGCAGGCGGCTGAAGAACGCGGTCGCGGCCCCGTACTTGTCGAAGAAATGCTCGGCCAGCTCGATCTCGTGCTGGCGGATCAGGATGTACTTCCCGTAACGCTCCAGGAAGGGCCGGCCACCGTACGCCCCGATCGCGTAGGCAACGAGCGAGCCAAGCGTGTTCCCGATGGTCGCGGCGATCACGACGAGCCAGTAGTTCCACGGCCGGCCGGTGATCGGCTCGATCGCCGTGGGGTCCGAAACGAGGAAGCCCGCGAAGGGGAGGATCAGCTCGGACGGCAGCGGGATCATCGCCGACTCGATCGTCATCGCGAAGAGGACCCCGAGGTACCCGACTGAACCGTACAGGTTCTCGAGGAACGGGATGACGATCTGGTCGATGAAGGCAAGCACAGGCAAGACTCAGGCGGAACGGGGGTGAACGGTCGGCAGCATAGCCGACTACCATCGATCCGTGACCGGACCCCACGCCTCGGACGGACCACACCTTGATCCGCGCGCACCGCGCGGCGGCGGCGTCCCGGGACCGGTCGTCCTCACCGGCGCGGACCTGACCGTTGGCGACGTCGAGGCCGTGGCCCGCGGCGGGGCGAGGGCCGCGCTCGACGTCCACGCCCGCGCACGCATGGATGAAGCACGTGCCGTCATCGAGGCACTCGTGGCCGAGGGTGCCGTGGTCTACGGCGTCACCACCGGCTTCGGCGACCTTGCGACGACGTTCGTCGAACCGGCCCGCTCGGCGGAGCTGCAGGAGCACCTGCTGATGAGCCACGCAGCGGGTGTCGGCGAGCCGTTCCCGCGCGAGGTCGTCCGGGCGATGCTCCTGCTCCGCGCCAATACCCTGGCGCTCGGCCACAGCGGCTGCCGACCTGTCGTGGTGGACCACCTGCTCGCGTTTCTCGAGCACGGCCTCCACCCGGTCGTTCCCGCGCAGGGGAGCGTGGGGGCGTCGGGTGACCTGGCGCCGCTTGCCCATCTCGCGCTGCCGCTGATCGGCCGCGGCCAGGTCGAGCTCGCCGGCCAGATGCTGCCCGCGCTCCTCGCCTTGCGCGAGGCCGGCGTGGAGCCGCTGCGGCTCGAAGCGAAGGAGGGCCTCGCGCTCCTGAACGGGACGCAGATGATGGGTGCGATCGGGGCGCTGTTGCTCGCCGACGCCGACCGCCTCGTGCGTACGGCGAGTGTCGTGGCCGCGATGAGCGTCGAGGCGCTGCTCGGCACGGAGGTCGCATATGCAGCGGCATACCAGCTCGCACGCCCGCACCCCGGACAAGTGGCGGTCGCGGAGGAACTCCGCCACCTGCTGCGCGAGTCGGCCCTGCAGGAGAGCCACCACGCCTCGGAACACAAGGTCCAGGATCCGTACTCGCTGCGCTGCGTGCCGCAGGTCCACGGAGCGGTGCGCGACGCGCTCGACCACCTCCGGCGCGTGCTGGACATCGAGCTCAACTCCGCCACCGACAATCCGCTTGTCTTCCCGGGCGGCGGCGTTGCCGAGGCGGACACCGTGGCCACGGGCGGCGGCCGGGTGATCTCCGGGGGCAACTTCCACGGCGAACCGATCGGCCTCGCGCTCGACTTCGCCAAGCTCGCACTCGCCGAGCTGGGTTCGATCAGCGAGCGGCGGACAGCGCTGCTCGTTGACCCGCGGCTCAACGGCGGGCTGCCCGCGTTTCTCGTGCCGTCATCGGGGATCGACTCGGGGATGATGGTCTATCAGTACACTGCGGCCGCCCTCGTGTCGGAGAACAAGGTCCTCGCCCATCCGGCGACCGCCGACTCGATCCCGACGAGCGCAAACCAGGAGGACCACGTCTCGATGGGCTCGATCGCGGCGCAGCACGCCCGCCAGGTGCTCGAGCACGTCGAACGGATCCTGGCGATCGAGTTGCTGGTCGCCGCGCAGGCGCTGGACCTTCGGCTTGCGGCTCTGGCTGTCGACGGTGATCCGCCCGCGCCGGGGATCGGCGTGAGCGAGGCCCACCGGCTCGTTCGCGAGCGCGTTGCCCATCTCGACACCGATCGCGAGCCGGGGCCGGATCTCGCCGCTGCGCAGGCCATCGTCAAGGCAGGGTCGTTGAGCGGACTTGTCGCCGAATAGCCACCGATCGGCGACTTAGGTACTACAGCGTCCGGGGTCCCATGGCGGCACCATGCGCTGAACTCGAACCGGCCGCCGCCGACACCGTCGCGGGCCGCGTCCGAAGGCATACGCGCACTGGGTGGCACGATGAACCCGATCCTGTATGGGGGAAGTGAGGCGTCGCGGCTGTACTACGGCGAGTTCGTCGTCCGGGCCTGGTTCCACTGGCCAGACGGTACGCCCGGCGAGCACGACACGAGCCCGCTGCCGTACGAGGACTGCCTCGCCTGGCTGGCGGCCGCGCCGCATACACCCTTGATCGCCTCGGACGGCGCGAAACTCCACCAGGTGCGCGTCGAGCGCGCCGTCATCGTCCCGGCCGCAGCCGCATGACGCCAGGCGGCGATCAGCCGCGCCGGAAGCGCTTCTTCGCCTGATGCTGCTGCTGCCGCGTCGGGCGGCGGCGGGAGGATCGGAACCCGGTCTTCACGAGGGCATCGTCGATCTCATCGAGGTACAGGGCGCCTTCGCGATGCGCCTCGAGCCACTCCAGGTACCCGGGATCGACACGAGCGATCTCGCCGATCGACCAGCCGATGTGGCGTCCGAACTGGAGGACGCTGCCCGACGGGCGCCCGGGCGGCGGCCCAGCGCCACCCGTCCCGTCGCGTCTGCGGTGGCGACCCAGCCCGGCGCGCGTTCCTTCGATGGGCTGAAGTGGGCCCGGCGCCCGGTTCGTGCGCACGGGCTCCGTCTTGCGCGGTGCCCGGCGGCCCGGAAAGATGCCGATTTCGCGGTCGTAGGCGTCCCGCTTGCGCGGCGTGCTGACGCGATCCCAGGCCGCGTTGATCCGGGACATGCGGGCATTGCCACCATCCCCCACGACGTCGGGGTGGTACACCCGCGCCAGCGCGCGGTAGGCGGATGCGATGTCGGCGTCGTCGGCGTCCTGATGGACGCCAAGGACGGAATATGCGTTCTCGCCGGCGAGATCCCGGCGGTCCTCGGTCACGGCTCCGCCTTCCCCGGGTCGACGCCCCCTCGGCGCCGTTGACAGCACTCTACCAAGGGGTCGTCCGGCGCGTCGGCGGGTCGTAGACTCGAAGCATGGCGCCGATCCGGATCGTGGACGTCACCAACCGCGCCGCCTTCGAGCGAATCCCGCCGTGCCTTGACCCCGGCTTCGACCACCGCACCTGCGACTACTGGGAGGACGCGGATCGTGGCAGCAAGGCTGCCCGGCTGTCATGGCTCGAGACCGACCGGCCGGTGACCGCCCCGGAGCCCGCGCGCACGCCCTCGAACCCGTTCCTTGCCGATCTCGAGGCATCCAAAAGCTCAAACCCGTTCGCGCCCGGCGGCGGGGCCGGCGCCAACCCTTTTGCCCCGGATGACGCCGCGAGCCATGACAACCCGTTCGCGCCACAGCGTGCCACGCGCTCGACGGTCGACGACGATGCTCCGCCGAAGCTCCGGCTGCTTGCTCGTGGCCTGGGCGTAGTGGGCAGCTACGCGAAGGTCCTGCTCGCCGACGATGTCGCGGTGGCATACGCGCAGTTCGGGCCACTGACTGCCTATCCACGGGCCCAGCGCGTTCGCGACCTCTACCCGCAGCTCCCCGACTCCCCGCTCCCGGCCGTCATCACCTGCATCGCGACGACCGCGACCGCCCGGCGCGAGGGCCACGGTCTGCTTCTCGTCGACGCCACGTGCGACGACCTGGCCGGCCGGGGCTTCGCCGCGGTCGAGGCCTATCCCCAGGTCGGGGCGCCGCTCGACGCGACGAGTGCGGCGACGCCCGCGTTCTGGGAGCGGGCCGGGTTCGTGATGGCGGTCGCCGACGAGCGGTTCCCGGTCATGCGCCGCGATCTGGTCTGAGCAGGGATCGAGCGGCGATGGCAACGATCCGTGCACTCGGGAACGTCACCAAGGTGCGAGGCGCGCTCATCTTCGTGGAGGACATCGAGGCTGCCGCCGTGTTCTATCGCGACGTGATCGGGCTCCGACTGCTGTACCGGACGCCGAGGTTCGTACGGTTCGACGCCACGCAGGGGACAAGCCTGTCGCTCGTCGCCGGCGGGGTCGCGAGCGACGCGCCGAAGGACTATCGCCGGCACGGCGTCGTCCCCGAGTTGATCGTCGACGACCTCGAGCTGGCGATGCGCCGGCTCGGGGCCGCCGGCGTGCGCCACGAGCCGGTCGTCCGAACGGCCTGGGGCCAGTTCGCGTTCTGCTGGGACCTGGAGGGGAACCCACTGCAGCTCTACGAATCCGCGTATATCCGGCCCGACGCCGACCCAGAGGCTCGCGCCGAATGACCGGGACGCACGCCGTGGTTCGCGCTCCGCGCGGGCCCGAGCTGACGTGCCGCGGCTGGGGCCAGGAGGCGGCCCTCCGGATGCTCATGAACAACCTGGACCCGGAGGTGGCCGAGGACCCGGACCGCCTCGTGGTCTATGGCGGAACGGGTCGCGCGGCGCGGAGTTGGGAGGCGTATGAGGCTATCGTCCGCGAGCTGCGCCGCCTCGCCGACGACGAGACGTTGCTCGTCCAGAGCGGAAAGCCGGTCGGCGTCTTCCGGACGCACCCCTGGGCGCCGCGCGTGCTGATCGCCAACTCCAACCTCGTTGGCCGCTGGGCGACCTGGGAGCACTTCCGCAAGCTCGAGCGCGAAGGCCTGATGATGTACGGCCAGATGACCGCCGGGTCGTGGATCTACATCGGGACCCAGGGCATCCTGCAGGGTACATACGAAACGTTCGCCGAGCTGGCCCGCCAGTATTTCGACGGGACGCTCCGCGGCCGGGTGGTGCTCACCGCCGGGCTCGGGGGAATGGGTGGGGCGCAGCCCCTCGCGGTCACGATGAACGAGGGCGTGTGCCTGGCGATCGAGGTTGACCCCGATCGGGCGCGCCGGCGGCTCGAGATCGGGTATGTCGACCGCCTCACGAGCGATCCCGACGAGGCGTTGGCGTGGGCCCGGGCTGCGGCCGCGGCCGGAGACGCCATCTCGATCGCGCTGGTCGGCAATGCCGCCGAGATCGAGCCTGCCTGGGCGGCTGCCGGAGAGCGGTTCGACGTCGTTACCGATCAGACTTCCGCTCATGACGCGCTCGCCGGTTATGTTCCGGCCGAAATCGCGCTGGACGATGCCCTCGCCCTGCGGACCGGGCAGCCCGACGAGTACGTCCGGCGCTCGATGCGCTCGATGGCGGACCACGTCCGGGCGATCCTCGCGTTCCGGGCCGCGGGTGCGATCGCGTTCGATTACGGCAACAACCTGCGCGCACAGGCGCTCGAGGCTGGCGTCACGGGTGCCTTCGACTACCCGGGTTTCGTGCCGGCGTTCATCCGGCCGCAGTTCTGCGAGGGTCGCGGTCCGTTCCGCTGGGCCGCGCTGTCCGGCGACCCGGCCGACATCCTGCGCACGGACAAGGCGATCCTCGAGCTCTTCCCCGATGACGCAGGGCTGCGCCGCTGGATCGAGATGGCCCAAGCGCGCGTGCCGTTCCAGGGCCTGCCTGCCCGGATCTGCTGGCTCGGGTATGGGGAGCGGGCCAGGGCCGGGGCGGTCTTCAACGAGCTCGTCGCGTCGGGTGAGGTCTCCGCACCGATCGTGATCGGGCGCGACCACCTCGACTCGGGCTCGGTGGCGTCACCAAACCGCGAGACGGAGGCAATGCGCGACGGCACCGACGCGGTCGCCGACTGGCCGCTCCTCAACGCCCTGGTCAACACGGCGGCCGGTGCCACGTGGGTGTCGATCCACCACGGCGGCGGGGTCGGGATCGGCTACAGCCAACACGCCGGCATGGTCGTCGTCGCGGACGGCACGCCGCTCGCCGCCCAGAAGCTCGACCGGGTGCTCACGACGGACCCGGGGATGGGCGTGATCCGGCACGTCGACGCGGGCTACGAGCGTGCGATCGAGGTTGCCCGCGAGCGCGGTGTACGGGTACCCATGCTCGAACACGAACGGTGACCGGACGCCACAAAAGTGGTGTCTCGCTGCATAGGTACCGATGGCACATCAGTTGGGGGCTCCACGCCAGTCCGTTCCGCTAGGGTCAGTGCCGAGTAGATCGCGTATTGCCCGAGGTGGTCCTGATGGTCCGACGACATCGTCATGCGGTTCCAGCGCTCATCGCTGCGTTCCTGCTCGGGCTGGTCACGATCGTCCCCGCGGCCGCCAACGACACCGCCCAGACGCTGCCGTTCTCCCAGGATTGGACGGACATCGACCAGATCACCGCTGCCGATAACTGGTCTGGCGTACTGGGCATCCAGGGATTCCAGGGACAGGATCCGACGACGACGGGTCCGGTCGACCCACGAACCTTCCTGACGGCGACCAATGACCTCGACGTGATCGACGACCTGACCAATCCGGGGATCACAAACGGTGGCGTCGCTGAATTCGAGCTTGCCAACCCGGTCGTCGCGATCCAGGGGACCGGCACCACGGATTTCCCCTACCTGCTATTGCACGTCGACACGACGGGCGCGGGCAACGTGCGAGTCGCGTACAACATTCGCGACATCGAGACCGGCGACGACGCGATTCAGCCTGTGGCCCTCCAGTATCGGGTCGGCGCCAGCGGCAGCTTCGCGAACGTTCCAGGGGCATACGTCCCCGACGCGACGAACGGCGGTTCCGCATCGCTCGTCACACACGTAGCGGTAACCCTGCCGCCTGGGACGGGCAATCAGCCACTCGTCCAGGTGCGAGTGGTCACTGGCAACGCCGCGGGCAACGATGAGTGGGTCGGGATCGACGACATCAGCATTACGGACGCTGCTCCGTCGGTCCAATCCGTGACGCCCGCCAATGGCGTGATCGACGTTCCGGTATCTGCGCCCATCACCGTCGCGTTCGACGAACCAGTGGACCTTGCCTCGAGCGCGATCAACGTCATGTGCGCCGGCTCCTCGATTGTCGGCGCAACGTCCGACGGGCCCATCACCTGGACCTTCGTTCCGGACGCCGACCTGCCGTTTGACGCGCCGTGCTCAGTTCATATCGCGGCGGGCGACGTTACCGACGTCGACGCGATGGATCTGCCAAACACGATGAACACTGACTTCGGTGCCTCGTTCACCACCGCGACGCCCACGCCGACGCCGACCCCGACGCCGACCCCGACCCCGACGCCGACGCCGACGCCGACGCCGACGCCCACCCCGACGCCGACGCCGACCCCGACGCCGACGCCGACGCCGACGCCCGACCCCGACGCCGACCCCGACCCCGACGCCGACGCCGACGCCCACCCCGACCCCGACGCCGACGCCGACGCCCACCCCGACGCCGACGCCGACCCCGACGACGCCATCGGCCGGTTCTCCGATCGCGGACGCCGGCGGGCCATACGCGATCGTCGAGGGTGCCTCGGGCGCCCTGACTGCCGCGGGGACGGAGCCCCACGGCGGTGTCCTCTCCTACGCGTGGGACCTCGACATCAACGGCACGTACGAGACGTCCGGCCAGACCGTGACGTTCTCAGCGGCCGGTCTCGAGGCGCCGACGACTCGAACAGTCGGCGTCCGCGTCACCGGGCCGACAGGCCTGACGGCCACGGACACTGCGACGGTCAACGTGATCTGGGAGTTCAGCGGGTTCCTCGGCAAGAACGAGGAGCGGCCCGCGGTCAACACAGCGAAGGCCGGAGCCAATCTGAACCTGCGGTTTACGCTCAACGGGGACCAGGGGATGGCAGTCCTCGCGACCGGCTATCCGCGCTCGGGCTCCTTCGCGTGCGGCGGCACGCCGCCGATTGATGCCACTGAGCCGACGACCGGGGGCGGTCTGGCGTTCTCGGTGACCGGCGGCCAGTACTCGTACGCGTGGAAGACGAACAAATTGTGGGTCGATACCTGCCGCACGTTCGTCCTCAAGCTCACGGACGGCACGTACCACTACGTCGACGTGGTCTTCGACAACTAGCAGCCGCGTTTGGACTGGAAGCCGTGAAGTCGTGGGCCAAATTGTGCGGCGTGTTCGAGCTCACCCTCGATGACGGCTCATACAGGACGGCCTTCGTCCAGTTCACCAAGTAGCGCTGCGCGTCGAGTCCCGGTCATCGGGGCCGGGGCGGGGGCGCTAGCATCGACTGGTGCTCATCGAGTCCGTCCCGAACGTGTCCGAGGGCCGTCGGCTGGAGGTCGTGGACCTGTTGGCGGCCGCTCTCGGATCCGTCGACGGTGTGTACTTGCTGGATCGGACGAGCGACGCGAGCCACAACCGCTCGGTCTTCACGCTGGCCGGGGAGCATGAGCCGGTGCTCGCGGCCCTCGACCACCTGGTCGCCGAAGCGATCCCGCTGATCGACTTGAACACACACCAGGGCGAGCACCCGCGTATCGGTGCCGTGGACGTCGTGCCGATCGTGCCGCTCGGCACCACGAGCATGGACGACTGCGTCGAGCTCGCCAACCGATTTGCGGCCGACATCGCGAAACGCCACGACATCCCCGTGTTCCTCTATGCGAACGCAGCGCGCCGCGCGGATCGAGTCCGCCTGGCCGACGTACGACGTGGGCAGTACGAGGGCCTGCGGGAGGAGATTGGCTTCAAGGGGCGCGAACCCGACTACGGCCCCGCGCGCACCCACCCGACATTCGGGGCGCTCGCCGTATCTGCCCGACCCTTCCTGATCGCCTACAACATCAATCTCGATTCCGACGACCTGGAGCTTGCCAAGCGCATCGCACGGCGCGTCCGCGAGTCCAGCGGCGGCCTTCCGAAAGTCCAGGCGTCCGGGTTCTGGATCGAGGAGCTCGGGCGGGCCCAGGTCTCGATGAACCTGCTGGACTTCGCCGTGACGCCGATGTGGCTGGTCTGGGACTCCGTCCGCGAGCTCGCCGTGGAGGACGGTGTCGAGCTGGCGGAGTCGGAGCTCATCGGTCTCGCTCCGCAGGCCGCCCTGCTCGGCGTGGCCGACCGGGCCGGAGCCTTTGCCGGCGATCCGGTCGAATCGCGGCTCGCGGCGGCCGCCGCATACCTCAGACTGCGCGACTTCTCACCGCTCCAGGCGCTCGAGCTCCGCCTCGAGGCCGCCCGGACGGCGCCACGATGAGTGGTGGCCCGTTCCGGGTCATCGAGGGCGGTCGCGGCGACGAGCCGTCGCCGGGGCTGCTGATCCACGGGGCAGCCGAGATCGTCACCCTGGCGGGCGGTCTTCGTGCCGGCCCGAGCCAGGGCGACGTCGCCCGGCTCGTTCGCGCCGGCAGCGCGCGCGCCTCACGGGGCGCCGACGATCCGGTTGTCGCGGTCTGGGAGGGCCGAATTGCCGCCGTCGGGCCCCGGACGGCAGTCGAGTCGACGCTCGAAGCCGAAGGGCTGAACCTCAGCCGCTTCGCCCGGATCGACGCGGCCGGTGGGACGGTGACGCCGGGCCTCGTCGATCCCCACACGCACCTCCTGTTCGGCGGCACGCGTGAAGGCGAGCTGCTCCTCCGCCAGCAGGGAGCGGGCTACCTCGAGATCCTCGAGGCGGGCGGCGGGATCCTGTCGACCGTCGCCGCGACCCGCGCGTCGAGCGACGAGGAGCTCGCAGCCCACGGCCGCCGCTGGCTCGACGAGATGCTCGGGCACGGCGTCACCACCATCGAAGCCAAGTCGGGTTACGGCCTCGACCTCCAGACCGAGCTGCGCCTGGTGGAGCTGGCCTATCGCCTCGGGCTCGAGGGCCCGATCGAGGTCGTCCCGACGTACCTCGGCGCACACGCGGTCCCGGTCGAGTTCCGTGCCCGTCCCGACGGGACCGAGGCGTTCGTCCGCTCGATCCTCGACGAGCAGCTGCCGGGCATCGCGGCCCACGGCCGTGCCCGGTTCTGCGACGTCTTCTGCGAGGAGGGCGTCTTCAGCGCCGACCAGTCGCGGCGCATCCTCGAGGCCGCCGCCGCGTTCGGAATGGCGCCGCGGCTGCACGCCGACGAGCTGGCGCCGTCGGGTGGCGCGGAGCTCGCTGCGGAGCTCGGGGCCGCCTCGGCCGACCACCTCGCGGCGCCCTCCGAGGCCGGCGTCGACGCGCTTGCCGAAGCGGCCCGGGGCGACCAACCGGTCGTCGCGACGCTGCTACCGGCGACGACCTGGTTTCTGATGAGCGATCACTACGCACCCGCGCGGACGCTCATCGAGCGGGGCGTGCCGGTAGCCCTCGCGACCGACTTCAATCCGGGAACCTCGCCGACCGCGAGCGTGCCGTTGGTGATGACCGTGGCGTGCCTCGGGCTCGGCCTGACACCGGACGAGGCGCTCAGCGCAGTGACGGTGAATGCCGCGCATTCGCTTGGACTCGACGAGGAGATCGGGTCAATCGAGGCGGGCAAGCAGGCCGACCTCGTCATCTGGCGCGTCCCGACGTCGACCCAGATCCCGTACTGGCCGGCCGCCTCGCTGGTCCGCACCGTGATCAAGCGCGGGCGCGTCGTTCTCGACCGATCCTGAGCGCCGGGTCAGGCCCCGTTCAGCCCGCGTCGTCGCGGAGTCGGGCAAACGTGACGAGATCGCGATGGCGGCCTGCCCGGAACTGCGCTCCGCGCACGATGCCTTCCCGCGTGTAGCCCGCCTTCTCGAGTGCGCGTTGCTCGGCCAGGTTCTCGATGTCGGTCGACGCCTCGACCCGGTGAGCGTCGGTGTGCTCGAAGAGCCAGGCGGCGAGGAGGCGTTGGGCCTCGCTGCCGAAGCCCTGGCCGCGAGCCTCCGGGATGATGTCGATCCCGAAGTTCCAGGCGGCGGACTCGGGGTTGGGCCCGTACGAGACGCGGTGCCAGCCGACGGACCCGATCGGGAGGCCATCCACGACCCGCTCGACGATCAACAGCCCGTTGCGCTCGTTGCGCAGCGGCCCCTTCGCGAGCACTTCGCGCGGGGTTGGTTCGGCGGGCAGGCCGAAATCGCTGAAGCCGCCCTGCAGAGCAGGGTCAACGGCCCACGCATCGAGCACGTCCGCGTCCTCGAGGGTCACGTCCCGAAGGCGGACCAACGGTCCGGGATCGGCCTCGCCAGGGGGCATCAGGCTTTGCCGCGCGGCTCCAGGTGGACCGTGACCGTCTCGGCCGGCAGGCTCGATGCCGTCACCGACAGCTTCGATTGCACGACGGGCTCGGCACTCATCTCGTGGAAGAACGTGGCCAGCGCCTCGGCGCAATCGGCCTCCTCCTCGCAGACCGGCATCGGGACGACGATCCGGGGGTCGAGCTGGGCGACCAGCTCGGCCGCCTTGGTGGCATTGAGCGCCCCGCCAACCGGCACGAACACGATGTCGATCGACCCGATGTCGCCGAGCTTCTCCTCGGTCAGGAGATGGCCTATATCGCCGAGGTGGATGGTGTGCACGCCATCGAGCTCGACGACGAATGCGATCTGTTTCCCGCGGTCCGCGCCCCGCGCATCGTCGCGGTAGGTCCGGACGCCGGTCAGGAGGACTTCCCTGACCTCGTATTCGCCGGGCCCGTCGAGCGTGAAAGCGTTCTCGAGGCTGGTCGGCAGGAGCGTCTCTCCATCCCGGGACGGCTTGCCCTTCGCCTTCTTCAGCGGAGCGTCGTCGGGGTGGCTGAACGTGACGATGTCGCCTGTGATTCCGCGGCCCGTGGGTCCGACGACCGATTGGTACGGATCGCTGACGACGACCGCGTCGCGACCGCGCAGGCGGATGCACGACCGCCCGTACCAGGTGACTTCCATCACCCCGATTCTGACACAGCGGCCGTGCCTGCCGCTTACCTCGCCACTCGCCCCGTGGCGGGCGCCTCGGCCTCGCCGCAGGACGGTGTCAATTTCTTAATCGGATGGCGTCTTGGTCCGCAACCAGACATGGATAGCGTAGTGATCGGACCGAACCTTAAAGAGGTTCCATCCTCCCTCCCTCGACCGGGGGCGCCGATTGGGCAGGCGCCTCCGGTCTTTCCTTGCCCCGTGAGAGAATCCTCCGACCATGACCGTCACGCGCGACCATCACGACCGCTCGACGGTCCTGGCCATCGTCCTCGTTGCCGTGCTCGTCGCGGCCTGCAATTCGACCAGTTCGACCGCTTCGGCTGAGCCGTTGCCGACCGCTCCGCCGCCGAGCGCCGCAGCAAGCGCGCCCCCGGCCGATGCGCCGTCAGCCGCGCCGAGCAGCGAGCCGACCGCGGCGGACCCCATCTACGACGAGATCGAGCAACAGGTGGCCGCGTTGCGCGGCCTCGAGCCGACCGGCGAAGTGGCCCGCAAGACGCTCGATGCGGCGCAGCTCGCGGCCGCGATGGAGAAGCTCTACCACGAGGATTCGCCGCCCGAGCTGGTCGCCGCGAACGAACGGTTCTACAAGGCCTTCGGCCTGCTTCCGCCCGACGCGAACCTCGGGGACCTCACGGTCGAGATGCTGAGCGGCGGTGTCGCCGGCTACTACAGCTTCGATGAGAAGACGCTGTATGTCGTGTCCCGCTCTGGTGACGTCGGGGCGAACGAGAAGATCACGTTCGCCCACGAGTTCAATCACGCCCTCCAGGACCAGCACTACCCGATCTTCAAGGATCAGGAGAAGGTCACCAACCGGAGCGACTGGCTGCTCGCCCGGCAGGCCGTCTACGAGGGCGACTCCTCGCTGTTGATGACGCTGTGGGCGTCGCAGAACTTCAAGCCCGAGGAGTTCCAGGACCTGCTGGCGCAGGGCCTCAACGATCCGTCCTCGGCAATGCTGGAGCGCATGCCGGCGATCCTGCGCGAGACGTTGTTGTATCCGTACACGACGGGCCTTTCGTTCGCGCAGGGCCAGTACATCAGCGGCGGCGGCTGGGCCGGGGTCGACGCGCTGTACGACAACGTGCCCGAGACGACCGAGCAGATCCTCCACCCGGAGAAGTACCAGGCGGGCGAGGGTCCAATCAAGGTCGAAGTCCCTGATGACCTGACGGCGCGGATCGGCCCTGACTGGACGCTTGCGCTCGATGACACTTTCGGCGAGTTCCAGACGGGTGTCTGGCTCCGCGACGCCGAGGCGGCGAATGCCACCGACGCGGCTACGGGCTGGGGCGGGGACCGGGTGCTCGTGCTCGACGGCCCGGGTGACGCCTGGGCGACGGTCCTCGCCACGGCATGGGACACCGCGGCCGACGCGGCGGAGTTCGAGGAATCGGCAGGTCCCGTGGTCGAGGCGCTGGACAATCCGGCCGCGCTGCTCCCCGGTGCGACGGACACAGGCCGCTGGGTTGTGGTCGCGAGCGACGACGCCGTGCTTGGGTCGGTGGCCGGGGCGCTCGGCCTGGCGGGCTAGGTCACCCCGGCGCAGTTCTACATCGAGTCCGGCGCGGAGATCCCCAGCAACCCCAGGGCGTTTGCCAGTGTGATCCGGGTCGCGTCGGCGAGCGCCAGCCGCTTCGCGGAGCGCTCGGGCTCAGCGGGGTCGACAACGCGCGCATCGCGATAGAACGCATGGAAGGTCGTCGCGAGCTCGGTCGCGTACGCGGTGATCGTCTGGGTTTCCTCCGCGAGCACCGCGTCCTCGACCACCTCAGGTAGGTGCGCCACGACACGGGCGAGTGCTGCCTCCGGGGCGCCGGCCAGCGCTCCGGCCACCGACGGCGCGGGTGACAGGCCGGTCCCGGCCGCCTTGCGCAGGATCGAGGCGATCCGCGCGTGGGCGTACTGCACGTAGTAGACCGGGTTCTCGTTCGACTGCTTCTTCGCAAGCTCGATGTCGAAGTCGATCGCGCTCGTATGGCTCCGGGACGCAAAGAACCAGCGCGCGGCGTCGACGCCGACCTCGGCGAGGAGCTCGTCGAGCGTGACGAACTCGCCTGACCGCTTCGACATCGAGATCTCGGCGCCGTCCCGGACGAAGCGGACCCACGAATACAGCAGCACCTGAACGGTCTCACGGTCGTAGCCCATCGCCTCCGCGGCGTTCCGGACCCGCGCCACCGTTCCGTGGTGGTCGGCGCCCCAGACGTAGATCAGGTGGTCGAAGCCGCGGCTCAACTTTTCGGCGACGTAGCCGATGTCGGCCGCGAAATACGTCGGTCGGCCGTTCGAGCGGATGATCACGCGGTCCTTGTCGTCCCCGAAATCGGTCGAGCGGAACCACAGCGCGCCGTCCTGCTCGAACAGGTAACCGCGCTCGCGGAGTCGCTCGATCCCGCGTTCGACCCAGCCGCCTCCGTGGATCGACGTCTCGGTGGTCCAGACGTCGAAGTGCACCCCCAGTCGCTCGAGGCTCGCCTCGATCCCCTCGCGGACGCGCGCGCCTGCCCACCGGCCGAGGGCGAAGGCAGCGTCGGCCTCGTCCGCCGTCGCGTCCGCCCACAGGTCGTCAGGCACGGCGCCGGCGAGTTCCTCCACGTACGCCCCGTGGTAGCCGTCCTCCGGGATCGGATCGCCGACGCGCACGGCAAGGACAGATGCGCCCAGGTTGTCGAGCTGCCCACCCGCGTCATTGAAGTAGTACTCGCGCGTGACCTCCTGCCCGCCGGCTTCGAGGACCCGGCTCAGGAGGTCGCCGATGAACGCTCCGCGGGCGTTGCCGATCGTGAGCGGACCGGTCGGATTGGCCGACACGAACTCGACGTTGACGTTCCGCGGGCGAACTGGCTCGACCGTGCCCCAGGCATCCGGCGCCGCGAGGACCGTATCGATCAGCACCTCCAGCGCCCGATCGGCGAGCCGCAGGTTGATGAACCCCGGGGGCGCCACGTCGACCGCCGCGATCGGCGTGGCGGCGGGATCGGACTCGACTTCGCGATCGAGCTCTTCCTTGAGCGCCGCAGCGATCGCGACCGGCGCCATGCGGCATGCCCGCGCGAGCTTCATCGCCAGATTGCTTGCCAGGTCGCCGTGTCTCGCGTCGGCCGGCCGCTCGATCTCGACCGCGGGAGCGTCTTCACCACGGGCGGCTGCGGGCAGGGCGCCCGACCCGACCGCCCGGTCACGGGCGCGCTCGAGCGCCGCGCGGGCCTGCGTGCGCAGGGGGGGCGCGTTGGTCATGGCGCCGGCTGGTTCGGTCAAGGAAAGGGACTCCTCCGGTGGGACGGCCGAATGGTAGCGGCTCGCGCCGAACTGCACCGAACCGTACCGGACCGCACCGGACCGCACCTCGCCAGGTGCGCGACGGCACCACTGGTCAAAAGTCGCAGTGGAGAAGTGTCAAAAAAGGGCTATTCAAGTGTCGAGGGGCCTAGTACCTTTTGCGACCGCTGGGGGTACGAACGAGGGGTTCGGAGCCATTCGGGCGCGATGTGCCCTGCACGGATGTGCGCAGCGACTCCTGCACCAGCAATGCCGACGTCTGCGGCGACCCGGACGCACGGTCACGGCCCATGTCGAGTCGCAACACGGTGAGAGGAAAGACATCGAATGAAAGCATCGCGGATCACCGCAGGTGTAGCCGCCGTCGTGCTCGCGCTGGCCTTCGCCGCCCCGGCCAGCGCCGAACAGGTCATCAAGTTCACGATCTGTCACGCGACGTCGTCCGAGACACAGCCATACACCACGATCAAGGTGCCCGAAGGCTCGTCCTTCGAACCACACCTGAGCGACAACGAGGGCAACAGTCCCAACGCCGGTCACGAGCAGGACTTGCTGCTGGAAGGCGATGTCGACTGCCCGACCGGCGAGCCGGAGCCGACCCCGACGCCGACGCCGGAGCCGACCCCGACGCCGGAGGATACCCGACCCCGACCCCGACCCCGACGCCGACCCCGGAGGACACTCCGACCCCGACGCCGACGCCGACGCCATCGCCGACGCCGACCCCGGACAGCGTCGTGATGGTGTGGAAGTGGATCGACGAGGACGGCGACGCCGGGACGACCGATGATCGAGACTTCGCCGCAGGCTGGGAGTTCAACCTCGATACCGATGCGACCATCACCGACAGCGAGCCCGTCACGGGTGATGGCGAGGATGGCTTCGCCTGGTTCCAGCTCCAGCTCGGGCAGTCGACAGACGCGACTGTCGGTGAGGACCTTCAGGACGGCTACGAGCTGATCGATGCCTACTGCATCGATCTCGGCGGCCTCAACGAAGAGCCGGAGGCGATGAGCCGCATCAAGGCAGCCGACACGGGTCCGCTCGTCGGCGAGCTTGACGGCGACACCGTCACATTCAACGTCAATCCTGACACGCTCTATGGCTGCATCTTCGTCAACGCGCTCGTCCCTGAGGACAGTGTCGGCGGGGCAACCGATACACCTGACCCTACGCTCCCGTCCACCGACACGTTCGGTGGCCAGAGCTCCGCGCCGGGTAACGAGTCCTGGGCTGTGCTGCTGGTCGTCCTGACCGGCATCGTCGCCAGCGCGCTCGTTCTTACCCCTAACCGGTCGCGCCGCCGCTAGGCGCTCCTCTCCCAAATCACGAGCGGCCGGGATGCCCGATCGGCATCCCGGCCGTTTTCTGTCTCGCGCGGCAGACCCTGGTACTGGGGTACTGGGTCCCTGGTTGCCCATAAGCAACGAATCCGGGCCCGCACCGCGCATTCGGTGCGGTTGGGTGCGGTAATAGGGCATCTTCCGTACTAGACGGCCGTAGTACCCGTCCCCGACCATTCGCCTACCGTCCCAGGCAAAGGGCCAACCGTCACGGGCCTCCGGGGGACCGCAGCGATCAACAAGCCACAGTTAGGGGACCAAGTCGATGTACAAGCGAAGCCGCTCACGTCCTGGTGGACTCTTCGGAATCAGAAAGCTCGGCTGGTTGGCCGTGGCTTCGATGCTGGCCCTTTCCATCATCGGGCCCGGGACCGGCATCGCGCTGGGCGCTACCGCTGGCTGGGACGGCAATGGCTGGCCCGTCAAGGAGGACTGCAAGGACGCAGCCCCCGGTACCACGGTCTGGATCTGGACCGGCGACAGCCCGACCGCCCTGACCGTCAACGGCGTGGCCCAGGCCGGGTCGTGGGAGCAGGCCGGTGGCGGATCGTCGTCGTTCAAGTTCGTGTCGCCATGGTTCGCTTCCGAGCCCGACCATGCGACCACGTTCGTGACCTTCACGGGTAACGAGGGGACACTGACCATCACGCACGGGTGCGCTCCTGTGCCGACCCCGACACCCACCCCGACGCCGACGCCGGAAGATACGCCGACCCCGACACCCACCCCGACCCCGACCCCGACGCCGGAAGATACGCCAACCCCGACACCCACCCCGACCCCGACCCCGACGCCGGAAGATACGCCGACCCCGACACCCACCCCGACGCCGACCGCGACGCCGACGCCAACCCCGACGCCGGAAGAGACCCCGACGCCGACACCCACACCGACGCCTTCCCCCACTCCCGAGAGCGTCGTCCTTGCCTGGAAGTTGATTGACGCCGACGGCGATCCCACGACCTTCGAGGATCAGGAGTTCGCCGCGGACTGGGAGTTCAATCTCGATACCGATGCGACCATCGTCGATAGCGAGCCCGTCACGGGTGACGGCGAGGAAGGCTTCGCCTGGTTCATGCTCGAGCTCTCGCAGTCGACCGACGCGACGATGACCGAGGACCTCCAGGACGGCTACGAGCTGATCGACGCGTTCTGCGTCGACCTCGGCGACATGGACAAGGAGTCCGGCGCGAGCCGCTTCAAGGCCGCCAGCGCGGGCGACCTGGTTGCTGAACTTGACAGCGATGGTGTCAGCTTCACCATCGAGCCCGAGACCGCTTACGGATGCGTCTTCGTCAACCACCTCGTCCCTGAGGACAGCATCGGTGGCGCGACGGAGACCCCGGCGATCACCCTCCCGCCGACCGACACGTTCGGCAGCGGCCCGATGGCGCCGGCCAACGACGCCTGGCGGATCCTGCTGGTCCTCATGGCCGGCATCCTCGCCAGCCTCCTGATCCTGACCCCGAGCCCGGCGACCCGCCGGCGGTAACGCGTTCGCTGTCCCCTGCGGACGAGAGCCGGGGTGCCCGACGGGCACCCCGGCTCATTTCATCTCTGCTAGGCCCAACGGGTACATCGCCAGCAGTACCGATGGCGCCTTGCGCGGATCCCCGACTGGCACGAACCTGACTTCACCGCAGTCATGTTGCGCGGGGAGCGTCACGTTGCTCCCCTCGTGGATCGGACGCGTCAACCGTCAAAGCGTCCGCAGCCAGGGGACTTCTTCAATGCAGATGCACTCGCGCGTGCTTGCCATGCCTCGGACGCTCAGCCTTCGAAATCTCGGATGGCTGACCGTCGCAATGATGCTGGCCGTCGCCCTCGTTCCCTGGGGCGCCCGGCCCGCCTTGAGCGCGAACCCCGACGGCATCTCGGTGGCGGCGCCGACCGACGTGACGGTCGTGCAGGGCGCGACCGCTTCCTTCGGCATTCTCACCGTGACATCCTCCGGCAACAGTTCGCCGTGTAACACGACGCTGAGCGCGGCCGGACTCCCCGCCGGCGCGTCGACGATCTTCGGGACCAATCCTGTCGTAACCACCGGTAGCTCGGCGACGAGCACGCTGCAGATAGCGACCGGTGCGGCGGCCATCGGCGTGTACACCTTCACCATCTCAGGACTGGATTCCGTGCCGCCAGGGGGGGCGTGTCAGGGGTCCGCCTCCACGGGCCCGTCGAACACGCTCACCCTTCGCATCATCGACCCGACCCCGACACCCACGCCAACACCGACCCCGACCCCGACCCCGACACCCACGCCAACCCCGACCCCGACCCCGACCCCCACGCCGACCCCAACCCCCACGCCGACCCCAACCCCCACGCCGACGCCAACCCCCACGCCGACCCCCACGCCGACGCCAACCCCCACGCCGACCCCGACCCCCACCCCGACCCCGACCCCGACGCCCACCCCGACGCCGACGCCCACCCCGACACCCACGCCAACACCGACCCCGACGCCCACCCCGACGCCCACGCCAACACCGACCCCGACGCCCACCCCACCCCAACCCCGACCCCGACGCCCACCCCGACGCCGACGCCCACCCCGACGCCCACGCCCACCCCGACACCCACGCCAACACCGACCCCGACGCCGACGCCAACGCCGACCCCGACGCCAACGCCGACCCCGACGCCGACGCCTCAGCCGAGCCCAACACCTGATCCAAGCCCGACTCCGTCCCCGACGCCGGACGGCGGTGTGGGTGCCGGTCAGCAGACACCCGTGGGATCGCCCCCGGAAACGGACACGATCTCCGGTCCGGAAACGTCCTCCGGCGAGGGTTGGCGCATCGTGGTGGCCCTGATGGCCGGGATCCTGGCGAGCGCCCTGGTCCTGACCCCGACCCGGACGAGGCGCCGCCGCTAGGCGCTCCTCCTCGGAAGACATGACAGCCGGGATGCCAATCGGCATCCCGGCTCCTTCATGTGGTGCGGCGGCCCATGGCCGCCCGCCAAATCAGCCGAGCGTGGTCTCCAGGCCCGGCTCGACGAGCTCGACCTGGCCGTTGAACTCGGTACACACCAATTCGATCGTGGCGTCCTTCTCGAGGCCCATCCCCAGGTGGGTAAGCAGGATGCGGCTGACGCCCGTGCGAGCAGCCAGTGCCCCGACCGAGGGGCCGTCGAGGTGCGCGGCGCCGGGGTCGCCCGGACCCGGCCCGAACGAAACCTCGGACAGGAGCGAGTCGCCCGGTCGAACCAGTGGATCAATGTCGGTTGCCCGACCGCAGTCGCCGGTATAGACGAGGCCCGCGCCACCACCGGGAGGCGCGATCCGAAACGCGAAGCTGTCTGGAATGTGATGGACTCGCCCCGCAGTGATCGTCAGCGACCCTACCTCGAACGTCGTCTCATCGAGTGCCTCGAGGTCGAAGGCAGCCGAGCTGAAATGCTCGTCTGCATGGAGAGCGTCGAGCCGCCGGGAAAGATCGCGCGGACCGACGAGCCGCATGCGCCGAGGCGGCGCGAACTCCCAGCGGAGGTAGTGCCGTAGCGGAACGAGGTCGACGAAGTGGTCCGGATGGAGGTGGCTGACCACGATCGCGTCGAGCCTGCTCGGGTCGACCGTTCCGGCCAGCCCGGCGAATGTCCCCTGCCCCAGATCGAGCAGGAGCCGGGTGTCGCCGTACGTCACCAGGTAGGCCGCACCCACCGCGCCCGCTCGGTTGGTGTACGCCGGTCCCGCACCGATCACGGTGAGGTCGAGCGCGTCAGAGCGAGGGTGCATGCGGCAAGGGTACTTGGGCCGATACGCGGTGCGTCTCGCCGCCACGCACTGGCTGGCGACGGCTCAGTGGTCGCTCCCGTTGCCCTGCCCGCCCTGGCCGCCGCCCGACACAGTTTCTCGACTCGAACCAGGGTGCTCGATCTGGTCGCCGCCGCCGGTTGCGGTCGGAATCGCCGGCTGCTGCTCCGGCGTGGGATCGGCCGCCGGAACCTTGGGCGGCTTCGTTGGCCTCGGCGTCCGGTTCGGCTCAGGCTGGTCGGTCGGTTCCGGCTGGCTGCTCTGGCCCGCGGCGTCCGGACCCTGGCCCGCGGCGTCCGGACCCTGGCCCGCGGCGTCCGGACCCTGGCCCGCGGCGTCCGGACCCTGGCCCGCGGCCGGACCCTGGCCCGCGGCCGGACCCTGGCCCGCGGCGTCCGGACCCTGGCCCGCGGCCGGACCCTGGCCCGCGGCCGGACCCTGGCCCGCGGCCGGCCCTGGCCTGCGCCGCCCGACCCGGGACTGCCCGGGTGCGGATCGTCGCCCGTCCCGTCGATGGCGTTCGCGCCTTGCTGGAGCGCGTGCTGGATCGCGTCCTGAGCCTGGGCCGGGACCTCGTCCAGCAGGTCCATCAGGACGACCTGGCGACGGGCAATGTCGTCCTCGAATGAGGAAGCGACCACACTGTTCGCCGCGGACTGGGCGTCGAGGTCCGCCGCGATGACGGCATAGGCCTCCAGCGCCGCTTCGGCAGCTCCCGCATTGCCGCTCGCCGCTGCGACGCGCACCTCCTGGAGCCGCGCATCGAGCCGTCCCAGCTGGGCGTTGGCGCGTGCCATGGCATCGCCAGGAAGGGTCGCTGCCTCGATCCACATGCGAGGCCCGTAGAGCGGCCCGCCCGCTTGTGACGCGGCGACGCTTCCGGCCCCGACACCCACGAGCATGCACGCGGCGAGGACGGCGGCCGCGGCGCGGCGCTGCGGCCGCGGGAAGGCGACAGTCGGTCGCTCAGAGAGGGCGACGGGGAGCGGTGCCGGGCTGGTGAGCGCAGCAGAGCTGGCGTCGGCGAGCGCGAGCGCCTGCCTCATCAGCGCGGTCCGGATCCGGGCCATGGCGGCAGCATCGGGCGTCAGGCGCACCTGGGCGAACGCGTCCAGCCGCCGATAGATTTCCAGGTCGGCGGGGCGGCGTTCCACGAAGTCCTCGTCCATCATCCGATCCTCGAGGGCCCAATCGGCTCGTCGCCGGCCGGGAGGAACGACCGGTCAGCGACGATCGACTCGGGATCGTCGATCCCGAGCGAACGGCGCATGGCGGCGATTGCTCTGAACTGCAACCCGCGCACGGTCCCTTCCTGCTTGCCCATCACCGCCGCCGCCTCCCGGGCGCTGAGCCCGGCGAAGAAGCGGAGGGCGATGGCCTCACGTTGTTCGTCTGTCAGGGCTTCCAATGCCGCGGCCACTTCGTCGAGTGCCTGACGGACGGCCACGACTTCGTCGGGGCCGGCGTCGCGGCCCGGCCGTTCGATGGCCGATTCCAGGTCGACGTGATCGCGATGAGTCCTGACGTGATCGATGACTGCGTTCCTGGCCAGCCGGAAGAGCCAGCCCCCGAAGGGAACACCCCGCGCCTCATAGCGCGGGAGCGCTTCCAGGGCCTTGACGAAGACCAGCTGCGTCAGGTCCTCCGCGTCCGACGGGCGATGGACACGGCTGACGACGTAGCGGTAGACCGACGTGTGGTAGTGGTCGAATAGTCGACCAAACGCCCTCGGATCCCCGGCCTGGGCGTCCCCCACGAGTCGCTCCACAGCGGCGTCGTCGAGAGTCATAACGAACGAATGCCCGCTGCGTTAGGTTGGCGCTCGAGCGGAACGGATACCGGTGCGCCGCCGCGCCGGATGCTGAGGGCAGCAAAGCCCGCGTTCCGAACATGGTCGTAGCCGTCGGCGAGCCCCCAAGCAAAGGCGTTCGCGCGATGCGCGTCCGAGCCGACCGTCACGCGCGCACCGCCGAGCTCGCGGAAGCGAGCGACAATCGCGGGAGCTGGATACGTCTCACCGGCGACCTGGCGCAGGCCACTCGTGTTCACTTCCAAGGCGGTGCCCGTATCGACCAGCGCCCGCAGGATCGGGTCGTACAGCTCCGGTGCGGCCGCCAGTTGAGCGGGTGTCACGAACGGATGCAGATACCGCTTCACGAAGTCCAGGTGGCCGAGCGCATCAAAGAGGCCGGAGCGGGCCGCCGCCTCGACCTCGTCGAAATAGGGCGCCACGATCTCCGACAGCCCGTTGCCGAAGATGAACGTCGCAACGCGGTCGCTGGCGTACGGCGATGAGCGGTAGACATGGACCGACCCGATCACGAAGTCGTACGCGTGCCGCCGCAGGTGGTCGCGCAGGTCCGCCTCGTAGCGCCGGTCGTACGTCAGCTCGACGCCGAAGCGGATCGCGACCCCGCGCGGACCCCAGCGCTCCGCCGCCTCTCGGACGACGCGCTCGCGCTCCGCAAAGGTCGTGGCGGCGTAGGCCGGCGTCCCCGGTTCGAAATCCACGTGGTCGGTGATGGCCAGCTCGTCGATCCCGCGTTCGAGCGCCTGTTCGGCGTACGCGTCGATCTCGACATCGCTGTCGGGCGAGAGGTTGCTATGAAGGTGCGCGTCGAGCGGTAGGTTGCGCGCCTGACGATCGATCACCAGCAAGTCCCCGAAACCAGCCATGCGCCCCCCGGTGCGCGATTCACCCTGAAGTCACTCCTAGTTCCCGACCGACGGTGGCGAATGCTTCCAGTGCACGGTCGAGGTCTGCGTCAGCGTGCGCCGCGGTGACGATGGTGCGCAGTCGAGCCTGGTCCATCGCGACTGTCGGGTACACGACAGGCTGGGCGAAGACCCCTTCTGCGAACAATCGCTCGCTGAAGCGTCCGGCGATGCCGGGGTCGCCGACGATCACCGGGGTGATGGGCGTCTCCGAGACCCCGGTGTTGAACCCCAATCTGGTCAGCTCGGCCTTGAAGCGACGGGTGTTCGCCCACAGCCGGTCGATCAGCTCCGGCTCCTCCTGCATCACCTTGAGGGCCGCGCGGCACGCGGCCACGACAGCCGGCGGATGGGACGTCGAGAACAGGAACGGCCGGGCTCGCTGGATCAGGATGTCGCGCAGGTCCTGGCTGCCGGCGACGTAGCCGCCGAGGGAGCCGACGGCCTTCGACAGGGTACCGACCTGGATGGCGACCCGGCCGTGGAGCCCGAAATGGTCGACGGTCCCCCGTCCATTCCGTCCGAGCACGCCCGACGCGTGTGCATCGTCGATGAGGACCGCCGCCCCGACCTCTTCGGCGGCCTCCACGATCCCGGGCAGTGGGGCGATGTCCCCGTCCATGCTGAACACCCCGTCGGTCACGACGAGGATCAGCCGGTATGGCTCGCCGGTCCCGTCACGACCGCCGACGACCGCCTCCCGGAGGACCTCCCGCAACCCCTCGACATCGGCGTGCGGATAGATCTTGCGAGGCGCCTTCGAAAGGCGCATACCGTCGATGATCGACGCGTGATTGAGCCCGTCGGACACGATCAGGTCCGTCTCGCCGGTGATCGTCGGGACGACGCCGGTGTTCGCGGTGAAGCCGGACTGGAAGGTGAGGACCGCCTCGGTGCCCTTGAAAGCGGCCAGCTCTGCTTCGAGCTCCTCGTGCATCGACATCGTTCCGGCGATCGTTCGCACCGCGCCGGACCCGACGCCGAAGTCGCGGACGGCGGCCAGCGCGGCCTCCCGGAGCCGCGGGTGGTGGGTCAACCCCAGGTAGTCGTTCGAGGACAGGCTGATGACCCGTTGCCCGTCGACGGACGCGATCGGGCCCTGTGCGGAGCTCATCACGCGTAGCGGCCGATACAGATTGCGCTCGCGGAGCGCGGCGAGCTCGTCGCCGAGGAACGCGAGCGGGTCCTGATTGGTGGTGTGTGCCATGTCAGCCACCTTCGATCCGTCGAATCGCCCGGAGCCCTCCGACGGCGAAGGCGACGCCCCTGCTAGCCATTCGCCTGAGGACTCGCTGCCCAATCCATGATGACCTTGCCGGAATTGCCCGAGCGGGCTGCGGCGAAAGCCGCCTCGAAGTCCCTGAACCCGAACCGGTGGGTGATCGCGGGCCGGATGTCGAGCCCGGATTGGACCATGACCGTCATCTTGTACCAGGTCTCGTACATTTCGCGACCATAGATGCCGCGCAGCGTGAGCATCTTGAACACAACCTGGTTCAGGTCGAGCGTGACCTCCTCGCTCGGGATCCCGAGGAGGGCGAGCCCGCCGCCATGGGCCATCACGTCGAGCGAGTTGCGCAGCGCTTCCGGATTGCCGGACATCTCGAGGACGACGTCGTAGCCCTCGACCATCCCAAGGTCGTTCATCACATCTCGCAGGTCGCGTTCCCGGGGGTCCACGGCGATCGTCGCGCCCATGCGCATCGCCAGCTCACGCCGGAACGGGTTCGGCTCGGACACGACCACGTGGCGAGCTCCGGCATGGCGCACCACGGCCGTCGCCATGAGGCCGATCGGCCCAGCGCCCGACACGAGCACATCCTCGCCCAGCACCGGGAAGGCAAGCGCCGTGTGGACCGCGTTGCCGAACGGGTCGAAGATCGCGGCCACTTCCTCGCCGATCCCCGGCCCGTGGTGCCAGACGTTCGTCACCGGCAGGACGACGTACTCGGCGAACGCCCCGTCGCGGCCAACCCCGAGGCCGATCGTATGGGCGCACAGGTGGCGCCGGCCCGCGAGGCAATTCCGGCACAGGCCACAGACGACGTGACCCTCACCCGAGACGAGATCCCCGGCATGGAAGTCGTACACGTTGCTGCCGACCTCGACGATCTCGCCGACGAACTCGTGGCCGACGACGAGCGGCGGCTGGATCGCCTGCGCCGCCCAGGCGTCCCACGACTCGATGTGCAGGTCCGTGCCGCAAATGCCGGTCTTGCGCACGCGCACGACCACGTCGTTGATGCCGGGTCGGGGATCGGGGACGGTCTCAAGGCTGAGGCCTGGACCTGGCTGGGTCTTCACGAGGGCGAGCATCAGGTGATCCCTGTAGCGCTGTCTATGACCCGATTCTCCACCCGGCCGATCTCCTCGCCTTCACGCCGGACTGGGTCGCCCGGCTCGACGAACAGCGATGGGTCGCGGAAGACCCCGACGCCCCCGGGTCCCTGCTGTCGAAGCGGCGCACGGCCGGTGCTCAGCTCGGGGCCGGGGAGACGGGGCTCGACGGTGCCGCCGAAGGCAGCGAGCAGAGCTGCTCGGGGTTGGTCCGTTCGCCCCACGTGTTCCAGAACTCCATGATCGCGTCTTCGTCGAACGTCTCAAGCGGGAGCACGCGTTCCCAGACAAGCGCCGCATACGGGGTCGCCATCTGGTCGAAGCGGGCGACGACCACGCCGGCGCCCTCCTGTGTCGGCGGGAGCCCGCAGACGGGGCTTGGCGGAAGTCCCGAGAAGAAGGCCTGCATTTGTTGCTGGGACTCGGCGGACAGCCCCGGGTCGCCAGGGTCGCCGCGGTACAGGATCACCAACGCGCCGTGCTCCAGGTTGTGGACCCACCCCTGCGGCAACGGCACGTCATTCGGGTCGTAGAAGCCCGGGGTAATGGGGCCGCCGCGCACGAAATGGTTGCCGCTGGCCGGCGGGCAGTAGGTGTACGTAACGTCTCCGGGAATGCTCGTCCCGGCCCCGACGTGCGTGGCGCCCATGCCCTCCTGGTGGTAACCGGGCTGGGGCGAGGCACCTGCCTCCGGAGTCGCCGTCGGATCGGGCACCCACTCGGTGGAACAGGTGAAGGCCGCCGCTGAAGCAGAGCTGATCACAAACGCCGTAATGAGCGCGAGGGCCGCCACGCCGACGACGCCCACGATCAGCAGGCGATAGCGCTCGAAGAACGACTTCTGGGGTGCTGGGCGCGCGCGCTCCCGGCGCCCGGCGCGGGCGCCGGCCGGTCGCGTGCTCGACGATGTGGTCAGGGTCGTCGAACTGACGTTGGGCACCGGCTTGGCAGCCCCCGACGACGAGGTGCCGCCCGAGGGTGTAGGCGAGCCAGAGCCGCTGACGGACGGGCTGGGCGGGCGGGTTCCGGTCTGGCTGGCCGGTTGGTTCCCGGGCCGCGCCCGGCGGGATCGTTTGCTCACGTTGGATCTGCCTCATGTGCGGTCGATGGGTCGCCGGCGCCTCGCGGGACGGCGCGGACCGGCGGCGACGATGGCCGCGTCAGGTGGAGGGTACCGTCAGCGCGGCCGTCGTGCGGGCTCAGACCTCGTGGAGGTAGGTGCGGACCTCCGGTTGCAGCAGCCCGCGGAACAGGAGGATGGCCAGAACGGCGATGAAGATAGCCTCGATCGCGAGCCCGCTGACGACCATCAGGGGCACCAGCGGGACCGTCAACGAGGCAAGCCCGAGGGCCAGTCGTCGGGCCGCCTGCTTGCGCTGGATAACGAGCGTTGTCGTGAAGATGGTGTAGGCAAGGAGAACCATCGCGACGAGGCCCGGCAGGCTCACGGGGGCGGTGATGGCCTGGTCGACGATGAAGCGCAAGGCCGAGCCGATGAGGAAGAGGATGCCGAAGGCGTAGAGCAGGAAGAGACGGATGCCGCCGGGCATCTCGCGTAGGCGTTCGAGCATTGGCCGAGATCGTACCGCGCGGCCGGCGTCGGTTCGGACGCCGGCCGTCGCGGAACCTGTGAGAGACGTCAGCGCTTCATGCGCGTTTGAATCAGGGTTGACAGCGGCACCACCCGTGCTACATTCCCTAAACCGGTTTGCTAAACCGGTTTTCGCCAACGGCGAGTTCCACTGGTTCCGACCGGGTAATTGCCTCTGTCGGAGGAGGAGCCAGGCAGGAATGGAGCAACAATCCAAGCGGGCGCGGATTGCCGACGTCGCACGCGAGGCGGGCGTCTCGAAGACGGCAGTGTCGTTCGCGTTCAACACTCCGGACCGGCTGGCGCCCGAGACCGCCGAGCGAATCCGCGGGGTGGCCGAGTCGCTCGGCTACCGCCCGCACCCGGTCGCACGCATGCTCACCCAGCGCCAGACCCTGTCCATCGGGGTGCTCACCCCGCAGCCCCTGTCGGTGATCTTCTCGAACCCGTTTTTCAGCGCTTTCGCGGAGGGCGTCGCCGTCGTCGCCGAGGAGTCCGGGTACGGGCTCACCTTCATATCGCCGCTCGATGGCTCGCTCGCGAGGGCGGTTGGTCGAGCGACCGTCGACGGAGTCGTTGCCGTCGGGCTCACCGACGACCATCCGGAGGTCGAGCAGATCCGGCGGGCCGGCCTGCCCATCGTGTTCGTCGACTCGAACCCGCAACCGGAGTACGCGTCGATCGACATCGACGACGTTGGCGGGGCCCGCGCAGCGGCCGAGCACCTGATCGGGCTCGGCCATCGCGAATTCCTGGTGATCGGCGTCGAGCCGCCGCCGACGACCGTGACCGAGCCGGAAGGCGTGCTCGGGCGCCGCCTGCGCGGCTACCGGGAGGCGCTGGCAAAGGTCGGGATCGACCTGGCAGCCGAGCGCGTCGTCGTCGGTCGCGCGAGCATCGAGGGCGGGGAGGCGGCCCTCAACCGCGCGTGGGAGGACGGCGTCCGGCCGACCGCGCTGCTCGTGATGAGCGACGCGATGGCAATTGGCGCCATGCGCGCGTTGCGCAATCAGCGCCTGGATGTCCCGCGCGACGTGAGCGTCGTCGGGTTCGACGACCTCGACCTCGCACCGCACACCAATCCGCCGCTCACGACGGTCCACCAGCCGATCCGTCGCAAGGGCGAGGAAGCGGTGCGGCTACTCCTGTCCGTCGTCCAACGACGGGATCTCACCAACCCCGACCACCGCCTGCTCGAGACGCGCCTGATCGTGCGCGGCTCGACTGGCCCCGCGCCGGCCGGGGGCGGCCCGGCCGGGGCGGGCGGTCGATGCGCTAATCGGCATGGGGCGGCACACTCCCGCTGAGGAGGTTGCACACCCTGACGATGAAGTACGGATCGCGCCTCGCCGCGCTCGTCGCGGCCTTGGCTATCGTCGGAGCGGCCGGTTCGGGTTGCGGGGACCGAGAGTCGGAGCGGGCGACCAGCGAACCGAGCTACAGCGCGACACCAGGCAGCAGCGCCCCTTCACCCACCGCAAATACCCTGCCGGACGGCAACTTCGTCATCACGCTGTGGTCCATGGAACGGGAGGCGGACGGGAGCTTGCAGTACGTACGGGGCCTGACGGACGCCTACACGGCAGCGCACCCGAACGTCACATTCGAGGTCGTCAGCAAGGACGTCGATGCGCTTCGCGAGGACTTCCAGACCTCGAGCGTGGCCGGCGATCCACCCGACCTCCTGTGGACGGAGTCGGCACAATGGGGCCCATTGCGCGCGGCTGATCTGATCCAGCCCGTCGATGACTTCATCGATCCGGCGGCCTATGTGCCGAACGCGCTGAGCGTGCTCCGGCTGGATGATGCGACGTGGGGCATCCCGATCAGCTTTGGCAACCAGCTGATGCTCTATTGGAACAAGGAGCTGGCCGGCCCAACTCCGCCCGCGGACAGTGACGCCTGGGTTGCGGCCGCCAAGCCGCTGACCACCGGCGACCAGGTCGGCGTTGCCTTCAACCAGACGGACTCGTTCTGGCTCGTCCCGTTCCTTGGCGGGTTCGGTGGGTCCGTCTTCGCCGCGGATGGCATCACACCCACGCTCGATACGGACGCGATGCGCCGCGCGCTCGAGTTCCTTTACAACCTCAAGTTCATCGACACGGTGACGCCCCTCGAGGCCGACTACAACGTGGCGGACGACCTCTTCAGGGAGGGCAATGCCGCCTACATAATCAACGGCGACTGGACGCTCGACGCGTACGCTGCCTCCGCGGATGCCGAAGCACCCGGGCTGGGCGACAACCTGGGCGTCGGCGCGCTGCCGCTCCTGACGGGTGGCGGGGATCCCGAACCGTACGTCGCGGGAACCTACTTCATGGTTCCCAAGCAGCTCGCGGGCGACGACCTCACGGTCGCGGCCGACTTCATGACCTTCGCCACCAACCACGAGAACCAGGTCGGCATGGTAGAGACGCTCAAGCGGCTCCCCGGCAACGCCGAGGCGTTCGGCTCGGAAGTCGTTACCGGCGACCCGCTCCTGGCTGCGTCTGCTGACGCCGCGGCCAAGGGCGTCGCCCAGCCGGTCCAACTCGAAATGCGTTGCGTGTTCGACGCGATGACCGCCGGCGTCCGCGACATGTTCGCGGGCAGCAGCGATTTCGCCGGCCTGTCGGCGACGATGCAGTCGTCGGCAGAGACCTGCATCGACCGGCTGTAAGGCGTTGGGGTGCTTCCCGGCGAAGGGAGGGAGGACGCCTTGAAGACATATCTTGATCCGAGCGACCGTCCAACCGGCCCGACCTGTCCAACCGGCTGGTCTCTGGCTTAACGGCCGGCGACCGCATGCACATGGTTGATCACCCTGCCGTTCACCGAGGGGAGCCGCCGCAATACAAGTACACGCGAGGGACCTGGGAGGCCGTCGAGAAGGACGCGGCGTGTGGCGAGCTGGCCAACCGTACGACCACGGTGACCTTCGGCGAGGGTGGGACCGCCGACGTTGCGGACACCGTCGAGAAGTGGCGCGACATCGACAACTGCCCCTGAGCCGGAGCGGAGCAGCGGGCCCGCACGCTTCCACCGGCTCCTATACTCGCCGTTCGTGTCAGACCTGCCCGTCACCGTCACGTTGACCGACCCCCTTGCGCGGCGTCTCGCCGCTGCCTTCGACGTCGAGGGCAAGATCCCGCGCGCGCTGGACGCGCTCGGGCCGCTCGCCGGTCGTGACGTCGCGTGGGTTGGCCAAGAGACGGGGATGCTCGTCGACCGGCTGACCGCGCTCGGCGCTCGAGTTCGTCCCGTCGCTCTGGGTGACACGGCTGGCCACGCCCGCACGCCGAAGGCGTCGGCCGACGCGCTCGTCGCTGCGTGGTCGGCCTTCCGCGGCTTCGATCCAGGCGAGATGGCCGAGGCCGAGCGGCACGTGCGGGCCGGCGGACGCCTCCTGGTCGTGCACGACTATGGCCGCGATGACGTCTCCCAGCTCAACGAGGGCGGGCCAGTGCGCCCGGAGTACGGGCTGTGGAGCCGGCGCGACGGACCATTCCTCGCCAACGGGTTCAAGGTCCGCGTCGTGCATTGCTGGTGGACGTTCGACTCGGTCGACGGCGCTCGGGCGTTCATCGGCGAGGCGTTCGGGGATGCCGGTCGGCGCTTCGCCGAGGCGCTGACACGGGCGCGGCTGTCATACAACGTCGCGATCTACCATCGCACGATCGGCGCCGCGGCACGGGAGGGCTGAGCCGCCGGGCCCTGCTACGCTTCGCGCCGATGTCCAGCCGCGATCCGCGAACCGGCCGCCAGAGCATGGTCTCGCCGCGCGGATCAGCCGGCCAGAACCCCCAGTCGGAGGGCCTCCGCCTGTCGCCGGGCCTGGTCTTCCTCGCGATCGCGTTGGTGCTGTCAGTCGTGTACGGGATCTACGCGCTGACCGTGCGCGACACGTCGCAGATCCCGTTGCTCGCGTCCGGTGCGGTCGTTGTCGGGATCGCATTCGTGGCGCTCGCGCTGTACTCGTTGTCGGCCCTGTGGCGAGCCGGGACAGACGGTCGTGGCGGCCGGGCGATCATGCTCGGAATCGTCGGCGGGGTCGCAGCGATGGTGGCTGCCGGTTGTCTGGCCCTGGCGGTCATCCTGTTCATGCTGGCCGGCTCCACCTGAGCGGGGCGCGGAGGCTCGTCCTGCTACACTCGGCCGGCCCTTGCCCCCATCGTCTAGAGGCCTAGGACGCCACCCTTTCAAGGTGGAGATCAGGGGTTCGAATCCCCTTGGGGGCACCACCGGTCAGGCCCCTGCTACCATCGCCCCCGATGGAGCTCATGGGCATCGACATCCGCACGATCATCAAGGACAACGTCGCGACGCGCTGCGACGGCTGCAACGAGATCATCGAAGGCACGCCGTGGCGCGTGAACGTGCTGGACATCGTGGCCACCGAATCGCCGGTCGACTGGACCGAGACCCCGCTCGTCAACCCTGGCCCGTTCCAGTTCCACGGCGACCCCGCTCACGTCCGCGTGTGGATGGCCCGCAAGGGCTACCTGTTCTGCCGCCGCAGCGAGGTGCGCGAGATCATGCGCCCGGTGCCGATCCCCGGCCAGGACGGCCGGTTCGGCCTGTGTGACGGCATTCATCGCGACGATCACGAGTTCGTCCCCGCCTGACGATCGAGGGCGTTTGACAGCCCTCGCTGCGCGACCCTATCCTCGCCCGGCCTGAGGCAGATCTCCCTACCCAGATTTGCCCACATTCTCCGACCGAGGATCAAACCGGCCGTGCGGTCCGCTCCCGCCCCAGCATCGCGCAGGAACCCGGCGGCCACCTGGTTGTCGCTGGGGCCGGCCGCGCGCCTGGTCGGTGTCGACCCCGACACCCTCAGGCGCTGGGCTGATCTCGGCCAGGTCGACGTGTTCACGACGCCGGGCGGACACCGCCGCTTCGAACGGCGAGCGCTCGAGCGGATGCGCGACGCCCGCCGGGGCAGCTCCGGCCGCTGTCCAGCCTTGGCGCGACGCCAGAGCGGTTGTCGCGCGCGTACCGGCGGAGCTACGAGGCGCAGGGGCAGGCACCGCGCCTCGGCCGAGGGCCGGCAGACGACCGCGAGGCCTACCGCCAGGACGGCCGGCGCCTGGTCGAAGCGCTGGTCGCGCATCTCGACGCCGATCCCGCCGATGCGCGGCGCCGGGCAGCCGCCGAGGCCACTGCGGCCGCGCT
Source organism: uncultured Chloroflexia bacterium (assembly GCA_963750125.1). GTDB lineage: Bacteria > Chloroflexota > Limnocylindria > Limnocylindrales > CSP1-4 > DASTYU01. The sequence continues at coordinate 19,654 of CAVVPT010000013.1, read as the reverse complement.
CGTCGACGATCTCGGTCGGCGGCTCGCCGCAAGCGGCGTCGGCCTGACCGACGCCGTGGCCCAGTTCGTCGTCGCGCGGCGGCCGTTCCTCACCGAGCTCGCCGCGATCGGCCGGCGGCGGACGCTCGATCCGGCCCATCTCGCCTCGCTGTACGAGGATGCCTCGGCCGTGCTCGACCGGCTGCTCCTGCGCTTCATCACGGCCCACGAGGCGGCGGCATGAGCGCCGACGAGTTCCTGACCACCGCGACCGCGGTGCTCGCCCTGGTCTTCTCGTTGGCCCTGTTCGACCAGTGGCGCGAGCGGCGCGGGGCGTTCCAGCTGGCATGGGGCATCGGCATGCTCTTCTTCGGCATCGCCGCCGCCACCGAGGCCATCGCAGCCTTCGGCGGCTGGAACGAGCCGCTGTATCGGACCTGGTACCTGACAGGTGCTGCATGGACGGTCGGCTGGCTCGGGCTGGGCACCGCGTTCCTCCTCGGGAAGACGCGCTTCGGCTATGCCTTCGCGCTGTGCCTGTTCCTGGCCGGCCTGTTCACGTTCCTCGTGCGCAACCGCCCCGAGTACGCCGGCGCCGGCTCGCTGCCGCTGCTGTACTTCATCGCTGCCGCGATCCTCGCGCTCGCGGTGGCCGTAGAGACGTATTTCCAGAACGAGCGCTGGCCGGTCCTCGCGGCGGGCGCGGTCGTCGGAGCGACGATCCTGTCGTTCGTGCTGATGGTCACCGCGACCCTGCCGCCGCCCGGCTACGCGGTGGATCCCACGACCGGCGTGCCCGTCGGGGACATCATCCCGGCGCGGCTGCGACTGCTGACGCCGTTCATGAACGTCACGGGCTCGTTCGCGCTCATCCTGGGCGCCGTGTTCTCGACCTACGTGTTCATGCCCAAGCGACGGGTGCTGCCGTACTCGCTGGACCCCAATCAGCCCGGCGACGAGTTCCTGTTCAATCTGCTCATCGCCCCGTTCGCGATCGCCGTGAACCTCATCGCTTCGCTGCCGGGCACGGCGCGGGCGCTGTTCACCGGCCGGATCCACAGCCGGGTGCCGGCCACGATTCTGATCGCCATCGGGGCGTTCATCCCAGCCATCACCGACTCGCTCAACCGCTTCGGCTCCACCGAGCTCTTCCATCTCGGCAAGTTCCTTGGCGTGCTCTTCCTGTTCATCGGCTTCCTCGTCTCGATCGAAGTGTTCCGCGAGATTCGCGTGCCGTTCACCGGGATCAGCCTTGCCACCCGGCGGCGCGAGCCGCTGGCGAGCCAGTCCGAGGCCGGCGCCGATGTGGCTGCCGGCCCGGTTGCCGCACCACCTGATGCGAGTCCGAAGGTGTCCGCGCACCGGTGAGCGCGCGTTCGCCCACTCGCGTGCTCCTCGTCGACGACCACGCCATGGTTCGCCGAGGTCTGCGCGAGTTCCTGGCGCTCTTCGAGGACATCGAGGTGGTCGGCGAGGCGGCCGACGGCCGCGAGGCACTCACTGCGACCGAGTCGCTCCGCCCGGACGTCGTGGTCATGGACCTCAACCTGCCCCGGCTCGACGGCGTCGAGGCGACCCGCGAGCTGCGGAAGGCGCGCCCGGAAGTCGAGGTGGTCGCGCTCACCGGCACGGTCGAGGAGGAGCGGGTCATGGCGGCCATCGAGGCGGGCGCCGCCGGGTTCCTGCTCAAGGACGCCGAGCCCGACGACGTCGCGGCAGCAATCCGCGCCGCGCGCCGCGGCGAGATGTACCTCGCCCCGGCGGTGGCCGGGGTCGTCGCGCGTCAGCTGCGAGCGCCGGGCGGTCCGGTCCCGCCCGCCGACGACTCGGCGCTGACCCCGCGCGAGCGTGACGTCCTCGCGCTGGTCGCCGGGGGGCTCTCAAATCGGGCCATCGGCGAGGTCCTCGGAATCACCGAGCGGACCGCCCGAACGCACGTCTCGAACATCCTCGCCAAGCTCGGCTTGACGAGCCGGACGCAGGCGGCGCTCTACGCGGTTGAGCAGGGCTTCGACGGTGACGGGCCCCGCAGTCCGCGGCATCGCTCCTGACGGTCGGCCCCGACCCCCGGGGTATACTCCGAACGTCCGCCCCCTCACACGTCCGAGGTTCGATGCGCGTCCGCAAAGCTGTCTTCCCTGCCGCCGGCTGGGGCACGCGGTTCCTTCCAGCCACGAAGGCGCAGCCGAAGGAAATGCTCCCGCTGGTGGACAAGCCGATCATCCAGTACGCGGTCGAGGAGGCCGTCGCGGCGGGCATCGAGCAGGTCATCATCGTGACCTCCAGCCAGAAGCGCGCGATCGAGGACCACTTCGACCTGTCGTACGAGCTCGAGGCCCTGCTCGAGGAGAAGGGCGACATCGAGATGCTCCGGCAGGTCCGCCACATCAGTGACCTCGCCCAGGTTGCGTACGTGCGCCAGAAGGAACAGCTCGGGCTCGGGCACGCGGTGCTCATGGCCAAGGACCTGATCGGGCACGAGCCGTTCGCGGTGATCCTGCCCGACGACGTGGTGATCGGCGACCGCCCGTGCATCGGCCAGCTGATCCATGCCTATCACCAGACACACGGATCGGTCGTCGCGGTCATGGAAGTGCCGTCGAGCGAGACGCATCGCTACGGGGTGATCGCCGCCGAGCCGACCGACGACCCGCTCGACCACGGTCGGCTCCACAAGGTCACCCGGCTGGTCGAGAAGCCGGCACCCGAGGACGCGCCGTCGAACCTGGCGATCATCGGCCGCTACGTGCTGACACCGAAGATCTTCGACAAGCTCGAGCAGACGCCGCGCGGGTCGGGAGGCGAGATTCAGCTGACCGATGCCATCGCGGAGCTGATGGAGGAGCAGGCGGTCTACGGCTACGAATTCGAAGGGGTGCGCTACGACGCCGGCACGACGATGGGCTGGCTGAAGGCGTCGGTCGAGCTGGCCCTCCAGCGTCCCGAATTGGAGGGCGAGTTCCGGTCCTACCTCAAGGAGCTCACGCTGTAGCCGGGTGATCCAGCGGCCTGCGGTACGATGCCGCCCGACGCGCCGGGAGGGGTCCGGCGCCGTACGAGGGACTGACGCTTGGCGGAAATCGGAACGCTGGTGGGCGGCCGCTATCGGCTGGTCGAGCTGCTCGGACAGGGCGGCATGGCGACTATCTACCGCTCGACCGACACCCAGCTGGGCCGCGATGTCGCCGTCAAGCTGCTCCGTCCCGAGTACCTGCGCGACCCGGATTTCTCGTCGCGCTTCCGCTTCGAGGCCCGTTCGGCGGCGTCGCTGTCGCACCCCAACATCGTCGGGGTCCACGACTACGGCGAGGACCCGGACGGCCCCTTCATCGTCATGGAGCTCGTCGACGGAGAGGATCTCGCGACGATCCTGCGCGCGAACGGCGCGCTCCCGCCGCGCCAGGCGGCGCGCATCGCGTCCGCGGCGGCACGGGCGCTCGCGGCGGCTCACGCCAAGGGGATCGTCCACCGGGACGTGAAGCCCGGGAACGTCATCATCGGCCGCGACGGCCAAGTCAAGGTAACGGACTTCGGCATCGCCCGGGCGGTCGCCGAGTCGGCACTGACGCTGCCGGGGACGGCTCTCGGGTCCGTCCACTACTTCAGCCCGGAGCAGGCACGGGGCGAGGCTACCACTGCCGCCGGCGACACCTTCTCGCTGGGCATCGTCCTCTTCGAGATGCTCACGGGGCAGCGCCCCTGGGAAGGCGACAGTGCCGCGGCCGTGGCGATCGCGCGGCTCAGCGGCCCGACCCCGGACCCGCGGACCGTCCGGCCGTCCGTCCCCGAGGAGCTCGCGGCGATCGTCCACCGCGCACTCGCGCTCGAGCCTGCCAACCGCTGGAGCTCGGCCGCGTCGTTTGCCGATGCGCTGGACGCCTGGCTGGCCACCGGGCAGGCGCCAGCCGCCGGAGGTGCCGCGGGCGCTGCGGCTGCCGGTGCCGCGGCCGGGGCAGCCTGCTGCCGCTGCCGCGGGCGGCGGCGCGGTCGATCCGACGATGGTCGCCGGCGTCGCACAGGCGAACCCTGCGCCGATCCCGTACGCGCCCGACGCCTATGCCGGAGCGGGGACTGTGCCGCCGGGCACGAGCGTCATCGATGGCGAAGAGGACGAGGGCACGAGCCCATGGGTGTGGGTCGCCGGGGCGGCCGCGCTTGTCATGCTGGCCGTTGTCGGGTTCCTCGTCTTCCAGCTCCTGTCGCCGGGCGACCGCGGCACAACCGAAACCGTTGTGCTGCCGGACTTCACCACGATGAACGTGGACCAGGCGACGCAGGAAGCCGCCCGGCTCCGCGTCGATCTCGTCCCGACGACCGAGGAGTCGGAGGAGGAAGCAGGCACGATCCTTGCCCAGGACCCGGAGCCGGGCACCGAGGTGGACGTCGGGAGCGAGGTGGCGATCACCGTGGCCGGCGGGCCCGGGGAGGTCGCCGTCCCGAACCTGCGCGAACTCCCCGAGCTCGAGGCCGTCGAAGTGCTGCACGACAACGACCTGACGCGCGGCACGCGGACCGAGGCGTTCGATCCGCTCGTGCCTGCGGGCTCGATCATCTCGCAGTCACCGTCGCCGGGCTCGATCGTCCTCAAGGGCTCGGCGGTGGACTACGTCGTGTCGCTCGGGCCCGAACCGTCGCCGACCCCGAGCCCCACCCCGACCCCGACCCCGACGCCGACGCCTACGCCGACGCCCACGCCGACCCCGACGCCAACGCCCACGCCGACCCCGACACCGACGCCCACACCGACCCCGACCCCGCCGCCCCCGCCATCGGAGTCACCGGCTGCGTTCCTGCGACGGGTGCTGGGCTAGGGCCCTACGGCTCGAGGTCTCCCCAGAGGCTCCAGGCCTGCTCGGCCGGATCCGGCGTGCCGGGCATGCGTGGCTGCCGCGGAGGCTCGGCGTTCGCCTCGTCGTTCTGGGCCCGCTTCCGCGTGCGACGGGCCGGCTTCGCATCCTCGCCGACGGGCACGAACTCGAGCCGTCGAACGGCCGTTCGATCCTGGTCTCCAGCCTGGCCCACGCGCAACCGGTGAACCGGCACGGGCGTTGAGGGTGGAGGCTCGTCGACTGTGACGCCGGACCGACCCTCCCAGCACGCCCGGATCTCGTCTCCGCGGAGAGGCAGGCGCTTTCGATCGAGGCCGCAATAGCCGAGCTGCGCGGCGACGGAGCGACGGAAATGGCGGCACGTCCCGCAGGCGGTGCTGGAACGACGGCAGACCCAGCACCGAGCCGACTCTGCCTGTGGGGTCCCGCAGTGTGGGCAGCGCCACATCGACATCGATCCGAATCGTAGCTGCCGGACGGCCGCTTGTCTTCCCGAAATTGCGCTATTTGACAATCGTGATCACGGCGCGGTCGTCGACCGAGCCGAACTGGTCGGTCTTGACCAGGACCGTGGCAAGACCCTGCCCGACCGTGGCGCTCTTCGGGATCGTCGTCTCGAACGACGCCTTGCCGTTTCCGTCGGTGGCCTTGCTGCGAGTGATCGTCGCGATCCCCGGAACGCTGAGCGTGAATGTCACCCGCGCGCCTTCGAGCGGCTTGCCATCCGGGTCCGTCACCGACGCGGTCAGCCGGATCGGGTCTGGCAGGCGACGGCGTCGGAACTGGTAGTCGTTCGCCCCGAGCGCGACCTTGAGCTTGCCCGAGCCGCGGCGGACGCGGAACTCGGTGTTGCCGACGTTGCCCGCCGGGTCGGTCGCGGTGATCGTGATGTGGTTCGTCCCGGATGCGATCGGCAGGCTCAGGGTGAACGTCCCGTCGGCCTCGGCGACTCCGGACACCGACGCGTCGTTGGTGTCGTTCCGGGCGATGAGCGTGGCCCTCGACTGGGTCGTGCCCTTGATCTCGACCGCCTTGCGGTTGACCTGGGCGTTGTCCTTCGGCGAGGAGATCTTGGCCTTGGGCTTCGAGTTGTCAAGAACGAAGCGGATGCTCGCCGATGCCTCGGAACTGCCTGATGAGCCGACGATGATCGCCGAGAAATCGTTGATCCCTTTCTCGAGTTCGACGGGGACGACCATGCGTTGCGTGGCGCCGATCGGCCACTCCCCGATGGCGACCGGCGACTGGTCCTTGAGCTGCTGGAAGACGCGGATGCGGTGCGCATCGTCGCCGACGAGCGCGGCCGGGACGGTGACCAGGAGGTCGACGTCCTTCTCGGCGGTGTACGGCTCCGCCGGGGGTTCGAGGAGCGGCGCGTCGCTGATCGGGATCTCGGTCGCGCTCGGGACCGGCGTGGCGATCAGCTCGTCCACGAACCCACCGAACGACGAGGTGACGGCGCCTGCGACGCGGCTCAGCCCGCCCGCCCCGACGTACAGCACCCCGACGCCGAGCGCGACGACGGCGACGGCGAGCACGAGGCGGACAACGACCGGCATGCGGCCGCCGCGATCGATCGGGTGATGACGCGCCAGCCGGCCCGGGGCGGGGGCCCTGGTCCGGTCGGCGGCAGGCGCCGGCCGGCCCGAGGAAGGCGGTCGAGGCCGGACGTGCGTCGGTCGATCGCCGCGGCGAGAGGTCATCGCGCGGATTGTCGCATGCAGCGCCGGTCACAGAGTCGTGCCCCGTGCTGCGGCGCCGTGCGAGCGGATACAGCCGGAGCGTTGTGGTGCGTTGTACTCTGGGCCCTCTTGGTGCGCGGTGCCAGCCTGGTCCCGCGAGCCGTGAACCGAGGGAGTGCGTGCAGGCTCGCGATCCGAAGCAGGGCCGCCCGGCGTCGCGAACATCGGGCAGCCCGACCGGCCGTCCGTCGTTCGGCGTCGGCCCGATTGCCCGGGTCGTGCCGTCGCCGCTCGCGGCTCGCGCCGCCGCCCAGGCGCCCACCCTCCCGGTGGTCCAGCGCGCCGGCTTCGGGCTGCCGAACCTTCGCCGCAACGTGTGCCCGCACTTCTACATGACCGGGACGCGCGGGGCGATCCCCATCCAGGCACCGCACCTCCTGAAGGCACTCATCCGCCAGGACACGAACGTCTCGCGTTGCCAGCTGCGGGGCGGCGTCCACCTCGAGCAGGGCTACGTCAACGATGTCTGTCTGACGCCGCGCTTCAACCAGTGCGTGTTCTACGAGGACGAGCTGACCCGCGAGTGACGGGTCGATGGCTGCGCTGACGTACGAAGCGGCCCTCGAAGCGCTGGCCGACCGGGGCCGGTTCGGGATCCGGCTCGGGCTGGGGCGCACGCGGGCACTCCTGGGCGAACTGGGCGACCCGCAGCGTTCGGTGCGCGGCGCGCTCGTCGCGGGCACGAACGGCAAGGGCAGCGTGCTGGCTCTCGCCGGCGCAGCCCTCCAGGCCGCCGGATACCGGGTGGCGACGACGCCCAAACCTCACCTCGTGAGCTATCGCGAACGACTGCAGATCGACGGGCGGCCGGTCGATCCCGTGACGTTTGCGCGCCTCGTCGACGAGGTCCTTGCCGTGGCGGACCGGGTGGCTCGACGGCACGGCGACCCGACCGAGTTCGAGTTGCTCACTGCGGTCGTCTTCCGCTGGTTCGCGGAGGAGCAACCAGACGTCGCGCTCGTCGAGGTCGGCCTCGGTGGCAGGCTCGATGCGACGCACGCATGGGATGGCGGCGTCGCGGCGATCACCAACGTTGAGCTCGACCACATGGAGCAGCTCGGGCCAACGGTCGAGGCGATCGCCCGCGAGAAGGCCGCGATCATCGAGCGCGGCGACGTCGCGGTGACTGGTGCGATCGACCCGGCGCTGGCGATCGTCCGGCGACGGGCGAGGCGGCTCGGCGTGCCGCTGTCGGTCGTGGAGCCGGCGCCACTGCTCGGCTGGGACCGCAACGGGATCGAGGTCGAGCTCCCGCGCCTCGGGCGGACGCAGGTCGGGTTGCGCGGGCGGCACCAGGCCGCCAACGTGGCCGTCGCCGACGCCGTCCTCGACGCGCTCGAGACTGCCGGCATCGTGACGACGCCTCCGGCTGCCCGTCGCACCGGCTATGCCCGGGCAGTCTGGCCGGGCCGGCTCGAGCTGGTCCGCCGGGTGAGCGCGACGTGCTCCTGGACGGGGCGCACAACCCGGCCGGTGCTGCGGCGCTGGCCGAGGCGGTCGGGGACCTCCGGCCGTTCCTCGAGGCAGGTCGCGTGACACTCGTGCTGGCGGCAATGGCGGACAAGGACGTAGCCGGGATCATCGCGGCGCTCGCGCGCGAGCCCTCCCTGGCGCGTGCCCGCGTGGTGGCGACCGCGGTCGATGCTCCCAGGGCCCTGCCGGCACCCAGGCTTGCCGAGCGCTGGCGCGCCCTCGTGCCCGATGCGGCTGTCGAGGCGACGGCCACGCCCGATGAGGCGCTCGAGCGGGCGCTGACCGGCCCGGCCGGCCCGATCGTGGTTGCCGGCTCGCTGTACCTCGTCGGCGCGGTTCGTGCCCGGCTCGTGGACGACCCGACGCTTCGCGACGGATGATGGCGCCGTGACGGACACGCTCCGCGCGACCCACATCGGCCCCGCCGAGTTCCGCTGGGGCACGCGCACGTACGTGATGGGCATCGTCAACGCCACGCCGGACTCGTTCTCCGGAGACGGCCTGCTGGCCGGCGAGGCGGAGGCCGAACCCGTCGCCGCGGCCGTCGCACAAGGGCGCCGCATGGTGGCCGACGGCGCCGACCTGCTCGATGTCGGTGGCGAGTCGACACGGCCTGGGCACGCCACCGTCGACGCGGCGGAGGAACGGCGCCGCGTGGTGCCCGTGGTCGCGGCCCTGCGTGCGGCCCTGCCGGACACCCCGCTCAGCATCGACACGACGAAGCCCGAGGTGGCCGAGGCGGCCCTCGCGGCCGGCGCCGACCTGGTGAACGACGTGTGGGGCGTGGGTGCCGACGACGGCCTGGTCCGGGTCGCCGCTGCGCACGATGCCCCGCTGGTGGTGATGCACAACCGTGCCGAGCCGCGCTACGACGACCTCATGGCCGAGATCGTCGAGGACCTGCGTGTCGCGCTCGACCGGGCGGTCCGGCTCGGCGTTCCCGCCGAGCGCATCATCGTGGACCCCGGCTTCGGGTTCGGGAAGACGCCCGAGGGCAACCTGGTGCTGCTCCGCGAGCTCAATGCCCTGCGCGTGCTTGTCCGGCCCATCCTGCTCGGCACGTCCCGCAAGTCGACGCTCGGGTTGGTGCTCGCCCTGCCGGTCGAGGAGCGGCTCGAGGCTACGCTGGCGACAACCGCCCTGGGGATCGCCAACGGCGCGGACATGGTCCGCGTCCACGACGTTCGCGCCAACGTTCGCACGGCACGGATGACCGACGCGGTCGTGCGCGGCTGGCGACCGAGCGGCCCAAAGGAGGGAGCGGGATGACCGATCGGATCTTCCTCGAGAACATGCGCTTCGAGGCCACCCACGGGTACCACGAGTACGAGCAGCACATGGCGCAGCCGTTCGAGGTCGATATCGAGCTGCGACTCAACCTGCAGCCTGCGGGCATCGACGACGATCTGACGAAGACCATCGACTACGGACGCGTTTACGAGATCGTGAAACGCGTGATGGAGTCGACGACGTACCGGTTGCTCGAGGGGCTCGCCGAGGCGATCAGCCACGAAATCCTGGCCGTGTTCGACGTGCTCGAGGTCGGAGTCCGCATCAGGAAACCGGCCGTGCAGCTCGGCGGACCGCTCGACTACGCGGCCGTCGAGATCTGGCGTCGCAGGCAGTAAAGGAGTCGGCCCGCGGCAAGGATGGCCGCGGGCCGATCGGTGAGGTGGCGGGGGACGACGCCTAGAGGTCGGCTGGTCGCGTTCCGAGCGTGACCTCGAGCGTCACCATCTGGTTACCGCGCTGGACCTCCACGGTCACCGCGCGGCCGGGGGCGTGCTGGCTCAGGGTCGCGTCGAGGGGGTGCTCCTCGTCGATCGCCTGGCCGTCGACGCTCAGGATGATGTCGCCGTCCTGCAGGCCCGCCTCGTCGGCCGGGCCGTTCGGCTCCACCGCGGGCCGCTGCGACCCGTCGGCCGCCGTGCCCGGGCGAAGGAACGCGCCGTGCTGAACAGGCAGGTCGTTCTGCTTGGCGAGCTGTACGGTGACCGGCTCGTAGCGGACCCCGAGGTACGGCCGCGCAAGCTCCTCGCCCGCGACGGCCTGGTCCATGATCGGCTTGGCGATGTTGATCGGGATCGAGAACCCGATGCCCGTGCTATCACGGGCGATCGCGGTATTGATGCCGACCACGTTGCCCGCGGCGTCGAGCAGCGGGCCGCCGGAGTTACCCGGGTTGATCGCCGCGTCAGTCTGGATCAGGTTGTTGAGCGGCACGGTGCTGCCCTCGGCGGCGATCGAGCGGCCCTTGGCCGACACGATCCCGCTGGTGACCGTATTCGAGTAGGTCCCGAGCGGGCTGCCGATCGCGATCACGATCTGGCCCACCTCGAGCGCATCCGAGTCGCCGAGGTTGGCCGTCGGCAGGTCGGTCCCGTCGATCTTGACGATGGCCAGGTCGGTCAGCGTGTCGATGCCGTAGACCTCGCCCGTGAACACGCCGACCGTCCTTCAGCTCGACCGAGAGCGAGTTGCCGCCCTCGACGACGTGGCGGTTCGTCAGGATCCAGCCGTTCGGGTTGTAGAGGACGCCGGAGCCGACGCCGGTCTCCGGGATGGCCCCGAACTCGGTGGAAGCGCTGCCGCTGGTCGTGATCTTGACGACGGCTGGGCCGGCCGAGGCGGCGACGTCGATGATCGCCGATGACTCATCGATGGTGACCGGCTGCCGCGCCGACACGGTCGCCCCGACCGGCGTGGAGGCCGGCTGGGCCGGCTGTTCCAGGGCACCGGTCGCGCTGAGCGCGACGACCGTGCCACCGGACGCGAGGGCCGCGGCAAGTAGCGCCGCGCCGACGACCGAGCCCGCTCCGCTGCCGCGGCGAGGTCGCTCGGGAGTCACGCTCGTGGCGGGAGCCGGCGTCGCGGGCTCGTACCAGCGTTCCTGCGTAGGCTGATGGGACTGGCTCGGCCACGCCGCACGCTCGGCCCAATCGGGCCGGGACTCGGGCGCAGGAGAGTAGCGGCCGGGCTCGCCGGGAGCCGCCGGCAGCGAATGGCGCTCCGTCTGGTCCGCTGGGTCGTTCGACTCGTAGGGGTTGGGGTTCTGCGGATCACTCATGGGGTAGTCAGGATCTCCGGAAGCGGAGCGGTCCCCCGAACCGCTGGATGGTTGCCTCTCGCTTGGGGCTGTAGTGGTCTAGGGTGCTCGTCCCGGATAAACCTACGAGCCGTCGGTCGGTGAAGTTTCCGGAATGTTCCTCGCGCCCGCGACCGGGCCGCGCGCCGCGAAACCGGGCGCCGCGTCGACGATCGAGGGGGCGCCGCCTTCCGCGTCGAGCTCATCCGCCGCCTCCTGCGCAGCTGGCGTTCCGGCGATCATCCGCGGATCAGGCGGGAGCGTCACGGTGAACTGGCTCCCGGCGCCAACCTGGCTCTCAACGGTGATCGCCCCGCCGTGCATGTCGACGATCGAGTGGACGATCGCGAGGCCCAGGCCACTGCCGCTGCCACGCGCCTCGTTGGCCTGCGAGCCTCGGTAGAACCGCTCGAAGACGTGCGGCAGTTCGGCAGCGTCGATACCGACGCCCGTGTCGATCACGTCGATCCGGGCACCCGACCCCGCCGGCGCGAGACGAACCTCTACCGAGCCTCCCTTCGGCGTGAACTTGATCGCGTTGAGCACGAGGTTCGTCACGACCTGGCCGATGCGCTGGGGGTCGTGGCGGATCCGCAGCGGTTGGTCGGGGAGCTGGTGGCTGAGGCGGACACCACGCTTGCGTGCCGCGCCGTCGGCCTGTTCCACGGCCGATTCGACTGCGGCGCGCAGGTCATCCGGACGCAGCTCGAGCAGGACGAGGCCCGAATCCAGCTTCGAGAGCTCGAGCAGGTTCGTCGCGAGCCAATCGAGCCGCTCGATCTGCTGGCCGCCCGACTCGAGGAACTCGGCACGAGCGTCGGAGTCCGCACCGGCATTGCCCTTGAGCAACTCGTTGAAGGTCCGCAGGGCGGCGATGGGGGTGCGCAGCTCGTGCGACACATCGGCCAGGAAGTCGCGGCTCCTGTCGCGATCGCGGCGGATCATCTCGACGCTCTCCTCGAGCCGGCCCGCCATCGTGTTGAACTGGGTCGCCAGCTCGGCCATCTCCACCGAGCCCGCCCCGACCTCGCCGGCCGGGACACGCTGGCTCAGGTCGCCCTCGGCAAGCGCCCGGGACGCCTCGGTCAGGCGGCGCAGCGGGGTCGTGAAGCGGCGCGTCAGGAACGACGCGATCACAACGCTGAGGCCGAGTGCGAACAGTGCGATTGCCGCGAGCAGGCCGGTCACGTTGGACAGCGCCTGGGCTCGGAAGGTATACGGGTTCGAGAGCGTGACCTCCATGGCGTACGGCTGGAGCAGGCGACCGGCTTTTGCGAACGATGGCCCGACAGTCGTCCGCTCCTGGCTCGTCCCTTCCTTGGGCACATCGCGGAATGGGATCTCGAACTCGCCGTTCAAGGCCGGGATGAAGACGGGGATATCCGTGGTCGAGTCGAGTGTTCCGAAGCGGATCCGGACGTCGGCCTGGGCAAGGGCATCAGCGAGAAGCCGACGGTTGTCCTCGAGCGCCAGTGCCTTGGACACCGATGGATTCAACGTGTTGTCGACCCCGACGACGACGCAGGATGCGCAGATATCGGTCCTGACCAGCGCCTCGACTGCGCGCAGGACGGTATCCGAGCGGATCTCGAGGTCAGCGCGCTGCTGTTGGGTGAAGTAGGCGTCGAGCCGGTTGACGACGAGCACGGAGACGAGCGTCAGCGTCACGGCGATCAGCAGGACCAGCGCGACGGTCAGGCGTGCCTGGAACGTCTTGGGGCCGAGGTTCCGGATGCGGCGACCGAGCGATGAGGACGGTCGATCCGCGTCAGCGCTCAGCAAAGGCGTAGCCGACACCGCGGACGGTCATCACGAAGGCCGGCGTAGCGGGGTCGTCCTCGATCTTGTCGCGAAGGTGGCTGACGTGGACGTTGATCGTCTTCTCGTCCTGGTCGAGGGCCTCGTAATCACGGAGCAGTTCGAGCAGCTCCGAACGGGTGTAGACGCGTCCGGGTCGCGACGCCAGGTGGCGCAGGATTTCGAACTCGGTGGGCGTCAGCGAGATCCGTCGGTCGCCGCGCTGGACGCGGCGCCGCTCGAGGTCGATCAGGAGGTCACCGTGGCGGATCACCCGGCCACCGGCTGCATCGGCGAGGTCGCCGTAGGCGCGCCGCAGGAGCGCCTTGATCCGGCTCATCAGCTCGCGCAGCCCGAACGGCTTCGTCAGGTAGTCGTCCGCACCGAGTTCGAGCCCGATGACCTTGTCCACCTCGTCGTCACGCGCCGTCAGGACGAGCACCGGCGCCTTCGAGCCGGTCGCTCGCAGACGGCGCAACACCTCGAACCCGTCCATCCCTGGCAGCCGGACGTCGAGCACGACGAGATCGGGTGCCTGGTTCGTCGCGAACTCGAGGCCCTCTTCGCCCGAGCGTGCGACCGCAACCTGGTACCCCTCCTGCTGCAGCGCGTACTGGATCCCTCGCGCCACGGCATGTTCGTCCTCGACGATGAGGATCGTGGCAGCCATGGCGGGATGCTACACCGACCCGGGGTTTGGGCCTCGCGGGCCGGCAAGCCACCTCGTGGTACCCTACGGGCCGATCCGGGCGCCGCCTGCCGTTCCGCCGGCCACTGTCGCAGCCCGACCGCGTCATTCCGAAACCGAGGTCCGCACTCCAATGGCAACCGAGGCCCGCCCGACGCTCGACGCCGCCAACCGTGAGGTCACGGGCAAGGCCGTCAACCGCCTCCGCAAGGAAGGCCGCCTGCCGGCGGTCGTGTTTGGACACGGCCTCGACTCCGCCAGCGTCACGCTCGACACGCACGACTTCGAGCAGCTCCGAAAGCACGTTGGCCCGAACGCGCTGATCGACCTGTCCGTTGCGGGCAAGAAGTCGGTGCCCGTGCTCGTCCAGCATGTCCAGGTCCACCCGGTGAACCGGCGTCCGCTCCACGTCGACCTGTTCGCGGTCCGCATGACCGAGGAGCTGACCGTGGACGTCCCGTTGGTTGCCACCGGCGAGAGCCTCGCGGTCACCCAGCTGGGTGGCACGCTCCTCCACCCGAACGAGACCGTGAAGGTCAAGGCACTGCCGGACCATCTTCCGCAGTCGCTGAGCTACTCGATCGAGTCGCTCACCGACTTCGATGGTGCCATCAAGGTGTCCGACCTGGACATCCCCGACGATGTCGCCCTGCTGACCGAACTCGACGAGGTGATCGCCACGGTCCAGCGGCCGCGGATCGAGGTCGAGGAGGTCCCGGAGGTCGAGGAGGAAGAGGGTGCCGAGGGCGCCGAGGGTGCCGAGGGCGAGGGTGCCCCGGCCGCAGAGGGCGCCGAGGCGCCGTCGGGCGACGGGGCCGGCGAGGACAGTTAGGTCCGTCGTCGCCCGGGCTTCTGCCCGGTCGCGTACGCGATCGGCGACTCGAGCATCAGGTCGGCCGGGTCGAGTCTGCCCAGGCGCGCCATCAACTCCCGTTCGAGTCGCGCGCGCGCGTCGGGCTCGAGCGAGTCGGCCAGCACCTGCTCGTCGAACTCGGTGATGAAGCCGGTGTAGGACTCGGGATCGAACTGGTGGCGCAGGTGGGCGCCTTCGGCGGTCACCGACTCGAACCCGGCCCGGCGCAGGCCGGCAGCCGCCGATCCGACCGAGGGCAGGTCCCCGGCACCGGGCTGAGGCGGAGGCTCGTCGTCGTCGACCCTCCTCGATGTCGAGCGCGTCGAGCAGATCGTCGAGGATCTCGTCCGGCCGCCAGCGGCGGTTGTCGGCGACCCACGTGACGTACGCGAGCAGGCCGCCCGGCCGCAGCACGCGCCGGATCTCGCGCAAGGCGCGGAACCGGTTCGGCACGAGCTGCAGCACGAACGACGACATCACGGCGTCGAACGTGTCGTCCGGGAACGGCAGCTGGTCCGCGAACGCCGTGACCGCGTGAAAGCGCCCATCTGCGCCGGGAAGCGCGGTGGCGGCCGTGTTCGTGGCGGCAACCATCTCGCGCGATGCGTCGATCGCATCCACCTGGGCTTCGGGCCAGCGCTGCAGCGCGGCGAGCGACAGCGTCCCGGTTCCAGATCCGACGTCCAGCAGGCGGAACCTCCGGCCGTCGAATCTGTCGTCGAACCGGTCGAGGAGGGCCCGGGCGCTCGGGGCGATCACCGGGGCCCACCAGCGCGCGTAGCCCTCCGCGATTCGGTCGTACCGTTCGGCCTGGTCGGTCACCGGGGCATGGTGCCACGCCCCGGTGAACCGAGGTGGCTCGTCAGTTGCCGGCCGACGCCGGTGGCGAGGGACGGACGGCCCGATCAAGCAGGCCGGACCGCCGCAGCAGGAACGCGACGATGCCGGCGGCCACGGCGAACATGACGAGGATCGGGACCCATACGACCAGCATCCAGATTCCGGCACCGGCCAGCGCCTGGAGGACGCCGACCAGCGTGGCCGTCGCCTCGTCGAAGATCCTGCCGGCATCCCAGCCCTCGGCCTGGACCTCGATCGCGGCGACGGCGGGGAGCTGGTAAGTCACGGTCAGCGTCGCGTAGCTCGTCTGGTCGGCGAGCTGCTTCTGCTGCGCCTCGAGCTGCTCTATCTGGCCGCGGATGCTCGTGATCTGTGCCTGGATGTCGAGGATGTCCTGGGTTCGCGTCGCCTGCTCGGCGATCTCCACGAGTGCCGTCTCGCTCGCCTGCAGGTTCCGGATCCGCGCGTCGAGATCGACGACCTGGCTGGTCACGTCGACGGACTGGGTCTGCTCGGAGACGACCTTCGTCGACTCTCCGTTCACACCGCGCAACGCGTCGAGCGCGTCCTCCCAGCGGTCGACTGGAATGCGATAGGTGACCTGCGCGTACGGCTGGTCGTCGACGTTGGAGGTCTGCGATGCCCCGACGTAGCCGCCCATCCGGCGGATCGCGTCGCGGCCTTCGCGGACCGCGCCCGGGACGTCGCCGACCTCGAGGTCCATCGTCCCGGTCCGGATGATCCTTGCGTCGTCGACGGCGCCGAGCTCCGGTTGGTCAGCGCCTGCCGAGGCGCCCGGCTGTGGGGCTCCCTGTCCGGACCCCTCCTGCGCGGTTCCGCCGCCGTTGTCGGCAGGGGCTCCGGCAGGCCCGGCCGTCGCGCCAGCGCTGCTTCCGCCACAGGCCGCGATGGCGATCAACACCAGGAGCAGGACCAGCACGATCAGAACCGCCCGATCGACTCGTCGGATAGTGCGCATTGCGTGTCCTCCGCGTCTCGCGGCGACCTGTGGTCACCGCGGCGACTCCCAGACGCTGGACTTCGGTCGCCGGTTCCTGACGGCCCGGCTGGTATCGTTCGGCCGATGTCCCAGCCCTTCGAACCGCCGATCGCGCCCATGCTCGCAAAGGCCGTCGATGGCCTCCCGACCGACGCCGGTTGGCTGTTCGAGCCGAAGTGGGACGGCTTCCGGGCGATCGTCTTCCGCGACGGTGACGCGGTGTTTACCCAGTCACGCGATCTGAAGCCGCTCGACCGCTACTTCCCCGAGCTCGCCGACCCGCTTCGGCGCGCGCTCCCGGAACGCTGCGTTGTCGACGGCGAGGTAGTGATCTCGCGCGACGGTGCGCTGGACTTCGAGGCGTTGCTGCTTCGCATCCACCCGGCTGCGTCGCGCGTGAACATGCTCGCCGCCGAATCGCCGGCCTCGTTCGTGGCATGGGACCTCCTCGCGCTTGGCGACGAGGACCTGCGTTCCGTGCCGCAGGGTGAGCGGCGCGCGCGGTTGGAAACGGTGCTCGGAGCCGCCGAACCGCCGGTGCACCTGACACCCGCGACCACCGATCGTGAGCTCGCGGCGGACTGGTTCGACCGGTTCGAGGGCGCGGGGCTCGACGGGGTCGTGGCGAAGCGGCTCGACGCGACATACCAGCCGGGCAAGCGGGCGATGCTGAAGATCAAGCACCAGCGCACGGCCGATTGCGTCGTGGCCGGGTTCCGCTGGCACAAGAACGGTCCGGGCACGCACGTCGGGTCGTTGCTGCTCGGCCTGTTCGACGACGGCGGGAGCCTGCATCACGTCGGGATAACGTCGTCATTTACGTGGGACCGTCGCGCGGCACTCGTCGAGGAGCTGGAACCGTTGCGCGAGAAGGCGCTGGAGGGCCATCCCTGGGGCGGGTGGGCCGAATGGGCGCAGATGGGCTCGGCCGACGCGTCCGGCCAGCGCCTGCCGGGCGCGACATCCCGCTGGAACCGCGGCAAGGATCTGTCATGGGAGCCGCTTCGAGCCGAACGAGTGGTCGAGGTTGCCTACGACCACCTGCAGGGCGACCGCTTCCGCCACGCGACGACCTTCAAGCGCTGGCGCCCGGACCGCTCCCCGGAGACCTGCCGCTACGACCAGCTCGAAACGACGCCGCCGTACCTGATCGAGCAGATCTTCGGCCGCTGACCGCCCCCCGTGACGAACGCGTCAGGTGCGTGTGTGACGGGAACCGCCTTGCATGCGGGCGCTGACGATTACGCGTCGCCCGCGAATCGCTGCTCGGCGAGCACCTTGAGGACCGAATAGCCCCAGGTGCTCATCACCGGCAGGTCGCGGTCATCGGCGGTCACCGGGTGAAGGCGACGCGCACCCTCATAGATCCAGACCGTGCCCCCGGCGACATGCGATCGCCACAACGCGGGTGCGATCCGGTCCGCCTCGAGGTCGCGGCAGCCAAGAACCGCGGCGCCGGTCGTCGTGATCGCCTTGATGTGCGCGAAGCCCTGCGCGTACAGGCTGGCACCCTCGATCGCCTGGGTCGTCGGCGGCGTCACGCCGGCCCAGTCGAGGAGCCCGGCCAGGAACATCATCCGGCCTACTGGCACATGCATGTCTGGCTCGCGGGGGACGTCGAGAACACGACCGCACGCGAACCGCCCGTCCGACAGCGGCACCGCCCAGTACTGCCCGGCCTCGAGGAAGCGGTTCGACTTCGGTACGAACGGGTAGCGGGGCTCCGGAGCAGCCACCCTAGGTCTGCTGCTTCTTCCGCGGCGCCCGCTCCAGCTGGCCGGCCTGGTCGGGCCATTCGTAGCCTTCCCACGGGTCGTAATCCGGGTCGAGCGGTTCCTGCCCGGGCCGCAGCTCCTCGGGGACGTGGATGAGGTTCACCCGCAGCCGGTACCACACGTACGCGCGCCCGCGCATCCCGTCGGTCAGGATGTCGGCCGGCTCGAGATATTCGACCACCTCGGGATGGCGCGCCTTCCAGCGCTCGAGGCCCTCGTTGACCTCTGCTTTGGTCGCGGCTCGGGCGATCTCGATCACCGGGATGCTCGACTTGCGTCGACCGGTCGGTGTCGGGCGGGTGCCGACCCAGTCGGTCGGCAGGCCGGCGTTCGGGTCACCGGCTGACACGGCGGCGGCGCGTTCCGCGGCCACCTCAGGAGGGGGACCGCCGTCCTTGCCCCGGCCTTCGTACTCGGCGTCGGCCTTCCGTTTGCGCGATGGCTGGACGCGCGGCGGCTCGCCCTCCTGCTTCGCGTAGTTGGGCGGCCAGGGAGCGTCGCCCATGCCTTCGGCTTCGTGCCGCTCGCTGAGCCCGAGCAGCGTGTCGAGGGACCCCACGGCGTCGTCGATCCCGGCGCCGGCGTCGCCGCGCTCGGCGTACAGCTTCGGCACGGTCGCGAGCGTGTAGTCCTCGGCCACGACGTCGGCCACCTCGTCCCAGCGCAGCGGGAACGAGACTCGCGCGTCCGGCAGGGGCCGGACCGAGTAGACCGAGGCGACCGTGCGGTCCTTGGCGTTCTGGTTGTAGTCCAGGAAGACGCCGTGGCGCTCCTCCTTCCACCACTTGGACGTGGCGATCGAGGGCGCACGCCGCTCGACGTCCCGGGCGAGCGCGAGGGCAGCCCGGCGTACCTGCCCATACGTCCAGCGCCGCTCGATCCGGACGTTGATGTGGATGCCGCGCGAGCCGGACGTCTTGGGCCAGCCGACGAGGCCGACCGCTTCGAGGGACTCACGCGTCACGAGCGCCACGTCGCGCACCTGCGACCAGGGCACACCCGGAACCGGGTCGAGGTCGACGCGCAGCTCGTCGGGATGCTCCATGTCGTCCGCGCGGATCGGGTGCGGGTTGAGGTCCATGCAGCCGAGATTGGCGACCCACGCGAGGCCGGCCGCGTCGTCGACGACCACCTCGTCTGCCGTCCGCCCTGATGGGAACGTCAGCGTCGCCGTCCGGATCCAGTCGGGACGGCTGTCCGGGGCGCGCTTCTGGAAGAACGGCTCCTTCTCGGCGCCGTCCACGAAGCGCTTGAGGGCCATCGGCCGGCCGCGGACCCCGACCAGCGCGCCATCGGCAACCGCCAGGAAGTAGCGGACGAGGTCGAGCTTCGTGTAACCGGTTTTCGGGAAGTACACCTTGTCGGGGTTGCTGACCGTGACCTCACGGCCGCCGACCTCGAGGACTTCCTTCTTCGAAGCCATGGCGACACGATAGCGCCGACGTTCCTCGAGGCGCTACAGTCCGGGTCTGTCGATCCGAGCCGACCCCGTTCGTCGTGGGGGTAAAGGGCACGGCTCGTGCTCGAGATGCCATGGAGGCAGACGATGCGCTACCTGCTGCTGATCTACGGTGACGAGAACGTTCCTGACCC
>CAVVPT010000012.1:0-11920 GCA_963750125.1 uncultured Chloroflexia bacterium | reverse complement strand
CGGCAACATCTTCAAGCTCGGGGACGAAGTTCACCGACGCCGCCGGGGCGACGTACCTCGGCGAGGACGGGCAGGCTCACCCCATCGTGATGGGCTCGTACGGCATCGGGGTCGGGCGCAACGTGGCCTATCGTCGAGGCGCACCACGACGAAAAGGGGATCGCCTGGCCGTCGCAGGTGGCCCCGTACGCCGCTCACCTGGTCGAGATCGGCGCCGCCCGCGAGCCGCGCGTGACCGAGGTCGCCGAGCGCCTCCACTCGATCGCGGCCGACGCCGGCGCCGAGCGCGAGATCCTGTGGGACGACCGCGACAAGTCGCCCTGGGTCAAGTTCACCGATGCCGAGCTGCTCGGCATGCCGTGGATCCTGACCGTGTCGCCTCGCTCGCTGGCCGCCGGCGGGCTGGACTACTGAACGCGCGACGGGTGCGCGCTCGACCCGAACTGATCGCAACGGTCGAGGCGTTCCTCCGCGGCGACGCGCCGAGCCCGTCCTCAATGAGGTCCCCGCGTAGCATTCGGGCATGGCCCCGCGTCTCCTGCCCCGCCGACGACCTGTACGCCCGACTCGAGGTCCCGGCAAACGCGACCCCGGAGGCGATCGAGATCGCCTGGCGGGCGTTGCTTCGCCGCCATCACCCCGACGTGGCCGGCCCCGACGGCCTCGCCGCCGCCACCGCGATCGACGATCTCGCCGACTACCGGCCGAGCGACCCGGAGCTACGCGCCCGGTACGACGCGAGCGTGGGATCTGGACCCGCCGGCGGGGGCGTGCAGCCGGCTGGGACGACCCCGGTGGGCCCGCCCGCTCGACGGCCCCGGCCAGGCCGGCCACCCGCCGGGCCCCACCCGATCGAGGAGCGGCGCTCGCGGTGTTCCTCGAGCGGGTGACGCGCCTCAGCGCCGACGAGCTGACCGGCTCGACTGTGCGGCCGCGACGCCGATCGCGTTCGTCGCCTCGATCGAACGCTTCCTTCGAAGGAGCAGCGGGCCGCCGAGGGCACCGTCGAAGCCGAGCTTCGGGCCCGCCTCCCCGAGTCGTCCTGGCAGCGTCCGCACGTCCACGACGCCGTGCTCGGCGCGGCGCTGGAGCACGTACTGGGCGAGTTCCTCGACGAACATCTCGGCGAACCGTTCCGGGGCCGCGTGCGCGAGCGCCTGACACGAGGTTGGGACGCGGCGGTCGGCCAGCCGCGCTACGGGCCGGCGGGGACCGACGTGGAGGCGCTCATCCGGCGTCTCGAGGCGCTCTCGCCGGACGAGTTGCGCTCCCTCGCGACAGCCGGCATGCCAGACGTGCTGGACGCGGCACCGTGGCCTGCCGACACGACCCCAGATGAGGACGAGGCGTTGCGCGTATCGTCGGTGCTCGCCGCGCGCGACGTCGCCCGGGTGGTCGACGACGTTCGCTCGACCGAGCGACGCTCGAGCGAGCGCGGCAATCCGCGGCACGCGTCGCGCACCTCGTCGTGCTGCGCTCCAGCTACCCGGCCACCGAATGGGAACGACTGACGCGGCCGTGGCGAGCGCTGCTCACCGACGATCGACGACGGCAGCCCTCGGTGGAGCGCCGCGCCTGACGGCGCAAACCGATCGGGCTCGTATGCGATGCTCGGCCCGTGGATCCCTGGCCCGTCATCGCGATCGCGCTGGCGATCGGGTTCGTCGTGGCGCTCGCGGCGCATCGCCGGGCAGACGCCACCCTGCGCAGGATGCGATCGCTGTCGGGGGTCGGGCCCAAGGCGACCCGGTCTACGGCGTCGAGCAGCTCCGTGCCGACAACGCCCGACTCGAGCGCGACCTTTCCGACCAGGCGCAGGATCGCCAGTACCTCGCCGATCTCGTGGACATGGCTGTCGTCGATCTCGACCCGCACCTGGAGGTCGTGTACGTGAACGCCGCCGCGATGTGCTTGTCGATCGGGCGCCCGGGACATTGCTGGGCCTGGACCTCCTCGAGGCGTTCCACAATCCGCAGATCGAGGCGCTTGCCCGGACGGCCCTCGACCAGGGCAATGCGGCAGGCGAGGTCCGCCTGCGCGGCGCCGACGGCCCGGCGCTGCTGTCCGAGCCAGGCGCTCGACGGCGGGGGGCGTGTGGCTCGTGCTCGCTGACGTGAGCGAGCTCCGCAGGGCTGCAGCAGATCCGGGCCGAGTTCATCGACAACCTGTCCCACGAAATGCGGACGCCGCTGACGACCGTCGGCCTGCGGGCCGAGACCCTCAGCCGTGACGCCGACCCGGCCGGCGCCTCGATCCCGCCCAAGATGCGCGATCGGATCGCCAAGATCGAGGTCGAGACCGGCCACCTGGTCCAGATGGTCAGCGAGATCATGGATCTCTCGCGGATCGAGAGCGGCACGGGGCTCACGCTCATCGACGACCTCGATCTTGGCCGGGTCGCCGACGGCCTCGGCCGAACGATTACGCCTCTTCGCGGAGCGCCAGCGCGTGACGCTGCGGGTCGATGTCCCGCCAGGGCTCCCGCATACCCGGGGTGACGAGGCACGCCTCGGGCAGGTGTTCGTCAACCTCCTCCACAACGCGGTCAAGTTCAGCCCGAGCGGCAGCGATGTCGTGATCGGGGTTCGTCCCGCGGACCGCGAGCTGGTTGCGTCCGTGCACGATCATGGGATCGGCATCCCGCGGGCCGCGCAAGCGCGGATCTTCGAACGGTTCTACAAGGTCGACCGGGCACGGGTGCGCGTGGAGGCGCCCGGTGGGACCGGGCTCGGCCTGTCGATCGCGCGGCACGTTGTCGAACAGCACGGCGGCCGAATTCTGGGTCGAGTCGACCGAAGGGGAAGGCTCGACCTTCTCCTTCGCCCTGCCCCTCGTCCCGGAGGAGTCCTGACCGGTGGACCAGCTGCACGTCGCGACCCTGAACCTGCGCAATCTCGCCGACCGCTGGAACGAGCGCCTTCCGCTGCTCCTCGCCGACATGGCAGCGCTGCAGCCCGACCTCATCGGACTCCAGGAGTGCGTGTATCCGCTCCAGCAGGACCGCCTGCTCGGCGCGGCTGGCGCAGGCTACTACCGGGCGATCCGCGGCTGGGCCGGCCGCCCCGAGTACGGCAACAGCATCCTCGTTCGCAAGCCGCTGGCTGCCTCCGAGCCGGAGCGCGTCGACCTCGGGCGAGACCGGTCCGCGCATCGCGTCGAGGTGAACCTCCCGCACGGCGAGGGGGTCACGTTCGCCGTCACGCACCTCCACCACCTCGTTCCCGACGCGGCCGTGCGCGACGAGCAGGCAGCCGCGCTGCTCGACTGGCTCGACGGGGTGGGCGAGGGACGCGCCGAGATCGTGGTCGGCGACTTCAACGCCGATCCGGCCGAACCGGCCTACGCGCGGATGACCGGCGCCGGCTATCGCTCGGCGTACGCGGAGGCGAACGGATCGGAGCCGGCGGTCACGTGGCCGAGTGGCCTGCAGGGTCCGGCGATCGACGACGACGGCGATCCCGGGTGCCTCGACTACATCTGGATTCGCGGCGCGGTCCGCGTGGTGAGCGCCCGGCTGGCGTTCGACCGCCCGGCGGTGGACGATCCGGGTCTCTACCCGAGCGATCACGTGGGCGTCGCGGCACGGGTGGAGATCGGGTAGGGAGGTCGTCCGCGATGACCGATTTGCAGACCTGGTTGTCGTCGGCGGGGGAACGATCGGTGGCTGGGCGTCGGTCTTCGCGAAGACCGCGGACCTCGGGCGCGTCGTCGTGCTCGAGCGCGGCCTCCTCGGGATGGGCGCCTCGTCGCGGGCGGCAGGCATCGTCCGCGCACAGGGCGGCACGCCGGCCACGGTCGCGCTCGGCCGGTGGACCGTGGCGTTCTATCGTGGCCAGCAGGCGGCATTCGGGACGGATTCCGGCTTCCGCGAGCTCGGCTACCTGATCCTCGCGGTCACCGACGACGACGAACGGGCCGGTCGCGAACGCGTCGCGATGCAGCGGGGCGCAGGGCTGGACGTCCGCTGGCTGTCGCGCGAGGAAGCGGTCGATGCCGTCCCGACGCTCGCGGCGACCGGACACCGCGGGGGCAGCTTCCTCGCGACCGACGGCGCGATCGACCCGCCGCGCAACGTCCGGGCGTACTCGCTGGCGATGCAGGCGGCGGGCGTCGAGCTGCGCGAGCGGACGGCCTTCCGAGGGCTCCGCCTCGACGGTCCCGGGTCATCGGGGTCGAGACCGACGCAGGGCCAATCGCGACCGAGCGCGTGCTGTTGACGGGCGGTCCTTCGCTGCGCGAGGTTGGCCGGCTGGCCGGCCTGCGGATCCCGGCCGGCGCGGCGCGCCACTCGGTCGCGGTCCTCGAGGCGCACGAATCCTTCGCCGTCGAGCGCATGCCGATGGTGTTCGATATCGGCGCGGGACTGTACTGGCGGCTCGAGGAGGGCGGGCTCCTGTTCGGCTGGAGCGACCCCGACGAGCAGCCCGGCGAGGCTCGCTCCATCGACTGGGTCGCCTTCGAGCGCTGGCGCGAGCGGCTGGCCGGGCTGGTGCCCCTGACGCGCGGCCTCGGCGTCCGCCGCGTGTGGTGCGCCACGATCGACTACACGCCCGACCATCTCCCGATCCTGGGCCCGGCCATCACCCCGAACGGGGACCGCATCGACGGCGTCACGATCGCCTCGGCCGGTGGGCACGGGATGATGTGGGGACCGGCGGTCTCGCGTGTCGCGGTCGATCTCGCCATTGACGGGGCGACATCGCTGATCGCCGTCGCCGACCTCGGCCTGGACCGCTTCGATGCCGAGGGTCGCAGCCGCCTTGCCGCGGACCCGATCGCGCTGCCGTTCCCGGTGACAGCCGACTGAGGGTCAGCCGGGCTTCAGGACATCGGGCGGCACCAGCCAGCGCAGGTCGCCGCGGCCGGACCCCGACCGGCCGGCCGACATCGATCCGGGCGAGCGCGCCCTTCTTCATCTCGACGTTCCGCGCGACGCACAGCGACTGGACGAGGGACGAGAAGTCCGGGTCGTGGCCCACAAGCACGGCCCGTCGCGGGTCGCCCGTGTCGTGCAGGATCGCTTCGACCACGGAATCATCGACGCCGCCCTCCAGGCGCTCGTCGAGCGTCACTGCGATGCCGAGCGGGCCGGCCACGATCTCGGCGGTCTGTGAGGCACGGAGTTTCGGCGAACTGAGGATCGCGTCGGGCCGGAACCCGATCCCCGCGAGGAACCGTCCCAGCCGCTCGGACTGCTTCTCGCCCTTCGAGGAGAGCGGCCGAGCCGCATCGGGCCCGTTCCACGCGGCCGGATCGCCGGCATCCGCGTGGCGCAGCAGGTAGAGCTCGACCGCGTCGCTCACGATGGCAGCATACCGGCGAGCCGCCTCCTCAGGCGATCACCGTCCCGGCCGATCGGGCGTGATGCTTGCGTGCGAGCGGGACGAACGTGCCGATCCGCTCGGCCATCTGGGTGAATACCCGCCGGAACGCGGCCAGCCGCTCGTCCTCGGTGCCCTCAACGGCCGCCGGGTCGTCGTAGCCCCAGTGGAGCGATTCGTGAACGCCGGGGAAGACCGGGCACTCGTCGCGCGCCTGATCGCACACCGTGATGACGTAGTCGAACGTCTGGCCAAGGTACTCGTCGACCGACTTGGATCGCGCCCAGGACGCGTCGATGCCGGCGTCGTCGAGCACCCGTAGCGTCAGCGGGTTCACGCCCTTCGGATGCGTGCCGGCGCTGTGGACCTCGAACGCGTCGCCGCCCTTCGAGCGCAACAGCGCTTCGGCGAGCAGGCTCCGGGCCGAGTTTCCGGTGCATACGACCAGCACGCGGATCGGACTGTCGCTCATGGATTCGAGGTCCTCCACCTCGCCGCTCGCAAGGAAGACGACGTCCTCCGCGATATTCGTCACTCGATCGCCGATCCGCTCGAGGTAGTGGGCCGCGAGCATGATCCGGGCGCCGCGCTCGACGTTGTCGGGGTCCTCGCGCATGAGGTCGATCAGCTCCGCGAACGTCGCGTGGTAGAGGGTGTCGATCTCGTCGTCGCCGGCCGCCACGGCGCGGGCCTGGTGCTGATCGATGTCGACGAGCGCACGCAGGATGCCGTGGACCAGCTCGGCTCCGAGCTCGCCCATCCGCGGCAGGTGCACGTACTCCGCGAGCGGCGGCTCAGGAGCGAGCTTGCGCGCCTGCTTGGCCACCGAGGCCGCATGGTCCCCGATGCGCTCGAGCTCGTACGTCACGTGGTCGAGCGACAGGAGGAAGCGCAGGTCGCGTGCGACCGGCTGCTGTGTGGCGATCGTGCGCGAGATCTGGGTCGAGACGGCGCGCTGCGCCTCGTTGATCCGGCCGTCACCCACGATCACCGCGAGCGCGGCCTCCGTATCGTGGTCCACCAGCGAGGCGATTGCGGCGCGGATCGCATCCTCGACCAACGCGCCCATACGCAGGACATTCAGCTTGATCTCGCGTTGCTCGCGATCGAGCGGCTCGCGCGCGGGGTGCGTCTCGTTCGATGTCGGCGGGCCTTCCGCCGCCGCCAGCAACTCGTCGAGCTGGTCGCTCAGGGCTTCGGCCGTGGTGCGCTCCGGGTCGGTCATGTCGTTCGGCTCCTCCGGCCTAGCCGAACCGACCGGAGACGTAGTCCTCGGTCAGCTGGTTCTGCGGGTTCGTGAAGATCTCCATCGTGTCGGCCTGCTCGACGACGAAGCCGGCTCGATCCTCGGCCATCGTCATGAAGACGGTCCTGTCGGACGCCCGCGCGGCCTGCTGCATGTTGTGGGTCACGATGACGATCGTGTAGTTCTTCTTGAGCTCCGCCATGAGCTCCTCGATCTGGAGCGTGCTGCGCGGGTCGAGCGCGGAGCACGGCTCATCCATGAGGATCACGTCGGGGTCGGTGGCGATCGCGCGGGCGATGCACAGCCGCTGCTGCTGGCCACCCGACAGCGCCAGGCCGGACTGCTTGAGCTTGTCCTTGACCTCGTCCCAGATCGCCGCGCGGCGGAGGCTCGACTCCACGAGCTCGTCCATGTTGCCCTTGTAGCCGACGATCCGCGGCCCGAACGCAACGTTGTCGTAGATCGACTTCGGGAACGGATTCGCCTTCTGGAACACCATCCCGATGCGCCGCCGGACCTCGACCGGATCGACCTCGCCGCCGTACACGTCGATGCCGTGGTACAGCACCTGGCCTTCGACACGGATCCCGGGGATCAGGTCGTTCATGCGGTTGATCGTCCGCAGGATCGTGGACTTGCCGCAGCCCGACGGCCCGATGAGCGCGGTAATCTCCCGCGGCCGCACGTCGATCGAGATGTCCTTCACCGCGCGGAACGTCCCGTAGTAGAAGTGCACGTTCCTGAAGCTGATGACCGGCTCGGCTGCCTCGGCGTCAGGTGTGAGAAGCGCCCCCGCGTCCGGCGCGGCCACCGCGACCCGAACCGGCGGAGCCTCGGTCGGTGGCGCTGGTGCGGTCTGGGTCATGTTGTCTCCCTGTGGATCGTCAAAGCGGGACGCGGCGGCGGCGCTCTCGTCGGCCATCACCAGTTCCGTTCGAAGCGGTTCCGCAGCAGGATGGCGACCGCGTTGGCAAACAGGGTGACCGCCAGTAGCACGACGATGGCGGCTGCCGCCAGCTCGCGGAACTCGTCCTGGGGCTGCTTGGCCCACTGGAACACGGTCAGTGGCAGCGCCGTGTAGTTGCCCAGGAGCGTGTCGACGGCCGACTGGCCCTCGGGCGTCGAGAATCCGCCCACGATCCCGCCGACGAGGAGCAGCGGTGCCGTCTCGCCGAGAGCGCGAGCGAGGGCGAGCACCGTGCCGGTCAGGATGCCCGGGACAGCCGCCGGCAGCACCAGCTTGCGGGTCACCTCCCAGCGTGATGCCCCGACGCCGTAGCCGGCTTCGCGGATTGTGATCGGGACCGCGCGCAGCGCCTCCGCCGTCGTGATGATCACGATCGGCAGCACCAGGACGGCCAGCGTCACGGCCGCGGCGAGGAGGTGGCGACCGTCGCGCGTCCCGCCAAGCCCGATGGCCTCAAAGAAGGCGACGAAGATCGCCAGCCCGAGCAGGCCGTACACGATCGAGGGGACACCGGCGAGGTTCCGGATGTTGATCTGGATGAGCCGCGTCAGCCTGTTGTTCGGCGCGTACTCCTCGAGGTAGACGGCGGTCGCGATGCCGAACGGGAACGCGATGATCGGCACCAGGATGGCCAGCACGATCGTCCCCAGCAGGCCCTGCGAGATCCCGGCCTGCGACGGGTCGGACGACAGGGGCGAGGTCAGGAAGTCGATCCCGCGGGTCTGGAAGACCGGCCACGCACGCATCAGCACGTTCAGCAGGAGAATCGTGAGCACCGCCAGCGAGAACAGGAGGCTGGCCAGCAGGAGCAGGTAAAAGACCATGCCCCTGACGTCTGGTCGGGTCGATGTGAGGCCACGCCGGACGGCGGCCCCGGTAGCCGTCGGTGCGATCAGGCTCATCGAGGCACGCCTAGTACCGCTGCCGCGTTCGCCGGACGAACGCGTCGCCGATGACGTTGAGCAGGAGCGTGATCGCGAACAGCACCGCGCCGACGAAGAAGAGGCTCGGGAACGCCAGGTCGTCGCCGCGTACCCGGTCGCTTCCAATCGCGAGCGAAGCCATCGCAGCGGTCAGCGTCTGCCCGACGTTGAAGATGTCAAACGAGCGGGCGCCACTGCCGCTGGCCCCGGCTGCGAGCGCCACCACCATCGTCTCGCCGATCGCCCGGCTCGTCGCCAGGATCAGGGCTGCCACGATCCCCGAGATCGCAGCCGGGAAAACGACGCGCATGCTGGTCGTCAGCCGCCTGGCCCCCAGCCCATAGGAGGCTTCGCGGAGCGACCGCGGCACGGCCCGCATCGCGTCCTCCGAGACCGACGCGACGAGCGGGATCGACAGGATGCCGACCGCGATGCTCGCGGCGAGGATGTTGAACCCCGATGCCTGCGGGTTGATCCGCTGGACGATCTCCGGACTGATGACCGCGATCGCGAAGAAGCCGAGCACGATGCTCGGGATGCCGGCGAGGATCTCGAGGATCGGTTTGACGTAGCTACGTGTGCGGGGCGAGGCGTACTCGGCGAGGAAGATCGCGCTGAAGAGGCCGATCGGGGTGGCCACGAGCATCGCGATGGCCGACACGAGGAACGTTCCGATGAGGAGCGTCGGGATGTCGAACAGGCCACGGCGTGGAGCCCAGCCGGCCGAATTCAAGGCGCTGAGGTCGACGGCGGCCAGGAACCGCAGGGCGTCGACGATGAGCGTCACGACGATGAAGGCGCTGATGGCGACCGATGCAAGCCCGGCGCTCAGGAGGATCGCCCGCACCGTCCGTTCGCGACGGCGGCGGGCCGCGCTGCCACGCAACGCCGTCCGCAGGTCTGCCGCGTCAGTAGCTTGCGTCATCGCTCGATCGGGGCCTCCGAAACGGACGTACAGGATAGGCGAACGGGTCAGGCCTCCGAGCTGGCCCGACCCGTCCGCTGGGAGGAGATGACTGCTACTTCTGGGTCATCACCGCGATGCCGTCGATCGCGACCTTGAGCTCCTGGTACTCGATCCCCGCCCCCTGGCAGAGGGCGATTTCCTCGTCGCTGATCGGACGCGATGCGTCCGCGATGTCGATGTCACCTGCGCAGAAGGCGGCGAAGCCGTCACCGGTACCCGGGCCTTCAACCGTGTAGTTGAAGCCTGCGTTCTCTGCCTTGAACTGCTCGGCCACCTTGTTCGAGATCGGCTGGACCGTCGACGAGCCGCTCACGGCGATCGAGCCGTCGGGGGAGGCAGCCGTCGAACCCTTGAACGTCTCCCACGCGGTTCGCGACTCGGCGAGGACCTCGGGCTTCAGGGGAACGTACGGCACCGTCTCAAGGACACTGTCGATCGTGCCGTCGGCCAGGTAGTAGTCGACGTAGGCGGCGATCGTCGGATTCTCGGCAAGCTTCTGCTTGCTGACGTAGATGTACAGGTCGCGCGCGATCGGGTACTCGTTCGAGGCGATCGTCTCGGCCGTCGGCTCCACGCAGGTGCCGTTGGGCTCCGCGGCGATCGTGAAAGCTCGGACTCGATCGAGGTTCTCCTCGTAGAAGGCGAAGCCGACCCAACCGAACGACCCGGCCGAGTTCGCGATGCCGTCGATGATCGCGTTGTCATCCGCGCTGGACTGGTAGTTGCTGAGGCGGGTGGTCGCGTCGCCCTGCTCGCGCTCTTCGAGATAGTCGCCGAGGACGATGTCGACGAAGCTGTCGAACGTACCCGACTCTTCACCCGGCGCCGTGATCGCGATCGGCAGACCGGCGGGGAACTCCGTGTTCGAGCCGAGCTCACCGGCGATCGTGGCAGCCTGATCCCAGGTCTGGACGTCTTCCGACTCGGGGCCGACGAGCGCGTAGATGTCGGCGAACGAGAGGCATTCCGGCGGGCCGCCCGCAGCGGTCGCTTCGGACGCACCCGGTGCCATGGACTCGGGAGCCGTGGATTCGGCGGCCGGCTGGGACGCTGCGGTCGTGGCGGTCGTGCCGCCGTTGCTGCACGCTCCGATGGCGAAGACCGCCACGAGTCCGAGCGCCGCGAAGCGCGTGCGCGAGGTGATGCTCACGTGGTCTGTTCCTCCACAGGTGCCGGCGCCCGGCGCAGGCGGGATCCGAGGATCTGCACTCCCCCTTGTTCAACACCCGGATCGTCGGAGCCGGGCATCAACGGTCCTTTGCTACTCCGTTAAGCGACTGTTAACGCCCGGGTGGATCGAGCCGGTAGCCGACCCCGCGAACCGTCACCAGGTGCGCCGGCTGTTCGGGTTCGGTCTCGATCTTCGAGCGGAGCCAGCGGACATGGACGTCGATCGTCCGCGGGTCACCGTCGTGCCCATGGCCCCACGCGCGGTCGAGCAGCTGACGCCGGGTCCAGGCGCGTCCCGGGTGGCTCGCCAGTACGGCGAGCAGGTCGAATTCCTTGGGCCGCAGGTGGACGAGCCCGCCGTCCCGTCGCAGCTCGTGAGCGAGGAGATCGAGCTCGCAGCCCGTGGCGACCGGGATGGTCCGGCCGGAGCGGGTGCGCGCCCGCTCATCGAGCAGCGCGAGGCGGCCAGCGAGCTCGCCAGGCTCGATCGAGCTCGGCACGGCGTCGTCGAAGCCGAGCCGCAGCGCCTCGAGCCGGACATCCACTGCCTCGGGCGCCGATACCTGGACGACCCGCAGTCCGTGCCGGCGCCGCCGTTCGCGCGCGACCAGTTCGATCTCGGCCGGGCCGCCCGGTGGTGTTCCGAGCAGACAGATGCGCGGCCGCGCCTGCTCGAGGAGGGTGACGAACGACGGAACGTCGGGGACGACACGAACCGGCGTGCCGGCGATGAGACCCGGCAAGTCGAGTGCAGGCCCGTCGACGGCGAGCGCGAGCCAGCCCGATGAGATCGATCGGCCCGCGTGGTTCTCCATGGACGCAGGGTCGGGCGGAGACGATAACCGGATGTTGGGCCGTCGTTAACGAAGGGTTACGCGTCGCCGCCGGCGCGATGCGCGAATTCGCGAGCCGCTTGCGGACGATGGCAGACTTGAGGCTTGGCGCCCCCTCCGTGGCACACGGCGCGCCGATCATGCTCTACGAGGGCATCCGCAACGTGCGGGCGTAAGCGGGCAGGAAAGGAGAGTTCGTGGCGAAGTCCGGTAAGGGTCAGTCAGCCGGTACGGCAGGCGCCAAGATCGCGGCCAAGGACACAGGAAAGGAATTGGCGCGGCTCGAGAAGCGTCTCCAGAAGGCACGCGACGTCGAGGCAAAGCGGAAGAAGCAGGCATCCGAGGCACGCGCCGAGGTTGCCCAGCTGGCGGCCAGGATCAGGGAACTCAAGCCCGCATCCGACGCGCGGTCGGCGACGGCACCCGCCTCGTCCCCTGGCGCGTCCCCCACGCGATCGAAGGGGCGGGCGAAGCCAGCGCTGCGAAGCCGGCT
>CAVVPT010000011.1:0-402953 GCA_963750125.1 uncultured Chloroflexia bacterium | reverse complement strand
CTCGTTCCGCTGGTACGAGGAAGCGTGGCTCAAGGACCGCCTGGTCCAGCGAGCCCTCGTGAACAGCCTCACGATCGGCGTCGTCAACGCCGTGCTCGCGACGATCATCGGGACGATGGCCGCCCTCGGGATGCAACGACTCGGGCGGCGACCACGACTCGTCTTCGAGGGGCTCACCTACATCAGCATCATCGTCCCCGAGATCGTCATCGCGCTCGCGACGCTGATCCTGTTCCGCGGCTCGTTCGACGTGGTAAACCCGGTGCTCATCGGCCTGCTCGGCGAAGCTGCGCCCAAGCTCGGGCTGGGCAACCACACGATCATCGCCGCGCACATGTTGTTCAACATCTCGATCGTCACGCTCCTGGTCCGCGCGCGCCTTTCGGGGATCGATCGCTCGCTGGTCGACGCGTCCTCCGATCTGTTCGCCACACCGTGGAGGACGTTCCGCCAGATCACACTTCCGATCCTCCTGCCGGCAATCATCGCCGGCTTCGTGCTGTCATTCACGTTCAGCTTCGATGACTACGTCATCAGCGCGTTCGTGTCCGGTGTCGGCTCGACAACGCTGCCGCTGTTCGTGTTCGGGGAGGTGCGCCGCGGAGTCACGCCGAAGATCAACGCGGTCGCGGCCGTCATGCTCGTCCTGACCCTGACCATCCTGTTCGTGACGCAATGGCTGCTCGGGCGCCGCACCCAGGGACGCGGCGTCCTGGCCATGACGCCGGTCGTCGATGCGGGCGCCAGCCGGACGCCGGCCGATGATCCGGTCCGCGGGCGAGCGATCTCGCGCGGAGCGGGACCCAGGAAGACGAGCGCGGCCGTGTTTCGCCCCGCGAACGAAACTCCGTCTGAACGTCCGCGATCGGGGCGTTTCGTTTCGTGTCATCCGGCGTCCGGACATTTCCCCCCACGAACGAAATCGAGCGCTGACCCGCTACAGCAGGAGTTTCGTTCGCCCCACGAAACGATTGCAGTCACCAGGGCGTGACCCTTCGCATCCATTCACGTGGCGAATGGCAAGCGGGCCGAAGCGCCGCGGAACCCGCGTCGCCGGCCAAAGGGTCGCATTCCGCGCGCACGCAGGGGATCGATCCTGGCCGAACTGATCCCGAATCACTCGGGCGACTTGACTCGCATTCGCGGTGTGAATGCGCGAAAAAACATGCGGCGGATCCGCGTCGTGCCTCAGTCGGACGCGACTGCTGGGATCGACTCGGGCTCGGGCAGTCCGGCGTCTTCGGCGAGGAGCGCCGCCTTGTCGGTGCGCTCCCACGGCAGGTCGAGGTCCTCGCGGCCGAAGTGGCCGTATGCCGCGGTCTGCCGGTAGATCGGCCGGCGCAGCTCGAGGCCCGCGATGATCGACGCCGGCCGCAGGTCGAAGTGGCGCTCGACGAGCGTCTGGATCTCGGCATCCGGGATCGTGCCGGTCCCGAACGAGTCGACCGACAGGCTGACCGGCCGGGCGATACCGATCCCGTACGCGACTTCGACCTCGAAGCGGTTTGCGAGCCCGGCGGCAACGACGTTCTTCGCGACCCAGCGGGCCGCGTACGCAGCCGAGCGGTCGACCTTCGTTGGGTCCTTGCCCGAGAATGCGCCGCCACCGTGGCGTGCCATGCCGCCGTAGCTGTCGACGATGATCTTGCGACCGGTGAGCCCGGCGTCGCCCATCGGGCCCCCAGTGACGAAACGGCCGGTCGGATTGACGTGCATGACCGGGTCGTGGTGGCGGAGCTCGGCCGGGATCGTCGAGAGGATGACCGCTTCCACGATCTCGCTGCGCAGGCGCTCGGCACGGATGTCCGGGTCGTGCTGGGCAGAGACGACGACGGTCTTGACCCGCTTCGGCACGCCGCGCTCGTACTCGATCGTGACCTGCGTCTTGCCGTCCGGGCGGAGGTACGGCAGCTGGCCGCTCTTGCGTGCCTCGGCGAGCCGGCGGGCCATGCGGTGCGCCAGCGCGATCGGCATCGGCATCAGCTCGGGCGTCTCGCGGCAGGCGAAACCGAACATCATCCCCTGGTCGCCCGCGCCAAGCTCGAACGCCGGCGCCGCGTCGTCTCGCACCTCGAGCGCGGCGTCGACGCCCTGCGCGATGTCCGCCGACTGCTCCTTGATCGAGACGAGCGTGCCGCAGGTGAGGTAGTCGAACCCGTAGTCGGCCTTCGTGTAGCCGATGTCCTTGACGACCTCGCGGACGATCGTCGCGACGTCGATGTACTCGGCGTGCGTACTGATCTCACCGAGGACCATGACGAGGCCGGTCGTCGTGGCGGTCTCGCAGGCGACGCGCGCCTGCGGGTCCTGCCGAATGAACGCATCGAGGATCGCGTCACTGATCTGGTCGCACATCTTGTCCGGGTGGCCCTCGGTGACCGACTCGGACGTGAAAAGGTATTGCTCGGCGTCGACGATGCTCATTGGGCCTCCAGATTCGCGCCCGAGCCTACCACGGGCCGACCACACGCCCCGGAGGTACGGTCGTACTGGCTTCGCTCACGCTCGCGCCGGGACTCGGCCGCCCACCAGTTCGATCGGTTCGATGTCGTCGGCCGGCTCGAAACCGAAGACCTGGCCGAGGAATGACAGCTGCGCTTCGAGCGAGCGGCGGATGGCAGGCGCACCGCGGAAGCCGTGGCCTTCGCCCTCGAACGCGAGGTAGGCGTACGGAATGCCGTTCTCGGCGAGTGCCGCCACGATCTGCTCGGCCTGCTCCGGTGGCACGACCCGGTCGTCCAGGCCCTGCAGCACGAGGACCGGGCAGCTGATCCGGTCGAAGGCGTAGACGGGGGAGCGTTCGCGGTACAGCGTCGCGGCCTCCGGCAATGGCCCGACGAGGCGGTCCATGTAGCGCGATTCGAACTTGTGCGTGTGCGCTGCCAGCGCTCTGATGTCCCCCACGCCGAACAGGCTGATCCCGGCACGGAAGGTGTCCGTGAAGGCGAGCGCGGCGAGGGTCGTAAAGCCGCCCGCGCTGCCGCCCTTGATCGCGAGCCGGTCGGGATCGACGTCGCCCCGCTCGACGAGGAACAATGCCGCAGCCACACAATCCTCGACGTCGACCTTGCCCCAGGCCCCGTTGAGCACCTGGCGGTAGGCGCGGCCGTAGCCGGTGCTGCCGCCGTAGTCGACGTCGACGACCGCGATTCCGCGGCTGGTCAGGAACTGCTTGGCCAGGTCGAGTGCGCTCGACGTATTGGATGTCGGGCCGCCGTGAGACAGCACGACGAGCGGCGGCCGCTCGTCCGGCGGACCCTCGAATTCGGCGTTCGCCGGCTGGTAGTAGAGCGCCCGCGCCGTACGGCCACCGGACGTCGGGAAGGCGATGGGCTCGGGCCGGCGCGATGTTTGCCGGATCGGGCGCGACGGTGCTGCCGGCCCGCGCGATCTCGAGCGGCTCGAGCGTTTCGGGGTCGAAGCGGACGATCGCGGTCGGACGGTCGGGAGCGCCGGCGATCGCTGCCACCGATCCGGGCGACACGACAATGCTCTCGAACTCGGTGAGCGGCGAGGCAACCTCGCCGACGAGATGATCCTGGCGGATGTGGAGCAGCCGATCACGGCCATCGCTCCGCGCGACCGCCACGATGCTGCCGTCGGCGAGGAACGCGTACGACGAACGCCCGAACACCCACGCCGGATCGGCAAACTCGGCCTCCATCGGCGCGAGGGCATCGAGGCGCGGGCCCTCGGCGAGGCGATACAGGTTCCACCATCCGCTGCGATCGCTGGCAAAGTGCAGCTCGCCGTCGGCCGACCACTCTGGCTGGGCGATCAATTCGTCGACCACGCCGGCCGCCAGCTCGGGTGTTCCGAGCGACCCGTCGGCGGCGACCATGGCGACGCGCAACCGCGTCGCGTCCCACGGCATGTCGGGGTGGTCCCACTCGAGCCAGGCGAGCCTGTCGCCGGCCGGCGAGGGGCGCGGCGCGGCCACGAAGTCGGGCCCGCTGACGAGGACGGTCGGGGGCGCCTCGCCATCGAGGGGAACGGCGACCAGCTCGTTCCGTGGCTGGCCCTCGCCGGAATGGTCCTCGCGGACCGCGACGAAGCGCCGTCGCGGAGCGTCGAAGCGCATGTCGGCGTAGCGATGCGGCCCGGCCGGCGTGATCGGGATCGCCTCGTTCGATCCCGGATCGAGCCGGTACAGCCGCCCGTCCCGGAACTCGGAATAGACAACGATGCCCCCGGCGACGGTGTAGGACCCGCCGCCGTACTCGTGAGCGCGCGTCCGGACGTTGGCCGGGACCGGCGTCAGCTCTGTCGTCGCGCCATCGTGGTCGCGGCGCACAAGGACCCGCCGGCCGCCCTCTGCCGGATGGCTCTCGATCCAGTACAGGTCGTCACCATCGAGCCACGGCTCGCTCAGGAGGATTGCCTGCTCGACGACCTCCTCGACGGCGATCGGCGAGCGCCACGAGCCGTACGGCGCGACAGTCCGCTCTGCCGTCACCCGCTCAGGTCCCGTGCTGCCATGAGGCGACGTAGGCGGCCTGCTCCGGCGTCATCGGCTCGAGCTCGATCCCGAGCGCGGCCAGCTTCAGCCGGGCGACCTCGGCGTCGATCGTTTCGGGCACCACGTAGACCTTGGGTTCGAGCTCGGCGTGGTGGGCGGCCACGTACTCGCCGGACAGGGCCTGGTTCGCGAAGCTCATGTCCATGACCGCGGCCGGGTGGCCCTCGGCCGCACTGAGGTTCACGAGGCGGCCCTCGGCGATGAGGTGGAGCTTCTTGCCGCCGAGATCGAATTCCTGGACGTTGTCGCGCACCTCGCGGACGTGGCCCTCGGCAAGAGCCCGCAGGGCCGGCAGGTCCAGCTCCGCGTCGAAGTGGCCGCTGTTGGCCATGATCGCTCCGTCGCGCATGACCTCGAAGTGCTCGCGCCGGAACACGTTGAGGTTGCCGGTCGCGGTCACGAACAGCTCGCCCCAGCGCGCGGCGTCGGCGTGGGTCATGACCTGGTAGCCGTCCATGAGCGCTTCGAGCGCCCGGACGGGGTCGACCTCGACGACCGTCACGTGCGCGCCGTGGCCAGCCATGCGGGAGGCGATGCCCTTGCCGACCCAGCCGTATCCGGCGATGACGACCTTGCGCCCGGCGATGAGGATGTTGGAGGCGCGCAGGATTCCGTCCACCGTCGACTGGCCGGTCCCGTAGCGGTTGTCGAAGAGGTGCTTGGTCTGCGCCTCGTTGACCGCGATGACCGGAAACCCAAGGGCCCCGTCGGCGGCCATCGCCTTGAGGCGGATGACCCCAGTCGTCGTCTCCTCGGTACCGGCCAGAACCTCCCTGACCTGCTCGGGTCGCTCGCTATGGAGCAGCGACACCAGGTCGCAGCCGTCGTCCATCGTGAGCTGCGGGTGCGTATCGGCGACCGCGTTGAGGTGCGCGTAGTACGTGTCGCGGTCCTCGCCTCGGCGCGCGAACGTCGCGATGCCGAACTCCGAGACGAGCGCGGCCGCGACATCGTCTTTCGTCGAGAGCGGGTTCGAGGCTGCAAGCACGACGTCCGCGCCGCCGGCCTTCAGCGTCCGCATCAGGTTGGCTGTCTCGGTCGTGACATGGAGGCAGGCGCCGACGCGCAGCCCCTCGAGCGGGCGGTCGCGCTCGAAGCGCTCGCGGATGAGGCGGAGCACGGGCATCTCGCGCTCGGCCCATTCGATGCGGCGGACGCCCTCGGCGGCGAGGCCGATGTCCGCGACATCGTGGGCGGGTCGTGCGCTGGTGGAGGTCATGAAGTCGGGTTCTCCTTGCGGGCGAAGAAGCGGCGCATGCGGCTCGCGAGATCCGGCCACGGCGAACCGAGCCGGTGGATCAGCCGCTCCTCGAAGCGGGTGTACTCGGCGAAACCGAGCCGTCGATACGCGTTGAGTGCGGGCGGATTGTCGGACCTGACGTTGAGCACGACATGGTCGCACGTCCGCAGAAGCTCGGCGGTCACCGCGCCGGTCACGGCGGTGGCGAAGCCGCGTCCACGATAGTCGACATGGGTCAGGACGTTACCCACGGCCGCGAGCCGCGCCCGATCGCTGATCACGTGGGTGCCGGCGGCAGCAACGAGCGTGCCATTCACGCGGACGCCGTAGTAGACGCCCTCCCCGATCGCGCTGGACGGCAGCCAGGCCGCGAAACCGAGCTGGTACAGGCGGTTGAGGTCCCCGATTTCCGAGGGCAGCAGGCGCTGGACGCTCGCCGGGTATGGCCGGAAGGTCGTCCTGTCGACCCACATGCGGACCATCGGCGGGCCGGCCTCGACGCGGTAGAAGTGCTCGGCGGTCGCGAGCAGGTCCGGGCGCGCGGCCAGGTAGGCGACGCGCGGCCGGATGACCTCGCGCAGGATCGCCTCGAGCCCGTCGGCCTCGCCCATGAGGAACACCGGCTGGGGCGTCATCCCGCTGTACTCGAGCACGAGTGCGACCACCTCGTCGCCGTCCTGCGCGATCCCCCACTTCGTGCGCCCGAACTCGCGGTCCTCCAGGTCGCAGATCGCGTAGGCGGCGTACAGCCGGTCCCGCTCGAGAAACGACCGCAACAGCTCGCGGTCCGTGGTCGTCCGGGCAACTACCGATCCGCGCCGGCCGAGTGCGACCGTTGCCATCAGACCGGTCCCTCACCGCCTGGGCGCGGCGTCGCTGCCCAGCGCTCGCGCGCTCGCTCCACCGCGGCCCGGAGGGCCGGCTCGAACGGCGCGGTCAGCAGGCCCTCCTCCGTCACGACGCCCGTGACGAGCTCCGCCGGAGTGACATCGAAGGCGGGATTGTGCGCGGCCGTGCCGGCCGGGGCGATCCGGATTCCGCGGACCTCGAGGACTTCCTCGGCGGCACGCTCCTCGATCGGGATCGCGTCGCCGTCCAGCGTGTCGAGGTCGACCGAGCTGAGCGGGGCACAGACAAAGAACGGGATGCCGTGGCGCGCCGCGAGCACCGCCAGTGGGTACGTGCCAACCTTGTTCGCGGTGTCGCCGTTGGCCGCGATGCGATCCGCGCCCACGAGCACGACGTCCACGTCCCCTGCCCGCATCAGGGAGCCCGCAGCGACGTCCGGGATCAGCGTGTGCGGGACGCCGGCCTGCTCGAGCTCCCACGCGGTGAGCCGTGAGCCCTGCAGGTACGGGCGCGTCTCGTCGACCCAGACCTCGACCTCGCGGCCTGCGTGATGCGCGGCCTGGACGACGCCGAGCGCGGTCCCGAACTGGCCGCACGCGAGCGGCCCGGTGTTGCAGTGGGTCAGGATCCGCAGCGGCCGGTCCGGCGGGACCGGCAACGCCACCAGCCCGAATTCGGCCAGCCGGCCGTGGTCAGTGGTGGCCTCGAAGACCATGGCATCCGCTTCCTCGCGGAGGGCTGCCGCGATGGCCTCGCCGTCTTCCGACAGCTCGCCGATCTCCTCGTAGCGCGCCATCATCCGGTCCACCGCCCAGCGCAGGTTCACCGCGGTCGGGCGTGCGTTGATGAGCGCGTTCGCGGCACCGCGCATCGTGGCGCGGCGGGCGTACGGCTTCGTGTTGCGCACACGGTACGCCGTCATGGCGAGACCGATCGCGGCCGTCTGGCCGATGGCGGGTGCGCCGCGCACGATCATCTGGCGGATCGCATGGGCGACGGCCGCGGCGGAGTCGCACGGATGCTCCATGAGGGCATCGGGCAGTCGCCGCTGGTCGATCAGCAGGAGGGTGTTGCCGTCCATCCGGAAGGCGCTGCGGAAGCCGGTCGGCGTCGCGGGGGCCGTGTCACTCGCGGACGCGCCCGGCGCATCGGGGTCGAGGATCGCGCTGGCCGCCTCGGCCGATACCCGCTGCAGGACCTGCGCAGCACCCACCACGGATGCCGCACCCTGGATCAGCTCGCCGGCGAACTGGCGAAAGAAGCGCCGCCGCCCAAGGTCGGCGCCCGGGTCGTCCGCGCCCAGGTCGTCCGCGGGCGCGGGCTCCGCCGCCGGGTCATTCCCGGAAGCGAGCGGCGGACCGGATTCGAGGTCCGGAGTGTGAGCCAATGTGCAACGTCCCTGTGCTGCCGCTCAGTACTGGATCACGCTCGTCACCCGCCGGCTCTCGAACCGGTCGCGGCCCTTGAGGAAGTCGAGCTCGACGAGGAACGCGAGGCCGATAACATCGCCCTTCAGGCGCTCGACGAGCTCGATCGTGCCCTTGACCGTTCCGCCTGTCGCCAGCAGGTCGTCCACGATCAACACCTTCTGTCCGGGCTGGATCGCATCGCGGTGGATCTCGAGCGTGTTCGAGCCGTACTCGAGCGCGTATTCGACGGTGATCGTCTCGGCGGGCAGCTTGCCGAGCTTGCGCACCGGGACCAGGCCCGCGTCGAGCTCGTAGGCCATCGGAGCGCTGAAGATGAAGCCGCGCGACTCCATGCCAACGACGATGTCGACCTGCTCGTCCTGGTAGGGCTCGAGCATCAGGTCGATGGCTTCCTTGTAGGCCACTGGGTCCTTGAGGAGCGTCGTGATGTCGTAGAAGAGGATGCCCGGTTTGGGGAAGTCGGGGATTTCGCGAATCTTCGCGCGAAGCTCCTCAGCGGACATCGATGCTCGGCCTCCGATGGTCCGGGCGCGGCGCCGTTTGGGCCGCGGCGCGGGTGTGCAGTCTACCGCAGGGCACGGGCGCTGCCACCGTGCGATGCAGGTTGCAATCGACCGGCCAGGGCGACCCCGAGGAGCACAACCAGGAAGCCGATACCGAACGCCACGGCGAGGCCCTGCGCAGGACCGCCGGTGGCCCGAATACCGGCCGCCACGATCGCACCGCTCACGCCGGTCCCGAGGGCGGTGCCGAGTGCATCGGTCAGCGACAGCGCGGACGACGCCGAGCCCTGCTCGCCGGGCGTTGCCTCGCGGAGCACGATCAGCCCGAGCGGCGAATAGGACAGGCCCATGCCCAGTCCTGCAAGCGCGAACGTCGGCACGGCGAGCCACGCGGGGACGGCCGGGCTGACCACCAGCGCGAACGTGGCGATCCCGGCGGCAACGATCAGCAGTCCGCCACGGACGAAGCGGTACAGCGGCCAGCGCGCGTTCCAGTGGGCCTGGATCCACGAGCCGGCAGTCCAGGTGATGGTGGTCGCGGTGAGTGCGATGCCGGCCTGCGCCAGTGTCAGCCCGCGCAGGTCGACCAGGACGCGCGACACGTACGCATCGACCGCGAAGAAGCCGAACGTCGCCAGACCCCGGATGAGGACGGCCGTGGGCAGGCCGGGTGCGGCGCGGAGGGTGCCGGGCGGCGTCAGCCGGCGCAGGGCGAACACCCCGATTGCCAGGCCCGGCAGGGCCAGGCCTACGAGCAGGACGGGCTCGCCGGTCGTGATTGCGGCCGTGAACAGCGCGGTGCCGGCTGCGACGAGGACGGCCAGCGGCAGACGCCGGCGGAGCGAGGCAGCCGCCTTCGCCTCGGCATCGACCGCCTCGGGTGGCGGAGCGACGGCGCGCAGGGCCGGCGTGGTGGTCACCGCCGCGACCACGACGAGGGGGAGAAGACCGAGGAAGACCGCACGCCAGCCGATCGCGTCACCGACGATCCCTGCGATCGCCGGGCCCATCACCCCTGGCAGGGCCCACGCGGTGGAGAGCCAGGCAAACATCCGCGGCCGGAGCTCCTCGGGCATGCTGCGGGCGATCGCCACGTAGGCGATCGGCGGGATAGCGCCCGCCCCGAGGCCCTGCACGAAGCGTGCCGCGACGAGCACCGTCATCGAGGGCGCCAGGCCACCCACGAGCAGGCCGATCGCGAACAGCACGAGCCCGCCGAGGAACGGCGCGGCGAGCCCACGGTCGACGAGACCGCCGACCGCGACGATGCCGATCAGCGTCCCGAGGAAGAACGCGGTGAAGGCCCAGCCGTAAAGGTTCGTGCCCTCGGTGCCGAACTCCCTGGCGACCTCGGGCATGACCGTCGAGATCGCGAGGGCCTCGAACGCGACAAGCGTGATCGTCAGGACGAGGCCGCCACTCAGTGAGCGTCGCTCGATGCTCCACAGCCCGTCGCGTGCCGCGACGTGACCAGTCAGATCTGGGCCAGCCGATCGAGCGGGAATGGTGGCTGGGCGAGCGGCTTGACGGCGATCCGGACGAGGAGCAGCGGGTTGTCGTCACCCGCGACCCGGTTGCTGCTCAGCGTCCCGCAGCCGTTGCAGCGGTGGATGAGCAGCCACTCCCCGTCCTTGCGGACCGCGATCGCGATCGGCTCCATCGAGGCGAGGCAGTCCGAGGCGCGGTCACCAGGTTCGACGTCGACGTGGCGGCTCCACAGGCAGAACGGACAGTGGTTGCGGTGCTGCGTGCCGGGCGCGTCCTCGGGGACGTCCATGCGGCAGTGGTGGCAGCGGAACGACACGCCGCGCCCGACCGGCGCCTCGTCGAGCGACTGGGCCTCCTCGCGTTTGGTCGTGCGGCGGCGGGTGACCCGCGCCGCACCCTGGCGTTCCGCGCGATCGGCTCTTGCCGTGCGTGCCGCGCGGTCCTCCCGTTCGGGCT
Source organism: uncultured Chloroflexia bacterium (assembly GCA_963750125.1). GTDB lineage: Bacteria > Chloroflexota > Limnocylindria > Limnocylindrales > CSP1-4 > DASTYU01. Next base: position 392,468 of record CAVVPT010000011.1, on the reverse strand, counting down.
TGCGCCGGCTCACCGGCCGGTCCGCCGTTCGGTGGCCTGGTCGGCGGACCGCGGCCTCGTCTCCGGATCGGAGCCCGGGCGCCCGCGGAAGCGCAATTCGATCCGGCGCTCCTGGCCTGAGCGCAGCCGCTGGATGTTGTCGGCGTGGAAGATCCAGATCAGTGCCGTCCCGGCGACCGCGTACACCGCATACGCCGGTGGCAGGCCGGCCACGGGGATGGCCACGAGCAGCGCGAGGCCGCCCACCAGGGTGCAGGTCAGCGACGCCACCGAGCTGATCCGGGTGATCAGCAGCACGGCGACGAAGAGCGGCACGATCAGGAGCGCGATCACCGGCGCGAGGACGAGCAGGGCGCCCCACCCGGTCGCCACGCCGCGTCCACCCTGGAGGCCGATGTACGGCGAGCGGCTGTGGCCGATGACCGCGCCGATTCCGGCGAGCGAGTGGACCAGCGGTTCGGTCCCCAGGACGATCGCCAGCAGCACGGCCGCGGAGCCCTTCGCGGCGTCGAGGAAGCCGGCGGCAAGGGCCGCCCGGAACCCGAGCGCACGCATGACGTTGGCGCCACCGGTCCGCCCGCTGCCGAGGCTGCGCGGATCCGGGCCGCCGACGAGCCGCGCGACGACGATCCCCCACGGGATCCCGCCGATGAAGTAGCTCGCGACGACCACCGCGATCGCGACGATCACCTCGGGGGCGTCCACGTCGCCGAGTATGCCATCGGGGATCAGGACCGGCCGAGGGCCTCCAGCAGGCGGTCGGGACGGTGGCGGAACCACGCTCGCCGATCCGGATCCGTTGCCACCTGCTCGACCAGGCTCGCAAGGGCGGCGTTGATCGGCGTTGCCACCGCGAGCTCGGCTCCGGCCCGGGCGACGGCCCCATTCAGCCAGCCGGCCTCGGTCGGGCCGCCCAGCTGGACGGCGCCCCGGAGCGACGGGTCCTTGCCGCCCCGCGCCGACCCGACGACGCGGCGCAGGGCCGCGCGCGCGAGGGGCGCCGGGAGCCGGGTCGCAAGGGCGAGGAGCGGGACCGGCGCCCCGGGCAGCGACACCGGCCGGAGGCCCCGCGCGCGCATGACGGCGAGCGCCTCGCGGAGCTGGTCGCGCTCGACGTCGAACAGGCGCGGGTCGGCGTAGATCGAGGACGGGTCCTGATCGAGCAGACCGCTCGTCGCGTTGGCGACGAGGTTGGCGATCACCTTCGACCACTTCATGGCGGCCGCATCGCGGCGCGCGACCACGTCGACGCCGGCAGCACGGAACGTGATCGTCAGGGCTTCGATGAGGGCAGCGGCGTCGCCGCGAACGGGCGCCAGGGCGACGCCGCCACGGCGCAGCCAGCGAACCGAGCCGTCCGGCTCGCGCTCCAGCGATGCGGTGACCGACGCGGCCAGCAACGTCCCGGCCGGGCGTGCGGCAACGGCTGCCTCTTCCGCCCCCACCCCGTTCTGGGCGGTGAGCAGCGGGACGTCGGGCAGGAGCGCGAGCGATTCCAGGGCAGCGGGGAGGTCGTACTGACGAACCGCGACGATCACGAGCTCCGGTGTCGGGGCATCCGCGACCGAGCGCACCACGCCCACCTCCACGGGGGCTTCCGTGCCGTCGGGCCGGACCAGGCGCAGCGACGTCGGGGCCCCGGACGTGCCGTCGAAGCCGCGCCGGACCAGCGTCGTCTGGCCATCACCCGCGGCAACCGCCCAGCCGAGGAACGAGCCGACCGCGCCGGCACCGACGACGAGGACGCGCATGGACCCTAGTGTGCGGGCGGTGGCGCGTCGGGCGCTGCGTCGGCGGCCGCATAGGCTGCGGCGAGGATCTCGACCGGGTGCCGCGACGGCCGGTCGGTCGCCGATGCGATCTGCCAGCGGCACGTCTCCGAGTCGCACGCAGTCTGGGCGGCGCCGCTCGCCTCGATCCTCCGGAAGAGATCGTCGCCGACACGCATTGCGATGTCGTACTTCTCCTTCTTGAGCCCATACGTGCCCGCGATCCCGCAACAGTCGTGATCCATGTCGACGGCCTGCAGGCCCGGCACCAGCGCGAACAGGTCCATCGCCGGGAGCCCGATGCCGTGGCTTCGGAGCTGGCACGGGGCGTGGTACGGCAGCTCCTCCTCGATGCGACCGAAGCCCGTGTCGAGGCGGCCCTGCTCGTGCAGGTCGAGCAGGAACTCGCAGATGTCCCAGGTAGCCTGGGACACCGCGTGGGCGTCGTCGTCGCGCACGTCGAGCATCTCCTCGTACTCGGCCTTGAGCGCGTGCGTGCACGAGGTCGACGTGCCGACGATGCGGTAACCCTGGCGGGCGTACTCGGCGAGCACGTCGAGGTTGCGCCGCGCCTTGTTCCTGGCTCCCTCGTACAGGCCGTTGCTCATCATCGGCAGGCCGCAGCATTCCTGGGGCGGCGCGATCACCTCGAACCCGTTCCGTTCGAGGACGGCGATCGCGGCGTCGGCCACGTGCTGCTCGTAGTAGTTGGCCGCGCAGCCGTGAAAGTAGACGACGGCCCGGTCGGGCGGCGGCAGGGTCGCTCCGTCGGCGCGCCCGAGGTAGCCGCCCCGCTTCGCAAATCGCGAGCGGAACGACCGGCCCGCGTAAACGGGCAGAGGCGCCTTGCGGTGGATGCCGAGCACGACCTCGAGGAGCGCCCGGAAGAGCCGGTTGCGAAGGGTCCAGTTCGCGAGTGGCGTGAACGGCGCGCCGAACCTCCCGAGCAGGTCGGTCTGGCTGATCAGCCAGTCACGCAGCCGGGGACGATGGCCGGCCCGCATCGAGGCGCGCGCCCGGTTGTTGACCTCGGCGATCTTGACCCCGGCAGGGCAGGCCGTCGTGCACCAGCCACAGCCCGAGCACCAGTCGACAGTGCGATCCGGCGTGTGGACCTGCTTGCCGTCGAGGTTGATCGGCACCGGGGCGGCGAGGCGGAAGCGCTGGGCCTGCGGACCCACGTACTTCGGGCCCGGGAAGCGGTCGTCGACGCGCGCGACCGGGCACACCTCGTTGCAGATGTTGCACTTGAGGCACTCGTCGGACGACAGCCCGACGGTCTCGTGGAGCGCCTCCTCGACGACCGCGGCGATCGTCATCGGACCGCCTCCGCTTTGCGCGAGGATCGCCCGGAGCGCTTCGGCTTCGAGGCACCGCCCATAAGGGACGCTGCCGCGCGCCAGGCGCTGGCAAGCGCGACCCCGTCGCCACAGCGTTCGACCATGACACGCTGGCCAGCCAACAGCCCGCCCACGATCCGGACATTGTCGAACAGCGGGCCATGCTGTGGGCGAGCCGGGTCGATCGGGCGCAGCGACTCGTCGGTTCGCAGGCCGGCCGCCGCGATCGGCAGCGACCCCGGGTCGAGCGGGTCGCCGGACAGCCATCGCTCGATCGGCGGTCCCTCGACCGGCAAATCCAGGATGGTCTCGCGGATGCCGCCCTCGGGCTCGCCGACGAGCCCGCCGCCTGCCACGCCGCCGGTGGCGATGACGAGGGCCCCGACCCGCGTGACGAGATGGCGCGTCGCCGCGGCAGTGGCGATCGTGGTGACCATCCGCCCGGTCGTCTCGACCCTGGCGACCCGCTCGCCGAGCAGGATTCGGCCACCCCGTGCCCGCAGCGCGGTCCTGAGCACGTCGTGCAGGCGGATGCCGGGGATCCCGGGCGGCACCAGCGGTACCTCGATGACCGGCGCCCCGAGTCGATCGACCGTCTCGGCCAGGACCTCCTGGTGGCGGCGCAGGCCGAGGACGGCCGGCAATGCGACGCGCAGCGGGCCATGCCCGGTCGCGGCCACCGCCTGGGCGGTCAGCTCGAGCGCCGCGGTGCGCCACGACGGGTCGTCGAAGGCCTCGGCGATCCGCAACGCGTTGAGATTCCGCCGTTCGGCAAGACCGGGCCAGTCGGGAGCGACGCCGTCGACGCGCGCCGGCCCCCCGAGCCCGAGCCATACCTCGGGCCGGCTCAGGCTCCCCGCCACCGCGCGAGGCCAGAAGTCCTTGAACCCAGCGTGTCCGGCGACTACCAGCCGTTCTCCGTCGCCCCACGGCTGGAGGGTGGCAGCCTGCGCTTCGGGGACGATGGACACCGGGCGAGTCCCACCGATGCCCGTCGGCAGCGCGCCATATGGCGCGTCGAGCGCGCCGGCATGTGGGAGCCCGCCGTCAGCCACCAGTCCCCGGAACCATTCGAGCGCCGGTGCCACCTCGGCGCCGAGGAAGGCGTACGGGTGCCCGGCCGTCCGCTCGAGGGTCCGCAGCGCGTCGGCGGGATTTGTCGCGCCCGGCGCGACCGCCAGGTCGATCGGCCCGCCGGCCCAGTGGATCGCGCCGTTGCCCTCAGCGAGGACGACCACGCGCGCGCCGGCATCGGCGAGCCGGATCGCGGTCACGAGCCCCGCCAGGCCGGCCCCGACGACGGCGACGTCAGCGCTTGGCATCGCCGCCGGCGCCCGTCCCGACCAGGCTGTCGAGCCCGAGCGTCCCCCAATGGAAGCCTGCGGTGATGACCGCCTCCTGGAGCTGGCGGCCGTGCGCGATCGGCTGCGTGCCGCGCTGGCGTTCGCGGATGAAGCCGGCCAGCGCTTCCTCCGCGGTGTCGCCGATCGCAACCTGATCGCTCGTGACGCGCGCAGCATGGTCCGCCACCGCGCCCGCCGCGCGGAAGGTGCAGAAGCCGCCCTGGCACGGGCCCATCCCGAGCCGGGTCGCCCGGCGGACGTCGTCCAGGCTGCACGGCCAGCGCCGGTCGAGGACGTCGGTGAGCATCGCGCGCGTCACCAGCTCACATTCGCACATGAGGTCGGCATCGCCGCCGCCGCGCGCCTCGTGCGCCGCGAACCTGCCACCCAGCCAGTGGTAGCGCGGCGTGCCGTCGCCGTGCGGATCGGGGACCGGCTCCTGGGCCGTGGTCGCGCGCGCAGTGACCCCCGCCTTGCGCGCTACGACGTCGGCTGTGTCCTGGGCCATCAGCCGGTACGTCGTGAGCTTCCCGCCCACGATCGAGGTCAGGTTGCTGATTCCGTCGCGAGTACTGTGATCGAGAACCACGTGCGCACGCGTGACCTCACGCGATTCGGTGCCGGTCTCGCTCGGGTCGTACAGCGGCCGGACGCCGCCATAGGCTCGCAGCAGGCGCATCCGGCGGAGCCGTGGAAACAGCTTCTCGCCCTCGTCGAGGAGTTCGTCAACCTCGGCGCGGCTGATCTGCCAGTCGTCCGGGTCGGCGACGTGGATGTCGGTCGTGCCGAGGATCGCGACGGTCCCGACCGGGACCATGATGTCCCCGTCGGCGGGCTTGTGACAGCGATTGATCACCGCATCGGTCATGCGCTGATTGAAGACGAGCATCGTGCCTTTGCCGGGCGCCATCGTGAGCTTCGCCCCGGCCATCGCCGCGACCTGCCCGCCCCACGCGCCCGCGGCCGACACCATCTGGCCGGCCATCACGCGGTACTCGGTACCGCTGCGGACGTCGACGACGCGCGCAGCCAGCAGCCGCTCTCCGGAGCGATCGAACCCGACGACACGGTGATACGGCAGGGCCGCGCTGCCGAGTGCCGCTGCGTCCGCGACGTTGCCCTCGATCAGGGCCCACGGCTCGACTGCCGCGTCGGGAACGGCGAAGGCTCGGCGGATGCCGGGGTTCAGGGTGGGGTTCCGGCGGAGGACCTCCGCGACATCCACCTCCTCGCAATCGACGTCGCTGGCCGCGCACAGGGCGGGAAACTCGGCGACGTAGTCCTCCGGGTCGTCCGGGGTGGCGACGAAGTAGCCGCCAGTATCCTCGACCGCGAAGGCCGCGATGCGGCGCAGCACGCGGTTCTCGACGATGCACTCGCGCGCGGCGCCGGCGTCGCGCGCGACGTACCGCCCGCCGGAGTGGAGCAACCCGTGATAACGGCCGCTCGTGCCGGTCCCGAGGTCCGAGCGGTCGACGAGCAGGGTGCGCATGCCGCGCCTGGCCAGGTCGCGCAGCAGGCCGGCGCCAGTGGCGCCACCGCCGATGACCAGCGCGTCCCAGGCGACCGCCGGATCGAGCGTCTGGCTGGCGATAGTGGTCGCGGTCACGCAGCCGCTCCGGGGTCCTCGCCGAGCCCGTTTTCGACTGCCTCGCGGATCGCCGCGAGGGCCGCCTCGGCGTCGTCGCCCTCGGCCGACACCTCGATCTCGGTCCCGCTCGAGACGCCGAGCGTCAGGACCGACAGGATGCTCTTCGCGTCGACCGGGCCCTTGCCCGCCAGCGGGTTGGCGACCGTGACCTTCGAGCCGAACTGGCCGGCCGTGCGCACGAACTGCGCGGCCGGCCGGGCGTGGAGCCCGGACGGGTTGCGGACCACCAGCCGGATGGCGGTCACGCCGTGACCCCCTTGTCGAGCGTGCGTGCCTCCTCGGTCGCGGCCAGGACCAGTTCGAGCGATTGCCCGATGCTGGCCTGGACCGCGCCGACGAGTCCCCCTTCGACAACCGGCCCGCCCGAGATCACGATCCGGCCCGCGGCCGGCTCGTCGAGCAGCTCCAGGGCGGTCTTGCTGGCGAGGATGGCCGAGCCGAGGTCGGCCACGATGACGACCCCCGCGCCGTGGTCTGCGCGGCCGATCGCCGCCGCGATCCCATCGGCGTCCGTGCCCAGCGAGCCATCGGGCGCCCCACCGACCGCCTCGAGCGCGACGTCATCCCCAGCCATCTGGCGGGCAAGTTCGACGACGCCCTCCGCGAGGCGGCGGGAATGGGATACCACGACGATCCCGACGAGCGGCGAGGCGGCCCCGGGCTCGGACAACGATGACGACCCTCTCCGAAGTTCGTGAGCCGGCGGACGGGGCCCGCCGGCTCTTTCGGGTCAGACCTAATGCTCGACCCAGTCGAAGGTGCGGGTGACCGCCTTCTTCCAGAGGCCAAACTCCTTCTCGCGTTCGGCCTCGTCCATCTTCGGCGTCCACTCCTTGTCCTTCGCCCAGTTCGCGCGAAGGTCCTCGACCTCGGCCCAGAAGCCAACCGCCAGGCCGGCGGCGTAGGCCGCGCCCAGTGCGGTCGTCTCGGCGACCTGCGGCCGAATGACCGGAACGTTCAGAACGTCGGACTGGAACTGCATGAGCAGCTCGTTGTAGACCATGCCGCCGTCGACCTTGAGCGCGGTCAACGCCACGCCGGAGTCGGCGTTCATCGCGTCGAGCACCTCGCGGGTCTGCCAGGCGGTCGCCTCGAGCGTGGCCCGGGCGATGTGGCCCTTGTTGACGTACCGGGTCAGGCCGGCGATCACGCCACGGGCGTCACTCCGCCAGTACGGCGCGAACAGGCCGGAGAATGCCGGCACGAAGTACACGCCGCCGTTGTCCTCCACCGTGCTCGCGAGAGCCTCGACCTCTGCCGAGGAGGTGATCAGCCCGATGTTGTCGCGGAGCCACTGGACCAGCGCGCCGGTGATCGCGATCGAGCCCTCGAGGGCGTAGACGGCGGGCTGATCGCCGATCTTGTAGCCGAGGGTCGTCAGCAGGCCGCTCTTCGACGGGACGACCTTCGTGCCCGTGTTGAGGAGCATGAAGTTGCCGGTGCCGTACGTGTTCTTGGCTTCGCCCGGGTCATAGCATGCCTGGCCGAAGAGCGCCGCCTGCTGGTCGCCGAGGTCGCCGGCGACGGCGATGCCCTCGAGGTCGCCCTTGGCCGTCCCGTAGACCTCCGACGACGCCTTGATCGTCGGCAGCATCGAGCGCGGGATACCCATGAGGCTGAGGATCTCGTCGTCCCAGTCGAGGGTCTCGAGGTTCATCAGCATTGTCCGGCTGGCATTGGTCACGTCCGTCACGTGTACGCCGCCGTTGACACCGCCGGTCAGGTTCCAGATACACCACGTGTCGATGTTGCCGAAGACGAGGTCACCCGCCTCGGCCTTGGCACGGGCGCCGTCGACGTTGTCGAGGATCCACTTGACCTTCGGGCCCGAGAAGTAGGTCGCGAGCGGCAGGCCGACCTTCGCGCGGAAGCGATCCTGGCCGCCGTCCTTGGCAAACTCGTTGACGATGACGTCGGTGCGCGTATCCTGCCAGACGATCGCGTTGTAGATGGCCTTGCCGGTGTTCCTGTCCCAGACGACAGCGGTCTCGCGCTGGTTGGTGATGCCGACCGCGGCGAGGTCAGAGGCGGTGATGCCGGCCTTCTCGAGCGCGCCGCGGATGACTTCCTGGGTGCGCGCCCAGATCTCCGCCGGGTCGTGCTCGACCCAGCCGGGCTTGGGATAGATCTGCTCGTGCTCCTTCTGATCGATTGCGACCACCTGCCCGCCATGATCGAAGATCATGAAGCGGGTGCTGGTCGTGCCCTGGTCGAGGGCGCCAACGTACTTTGGCATCCCGTTCCTCCTGTGCTACGGACGCGTCGTCAGTTGGCGCGGCCGAGTTGGTCCCGTAGTGCCTCGAAGAGGATCGTGGCGCTCGTGGCGCCCGGGTCCTGGTGGCCCGCGGACCGTTCCCCCAGGTAACTCGCGCGTCCCTTGCGGGCGACGAGCGGCGTGATTCGGTCGCGCCCGGCGGCCGACGCCGAGGCGGCGGCGGCGAGCGCGGCGGCGAGGTCCGCCTCTGCACCTGCCTCCACCGCCTCGACGGCGGGGGTCATGGCGTCGACCATGGTCTTGTCGTCGAGATTCGCCTTGCCGAGGCCGACGATCCCGTCGAGCCCGGCCCGGAGACCCCGGGCCAGGTCGCTCGGCGCGACGTCTTCGGTCTCGCCGAGGGCCGTCCCGAGTCGCAGGAAGAACGTGCCGTAGAGGGGTCCGCTGGCACCCCCGACGGTCGAGATCAGGGTGCGGCCGACCTGCTTGAACAGCGCGCCTGCCTGCCCGTCCCGAAGCGTCGGGAGGTGCTCCCGGACGGCGGTCATCCCGCGGTCCATGTTGATGCCGTGGTCGGCATCGCCGATGGCCGAATCTAGAGCCGTGAGCTCTTCACGCGCGTCGTGGATGCGATCCGCGAACGTCTCGAGCCACGTCACGAACTCGGCCGTCGTGATGCCCATCGGTTAGACGCCCCAGCGCAGCGCGGGGGTATGAACCGGTGCGTCCCACAGCCGGATGAACTCGTCGTCGAGCTTGAGCAGGGTGATCGAGCACCCCGCCATCTCGAGCGACGTGATATAGCTGCCGACGAGGCTCCGCGCGATCTGCACGCCGCGCCCGTCGAGAATCTCGGCGAGCTTGCGGTAGATCACGTACAGCTCGAGCAACGGTGTACCGCCCATGCCGTTGACGAACGCGAGAACGCGGTCGCCCGACTGGAACGGCAGGTCATCGATGATCGGGGTCGCGAGCATCTCGGTGATCTCGTCGGCCGTGGCCAGCTTGCGCCGCTCACGTCCGGGCTCGCCGTGGATACCGATCCCGATCTCCATCTCGTCGTCGCCGATGTCGAACGTCGGCTTGCCGGCCGCCGGCACCGTGCACGAGGTCAGCGCCATGCCCATCGAGCGGACGTTGGCCTGGACCCTCTCGCACAGCGCCTTGACGGTCGCCAGGTCGGCGCCCTCCTCGGCTGCGGCGCCGACGATCTTCTCGGCGAGGACCGTGCCCCCCACGCCGCGGCGACCCGCGGTGTAGAGGGAGTCCTTGACCGCCACATCGTCGGCGATGACGACGGCCTCGACGTCGATCCCTTCGGCCTTGGCCAGCTCGGCCGCGAGCTCGAAGTTCATGATGTCGCCGGTGTAGTTCTTGACGATGTGCAGCACGCCGGCTCCGCCGTTGACCGCCTGGGTGGCGGCCAGCATCTGGTCCGGAACGGGCGACGTGAACACGGCACCCGGGCAGGCCGCGTCGAGCATCCCTCGCCCGACGAACCCGCCGTGCATCGGCTCATGGCCGGAGCCACCGCCGGAGATCACTCCGACCTTGCCCTGCCGCGGCGCGTCGCGTGCGTACGACGATGTTCGGCGACTCGACCCGGACAAGATCACCATGCGCCAGCGCCACGCCGGCGAGCGCCTCGTCGACCAGTCGATCTGGCGAATTGATCAGCTTCTTCATCGCTGCTCCCCGTGAGGGTGGCTGGGATTCAGGCAGCGCATGTTCACCATGATGTAGTTGGCGAACACCACGTTGTAGACGAAATAGGCGACTGCGCCGCCGAGGAGCGGCCCGACGACGGGGATCCACGAGTACGACCAGTCGGAGTCGCGCTTGCCCGGGATGGGGAGAAGGAAGTGCGCGATGCGCGGGCCGAGGTCGCGAGCGGGGTTGATCGCGTAGCCCGTGGTACCGCCAAGGGACAGGCCGATGACCACGACCAGGAGCGCGACCGGCAGGGGGCCGAGCGCGGCGAGGCCGGTGGCCATGGGGCCGACGATGATGAAGATCACGAACACCAGCACGAACGTGCCGAGGAACTCGCTCCAGCAGGTTCCAGGCGCGTGTTACGGATCGCGGGACCCGTGCTGAAGACGGCGAGTTTGAGATCGGCGTCCTCCGTCTCGGTCCAATGCGGGAAGTAGTGGAGGAACACCAGGACAGCGCCGATGAACGCGCCGAGCATCTCGGCGGCCCAGTAGACGACTGCGAGGTCCCAGCCAATCGAGCCGCTCAGCGCGAAGGCGAGCGTGACCGCCGGGTTGAGATGGGCGCCGCTGAACGGCGCGGCGATGAGCACGCCGGTGAACACGGCGAGCCCCCACGCAAGCGTGATGACGATCCAGCCGCTGTTCTGCGCCTTGGACCGGTTCAGCAGCACGCCGGCAACGACGGCGTCGCCGAGAAGGTACCAGCGCGGCGGTCCCGAATACTTCGGCAAGGAAGATTTCAGGTGCATTTTCCACTCGGTTCCTCCTCGTCCTCCAGTCGTCCCTTAACGAGTCGCGAACCACAACAAAAAAGTCCGCGCCTCGACATCACTGCCGAGACGGGACTTCTCAAATCATGGTCCCGCGAGGTAGGGCACCCGTGTTCTAGTCCTTTGCAGGACTGTTGTCAAGGGGCACCGGAACGGTTTCAGGCTGGTGTCGAGCCGACCCCCCGGAGCAGCGCTTCGGACTCGGCGATCCCCGTCGCGACCTCGGGGCGGACGACGATCCCGTCGCCCACGGCCAGCGTGGCAAGCGCGTCCGCCGCCGTGTCGATCAGCCCGTATGCGACCACTGGCCGGACGAGCAGCGCGAGCTCGGATGGGAGCATGTGGTGGAGGACCAGGCCGGGCGAGATCACCGTCCCGACCCGCTCCCCGCGCGGATGCGCGAGCAGCGAGCGGCGCAGCCCGGTCGAGTCGAACGCGAGCACACTGAGCAGCGCGAGCCCGCCGGCGGCAGCGAACGCATGGGCGACGGGCGGGCGGCGCGTCAACATGATCTCGATCGACAGCTTCCGCCGCAGGAAGTCGACCGCTGCGTCGTCCGAATCGAGGCCGCGGATCGAGTCCAACTCCACGGCGGGGGGCGTCGCCCCGGACAGCGCACAGTCGATGAGCGCCGCCAGGTCGGTGTTGCGCAGCAGGATCCCGGCATCCAGACCCGGCGGCGGGCTGAGGCCGTTGTGGCCCGTGCCGGCCACGAGGATGCGCGGCAGGTGGATCGCGGCGCCGTCACGCATGGAGGTCCCAGAGTCCCTCGGAGCTGGTCGTCACCCCGACCGCGCCGGCCGCGAGGACCGAGCGGGCGTCGAGCGGCGTTCGGATGAAGCCGCCGGCGAGCATCGGCACCTCGAGCGGCGGCAGGAGGCCGTTGATCGCCGGCAGGATGACGCCGGGGAGGATCTCGACGATATGCGGACGTGATCTGGCCAGAGCCGTCACCGCGGTATCGAGGTGCTCGCGGCGCGAGAGCAGCAGGCGATGGATCGCGATCACCCCCTCGTTGCGGATGACCGGCATGAGCTGGCCGTGCGACGTGATGACGGCGTCGACCCCGCAGCGAGCCAGCCAGGTGACGCCCCAGTGGTCGGCCTTGAGCCCGTCGACCAGGTCCAGGTGGACCGCGATGAGCTTTCCCTGGTCGTGCACGCGGCGGATCATGTCCGCCAGCTCGAGGCCGTTCCCGCGAAGGACGAAGATGGCCGGCGCGCGGGACGCAAGCGCCGCCTCGAGCCGGCCTCCGTCAACGATCGCTGCGCAGCACGGGGCATCGGCGAGACGCGCCAGGAACTCGCTGGCGGTCGGCGGGACGGAGGAGGTCATCGACTCCTGGGTTGCTGGGGGTGCCCGCCAAGCATAGCGAGCCGGGTGGCCCCCAGACCACCCGGCTCGTCAGGTCAATCTTCAGGTTTCTGAATCGGCTACTCGGACGGTTTGTCCTCCGAGCGCTCCCAGTGGCTTTCGCCGGACGGCTGGCCGTGCCCGCTCAGGCCGCCCGCGGGCGTGCCCTCGTCGTCCACGGGTCGTTCGGTGCCAGCCTCTGTCTCGGTACCGCTGTCGTCGATGTCCATCTGGTGCCGGTTCCAGACGTCGCCTTGCGGCTTGTCCTCGGGCGTGCCCTCGGTATCGCGCTCCATCTGATCGCGATCCCAGTGCTCCCCTGGCGTTTGCGTTCGATCCATCGATAGCACCTCCGTGCCACCCCAGCGTCGAGGCGTGCGCGCAGACGGCGCGTATCTCGATGGCGGCTCGTGCTTGCAGCGACCGTTCAATGCGGGGCGGCGAGCCGGGCGACCACGGCCTGCGTGAGCTCCCAGGCACGGACCGGGTTCTCGGGCACCCGGATGCGGACCTGGTTCGAGGCGAACGTCACCTCGCCGGGGCGTACGCCGGGCAGGCCGCCCTCCGCCAGCAGGGCCATCGCGGTGGCCCGCGTCAGGCCCGCCCCGAAGCGCACGACCAGCAGCCCGTTCTCGCGCGAGATCGACGACACCCCCGCGGTCTCGGCGACCAGGCGCAGCTCCGCGACCTCGACGAGGCGGATCACCGGCTGTGTCATCGGCCCGAACCGGTCGGTGATCTCCTGGCGGAACGCCGCGAGGTCGCCGATCGTCCGGGCGCGTGCAAGGCGGCGATACAGCTCGAGCTTCTGCGCCTCGTCCGGGACGTACTCGTCGGGCAGGTGCGCCTCGACCGGGAGGTCGACGACCGCCTGCGGCGGAACGACCACGGGCGCGCGACCCTCCAGCTCGGCCTTCTGCGTCTCGACAGCCTCAGCCAGCAGGCGCGAGTACAGGTCGAAGCCGACCGCCGCCATGTGACCCGACTGCTCGCCGCCGAGGATGTTGCCGGCCCCGCGGATCTCGAGGTCCGACAGCGCGATCTGGAACCCGGCGCCGAGCTCCGACGCGTTGAAGATCGCCTGCAGCCGCTTCCGCGCCTCGTCGCTCAGGCGTTCCCGGCGGCGGTACAGGAGGTACGCGTAGGCGCGCCGCGAGCTGCGCCCGACCCGGCCGCGGAGCTGGTAGAGCTGGGCGAGCCCGAGGGTATCGGCGCGGTCGATGATGATCGTGTTCGCGTTCGGGATGTCGAGGCCCGACTCGATGATCGTCGTGCACACGAGCACGTCGGCATCGCCGTCGGCGAACGTGAGCATCACCCTGTCGAGCGCGCCCTCGGCCATCTGGCCGTGGCCGACCACGAAGCGCGCGTCGGGGAGCATTCGACGGAGCTGCTCGGCCTGCGCCTCGATCGTCTCGACCCGGTTGTGCACGTAGAACACCTGGCCGCCTCGATCGAGCTCGCGCAGGATCGCGTCCCGGACGAGGCCCGCGGTCGCCTCGGCGACACGCGTCTGGATCGGCAGACGATCTTCGGGCGGCGTCTCGATGAGCGACAGGTCACGGACGCCGGCGAGCGCAAGGTTGAGGGTGCGCGGGATCGGTGTCGCGGACAGCGTCATGACGTCGACTTCGCGACGCATCCGCTTGAGGCGCTCCTTGGCCGCGACGCCGAATCGCTGCTCCTCGTCGACTACGACCAGACCCAGGTCGCGGAACCGGACGTCCTTGCTGAGCAGCCGGTGCGTCCCGATCACGACGTCGACCGAACCATCGGTCAGACCGGCGAGCGTGGCCGCCTGCTCCCTGGCCGACACGAACCGCGACAGGAGGCGGACTTCGAGCGGGAAGGCCGCGAACCGCTGGCTGAACGTGCGGTGGTGCTGGGCGGCGAGGACCGTGGTCGGGACGAGGACCGCGACCTGCTTGCCGTCCTGCGTCGCCTTGAACGCAGCCCGGAGCGCCACCTCGGTCTTGCCGTAGCCGACGTCGCCCACGACCAGCCGGTCCATCGGCCGAACGCGCTCCATGTCCTCCTTGGCCTCGGTTACCGCCCGCATCTGGTCGACGGTCTCCTCGTACGGGAACGAGGCCTCGAGCTCCGACTGCCACGGGGAGTCCACCGCGAAAGCGTGCCCCTGCGCCTGGCTCCGCGCTGCGTACAGCTCGAGCAGCTCCTTGGCGAGGTCCGTGACGGCCCGCCCGACGCGCTGCTTCGTGCGGAGCCATTCGGCCCCGCCAAGCCTGCTGAGCTGCGGCCTGTCGCCACCGGAGTAGCGCGTCACACGCCCGATCTGCTCGACCGGCACGAAGATCCGGTCACCGCCCGCAAACGACAGCTCGAGGAAGTCGCGTTCGTCGCCGGTCGAGGCGGAACGCCGCAGCATCTGCTCGAAGCGGGCGACGCCATGGTCGATGTGGACCACGAAGTCGCCGGTGGTCAGCCGTTCGAGGATGTCGCGCGGCACGACCCGCCGCATCGCCTTCGGCCGGCGGATCCGGACATTCCCGAACAGCTCCCGGTCGGTGACGAACGCGAGGCTCTCCGGGCCGCCGGCGAACCCGCCGTTGAGGCTGCGCTCGATGATCGCGATCGCGGTCGGCGGCGGCGCCTCCGACAGGCCGGGCACGACGGCGGCCGGGTGTCCCGCTTCGGCGAGGATCTCCGCGAGACGCGGCGCCTGGTCCGATGCGAGCACGATCCGCGCCCCGTCCGCCTGCCAGCCCTCGACGGCCTCCGGGAGTCGAGCCGCGCGGCCGAGCGGCAGGTGCGGCTCCCGCCACCCGAACACGAGCTGGGCGTCGAGCGGGGCCGCCATCGCCGTACCTGCGGGCGGTTCGATTCCCACGTGAGCTCGAGGCTCCGCGACCGGACCAGCCGGCCCTTCCAGTCACGCGGACCGAGATAGGTCACCGGCCAGCGGCCGGGCAGCTCCCCGGCCTCGATCAGCTCCGCCCGGCGTTCCTCGGCCTGCCGCCACAGGAATTCGGTGGATTCGGCGAGGTCGGCGGGCTCGTCGATGACGAGCAGCGTGCCGGGATCGACGTGGTCGAAGCCGGTGGCAGTAGCGAGGTACGGCGCCCAGACCTCGGCCGCGTCACCGACAGCGAGCGCTCGGGTCGAACCACCGACATTGGCCGGGGCTGTCTCACGCAGGGGATCGTCCGCGCCCTCGAATCGGGCAAGGTCCGCGGCAAGTCGCTCGGGAAGTTTCGGCGCCATCGTCCCGAGGCGCTCGCGAAGCCGCGCTACGCCACCGGGCGGCAGGAGGAACTCGCTCGCCGGCAGCAGCACCGCCTCGTCGACCGGGCCCACGGTTCGCTGATCGGTCGGGTCGAACGCCCGCAACGAGTCGATCTCGTCGCCGAAGAACTCGAGCCGGATCGGCAGCGGGAGGGACGGCGGGAAGACGTCGACGATGCCGCCCCGGCGCGCGAACTCGCCCCTGCCGGCGACTTCGAGGACGGGGACGTACCCGAGATCGAGCAGCTCCCGCAGGAGCGCGTCCTGGCTGACACGGGCGCCGAGCCGGACGATGCGCACCTCGGCCGGGAGGTCATCGGGGGCGATCGTGTGCTGGAGGAGCGCCTGCACGCTCGCCACGAGGATCCGGGCACGCCCGCTGCGCCACGCGGCAAGCGATGCGACACGGGCTGCGGTCTCGTCGGCGACCAGCTCGCTCCGCTCGTAGGCCAGCGAGGTGCGCGGCTCGAGCACCGCGACGGCCTCCGCGTCGCCGAGCCAGGCGCCGAGCTCCTCGGCGACGCGATCGCCGATCTCCGAGTCACGTGCGATCCACACGAGGCGCTCCTGTGCACCGCCGAGGACGAGCGCCGCGGCCAGGTACGACTTCGCGCCGTGGGGAACGCCGGCGAGCCCGGCGTGACGGCCCCGGGGCGTGAGCGTCTCAGCGGAACCCAGGCGTTCGCGAAGCGATCCGAACGGCTCGCTCGCCGCCAGGAGAGGCGGCAGCGCGGCGAGGTCGGGCAGGCGACGGCCGGCACCGCGAGAACGCGGCTTTGACGGTCGGGACGCAGGCGGCTGGCGTCGGGCGGCCTCGACCTCGGCGTCGACCTCCGCGACGTCGAAATCCACGGTCGTCTCGGGCGCTGGCCGGGCATGACGCTGGGCAAACTCGTCGGCGACGCGCTCGGCGGTACGCCGCTCGCGCGTGGTCCGGCCGCGCATCGGGGGACGGCTCACTCCCCGCTCCCCGATCCTGGAAGGCGGACGCGGCGCCAGCCCGTCTTCGTCCGGCGGATGCCGTCGGGTCCGGGCGGACCCTCGATCTCGCCCGGTGCGGCAATGCGGCTCGCGTCGGCGGGACGGAGCTCGAACGTATTGAATCGATTGGCCGCCTTGTTCGTGCCGTCGCGAGCCCACGCCTCGACCGCGTCGGCCGCCGCGTCGAGCAGCTCGTCCGTCCGTTCCCGCTCGTCGGGTGCGAACGTCGACAGGACGTGGTCGATCGCCTGGCGTTGCGGATCGCCGATGCCGATCCTGAGCCGGCTGAACTTCTCGGTACCGAGCTCGTCGACCACCGAGCGTAGCCCGTTGTGCCCGCCATGGCTGCCCTGTTCGCGGAAGCGGAGCTTGCCGAACGGCAACGCGAAGTCGTCGGCGACGACGAGCAGGTCCCCAAGCGGCGCCCGCTCGCGGGCGAGTACCTTGCGCACCGCCAGACCCGAGTCGTTCATGTACGTCAGTGGCTTGACCAGCGTCACGTCGAGCCCTCGGAACCGACCCATGACGACGTGCGCCGCATCGCGCCGCCGCCCGCGGCCGGACAAGCCCGCCCGGTCGGCCAACCGGTCGAGCACCATCCAGCCGATGTTGTGGCGTGTCTGCGCGTACTGCGAGCCCGGGTTCCCGAGCCCGACGACGATCTTCACGAAGCCTCCGGGCATGCCGACAGGCGTCCTTCGGGCAGGCCGCTGGAGGCGGGGCCGCCGGGACGCCGAGAGGGCCGGGATCACGACGATCCGGCCCTGCGCGATGGTAGCGCAGGGGCCCGAACCTAGCCGAGTTCGAAGGTGGTCACCCCGAAGAGCTGGGCGAGCTCGATGGCGGGTGCCGGTCCCGTGTACATCCTGGCGGTCTCGAACGCCGGCACGAGACCCCGCCCCTCGGCCAGGGCGACCGCCTCCGTGTTCGGGTCCGGCACGTCGAGAGAGACCGGCTCACCGGCGATACCCTCGCAGAGGCCGTCGAACAATCGCTCCGCGATCGCACGGCTGGTGGCGTACAGCGGCCCAACCTTGTGGCCGATCCCGCACCGCCGGCGCACGCCGAACGCGCGAAGCTCGCCGTCTTCCATCGCGGCCAGCGCCCGGCTCTCAGGCAGGCTGATCCACCCGGCCAGGAAGCCGGGCCTCGGCGCCGGGAACAGCCGGGCGTCGAATGCGAGCAGCTGCTCGAACGGGACGGTCCGGGCGTCTCGAAGGCCGCTGGCTCCGCCCGCTGGCGCGATACCGCCGTAGCGGACGTTGCGATACGCGAGTTCGAACCCCGATCGCCGGTAGTTGTCCTGCTGGGCCGGCACCCCGTCGAGGCCCACCAGTCGCCCGGCGAGCCGAGCCATGCCCGCCTGCCACAGGGCGTATCCATAGCCGCGGCCGCGCTGCTCGGGGATCACGATGTAGAAGCCGAGGAACCCGAAGGTCTTGCCGTAGCGCACGACCGAGATCGAGCTGATCGGCCGCCCGTCGAGCACGCCCACCAGGAAGCCGTCCGGGTCCGCGGCATGGAACGGGGTCGCATCGTGGAGGCCCGGGTTCCAGCCCTCGTCGCGCGCCCAGCCGATCGCCAGATCCAGCTCCGTGCGGCTCATGACACGGATCTCGTAGTCGGCGCTCATTCCGCCAACGAGCGTAGCGCGCGTCGTCGCCGTCTCGCGTCCGAAATCGGACGGTCCGGAACGTCACTCCTATTCCCGCCACCTGTTCCGAAATCGGATTCCGATTTCGGAGGGGGCAGGTAAGGGGGTGATACGTGGCCATCCGTACGATTTCGGAATGGAGGATCGCGAGGCTGAGTTCGACGACCTATTGCTCCCGGAACAATGGGGTCGGCCGCCAAGGCGCCCGCGCATGTCCGCCTTCGCTGCCCTGCACGGTTCCTATCACGTGCTCAACCGTCGGATGGCGATGGAACTTCGCGATCACGGGTTGAGCCCATCGGAGGCGGTCGTGCTCGAGACCATGCGCCGCTACCCGCAGGCCACCATCGCGACCGTCCGCCAGGCGACGGGCCTGCGTGCATCCACGCTGGACTCGATGCTCGACCGCCTCGTCGCCCGCGAACTGCTCGAGCGCGGGACGCCGCGGGACCTCCGCGGCGAGGTGATCCTGACCACCGTCGGCTCGGCCGAACTCATGACGACCTACGCAACCGCCGCGCTTCGGACGGTCGAAGACGAGCTGCGGGTGTACGTCGCGGCCGACGTCGTCGCCGGGCTCGAGACCGTGTTCGAAGGCGCCCGAGCCCTCGGCGTGCCGGGCACTGCCGCGGACCTCTAGGTCGGCCGCCAGGCCGCCCCGATCAGATCGCGTTCGAGGCTGCGCATCGCGGCCTCCTCGGCTGGCTCGGCGTGGTCCCAGCCGCAGACGTGGAGCGTCCCATGCGTGACGAGCAGGCGCAGCTCGTCGGCCGGCGACCAGCGGACGTCGCCGGTGTGCCCGCCCCGCCCGGACTCGGCCTGCTCGATCGCACGCTCGACCGAGACAACGATGTCGCCGAGTTGGAGCAGGCGACCCGGCGGGAGCGCGAAGGTCGGCGATGCGGCACCCGAGCGGAACCGTTCTGGGGGCAGCAGCGGGAACGACAGCACGTCGGTCGGGCCCTCGTGCCCCAGGTGCGTCGCGTTGAGCTCCGCCAGCTCACGGTCGTCGCTGAGGATCAGGCCGATGCTCGCCGGCGCGGGCGCTCGGACCGCCTCCAGCGCCCGCCCGACGACGCGGGCAAGCTCGGTCGCCGGCAGGATCCGGGTGACCCCGTCCCGCCGTTCGACGTCGACGCGCCACTCGCCGACCCGCTGGCGGCTCACCGCGTCACGATGCCGAGCTGTCGCCTCCGCCGCTCGCGGCCCGCCGCAATTCGAGCTCCACGACCTTGTTCTCCGGGTACGCAATCCGCGTGTGGTACATGCCGAGCAGCTGGCCGACGAAGGCCTCGCGGATGAGCTGGAGGTCGCGCAGGGTGAGCTCGCACTCGTCGAACTGGTTGTCGCTCACGCGTTCGTCGAGGATGCGCGCGACCATCGCCCGGATGGCAGGTTCGTCGCGCGAGGAGAGTGAGCGGACCGATGCCTCGACCCCGTCGGCGAGCATGAGGAGGGCCGCCTCGCGGGACTGCGGCTTCGGGCCGGCGTGGCGGAATCGCCGCTGGTCGACGGCGGCGGCCGCTTTCAAGCCCTCCCCGGTGGTGATGCCGCCGTACGGTTCCGCGGCCATGTCCTTCGCCCGTCCGTAGAAGTAGGACATGATCGCGGTCCCGTGGTGCTGCGGGATGAAGGCGATCAACGGCTTCGGCAGCCGCGCCTTGTACGCGATGTCGATGCCGTCGGCGACGTGCTGCTTGAGGACCTGCGCGCTCGTCTCCGGGTCGAGTTGGTCGTGGACGTTCTCGCCGCCCGCCTGGTTCTCGATGAATGCCAACGGGTTCGCCAGCTTGCCGACATCGTGGTAGTAGGCGGCGACGCGGGTCAGCAGCGGGTCCGCCCCGATCGCCTCGGCCGCGCGCTCGGCCAGGTTGCCGACCATCAGCGAGTGGTGGTAGGTGCCGGGCGTCTCGACGAGGAGGCGGCGGAGCAGCGGCTGTGACGGGTTCGCCAGCTCGAGCAGCTGGAAAACCGTGAGGATCCCGAACAGCGAGCCCAGCACGGCGAACGAGCCGGCAGCTGCAACGGCCGAACCGGCCCCGGCCGCGGCCGAGGCCAGCCAGAGCTCGAGCACGCCGCGGATGTCCCGCTCGCCGAGCAGCGAGAAGACCGACACGACCATCGCGTTGACGAGCGCGACCGCGATGCCGGCCTGCACGAACACCTGCACCTTGTCGCCGCGCCGGACGGTCACGATCCCCGCCATGCCGCCCAGGAATACGTACGCCGCGATCTCGAGCGAGGAGCCGTTCACGGCGCCGGCCACGATCGCGATAAGCGCCATGACGAATGTGGCGATCGTCGCGTCGAGGAGGATCGTGAGGAGCATCCCGACGGCGGCCGTCGGCAGGAAGTAGGTCAGGATCGAGCGGCCGGCCGTGAGCTTGAGCGCGACCGTCGCGCCGAGCACCAGGAGGCTGACGAGCACGAGGACGCTGTTGCGGTGCCACAGCCCCGGCCGGAAGCGCCAAAGCCAGGCCAGCAGGAGCCCGACGATGAGTGCCGCGAACAGGAACCAGCCGGCGAAGGTGGCAAGGTCCGCCTCTCCGTCGTTCAGGCCGAGCGCCTCGAGGGCCTCGAGCTCGGCATCCCCGATCGGGTCGCCCTGGCGCGCGATGACCTGGCCCTGCTCGACGTGCACCCGGATGTCCTTGACGGCTGCGGCTGCCCGCTCGCCCGCCGCGGTCGAGAGATCGGCGCTGTACGACGAGTTGCCCACGATCAGCGGGGTGATGAGCGCAGCCGCGACGAACCGCTCGTCGTCGCTGAGGTCGCCGGCCATCCGGTCCGCGAGGGCGAGCTTTGTCGACTCGACTTCGCTGTCCCTGACCTCGAACCGCATCGTCACGTCGAGGACGCGGGCCGCCTCGGTGCGCACGGCACGCCAGCGCGCCCGGTCCATGTTCCGGAGCGTCTCGGCCTCGGCCTCGGGCAGGGCGAGCTCGGCGAGCGCGCTGTCGAGGAGCGCTGCCCGGTCCTCCGGGCTGATGGCGGCGGCGAATGCCGCGTCGAGCGCATCGACCCGGCTCTCGAAGGCGCGCTGCTGCGCGGCGGCGATGGCGATGGCGTTGCCCGTGGTGTAGTCGTACTGATCGGGGACGGCGTCACGCGCCGCCTCGCGGGCCTCCGCGGTCCTGATCGCGCTCACGAAATCGCGGTCGGCGGGAGCGACGATGTCGTGGGGCGCGGGTTGGCCCTCGGTCAGCAGCAGGCCCTGCGGCAGGGCCACGTCGATCCCGAGGACGGCGGTCAGGACGAGTGCGAGGATCGCTCCCGCGATGCCCAGCCGCGTGCCGTCACGGCGTGTGAACGCGTCGGGCGCGTCGGCGCGACGGGTCAGCATCCTGGTTCAGGCGCTCCGCTCGCCGGCCGTGAGGGCCGCGGCGACCTTCGCGGAAACGACCTTGCCGTCGGCGCGGCCGCGGGTCCGCGGGGCGAGCCAGCCCATGACCTTGCCGAGATCCCGGGGAGTGGCCGATCCCGTGGCCGCGATCCCCTCCACGACGAGCGCGTCGAGCTGTTCGCTGGTCAGGGGCTCAGGCAGGTATTCCCTGAGGATCGCGATCTCGGCTTCCTCGCGTGAGGCGAGGTCCTCGCGGCCGCCGGCGCGATACGCCTCCACCGACTCACGGCGCTGCTTCACCTCGCGGGTCAGCACGCCGATGAGCTCGTCCTCGGACAGCTCACGGAGCTGCTGCTTTTCGAGGTTGTATGCGGCGCTGGAGGCCATGCGCAGCACGTCGCGGCGCAGCACATCACCCGACCGCATCGCGGCGGTCGTGTCCTCCTGGATCCGCTCTCGAAGGGACACCGGTTCTGGCACCTCGGGCGCTACTCGCCCGTGGGGACGCCGGCGGGACCGACCTCAGTCGGTCAGCCTGCCTGCGCTCGGGCGTTCTTCTTGCGCTTCGCTTCCTTGCGCTTGCGCTTCACGCTGGGCTTCTCGTAGTGCTCGCGGCGGCGAGCCTCGGCGAGGATCCCGCTCTGCTGGATCTTCTTGTTGAAGCGGCGCAGTGCGCTTTCGAACGTCTCGTTCTCACCCACTCGGACTTCTGCCAATCCCGGTTCACCTCCTCAGGCCGTCAAACTGCGTGCCGTTTCGTCGTAGCCGCGGCCAAACCGGCGACGACAGCCGGCGGAGTGTAGCCGAGGGTCCGGAACGGGTCAAACGAGGTGCGACGGCCAGTTTTCGTCAAATGCCCGTGCGGTGAGCGATCGCCAACGCGGGCGGCTGGAGCTGCTCATGCGCACGCTCGGCGTGCTCCCGAACCTTGCCAGATGTGCCCGCTGATGAACAATTGTCCGGAATTCGCTGACCACTGCTCATCCGGCGAGCAATTGGCAGGAATCGACAGGTGCCCATGCGCCTTCCGGCCCGCCCGGGGCCGTGTACGCTCCGCCCGTGGACACGCTCCTCGATCTGTTCGAAGCGTCTGTCACCCGCTTCGGCGATCGAAACGCGGTAGGGCTCCGCACCGACGACGGCGCGAGCTGGCACTGGAGCTTCCGCGAGCTCGACCGGCGCAGCCGACTTGCGGCGTGGCGTCTGCGCTCGCTCGGGCTGGAGCCCGGCGACCGGCTCCTCACCTGGTCCCCGTCCACCCCGGCCCTCCCGGCCGTGTACTTCGGCGCGATGCGGGCGCGATTGGTGCTCGTCCCGCTGGACCTCCGCATGTCGCCCGACGCAATCGAGAACATCGTTACGAAGTCCGCCGCGAAGCAGCTCGTCCTCGGCACCGGACGAGACGCGCCCGATCCGCGTGACGCGAAGCTGGAACGCTTCCCGACGACGACCGTCGACGCACTCACCGCCGACCCGGATGACGCGTTCCCAACCGATTGGGAGGCGCAGCTGGCGGCCTGGGAGCGGCCGCGGCCGGACGAGATCTGGGAGCTGATCTTCACCTCGGGGACGACCGGGACGCCGAAGGGCGTGATGCTCGCCCACGACAACATCCTCGCGGGCATCCAGTCCTTCCACACGATCGTCCCGCGGATGGACCACCGCATCGTGTCGCTGCTGCCGCTGTCGCATTTGCTCGAGCAGGCAGTCGGGCTGTTCTACGCCCTCGACGTCGGCGCGGACATCCTCTACCTGCGCAGCGTCAACCCGCGGGTCATCTTCGAATCGCTGCGCGAACACCGCGTCACGTCGATGGTCGTCGTCCCCCAGGTGCTCGACCTGTTCTGGAGCGCCATCGAGCGCGAGGTCGAGCGGTCGGGCCGGGCGGGCCAGTTCGCGCGGCTCGGCAGCATCGCGCGCAGGCTGCCGATCGGCCTGCGCCGCGTGGTCTTCCGGAGCGTCCACAAGCGCCTTGGTGGCGGCTTCCGGCTGTTCATCAGCGCCGGCGCGTTCCTGCCGCCCGCGCTCCAGCAGGCCTGGGAGGACCTCGGCGTGACCGTGCTCCAGGGGTACGGCTCGACGGAGACGGCGTCCGGGGCGTGCACGACGCTCGACGACCACGGCCTCGGGACGGTGGGGCGGCCGGTGTCGGGCATGGAGGTCAGGATCGCCGCCGACGGCGAGATCCAGTTCCGGGGACCGACCCTCTTCAAGGGCTACTGGGACGAGCCCGGGCTGACGGCCGCGGCGTTCACCGAGGACGGCTGGTACAAGAGCGGCGACATCGGTCACTTCGACGACGGGGGCAGGCTGATCCTGTCCGGGCGCATCAAGGACATCATCGTGCTGCCCAATGGCTTCAACGTGTACCCGGAGGACATCGAGAACGCATTGCGAATCGCCGGCATCCGGGAATCCGTGGTGGTGGAGACGTCACCGGGGCGGATCGAGGCGGTGATCCTGCCAGCCGATCCGAACGAGGACGCGGCCGCGGCGCAGGCCCGCATCGGTACGGCGGTCAAGGCCGCGAACGCGACCCTCGGTCCGAACCAGCGCGTCGCCGCGTGGCGGGTGTGGCACGGCGAGGACTTCCCGCGCACCCACACGCTCAAGGTCAAACGGGACCAGGTGCGCAAGTGGGCCGTCATCGAGTCGGCGCTGCCGGTCAGCGAGGGCAGCTAGGGGGCGACGGCGAACGTCGTGCCGATCGTGCGCAGCGCCTCCGCGACGCGCGACGCAGTCTCGTCATCGGCCGCGCCCGGCACCCAGTCGTACACGATGACCGTCGGCCCGAGCTGCTGGATCACGTGATCGGTGCCGGGCGGGGCCTGCACGCGGCCGGGGCCACTGGCGAGATAGTCTCGCTGTGCTCCTGCTGCGGCGGTCGCGTCGGCCTCGGTGGGGAGCTCGTACACCACGATGAACCCTTCGTCCGGCGCCAGTGGGAGCGTGACCTGGTAGACGTTCCGTGGCGCGGCGGCAAGCTGCGCGGCCTCCGGCGGACGGTAGGGCGACGCCGTGGGCGCAACGATCAGGTTCTGTCGGCCCAGCGCCCCGAAGACGGCCTGTCGGGTTGCCTCCGCGGACGCCCCGAGCGCGGGCGAGCCGATCGGCGTGGCCGCGGGCCCCTGGGAAGGGTTGGCGTCCATGCCCGCGCAGCCCGCAACGAACAGCGCGGTTGCGACGACCAGCGCGAGGGGCGCTGCATGACGAATTCGGCGATCGGCCCCTCGTCACCCGGGGGGCCACGACATCGAGCGGCCCCCGAGCAGGTGCAGGTGGAGATGGTGGACCGACTGTCCGGCGTCGCCGCCGACATTCGTCACGAGCCGGTAGCCGGATTCGGCGATGTCTTCGCTCCGGGCGAGGGTGGCCGCGGTGACGAACAGCCTGGCGAGCAGGGTCGCGTGCGTATCCGTCAAGTCGGCCGCCGATTCGATGTGCTCGCGCGAGATGAGGAGGATGTGCGTCGGTGCTTTCGGGTTGATGTCCCGGAAGGCGACGACGAGCTCGTCGTTGTGGACGATGTCGGCTGGGATCTCGCCGTCGGCGATCCCGCAGAAGAGGCATTCAGACGGCACGGGCACCTCCGAGGTGTTCGGTCAGCACCGGCAGATCGCGGCGGATCTGCCGCTTCGGCCGGTCGAGGGCGACGACCGAGCCGACCGCGCGGTCTGCGACCTCGCGGTCGATGCCGTCGATCATCACACGGCCGATGGCGTTCTCGAGATCGGTCCCGGCCGCCGCCACCAGCACGTGATCCTCGGCGTGGCCGAGCCAGCGGCCGTCGGGCAGGGTGCTCTCGAAGAGCACGTCGACCGCGCGCCCGGCGTGCGCGGCCGCAAACGATGACCGCGCCTCGGCGGCAAGGGCGAGCAGCTCCGCCGCGCGGGCCTTCTTCGAGGGCTCGTCCACGGCGCCAGCCATGCGGATTGCCGCCGTGCCCGGCCGCGCCGAGTAGCGGAACACGTGGAGACCCGCGAACCCGATGTCGCGAATGAACGCGAGCGACCGCTCCCAGGCCTGCTCATCCTCGGTCGGGAAGCCGACGATCACGTCGCCGTGGATCGCGACGCCGTCAACAGCGGCACGGACACGGGCGACTGTCGCGGCATATACGGCGGAGTCGTAGCGGCGGCCCATTCGATGGAGGACGCCGTCGTCCCCGGATTGCAGCGGGAGGTGGAAATGCGGCAGGCAGCGGCCATCGGAGGCGTGCCACGCCGCGAGTAGCGCGTCGTCGACGTGTTGCGGCTCGATCGAGCTGAGGCGGATGCGCTCCACGTCGGTTTCGTCGAGCAGCCGGCGGATCAGCCCTCCGAGGGTCAGTGCCGCCGCACGGTGCGAGCCGCGCGGCCCGCGCTCCGACCAGCCGCCGTCATACGTCCCGATGTTGATGCCGGTGAGCACGATCTCGCGGTGGCCCGCCGCAAGCGCCCGCCGCACATCCGCGAGCACGGTCTCTGGCGGGAGGGAGCGCTCGGGGCCGCGAGCCGTCGGGATGATGCAGTAGGTGCAGAAGAACGAGCACCCGTCCTGGACCTTGACGAACGCGCGGGTCCGTTCGGCGACGTTTCGATCGTCAACGGCCGTCGCGAGTTCGACGCCGGACAGCGTCGGCAGCGCGCCGGGCATCAGCCCGACCGGTCCTGCCGGGATCGCGATGAGCGTCGCGAGCTCGGCGAGCAGCCCGTCCTTGGCGCGGTTGTCGATGAGCCGCGCTTCGGGATCGAGCGCCGCAAACGCGTCGCGGCCGGTCTGGACCGAGCAGCCGGTGACGACGATCTCCGCCCCGGGGTTCACCCGGCGCGCGCGGCGAACGGCGGCCCGCGACTTGGCATCGGCTTCGGCCGTGACCGTGCAGGTGTTGACGAGGACGAGGTCGGCCGGGTCGTAGCCGCCGACGACGGTCACGCCTCGCGCACGGAGCATCCGCGCCGCCGCATCGACCTCGGACTGGTTGACCTTGCAGCCGAGGTTGACGATCGCGGCGCGACCGACGGCACTCACGCTGCTCACCAGAAATCCGGCTTGGCGCTCATCAGGAACCCGATCGTCCCTACGAGCCCGGCCATGAGGTACGACACGTAGCGCTGGCGCCTCGCGCGCTCCTTCCAGACGCTGTCATCGCGTGCTGCCGAGATGCCGACGAGGCGCCGCAGGTTCGGGCGCTGGACGAAGAACGCAATCGCCAGGTTCGCAAAGTAGATCGTCAGCGCCACCAGCAGCCACGGCTGCTGGAGGAGGGTTGATCCGAGGATCGCCACCATCGCGAGCCCGGTCAACGCCAGCCCAATTCCGATGACGATCGTTCCATGGCTCTGCATCCACAACAGAAAGCGAATGACCGGGCTGTTCGAGTCGGTCGTGGCGCGACGCGCGCGAAGCGTGAACGGCAGAACGATCGCCGGCACGAACAGCGAGATCGCGAGCGTCACATGAACGACGAGGATGTACGGGAAGAGCGCGGTCGGCATCTGGTCGCGATTGTAGGTCGGGTCGCCTCGGAGCCCGCCGGGAGCGCACGGACGTCTCTCCGGCTCAGGCGGCATGGATCGCGTCGAGCGCGACCCAGTCCCCTTCCACGATCCGGGCCGTGACGCGCAGGCCGGCAGCCGCGAACGCCTCGCGAACGTCGCCTTCTCGGTCGACAAAGATCCCCGATGCCACCAGCGTCCCACCGGGCGCGAGTTCCGTCCCGAGCTCGTGGGCGAAACGGACGAGGAGCGATGCGATGAGGTTCGCCAGGACCACGTCGAACGGCCCCTCGCCGGTTGGGACGCTGCACTCGCGGGCGCGGATCCGCCGGGCGAGCCGGTTCCGGCGGGCGTTCGCGGTCGTCGCCTCGACCGCGATCGGATCCGTGTCGATGCCGAGCGCCGACGCGGCGCCAAGCCGGACAGCGGCGATCGCGAGGATCCCCGACCCGCAGCCGACATCCAGGGCGCGACGCCCCTCGACTTTGCCGCCGTCGGCGAGCCGCTTCGAGCGCGGCGAGGCAGAGCCGCGTCGTGGGGTGCAGCCCGGTCCCGAATGCCATCCCCGGGTCGAGGGCGAGGACCACGTCCCCCTCGGCGGCGCGATGCCGTCGCCAGGTCGGGCGGATCACCAGTCGCCGGCCAACCCGGAGGACGGGGAAGTGCTGCTTCCATGCGTCGGCCCAGTCGGATTCCTCGACGAGCCGCGTGCTGACCTCCCCGATCGGGCGGAGATCGAAGACCTGGAGATGCCCGAGCGCGGCCGTCACCTCGGCTACCGCTTGCTCGATCGCGGCCGGGCCGGAGGCTGGCACGTACGCCCGGACGGTGGCCGGTTGAGCCGGGTCGACGCGCGCACCCAGCCCCTCGTCCACCAGCTCGAAACCCGGTTCGACGCTCGTTCCGCCGGGTGCCACGCGCCCAAGGATCTCGCTGACCGCCTCGACCGCCTCGAGGTCCGCTTCGACCGACAGCTCGACCCAGGCTGGAATCACGACCTCTTCGATTTCTTGCCAAGCACCTTGTCGATGAACCCGCCGCTCGCGACCGCTTCGCCGGCCTCCTCGGCATATGCCTGGAGCAACTCGCGCTCCTTCTTCGACAGGCGGGTCGGCACGGCGACGTCGACCAGCACGTGAAGATCGCCGCGCACGCCGTTCCGCCGCAGGTGCGGGACGCCGCGGCCGCGCAACCGGATCTCGGTCCCGGGCTGCGTGCCGGCCTTCACCTCGACATCCTCGTCACCCTCGACGGTCGGCACGATGAGCGTCGTCCCGAGCGCGGCCTGGACGATCGACACCGACCCCTCGTAGTACAGCTCGGTCCCGTCGCGCTTCAGCGTCGGGTGCGGGCTGACGTGGACCGCCACGTACAGGCTCCCCGGCGTTCCACCGCGCGGCCCGACCTCGCCTTCGCCGGACAGGCGGATCTGGTGGCCCTCGTCGATGCCGGCCGGGATCGTGACGCGGAGGGTGCGCTTGCGCTCGATGCGGCCCTCGCCCTGGCAGGTGTCGCATCGGTTCTCGACGATGCGCCCCTCGCCCCGGCAGCGCGGACAGGCCGATACGTTGACCATCTGCCCGAGCATCGTCTGGCGGACGCTGCGAACCTCGCCGCGTCCGTTGCACTGCGGGCAGGTCGTGGGCGACGTCCCGGGCCTGGCCCCACTGCCGCTGCACGTCTCGCACGTGTCGAGTACCCGGAACTCGATCTCCTTCTCAGTCCCGGTGATCGCCTCCTCGAACGCGATCCGCAGGTCGTAGCGCAGGTCCGATCCTGTCTGCGGCCGCCCACGCCGCGCCGAGGTGGCTGTCGCACCGCCGAAAAAGGCGTCGAAGATGTCGCTGAACCCACCGAACCCGGCGTTGCCGAACCCGAAGTCCCCCTCGCCCTGGCCACCGACGCCCGCCCGGCCGAACATGTCGTAGCGCTGGCGGCGGTCCGGGTCGGACAGCACCTGGTACGCCTCGTTGATCTCCTTGAAGCGCTCCTGCGCCGCCGGGTCACCGTTGACGTCGGGGTGCCACTGCTGGGCGAGCTTGCGGAAGGCCCGCTTGATCTCGGCATCGGAGGCGCCCCGTTCAACGCCGAGCACGGAATAGTAGTCGAGTTCAGTGGCCATTCGACCGTGAAGGATACGAGAGGGCGACCCGGAACGCGGTCGACACGCCCTCGTGTCCGGAAATCGGATGGCTACGGGAATGGGTGCCGATCCCTCAATCGTGCGATTTCGGATCGATCAGACGTGCGACTCGTCCGCCAGCGCGCGGGCGCGCCGAAGGACGGCCTCGAGCATCCGTGGCGTCAGCACCCCGGTGAACGTATTCTGCTGGCTGGGGTGGTACGTGCCGATGAGCCGGTACGGCTCCAACCGTCGCCTCCGCGCCGTGTCCGAAGCGCAGCTTCGGCCGCATGACGTGCCCCTCAGCGGCGAGCAACCGTAGCCCCGCATCCCACGCGTACGACCCGAGCGCAGCGATGACCCGCACCCGGGCCAGCAGCCCGAGCTCGAGGGCGAGCCATGGAGCGCAGGTGTCGCGCTCCTCGATCGTCGGCTTGTTGGCGGGTGGAGCGCACCGGACCGCCGCCGCGATATACGTGTCGAACAGCGTCAGACCGTCGTCGGAGCGCCGGCTCGCCGGCCGGTCGGCCAACCCGACGGCATGCAGCGCGGCGAAGAGGAAGTCGCCCGATGCGTCGCCGGTGAACACGCGCCCGGTCCGGTTGCCGCCGTGCGCGGCCGGCGCGAGCCCGAGCAGCAGGATGCGCGCGTCCGGGTCACCGAAGCCGGGCACCGGACGCGCCCAGTAGGTCTCGTCGCGGAAGCGCGGGACCTTCTCGCGTGCCATCCGCTCGCGCCACTCGACGAGCCGCGGGCAGCGGCGGCACTCCACCAGCTCGGCGGTCAGCGCCGCGAGGGCTGCCCGGTCGGTCGTTGTCACGCTATTTCAGCAGGAGCTTGCCGAGCCGCCGGTTCGTAATGGCCAGCCCGATGAGGCCCATCACCGTGAGGTACGCGACGTGGACGAGCAGGACCGGCGAGATCGCCCCGACGGCCAGCGAACGGATCAGGTCGACGCCCTGGTAGAGCGGCGTGATCCGGACGACCCATTGCAGGGCCTCGGGATACGTCTCGAGCGGGTAGAACGTCGCCGAGAACAGGAACAGCGGCAGGATCACGAGCTGGATGAGGTCGAAGTCCTGCCACGTCCGCATGTACGACGTCGCGGCCATCCCGACCGCCGCGAACGCGAACCCGACGAGGAGCGCCGCCGGGAACGCAAGGATCAGCCAGGGCGACACCCAAAGGCCGAAGAGGGCCATCACCACGAGGAACCCGATGGCGTACAGCCCGCCGCGGATGAGCGCCCAGCCGATCTCCCCGAGGGCGACGTCGCCAACGCTCATCGGTGTCGACAGGATCGCGTCGTAGGTCTTCTGGTAGTTGAGCTTGAAGTAGACGTTGAACGTGCTCTCCATGATCGCCCCGTTCATCGACGCGGTGGCCAGCAGCGCGGGCGCCACGAACAGCTGGTAGCTGATCTCCTGGCCGCCCGGTCCGGGCACGTCTCCGATCAGCGCCCCGAGGCCGAACCCGATCCCAAGCAGGTAGAACAGGGGCTCGAAGAAGCCCGAGAAGATCACCATCCACGTGTGGCGATAGACGTAGATGTTGCGCTCGATGAGCAGCCCGGCCCGCCGGCCGCCGAACAGCAGCGGAGGAGTCAGTCGGAGGGCGGTCATCCGCGCACCAGCTTCCGCCGGAAGGTCCTCGTCGCGGCGTAGGCGCCGATCGCCGCGAAGGCGACCAGCACGGCTGCATGCAGAACCATCACCAGCGGCTCCTCGGCGGCGTAGCCGAGCGACAGCCCGCGGCTCAGCGCGACGCCGTGGTACAGCGGTGTCAGCCACGCGACCGCCTGGAGGAACGCCGGCAGCTGGTCGATGGGGAAGAACGTGCCCGAGAACAGGAACATCGGCGTGATCCCGAAGCGGAAGACCGCGTTGAACGTGTTGACGTTGCGCTGGGTAGCCGAGAACGCCGCGATCGGCCCGGCGAAGGCGAGACCGGTCAGGACTCCCACGGGGATTGCGAACACGATCAAGGGCGACGCCGCGGCGCCGAACAGGACCGTGACCAGTACGAACACCGTCGAAACCAGCAGCACCCGGAAGGCGATCCACGCGAGGTTGCCGAGGGCGATTTCGACTCGGACGCAGCGGCGTCGCGTACATCGCGTGGTAGACACGGTTCCAGACGAGGCCGCCCATGATCGGGAACGTCGATTCGAAGGAGGCGGTCTGCATCGCCGTCGCCGCAAGCAGACCGGGCGCCAGGAAGGCCAGGTAGCTCACACCGCCAAGCGCGGCGCTGTCGTTCACGTAGGTGCCGAGGCCGACGCCCATCGCGGCCAGGAACAGCGCCGGCCCGACGAATGAGTTGAAGATCGAGGACCGGTAGGTCCGCCGGTAGCCGAGAAGGCGGTACTCGAAGACGCGAGCGATCCCCCAGAGCCCCGAGATCTCGCCGGGTGCCGCATCCGACGGAAGACTGCCCGCCGAGCCGCCGATCGCCGTCATTCGATGAGCGACCGGCCGGTCAGCCGGAGAAACACGTCCTCCAGCGAGGACCGACGGACCAGCACCGTTTCAGGCTGGAGCCCTCGAGCGTGGACCGCGGCAGCGGCGGCGTCACCGTCCTCGGCGTAGACCAGAATGCGATCGGGCAGCCGTTCGATCCGCTCGCCGATGCCGTCGAGCTGCCCGTCGAGGGTGTCCTGCACGCCCTCCGGGAAGCGCAGCTCGGTGACTTCGCGCGTCGAGTAGCGCTCGATCAGGTCGCGCGGCGAGCCCTCGGCAACGATCTTTGCCTTGTCCATGACGACGAGCCGGTCGCACAACTGCTCGGCCTCGTCCATGTAGTGCGTCGTCAGGACGAGCGTCACGCCGCGCTGCTTGAGGCGGTACAGGCGATCCCACACCAGGTGGCGCGCCTGCGGGTCGAGGCCAGTCGTCGGCTCGTCGAGCAGCAGCAGGCGCGGGTCGTTGATCAGCGAGCGGGCGATCGTGAGGCGCCGCTTCATCCCCCCGGACAGCGGCTCGACCTGATCATTGGCGCGCTCCGTGAGCTGAGCAAATTCGAGTAACTCGTCCGCGCGCCGTGCTGCCTCCGAGCGCGGCAAACCGAAATAGCGGCCGTAAATGACGAGGTTCTCGCGGGTCGTGAGCTCCTCGTCGAGCGTGTCCCGTTGCGGCACGACGCCGAGCAGGGCACGAATACGAGGGCCGTCGCGCGTCGGGTCGAGGCCGACGACCGTGAGCGTCCCCTCGGTCAGCGGCGAGACGCACCCGATCATCCGCATCGTTGTGGTCTTGCCGGCGCCGTTCGGTCCGAGGAAGCCGAAGGACTCCCCCTGCGCGACGTCGAAATCGACGTGGTCGACGGCCGTGAAGCCCGCGTATCGCTTCGTCAGCCCGCGGGCATGGATGAGCGGGGAGTCCTGCAACTCCGGGGTGTCGGGCATGGGGCCGCATGGTACCGCGGCCGCGTGCCAGGGGCCGTCAGGTATCGGGACGGCGTCGCCCGGCTTGCCACGCGACCCCGCTTGCGAAACGTGCTACAGTCCGGTAGCACACATGCCCGTGCCCACCCTCGCAGATCGGCAGGAGCCGCGATGCAGATGTCCTGGATCCCCGAACCCGTCGAGCGGCTGCTCGAAGTTGCCCTCGTCGGCGAGTTGACGGTCGTCGATGGCCATGGCCGACCGGTCACCTACCCGCTCATTCCGCTCTACGACGGCACGTCGGTCTACCTGACGTCGTCGGCGCTCTTCAGCCGGAAGCTCGAGCACATCCGCGCGAACCCGAAGGTGTCGCTGTCGATCACCGATCCGGTGGCTGTCGGCGGCGAGACCGATCGAGCCACGATCCAGGGCGACGCCCGGGTGATCGAGGACGATCCGCACGGCGGCTGGGAGCGCCTCCTCCCGATCTGGGAGGCAAAGGAGCCTGCGATCGTCGCGTTCCTCAAAGAGCGTGTGGCGCTGCCACTGTTCTTCGAGCGGGCGCTGATCGAGATCACCCCACGCCGCGTGCTGTACTGGGCCGACGGCAATGCCGGCACGGTGCCGCGGATCAGCGCGACGCGAGAGGAGGCTGCCTGATGCGCCCGACACCGGAGCTCAGCCCAGGCGACGGACTTGCGAAGCTGGCCACCTTTCCCTATGCGGTTCTGACCTGGGTCGAGCCGAACGGATATCCAGTCAGCGTTGCGGTCGACACCACTGTCGACGCAGACGCCGGCACAGTCACCTTCGAACGGCCCGCCGGCCTGGCGGTCCCGATGGATCGCGAGATATCGCTCACCGGATCGCACATTCGCCCGCAGCCCGGCTACGGCTACGACGAGCGGCGGCACGTGACGGTCTGGGGCCGTGCCCTGCCGGGCGGCGGCGATCGCCTGGCGCTCGCCGCAAGCGTCGGCGTGGGGATGGGACGAGGCTGAGGTCCCGTTCTTCGAATACTCGGAGCGATCGACCGGCAAGGCACGCCGCTACTTCGACGCGCTGACCCGGGAGCGTGGCACGCCGGTGAAGCCGCGCCTGTCGCTGCCGTTCCTCATCCTGCGCACGACGCGGCTGCCGTTCCTGAGCGCCACGATCGTCCCCGTCGTGCTCGGCATCGTGATCGCCGCGACGCATGGCGCCTTCGACTTCCTCGCGGCGGTTCTCACGATCATCGGGGCGTGCTTCGTCCAGCTCGCGATCAACGTGAGCAACGACGTCTTCGACACCGCCCAGGGCGCCGACGATGCCAATGTCACACCGACGAAGTTCAGTGGCGGCTCGCGCGTGATCCAGTACGGCCTCGTGTCGTTCCGCCAGATGGCGACGCTCGGTGCGGGCTTCTTCCTGGCCGGAGCGCTGATCGGGCTGCTGCTGCTCGTGCTGCGCGGGTCGCCGGCCCTGCTCGCGATCGGCATCATCGGGTTCGTCCTCGGGATCGGCTACACCGCGCCACCGCTCAAGCTCGTGTACCGCGGGCTCGGGGAGGTCGCCGTCGCGCTCGGGTTCGGGCCGCTGATGCTGCTCGGGGCGTACGTCGTCCAGACTGAAGGCGCGCTGTCGTGGGAGCCGTTCGTCGCGTCGATCCCGGTGGCCCTGCTCGTTGCCCTGATCCTCTACGTGAACGAGATCCCCGACAGGCGCGGCGATGCGCGAGCCGGCAAGCGGACGCTGCCTGTCCGCTTCGGGCGCACCACGATCGTGACCGGCTATCGGGTTGCGGTCGTGGCCGCGTACGCAGTCGTGGTGCTCACCGTCGCGACCGGGACACTCCCGATCACCGCGTTGGTCGTGCTCTTGACGATCCCCCTGGCGCTGCAGGTCTCGCGAGGGCTCGAACCCAACTACGACAACCCGTACGGCCTGATGGCGATCATGGGCGTGAACATCAAGCTGCACCTTGTCGCCGGCCTCGCCCTCGTCGCCGCCTATCTCGTCGTACTCGTGATCCAGGCCGTCGCGCCGAGCGTGCCGCTCTTCCTCGGCTAGCCGGGGCGGCCATGCTGGCTGGGGCCGCCCGCCGCCGGCTCGCTGGGCAACCGCGCGAGACCCTCGTCGCTGCCGACGAGGATGAACACGTCGTCGGGTTCGACCCGCTCGTCATCCGATGGCTGGACCGTCAGGCGGTCGCCACGGCGAAGGGCGACCGGCGTGAGCTGGAAGCGCCTGCCCAGGTCGATCTCGCCGAGCGTGCGCCCGACGAAGTCGGCCGGGACGCGGACCACGACGAGGCCGAAGTCGGGGGCGACGTCGACATAGTCGATCACGTTCGGGTAGGCAAACAGGTGGGCGATGCGCACGCCCATCTCACGCTCGGGGAACACGACGCGGTCCGCGCCCACGCGTTCGAGGATCGCACCGTGGAGCGGCGTCCCGGCCTTGGCGACCACGTTGCCCACGCCGAGTTGCTTGAGGGCCATCGTCGCGAACACGCTCGGTTCGCCCTGCCCGCTGATCGCCACGATCGCGTGGTCGAACTCCCCGGCGCCGATGCCCTTGAGCGCCTCGAGGTCGGCGGCGTCGAGCTGCAGGGCCTGGGTCACGTCAGGCGCGATCTCGGCGACGGCGGCCTCGTCGCTGTCCACGGCGAGCACGTCGTGCCCCAGGCGCATGAGTTCGCGGGCGGCGGCGGAGCCGAACCGCCCGAGGCCGATGACGAGAACGGATTGCTTCATCGCGGATCTCCTGGTCAGCCGATGCGGACCGGCTCGACGGCCGGCCGATGGGCCACGGGTCGCGTTCGCTGGGCGAGCGCGAGGACGAGGACGAGCGGCCCGAGCCGCCCGACGAACATCGCGGCGGTCAACAGCAGCTGACCGCCGGGCGAGAACTTGGTCGTGAGGCCGGTCGACACGCCAACGGTGCCCAGCGCCGACACGCTTTCGAACAGGACTGCCCAGGAACGGCAGGCGGCCGGTCAGCTGGAGCGCGAGCGCGAGGACGAACGCCCCCGCGATGCCGACGAGGAAGATCGCCACGCAGCGGTAGACGATGACGTTGGGGATCCTCCGGCCGAATGCGGTCGCGGATGGACCGCTGCGCACGGCCGACCACGACGCGACAAGCAATACGGCCACGGTGTTGATCTTGACGCCGCCCGCGGTCGATCCGCTCGCGCCGCCGATGAACATCAGGCCGATGGCGAGGAACAGCGACTCGTTCACGAGCGAGCCGACGCCGATCGAATCGAACCCGGCGCTGCGCAGGCTCACCGAGTGGAAGAGCGCGTTGACGACCCGGTCCGCGGGCTCGAGTCGCCCGAGCGTCAGCGGGTTCGACCACTCGAACATGGCCGTCCCGAGGGCGCCGACCGCGATCAGGATCACCGTCCCGAGGAGGACGAGCTTCGTCTCGAGCGCCAGGCGGACCCAGCGCCGCTTGGCCCAGACGTCGCCGACGATCGCGTAGCCGAGGCCGCCGAGCACGATCAGGGTGCCGATCGGCACAAGGATCGTCGGCGCATCGGCGAAGTGCGTGAGGCTGCGCAACTCCCCGAAGAGGTCGAAGCCGCCGTTGTTGAACGCCGAGACGGAGTGGAAGACGCCCCACCAGGCGGCCGTGGCGGGGTCCTCGCCGTGCAGGAGGAAGGCCGCGGCCAGCACCAGCGCCCCGCGCGACCTCGCAGATGAGCGTGAACAGCGCGACGCGCCGGACGAGGTCCGTGACCTTGCCGAGCTGCGGGACGCCACCCGCGGCCTGCACCCGAAGCCGGTCGCTCAGGCTCGTCCGCCGCCCGACGAGGAGCAGGAGGAAGATCGTCGAGCCGGTCATGAACGCGAACCCGCCGAGCTGGCAGAGCCCAAGGATGACGACCTGTCCAAACGGGCTCCAATGGGTCGCCGTGTCGGAGAGGACGAGCCCGGTCGTCGAGGCGGCCGAGGTCGCGGTGAACAGCGCGTCGAGGAACGTCGTGTGCTGGCCGGCGGCGGTCGCGATCGGAAGCGCCAGCAGGACCGTCCCGATCGCCGTGATCGCGAACAGCGTGAGGATCAGGACGACCCACGGCGAGCGCGGCTTGCGAACGGGGCGCGTGCCGCGGAGGAAGTAGTCCTGCGGGCGGCGGCCGCTGCGTCCGATCACCCCCGGAGTCTAGCCACCGCGCCGGCACGGTTTGGCGGTTGTGCATCGCCAGTGAAGGGTCGGTCGGCAGACTGCGAGTCGTGGACCCGGTCAGGCTCGGACGGCAACTGCGCGCCCTGCGACGTCGGCGTCGCTGGCGGCAAGTCGACCTGGCGGCGGCTGCGCGTGTCTCGCGCTCGACCGTGTCCCGCGTCGAGCTTGGCAACGCCGACGATCTCACCATCCGCACAGTGGACGCGATCGTTCGCGCGCTGTCAGCTCGTCTAGAGCTTCGGGTTTCGTGGAATGGGGAGGGCCTCGACCGTCTGCTCGACGCGGATCACGCTGCCCTCGTTGAGACCGTTGCGAACGTCCTTCGAACCCATGGCTGGGACGTGGCCGTCGAGGTCTCGTTCAACCTTCGCGGCGAGCGCGGCAGCATCGACGTCATGGCGTTCCACCCCGCGACGCGAACGATCCTCGTCGTCGAGGTGAAGTCGGTCGTGCCGGATGTGCAGGCGACGCTGGTCGTTTTCGATCGGAAGACTCGTCTCGCAACCGAAATCGCACGCCAGCGTGGATGGGTCGGCCTGGGCGTTGGTCGAATCCTTGTCGTGGCAGACCGTCGGACGGCGCGACGGCGAATCGCTGCTCACGAAACGGTGTTCAGGAGTGCGTTCCCGCACCGCGCGGCAGCCGTGAAGCGCTGGATCAGGCAGCCAGATCCGCGGCTGCCGCTCTTCGGCCTGTGGTTTCTGTCAGATGCCCGCCTGGAGGGCGGACGTCAGCGGGTCGACCACCCGAGGGCGCAGCCCCGTGCTCAGTGAGTCGCGGCGCATGTGTCAGATGCACGCCTCGTGGCACGTCTGACAACAGACCGTTGACCTGTGCCCGGGTAGCGTGAATCTGGCAGGAAGACCTTGCGGGGCCGAGGCCCGGGCGGCGACCGGGGCCGCCGCCACGACTCTCCTAGACCTCCTTGAACTCGCCTTCGACCGTCTCCTCGCCGGCGCCTTCGGCCTCGCCGGTGCCTTCGGGCTCGCCCTCGCCGGGCGCCTCGCCGCTTCCGTCCTCGCCGGATCCGTCGGAGCCGTTCGGGGACTCGGATGCGGCTGCCTGGTAGGCGGCCGTCGAGATGCGCTGGAGCGTCTCGGCCAGGGACGTCATCCCGGCCTTCACCGCTTCGGCGTCCGAGCCCTTGAGCGCCTCGCGCAGCGAAGCGATCTTGTTCTCGGCCTCGGCCCGGTCCTCGGCCGACACCTTGTCGCCCAGGTCCTTGAGCGTGCGCTCGGCCTGGAACGTCAGCGCCTCGGCCTGGTTGCGGGTCTCGACCTCGTCGCGCCGCTGGCGATCCTCTTCGGCGTGCTCCTGCGCGTCGCGAACCATCTGGTCCACGGCGCTCTTGTCGAGCATCGACGAAGCGGTGATCCGGACCTGCTGCTCCTTGCCGGTTGCACGGTCCTTGGCGCGCACGTCGAGGATGCCGTTCGCATCGATGTCGAACGTGACCTCGATCTGCGGCACGCCGCGTGGTGCCGGCGGGATCCCGTC
Source organism: uncultured Chloroflexia bacterium (assembly GCA_963750125.1). Taxonomy (GTDB): domain Bacteria; phylum Chloroflexota; class Limnocylindria; order Limnocylindrales; family CSP1-4; genus DASTYU01. The sequence goes on along the minus strand of CAVVPT010000011.1, from coordinate 354,440 downwards.
GAGGATGAACCGCCCGAGCGTCTTGTTGTCGTTCGCGAAATCGCGCTCGCCCTGGAGGACGTGGATCTCGACCTGGTTCTGGTTGTCCGAGGCGGTCGAGAACACCTGCGACTTCGACGTCGGGATGGTCGTGTTGCGCTCGATGAGCTTGGTCATCACGCCACCGAGCGTCTCGATGCCGAGCGACAGCGGGGTCACGTCGAGGAGCAGCACGTCCTTGACGTCGCCGGCCAGCACCCCGGCCTGGATCGCGGCGCCGATCGCCACGACCTCGTCCGGGTTGACGCCCTTGTGCGGCTCCTTGCCGCCGAACATCGACTTGACCGCGTCGACGACCGCCGGCATGCGCGTCATGCCGCCGACGAGGATGACCTCGTCGATGTCGGCCGCCTTGAGGCCGGAGTCCTTGAGCGCGGCCTGGACGGGGCCTTTGGTCTTCTCGATGAGATCGGCGACGAGGTCCTCGAGCTTCGCGCGCGTCAGCGTCATCACGAGGTGCTTGGGGCCGCTCGCGTCGGCGGTGATGTACGGCAGGTTGATCTCGGTCGAGGCCGTGGTGGACAGCTCGATCTTCGCTTTCTCGGCCGCCTCCTTGAGGCGCTGAAGGGCCTGCTGGTCCTTGGCCAGGTCGATGCCCTGGTCCTTCTTGAACTCGGCCAGCAGCCATTCGATGACGCGCTGGTCGAAGTCGTCGCCGCCGAGGTGCGTGTCGCCGTTCGTCGCCTTGACCTCGAACACGCCTTCGCCGAGCTCGAGGATCGAGATGTCGAACGTGCCGCCGCCAAGGTCGTAGACGGCGATCTTCTCGTCCGACTTCTTGTCGAGGCCGTAGGCGAGGGCGGACGCAGTCGGCTCGTTGATGATCCGCTTGACGTCGAGGCCGGCGATCCGGCCCGCGTCCTTGGTCGCCTGGCGCTGCGTGTCGTCGAAGTAGGCCGGGACCGTGATGACGGCCTCGGTCACCTTTTCGCCCAGGTACGCCTCCGCGTCGGTCTTCAGCTTCTGCAGCACCATCGCGCTGATCTCGGGCGGCGAGTACGACTTGCCGTCGGCCAGCTTCACGACGATGCCGTCGCTGCTGGCGTCCTTGTCGACCGTGTACGGCACGAGGTCGCGGCTGTGCTTGACCTCCGGGTCGTCGAAACGGCGACCCATGAAGCGCTTGATCGAGAAGACGGTATTGCCGGGGTTGGTGACGGCCTGCCGCTTGGCGAGCTGGCCGACAAGCCGCTCGGCGGTCTTGGTGAAGGCGACGACGGACGGGATGGTTCGTCCGCCTTCGGCCGATGCGATGACGGTGGGCTCGCCGCCCTCCATCACGGCGACGACAGAGTTGGTCGTCCCGAGGTCGATGCCGATGATCTTGCCCATCGTGGTGTCTGGCTCCTAGTTCGGTCGGGTTTCGGGTTGGGACTGTGGTTCGGGTTCGGGTTCAGGGTTCGTGGCGGGCGCGGCGACGGCCACAAGGGCCGGCCGCAGGACTCGGTCGCGGAGGCGGTAGCCGCGGCGAACCTCGTCGACGATCTCGCCCTCGGGCCGGCCCGTGCCGGGCACGTTGGCGATCGCATCGTGCTGGCGCGGATCGAACTGGCTGCCGGGGGCCGCGTCGATCTGGCTGACGCCCTCGCTCTCGAGCAGCGCCCCCAGCTTGCGGTCGATCGCGGCGATCCCCTCGGCCCACGCGTTATCGGCGAGCTCGGCGGGCCGGGCGTCGATCGCCCGGTCGAAGTCGTCGGCGACGGCAAGCACCTTGCGGATCAGATCGTCACCGGCAAGCCCGAGATCGCGCTCGCGCTCCTCGGCGGTGCGCCGCTTGAAGTTGAGGAATTCGGCGCGCTCGCGCTGCAGCGCGGACAGGTACTCGTCCGACTGCTTGCTGGCAGTGGCGAGCTGGCTCGTCAGCTCCTCGATCTGGGCGATGAGCGTCGCCGGCGAGATGTCGATCTCGTCGATCCGCTCCTGGGCGCGGGTCTTGCGGGTCGTCGGGTGGGTCTCTCTCGGGGACATCGCGGGTGGTGGCCTTCTTCGTTCGTTCATGCGTACAGGTGATCGACGAGCTCGTTCATCAATCCGGAGACGAAGCGGACGGTGCCGATCGCCTGCGAGTACGGCATGCGGGTCGGGCCCAGCACGCCGACGACGCCGACGGCCCGGTTCGGGCGGCCGTACGGCGCCAGCACGAGCGACACGTCGTGCATCTCCGCCGACGCGTTCTCCGCGCCGATGAAGACATGCACCCGGCCAGTGCCGGCGACGGCGCCGACGAGCTGGCCGAGGTAGGTCCGGTTCTCGAGCGCCGAGAAGACGCGCCGCAGCTTGTCGCTCTGCGCGAACTCCGGCGCGGCCATCACGTTGAGGAGGCCGTCACTGAAGACTTCCTCGATGGCCGTTGCGTCGTACTCGCGAAGGGTGCGGACGATGCGCTCGCCGATGAGATCGGCCATCCGGTCGCGAAGGTCGGCGTGCTCGAGCGCAGCCAGGCGCGCCTCGGCGGCGAGCGCGGTCATGCCGGTCAGCTGCGCGTTGAGGCGGGCGGCGACGGCGTTGAGCGCGTCCTGGTCGGTCGGCTCGTCGAGCGATATGAGCGACTGCTTGATGGCTCCCTCGCGCAGGACGAGGATCAGGCTGGTGATCCGGTCGCTGATCAACACGAGGTCGATCCGGCGGATGTGCGCCGAGTGCGGCTTGGCCGCGGTCGCCAGGCCGGCCGAGCGCGTCACGCCCGCGAGCGTGCTGGCCGCGAGGCGGAACCAGTGCTCGCTGGCGAACTCGACCTGGCCGAACTGGTGGCGGATCATCAGCTGCTCGACCGGCGGAAGCGGCACCTGCTCGACGATCGACTCCACGTAGAAGCGGTAGCCGTGGTCGGTCGGCACGCGGCCGGCGGACGTGTGCAGGGTGGCCCAGCAGGCCGGCCGCCTCGAGCTCGGCCAGCACGTTGCGCACCGTGGCGCTCGACACGCCGAGGCGATAGCGCTCGACCAGCGCCTGGGAGCCGACGGGGGCCGCGGTCGTGACGTATTCCTCGATGACAGCCCGGAGGATCGCCTGAGCTCGGAGGTCCAGAGGGCCGGTGGTGCGGCGTACGCGCGCCAAGGGCTTGTCTCCGTGGGGTGGTTAGCACTCTCGCCTGTCGAGTGCTAACTGTGCTAGTCGGCATCGTAGCAGCGGGCCACTTCGAGTGTCAACGGAAGGTCGGTCGCAGAGCCCGCAACTTCTGCGTCAGCCGGATCGCAGCCAGGCGAGGACGGCCAGCACCCGGCGATGATCGTCGCGGCCCTCCTCCAGACCGAGCTTCATGAAGATCGAGCGGATGTGCGCCTCCACCGTCTTGGGGCTGAGACTGAGCCGCTCCCCGATCGCCGGGTTCGAGCGGCCCTCCGCGATCAGGGCCAGCACCTCGCGCTCCCGTGGCGTGAGCTCGGCAAGCGGATCTGGCTCGCGCGGGCGTTTGAGCAGGCGGCTGACGATCGTCGGATCGACGACCAATTCACCGTCGACGAGCCGGCCGAGCGCATCCGTCAGGACGGCGACGTCCGAGATGCGGTCCTTGAGCAGGTAGCCGCTGCCGCCCGGATGGTCCTCGAGGAGCCGCATGGCGTATGCCGACTCGACGTGGTGACTGAGCACGAGGACACCGATCTCGGGGTGGCGGGACCGGATCGCCTCGGCTGCCTGCAGTCCTTCGTCCGTGTGGGTCGGCGGCATCCTGATGTCGACGATGGCCACGTCCGGGCGCATCACGTCGACCCGCCGTAGCAGGTCGTCGGCCGTCGAGGCGGTCGCGATGACGTCGACGCCCGCCTCACCCAGGAGACGGGCGAGACCCTCTCTCAGGAGGAGCTCGTCGTCAGCGATCACGATGCGCATGGGATCTCCGCGGTGACGTGGACCGACCCGTCACGGAAGACCGCCGTCAGCGTCCCGTCGACGGCGCCGACGCGGTCCTCGAGCTCGGTCAGGTCGGCGTCGTGCGCGCCCTCGAGCCGGAGATCGATCCGCAGCAGGCCGTCTTCGACAGCGGCCCGGACGCGAGCCGCCCGGGCACCGCTGACGGACGGCGCCTCGGAGATCACGAAGTACGCCGCGGACTCGACGGCACGAGGGAGCCGTCCGGCAGGAATCGCATCCAGGTGGAACGGGATCCGGCCATCCTCGGCCAGGGCGCCGAGCGCGGCACCGAGGCCCATGTCCGCGAGGGCCGCCGGGTAGATCCCGTGGGCGATGTCGCGGACGTCGGCGATCGTCGCGCGCACCTCCGACTCCGCTTCCACGAGCGGCGCCTCCTGACCCGCACTGTCGGTGGGTTCGACCGGGCGAGCCGGATCGCGAGCGCCAGGCCCGCCAACCGCTGCTGCGCTCCGTCATGCAGGTTCCGCTCGAGGCGTCGGCGCTCCCGATCGCCGGCATCGACCACGCGTGCTCGCGATGCACGAAGCTCCGCCAGGCGCGCCCGGGACACCGCGACGAGTCGCTCGTGCTCCAGCGCAAGACCGGCCGCACCGATGATCTCGCCCATTCGGTCCGCATCCTCGGTGATCCCTTCACGATGCTCGATCGCGGCGACGACCTCGCCCTTGCGCACGAGCGGCGTAACGCGTCGGCCCGGTTCCGGGCCGAGGATCGTCGGCTCACCGCGTACGGTGACGAGCGGCCCGCCGCCGGCGGGATAGGCAAGGACCAGCTCGGGATCCCCGAGGAGGCCGCGCAGACGATCCTGCAGCCCGCCCGCGTCCGTGCCGGCAAGCTCGAGGACGATGCGCGCGACGGCAGATCTGGTCCGCCGGCCACGAACGAACCGGAGGACGGAGCCGGCGGCGAGGACGATCAGGGCGCACGCCTCGATCGTCCATGCCGCCCGATCGACCAGCTCGATCGCGGCGCTCCCGCGGCTGGCGCTCCACAACGAGTCGACCCCGAAGGCTGCCACGGCGACAAGGCCCGGCACGAGCACCGGAATGAGCGTCCGTCGGGCGGCGCTCGTGGTCCGGATGATCCGCCACGCCCCCACGACGAGCACCGCGATCGCCCATGCCGCAGCGACCACGAGCGCAAGACGGAGGAGCATCTGCCCGAGTGCCGGTGCGGCCGTCACGCCGATCAGGTTCGAAGGACATGCAGCGCAAGCCGCGTCGGTCGTACGCAGGACGGTCGGAAGCACACCGAGCAGCCCGACGCACGCCGCGTATCCGGCAATCATCACCACGCGGACGGACGGCTCGTTCCGCGCGGCGCGGTAGGTGAGGATCGCGTGGCCGATGACGGCGGGGGCCGCGGCCGAAAGCACCAGACCGGCCGTGAACAGCACGGCGACGCCCGTGCCCGGGCTCGTCCAGCCGGCCGCAAACCAGGTGAGCGACGCAACCGCGGCGAGCCGGCCGAATGGCTCGTCGGGATACGTCGCGATCGCAAGGCAGCCCGCTGCGGCAAGCGACAACCCGGCGGCCAGCCCGAGCAGGACAGCGCCCGGGTAGCTCGTCCCGAGCGCGATCGCCGGGGGCCGCGCGGCCAGCCACGCCGAAGCAAGGCCCACGGCGACCAGCGTCGCGAACAGGCCGAGCGTGATGTTCATGCGCTGGGTAGTGCGCATCTCGCCGGCATCGTGCCACATGGGGATCGGATCTCTGTGTCGGCCGGCAGGGCCCCGCGTCCGCCGGCCGACGTCCAGTGGAACTCGTTCAGCAACCCGGGGGCGGCATGTCGTTCTCGATCACGTGGTCGACCTGGACCTCGCCGTCCTTCGTGTGGAACGTCGTCGCGAACCTGATCTTCGCGTCGAGGTCCCACGCGGCCGGTCCGAAGTCATGGAACGACTCATGGACGATCAGGTCGCCGTCGCGCTGGGCGATGAAGTGGCCGGAGTCCGTGCCGTGGCGCGTATTCGTCGCGATGCTCGGGTCGTCGGGGATCGCGAGGATCTTGAATGTCTCGCCGAAGGTGACCTTGAGCGTCGATCCGTCATCGACGATGACGAGGTGACTGTTGCCGTCCGCGATCTCGGTGCCCCCGTCGACGAAGAACGGACCGCACGCCGGGTCACCGTCAAAGTGCTGCTCGAGGTGGAAGTGCGTGTCGATCACTCGGGTGATCGTCGGGCGACCGGCCGCGACCGGCCCGGCGGCGAGCGACGCGGCGGCGAGTGCGAGCACGATCGGAAGGGCGGCGCGTCGGTGGCTCCGAGGACGTCCAGTGGATGGGGACATGGTCGTTCGCCTCCTGTCGGTGCCGCCGATGACCGGCGACCTCGTCCCACGACCGCTACGGAGACCACGAGCGATCCGAAACGGGGCGCGCCCTCACCTGGCCTCGGTGTCCGCCCTCAACCGTCGCTCGCCCAACATCGGGCACGGCCTGATGTGGACGGCCGTGTCCGAGTCCTACGTTCGCCTCCCAGTTCACAGGAGGTGTCACGATGCTTCGGATGCGATCCCAGATCCTCACCGCGTTGGCCGTCCTCGCCGTCACGCTGGCGGCCTGTGGCCAGGACCGTATTGGCAATGCCCCGGCGGAGGTCATCACCCTTCGCGGCGAAACGCCGATCGGTCCAGACGAGATCTTCCCGTATCTCGACGAGGTCGCCAAGCTTTCGGGCGACACGGTTTCCCTGGACGTGTTCGAGTCGACCAGCAAGCCACTCGATATCGAGTCACAGGTCGTCGACCGGGTCGCGTCGGGGTCGCTCGACATCGGCTTCGTCGGCACGCGGACCTGGGCGGGCAAGGACGTGCATGCGTTCGATGCCCTCCAGGCGCCGTTCCTCATCGACAGCTACGAGCTCCAGCAGGCAGTCCTCGAAGGTGGGGTCATCGACGAAACCGATGACGGCCTGGAGTCACTCGGCCTCGTTTCCCTCGGCGTCCTCCCCGGGCCGCTCCGCGTTCCCTCGGGCCGCGAGGGACCGTATGTCGGAGCCGCCGACTACGCCGGTGCCAAGATCGGGATGTCGGACGCGGCGATCACGGAAGCGACGTTGGGCGCACTCGGGGCAACTGCGGTCGCTCTTCTCTTCGGGACCGAGGACGTTGAAGGCGTCGACGGGATGGAAGCACAGGTCGGCGCCGTCCCGTTCGATGGCCGAGGCGCGATGCACTTCGTCACCGGGAACGTCGTGCTGTGGCCGCGGCCGATCTCGATCGTGATGAACGCCGAGCGTTACGCGGCCCTGACCCCGGAGCAGCAGGCATGGCTGCGGGAGGCGGTGGGCAGCAGTCTCGACGAGATGACCGCCCGTGCGCAGACCCTCGACCGCGACACCGTCGGCAACGCCTGCCGAAACGGAGCACAGTTCGTCAACGCCAGCACGGCGGACCTGGCCGGGCTCCGCGCTGCCGTCGAGCCCGTGTACAGCAGCCTGCGGAAGGACCAGAGCGACAAGCCGCGCCATCGACGCGATCGAGGCACTCCGGAGCTCGGATGGCCTCACCCTCGCCTGCCCGGCAACGGCCGGAGCCTCGGGCACGCCGGCGGCTTCGGCCCCGGGCCTGGTCGCGACCCCCGTGGATGGCACGTGGACGGCGTGCCCCACCGAGGCGGACGTGCTCGCCGCGGGCGGAGACCCGGACGAGGCCCGGATCAACGCCGGGTGCACGACGATGTCGTTCGACGAAGGGCACCTTTCGTGAGACCGGCGCGGGCGCGGCCGATGCGAGGCCGGGCACGTACTCGGTCGAAGACGACCAGCTGACCATCCGGCGGGCAAACGGCGAGCTGTTCGAGTTCACCTGGAGCCTCTACCGGGATCAGCTCTCGATGGGCCTGCCGGCGAGCGCGAGCGCCGTCAGCCCCGCCCCGATCCGGGCCCTGCCATGGATCAGGCAGGAGGGCTGACGGCCGGCAAAACCTCGCTCGACGCGTCGGTGATGGGCACGATGGCGCTGACCATCGTGCCCCCACCGGCCGTGTCGGACACCTCGAGCACGCCGCCGATCGAGGCCAGCCGATCGCGGAGGCCCTGGATGCCTGAACCCGACAAGTCGGCGCCGCCGACACCGTCGTCGGTCACGGTCAGGTCGAGGGCACCGGCCGCGACGTCGCCTTCGATGACGATGCGCGTCGCATGGGCGTGCTTCACCGCGTTGGCCAGCGCTTCGGCACAGACGAAGTACGCGGCAACTTCGACGGCGGATGGCAGGCGCTGTGCGAGGCAGCGAAACATCCACCACCTGGCCGCTGCTCGATGCAAGCTCTTCGACCGCCGCCGCCAGCCCCGCCGACGTGAGCGACGCCGGGTACACGCCGCGGGCGAACGCTCGAAGCTCGGTGTCCGCCGCGGTTACCGCGGAGCGCAGGTCGACCGGGGCAGTTCCGATGGTCTGCCTCACCGATGGGTCGGAGAGCAGCGCCTCGACACGCGCCAGACGCGCAAGCGCTCCGTCGGCGAGCCGCCGCTCGATCCGGCGGCGCTGGTTGGCCTCGGCCGCCAGGAGGCGGCGCTGGGACAATTCAAGGGCGAGGACGCGGTCATCGATCTCGGCTCGCAACCGCATGTTCACGACCGCGATCCGTGTGGCCGCGGCGACTGCGTCCACCAGGCCCGGATCCCCGAGGACTGCGTCGTCGTGGACCACCATGGCCACCTGGTCGCCGCCGTCGAACACGGGCAGGACCGTGCGACCGGAGCCGGCCCCAGGCAACGTGATCGGTCGGCCGGCTTCGTCGGCAAAGTCGCCCCCGTCGGTCGTATAGCCGACCACGAGCGAAGGATCCCCGAGAACGCCCGCCAGTCGATCCCGGAGCGAGGTGGCATCGGAGCTTGCGCCCAGCTCGACGACGATCCCGGTCGCTGCGGCGCGAGACCATGCTCCGAGGCGGAGATCGACCGCAAGCGCGATCGCGACGACGGCCACCACGAAGCCGTAGATCGCTCCGACCAATGCATCGGGCAACGCCGATGTCGAGGAGGGCCGCGACGCGATCGATCGCGACGACGGATGCGATGGCGACGGCCCCCGCGCCGGCGACCAGGCGGCCACGGCGGACCATGCCCGACGACCGCCCCACGCGGGCGAGCCCCGCGGTCCCGAGCACGAGGCACCAGGCCAGCGTCAGCCCTTCGAGCGGAACGAGGGTCTCGATGAGGCAGTCGGCATACGCGAAGGCGATGACGAGCCTGATGCGCCGGTTCTCGATCCGACCCGACGGTGCGGTCAGCAGCAGCTGCGTCAGCGGCCCCCGGTGGAGCACGCCGCCCGCCAGCCACGCGAGCGACGTCAGGATCATCAGCGAGCCGGGCCGTCGAGCGGACGGTCTGCCCCGCCACAGGACGATGCCGCCGGCCAGCAGCACCCAGCCAACGGCGACGTCGCCAAGTGCCGAGGGCGTCAACGCGTCGAGGCGCAGGAACTCCGCCGCGCTGAAGGCGACGGCAATGCCAACCGCCGCGAGCGTACGGGCGCGCAGCCCGACGTCAGCGAGCGTCGAGGAGGTCGGTGAGGGCCGCGACGCTGAGATCATCCTTGGCGACGAACGGGATCGGGACCGGGTCGGTCAGGCGGCCCCCGTACGCGCCCGCGTTGCGGGTCGATGTCAGCAGGACGGCGGGCGGGCGCGTGCCGCGCAGGATGCGCTCGCGAACCTCGAACCCGTCGATGTCAGGGAGCTGGATGTCCAGGAGGACGAGGTCGGGATCGCTGGCTCCGCACAGCGCGAGCGCCTCCGCACCGCTGGCGGCTTCGCCGACGACAGTCATCCCGCCCGCCTCGACCAGGGCGCGCGCGATCGCGCGGAAGCCCGCGTGATCGTCGACAACCAGCACGGTCCGGGTCACACGGGCACTCTGGCACAGCGCGACAGCCGCGACATCAGGGTGGACCCTACCCCGGCGCTCACACGAGCCGCGCGAACAGCTCGTTCGAGAGGAGTCGACCCTCGGTTGTCAGCACGAGCCGATCGTCGCGCCGGCCCAGGAGGCCCGTCTCCATTGCCCAGGCCGCAATGTCGGCGAACGGCGGGCTGGCGGCCGCCGCCACCGAAACGCCTCGGTCGGTCCGGAGGCCAAGGATCAATGCCTCGGCCGCGGCGGTCACATGATCGATCGGCTCTTGCCCCCCGGGCGGCAGGTGCGGCTCGCCCCCGTCCGCCGGGCTCAGCGCCGCGAGGTAGCCGTCGAGCCGCGCCGCGTTCCAGCGGCGGGTGGCGCCGTCGAAGGCATGCGCCCCAGGTCCGATCGCCTGGTATGGCCGGCGCTCCCAGTACACGAGGTTGTGCCGGCTCTCGTGCCCGGGCCGCGCCCAGTTGCTGATCTCATAGCCGCGCCAGCCGTCGGCAGCCAACCGTTCGACTGCGTGGCGGTACTGGGCCGTGGCGAGGTCGTCGTCCTGGGCGGAGCGTGCCCGGTCGCGCCAGCGTCGGGCGCCGGAGGTCGTGGGGAGGTGATCGCCCGCAGCGCCCGTCAGCCCTTCCGCGTCGGGATCGTCCAGCGTCAGCGCATACAGCGACAGGTGGTCTGGCCCGAGCGCGTGGGCCGCCTCGAGCGTTGCCGCCCAGCCCTCCGCGGTGCTGTCCGGGATGTCGTACAGCAGGTCAATGGCGACCGAGGCGATGCCCGCGGCCCGTGCCTCTTCGACGGCCTGTGCCACGTCCCCGGGTCGGTGTCGCCGGCCGAGCCGACGAAGCTCGCCCGGGTCCATCGACTGCGCCCCGAACGAGAGCCGGGTCACGCCCGCGTCGCGCCAGGCCGTCGCATCGCCGCGCTCGTCGGGCCCGGGGTTGGCCTCGAGCGTCACCTCGGCCCCCGCGGTCAGCCCGAACCGTGCCCGGATCCGTACGAGCAGCCGTGCGATGGCCTCCGGCGGGAGCAGGGAGGGCGTGCCACCGCCGAAGTAGACCGTTTCGAGCGGCGGCGACGTCCCGAGAATGCCGGCGTCGCCGGCCGCGCGAAGCTCCAGCTCGGCCTCGAGTGCGGAGAGGAACGCGGCGACACGTGTTGCGCGGACCCCTGGCTGCCGCCCCGGCGTAGACGACGAAGTCGCAGTACGGGCAGAGCGACACGCAGAACGGGATGTGGATGTACAGCGCGACCGGCGGCAGCGTCGCCGGTGCCATCGGCGGTCGGACCGCCGGTGCCGTCACCGATCCGGCGGCGCGGCGTCCCGCGAGCCGACGATCCGCCAGCCCCGCGGCGGCCGGCGTCGCGCCTCGATCTCCTCGACCTCCCGCCCCCGCGGCAGCGGCTGACCGGTGTGGCCGGTGCACAGGAAGACCGCGAACCGGGTAATCGCATGCCCGAGGAAGGCTGCCGCGATCCCGCCGGTCAACGCCGTCAGGTAGCCACCGACGAGCCCGATGCCGATGGTCAGCACGAACAGGTAGCGGTCGCGACCCGGCGCGCCCAGGCGCGTGGTGAGCGTGTAGAGGATCGCCTGGATGATGTTCGCGAGCGTCGGATCGAGGCCGGTCAGGAGGAGCAGGCCGAACAGGGCGCCGCGGAATGCGACCTCGTCGATGAACGCGGTCACGGTCGCATTGAGCAGCGCGCCGGGGTAGGAGCGCACCTCGGGGAAGCGGATCCGGTGGTAGCGCAGGAACGCGTAGATGAGGGCCTGCGCGGTGCCGATCAGGCCGTAGGCGAGGCCCCATGTCACCGACTGCGCGCGATCCCCGGTCCCGAGGAAGAAGTCGAGCTGCGGTGACGGGTGGATGAGCATGATGCCGACCGCCAGCCCGACCCCGAGCAGGTACCAGGCGACGCGGTTGATCGCCGACGGGCGTTCGCCGTCGCGCGTCGCCTCGTAGTACTCGGCCGTGCCGAACCGTTCGGCGTCCAGCCGCAGCATCACGAGCATCAGCGCGAAGCCGACCGCGATCAGGACGCGCGCGGTGCCGACGAAGTCGTCCATGGGCTTTGGCTAGACGGAGCGGGGCGTCGGAATGTGGCGCACTACGCTTCTTCCATGCGCAGGATCGCGAGGAACGCCTCCTGCGGGATCTCGACCGAACCCACGCGCTTCATCCGCTGCTTGCCCTCCTTCTGCTTCTCAAGCAGCTTCCGCTTGCGCGTGATATCGCCACCGTAGCACTTGGCCAGGACGTTCTTGCGCATGGCCCGGACCGTCTCCCGGGCGATCACGTTCGACCCGACGGCGGCCTGGATCGGCACCTCGAACATCTGGCGCGGAATGAGCGTCTTGAGCCGGCTGGCGATGGCACGGCCGACGACCTGTCCCCGGTCGCGGTGGACGATCAGCGACAGCGCATCGACCGGCTCGCCGTTGACCATGATGTCGAGCTTGACCAGGTTCGCCGGCCGGTAACCGGCTTCCTCGTAGTCCATCGAGGCGTAGCCCTGGCTGCGGCTCTTGAGCTGATCGTAGTAGTCGACGATCAGCTCGGCGAGCGGCAGCTCGAACCGGAGCAGGACGCGCTGCGGGTCGAGGTACTCCATGTCGAGGAACGTTCCCCGCCGGTTCGTGGAGAGCTCCATGAGCGCCCCGATGTACTGGCTCGGCGTCACGACCGACAGGGTGACCCACGGCTCCCGGATCTCCTCGAGGTCGCTGGGGCTCGGCATCTTCGCCGGGTTGTCGACGGCGACCTCGCCCCGGCCATTCGTCAGCACGACGTGGTACTCGACCGAGGGCGCGGAAGCGATCAGGTCAAGGTCGAACTCGCGCTCGAGGCGCTCCTGGACGATCTCCATGTGGAGCAGCCCAAGGAACCCGCAGCGGAACCCGAACCCGAGTGCGATCGAGCTCTCCGGCTCGTAGGTGAAGCTCGCGTCGTTGAGGTGCAGCTTCTCCAGCGCATCGCGGAGCAGTGGGTAGTCCTCCCCCGAGAGCGGGTACAGGCCGGCGAAGACGAGGCTCTTCGCCTCCTGGTAGCCGGGGAGCGCCTTCGAGGCCGGCCGGCCGGCCGCAGTGATCGTGTCGCCGACCTGCGCCTCGCGGACGTTCTTGAGTCCGGTCGCGACGTAGCCGACTTCGCCGGCCACGAGCCGGTCGACGGGGACGAGCTGCGGGCGGAAGACCCCGAGCTCCAGGAGCTCGGCCTCGGCCGTGGAGGCCATGAGGCGAATCGTGTCGCGGGCGTTGAGCGTGCCCTGATCGAGCCGCACGTAGACGACCACGCCCTTGTACGGGTCGTAGTGCGAGTCGAAAATCAGCGCCTGGAGCGGTGCGGCGGGGTCGCCCTTCGGTGGCGGGACTCGGGCGACGATCGCCTCGAGGATCTCCGGGACGCCGGTGCCGTCCTTGGCGCTGGCGAGGATGACCTCCTCGCGCGGGATCGCAAGGACGTTCTCCAGCTCCTCCATCACGACCTCGGGCTGCGCCGAGGGCAAGTCGATCTTGTTGAGGATCGGGATGATCGTGAGCCCTTCGCGCAGCGCGAGATGGACATTGGCAAGCGTCTGCGCCTCGATCCCCTGGGCCGCGTCGACCACCAGGAGCGCACCCTCGCACGCCTGCAGGCTGCGGCTCACCTCATAGCTGAAATCGACGTGGCCGGGCGTGTCGATCAGGTTGAGGCCGTACTCGAGGCCGTCAGCGGCCAGGTACTGCAGCCGCACCGCCCGGGCCTTGATCGTGATGCCCTTCTCCCGCTCGAGATCCATCGAATCGAGGACCTGGCTCGTCATCTGGCGCGCCTCGACCGTGTGGGTCAGCTCGAGCAGCCGATCGGCGAGCGTCGACTTGCCGTGGTCGATGTGCGCGATGATCGAGAAGTTCCGGAGACGGTCCTGAGGAATGGCCACGGTGCCGGATTCTAGCGGGGCAACCGTGGTGACTACACTCTGACGTGGACCACGACCACGACGTCATCACCCAGGTCGTCCGCACGTCGTTGCAGGACCCATCCCTTGACGTGCGCGATTGGTCGATCGAATCGCTCACCGGCGGCTTCGGCGAGGCCACTGCTACCTCGGAAGGCGTCCGCGGGACACGATCGCACGGTCGCGATCAACTGGGCGGGCGTCGGCATCGGGGCTATCGGGGAGGACCTCGCCGGCCTCGTCGGGATCTCCCTGCAGTTCCTAGGTGTCAGCATGGCCCAAGCGGCCGACCTCGATCGGGTCGCGTTCGAGGGCTATATCGCCGGCCTGCGGGATGTGGGAGCCACGATCGACACGCGTCGCGTCCGCTTTGGCTATGCCGCCGCCGCGAGCCTGCTGCTCGGCGTCGGCGGCGCGGCGGGCTGGCTCGCTTAGCTGGTCGAGGATCCCGTCCACATCGCAAACGCGGAGACGGCGATCGGTCATCCGCTCCATGAGGTGCTCGATCAGTGGCGTGGCCTCCAGCCGTTCCTCCTCGACCTCGGTGTCGAGGCGCGAGTCCTGCTCCGTCAGGCAGCAACAGGCGCATAGATGTCATTCCCAGGGCCAGTGAGCCGATGCAGAACGGAATTAGTGCGCCCCGCTTCGCCGCGGGATGGTCACAGTTGACAGTTGCGCAGACGGTCCTGGGGGATAGCCACGAGGGCGCAGTCTAGCCCGACGCAGCCCCACTCAGTGCATAAGCGACGCCCTGCTCCATCGACATCGCCGCGCCCGTCGAGCGGGCGCGCTCGATCGCCTCCGGCTCCAGCCCGGCCTCGATGGCCTTCAACGTGCCCTCGTACTGCTCGCGCTCGTCGGGCGGCCACTCCCCGCCGGCCCGTTCGAGCAATGACGCCGCCATGCCGTTGAGCGTGGCCGCCCGCTCGAGCTCGCCCTTGGCGGCGGTGACCGCCGCGAGGCCGTTGATGATCCACGGGATCGCCATCGCGTCACCGCGAGCCTCGACGATCCGGAGCGCCTCGCGGGACAGGGCCTCGGCGCGACCGAGGTTGCCGAGCTGGCGCTCGACCATGCTCAGGTTCGAGGACTCGACCCAGACGATGAACTCGTCGCCGTTCTCGCGAGCGAGCTCAAGCCTGGTCGTCATGACGTCGCGGGCGCCTCCAAAGTCGCCCGCCATCTGGAGCGCGACGCCGAGGACATGGAGAGCGCTCGAGCGACCGTCCGAGGTGGGCGTGGATTCTGTGGCCGCAAGCGCCTCTCGACACAGGCGCGCCGCTTGCGCCGGGTCACGGCCGAGGGCGACACGCGCGGCGCCCGCCAGCGCGAGCGCGACAAGGTTCGAGTCGCCAACCGCGGCGCCCTGCGCCCGAGCATCCGTGAACCGTTCGTCCGCGAGGTCGTAACGACCAGCCCAGAAAACGAGGTAGCCGTGATCGTAGGTCGCACGTGCCCGGCGCGCGGCACTGCCGGCAGGCTGCGCGAGGGCGCGCGCGAACCAGCGGTCGCCGTCGTCGATGCGCTTCATCGACATCCAGAACGGCACCAGCGCCGTGGCCAGCCGGAAGGCCTGGTCCGGCTGCCCGGCGTCGAGGTACCAATCCAGCGCTTCGAGCAGCTCCGCGTAGTGTGCCTCGATCAACGCGGCGGACTCTGGGTCTTCGCGACGAACGCGGGACCGCGCATCCTCGGCAATCGCAAGCAGGGCGTCGGGCGTGGGCATGTCCACCGCGGCATGATACGGGCGGGGCCGGGCGGGGCCGTCTCGTTCCTGTGGTACCATCCGCGTTCGCGCCCGGCGCTCTCCCCGCGCTCCCGCGTGTCGATCACATCATTCGAACGAGAGGTTCGCAACCCTTGGCCAAGACGCCCCGCACCTGGACCGGCGCCCGCACGCCGTCGGGCCTCAAGCGTGTCCGGATTGCCCGGCGGCGACACGAGGTCCTGCAGCCGCGTCGGACCGCGGCCAAGACCTACGTTGCCAAGGCCCTGACCGCGGCGACCCACCCGGGCGACGACATCGATCCGCAGCAGGCCCTGGCCGAGGCGCTCAGCGCTCTCGATCGCGCGGCCAAGGCCGGAGCGATCCACCCGAACGCCGCCGCGCGCCGCAAGTCGCGACTGACGATCAAGATCAACGCCGCTGTCGGTGGCGCACATGCCGGGCACGGCGGCAGGACCGCGAAGACGACCGGCAAGGCCGCTGCCCAGAAAGCCGCCAAGGCACGCATCGCCGCGTCGAAGGCCGACAAGGCCAAGGGCGCGCAGACGGCCGCCGGCAAAGCCCGGGCCGCGCTGAGTCGTACCGCCCGTGACACCACGGCCGCGGCGACGGCCGAGGCGCCGGAGACGGCCGCACCGAAGAAGACGACGGCGACGAAGCCGTCCGCGGCCAAGGCTGCCGCCCCGAAGAAGACCGCGACGAAGGCCAAGGCGGCGAAGACAACCAAGGCCGCTCCGAAGGCCAAGAAGGCTTAGTCCGCGCCTGGTCCGCGCCTAATCCGCCCCGGAGGCTCGGCCGTCGAAGGACGCCCGAACCGGCGATCAGGCGGGGCTGGTGTTCTTGCCCGCCGAAGCGACGGCCTCAGCCTCGGCACCACGCGGCCGCGCCAGTCCGAACAGCAGCGCCCCGCCAATTCCCGCCCCGCTGGTCAACACGAGCAGGATCCCGGCCGTGGCGAACTGCTGGTTCCAGTAGAACGGCGTGAACGACGCGGCGTCGGTTACCCCTTCGGCCGCCAGCGCGTCGCCCCGCCCGTCAGCCAGGTAGCGGGCGTACACGCAGTCCGCGCCAGGGTCGCAGAACGGCGGGATCGGATTGCCGTTCTCGTCAACTCGGTTGAAGTCCGGATAGCCGTTGTCGGCGAAGAAGAACAGGCCTTTTACCCCGAGCAGCAGGACGGCGAGCGTCAGACCGGTCACGAACCCCGCGAACAGCCCGTTCGCCAGGATGCGTCCCCACGGGCCGGCGGCCCGGTTTGAGCGCGAGTTCGCGTAGTAGCCGATCGTCAACCCGGCCGGAACGACGAGGAGCCAGTAGATCGGCTCGATCGGGATGACGAGCAGGAAGCTGACCGCAATCGTGATCGCCATGCCGATGCCGACATAGGCGGCGACGATCGCGCCGCGATCGACGAAGCGGGTCACGAGCCGGATGCCGCCCCGGCCGGTTCGGCCACCTGCACTGCCTCGCGCGGGACGCCGGCCAGCGCCCGCCGACCCAGGTATCGCGCACCGTCGCCCAGCTCGCCTTCGATGCGCAACAGCCGGTTGTACTTGGCGACCCGCTCCGAGCGCGATGGCGCGCCGGTCTTGATCTGGCCGGTGCCCATCGCCACGACGAGGTCGGAGATGGTGGTGTCCTCGGTCTCGCCCGAGCGATGCGACACGACTGCGGACCAGCCGGCGCCACGCGCCAGCTCGATCGCCTCGATCGTCTCGGTGAGCGTCCCGATCTGGTTGAGCTTGACCAGGACCGAGTTCGCCGCATCGAGCTCGATGGCCTTGGCGATTCGCTCCGTGTTGGTGACCAGCAGGTCGTCGCCGACCAGTTGGATCCGGTCGCCGAGCCGCTGGCGAAGGTGCTGCCAGCCCGACCAGTCGTCCTCGGCAAGGCCATCCTCGAGCGACACGATGGGATAGCGGTCCACCCAGTCGGCCCACAGGTCGACGAGCTCGTCGCTGTCGAGCGTGCGGCCCTCCCGGGCGAGGACATAGCGGGAAGAGCCCGCGGAACCGCCGCTTCCCTCCTCCACGAGCTCGGAGGTTGCGGGGTCGAGTGCGATCGCGATCTGGTCACCCGCCTGGTACCCGGCGCGGTCGACCGCACGCAGGATCACCTCGACCGCGGCCTCGTTCGAGGGCAATGACGGCGCGAAGCCGCCCTCGTCGCCCTGGCCGGTCGCAAGCCCTTCGTCGTGGAGGATCGAGCGCAGCTTCGCGAAGATCTCGGCCCCCGCGCGGAGCGCATCCGAATACGTCGCCATGCCGACCGGCATGACCATGAACTCCTGGAAGTCCGTGGAGTCCTGGGCGTGCTTCCCGCCGTTGAGGATGTTGAACATCGGGACCGGCAGCGTTCGCGCGCCGACCCCGCCGAGATAGCGGTAGAGCGGCAGGTCGTAAGAGGCCGCCGAAGCGTGGGCGCACGCCAGCGACACGCCGAGGATCGCATTCGCCCCGAGCTCCCGCTTGTTCGGGGTCCCGTCGAGGTCGAGCAGGACCGCGTCGATCCCCGCCTGGTCGGATGCGTCCAGTCCGTACAACGCCGGCGCGATCGAATCGATGACGTTGGCCACGGCGTGCAGCACGCCCTTGCCACCGAACCGGCTCGTGTCGCCGTCGCGCAGCTCGACCGCCTCGTGCGCACCCGTCGACGCTCCGGAAGGCACCGCGGCGCGGCCGACCGATCCGTCGTCGAGGACCACGTCGACCTCGACCGTCGGATTACCGCGCGAGTCGAGGATCTCCCGCGCGTCGATGAACTCGATCGAGGTGGTCATGCCTTCGCCCTCGCCTTCGCATTCGTCTTGGTCGTCGTCTTCGGCTTCGCCTTCGCCGGCTCGGGTTCCTTGTCGAGCAGCACGGTGACGCCCGGCAGCTCCCGGCCCTCGAGGA
The DNA here is from genome assembly GCA_963750125.1 of uncultured Chloroflexia bacterium. Classification (GTDB taxonomy): domain Bacteria; phylum Chloroflexota; class Limnocylindria; order Limnocylindrales; family CSP1-4; genus DASTYU01. The sequence goes on along the minus strand of CAVVPT010000011.1, from coordinate 336,112 downwards.
ACTCGAGCGAGGCGCCACCGCCGGTCGAGATATGGGTCATCCGATCTGCCAGCCCCTGCTTGGTGATTGCCGCAACCGAGTCACCCCCGCCGACCACGACGGTCGCGCCGTCCTCGGCACGATCGGCCACAGTCCGTGCGATCGCATTCGTCCCGTGGGCGAACGACGGGATCTCGAACACGCCGAGCGGCCCGTTCCAGAAGATGGTCCGTGCGTCGGCCAGCGACTCCTGCATCAGCTCGAGGGTCTTTGCACCCATGTCGACGATGTGCCACGACGCCGGGATCTTCTCGGCAGGAAGCGTTTTGTACTCCGTGCCGCGCGTGACCTCCTTGGCGACGATCACGTCGACGGGGAGGACGATCCGGACGCCGCGCTTCTCTGCCGCCGTGAGGATCCGCTTCGCGTCGTCGACGCGGTCGTGCTCGGCGAGGCTCTTGCCGACGCTCTTGCCCTGGGCCAGCAGGAAGGTGTTGGCCATCCCACCGCCGAGGACGAGGAGGTCTACCTTGGTAACCAGGCTGTCGATGACCGCGATCTTGTCGGACACCTTGGCGCCGCCGAGGATGGCCGCGAATGGGCGCTGGGGCGCCTCCAGGAGGCTTGAGAGCATCTCGAGCTCTCGCTCCATCAGGAGCCCGGCATACGCGGGCAAGAGCTCGGCGATCCCGACCGTCGAGGCATGCGCCCGGTGGGCGGTCCCGAACGCGTCGTTGACGTAGACGTCCGCATAGGAGGCGAGCGTCTTCGCGAATTCCGGGTCGTTGGCCTCCTCTTCGGCGTGGAAACGCAGGTTCTCGAGCAGCAGGACCTCGCCGGGCCGCATGCGCTTGAGCGCGTCCTCCGTCCCGATCCCGAGGGCGTCGCCGGTGACCGGCACGTTGCGCCGGATCAACTCGGTCAGGCGCTGCCCGACCGGCCGCAGGCGCAGGCCGTCCTGGACCTTGCCCTTGGGCCGCCCGAGGTGGCTGGCGAGGATGACTCTGGCGCCCTGGTCCACGAGCGACTTGATCGTCGGGATCGCGGCGCGGATACGCGAGTCGTCAGTCACTTTGCCGTCCGCGAGCGGCACGTTGAAATCGACCCGCACGAAGACGCGCTTGCCCGCGACGTCCGCGTCGCGGATGGTCTGTTTGTTCATCGATCGCCTTCCGTTGTGGGGTGGCGCGAGGGCAGTTGGCAGTGGGTCAGGCGGCCACCGGCAGGCGAGCTGCAACGTGCGCGACGAGATCGGCGACGCGGCAGCTGTAGCCCCACTCGTTGTCGTACCAGGCGATCACCTTGACCATCGTGCCGCCGATGACCATGGTCGACGCGCTGTCCACGATCGACGAGCGCTCGTCACCCTTGAAGTCCATCGAGACGAGCGGCTCGTCGGATACGCCGAGGATGCCCTTCATCGGACCCGCCTCGGCGGCGCGGAACGCCTCGTTCAGCTCCTCGACGGTGGTCTCGCGACCAACCTCGGCGGTGAAGTCGACGACGCTGACGGTCGGCGTCGGGACGCGCAGGCTGAACCCGTCGAAGCGGCCCTTGAGGTCGGGGATGACGAGCGCGAGAGCCTTCGCGGCACCGGTCGTCGTCGGAATGATGTTCTGACCGGCCGACCGGGCGCGGCGCGGGTCCTTGTGCGCCACGTCGAGAATGCGCTGGTCGTTCGTGTAGCTGTGGATCGTGTTCATCAACCCGCGCTGGATGCCGAGGACGTCGTGGACGACCTTCGCCGCCGGCGCAAGGCAGTTCGTCGTGCAGCTGGCGTTGCTGATGATGTGGTGTGTGGCCGGGTCGTACCGGTCGTCGTTGACGCCGAGGACGATCGTGATGTCCTCGCCCTTCGCCGGTGCGCTGATGATCACCTTCTTTGCACCGGCGTCGATGTGCGCGCGGGCCTTCTCGGCGCTGGTGAAGATCCCGGTCGACTCGACGACGATGTCGACCCCGAGGTCGCCCCACGGCAGCGCGGCCGGGTCCTTCTCCTTGAGGACCTTGATCTCGCGACCGTCGACGATCAGGGAGTCGTCGGTGTGACCGACGTCGCCGGGATATGCCCCGTACGTCGAGTCGTGCTTGAACAGCAGCGCATTCAGGCTTGTCTCGACGAGGTCGTTGACGGCCACGACCTCGACGTCGGGGGCGCGCTCGATGAGAGCCTTGAGCGACTGGCGACCGATCCGGCCGAAACCGTTGATTTCCCACCCGGGTTGCCATAGTTCGGGATCCTCCTGCTGGACTACGCGCCGCCGAAGCCGGACGCGTGAATGGACATGTCACTGCCCGGGGCCGCAAACGACGGCCGGATGACCGAGCCATTGCGCCTCCAGGCTGGATCGTTGATACGCGATGAAACGAGGGGTTGTGCCCCTGCGAGGGAAACGTCCTCACCGAGCTCCGGCGGGACGACGCGGACCGCCGCTCCGAGGCGCGAGAAGCACTCCCGGGCGATCGTGTCCTGGGCGAGGCCGAGCAGCCGCTGGCCCTGCGCCTCGGCGATGGCCCCGCCGATGATGATCCGGTGCGGGTTGAACGCGTTGACGAACCCGACACACGCCGTGGCGACCGCCCGGCGCGCCCGCTCCATAAGGACGCCACACGTCTCGTCGCCCGCGTCCTCGCCCTCGGCGACGTCGCGGGCGCTCAGCTCATGGAGCCGCAAGTCGCCGGCACGCGCAGCCAGGAACGGGCTGGCCCCGGCCGCGACCGCGTCTCGTGCTTCCCGGGCAAGTGCCGTGCCGGACGCCACGGCCTCGAGGTGGCCGCGCCCGCCGCAGCCGCAGATCGGGCCGTCGAGCTCGACGGGAACGTGTCCCAGCTCGCCCGCCATCCCATCCGGGCCGTGGAAGAGCCGGCCGTCCGTGACGATCGCGCCGCCGACGCCGGTCGACACCGTCACGTAAATGAAGTCGTACTGATCGCGGCCGGCCCCATAGGCTGCCTCGCCGAGTGCAGCGACGTTGGTATCTCGGTCCAGGAACGTCGGCAGGCCGAGGACCGCCTCCACGTCGTCAGCCAGCGGCACGTCATGGAAGTCGGGCCCGAGGTTCGGCGGCTCGACGACCACTCCGGCGCGCGGATCGACCGGGCCCGGGCTGGAGATGCCGATGCCGATGATCGACGCGCGGACCTCGGGTGGCGCGCCGTCGCGCGCGGCGACGAGGGCTGCCACACACGCGTCGACAACCGCCGCGGGTCCGAGCTCGCTGGGCGTCTCGGTCGCGACGCGGTTCAGACGTGAGCCGTCAGGCTGGACGACGGCGGCCCGAATCTGGGTTCCACCCAGGTCGAGCGCAAGGACCGGTCGTGGCGACAGGGCGAAACCTCGAAAGTCGGGTCTGGGATCGAGGGCAATTCTAGCAAAGGGCCCCTGCCGACCCCGAGGGCCGACCCTCCCGCCGTGGCGGGCCGGTTGGCATGCTGTCGCTGCCCGCAGACATGAAACGACCCTCGCCGCGAACGGCGAGGGTCGTCGAACGTCTCGAAGTGTGACGGGAAGGGTCAGGCGCCGCCGATCCTGAACACCTTGCCGCCGCAGATCGGGCAGGTGCCCTGGAGCGCCGGCTTGCCGTTCTTCATGGTGATCCGTTGCGGGTTCACGACCTCGACCTTGCGCTTGTCCTTGACGCAGTAGGCCTCTGCCATATCGGCTCCTCCTCGGTTGGGCGTCGCGGGAACCCTCGTCCCGTGTCCGCCTAGCTGGTGCTTGCCTGGGCCACGCGATCCCACAGGGACGGGCGCCAGCGGTCCGTCTCCGCGGTTCGCTTCTGTCGATCCATCTCGGCCAGGATCGCGAGGCTCTCGAGCCCCGTGTCCACGCAGGCCGCCTCGGCCTCGTTCTTCAGGTCCCCGCTGACGAATTCGCCGGTCGTCCGATTGGCATAGACCGCACAGACAACTCCGGCTCGACAGCGGGCGAGTGTCGCGAGGACGAGGAGGGCCGACGCCTCCATCTCGAAGTTCATGACGCGCTGGCGCGCCATGTCGTCCGCCAGGTCAGGGTAGCGGATGGGCAACTCGGGGATCGGGCGCCCCTGCGCACCGAAGAACCCGGGTGCCGTGGCCGTGATCCCGACGTGGTACCGGTGTCCGAGCCGCTCCGCGGCCTCAACGAGGGCCACGACCGCCTCATAGTGGGCGACCGCCGGGTACCCGTCGTGGACGAAAAAGCTCGTGGTTGACTCGAGGCGGACCGCCCCGGTCGTGATGGCCAGGTCGCCGAGCGCCATCTCCGGCTGGAGCGCGCCGCACGATCCGACCCGGATGAAGGTGGGCCGTTCCGTGATCGCCAGGATCTCTGCCACCGCGATCTCGACGTTGTCCGTGCCGATGCCGGTGGATACCACCGAGACCCGCTGGCCTCGATAGGTCCCCGTCACCGTCGCGAACTCCCGATGCCGGTGCTCGAGCTCGATCGAATTGAAGCGCGAGCCGATACGGGCGGATCGGTCGGGATCGCCGGGGAGGAGGATGTACTCGGCCAGTTCGCCTGGGCCGAGACCGATGTGGTACTGCCGTTCTCCGATCGGGGTCGCAATCCGGCGATCCCGGAGGCTATCTACGCGGGTATCCGCGTTCGGCAAGACCGATTCCTCTCTCCGATGGCTGCTTCGCTGGCGCGAAACTCGGGCGAGGATAGTCCCGCCCGCGAACGAGCGTCAAGCCGATCCGTGCGTGCGTGACTCGTGCTCAGCCGTGCGTGGCCCGAGCGTGGGCCGGGTCGCGGCCGTCCGGCGGGGCCGGCAACGGCTCGCCGGTCGGGTCGACCTCGACCGTTGCAGCTCCGGCGAAGGCGGCCAGGCGGGCGGCGACACGGCCACCGAGACGCCGTCGTGCCTGCCACCTCCGCAGGCATGTGACCGCGACCGACAGGGCCGTGATCGCCACGAGCGTCGCGACCCCGGCGAGGCCTGGAAACCCGCCGAGTGGGTCGACCAGACTCGCCTCCGTCGCCCCGGTTGCGGGGTCGCCTCGCGGCTCGGCGAGGGGCGTAGCGGTCGCGGCGGGACCTGCGGCTGTCGGGTCGGCGGCAAGCGCGATACCCGCCGGATCGGTGACGACGACCGCGAGCTCTCCGTCAACCGACTCCACGGTCCCGCTCGCATTGACCGCGTCACGCGGTTCGATGAGCGGAAGAAGTTGAGCAGCCTCGCCGTCGAGGAGGACGAGGGCGGAGGCCGTTCCATCGTCGATCCGCACGCCGCGCGGGTCGAGTTCGATCACGAGGCCGCCGACGCGGACTTGCTCGCCCAGCGCATCGGCCAGGTTGGCGAGGTCCACATCACGTCCAGCCGGCAGCGGTGCGCTCGTGGCCGCGGACGTCGCCGACGGACCGGCACCGGGATCGCCGCGTGTCGACCTCGCGCTGTTCGAAGATCCGGCGGCCGCCGCGGATCCCGAAACGCGCACGTCGGCCGGGTAGCGCGGAAGGATCGTGAACCGCTGGTCAGAGGCGGTCGGATATGGCCGGCGGACGATCCCGGTCACCGTGGCGATGCGGTCCTCCGCCAGCGTATCGACGGCGATCCCGGCTCCGGCCTGGCCGACGACGACGACTGGGTGGCCGTCGAGCGTGACCTCGGCCCTCCAGCGTTCGCCGAGCTTGTGAACGCTGACCACGTGGCCGTGGATCCGGACGAGGCGCCACTCGTGGCTCTCCTTTGGCTCCGAACGAAGGACGAGCGGTGGCGGGGCAGCGCCTGTGCCGCGGAGCGTGACCTTGGTCGCCGCGATGCGCGGCGCACCATATGCGCGCTTCACCGTGCCTTCGACACGGAGTCGGGTCGCGATCGGCGGCGCAGACGTGCCAGTGGGGAGGAGGACCTCGATGGCCGCGGTCTGGTCCTGAACAACGATCCGCCGTCCCGTCGCGTCGAGCAGGGTCCCCGGTGCTGTGACCAGGCCGTCGACGGCCACCGTGCCCTCACTTTTGTGAAGCGCTGCGGCGATCGTGATCGTCTGCCGAGCGGCGGTGCCGCCGCCGGGTTCCGGCGTCGAGCCAGCGGCGGGCGGACCGGCCAGGCGCTGAACGTCCGCTGCCCCGCGCAACCACAGGCGATAGCCGTCGAGGGCGCCCTTGCGGCTGGCACGCTGGCCCCCGATCCCCGTGACGCGGTAGGTGGCTCCGACCTCGAAGGACGACGCTGTCAGGTTGCTCTTCGAGTCGGCCATGACGCGGACAGATGCCTGGCCGCTGCGCTCGAGGGTCAGCACGGTGCTGTTCCCCGACTTCGACGGCTTCGCCGAAACGACGCCGCTCACGGTAACGAGGCGGCCTTCGGTTGCTTCGGCGAGTCCGCCCGACGGCGCCGGGATCGAGCTTGGCAGCGTTCCGCTTCCTGTGACGTGGAGGTCGGCGTCGCCCGGCCGGACCTCGAGCTGGCCGTATGGGTCGGCGAGCTTCCCGAATACCTGCACGACGGAGCCGCGCTGCGGCGCCGCCATGCCATCCGGCAGCCGGACGATGATCCCACCGTTTGCATCGCCGATCGCGAAGAGGGGTTCCGCACCCAGGAGGCCTGCTTCGGCCGTGACCGTACCGCGAACCACGATCCGCGTACCGACAGGCGCAAGGTGGGCGGCGGCGGGATCGAGGATCGCCGGTGTGGGACTCGGATTCGGGCTGGGTCGCGGCGTGGCGGTCGGGGCAGGCGTTGGAGTTGGCCGTGGTGTCGGCGCAGGCGTCGGTGTCGGGTTCCCGGTCGGGCTCGGCGACGGCGAGGGTGTCGGGCTGGTCGAAGGGGTCGGCGTTGGGGTTGGATCCGCTACGAGGACCTCGAGCTCCCCGGCAAGTGTGGCGTGGATCCGATAGCCGCTCGCTCCGGTGCCGCTGCTGTCGCGCTGGCCGAGCGGGCCGGTCACGACCACGGTCGTCCCGCCAGGGAGCGTGCGGCCTGCGAGCGCATCGGGTCCGATGACGGCGCGGATGCTGCCGGTGCCGTCGTCCACGGTCACGCCAAGGCCATCGGCAAGCGCAGAGGATGCACCGACGGTTGTGCCCGCCACCGTGATGCGCAGCCCTTCGAGCGCTTCGCCGGCGGCACCTGTAGGGACGCCCGGGGGCACCGGCAGCTCGCCTGACTCGCCGCGGAGCAAGTCCGTCTCCGCGAGCCGGATCGTGCGCTGGCCGTAGCGGCTCGCGACGACGCCGCTGGCCTGGACCTGCGTACCGGCCGGCCAGGCGGTGAGTGCAGGGTCGTCGAGATAGAGGGCGATCCCCGCGGTGGCGTCCTGGAGGAACCCGCCGCGGCCGCCTTCGAGCCCGCCGAGCGCAGTCGTCAGGATGCCCTCGACCGTGACGGTGCCATCGTCGGGCAGCAAGCGGGCGTCGGCTATGGCGGTCACCGCGGGTTCCGGGCTCGGGCTCGGTGACGGAATGGGGGTCGGCGTGGGCGGTGGCGTCGTCACCGGGGTCGGCGTGGGCGCGGGCGTCGTCGCCGGGGTCGGCGTGGGGGTGGCTGCCGGGGTCGGCGTGGCAGCGGGTGTTGGGGTGGGCGTGGGCGTGGTTGCCGGGGTGGGCGCTGGGGTCGGCGTGGCAGCGGGTGTTGGCGTAGGCGTGGGGGCGGGTGTCGGGCTCGGCGTTGGAGTCGGCGTGGCACCCGGCCCGGGCACCGGCGGCGCCGCCCCGTTCTGCGGTGAGGGCGCACCCTGGACGAAGAAGTCGAAGGCGTTGTCATTCGTATCGATGCCGTTGCCGGCATCGGCGCCGGGACGCCGTTCGAGGCTCGAACCGGCAGATGGCGCGGCGGCCGCCGTCCCCTCGACGAAAGTGTTCACTGCGTCGCCCCACCCGACCGCGTCGATCGGCGCGCCACCAACGGCCCGCAGCACCATCGCGCCACCGGTCGCTGCCAGGCCGCCGCTGTACGAGGCGTCAGCAATCGCCGCGTAGATCCCCGTGCCGTTGGCGGCCAGCACGCGCCGGCCCGGCTCGAGAAGCGTCGGCGACGTCCACGTCGCCTTCCGGGTGATCGTTCCGCCGGTCGACGTGACGTAGACAAGTTCCAGCCCGCCGAGATCGACAGGCGCGGCGCCCTGGTTCGCCACCTCGACGAACTCGTCGGACGCCGACGTGCCGCCGGTCTGGACTTCGGAGACGACCAGCGTCGACACCGGCCAGCCGACGTCGGCGACAGGCAGTCCGTCATCTGGGCGTGGTTGCCGCGCGGGCACGAGCCCGATCAAGAGGCTGACAAGGACGATCAGCACGGACAGGCCCGCGCGCCGGGCGCGATTCATCGACGACCTCCCGGCGGGTACGGGCAGGCGACGGATGGTCGGCGGGCAGCAGTTCTAGCAGAGGCCGCTCAACCGTGGCTTATCCGGCCCTTACCAGCGGCGTATCCCGGCTTGGTCGGACGGCCCGATCGACTAGCATGGCTGTCCACTTCCCCCGCCCTGACCACCCAGCAGCTGGAGACCACGTGCCCCGCGCCAAGCGAACGAACCGCGCCGAAGCCCGGCGTCGCTACCGCGCTTCCATTGGCGAAACCACCGATGAGGAGGTACTCGACGAAGGGACGCCCCAGGAGGCGACCCGATCGTCGACGCCGAAGACCCCTGGCGCCGCGCCGGAACGTCCCAGCCTCGGTAACGCCTTTCGGGCCGCATTCCGGCAGCCCAACATTCGCGAGGACCTGCGCGGACTGCCCGCCCTGCTCATTGATCGATCGGTGTGGCTGCCTTCCTTGCTGACCGTCGCTGCGGGGATCGCGTTCGGGGTCACCGGCGGTGGCAACTGGCTCATCGCGCTCGTCGCCACGTACTTCGTTGCGCCACCCGCCCTCGGGTCCGTGTTCCTCGGCGGCTTCCTTGCGCCGAGGGCGAGCTACCTGGTCGGTCTGATCATCGGGTTCGTCTCCGCAATCGTCGCCAGCGCGGTGATCCTGACGTCGTCCGCATCGCTGGTAACCGGCCAGCCCATCGTCGGGACGCCAACCCCGACGCCGGTGTCGAGCCCGGTCACCTCCGTGGGTGCTTCAGGGTCCCCCTCGGCCGCCTCGGCCGCTCCGGCGGCATCGGGTTCGGCGGCTGCGTCGGCCGCTCCGGCGGCCTCGGGTTCGCCGGCTGCGTCGGCCCCGCCGGGCGCATCACCGACGCCGTCACCCTCCCCGTCGGCCTCTCCGTCGTCGCTGCAGGACCAGGTCATCTACGCGTTCCTGACGTCGCCAATCTTTGGCATGTTCTTCGCCGCGTCGGCTGCCTGGTACCGGCGCTTCCTGCGCCTGTCGAACCCGAACCGCGGGCGGCCGCAGCAGCAGCGCGGGCCGGACGGCCGGTCCCGCTCGAACCCGAACCAGAAGCCCCGCGGCTGACCGCTCGGGGCTAGGAGAGCCGGCGCATCCCCGCATGCCCCATCTGGCGGACCCCGGCGGGCCGTTCCGGACCGCCGACCGTCGCGGCCACCTCGGCGAGTGGTCGGACATCGTCCGCCACGAGGTTCACGACCGAACCCTCGCGCTGGAGCTTTCCGTCAACGAGGAGCAGGGCGTGGCGGCGCACGACGCCACGGAGGCGTGCCCAGGTGTCCGGCCAGAGCGTGACGTTGACCATCCCGGTCTCATCCTCGAGGGCGAGGAAGACCGTGCCCTTGGCGGTCATCGGGTGCTGGCGTGTCACCACGAGGCCGCCCACCCTGACCCGACCGGGCCTTCGGTCCGCCAGCTCGCCGTTCGTCACTGCACCGAGCTGCACGAGCGCCTCGCGGAACAGCCCGACGACCTGCCGGCGGGCGTCGAGGCCGACCACCGCATAGGCGTCACCGACCCGCTCGACCTCGCTGACCGCAGGGAGCTCCGGCGCCTCCGTCGCCGGCAGGCGCAGGTCCAGCGGCCTGCCCGCTGCCGCGGACTTCTTCCCACCGGCTCGCCCCAGCGCCCGGAGCGCCTTGCCGTCGACCCTGCCGCGTGACGAACCGGCCACCTCGCGAAGCTGCCACAGCAGCCCGCGCCGCGGCTGCCCCAGCGAGTCGAGCGCGCCGGTCCGGATCAGCCGTTCGATGACCTCCTCGGGCAGCCCGGTCCGCTCGACGATGTCGGCGAGGCTCGTGTACGGCCCGCGCTCCCGTTCCGCATCGAGCAGTTCCTGGTGCTGCTCGCCGATGCCCTTGACGAGGTGAAGCCCGAGCCTGACGCCCCAACCCGTGGCGCTTTCGGCGGCCCAGCGCGCCTGCGCCTCGGGGCCCGGCATGAAGCAGGCCGAGGACTCGACCGCCACGGGCCGCGCATCGATCCCGCAGCCCTCGGGGAGTGGTTCACCGGGCCTGCCCGCCCATTCGGTCGTCGACTTGTACGAGGACGCATTGACGTCCACGGGGAGCACGGCGACCCCGTGGCGCTTCCCGTCGTTGACCAGCACCTCGACCGGGTAGAAGCCCATCGGCTGTGCGTTGATCAGCCCGACCAGGAACTGTGCCGGGTAGAACAGCTTGAGGAATGCCGACTCGTAGGCGGTCCGTGCGAACGCGGCCGCGTGGCTCTTCGCGAAGCCGAAGCTGGCGAACGCGGCAACCTGGCGGAACAGCTCCTCGGCGATCTCGACGGTCATCCCGGGCTGGCGCATGCAGCCCTCGAAGAACTGCTGGTGGAGCTTCTCCATCTCGCGCGTCGAGCGCCACGTGCCCATCGCCCGCCGGAACCCGTCCGAAATCGGCCGCCGAGAAGCCGGCGACCTCGATTGCGATGCGCATGACCTGCTCCTGGTAGAGGATCACGCCCATCGAATCCTTGAGCACCGGCTCGAGGCTCGGGTGCAGGTAGGTCACAGGCTCCAGGCCCTGCCGCCGCCTGAGGAACGGGTGGACGGCGTTGCCCTGGATCGGACCGGGCCGGATGATCGCGACCTCGACCACGAGGTCGTCCAGGCTCTGCGGCCGCGACTTGGGAAGCGTCTGCATCTGGGCTCGGCTCTCGACCTGGAAGACGCCGACGGTGTCGGAGGCCCCGAGCATCTCGAACACTTCCGGCACCTCCTCCGGCAAGCGGTCGAGGTCGAGGCAGACCGCGCAATCGTGCTGGATGAGCTGGAGCGTCTCGTCCATCGCTGCGAGCATCCCGAGGCCGAGCAGGTCGAGCTTGATGAGCTTGAGCGTCTCGACATCGCGCTTGTCGAACTGGACGACGACCCGGTCGACCATCGTCGCCCGCTCGATCGGCGCGATGTCGATGAGCGGGGCGGCGGTGACGAGCATGCCGCCCGAGTGGATCGACAGGTGGCGCGGGAAGCCGTCGATCCGGGCGCAGAACTCGAGCCAGCGCTCCCAGTGGGACAGGCCGACCGTGGAACCGCCGCGGGCCTGCGGCGGTTCCTCGGGCTCGACGCGGGCGACGGACGAATGGGTCTCGGCGCCGGCGTGGCGGTGCCCGCCCCGCGTGTTCCCGCCGCGGCCGAGCACCTGGACCGGTGGCGCGGGCGGGTCCCACATGTTTGGCCGACCGAGGCGGTCCGTCCTGCGCGGAGGCGGCAGCGGCATGCCATGGTCCGGATCCACCGGCACCGCCCCGGGCGGCGGCCCGAGGACGCCGTAGCCCGTCCCGCGGCCGGCCCGCAGCCAGGCGACGCTCGCCGGCGAGTCGCCCGGGCCACCTTCGTCATCGGACGTTCCGCCGCGCCGCAGCTCGACCACCGGTGCGAGCCGATCCGGGCCGAGTTCGACTCGATTACCAATCCCCGTGGTCGTAGCGCCGAACGTCGGGTGGATCTCACCTGAATCCACGCTCAGCGCAGCGAGCTCCGGGGACGAAATCGCCTCGAAATGGTCCTCGAACGGCGCTACCACCACCTCGCTTGCTGTCTGCGCCTTTGCAGTGGATTCCTGCCGGATACGCATGGCTTGCGTGGTAGGCGCGGTTCCGTCACCAGATGGCACCGTTTCGGGCGCCGTCTGAGCGTGGGTGACAGTTCGGTTCGCATCTATCACGCGCCCAGTGCGTAGATGAGCGGCATCATCCGCTTCTGCCTCGGTACCACGCACCGGGTGCGGATCTGATACCTCGCTCTCCCCCTCCCGGAGCCAGGCGAACGGTCGCGGGGCGTTCGGGTCCTCCGGCTTCGATGGTTGGCGCCACGGCGGCACCTTCCCGACGAGCGGGACGCGCTGCTGCAACTGGCCCATCCCGTCGACGAGGCCGTGCGCCTCGGCTTGCGCGGCCGCCAGGGCCTCGGCCGGCGTTCCCTCGCCCGCCCGTCGGAAGAACTCGGCGAACCCGCCATCGGCCTCGAGGTCGCGCCGGACCATCACGCTGTCGTACGTCTCGAGCGCCTTCGCCACGCGGTCGACGAGCGGCCGCGGGAACCCCAGCGCGTAGCCCACCTCGCGCACCGCCGAGCGCGCCCGGTAGGTGACGAGGTTGCAGACCATCCCCGTGTGTTCCGGCCCGTAGAGCCGATAGATGTACTGGATGACCTCCTCGCGCCGAGCCGAGCTGAAGTCGATGTCGACGTCCGGGTAGGTCGTTCGGCCCGGGTTGATGAACCGCTCGAACAGGAGGTTGTGGGCGATCGGCTCGACCCGGCTGATCCCGAGGGTGTACGACACGATCGAACTGGTCGCGCTGCCCCGGCCCTGGGCCGGGATCCCCTCCTCTTTCGCGAAGCGCATCAGGTCCCAGCAGATGAGGAAGAACTCGGCGAGGCCGGCTCGTTCGATGACGTCGAGCTCGTTGGCCAGCCGCTTGACGACCGCCGGCGTCAGCGGGTGGTAGCGGTGCCGGGCGCCCGCCCAGCACAGCTCCGACAGGTACGAGAACGGCGTCTCCCCGTCCGGCACCGGGAAGCCCGGGAAGCGGTACTGCTCGAATCCGAGGTCGACGTGGCAGGCAGCGGCGATGGCGACCGAGCGCTCGATCCCCTCATGCCAGGCACGTGCCGCGACCGGATCCAGCGAATGACCGAGCGCCGCCAGCGCCTCGCCGGACTTCAGGTACGACTCGGCGTCGGGGCGGCGCAGATCGGCCAGCGTGTCGAGCGTCCGGCCGTGCTTGATCGCCGTCAGGACGTCGTGGAACTCGCGGTCCTCGGCCGTCGCGTAGTGGACGGCGTTCGTGACGACGACCGGCAGACGCAGGTCGGCCGCCAGGGCTGCCGACTCGGCAACAAGCCAGTCATCGTCGGGCAGCAGGTGGTGCGCCAGCTCGATGCAGAAGCCGTCCTCGCCGAAGATTCCGGCAAGGCGTTCCGCCGCCGCCCGGGCGCCGCTCCGATCGCCGACGAGCAGCCGCCGGCCGATCTCGCCGCTGCGCCCGCCGGAGAGGCCGATCACCTGCTCGTGGTGCTCCTCGAGCAGGGCGTGGCGGAATTGGGGCGCGCCCTTCGTCCCCGCAAGGTTGCCCCGCGACAGCAGCCGGGTCAGGCTCCGCCAGCCGGCCTGGTCCCGGGCGAGCAGGACGAGCCGTGGCCCGCGGGCCCCCGGGCGGATGCCGCGGAAGTCTTCCTTGACCGGATCGCGATGGCCGGGGAGTCGGGCTCGCTCCGGTCGTGGCCGGGACGGGTGACCATCCTCGACCCGGTTGACGTCGAGGGCGGGGGTCCGCGACCGTGGTCGTCGACGCGGGCGACGAGCAGGGACGACGACAGCGTCCGGATCCGCGACGGCCGGGTCGAGCAGCGCGATCTCGGTGCCGACGATCGGGTGGAGGTCAGCCGCCTCGGCGGCGGCGGCGAACCGGACCGCGCCGTACAGGCCGTCGTGGTCGGTGACGGCCAGCCCGCTCAGGCCCAGCTCGACGGCACGCTCGACGAGGTCATCCGAGGGCGAGGCGCCGTCGAGGAACGAGAAGTTCGAATGGCAATGCAGTTCGGCGTAGCGGACCACGAAAAGGGCTCCCACGGGTCTTGCCTGGGGGGCCCGTCCATGGTAGAACATGCGTTCTAATGACGCCAGCAGTTCTGCCCGCGAGACTGCCCCGAACTTCTCACGAAGTTCGATGAAACAAGATGCGGTCATCAGACGTCTCAACGGCATGATCACGACCATTCGCCCGATTGCGGCAGTGGCTGCGCGAAGCATGCTGATGGTCGTGATCGCCATGCTGCTGGTGTTGGTCCTGCTGCCCGCGGTCCTCGCGGCGCAGGCGGCGAGCGGCTGAACACAGAACGTCTCGCGCCTGGGGGCTCGGGACGATGGCGACGATCGACCGCGATGGTCGGTGCGTCGACCCGCTGGACGGACTGGTGAGCGGTCCGGCCGGCCTGCAGGACCCCGTCGCATTGGGGGCGACGGGGTCCTGCTCTATCCTCGACAGGTGATCCCCCGCCGATCGCTCCTCCTCGCTGGTGTCCTGCTGCTCCTCGTCGCCTGCCCGCGGCACCGGCACCGACGATTCGCTCCAGTCCGCGGTCGAGGCAACGCCCGGCGCTGCGACCAGCGAGCCGGCCGGCCAAGGGTCCGAACCACCGGCGGGCCCATCTTCGGCCGAGCCGCCCGCGACCGAGGAACCGGCAGTGACCCAGACCGACACCGAGTGGGGCCGTATCTGGGATGCGCTTCCGGCCCGCTTCCCGGTCTACCCGGACGCGGTCGAGACCGAGGTGGCCGGAGCCGGCGAGCCGGTGAGCGCGACGTTCAGCACGCCCGCTGCGGCCGATGAGATCGCGACGTGGATGCAGTCGCGGCTCGAGTTGGCCACGTACAGCACGGAGGCGCTCTCGGGCCCGCTCGAAGACGGCAGCTTCGTGCTCGACTCGGTGGGGGACGAGGACTGTCGGGTCGAAACGACCGTCGCGCCGGCGGGGGGCCTCACGATCATCACCGTCCGCTACGGCGCGGACTGCCCGTTCGAATAGGGCGCTTTTTTTGGTATGCGCGCAACACACCGAACCGAACGGACGTCCATACTGCAGGTGGATCGGCCGGGAATCCGATCCGATAGCGCCTTTGAGGGGCAACGTGCAGTCAACGAAGCCTCGTGACGTCGCCGCACTCATCTTCGTCATCGGCCTGTTCGCGGTCCTGCTCGTCGTCAGCCTGACGATCGGATCGCCAACCCGCTGACGCCCGGGATCCGGCTGGTCGCCTGATCCTGTTTCGTGCCCTTGTGCCCCACGCTAGTCGTAGAGGCGCTCCAGGTGCCACGTTCCGCCGATTCGATCGTGGTAGATGAGCGCGAGCCACTGCAGCCCGACGACCTTCATGTAGTCGCGTGCAATCGGATCGCCCCACCACGCCTCCTCCACCCGCCAGCGGTTGCACACCTCGACCGGCTCACGCCGGCCGTTCCAGCGGATCGCGCTGAGGCGGCCCGACGCGTCGGTCTCCACGTCGATCACCGGGTGCTCGCGGAGCAGCCGGGTCATCGCTCGGTCCCGTCCCCGACCACCGACTGCCATGCCCAGCGCCGTTCGGGGAGTGGCGCTTCGGGGTCCGTGATCACGGCGCGCTGCAAGCGATCCTCCCCGAACGTCAGCGCGAGCCGCATGAGCTGCCATCCGAGACGAACATTGCGTGCAGCCTGGGGCTCGAACAGCGGGAGCTGCTGACCCGCCGCGGGTTCGGCGCCGGCCAGCTCGAGCTCGAGCCGGGCGACCGCGGCCGGCGGCGGGGTCCGTTCGAGGCGTGCGAAGAGCAGCCGCTCGACGGCCTCGGCGTCAGCGGTTGGCTCGGGGAAGCGCTGATCCACGAGCAGCTCGCGGGGCGTGCCTGCGCGGGCGAACGCGAGATCCAGCTCGAGCCGGAGCGACGCGCGGGCCGCGGCGAGACCGCGTGTCCCGAGCTGCTCACCGAGCGCCGCGGCCAGGCGGTGGAGGACAAACCGGAGCGCCTCGAGCTCCTCGACCGGGGGCTCGATCGGCAGCCCGAGCAGGAGTCGTTCGGGGGTCCGCCGCGGCCGGAACGGATCGGTCTCCTCGCCGTGCGCCCGGGCGTGCAGCAGGGCGCCCTCCTCGCCGAACCGCGCGACGAGCGCCGACCGGGCCAGCTCGGCCACCGCGCCGATCCGGCGCAATCCGAAGCGGGTCAGCCGGGCGCGGACGTCGGGGTCGGTCGTGAGAAGGCCGGCCGGGTAGGGCGCGAGGAACGCAGCGTCGTCACCGGGCGGGACGAAGAGCGGCTCGTCCGGCTTCGCATGGATTGCCGCGACCGTGGCCGCGAACCGCGTCCCGGCAATCCCCGCCCGCGGCTCCCCGGGGAGCAGCCGCTCCAGCGCACCGCCGACCCGTTCCACGAGCACCGGCTCGGTGCCCCACAGCGGCCCGAGGCCGTCGACCTGGATCTCGAAGAGGCCGAACGCCGGGTCGTGCGGGTCGTTCGTCCCGGCGACCCCCGGGCTGAACGCGGCCAGCCGCTCGAAGGCGGCCTCGAGGGCAAACGCGTCGGCGTCGGGGTCGGGGTCGAGGAAGACCGCCTCAGGCGCCAGCCGGTGCGCCGCGCCCAGCGGCATTCCGCGGCGCACGCCGAGTGCCCGCGCCTCGGGGCTGGCGTCGATGACCGTCCCCGCCGTCCACGGCTGGCCGCCGAGGATCGTGGGGCCGGTCGGGAACGAGCCGGAGGCCCGGGCCTTCGTGAGCGCGAGCGGCAGGTGTGGCCAGTGGAGATGAAGGAGTCGCATCGAGCTGCTCTCGTTCGGTGAAAGCGGGGGCGTTGACGAGGAGGTCCTCCCGGCGAAGGCAGGCGTCTCGCTCGCCGCCGTCCGCGTAGAGGATCCGGAGCGTGGCCCGACCGCCCGGCGGTCCGAACCGGTTACGGGTGACGCGCGCCTCGGTCTGCTGCCCGACCACGTCGCGCCCCAGGCGGATCCATCCCCGGCGGGTCAGCTCGAGCCGGAGTCCGGTTGCCTCGGCGACCGCGGTCGTGAGGCCGTTCGGGTCGCCGCGGCCGGCGGGCTCGAGCAGGATCAGCAGGACGTCCGAGCGCCGGGCGAGCGCCGCCAGGCGGTGCAGCCGGTCGGCGACCTTCGAGGCGCGGTCGGTGCGCGCGAGACGGCCCGGCAGGTCGACGAGGAGCAGGTCGACCGAGCGGCTCGTCAGCAGCGCCCCGCCGATCGCGAGTGCCTCGTCGAGCGATTCGGGCGTGACGACGACGAGCCATTCGAGGCGGACGCCGCGGGCGACCGCTTCGACCGGGTCGAACGTGCGCGAGAGGTCGACCCAGGCGACGACCGAGCCGGCTGCCTGGGCCTCGGCCACGGTCCGCAGCGCGAGCGTCGTGCGGCCACTGGACCCGTCGCCGCGCAGGGCCACGCCCGCATTCCGCGGCAGGCCCCCCGGTCCGATGATCGCGTCGAGCTCGGCGAAGCCGGTCGAGACGACGCGTTCGAGCGGGGCGAGGGCCGGCCCGGCGTCCCCGTCCGGAGCTGCGGCGGGGACCAGCGCGAGCGCGCCGTCGGTCAGCCGCCGCGGAGCCGCCGCTCCCCAGCGAGCCTCGAGGTTCGCCAGGGCCGCCGACACATCCGCGGGCCGTTCCGACACCCGGCCAGTATCGAACAAATGTTCTACTTCGTCAACGGCCCAGCTTCCACTCGGCGCCGTATTCCTGGGGCGTCTATCCCCGGGCATTCTCGGCCCCCAGACCCCGCCTGAAGCCGCCCTATTGAAGCTCGCAGAACTCTGCGGAATGGATACCCTCACAGCACCCTCGAAAACACCCCGGATCGGCTTCCGTAACGCCAGATAGACCCCGGGGGAATACGACGACTCGCCCGGTACCGCGGGGCGAGCGCCACTCGCTATGGCAGCGCGATCAGCACCATCCCGAACCCGACCCCGACCAGGCCGAGCCACTGAACGCGCCGCAGCCGCTCCCCGAGGAACAGCACTGCGATCAGGATCGTGAACGCAGGCCCGAACGACGAGACGAGGCCGACCAGCCACGTCTCCGCCTGCTCGAGGCCGATCGCGAACACGATCAGCCCAGCGACGTCGAGGATGCCTGCGACAAGGACGATCGCCCACGACGTGCGCGCAACAGCGATCGTGTCGACCTGGACGAGTGCCCGCAATCGTGGATGCGCGAACGAGGTGAGCACCACGACTGCGCCAATCGAGACGATGGCGTTCACGATGCGCGACACGACGAGGACTTCGAGCCAGCCCGAGCGCTCGATCGCTTCGGCCAGGCCGACGGTCATCACCGCGAACAGCAGCAACGCCATCACCGCGAAGATGACGCCGGGTCCGGCGAGACGAGTGCCACGGATGCCGCCATCGAAGGCGACCGCGGTGAGCACCACGCCGAGCGTCGCCACGGCGGCGCCGAGCGCCTGAACCGACGTCAGCGATTCGCCGCGGACGATCACCGCGAGGACAACGGTCAGCCCTCCGTATGCGGCAACCACCCCGGCGACCAGCGAGATCGGACCGATGCGCAGACCCGTGAAGTACGACAGGTAGGCGCCGGCACCGACGATGCCGAGCAGCCCTGCCGCCGCCAGGACCAGCGGATCAGACGGCAGCGGCGTTCCCCACCCGAACGCCAGCGCCATGAGCAGGACGGCGCCGACGACCTGGATACCGGCCGTGACCTTGAGGCTGCCGAGACGCCGGCTTGCCAGTGCAGTCGCCACGTCCATCGTCCCCCACGACAGCGCGGCCCCGAGCCCGGCCAGGAACCCGAAGGAGATCGGCATTTCGCGGCAGCCTATCGGGGCGACCCCCGGGTCAGCGCCCGATGCCCACCCTGCAAGACCCTGTAGGCGCCGGCCGGCCGGGGACCCCGTGCTAAACTGCGCGACGGCCCGTGGGGATGTAGCTCAGCTGGGAGAGCACCGCGTTCGCATCGCGGGGGTCAGGGGTTCGAGTCCCCTCATCTCCACCACCATCCCCGACGTGCATTGCATTTCGTCGCGCGCGGGTCGGGCGAGCACATGTGACTGCAATGCCCGACCGGGCAATCTCCCGCAATGCAGTCGCACGCGGCGCCGGTCGTGGAGAGCCACCCCTGGATGGCTCGACCACGTTGCGAGCGATGCGGGCGGACGGAACACGTCATCGCTGGCGACGGCCCAACCGTATGCCGCGTCTGCGTGTTCGCGTGGGGCCATTTCTCGGCGGTGATCCTGCGCGGGCGGGTCGTCCGCGAGGTTGGTGGCGTCCAGCTTCGCCACAGGGCCCACGACGTGCCGATTCCGGGCTGCCCGCTCTGTCCCACGAACTCGCTGCGCGGGGCCCCGTCGTTCGACGGCTGGCTGCGCGGCCGGAATGCCTGACTGACGGTCCGGGGACGCTCGCCCCGACGGTCTACGCTGAGCGCGTGCGCATCTTCCTCATCGGCCTGATGGGCTCGGGCAAGACGACGATTGGTCGCCGGCTGGCGGCACAGACCGGTTGGCCGTACGTGGACAACGATTCACTCGTGCAGGAAGTCGCCGGGCGAACGGCTCCGGAAATCGAGGACGAAGGTGGCATCACCGCGCTCCACGCAGCCGAACTGGCCGCGTTCGAGCATGCCCTGACCATCGCGCCGCCCGTGATCATCGGCGTCGCCGGGTTCGTCGTCATGGACACGGAGTCGCAGGCCAGGATGCGCGAGACCGGGACGGTCGTGTGGCTGCGAGCGCGACCCGAGACTCTGCGCATGCGGGTCGGTGCGGGCCGCGGGCGGCGTGACGACGCAACATCGCTGGACTGGATCGAGGACGTCGTCGAGGAGCGCGACCCGGTTTTCGAAGCGGCGGCGGACATCATGATCGACGTCGACCGGTTACGGCCGCGGCTCGTGGTCGAGGAGATCGTTCGGCGAGCCGGGATCGAGCCGCAATCAGGCCGAGGCCTCCGCGACCTCCTCGTCCTGACCGAGGGCCCCGTGCAGCTCGAGCGAGTGCTCGCGGAGCCAGCGGCGCCACTGGGAGTGATCCGGGCGGCGCGACGCGACCAGCGCCCAGAACGTACGCCCGTGTCCGAACACCCGGAGATGGGCGAGCTCGTGGACGACGACCGTGTCGAGGGCCTCCGGTGGTGCGAGCACCAGCCGCCACGAGAATGCCAGGCGCCGGCCGCGTGAGGCGCTGCCCCAGCGGGTGCGCTGGTCGCGGACAGAGATCGCTGCCGGCGCGACGTTCAGTGCCGAGGCGTGCCGATCGATAGCGCGCCGGATCGAATCGCGTGCGCGCGCGCGGAGCCACGCCTCGAGGACGTCGCCGACGAGGCGCCGGTCCGCGGGCGCGAGGCGGACGTGCAGCTCGTCCTCGAAGTCGCCACCGACCCGCGTCACCGCCGAGCGACGGGATCCCGGAGCGCGCTCGATGCGCAGTCGATGGAATTCGCCCCGGTAGCGGAACGACGCTCCGTCGCGCAAGCCTCCGCGCGCGGCAAGTGTGGCGCGTTCTGAAGCCTGCCGCGCGAGATGGCGGCGCAGCCACGCCTCGCGCTCGCCGAGGAATCCCGAGATCACCGGCTCGGGGCGCGCCCACCCGCGTCGGTTCGGGCCGGGGATGGTGACGACGACGCCTTTCGCCGGGTCGATGACGACGCGCATCGTCAACGCCTGTGACGAGCGGCGAAGGACGTAGCCGAGTCGTCCACCCGGGAGGTCGACCGTAGCGAGCTCCTCGGTGATGGTCCGGCGTGCGCGGCTGGGAGGCACGGCCCCGATGATGCCACGCCGGTGAGGTCCGCAGGACCTCCGCCCCGTCTTCACATTCGCTCCACGATCGAGTTCGAGGATGGCGCCATCACGTTCGAAGAGCGAACAAGGAGATGCACATCAATGAACGGACGAACCATCCTCAACCTCGTGCTCGGGGCGCTCATCGTCCTCGTGCTCGCGGGGATCGGCATCGGGATCTACAACGCGGGAGTCAGCCAGGGCATCGCCCAGGCGGCGACCCTCCCGGAGGGCACCACGGTCGTGGCGCCCGTCGGCTATGGGTACGGCTACGGTCACCCGGGCTTCTTCGGCTTCGGGTTCCTGTGGATCCTCTTCCCGATCTTCTTCTTCCTTCTGCTGTTCGGACTGGCCCGGGCCGCATTCGGCGGCCGTCGCTGGGCGGCGGGCCGGGCTGGGGCCCAGGCGGTTACGGCCCGAACGGCTGGCACGAGGAGCGTGAGCGCCGGATGGCCGAATACCACCAGCGGCTGCACGACCAGCAGGGCGGCGGTGACGCCGGCGGCTCGAGCCCACCGAACCAGTCCTGAGCGTCGCGTCGCTTCTATCCACGGTGGCCGCCCCGAACGGGGCGGCCACCTCCGCGCCCCAGGGACTCTACGATGGCCCGCGTGAAAACCGTCCTCGTCGTCGACGACGAGCCCCGGATCGTGCAACTCGCCCGCGACTACCTCGAGAACGCCGGGTTCGGCGTGCTGACGGCCGGCGACGGCGCGTCGGCCGTCCATGCTTTCCGCACCCGCCGGCCGGACCTCATCGTCCTCGACCTGGGCCTGCCCGAACTGGATGGCCTCGACGTGACCCGCACGATTCGCGCCGAGTCCCCTACCCCGATCGTGATGCTCACGGCGCGCGACGACGAGCTCGACAAGCTGCTCGGCCTCGAGCTCGGAGCCGATGACTACATCACGAAGCCGTTCAGCCCGCGCGAGCTGGTCGCCCGTGTCCGCGCAGTCCTGCGGCGGAGCGAGGGGGTAGCCGCCGCCACCTCCAACGACCAGATCGCCGTGGGCGACCTGCACCTCGACGTTCCCCGGATGCAGGTCCATATCGCGGGCACGCCCGCGGACCTGACGCCCACCGAGTTCACACTCCTTGCCACGATGGCCCGCCAGCCGGGCCGCATCTTCACCCGCTCGCAGCTGCTCGATGCCGTCCATGGCGTCGCCTTCGAGTCCTACGAGCGGGCGATCGACACGCACATCAAGAACCTGCGCCGGAAGGTCGAGCCGAACCCGCGGGAACCGCGCTACGTGCTGACCGTCTACGGGGTCGGCTACCGCGTCGCCGAGCCGGCGGCCTGACGTGCCCGCTCCCGACCCCGAGAACCCGCGTCCGCACGAACGGCCCGGCTGGTGGCCGGACGACGAGTCGTGGCCGCCGCAGGAGTGGCGCGGCCCGCCATGGTGGGGGCCGCGCGGTCGCAGCGGCCAGTGGGGACCTCCCTGGCGGCGACGGGGCATGGCGAGACGCTTCGGGTGCTTCGTCCTCCTGCTCTCGCTCGTCTTTGTCTCGATCGGCGTCATCGGGCTGTGGATCATCGGCTCGCTGCTGGGCTTCGTCACCGACACGGGCACCCTGTCCGACCTGGCCCGCGCGGCCGTGGCCGTCATCCTGATCGCCGGCGGGGCGGCCATCCTGTTCGGGATCCGGCTTGCGCGGGGCGTCGCGCCGCCGCTGGACGCCCTCGTCGAGGCGGCCGGGCGGGTCGAGGCGGGCGACTACGCAACCCGCGTCCCCGAGGTCGACCGTGGCCCGCGCGAGCTGCGCGATCTCGTGCGCGCGTTCAATACCATGACGGCCCGCCTCGAGGTCGACGAGGCGCAGCGCCGGCGGCTGCTCGCCGAGGTCAGCCACGAGCTGCGCACGCCGCTCGCGGTCATCCAGGGCAACGTCGAGGCGATCGTCGACGGCGTCTACCCGGCGGATGGCGAGCATCTCGGCACGGTCCTCGAGGAGACGCGCGTGCTCGCCCGCCTGATCGAGGACCTGCGGACGCTCAGCCTCGCCGAGGCCGGCACGCTGGCACTCCACCGCGAGCCGACCGACCTGTCGATCGTGGCGGCCGAAGTGGCCCGGTCGTTCGAGCAGCCGGCGGGAACCGCCGGCGCGACCATCGAGCTCGCGCTGGCCGACGACCTGCCGCTGCTGGACGTCGACCCGATCCGGATGCGCGAGGTCCTCGCGAACCTCGTCGCGAATGCGCTGCGCTACGTGGGGCCCGGCGGGACGGTCCGGATCGACGGTCGCTCGACCGGCGAGGGCATCGTGCTCGAGGTCGCCGACGACGGGCCGGGCATCCCCGCCGAACTGCTGCCGACGGTCTTCGACCGCTTCGCGAAATCGTCCGACTCCCGAGGCTCCGGCCTCGGGCTCGCGATCGCGCGCGCGATCGTCGAATTGCATGGCGGCACGATCTCGGCTGAGAGCGCGCCGAACGCCGGAACCATGATCAGAATCGTTTTGCCAGGCCCCTCCACGACCGGCGGCTGACGAGCCCTCTGGTACAATTCCCGCTCCGTGGGGCTATAGCTCAGTTGGGAGAGCACCTGCATGGCATGCAGGGGGTCCGGGGTTCGAGTCCCCGTAGCTCCACCAGACGAGCGAACACCGCCGACACCCACCCCTCGCCGGCGCCGGCGGGGGGTGATCCATATCCGAGGCAGTCCGTGACCGACACCACCGCCGACACGGCGTCCACCGCCGGCCGGCCCGAGCGAACCCGCATCGAGCGCTACGACCCGAGCGCGATCGAACCGCGCTGGCAGCAGCGCTGGGAGGAGCTCGAGCTCTACCGGACCGACCTCGAGGAACCGCGCAACCGCTACTACCTGCTGACGATGTACCCGTACCCGTCGGGCGACATCCACATCGGGCACTGGTACATCAAGACGCCGACCGACGCGCTGGCCCGCTTCCGGCGGATGCACGGCAAGAACGTGTTCCTGCCGATCGGGTTCGATGCCTTCGGGCTACCCGCCGAGAACGCGGCGATCCGGAACCGGATCAATCCGCGCGACTGGACGATGTCGAACATCGCCAACATGCGCCGCCAGCTACGGCAGATGGGCGCCACGTTCGACTGGAGCGCCGAGGTCGTCACCTGCGACCCCGACTACTACCGCTGGAACCAGTGGTTCTTCCTGCAGTTCCTGAAGGCCGGCCTCGCCTACCGCGCGAAGTCGGCGGTCGACTGGTGTCCGAACGACGGCACGCTGGCCCGCGAGCAGGTCGAGGGCGCCGACCGTCACTGCTGGCGCTGCGGCGCAAAGGTCGAGAAGCGAGACCTGGACCAGTGGTACCTGCGCGTCACGAAGTACGCGGACGAGCTGCTCGACTTCAGCGAGATTCAGTTTCCCGACCCGGTCCGGATCCAGCAGACGAACTGGATCGGCCGATCGGAGGGCGGCGAGATCGTGTTCGATACCGCGCCGTCCGACCACGACGCGGGCGGCGAGGAGATCCGCGTCTTCACGACGCGCCCGGACACGCTGTTCGGAGCGACGTTCATGGTCCTCGCCCCTGAGCATCCGCTGGTCGCGGCGCTGACGGCCCCGGAGCGACGGGCGGAGGTGGAGGCGTACGTCGCGCGCGCCGAGACCGAGACCGAGATCGAGCGGCTGTCCGCCGAACGCGAGAAGACCGGCGTCCCGATCGGTGCCGACGCGATCAACCCGGTCAACGGCGAGCGAATCCCGATCTTCGTGGCCGACTACGTGCTCGCCGGCTACGGAACCGGCGCGATCATGGCCGTCCCCGCGCACGACGAGCGTGACTACGCGTTCGCACAGAAGTTCGGGTTGTCGATCCGCCGTGTCGTCGCGCGGCCCGGCGAGGAGAACGCCGATCTCGGCGAGGCGTACGTCGCGCACTCGGACGACGAGGTGCTGATCAATAGCGGCGAGTTCAGCGGGCTGTCAGCCGACGAGGGCGGGCGGCGGATCGTCGCCTCGCTCGCGTCCGAAGCCAAGGGCCAGGCTGCGGTCACGTACCGCTTGCGCGACTGGTTGATCAGCCGGCAGCGCTACTGGGGCACGCCGATCCCGGTGATCCACTGCCCGACCCATGGCATCGTGCCCGTCCCGGATGAGGACCTGCCGGTTCTGCTGCCCGACACGGTCGACTACGAGGGCAGCGGGGTGAATCCGCTGACCCGTGACGAGACGTTCCTCAACGTTCCGTGCCCGATCGACGGCGAGCCGCGCGAAACGCGAGACCGACACGATGGACACCTTCATCGACTCGTCCTGGTACTGGTATCGCTACCTGTCGCCGCACAAGCCGGATGGTCCGCTCGACGCCGACATGGTCGAGACGTGGACGCCCGTCGAGCAGTACACCGGCGGGGCGGAGCATGCGGTCATGCACCTGCTGTATGCCCGCGAGTTCACGAAGATGATGCGAGACATCGGGCTGGTCCAGCAGAACGAGCCGTGGAAACGGGTGTTCAACCAGGGCCAGATCCTCGGGGCGGACGGCGAGCGCATGTCGAAGTCGCGCGGCAACGTGCAGGACCCCGACGAGCTGGTCCAGCGCTACGGCGCCGACACGGTCCGCCTGTTCCTGATGTTCATGGGGCCATGGGACCAGGGCGGTCCGTGGAGCCCGTCCGGGATCGGCGGCGTCCACCGCTTCCTGAACCGCGCCTGGACGATCGCGCTCGACCCGCACGGCATCGAGCCGGGCGACCCCGAGTCCGGCACGCTGCCCGCCGGCGAGACCGAGGTCGACGCTCGGGCCGGGATGCGCGCGGCGGCGCACCGGACGCTGCGCGACGTCAGCGATGACTACGAGGGCTTCCGCTTCAACACGATGCTGGCGAAGCTCATGGAACTGTCGAACACGCTGATGCGCTACCGCGGCACCGCGGTGGCCGGCTCGGCCGAGTGGGATGAGGCGGTCCGGTTGCTGCTGCTGATGCTGGCGCCCGCGGCGCCGCACATCACCGAGGAGCTGTGGAGCCGGCGGCTGGCCGCAACCGGCGCCGAGTGGTCGTCGATCCACGCCGAGCGCTGGCCGGAGATCGACACCTCCGTCCTCGCCGAGGCCACCCGCGAGGTGCCGATCCAGGTCAACGGCAAGCTCCGCGACCGTCTGGTCGTGCCCACCGATACGACTCCGGCCGACCTGGAGCGGCTCGCGCTTGCGAGTCCGAAGATCGCCGGGATCCTCGCGGGCCGTGCTCCGGACAAGGTGATCGCCGCCGGTGGCGGCAAGCTGCTCAACATCGTCATCCGCGACGCCTGACGCCACGGCGCTCCGTGCTGGCCTCGCCCGGGCCGTGCGGGCGCCTGTCGCGCTACGGCAGGAACTGGTCCAGGAAGGCTCGCGAGTACGGCGTGTCATCGCGCTGGTAGCTGCCCAGCGCGTTGCACGTCAGCGAGTTGACGTACGACGCGTCGCCCAGGACGAAGCCGTCGAAGAACACGGCGCCACCCGAGTCGCCGAAGCACGAACCCCCGCCCGCCTTCGAATCGCGGTCGTTGATCTGGAAGGTGATCACTTCGCTGCCGACGTTCTTCAGGTACGAGGTCGTCGAGCTCCGCACGGTCACCACGACCGTCGCCTTCTTCTCGCCGATCTTGACGCCGTAGCCGACGAGCGTGAACGTGCCGTTCTTGAGCGCGCCCTGGTTGGCGTCCATGTAACCGACCGGGGGCAGGGCAGCGGGCACGATGTCGGGCCACTTGGTCGACGCCGGGGCGTCGAGCACCACGACGCCCTGGTCGTGCTGCTTCGAGAATTGGAGCTTGCCGTCCCAGCCTGGATCGGGGTGGGCCGTGCCGGTGATGTAGTGGGCTTCGCGCGCCGCCTTCTCCTCGGGGGTGATGTTCGGTGCGAGCGGGTCGAGGGCGAGTGTGTCGTCGAACGACACATAGACGTTGGTGGCCGGGCCCTCCGTGCAATGGCCCGCCGTGAGGACGACCGTCGGTGCGATCAGCGTCCCCGAGCACCGGAACCGACCGTCGGCCGTCGTGAAGCGGACGAGTCCGACATTGGTGTGGATCGTGTCCGGCGAACCGCCGGTGATGGCAAAGGCAGGCGCCGAGGCCAGCAGCAGCGACGCAAGCGAGCCGATCGTGAGCGCCAACAGGAGTCGCCTTCGAAACATCCTGGACCTCCAGATGCTTGGATCTCGACGACCGACGGCCCAGCGATCGTGCGTCACCAGGAGATGGCTCAGCGGTCGCGGCTGGGGAAGCCGCGGGTCGGTTGGCTGGCGGGAGGAGGGCGAACCCGTCCTCGGGCTCTAGTGCGCGAGTCTAGCGCGGACGACCGCGGAACGTGTCGATGCGCGCCCTCCATCGATCGCGCAGCGGCTCGGCGATCCAGAGGTCGTCGCACTCACCGTCGGTGCCGGCTGCCCACGGCCGAGATCGCCCAAGCGGCGACCTCGTTCGATGTGAGTAAATCTGGTCCCAGCCTCCCTGCCCAGGAGAACCGAATGCCCCCGATCAAACTTGGTGCGAACTGCTGGAACCAGTACGCGGACTGGCCGAACATGCTGGCGGCCGGCCAGCGGATCGACCGGCTCGGTTATGACACGTTGTGGACGTGGGACCACCTCTACCCGATCGTCGGAAACCACGAAGGACCCATCTTCGAGGGCTGGCTTGCGATCACGGCCTGGGCCGCGACGACGGAGCGCGTGCGGATCGGCCTGATGGTCGGCGCGAACACGTTCCGCAACCCGGCGCTCACCGCCAAGCTGGCCACGACCTTCGACCACATCTCGGGCGGCCGGGCGATCCTCGGCATCGGCGCCGCGTGGTTCGAGACCGAACATCGCGCCTACGGGCTCGAGTACGGCGACGGCCCGCCCGAACGCCTGCGCTGGCTGGGCGAAGCGCTGCCGATCATGCGCGGCATGCTCCACGGTGAGCGGCCGTCGGCCCGCGGCCCGCACTACGCGACGACGGACGTGCGCAACGATCCGCCTGCCGCTTCAGGAGCACCTGCCGCTGCTTATCGGGGGCGGCGGCGAGCAGGTCACGCTCCGGCTCGTCGCCCGCTACGGCGACGCCAACAACGTCGGCGGCGGCATCGATGCCGTGCGGCGCAAGGAGCGATACTCCTCCAGCACTGCGAGGCGGTCGGGCGCGACCCGTCCGAGATCGAGCGGACGACCGGGATCGGCACGGTCGTGATCCGCGACTCCGAGGACGAGGCGCGGCGGGTCCACCGCTCGATCTTCGAGCACAACGGCCGTGCCCGACCCTGGGACGACATCGCGGTCGGGACGCCGGAGCAGGTGGCCGAGCGCCTCGCGCCGTACCTCGAGATCGGCTACCGGCACCTGATCGCCGGCTTCCCCTCGCCCTACGACGACGAGTCGCAGACGCGCCTCGCGAACGAGGTTCGCCCGCTGCTCGAGCGCGCGTAGCGCGAGAGCCCGGGCGTGAACCCGGGCTCCGCTTCCTGTGACGGCGGGCATTACTGCGCCAGGCGCTGCCAGCTTGCGACCGGGGTCTGGATTTCGGTCTGCGCGCCGGTCGCGACGTCGACAGACCACATCTTGCGCTCGGCTTCTCGACGTGATTCCTGCTCTGGAAGCTCGGTGATGACCAGCGATCGGCCATCCGGCGACCAGGTGTAGTCGAGGATCCGGAGCGAGGACACTTCAGGCCCGAGAAGACGGTAGCCCGAGCCGTCCGCGTTGAAGATCCCAACCTGGCGCCTGGAGCCGATCTCCTGCAGGAAGGCGAGCCGGCTGCTGTCCGGCGACCAGATCGGCAGTCGCTCGTCGAGGGAGACCGGATCGAGATCCAGTCGATGCAACTCCGTGAGCGATCCGTCGGCATCGATGTCGGCAACGTTGATCTGCCAGCCCGTGATGCCGCCCAGGCTGCCGTCGCTCATGAAGCTCAGGTGCTTGCCGTCAGGCGACCAGGCCAGACCTTCGAAGTCAACCAACCCAACGGATTCGATCGGCAGCTGCCGCACGTTCGAGCCGTCGGCGTTTGCGATGAATGCACCGGCCGTCCCGTCGTCAAGCTGGCCGCGGAACACGATGTGCCGGCCGTCTGGCCGCCATGAGCCATAGTCGGCGGCCACGCCGAGATCGAGGTCGTCGTAACCCGAGCCGTCGGTATTGGCGACGGCAAACCGGAACCCGGTGACATCCGATTCCGTGACGTTCACAAGGATGCGGCTTCCATCGGGCGACCATGAGAACCTGTTGAACTCGCCCGGGAACGCCCCGAGCACCTGGTTGCCCGAGCCGTCGGGCTCGACCGATCTCAGCTCGAAATCCGCCTTCGCCTGCCCGGATGAAGGCGATCCGATCGCCCTGGTTTGAGAACCTCGGCCAGGAATCTGTCTCTGGACCAGCGACGAGCGCTCGCGTTTCGCCGGACAGATCGTCGGCGATGATCAGGTCGCCGCCCTGATCGAACACGACTGCGCCGTTGCGAGCAGGACCGAACGGCGCGGGCAGTGGCCGACGGTTTGATCCGATGAAGAGCGCCGCGGCGACGAGCGCCAGCGTCAGCAGGGCCACCAGCACGATCGCGAGGATCGGACGCAGTGACGGCGTCCGTGCCATGGTCAGTTGCATCGGGAGCCACCTTTCGGGGAGGGCCCACCCAGGCTTCTGGCCGACGCGTCGAGTCGCGGCGAGTGCGCGCTCCAGCCCTTCGCGGGGACCGCTCTCCGGTCCTTCGCGCAGCCATTCGGCGAGCACGCGATCCATCGACTCGTTCATCGTCCGGGCTCCGGGGTGGTGGCCGGCAGCGCGGCGTCGCGGCTCAAAGCCGCGCGCATTGCTCGCGCGCCGTAGTGAAGGCGTGAGGCGACGGTCCCCGGCGGGATCCCGAGCATTCGGGACACCTCGTCGGTTGGAAGACCGAGGTAGTGGGTCAGGACGAGCACCGCCCTGTGCTCGACGGAAAGTTCGAGGAAGGCTCGCTCCAGTTCGTCGCGGTCGGCGAGCTGGGCGAAGTCGTCACGCGGCTCCACCCGGTCGATCGGGAGGGCCGGCAACTCGATTGGGCGCCGGCGCGATCGCCGGGCGTGGTCGTTGCAGGAGTTGACGAGCAGCCGGTGCAGCCAGGCGTCGAAGGCGACAGGGTCACGCAGACCCCGGATCTCTCGCCACGCCTTGACGAGTGCGTCCTGAACGGCATCCTCCGCGGCATACCCATCGCGCAGGATCCGCCTCGCGATTGCGTACAGGCGGTGGTATGCGGCGGTCGCGAGCGCATCGAATGCCTCGTGATCGCCCCGCTGTGCGCGTTCGACGAGCTCGGACGTCACCGCCGACCCCTCGGATTGCGGTGCGGTCACTTGCCGCACTCACAGACTAGGACGTCGCTGGTGCCCGGATTCTTCAGCGGAGCTTCATTGCGACGAGATTTCGCCGCGGTCGAACCAGATCCGCTCCCCGAGGAACAGGCGCGTGACGGGGTCCCACGGGAACAGGATCAACACCTCCAGGGAGATCGGCAACCCGGACGCGGGCACGCCAGCCCAGGGCCCGAGGTTGGTTCCGCTGAGACGGGCCGCCTCGAAGACGCCCTGCGGCCCGACGACGATGTCGATCAGCTCGAACCGGTTGTCGGGGAACGCTGCGAACAGTTCGGCGTAGAACCCACGGGCGCCGTCGTGCCCCTCCCAGCGCTGGCCAGTCGGGATCATCTCGTAGGCGCAGTTCGGCGTGAGGGTTGCCACGAGCCCGTCGATGTCGCGGGCGTCCTCGGCGATCGAGTGGCGCACCCAGAGGCGCTTGATCTCGCGCAGCTCGGCGGGATCGAACCGGCGCGCGAGCAGGGATCGTGGCTTGGGCCGCTCGGTCACGCGTCCGCCGTGGCGGCGGCCTTCTGCCGGGCGCGATGCCGCGCGGCCTTGGCCCGGTTGCCACAGCTCGCCATGTCGCACCAGCGCCGCTGGCCCGCGCGCGACTCGTCGTAGAACACCCAACGGCACAGGTCGTTGGCACAGACGCGCAGGCGCTCCGGGTTGCCGGAAGCCAGCTCCTGGACGAGCGGCTCAGTCACGCGCGCAAGGGCGTCGTTGATCGGGTCGCCGACGTGGCGATGGCCAATGCCCACACCGTCCGGACCGGCAACCAGCTCCATTGATGCACGAGCGCGGAGGGTGCGGTTCACCCGGTCGAGCGAGCTGGGCTTCGGGGCACGGTTCTCGACCACCGCATCGGTCACCTCTCGCAGCGCCGCCCGCACGGTCCGGATGTGCTCGAGGTCCTTCTCGGACGCGTCGAGCGACTCGGCGTGGATCAGCCCGCGCGCGGCAAACCACTGCACGGCCTGCTCGGCGGACGGGAGGTGCTCGTTGGGTGTCCCGTCGTTCGCGTCGTTTTCGAGGGTGTTGATGAAGTCGAACGTGTCGTCGAGCTGGACCCCGTGATCGTGGCCGGCTGGACGCTGTTCGAGATGGAACGTTGTCATGACAATAACCACTATAATCGCCTTGACAGGTTACGCGCAAGGGACTAAAGTAGTAACCACTCAAAGCGTTCCAAGTGGTTACTTGGGACCAAGCCGGAGGTCCCCCGTGGAAGCCCTGTTCGTGCTCCTTGCCGCCCTTGCCGCTCTGATCGCCGTCGACCTCACGACGATCGACTGGAACGGTACACGCGAAGGCCGCTAAGGGCACACATCGCCTGCGGCCTGCCAATTACCACCTGCCCGAACGACACCTGGAGCCCACGATGCATCACTTCTACACACTGCTCGCGATGGATCTCGCCAACGAGCGTGCGCGCGAGGCACAGCGTCAGCGTGCCCACCGCCGGCTCGTCGCCGATGCCGGCCGCCCGAACTGGATACGGCGCCGCTTGACCGACGCCGTCCGCGGCGTCCGCTCGCTGTTCGACGACACGCTACCGACCGAGCAGCGCACGCAGCCTCGCCTCCCCGCGAGCCACAGCCACTGATATCGTCCCCCGCATGACGACGGCGCCTGACGGCGTCTCCGCGGTGTCGTGGGCCCCTGGCCGGATCGACCTCTTCTGGGTCGGTGCGGACGGCGGGCTCATTCACCGTGTCCGTGACGGCGACACATGGCGGGAACCGGAGTCCCTCGGCGGCACCCTGGCTTCCCCGCCAGCGGCAACCGCGTGGGGCGTCGACGAGCTCCAGGTCTTCGCGATTTTCGGCGACGGCCAGCTCTGGAACCGCTACTGGGATGGCTCGTACTGGCACGACTGGGAGTCGCTCGGCGGCGAGCTGACCGGGACGCCCGCGGCCAGCTCGTGGGCCGCCGACCGGATCGATGTCTGGGCGCCAGGGCGCGATGGAATGATCTGGCACCGCTTGTGGGACGGCACGCGCTGGGTCGAATGGGAACGGTTGCCGGCGGACTGACCGGTCGGCAACGTCCAGCGCGTTACCCCGTCATCGAACCGACATGGGGACGTCGTATCGTTGACGCCATGAGCGATACCGAAACCACCCCTGCCCCAACGCTCGCCATCGACAAGTCCGACGCCGAATGGCGTGCCGAGCTCACGCCCGAGCAGTACCGGGTCCTCCGCCAGAAGGGCACAGAGCGGGCGTTTACGGGCGCCCTGTGGGACGACCATCGCCCCGGCACCTACCGCTGCGCCGGCTGCGGCGCCGAGCTGTTCCGGTCAGAGACCAAGTTCGACTCGGGGACGGGCTGGCCGAGCTTCTTCGCTCCGGCGAGCTCGGATGCTGTCGCGACCGAAACGGATCGGTCGTGGTTCATGACCCGGACCGAGGCGAATTGCGCGGCATGCGGCGGCCACCTCGGCCACGTCTTCGACGACGGCCCGAACCCGACCGGGCTGCGCTATTGCATCAACTCGGCGTCGCTGGAGCTCGATCCGGAGGCCTGATCCGGGATACGCGATAAGCCGCAGGCTAAGAGGGCTTCGCTAGAGTCCGCGAAGACGTCCTGCCGCGTCGGAAGTGCCCCCAACGTGGCGGGACGTCGAACAGTGCGGCGTCCGCAGCAATGCCTCCCGCCGGTGGAGGAGGCCACCGTGGATCCAAACGCCGCGCCCTGGCGGAGCCTGGACGCCGAGGCGCCTGCTGCGGAGGAGCCGTCGCCACGGCAGGCAGGCATTCCAGTGCCGGCAATCGCGGCCGCCGCTGGGGCACTTGTGCTCGCGGTTGCCGCGTTCTTCCTGGCGATGGGTTCAGGCGGTGGATCGCTCGTCGTTGCCGGTGACGAGCCGCTGCCGAGTCCATCCGGCGACGCTCTCCAGCCTGCTGGAGGTGGGGAGCTCGTCGTGGAGATCGTTGGGGCGATCACTCGCCCGGGCGTCTACCACCTGTCGGCCGGCACAAGAGTTGGCGACCTGGTCGATGCCGCCGGCGGCTATAGCCCCAGGGTCGACGTCGATCGTGCCAGTCGAAACCTGAACCTCGCGGCACTGCTCGCCGACGGCGACCAGGTGCGGGTTCCATCGCGCGATGACACCGCGGCGCCGGTCGGTACAGCCAACACCGGTGGCGGTGTGCCGCCAGCCGGGTCGGGCGTTCTCGTGGACCTGAACGCCGCGACGTCCGCCGAGCTCGAGGCGCTGCCCGGCATCGGGCCCGCTACGGCGGGCAAGATCATCGCCGCCCGCGAGGAACAGCCGTTCACGACGGTCGACGAGCTGCGCTCTCGGGGCGTCCTCGGCGAGAAGACATTCGAGAAGGTCCGCGACCTCGTCGTCGTGCACTGACATGCCTCGAACTGGCTGGCTGGCGATCGGTGCCGTCGGCGCGGCGCTGTGTAGCGAGATGCTGGGCCTGCGGATCCTCGCGGGCGGGCTCGCGATGGCCACGGCGATCGTGCTGATGCTCGCGGGCGCGATGCCCGGCTGGCTCCGGCGTCGTCATGTACCGGCAGCCGCGGCCATCCTGTGCGCGGCAGCGGCCATCGCCGTCCGCCTGACCGTCCTGCCGCCGCCGTCGATCGGTGGCGATGCGCTGCCGGATGGCGAAGGACCGTGGCACGCCGTCGTGGTCGCCACCGGCGCGGCGCGCGAAGGCCAGCAGATGGCCACGATCGAACTCGTCGAGGGCGGCACACGTACCGTCAGACTTGCCGCCACGCTCCCCCGCTACCCGGTCGTCGCGCCGGGCCAGCGGATCACTGTCGACGGGCCGCCCGAGCCGCGTCCCGACTCGCCATACGGCGCATACCTCGAGCGGACCGGTGTCGCCGGCACGATTCGTGCCGATGGCCTCGAGCTCGAACCGGGACCAGTCGAACCCGCTGCAGCGCTGGAAACGGTGCGCAGGGGCGCAGCGGAAGCGCTTGCGCGCGTCCTGCCCGAGCCAGAGGCGGGGCTCGCGGCCGGGATCCTGATCGGGCTGCGCGACCGCGTCGACCGCGAGCTCGCCGCCGACTTCACGACGGCCGGCGTAAGCCACGTGGTCGCGATCTCCGGCTGGAACATCGCGATCGTCGCGGCCGCCACCGCCGCGCTCGGCGGCTCGCTGGGTCGGCGGCGGCGATCGGTCTTGACGATGCTTGCGATCGTCGCCTACGTCTGCTTCGCCGGAGCATCGCCGTCGGTCGTTCGCGCGGCGGCCATGGCCGGCGTGGTCCTGCTGGCGCGCGAGTCGGGGCGTGCCGGGCGGGCGGCTGCTGCGCTCGGGTGGGCCGTCGTGCTGCTCTTGCTGGCCGACCCGTCGCTCATCGCCGACGCGGGCTTCCAGCTGTCGTCCCTCGCGACGGCGGGCCTCATCGCTTGGGCGACGCCGCTCGGTGAGCGGATCGGTCGCCTCGGCGGTGGACGCGTGCCGGGCTGGCTGGCGGAGAGCCTCGGCGTGTCGCTTGCGGCGCAGGCGGCCACGCTGCCGGTCGTCCTCGCAACATTCGGCCGCCTTGCCCTGATCTCGCCCGCGGCCAATCTGTGCATCGTCCCGTTCGTGCCGATCGCCATGGCCGCCGGCGGCGTCGCGCTCGGCGCGGGCGTGCTGGCGGAGATCGGCGCGCCGGAGGCGCTGGCGGCGATCCTCGCGTTTCCCGGCTGGGTGGCGCTGACGATCATGGTCGCGATCGCCCGAGTCGCCGCCGACGTGCCGTATGCGAGCGCCACGCTCGATCCGCCAGTGAACCTTGTCGCGGCGCTCGGGAGTGTCGGAGCCGTTGCGATCGTGGAGTGGCGGCGCCGTCGGCAGCGGCAGCCCTCGAGGCGCCCAGCGTCCCGCGCGCCGACGGCGATGCCCGGCCGGATGCCCGCGGCACGACCCCGCGCTGCGCGCTGGTCTCGCCCGACGCGGCTCGCTCTGCTCGCCCTGGCATCATCGATCGTGCTGACGGCCGCGGTCGTCGTCGAACGGCCGTCGGGCCACCCCACGGTGACAGTCCTTGACGTCGGACAGGGCGACGCGATCCTCGTCGAGGGCTCGGGCGGCGGGCGATTGCTCATCGACGGTGGGCCGGATCCGGACCGCCTGCTCGTCGAGCTCGATCGGCGGATCCCGCCGTGGGATCGCCGGCTTGACGCGGTCGTCCTGTCGCACCCGCACGAGGACCACGTCGCCGGGCTTGCCATGCTGCTCGAGCGATATCGCGTGGCTCGCACCTTCGAGCCCGGAATGCTCGGGCCAGGTCCGGGCTACGCAGCGTGGGCAGCGGAACTGGCCGGTCGCCCGACGCCGGGCGGCCTCCTCGCTGCCGGGGATCGGCTGTCGGTCGACGACATCGCGCTCGAGGTCTTGTGGCCGATGCCCGGTTCCGTGCCCCGCGAGCCACCGGACGCCGGCACCGGGATCAACAACGTGTCGATCGTCGTGCTCGGCTCGGTGGCCGGCCGCCGGTTCCTGCTCACGGGCGACGTCGAGCAGGAGGTCGACCCCGAGCTGCTGGCACGTCTCGGACACGTGGACCTGCTGAAGATCGCCCACCACGGCAGCCGGACTGCTTCCACCGATCCCTTCCTCGACGCCGTGGATCCGACGGTCGCCGTGGCGTCAGCCGGCACCGGCAACCCATACGGCCATCCCTCCCCGGCGACGCTGTCGCGGATCGAGGCGAGGGGTGCCCGTGTCTATCGGACGGACCGTGACGGCAGCGTCAGCGTCACCTTCGAGCCGACCGCGATCGCGATCCGCTCGAGTGGCGGCCGGCCGCGGCCGACGCCCCGTCCGACGCCCTCCGGGGCCGTCGGCGGCGCGGCGACCCTGGCCTTCGTCTGCGCCGTGCCACAGCGATCCGCGGAGACGAATCCGGCTGCCACGCGAGGGCCGCGGATCCGACCTCCGGCCTCGATCCGGCTGTCCGATCCACTCCTGTACCATCGGCTCGATGACGGTGCCCGACAGGATCGAAGCGGCCCGGTTGATGCGCTCGCTCGAACCGCCGGATTGGCTTCTCCGGCACTCGCGCGCCGTTGCGGAGGTGGCCGCGTTCCTCGCCGCCCGAACCGCGGCTCGAGGCGTCGCGATCGACCGCCGCCTGGCGGAATCGGCGGCCCTCCTCCACGACGCCGACAAGGCGCTGCCGAAGGACGATCCCCTCCGCGCCCAGGGCCATGGGCATGGTTCCGCACGCTGGCTCGAGGAGCGCCGTCACGAGGAGCTTGCGCCGTCGGTCGAGGACCACCCAATCACCCGCCTGCTCGACGGGGGCTGGTTCGAGACCTGGCTCCGCGAGTCGCGCCCCGAGGATCGGATCGTGGCCTATGCGGACAGGCGCGCCCGCCAGCGGCTCGTATCCCTCGACGATCGCTTCGCCTCGTGGCGCCGACGCCACTCGGGCTGGGACGGCGACGCCGCGGCCGATGTGCGCAAACGGGCCGACAGGCTCGAACAGATCGTCTGCCAGGCGGCCGGAGTCCGCCCGGAGGCGGTCGGGCGGCTGCGCTGGACGGCAGCTGCGCTCAAGGCTGCGGCTGCGCGATGAGTCCGGCGGCCCCTCCCTCGGTCGCGCTGTTGTGGGGCGACGACGACCTCGCGACGGCCCGCGCGGTCGACGCCATCGCCGCGGCGCATGCCGCGGGCAGCGGCATCCCGCTCGAGCGCTGGGAGGTGCGTGTCGACGCCGGCGCAGCCTCAGACCTGATCGGCCAGATCGTCGAGCGCCTGTCGACGCCGGTGATGTTCGGCGGTGGAACGATGGCGGTGGTCAGCAACGTCGGGCCGCTCCTTCGACGGAACGACCATCGGGACGCGCTTTTCGGCGCCATCGGGACCCTCGCGCCGGGCAACGCGATCTGCTTCGTGGAGGCGACGCCTTCGGGCACGAAGGTGGCTCCACAGAAGCGCCTCGCCGACGCGATCACCGCCGCCGGCGGGATGGTGCGCGAGTTTCGCTCGCCCAAGGGCGGTGGCTTGACCGCGTTCATCGAGGCCGAGGCCCGCGGACGACAGGTCGCACTCGGGGTCGGCGCGGCGAAGGAGCTCGCGACGCGGATCGGCGGGTTCGTCCAGGAGGGCGATGCCGAGCGGCGCCAGCAGACCAGGATCGCGGCTTCCGAACTCGAGAAGCTCGCCCTCTACAAGGGCGACGCCTATGTCGAGGTCGACGACGTGCGTGCGCTCGTCGTCGAGGCCATCCCGAATTCGGTCTGGGCGCTGACCGACGCGGTCGGCGAGCGCCGCGTCGCCCGCGCGTCGGAGATGCTCGACCGCCTGCTCGACACGACGCCCGAGCCGGTGATCCTCAACGTCCTCCACCGCCGCATCCGTGAGCTGCTCGAGGTGGCAGATCGGATGGCGGCCGGCGAGGCGCTGCCCGCGATCGGACGGGCGATGAAGATCGCCAGCGAGTTCCGCATGCGGAACCTCGCGGCCCAGGCGCGGGCCTGGCGGGTCGAGGAGCTGCGGGCCGCGCTCGATGGCCTGCTCGATCTCGACGCGATGGTCAAGGGCGCGCCGCGATCGAACGCAGACCCCGCCCAGCGTCGCCTCTTCTTCCTGCTCTGGGTGGCCGACCGGGTCGGCCGCGCCTGACGTGCAACTCGCACCGTCCCTCCACCGCATCGGCAATGGATTGGTGAACACCTACCTCGTCGAGGAGGCGGGTGAGGTCACGATCATCGACGCGGGGGTGTCCGGTTACTGGAAGGACCTGCCCGGCGAGCTCGCCGCAATGGGCCGCACGATCGAGGACGTCCGGGCGATCGTCCTCACCCACGGCCATTCGGATCACATCGGGTTCGCGGAGCGGATGCGTCGGGAGCGCGGGACGCCCGTCCGCGTCCATGAGCTGGACGCCGCGCTGGCTCGTGGCGAGGTGCCGAACCCGTCCAAGGGGTTCGGGCCGATGAAGCTCCGCCCGCTGCTCGAATTCATGCTGTACACGGGTCCGCGTGGAGGCCTGCGGAACCACCCGATCAAGGAGGTCGCCACGTTCGGGGACGGCGCGACGCTCGATCTGCCGGGATCGCCTCGGGTCATCCTCGTCCCGGGCCACACGCCGGGAAGCGCCGCCCTCCGCGTGGCGAGTCACGACGCGCTGTTCGTCGGCGACGCGTTCGCAACGAAGGCCGTTACCACCGGCGAGGAGGGGCCGCGCGTCGCGCCCTTCACAGCGGACGCGGCCGAGGCAGTCCGGTCATTGACCCGGATCGAAGGGCTCGAAGCGCGCTTGGTCCTGCCGGGGCACGGTCAGCCCTGGACGGGTGGGGTGGCCGAGGCGGTCAGGCTCGTTCGGGAGCGATCGATGGAAGTTCGGCGCTAGCCAACTAGCTGGCGCAGACTCGGTTCAGCCGAAGGCGGAGCCGAGCACGCGAGCGAGCGCACTCCGCTGTGCGTGAGCGAGCGCGCGCAGGCGACAACGCACGGATGAGCCGAGGATGTGCCGGCTAGTGACCTGCGGACCAGGCCTGCTCTTGCACCACGAGATCGCTCTCGATCGCGAAGACGCAGCGTGCTTCGCCGAGGTCGAGCAATTCGATCAGCTCGGGATCGATGTAGAGCTGGCTGCAGTCCTCGCACAGCCCGGCTGGAATTCCGAAGCACAGCCGCTCACTCCGATCCGGAAGCCGGAACGTGGTGTCGAAGCGAGTCGTGACGAGGCGGCGGCTGCAGACGGGACAGCGGTCGCGGTGACGGGACATGTGACGGTGGCGTCCTTCGGTCGGGACAGCTGGAGGTAGCTGTCCAGTGCCGGGATGCTAGGTGTGCTAGCACTGCGCTCGACATGACCCGACGGTACCCCGTGACCACGTACTCCCCGCCGTAGTCGCCGGCGAGCGCTCACATTCCTGGGAGGATTATCCGGTCGCATTCAGGGGCTCGAACCGGTCCCTAATGCGCGTGCCATGCATGGGCGACATACCGGATGCGATAACGGCGTTCCGAGCTGGCATTGGGGGGTCGGCGGACCAGGTATCGGGCGCAATAGTCCTCACAGGAATATCCCTGACAGCGGCCAGGTCCTGCCGTACGGCTACTGGACGCGGAGGACTGTCTTCGCCTCGGACCAGTGCTTCTCGAGGCCGTAGTAGTCACGCTCGGGCGGCGTGAAAATGTGAACGATCACCGACCCGTAGTCGAGCAGCAACCAGTGGGACGCGGGCACACCCTCGCGGCCGATCGGCTTCTGCTTCTCGTCCCGAAGCGGCGAGATGATCCCGTCGGCGATCGCGCCCAGCTGCCGCTCCGACCCGCCGGAGCAGATCACGAAATAGTCCGCCAGCGTCGTCAGGCCGGTCAGGTCGAGCAGCACGATATCGGCCGCCTTCTTGTCCTCTGCCAGCTCGACGATCCGCCGGGCCAGCTCGAGCGGGGCGCGGTCCGTCGCGGGCGCTCGTTCCTCTCGGTGAGGCAGGCCGTCGGCGCGCGGCGCGGCCGTGGCGTCCATCGGGGACGCGGGTTTGGTCACGGTCGATGAGTCCTCCAGATCGGGTCGCTGTAGAGGCCATGGTCGCCGATATAGGCGGCAACCGCATCCGGCACCAGGTAGCGCAGCGAGCGGCCGTTCGCCGCCCGTTCGCGCAGTTCCGAGGCCGATAGCCGGAGGCGCGGCCCGCGCAGGAACGATGCCCGGTCCTCGAAACCCGGGAAGTGCTCGGCGAGGAACGCGCGGCTCGCGTCCGGGAAGCCGTCGCGCGGGACGACGGCGAGCCGGGCCAGCTCGAGGATGCGCTCCGGCCGGCGCCACGACCGGAGGTCACGAAACGCCTCGGCGGACATGATGAGCACGAGGTCGGGCCGCTCCCCGTTCGGCCCGGACTCGGCGTCGGCCCCCGCCGTGGCCGCGAGTTGCCCCAACGTGTCGACGGTGTACGACGGCCCGCTCCGTTCGAGTTCGATACGGCTTGCCTCGAAGGCCGGGTTGTCGGCAATCGCCAGCTCCACCATTGCGAGGCGGTGTTTCGGCTCGCTGACCGGTCGGTCGACCTTGTGGGGCGGCATCGCGGCGGGAATGAATAGGACCTTCTCCAGCCCAAGTGCCTCACGCGCCTCCTCGGCGACGGCGAGATGTGCCACGTGAATCGGATCGAACGTGCCACCGAGGACCCCGACCGAGCCACGCCGGACGGGGATGGCCGGCTCGGGCCGCGCGGCCGAGGTCACCGGCTCTCCCAGGGCTCTGCCTCCCATTCGAGCTCTGCCGCCCCGATGCGGACGACGTCTCCCGGTCGAACGCCGGCCCGGCGCAACTCGGCGTCGATGCCCATCCGCTCGAGGTCGCGTTGGAAGCGCTCGGCCGACTCCTCGATCTCGAAGTTGGTCTGCGCGGCGATCCGCTCGATCCGTCGGCCGCGCACGCGGAACGCGCCGTCCTCGTCGGTCTCCACCGCGAAGCCGTCCGTCGTTGCCTCGATCCGATGGACCACCACGCCTGCCGGCTCCGGCGCAGCCCTTAGCTCCTCGGCGGGCGGCAGGACGATCGCCAGCCGCTCGCGGAATGCATCGAGGCCCGCCCCACTCGATGCGGAGATGGCCACCGCGTCGAGTCCCTCGCGGATCCGGGCAGCACGGAACCCCGGCCATGCGTCGGCCGCGGCTGGCAGGTCGATCTTGTTGAACGCGACGAGGAGCGGCTTCTCGAGCAGGGCCGGGTCATGGGCCTCAAGCTCGTCGCGGATGACCGTATGGTCCCATTCGGGATCGCGTGACGCGCCGTCGACGACATGGACGAGGACGCGGGTGCGTTCGACATGACGCAGGAACGCATGGCCCAGGCCGGCCCCGCCGCTCGCTCCTTCGATCAGCCCGGGCACGTCCGCGATCGTCGGCCGGCGTTCATCATCGATGGCGAGGTCCATTACGCCCAGATTCGGTTCGAGTGTGGTGAACGGGTAGTCGGCGATCTTGGGGGTAGCGGCCGTCACGGCGGCCAGGAGCGTCGACTTGCCGGCGTTCGGCAGCCCGACGAGACCGACGTCCGCGATGAGGCGCAGCTCGAGGCGGACCCAGCGCTCTTCTCCCGGCTCGCCCTTCTGGGCGTGCTTGGGCGCCTGATGGGTGGCGGTCTTGAAATGGGTGTTGCCGAGCCCGCCGCGCCCGCCGCGCCCGACCACCACCTGTTGTCCGGCGGCGACCAGGTCGGCGAGGAGCTCGTCAGTGGCGTCGTCGAGGACCGCGGTGCCGGGCGGAACGCCCACCACGAGGTCATGACCCGCCGCGCCGTGGCGCCGTGCCCGCTCGCCGCGACCACCGTTCGTTGCCTTGAAATGGTGGCGGTACTGGAAGTCGCGAAGGGTCGTCTCGCCGGCATCCACCGCCAGATACACCGAACCGCCTCGACCGCCGTCGCCGCCGTCCGGTCCGCCACGCGGGACGTGCGCCTCGCGCCGGAAGGTCGCCGCGCCGTCGCCGCCGTCACCAGCGCGAACGTTGATCTTGACGCGGTCGAGGAACATCTCGGCCATTGTCCCACGGCTCCCGTCGGGAGCCGCGACGCGAAGCCGGCGAACCGGGGGCTGCGCCTAGAGGTAGTTGAGCGGGTTGAGCCGCTGGCCGCCGTCCCAGATCTTCCCGCGCCAGACCTCGAAGTGGAGGTGCGGGCCCGTGGCGTTGCCGGTCATCCCGACTCGTCCGACCTGCTG
Organism: uncultured Chloroflexia bacterium; assembly: GCA_963750125.1. Lineage (GTDB taxonomy): Bacteria > Chloroflexota > Limnocylindria > Limnocylindrales > CSP1-4 > DASTYU01. The sequence continues at coordinate 294,662 of CAVVPT010000011.1, read as the reverse complement.
GCCGCGGCCGACGCTCTGGCCGTTCCCGACCGTCAGCGACGACATGTGGTTGTAGGTCGTGTACAGGCCGGAGCCGTGCGCGATCCAGACCTGGTAGCCCCCGCCGTTGTTCTTCCAGCCGGCGAAGATCACCTTGCCGGACGCCGCGGCCTTGGCCGGCGTACCGGCGTCGGCGGCAATGTCGATCCCGTAGTGGCCGGAGTGGTAGCCCTGGCTGAGCTCCCCGCCGGCAACAGGCCAGGCGAACCGACCGCCGCGGTACCTGGCGGGCGCCGCGCCGCCGACCGCGGAGGACGACGACCTCGACGCGATCCGCTTGGGCTTCGGAAGCGGCTTGCCCTTGGCGCCCGGCAGGACGAGCACCTGGCCCATGACCAGGTTCGAGTCCTCGAGCTTGTTCGCGTCGAGGATCGCCTCGGGCTTGACCTTGTACTTCTTCGCGAGCGACTTGAGGGTGTCGGTGGGCTTGACCTTCACCACGAGGCCGTTGACCGGCGGGATGATGAGCTTCTGGCCCGGCCGCAGCTTGATCGACTTGAGATTGCTTGCCCAGTAGATGGTGGCCTTGGCCACCTTGTACTTCTTGCTGAGACCCGCCAGCGTCTCGCCCGACTTGACCTTGTGCTTGCGCAGCAGGTCCTTGCCGTCCGGGACGGTCGTGTTGACCGACACTGGCTTGAGCAGCGTCCCGTCTTCGAGGAACGGTCCGGTCACCGGCTCTTCCCCGGCCGCCGGGGCGTAGGTGACGGGGTCGATCTCGCGGAACTCCGGCGTGGCGGGGACGTCGGGTCGCTCGGCAGCCGTCGACCTGAGCTCGACGCCGAAGGCACCGCCGACCACGAGGCGCGGCGCCGATCCGTTCCCGGAGGGACCGCCCACAGGACCACCGACCGGAGCGCCCGTCACGCCTTCGACGGCGCCGACAACAGGTGCAACCTGGGTGGCTGCCTGGGGAACGACACTGAGCACTGTCGCGACACCCACGACGCCGGCGACGAGGATGGCGGTTACCCGGTCATGGCCGATCCGGTAGAACATGCCGTGGTGATTGGCGGAAAGCGATCGAACGACCGGGATTTCAGGCGCCGGTTGACGCCGGGTAACGAGTGAGGGCAAGAGGTGCGCAGCCGCAGCAGCCGAACGGAGCTGAGCGTGAACGCTCTCGGCGATCGACATCCGGGCGGACTGGGACAGCGAGGTGCGGCGTCTCGAGGTTCGAGGCAGGCGTCGAATGACGGACTGCACGCCGAACGAGGCGTTGAGCAATACGTTCTCCTGGCGACGGACGGTCAGCGTTGGGGTTCGCAGGGGGGCAGAACCGTCCGAAGGTCGCGCTTTCGAGCTGGGGATCTCTTTCGCGGCCGAGCCCACGCACATCGGGCTTACGACATCGTCGTGAACCGTACCACGGGCTTCGCGATCCCGGCAAACGCCCAGGAGTCTGGCGTCAGGCCTCCAGCGACTTGGTCAGCGTGGACAGGAACTGGGCGTTGCTCTCGGTCTTCGCCAGGCGGTTGAGGAGGATCTCGATCCCCTCGTTGGTCCCGACCGCCGACAGCATGCGGCGCATCGTCCAGACCATCTTGAGGGTGCCTTCCTCGAGGAGCAGCTCCTCGCGCCGTGTGCCCGAGCGCTGGACGTCAATCGACGGGAAGATCCGCTTCTCGGCGAGCTTGCGGTCGAGGATGAGCTCCGAGTTGCCTGTGCCCTTGAACTCCTCGTAGATCACGTCGTCCATCCGCGAGCCCGTGTCGATGAGGCACGTCCCGATAATCGTCAGCGAGCCGCCCTCCTCGATGTTCCGTGCGGCGCCGAAGAACCGCTTTGGCGGATAGAGCGCGATCGGGTCGATGCCACCGGACAGCGTCCGGCCCGACGGCGGCAGCGCCAGGTTGTACGCACGCGCGAGGCGGGTGATCGAGTCGAGCAGGATCACGACGTCGCGCCCCGTCTCGACCTGGCGCTTCGCGATCTCGAGCGCCATCTCGGCCACGTGGGTGTGGTTCTCGGTCGGCTCGTCGAAGGTCGAGCTGATGACCTCGCCCTTGACGCTGCGGCGCATGTCGGTGACTTCCTCGGGTCGCTCGCCGATGAGGGCGACCATCAGGAGGATCTCCGGATAGTTGGCCGTCACGCCGTTGGCGATCTGCTTGAGGAGCATCGTCTTGCCAGCCTTCGGAGGGCTGACGATGAGCGCGCGCTGTCCCTTGCCGAGCGGATTGACCAGGTTGATCAGCCGCTGGCTGAGGTTCTTCGGGTCGGTTTCGAGGTTGATCAGCTCGTCGGGATGGACGGGCGTCAGGTCGGCGAAGATCGGCCGGCGACGGGCGGTTTCGGTGTCGACGCCGTTGACCGAGTCGACGCGCAGCATCCCCCAGTACTTCTCGCCCTCGCGCGGGGCGCGCACGGCGCCTGCGACGCGGTCGCCGATCCGCAGCCCGAAGCGGCGGACCTGGCTCGACGAGACATACACGTCGTCCGGGCTGGGCAGCAGGCCGTGGCGGCGCATGAACCCGAAGCCTTCGTCCACGATGTCGAGAATGCCGGCGGCGTAGGCGTGGCCGGCTCGCTCGGTCTGGCGCTGGAGGATCTGGTCGACCAGCTCGTCCCTGCGGTCGGCGCTGGCGGCGTCGATCTCGAGCTCGCGCCCGACCTGGCGGAGCTCGGTGACACTCATCTCGCGGAGGTCGCTGATATCGAGGTCGTTCCGCTCGCGGGCAGCTTCGAGTTCCTGCTGCTCCTCGTACTCCGTGACGGGAGCACGCATGGCGGACTGTGATCGCCGACGCGGTCGGCGGTTGCGGGAGCGCTGATCGCGCTGGTCGGGGCCTGAGCCGGGCATATTGATAGGGGTCACCTGCGGGTGGACTGGGGCCGGACGTGTGGGGGTGCGCGCGGAATCGCTGCCGCAGCGCGGGTGCCGGTCGGGAATGGTCGGAGGATAGTCGTGCCGTGGGTCGCCGTCAATCGGGTGCCCGGTGGCACTGAAGTTCTGGTGAGCACTGGTACCGTGGCAGCCGGCTGCGCATGCTGGCGGTCCGGCACCGGCTGGGGGAATCACCGGGTCGCGGCGCACCGCCTCGACCCTTTTTTCCTGCCCACCGCAAGGGGCCTGCTGGGGACTTGTGCACTTGACAGGAGAAAGTTAGGATGGGCCGAGAACGAAGTCTGTGCCCCTGTTGAGCACAGCGCCGCGTTCGCCGCTCCCATTCCGGTCGTCCCGGCATTCGATCCAGCTAGACTGTCTAGACGTTCGCGCCGCAACGAACAGGTGGGTGCATGAGGAGGATCGCCGACGTCGGCGCGGCCGTCATCGGTACTGGCTTCATCGGGACCGTCCACGTAGAACAGCTGCGCCGGATCGGCGTGCAGGTGCGTGGCGTCCTGGGGAGCACGCCCGAACGCGGCGAGGAACGCGCCCGGGCATTGGGCGTCGAGCGCGCCTATCCCTCGCTCGAGGCAGTTCTCGAGGACCCGGCGGTCGAGGTCGTCCACATCACCTCGCCAAACCACCTTCATGTGCCGCAGGCGCGCCGGGTCCTCGAGGCCGGGCGGCACGTCGTGTGCGAGAAGCCGCTCGGCATGTCGGCGGCCAATTCGGCAGGGCTCGTCGAGCTTGCCGCCGGGAGCGGGCTCGTCAACGCGGTCAACTTCAACATCCGCTTCTATCCGTTGAACCAGCACGTGCGCGAGCTCGTCGGCTCAGGCGGCCTCGGGGACGTCCGACTGGTGACCGGCCACTACCTCCAGGACTGGTTGCTCTTCCAGACGGACTGGAACTGGCGGCTCGAGCCCGACAAGGGTGGCTCGCTGCGTGCGGTCGGCGACATCGGCTCGCACTGGCTCGACCTCGTGACGTTCCTGACCGGCCAGCGGGTGACCGCGGTCATGGCCGACCTCACGACATTCATCGAGCAGCGCGCGCAGCCGCGCGGCCCCGTCGAGACCTTCTCCACGGAGCGCAGCACGGACACGGTCGAGCGCGACATGGCGACGGAGGACACCGCGTCGATCCTGCTGCGCTTCGAGCATGGCGCGCGCGGCTCGTTCGCCGTTTCGCAGATCAGCCCGGGCCGCAAGAACTCGCTGCGCTGGGAGATCGACGGCTCCAGCAGCGCGGCGGCATGGGATTCCGAGCTGCCCGATCACCTGTGGCTCGGCCACCGCGGACAGCCGAACGAGATCCTGATGCGCGATCCGGCACTCCTGGGCGATGCGGGCAGGACCGCTGCCGCCCTTCCCGGCGGGCATGTCGAAGGCTTCGGCGATACGTTCAGCGCGCTCTTCCGGGCCATCTACACGGACGTCGTCAACGGCACGCCGTCCGCACGGCCGCCCTACGCGACATTTGCCGAGGGTCATGACGAGCTGCTGATCGGGGACGCGATCGCCGAGAGCGCCCGGCAGGGCCGCTGGGTCGATGTCGACCGCCCGACCCTGCCCGCCGCCCTGCCCCTGGAGTCGCACGCATGAAGCTCGGCTTCCTGACCGCGCCGTTCCCCGACACGCCGCTCATGGACGTCGCGGATTGGGCGGCGTCAACCGGCTTCGAGGTGCTCGAGATCGCCTGCTGGCCCAGGGCCACCGGCCCCACACGACGGTATGCCGGCACGAGTCACATCGACGTCGCGAACCTGTCGGCTGAGGAGGCACGGGACATCCGCGGCCAGATCGAGTCGAAGGGCCTCGCGATCTCAGGGCTCGGCTTCTACCCGAACCCGCTCCACCCGGACCCGGCGCATCGCGAATCGGTCATCGGCCACCTCCGGCTTGTCATCGAAGCCGCCGAGAAGATGGACATCCCGCTCGTGAACACGTTCATGGGCGGCGACGGGGCGAAGAACCTGGACGACAACTGGGAGGAGGCGCTCCGCGTCTGGCCCGATATCGTCGCCTTCGCCAACGACCACGGCCGCAAGATCACCCTCGAGAACTGCCCGATGCTGTTCTCGTACGACGAATGGCCGGGCGGGCACAACATCGCCACGACGCCACGCCAGTGGCGCCGGATCCTCGAACAGTGGGGCGACACGATCGGGCTCAACTTCGACCCGAGCCACCTGATCCTCCAGATGATCGACATCCAGCGGTTCCTCAAGGAGTTCGGGCCGCACGTCCTGCACTACCAGGCAAAAGACCTGATGATCGACCGTGACGGGCTCTACGAGCGGGGCATCTTCTCGATGGGGATCGGCTGGCAGATCCCGCGCATCCCGGGACTCGGCGAGGTCGATTGGGGGATCGTGCACGGCGAGCTGTACCGTGCCGGCTACGAGGGCGACTGCATCATCGAGCACGAGGATCGTCGGTTCGAAGGCACCGACGAGAAGGTGAAACAGGGATTCCTGATCGCCCGCGACATCCTGCGACCGTACTGCCACTGAACCGGTGACCATGACCGCCATCGATTTCGACACCCTGACCGAGCGAGACATCGCGAAGACGATCGACCACAGCCTGCTCAAGCCCGAGCTCGACGACGCGTTCATCGAGGACGGCTGCCGCCTTGCGGCCGAGTACGACGTTGCAAGCGTCTGCGTGCCGCCCGTCCACGTCCGCCGCGCCAGAGCGATCCTCGCGGCGACCAACGTCAAGGTCGGCACGGTCGTCGGGTTCCCGCACGGCTACGCCACGACTTCGACGAAGGTCGACGAGACCCGCCAGGCGCTCGCCGATGGCGCGACCGAGATCGACATGGTCCTCCAGATCGGGGCGCTGAGGTCGGGCCGCGACATCGACGTGCAGGCCGATATCGCGACGATCGTCGACGTCGCGCACGCCGGCGACGCCATCGTCAAGGTGATCTTCGAGAACGCCTACCTGACCGACGACGAGAAGATCCGCGCGTGCCGACTTACCGAGGCCGCCGGGGCCGATTTCGTGAAGACGTCGACGGGGTTTGCGCCGGGCGGGGCGACCCATGACGATCTGCGCCTCATGCGCGCGAATACCTCCCCACACGTGCAGATCAAGGCGGCCGGTGGGGTGCGCACGCTCGATGCGCTGCTCGATGTGATGGCGCTGGGTGTGACGCGGATCGGCGCCACGGCCACGAAGACGATCATCGACGACTTCCGGGCACGCAAGGCCAGACAGCAACCCGTGCCGGCAGCCGGCGCCGCCGAGAGTGGTTACTGATGACCGCCGCCGCCGGCGTGTCCTCCGTCGCCTGGATCGCGGCCGCCGGCGACGTGCTCCGGCGCATCTCCGACACCCAGGAGGGCGCGATCGCCGAGGCCAGCGCCTGGTGCGCGGACGCGATCGGCGGAGGCGGGCTCGTCCACCTGTTCGGGACCGGCCACTCGCGGATCCCGGTCGAGGAGATGTTCCCGCGTTACGGCTCGTACCCGGGCTTCAACCCGATCGTCGAGCTGTCGATGACATTCCACACGCAGGTAGTGGGGGCGAACGGCCAGCGCCAGGCGATGTACATCGAGCGGACGCCGGGCCTCGCTGATGTGATTCTTTCGAACTTCACGTTCGGCCTCGCTGATGTGATGATCGTCTTCTCGGCGAGCGGCCTGTCGGCCGTCCCGGTCGAGCTCGCCCGCGGCGCCCGCCGGCGGGGGATCCGCGTCGTCGCGGTGACCTCGGTCCAGCAGTCGCTCTCGGAGGAGCCCGGACCGGGCGTCGGCACCCGGCTGCTCGACGAGGCAGACCTGATCATCGACCTGTGCACGCCGCATGCGGATGCGCTGGTCGAGATCGATGGCCTCGAAACCCCGGTCGGTCCGGGATCCACGATCGCCGCCGTGGCGATCGTGAATTGCATCAAAGTGCGGACGGCTCAGCTGCTCGTTGAGCGGGGAGCCATGCCGCCCGTCATTACCCGAGCGTCGGTCGTAGGCGCCGAACGCTCGCGGACGTTGTTCGACGACGCCTATCGTGAGCATGCGCAGCGAGTAACCCGCGCCATCGGAGGGGAGGCCTGATGGCCACGGACGATACGCGCAGGAGGTGCGAGGAATAGACGTATCGAAGCGCCCCCACAGCGGGGCACCAATTCGTCGACGCGACGAGACAGACTCGTCGCGCGCAGGAGGAGGAGAACGGGAATGATCAAGTCTCGACTGCTCGTCGGCACCGCGGTTCTCGCGGTCGTCGTGGCAGCCTGTTCAAGTAGCGGTGGGACCGCCGCGCCGGCCTCGGAGCCGCCTGCGGCATCCGAGCCGCCTGCGGCTTCCGCCCCGGCAGCGTCCGAGCCGGCAGCATCCGCTCCGGCATCCGCTCCGGCGGGTGGCGGCTCGTACAAGATCGGATTCTCGAACCCGCTCGGCGTCGGCAACGGCTTCCGAGAGGAGCAGCTCTGCACGGCCAAAGCCGAGGCGCTGGTCTCGGGCCAGGTCGAGTCGGGCACCTGGATCCATCGGAACACCGATGCCCAGGGCCAGCTTTCCGACATCCGTGACCTGATCGCGGCCGACGTGGACGCGATCGTCTTCAACCCCCTCGATCCTGAGGCGCTCAATCCTGCCCTCGACGAGGCGCAGGCGGCCGGCATCAAGACCATCGCCATCGATGCGGCCGTGACCGACCCCGAAACCGTCAACCTGTCGAACGATCAGGTCGAGTACGCCTACAAGGGCGCCAAGTGGCTGTTCGAGCAGATGGGTGGCGAAGGCGCGGTGTGGTACACCCGCGGCATCCCGGGCCATCCTGCCGACACCGACCGCGACGAGGGCTTCAAGAAGGCCCTCGCCGAGAACCCCGGCATCACCGTTGTTCCGTCCGCGGATGGCGTCCACACGAACTGGGACCCGGCGACGGCCACCCAGCTCGCGAACGACTTCATCGCCAGCGGTGAGTACGACAACATCCAGGGCATCTGGACGTCCGGCATGGACTCACAGGTGGTCGATGCAATCAAGGCGGCGAACAAGCCGTTCGTGCCGATCGTCGGCGCTGACCTGAGGGCCTTCGTCGAGCACCTGCTCAACACGAGTGGCGACTACCCGGACCTGAAGGGCATCGCCGTGTACAACCCGGCCGCCGTCGGCGGTGCGGGCGTCAAGCTGGCGTTGCAGCTCCTCAACGGCGAAACCGTCGAGACCGGCGAGAACAACACCGTGCTCCTGCCCGCTCCCGAGGCGTGGGACAACGTCAGCGAAGAGGGCAAGGCGAAGCTCGCGGAGATCACGAACCGAAGGCCTGATCCGCTCTATGCCGGTCAGCTGGTACATCGACGGCTTGACCGACTACGACCCTGGACGAGATGTTGGCCTGCAAGGCTCCGGGCGAGTAGTCCTCCCCGCGATCCTCAGAGTGACAGGAGGGGCCGTCCGCGGCCCCTCCTGTTCCATCCGCTCCGTACACGGTTGACAAGGGCCTGATGACCGCCACTGGCGCCGAGCCGCTCCTCGAGGCATCAGCAATCGCAAAGACGTACGGCGCCGTCGTCGCGCTGAAGTCGGCGTCGCTTGCCGTGCGCCCGGGCGAGGTCCACGCGCTCATGGGCGCCAACGGCGCCGGCAAGAGCACGCTCGTCAAGATCCTGACCGGCGCCGTCCGGCCGGACTCGGGCTCGGTCAGCGTCCGCGGCAAGCCGCGCGCGTCCCACTCGCCGGCCGACGCCCGTCGCGGCGGCATCGTCTCGGTCTACCAGGAACCGGCCCTCATCCCCGACCTCGACATCCGGTCGAACCTGCGGCTCACCGAGACCCCGCTCCACCCGTTCCGGCACTGGTTGGACGAGCTGGGCATCGAGCGGCTGGACCTCGGACGCCAGGTCCGCGAGGTGCCGCTCGCCACCCAGCGGGTCATCGACCTCGCGCGCGCCCTCGCGATCGAGCCCGACGTGTTGATGCTCGACGAGATGACCGCGGCCCTGCCCGCCAACCTCACCGAGCGGGTCCTCGAGGTGATCGGCCGCCAGCGCGGCGGTGACCGGTCCGTGATCTTCATCTCGCATCGGATGATCGAGATCGCCGCCGTGTGCGACCGCGCGACGGTCCTCCGCGAAGGGGAAACTGTCGGCGTCGTCGACGTCACCCCGGGGTCCGAGGAACGCATCGTCGAGCTGATGCTCGGCGACATCGTCCAGTCGATGCCGGCAGCATCGCGCGCCGCCCAGGGGCGCAACGGCGCCGAGCCACGCCTCGTCGTCCGCGATCTGACGGCCGGGACGAAGCTGCAGGGCGTGTCGTTCGAATTGCACCCCGGCGAGGTGCTCGGCGTCGTCGCCCTCGAGGGGCAGGGCCAGGACGAGCTGTTCGACATCCTCGCGGGCTCTGACCGTCCGAGCGGCGGCGAGCTGCAGGTCGACGGCAAGGCCATGTCCTTCCGCCATCCGGCGGACGCCATCCGCGCCGGGCTTGTGTACGTGGCCGCAGATCGAGCCGAAGCGCTCCTGCCGCAGCGCTCGGTGCGGGAGAACATCGCCCTCCCATTCGTGACGCGCCTACGCCGCTGGGGCCTGATCAACCTCGGACGCGAAGGCAAGGCCGTCAATGGCGCGATCGAGACGCTACAGATCGACACCCGCGCGGCGCGCGAAGTGCGTCGCCTGTCCGGTGGCAACCAGCAGAAGGTCACCATCGCCCGCTGGGTGGCGGGTGGCGTCCGGACGATGCTGTGTTTCGATCCGACGCGCGGTATCGACATCCGGACCAAGAACCAGATTTATGTCCTGCTGCGGGACCTGGCGGCGGCCGGTGCCGCGGTCCTGATCTACACGTCCGAGCTCAAGGAGATCCAACTCGTCTGCGACCGGGTCGATCGTCATCTTCGGAGGACGGGTCGTCGGCGAGCTCGACGCAGCCGACGCCGACGAGCCGGCGCTCTTGCGGGCGGCCTACAACCTGAAATCGGACGCGCTCATGCCCGAGGAGATCGCGGCCGAGCTCGTTGCCGAGGCAAGCGACGCGTCCGACGGGCCGAGGGAGACGAACGGATGAGCGCGGCCGCACCCACCGTCGACGCGACCCGCCCGGGTCCGTCGGACGCCCTCGCGGCGCTGCGTCGCAACTCGTGGACGATCGGGCTGCTGATCTTCCTCGGGATCCTCCTCGTGTTCACCCGGCTGATCCAGCCGACCTACGGCGCGACCGGTGTCCAGGGACTGGCGAACTCGGTACTGCCCCTCGCCCTCGCGGCCACGGCCCAGGCGATCGTCGTGATCTCGGGCGGGATCGACCTCTCGATCGGATCGATGATGGCCCTGACGAGCGTGGTCGCGGCCTCGAACATGAAGGACCAGTCAGATCAGTTCGCGGTCGTCGTCGTGATCGGCGTGCTGCTGCTCGGCCTGCTGCTCGGGGCAGTGAACGGCGCCGTGATCGTGGTCACGCGCGTGCCCGACATCGTGGTGACTCTGGCGATGGCCTTCGTGTGGGCAGGCACGGCGCTGCTGGTCCTGAAAACACCGGGCGGCGGCTCGGCGCAGTGGCTCGAGGACCTGGTTCTGGGACCGCTTGGGAACGAGTGGGTCCCGAAGGCCGGCGTCGTCCTCGTCCTCGTCGTCGCGCTCATCTGGATCCCCGTCTCACGGTCGCGTCTGCGGTCTGTCCCTGTACGCCATCGGCAGCAACCAGCTGGCCGCCTTCCGCAGCGGCGTCTCAGTCGGTCGGACCAAGATCTTCGCCTACATGCTCGGCGGGCTGTTCTCCGCACTTGGCGGTCTCGCCCTCACGGCGAGCACCGGCAGGGGCACGCCGGTTCCAGGGCCCTACACGCTGATGCAGCGTCGCCGCGATCGTGCTCGGGGGTGTCAGCCTGGCCGGCGGTCGAGGCGGAGTGTTCGGACCTCGATCGTTGCGGTGGTCATCCTGCAGTCTGATCCGAACCGACATGACGTTCCTGAAGCTGGACCCGAACCTCGCGACTGTTGTCCAGGGCGTGATCCTGATCGGCGTGGTCATGCTCGGCAGCCTCCTTCAGCAGCGCAGGAGCCGGGCATGAGCGAAGCCGTCGGGACGGCCGATGCCCGAAACGCATGGCCTGACCGCTGCCGCCTGGCGGTCGCTCTTCCGCGATCGGCCCGTGATCCCGCTGCTCGTGCTCCTTGGCCTCCTCGTCATCCTCCTCGAGCTCGACCCAAGGACGATGATCCCCGTCTGGGCGGGCGGCGTCGTCCGCGCCGCCGTGCCGCTCGCCATCCTGGCCGGATGCCAGACGCTGGCGATGCTGACCGGTGGGCATCGACCTGTCCGTCGGTGCGACGCCTCGATGCGGGGTTCGTCGTGGCGACATTCGTATCGGGCATGGGGCTCCCGGTCGCAATCGTCATCGTGCTCATTGATCGCGGGGGTTGTCGGCGCTCGTGAACGGCATCGGCATCGGCGTGTTCAAGGTGCACCCGCTGATCATGACCCTCGGCATGGGCCTGATCGTGCTGGGCCTCGCCAACGTCTGGCAGGTCCAGCGGTCCAGACAGGCGCAGGCGTCCCGCCCGAGCTCCGCACGATCGGATCGAACCGGCCTGACGGTCATCCCCTACAGCCTCATCGTGTTCGTGCCGCTGGCGCTGTTGATCCTGCTCGGGCTCCGACGGACCGGCTATGGACGCCTGCTCTACGCGATCGGCGACAACCCCATCGCCGCGCGGCTGTCCGGGTGCCCGGGCCTGGCAGGTGATCATCGTCCTGTACGTCATCTCGGCCGTGCTCGCCGGCATCGCCGGGTTCCTGATCGGGGGTCTGACCAACGTCGCGAGCGTCACGCTGGCCGACCGTACGTGCTGCCTTCCGTGGCGGCCGCGGTGATCGGCGGCACGTCGATCCTGGGTGGTCGTGGTGGCTACGGCGGGACGATCGTGGGCGCGCTCATCCTCACCGTCATCACGTCGCTCCTGAGCTCGCTCGGGTTACCCGGAGGCCGTCCGCCAGATCCTGTTCGGCGCGATCATCGTGGCCGTGGCCGCCGCCTACACCCGGGTGACCGGAGCGTGACCGATCGGATCCACCTACCCGCAGGTTCGCCGACCCGCCATCTCGGCCTCGACCTCGGCGCGACCAACCTGAAATGGGCGATCGTCGAGCGGGCCGACGGCGAGTGGTCGACCGTCGCTCGCAAGCAGGTCGCGACGCGACTGGCGAGCGCGCCCGAGAGCGTCCCGACGGCCGTGGTCGCGCAGCTCGGCCGAAGTGGCGGCCGAAGTCGATCGCGGACCTGCGGGCCGGCGACAGCATCGGCATCGGGGTGCCCGGGCTGTACGACCCGTCCGCCGGCACGACCCGGTTCCTCGTCAACGTCCCCGGTCCATGGGCCGGCCAACCGATCGCCGGCCCGGTCGGCCACGCGGTCGGCCTGCCGGCGGTCGCTGGTCAACGACGCACGGGCGTTCGGGCTTGCCGGAACTGCGGCTCGGCGCCGGTCGGGGTGCGTCCTCGATGATCGGGCTGACGCTCGGCACAGGCGTCGGCGGCGTGATCGCGATCGACGGGCGCGTCCACCAGGGCCACGACGGCACGGCCGGCGAGATCGGCCATCAGACGATCGATCCCGACGGGCCACTGTGCGGCTGCGGGAACCGCGGCTGCGTCGAGGCGTTCGCCCGCGCGGATCAGATCGCGGCGGCCTGCGGCACCGCGACGGCCGAGGAAGCCGTGACGCGCGCACGGGCCGGCGACGCACGTGCCATCGACGGGACTCGCCCGGATCGGGCGCTACCTCGGGATCGGCATCGCCAACATGATCGTGCGTTGATCTCGCCAGATCGAGACGTGATCGGCGGCGGCATCGGCGCCGGAGCGCCGGGACCTGCTGTTCGAGCCGATCCGCGCGTGAGCTGCGAGCGCCGCGTGAAGACGACGGCCCTCGACCGCGTCGAGCTGGTCCCGGCCGAGCTCGGGACGTGGGCTGGTGCCATCGGGGCGGCCATCCATGGCGCCGAGGCAGCGGCAGAGTCGGGAGTGGATCGATGACCGAGTTCGGCCACCAGCCGCACTACCGCCAGATCGAGCAGGCGCTTCGCGCACGGATCGCGACGCTGCAGCCCGGCGAGCGCCTGCCGTCCGACGCCGAGCTTGTCGACGAGTTCCACGTCAGCCGGATGACAGCGCGCCACGCCATGCAACGGCTCGCCGAGGACGGGCTCATCCGACGCGAACCCGGGCGGGGCAGCTTCGTCGCAGCGCCGCCGGCCCACCGCCGGACGAACCGCCTGATGACGTTCAGCCAGGAGATGACCCGCGCCGGTCGCATGCCCAGCTCGCGCGTCCTCACCCGCGTAATCCGCCCTTCCACCGAGCGCGAGTCGGCCGATCTCGCGATCCCGCGGCACCAGCCGGTGGTCCACCTTCGCCGCCTGCGCCTCGCCGACGGTGAGCCGATCGCGCTCGAGTCGACGGTCCTCATCGGGTCGACCGCGGGCGCCGTGATGCACGCTGACCTTGCAGCAGGCTCGCTCCACGACGCGCTCACCGGGGCGGGGTTCGCCCTGCGCCGCGGAACCGGCACGATCCGGGCGGCGGCGGCATCCGCGCCCGAGGCGCGGCTCCTCGGGATCCGGGCCGGCGACCCACTCCTCGTCGAGCAGCGGGTGATCCTCGACGGCCACGCCCGTCGGGTCGAGGCGACCGAGTCGCGCTATCCGGCCGATCGCTACGGGCTGGTGGTCGACTTCGAGGTGGACGGGCCCGAGCGTTCGGGCTGAATCAGTCCGCTGACCGTGGCGGCATCGCTGCGAACGTGCGCTCGATGTCGTCGAGCAGGCGCAGTGTGCCGCGGGTCACGGCCGCCAGGTAGCGCTCGCCGAACTCGGGCGTCGCCTCGCGGGCATCCCCCCACGTTCCCGACTGGGTCGCTCGGTACACAGAACCCGGGGCCGAGAAGAAGAACGCGGTGTGCACGGCGGGCGCGTTGCCGACCTCGGGGAACGGCGGCATCTCAGCGTTCGCGGCGTCCATGTCGACGAGCGCCGGGTTGATCGCGAGCACGGCCGATGTCTCGCCGCGGTTGGCGTGGAGGCCGCTCGTCGCCCCGAAGAACTCGGCCGCCTCCTCGGCGGTGATGCCGTCCCAGTAGTTGATCGGGAACGCACGCGTGCCTTCCGGCAGCCGGTCCGCGACGTTGGCACAGGCATATGCCAGCGCATAGGTGTTGTCGTAGTGGCCGTTGAGCAGCACGATCCGCCGGAAGCCGATGGCGGCCAGGCCGGCGACGACGTCCTCCACGAAGGCCATGAAAGTCGGGATCCGGACGTGGATGAGCCCGGTGAACCCGATGTGCGGGTACGACAGGCCGTAGTTGATCGTCGGGGCGACGGCCGCGCCGGCGTCGGGGGCGACGCGGCGGGCGACCTCGGTCGGGACCAGCGCATCGGTGAGCAACGGGCCGTGCGGACCGTGCTGCTCGGTCGAGCCGACCGGCACGATCACGGTGTCGTGATCGGCGAGGAAACGCTCCACCTCAGGGCTCGTCATCTCGCCGAGGAACACGGTCTGGGGCTTCATCCCTCGCCTCCTCCGTTCAGGCAATCGTGGTCGTCAATTCGCCGATGCCCTCGATCCAGCAGGTCACGACGTCGCCCGGCTCGAGATGCCGCTCGGGACCGGGCGGCGTGGCGAGCCTGGCGGGCGTGCCACTCACGATGAGATCACCCGGCCGCAGCGTCACGTGGCGGCCGAGGAAGGCGAGGATCTCGGCGATCGAAAAGCGCATATCCGAGGTTCCGCCGTCCTGGATCGGTTCGCCGTTGATCGTGCAACCGAGCCGAATGTCCGACGGGTCGAGCTCGTCGGGCGTCACGATCCACGGGCCGACGGGGCAGAACCCGGCCATCGACTTGCCGAGCAGCCACTGGTCGCCGTCGAGCCACGGGTCGCGCGACGAAACGTCGTTGACGATCGTGTAGCCGAACACTGCTCCGTCGGCACCCATGACGACGCCGAGCTCGCATTCCCCGTCCACGTTGGCGGTGAGCGCCCGATCCCAGGCCAGCGTCGCGCCGTGGCCCGCGACCGAGGTTGGGAGCTTGCCGAATACGTACGGCCGCTCGGGTCGCTCGCCTGCCGGTTCGCCGGCTGTCCGGTAGTTGACGCCGATCGTGTAGATCGCGCCGGGATCCGGGATCGCGGGGCCGAACGTGGCCGCGGCCAGGGGTACGCCGCGATCGGACGGACCGGGACCGTACCCACGGCCGGCGGCGACGTCGCGCATCGTCAGCCTCGGGTCCAACGGGATCGCCCGGTCTTCAATCACGGCTGTGACCACGGGCCGCGCGTCGTCCAGGATCGTCGCGAAGCGCACCGGTCAGGCCCGGACCGTCGCGTCGTCGAGGAGCTGCTGAACGGCCGCGCGCATGACGTCGGCCATGCCGCCGACCCCGGTCCAGCGCTCGAACGCCGCCGCGGCCTGGGCGATGAGCATCTCGGAACCGTTCGCCGCGCGAAGACCGCGCGCCCGTGCGGCGGCGAGCAGCGGCGTCTCGGCCGGGACATAGACGAGATCAAAGACCGTCGCGTCGGGACGAAGCAGCTCGACGGGGAGGGTCATTCCCGGATCGATCATCCCGACGGTGGTCGCGTTGACGGCGAGATCGGCCGAGCCCAGTGCTTCGGCGAAGGTGGACTCATCCAATCCGGTCACCAGCGACCGTCCCGTCGCCGGCCCCCGCCATTCGTGCAGCGAGCTCCTCTGCGGCGCGCGACGTCCGGTTGCCGATCGTCACCCGTCAGGGCGCCCGCCGCGAGACAGGCATAGACGACGGCGTGGGCGGCTCCGCCGGCACCGGCGACGACCACGTTGGAGCCCGTGAGCGGGCGCCCCATCGCCTGCTCCACGCCCGCTCGGAACCCAGGCGCGTCGGTGTTGATCCCGATCAGCCGGGCGTCGTCGGTGCGGACCACGTTGTTGACGGCCCCGATCCGTGCCGCGTCGGGTTCGACCTCGTCCACGAGGCCTGCCACGCGCTTCTTGTACGGCGCGGTAACCCCGAGCCCGAGATATCCCGGCCCGCGCGCGCCCGTCACGGCCGCTTCGACGTCCTCGGGTTCGAGTTCCAGCAGCTCGTAGCGGGCATCGATCCCGGCCGCGTCGAATGCAGCGTTGTGCATGACGACCGAGTGCCGCCGTTTGAGCGGCTTGCCGAGGAGCGCGACGCGCCGGGTCACGACACCGCCGCGGCGACCGCGATGTTGCGGTTCGGCCGGCGCACCGGGCCGGCCGTCGGCGGGAATGTCACGTTCGGGATGATCTCGTCGACCCACTGCTGCAGCTGCCCGGGATCAGGGGTCATGGTGTGGAGGATGAACTGCTCGACCCCGGCGTCGATGCGCGCCTGGAGCGACGCGACGATCTCGTCGGGCGTCCCGAACAGGTAGACCGACTCGAGGTAGTTCGGGCCGCGCTCGCCGCTCATGACCTTGAGGAACGCGCGGTGCTGCTCCTCACGCGCCTTGGCCGGGTCGTTGGTGAGGACCAGGTGCAGGAAGTTCTCGTGGGCGATCGACAGTTCGCTCGCGTCCTGGCCATGCTCACCGAAGTAGGCCTGCAGCTCGTTCCAGTCCCGAGTGATGTCCGGCGGCGGGCAGGTCGGACGGGGGATCCAGCCGTCGGCACGGAGGGTCCGCGCCTTGACCGACTCGACGAACTTCGGCAGGTCGGGCGACTTCGGGTCGGCGAGCTGCGAGCCACCGCCCACCCACAGCGCTGGACGCTGCGACGTCCGCGGCTCGATGAACACATCGTCGACCGAGTAGTACGTGCCGTGGTAGGTCACGGTCTCGCCTTGGAGCAGCGGCAGCATGATGTCGAGCATCTCGTCGGTGCGCCTGCCGCGCTCCGACTTGTGGACACCGACCGCCTCGTACTCGGCGTCGTTCCAGCCGACGCCCGCGCCCAGGATCACCCGGTTGTCCGAGAGGAACTGCAGGGTGGCCAGCTCCTTGGCGAGGAGCACCGGGTTGCGCAGGGGCATGACGAGGACCGAGGTCCCAAGCCGGACCCGTTCGGTCACGCCGGCGGCGACGGCGAGGGCGAGCAGCGGTTCGAGCCAGTTCACCGAGTAGAACCGCTTGCCAACGAGCAGGTGGTCCGTGATGAACAGCGAGTCGAACCCGAGGTCCTCGACCGTTCGCGCGAACGCCTTGATCCCCCGGGCGCGCTCGGGACCGTCGCCCTCCCAGACGTAGGAGGGCAGGAAGACCCCGAACCGGTCGATCTCACTCATTCACGTTCCCCTGTACTTCGGTGGTCGCTTGTCGAAGAAGGCACGCACGCCTTCGAGCATGTCTTCGCTGTTGAAGACCCGTTCGGAGGCATCGATCTCGGCGGCGATGCCTTCGTCGATGTCGAGGTCAGTGGATTGACCGATGAGCCGCTTCACCTCACGCACGGCGAGCGGGCCGCGCTCACAGATCTCGGCAGCGATCTCTTCGGCCGCCTTGCGCGCAAGACCAGCGCCGACGACGTGGCTGATCAGTCCGATTCGCTCCGCCTCGTGCGCGTCGATGACACGTCCGGTCAGTGTCAGCTCCGTGGCCCGCCCGACACCGACGACCCGTGGCAGCCGCTGGGTGCCGCCGGCGCCAGGAGTCACCGCGAGGCGAACCTCGGGCAGGCCGAGGTTTGCACGCTCGGACGCGACGCGGATGTCGCAGGCAAGCGCCAACTCGAGGCCGCCGCCAAGTGCGTTCGCTTCGATCGCCGCGATCGTCGGCATGGGCAAGTTGGCGAGACGCGACATTGCCGCCTCTTCGCGGGTGAAATGCGGCCGCCCGGCGGCGCCCGTGTGCGACTCGAAGCCCTTCACGTCCGAGCCGGCCGAGAAGGCTCGCTCACCTGCGCCGGTCACGACGACCGCGCGCACGTCTCCGGGCGCGGCTGCTTCGAGCGTTGCCATCGCTGTGTCAAGGTCCGTGAGCAGCTCGTCCGTGATCAGGTTCATGGGTGGGTTGTCGAGCTCGAGGTGCGCGACCTGTCCCAGCTCGAGGTTGACAAGGCCGGTCATCGTTCGCCCGGAGCTTGCTCCCGACGCACACATCCGGCATCGGCTTGCGTGATACGCACACGTTGGAGGGGACGCGTCTCTGGCCCTCTCGAAACATGCGTGCGGCGCACGATCGAGAAGATTTGCGCCTGTACCCTGCCGTTTTCATGCGCGACCCGCACCGATCGGGGTGGGGCGGGGCACGGTGGACGCTCGGCTGGCGCGACGTGTGCACCCGGCGCAAGGAGACGGCCGTCGACGATCACGAACCGACTCCGTAGTCCGCGGCGAGGCCCATCGGCCCCGACGCGTACAGGCGCAGGTCGCTCGTCCGCAGGTCCTCGGCGACCCGGGCCCGGAAGCCCATCCGGCCTCGGACGTCCCGCTCCACGTCGATGCCCGGGGCGACCTCGGTCAGCACCAGTCCATCGTCTTCGAGCGCGAACACTGCCCGGTCAGTGATGTAGCGGACCTGCTGGCCACGCTCGCGAGCGAGGCGCCCGTTGAACGACACCTCGCGCACCTGCGGCACGAACTTCGAGAGGGACCCCTCGGTCACCACCCGGACGCCGTTTCCGTCGATCGCGAGCTCGAGGCCCTGGGCGGTGAGCGTCCCGACGAAGTTGAGGCGGGGGGTTCGGGCGCTGATGTTCGGGAATCCGCCGGGCCCGCGCACGCGGCCCTCGAACGCATGGACGTTGACGTTGCCCTCGGCGTCGACCTCGGCGAACGAAAGGCTGGCGACGTCGAGTCCGCCGCCGTCGTAGAAGTCGAACATGTTGGGCTGATCGATCATCGCCTGGTAGTTGAACCCGGCGCCGCCCTCGTTGCCGGCCACCGGCACACCGCCGAAGATCCCCTGCTCGACGGTGAGCACGAGCTGGTCCGTGATCCCCTCCTCCCAGGCAACCCGACCGATGAGCTGGCTGATGCCGAAGCCGAGGTTGCAGATCGCGCCCTTCGGGAACTCGAGCAGCGAGCGGCGGGCGATGATCTTGCGCACATCGAGGGGCAGCGGCGGCTCGGCAGTCACGGGCTTCCGAAGCCGCCCGCTGTAGTAGGGCGAGTCCTGCGTGATGTACGTCTGCCACTGCTCCGGGTCGACGTAGACGTGGTCGACGAGTGCGCCCGGCACCTTGACGTCGCGCAGCGGCAGGCTGCCGCGAGGGGCCAGCTGGCGGACCTGGGCGATCACGATCCCGCCGCTGTTCCGGGCGGCCATGGCCATTGCGAGCATCTCGCCCTGGACCGCCTCACCGTCCATCGTGAGGTTGCCGTCGTCGTCGGCGGTCGTGCCGCGGATCACCGCGACGTCGATCGGGAAGGCGTGGAACAGCAGCCATTCGCGGCCGCGCAGCGGCACGACCTCCACGAGGTCCTCGGTCGTGCGGGCGTTCTGCTTTCCGCCAGTCTGGCGCGGGTCGACGTATGTACCCAGCCCCACGTGCGTGATCAGCCCCGGCCGGCCAGCGGCGATCTCGCGCATGAGCTGCGAGAGCACGCCCTGCGGGAACGAGTACGACTCCAGCTCGTTTCCTTCGACAAGCGCGCCGAGGCGCGGCTCGTTACCGATGTTGCTGCCGATCGTGCGGCGCATCAGCCCCGGCAGCCCGAGCTGCGAGAAGCCACGGTCTGCGAAGTCGCCGATCCCCACGACCCGGACCGTAGTCAGATCGCGGGGCCGGCCCTCCTCGGTGTACACGGCGGCCAGCTCGTCGATGAACCGCTGCGGCAGGGCGTGCCCGGCGCCGGAGCCGCCGATCACGACCGTCGACCCGTCGCGCACCTTCCCGACCGCGTCCCGTACCCCGATGACCTTGGTCCCGTCCGTCACGGCATGTACCCGCCGGCATTCGGGTTGAGCGTCTGGCCGAGAAACAGCGACGAGGCGTCGGTCAGCAGGAACAGCACCGCCTCGGCCACCTCGTCGGCTCGCCCGAAGCGTCCGAGCGGCATGTCCCGGAGGCGCTGGCGGCCCGTGTCGGTGTCGGCGAGGTCCGCGGTCATCTCCGTGACCGTGAAGCCCGGCGCGACGGCGTTCACCCGGATTCCGCGCCCGCCGAACTCACGGGCGAGCGACCGCGTGAGGCCGATGAGCCCTGCCTTGGCCGCGCTGTAGGCGGCGGTCTCGGGGATCCCCATCTGGCCCAGGCGCGACGCCACGTTCACGATCGACCCACCGCCCTGCTCGAGCATCCGCGGGATCGCCGCGCGACAGGTGTGGAACGCAGCGGTCAGGTCGGTCCGGATCACCGCGTCCCACTCCTCCACCGACAGGGAGAGGAACGGGCCAACCTGGGTCAGGCCCGCGTTGTTGACGAGGCCGTCGATCCGCCCGAAGTGCTCCAGCACGGTGGCGACCAGCTCTTCGGCCGCCGTCCCGTCCCCGATGTCCGCCTGGAAGCAATCGCCGTCGCCACCGGCGGCCCGAACGCGCTCCAGGGTCTTCGCCGCGTCATCGGCGGCCGCGTGGTAGTGAACCGCAACGGTCGCACCGGCGCCCGCTGCCTTGACCGCGACCTCGGCGCCGATCCCGCGGCTGCTCCCGGTGATCAGCACGACGCGGCGGTCGAGTGGCCCGCTCATGGGAGGGCGACGGCCGGTGGAGCCGCCGTGGATGCGCGCATCGCGAGCTCGGTCGGGAGCACGGCCGGGGCAAGCTGGTCGCCGCCGAGCACCCGAGCCGCTTCGACGAACCCGCGCCGTCCCATTTCCCGCAGCGGGAGGCGGACGGTCGACAGGCTCGGCGAGGTGATGGCCGCGACCGGGACGTCGTCGAACCCAGCGACAGAAACCTCAGTCGGAACAGCGATCCCGAGCTCGGCGAGCCGCGCCAGTACACCCATCGCCAGGGGGTCATTGGCGCAGGCGAGCGCGGTAAACGGCGCGGACCCGTCGAGCAGGGTATCGACGCCGAGGGCGCCGCCGTCCTTGTCGAAGCTCGTGTGGATGACGAGCCGCTCGTCGAACGGGATTCCGGCATCCTCGAGGCCACGGCGGTACCCCGCCAGCCGTGCCCGCGCGACAAACAGCGTCGATGGGCCGGCGAGGAACGCGATCTCGCGGTGCCCGAGCGCCACCAGCGCCGACACCATCGACGCCATCCCCGCCTCGTTGTCGACGCCGACGTCCGCGGGACCCAGCGCGTGCGGAGACAGGTGGACGACGGCCGCGCCGTCCGCTCGCATCGCGGCCAGGTGCTTCTCGATCTCCTGGTTCGACTCCGGGTTGTCGAGCCCGCTCGCGGCGAAGATCACGCTTGCCGCGCGCATCGAACGAAGCAGCCGGACATACGACGTTTCGCGCTCGGCGTCGCGCTCGGAGCTGCAGGTGATCACCAGGTACCCGGCGGGCGATGCCGCGTCCTCCACCCCACGGACCACCTCGGCGAAATACGGATCGGTGATGTCGTGCACGACCACCGCGACTATCGGGATCTGGCTCTTGAGCAGCCCACGCGCGAGCGCATTCGGGACGTAGTCGAGCGTCCGAGCAGCGTCCAGGACCCTCGCCCGGGTGGCCGCGCTGACTGGGTAGTCGGCCGAGGAGACGACGCGCGACGCCGTCGCAGTCGACACGCCCGCGAGACGGGCAACCTCGGTGATCGACGTCATCAGAACGGGAAGGTCGGTGGCTGGTCGCGCACCGTCACCCACTGCCACTCGGTGAAGTTGTCGGCGTTCGCCTCGCCGCCATAGCGGCTCCCGTTACCGGACATCCCGGTGCCGCCGAACGGGATGGTCGCCTCGTCGTTGAGCGGACCGTCATTGACGTGCACCATGCCCGCCTTGATCCGGTGGGCGACGGACAGTCCGCGCGAGATCGACCGGGAATAGACCGTCCCGACGAGCCCGTACTCGCTGTTGTTGGCGAGCGCCAGCGCTTCATCGTCGGTCCGGAATGTCGTGACCGGTGCGACCGGCCCGAAGATCTCGTCCGTCCACGCCGGCAGGTCCTGCGTGACCTCGGCGAGCACGGTCGGCTGGTAGAAGAGGCCCTCGTGCGCGCCGCCGGTGACGAGGCGCGCGCCGCCGTCGACCGAACGCCGCACGATGTCGTCGACCCGCTTGACCTGCTTCTCGTTGACGATCGGCCCGAGCTGGACGTCATCGCGGTACGGGTCGCCCATGCGCAGCTTTTGCGCCTTGTCTCGCAGCGCGTCGACGTAGTCCGAGGCGAGGCTCTCGTGGACGATGTGCCGCCCCGCGGCAAAGCAGACCTGGCCCTGGAACTGGAACGCCGAGAACGCACCGGCCGCGGTCGCGGCGTCGAGGTCCGCGTCGTCGAGCACGATGAACGCGTTGTTGCCGCCGAGCTCGAGCGACACCTTCTTGAGCCGCCCGCCGGCCAGCTCGCCAACACGACGCCCAGCCGCTGTCGAACCCGTGAACGAGACCATCGACACATTCGGGTCGGTTACGAGCGCCTCGCCGGCATCGGCGCCACCGACGACGATCTGGAGCACGCCATTGGGCAATCCGGCCTCGCGAAAGACCGCCTCGAACATGGCCCCGCCGATGATCGGCGTCTGCGGATCGGGCTTGAGGACGACGGCGTTGCCGAGCGCGAGCGCCGGGGCGACGACGCGCATTCCGAGCACGCTCGGCGAGTTCCACGGTGTGATCGTGCCGATCACGCCGACCGGGATCCGGCGGACCATCGACAGTCGGCCCGGCACCACGGTGGGGACAAGCGAGCCGTACGGCTGCCAAGGCAGCGTCGCGGCGCTCAGGATCTCGCCGTAGGCGAAGTTCGACTCGTGGTGCATCTTGCTGTGCGAGGCGCCCGTCTCGCGCATCGTCCACGTCCCGAACTCCGCACGATTCGTTCTCGTAGATGTCGGCGGCTTTGCGCAGGATTCGCGCCCGCTCCTGGTACGACATCTCGGCCCAGGCCGGCTGCGCCTCTTTGGCGGCGGCGGCGGCTCGCGCGACGTCGTCGGTCGTCGAGGCGCGAACCGTGGCGATCAACCGGCCCGTCGCCGGCTCACGGTCCTCCACCAGCTCGCCACTCCCCGGCTCCCAGGCCTCGACGAACGAAGCGAGCCAGCCCGGCGCAGCGGCCTCGGTGGTATCGGGGGCGATGGCGGCCATCAGTGTTCTCCTTCGGGCTTCTCGCCTGCGGCCGAGAAGCGCGCCTGCGTAGGTCCGCGGCGCATCGCTGACGACGGCACGCTGTCCGGTCGACGGGTCGCGCCATATCGGTCCGCGGGCCAGCACGGCATCGATCAGACCTTCCTCGAGATAGGCCGGGTATTCCCACGAGCGCAGCTCGATGGCCATCTGCCCGGGATACCCGATCAGCTCCCGGACGCGGCGATCGGTGTAGTAGCCACCGACAATCGACAGCTGGAGCGCCGACAGGTTCGACGGCTCCGCGGCGAGGCGTTCGAGACGCTCCTCGACGTCCCCGCCCAGGTTGGCTCGCAGCGCGGCCTTCAGCGGCTTCGCCAGGTCGGGCCGCGCGCGGAGCACGAACCCGAGCCGGTCAACGGTCACGACGTCGGCTGCGGACGGCATATCGGCGACAGCGGGAATGAGGTGGTCGGCGATCGCGGCGAATGTCGCTCGCTCCCGGTCTTCGAGCGCGGGCGATCCCGCGCGCGCCGGTCGTCGCCGGCATGCCGCCTTCGAGGTCCGTGGGGGCTCCGGTCTCCTGGGTCATGCCGGCACCTGCTGCTCGAAGCGCGTCTCGACCATGTGCTCAGCCGCCCGCAGCGCGATCGCGACGATCGTCGATGTGGGGTTCACGCCGGACGAGGTCACGAAGCACGAGCCGTCGACGACGTACAGGTTCGGGACGTCGTGCGCGCGGTTCCAGCGGTCCAGCACCGACGTCTTCGGGTCGTCGCCCATGCGAGCGGTACCGAGCAAATGCCAGCCGGAGTAGCGCATCAGCCGGTCGACCTCGATCTTGTAGGCGCCGGCGGCCTCCATCGATTCCGTGGCGCGCTCGATGTGGAAGTCGAGCATCCGGCGGGCGTTGTCGGCCATCGAGTAGTGGACCTCGGGGGCCGGGATGCCCGAGGAGTCATTGACCTCCGAGGAGAGCGTGATGCGGTTTTCCTCGTCGGGCAGATCCTCGGCGAACAGGCCCCAGTTGGCGCCGTGGCCGAGATGCGTCCGGACGTGCGCGTGGTGCCCGGCGCCCCAGATCTGCTCGCCGGCCCGGCTCGGCAGCGCCGTGTTGATCGGCCCGCCCGTGGGTGCGAGGCCCCAGCGAGCCCCGCGGACGAAGCCGCGCTTCTCGTCGGTCTCGTAGAACTCGAGCGACTCGATGAGGTCGCCGAACTGGCCCTGCCAGCTCATCAACGGCTCCTCGAACAGCCCGGCGACGTTGGCGAACGGATGCATCATCAGGCGCTTGCCGACGAGTCCGGACGAGTTTCCCAGGCCGTCAGGGTGGGCCGGCGAGTCGGAGAGCAGCAGCAACCGGGGCGTGCCGATCGCATTCGCCGCGACGACCACCACCCTGGCGGGCTCGAAATGTTCGGCGCCGTCCCGGTCGATCCAGGTCGCGCCCGTGGCGAGGCCCTGCTTGTCGGTCTCGATGCGCCGGACCCGCGCCCCCGTCACCAGGCGGGCGCCCCTTGCGATCGCCTTCGGCCAGTGGGTCAGGTCGGTCGACGCCTTCGCGCCCTCGTTGCAGCCGGACTGACACGTGCTGCGCTGGACGCACGGCCGCCGACCGTCGTAGGTGACCGAGTTGATCGAGTTGAACTCCGGCCACCAGTGCCAGCCCAGCTTGGTCATGCCGCGCGCCACCTTGAGCCCGGCCGACCCGATCGGTAGCGGCGGCATCGGCGCATCCTCGGTGTCGGGCGGGTAGGCCGGGTCGCCCGGCAACCCTGACACGCCGAAGTCGCGGTCGGTCCGGTAGAAATACGGCAGAAGCTCGAAATAGTCGATCGGCCAGTCGTCGGCGATGCCATCGAGGGACCGCACGCGAAAGTCGGACGGAAGCGCGCGCGGCCAGGCGCCGGCGAAGATGATCGTCGAGCCGCCGACCGCGTTGTACATGAGTGGCGAGACCGGCGTGTCGTCCTCGACGATCGGGTAGTCCTGCGGGAGTCGGCGGATGTTCGGGCTCGTCGCCCACTCCTTGCGGGCCTTCAGCTCCCAGTCGAGCTTGTTGCCCGGATAGTCGGCACGGTCGAGCCAGTCGCCCTGCTCGAGGCATACGACGCTAAATCCTGCTTCGGTCAGGCGCTTGGCGACGACCCCGCCCGATGCGCCCGCCCCGATGATCAGGACGTCAGCTGGTTCGGTCCCCATCAGTCGACGCGGCCGGCGCTGACCGGTTCACGCAGCAGGCCGACCTCCTTGAGGACGTCTCTGAGGTGGGCACGCTCCGCATCCGTGATCGGCAGCAGCGGGCGGCGGACATAGGCGGCCTCGAGCACCCCGAGGATCCGGAGGCATTCCTTGAGCCGTACGCGGTAATCGCCGACCGGGGCCGCAAACACGACGTCCGCGAGGCGCTGCACGCGGCGCCCGAGTGCTGTCGCGTCGTCCGTCCTGCCTTCCTGCCACGCCCGGATCATGTCCGCCTGTTCGCGGGTCATGACCGCGCCGAACCCGATCAGCGCGCCCGTCGCGCCGAGCAGGAACGACTCGAGGATGAAGTTGTCGTTGCCGGTGAGGAGCGTGATCCT
The DNA here is from genome assembly GCA_963750125.1 of uncultured Chloroflexia bacterium. Lineage (GTDB taxonomy): Bacteria > Chloroflexota > Limnocylindria > Limnocylindrales > CSP1-4 > DASTYU01. The sequence goes on along the minus strand of CAVVPT010000011.1, from coordinate 269,142 downwards.
CTTCGGTAGCTGTTCGAGCAGCCGGGCGGTGTCAACGAAGCGGCGGGCATCGAACGACGCCTCCTTGATGGCCACGACCCCATCGACTTCGGCCATCGCCTGCAGGACGTCGTTCTCGAAGTTCACGCCGGCGAGCGCAGGCTGGAGCTGGAACAGGATCAGCGGGAGGCCAACCTCGGCGATCGCGGTGTGGTACGCGACCGGGACGGCGGGGTTGAGCGGCGAGCTCAGGTAGGCCGGGATCGGGAAGACGAGCAGGGCATCGGCGCCGGCAGCGCGGAAGTCGCGGGCCTGGCGGACGGCCGCGTCGGTGGACGGCCCGGCGAGCCCGGCCACGATCGGGAGGTCGGTCACCTCGCGGACGACCTTGATGATCCGGACCTTCTCGTCGTGCGTGAGATGGGGTCCTTCACCGGTGTCGACGTTGATCGCGAGGGCGACCGGGCCCTGCGCAGCGACCCACCCGATGTACGACCGGAGGGCCGCTTCGTCGATACCGCCATCGGCATGCATCGGCAGAACGGTGGCGGGAATGAGGCCGTCGAGATCCAGGGTCATCGGGTGCCTCCGCCGTGTGGTGAGGGCGTCCATAGTAATCGTTTGCTGTGGGGCGCCGTCAAGGGTTGCAGCGTTCGACGCCCTGTTCGCTGCCAGATATCAGCCGGAGTAATCAAAGGCCGAGTCCCACCGCTGAAACCGACCGATCGCCTGGCCAACAATCAGCCCCGGTGGTATCTGGCAACCAAGCAAGGCCGAGCCGAGCCACAAAGTCGTGACTTGATGACGAGGGCTGATGATTGGCCATGCCCAGAGCCCGAAAGACTCTCTCCGGTGCTATCCTCGATAATCGATCAAACGTCAATGGGAGCCCGATGACCGCGCTCGACACGTTCCGCCTGGACGGCCGCGTCGCCCTCATCCCGGGCGGTGGCGGCGCGATCGGCTCGGCCCTGGCAGAGGGGCTCGCGGGCGCTGGGGCGCGCGTCGCCGTCAGCGGCCGTACCCGGGAGACGCTTGATGCGGCTGTTGAACGTGTCGCGGCCGCCGGCTCGGACGGCATTTCCATCACCGGCGATGCGACGGACGAGGCCGATGCCGACCGGATCGTCAGGGAGACCGTCGACCGCTTCGGGCGCGCTCGACATCGTCATCAATGCCGTGGGTGGTGGCGCCGGCCAGGTCCTCAACCCCGCCGAGGCCTACCCGCGCGAGGCATGGGACTGGATCATGGAGCTCAATGTCCGAAGCACGATCGTCCCCACGATGGCCGCCGCGCGGGCAATGATCGAGGCCGGCAACGGCGGCGCGGTGCTCAATCTCACGTCGGTCCGTGCGGATCTCGGCATCAACGCCGGCTACTCGGCCTATGTCGCGGCCAAGGGCGCGATCGCGTCACTGACCCGCCAGTGGGCGACCGAGTGGGCGAAGTACGGCATCCGGGTCAACGCGATCCAGCCGACCTTCGTCGACACGCCGCAGGTCGCGACGCTGCTGGGCGACCCTGACTTCAAGGCCGGCATCGTCAACCGTATCCCGCTGCGCCGCGTTGGTGAGACGAGCGACCTGGTCGGTCCCGCGATCTTCCTCTGCTCCGACGCGGCCTCGTTCGTGACCGGTCAGATTCTTCGGCATCGACGGCGGTTTGACCGCGACGCAGTAAGGAGGACCGATCAGCGATGTCGATGATGGAGCAGGTCACGCCGAACGTCTTCACGACGACGAAGCTGCGCGGCTGCAACCCGAGCTTCGTGGTCACCTCGGCAGGCGTGGTCGTCGTCGACACCCCGCGCTGCCGACGAAGGCCGTCGCGATGCGGGAGGAGGCCGAGTCGCACGGCCCGATCCGCTACCTGATCAACACCGAGAACCACGTCGACCACATCTTCGGCAACTACTGGTTCCGCGACGCCGGCGAGATCGTCAACCACAAGGCGCTGTGGGACATCTTCATGGACCCGAAGGCGGCCCTCGACCCGTTCGAATACGCGCTCGAAGCGATCCCGACCGACGATCCCGAGGGGGCGGCGCTCCTCCCTGACCGCGACGCCTACTACGCCGACCTGCCCCGCGGAACGGTCGTCTTCACCGGCGATCTGACGCTGAAGGTGGGCGACCATACGATCCATTGCCTTTGGACGCCCGGCCATACGCCCGGCCAGCTTGCCGTGCACGTCCCCGAGGAGCGGGTCGTCTTCACCGGCGACACGATCTTCTCGGGCTGCCAGACCTGGCTGATGACGTCGAACGTCGACCAGTGGATCGAGGCGCTCGAACGGATCCGCGCGCTGGCGGACGTCGATCACGTCGTGCCCGGTCATGGCCCCGTCGTGACGCTCGACTACATCCACACGCAGCGCCAGGTGCTGCTGCAGTGGAAGGGCGCGGTCGCCGAGGCCGTCGCGAAGGGCTGGACCCGAGAGGAGACGATCGAACGGGTTCGGTTCGACGAGAGGTTCGGCCCAGTGGACGTCGGGCAGGCGTACATGATGGATCACATCCAGAACAACAACGCCGGCTCGCTCTGGGACAAGCTGACCGCCCTGAACTACGAAAAGGGCCGCTAAGCCCGACCGGCGGCGACCTCGTCCTCGCGAGTCCGGCCGGCGAGCTGGATCAGGTCCTCGTGGAGTTCGAACCAGACGCCGTGATAGGAGTCCACTCGCGGTGAGGCCACGAAGCGGCCATCCCCGTCGACGGCCTGATCGAGCGCGCTGGTGAGTCGCTCGCGGTAGGTCGCGAGTCGCGGTGAGCCGCCCGCATTGGCGTCCAGGAACGCGGCGGCCTCCCCGTGGAGTGCCGCCAGCCGGTCCAGCACGCCGCGGTCGTAGTCGGTATCGGTGTGGTCGTTGACGACGTCGGGCGCCTTGAGCTGCCAGGCGGTCACGGTCTCCTTCATCCGCTGGTCGAGCGCGAGGAATGCGTCGAGCGCGGCGCCGGCCGCTGCTCCCCATCTCGTCCGCTCCGCCTGCACGAGGTCCGAGGCGCGCCCCTTGCCGGTGTCGGTGAGGCGGTAGGCGCCGGCCATCGATGCCACAAGCCCGTCGACGACGAGATCATCGAGCAGCGGCTGGACCTGGTCCGGCGTCGACGCAAGGGCGTCGGCGGCGCCCTGGGCCGTCGCGAACCCCTTGATGCCGAGCGCGCGGATGAGGTCGTCGACGGATGCCCTGCGCGCGAGGGCGTCAGTCCCGGGCGGCGGTGCCGATCCCGGGCTCACCTCCTCGTTGACCGGGATGCCGAGCTCGCGGGCCCAGCCGAGGAGGATGGCGGCCTCGGGCACGGGCTCGGTTGTGCCGGGGATCGCGCCCTCGAACACTTCGCCGGAGCCACCGTCGATTGTGATCGTGTCGCCGGCCCGGAAGCGTCGATCGCCGATCGCCACCCACCGATCACCGACCTGCACCGCCGACGCGCCAACCACCGCGGGGATCCCCCAGCCGCGGGCAACGACGGCGGCATGGCTGGCCAGGCCGCCCTTCGCGGTCAGGATCCCGGCAGCCTTCGCCATGCCGTGGACGTCGTCCGGGGATGTCTCCGAGCGAACGAGGATGACAGGACGCCCCGCGCCGGCCCGCTCGACGGCGGCCTCGGGCGTCGTGGCGATCTCGCCGCTGGCGGTCCCCGGCGAGGCGGGCAGCCCGGTGATCAGCGGCCGGAGGATGCTGCTTCGGCTCGTGGCGCGCACGGGCGGGTTGGCGAGCAGCGGTCGCACGCGCTCCACGGCGTGGGACCGGGAGAGTGGGAACGACCCGTCCTCCGCCATGTCGACGGCGATCCGCAGTGCGGCCTGCGGGCTGCGCTTGCCGACGCGGACCTGGAGCAGCCACAGGCGACCGTCCTCGATCGTGAACTCGATGTCGCACATGTCGGCGTAGTGGCGCTCGAGCCGGTCGGCGTAGGCGCGCACGTCCCCGGCGACGGCGGGCATGCGCTCGTCGAGCGCGGAGATCGGTTCGGTCGCGTGCGTGCCGGCGACGACGTCTTCGCCCTGCGCGTCGAACATCACGTCGCCGTACAGCGCGCGCTCGCCGGTTGCCGGATTCCGCGTGAAGAGCACGCCGGTCCCCGAATTCGGGCCGCGGTTTCCGAACACCATCGCCTGGATAACGACTCCCGTCCCGAGATCGTCCGGAATGCCCTCCTTCGAGCGGTAGGCGCGCGCCCGATCGCCGTTCCATGACCGGAAGACCGCCTCAATCGCCTGCCGGAGCTGCACCCACGGGTCGTCGGGGACCTCGGAGCCGACGGTCTCACGGAACATCGCCTCGAGGCGCGCGCGGCACACGGCGGCGAACGCGCCGATCGTCTCGGGCCCAAGACCGAGGTTGAGGATCGTGTCCATCATCCCGGGCATCGACACCGGCGCGCCCGAACGAACGCTGACGAGCAGCGGATCCGAAGCCTCGCCGAAGCGACGACCGATCGCGGTTTCGATCGCGCCCATCCCTGCCCTGATCTCGTCGTCGAGGCCCTCAGGCCAGCCACCCGCAAGGTAGGCCCGACATGCCTCGGTGGTGATCGCGAAGCCGGGCGGCACGGGCAGGCCGAGGTCGCTCGCCATCACGCCGAGATTGGCGGCCTTGCCCCCCACCAGCGACGGATCGCGAGCGTCGACGAGCGCGACCACCCAAGTCAACCGGGGACCTCCTCCTGGAGCGCTCGCCAGACCCGCTCCGGGGTGATCGGCAGGTCCCGGATCACGACCCCGGTCGCGTCACGGACTGCCGCGGCGACCGCCGGCGCCACGCACAGGAGCGCCCCCTCGCTCATGCCCTTGGCACCGTACGGGCCGGGCCCATCGGCGTTCTCGATCGCGTCGCTCTCCATCGACAGCGGCAGGTCCATGCTCGTCGGGATGCGGTAGTCGATCGCGCCGAGGTTCCGCAGGCGGCCGCGGTCGTCGTAGATGTAGTGCTCCATCAGTGTGTGGCCAAGGCCCATGACCGCGGCGCCCTCGTCCTGCCCGCGCACCTGGCCCGGGTGGAGTGCCTTCCCGACATCGGACACCGTCACGTGTCGGACAACCGTGACATCACCGGTGTCACGATCGACCTCCACTTCGACCGCTGTCGCATTGAATTCGTAGAACGCGGCGGTCCCGCCGAGCGGGTGGTCGGGCTGCGCTTCCTTGCGCATCTCGCCGACCCCGATGACCTCCCCTCCGAGCCGACCGAGCCCGCGGACGAGCACATCGCGGATCGGGAGCTCGCGGCGATCGGGCAGTGTTACGACGCCCCCGTCCACGGTGATCGCGGCCTCGTCGAAGCCTTCAATTCGAGCGGCCATGACCTGCAGCTTCGCCTGGACGTCGCGGCACGCGTTGAGCACCGCGTTCCCCATCAGCACCGACGAGCGGCTCGCCGAGGTCTGCTGGTCGTACGGCACCACCGCGGTGTCGCCCATCACGACCGTCACCCAGTCGATCGGCGCGCCGAGCTCACCGGCCGCGATCTGCGCGAAGATCGTGCGCGCGCCCTGGCCCATGTCCGAGGTGCCGGCGTACACGACGACGCTGCCGTCGGCCAGCAGGCGGACCGTCGAATACGAGAGCCCGGTTGTCGGGCCCTCCTTGAGCCCGACGGCGATCCCACGGCCGCGACCCACCGGCGGCGGGCTCCCCCAGCCGATCAGCTCGGCGGCGCGGCGAAGGGCCTCGGGCCACTCCCCGTCGGCCGGCGTGTCCCCGGGGATGAACGCGTCGCCGGTCCGGGCCAGGTTGCGCAGCCGCAGCTCGAGCGGGTCGATGCCGAGCTGGCGCGCCGCCTCGTCCATGTTCGATTCGGTCGCCCAGATCTGTTGCGGGTTGCCGAACCCGCGAAACGCGGTCGAGGGGACGGTATGTGACAGGACGCTCCGCGCGACGATCCGGACCGCGGGGCAGCAATACGGGCCACTGGACGTGTAGCTGCCTTTGGCGACGGTCCGGTCGGCGATGTCGGCGTAGGCCCCAATCAGGTAGTCGGCGTCGATGTCGCGGAACACCAGCGTGCCGTCGCGCGTGAAACCGGAACGCACGCGGATCTCGGCCGCTCCCCGGCGCACCGCCTGGAACGTCTCCTCGAGGGTCAGCACGAGGCGGACCGGCCTGCCGAGCCTTACCGCCATGAACGCGACCAGCGGCTCGTACTTGGCGTGCTGCTTGCCGCCGAACCCACCGCCCGGATCGGGAGCGATGATCCGCACCTTCGACAGCGGCAGGCGGACGAGGTCGGCGATCACTCGCTGGAGCCAGTTCGGGTGCTGGATCGCGCTCCAGACCGCGATCCCGTCGCCGTTCGGCGCGGCCATGAACGCATGTGGCTCGATCGCGAACTGGGTGACCATCGGGAACGTGTAGCTTCCCTCGACCACGACCTCGGCATCGTGTTCGGCGACCTCGAAATCACCCCAGGCGTAGTGGTGCTCGCGGAGGACGTTCGTGCCCGCGAGCGGGTCGTTCGGCCGGAGCGAGCGGTCCTGGACCAGCGCGGCATCCGCGGCGCGCGCCGCGGCGACCGTGTGGACCGCGGGCAGCTCCTCGAAATCGACCGCCACTAGCCGGGCACCCTCCTCGGCGGCGTCGAGCGAATCCGCGGCAACCGCGGCCACCGGGTCGCCGTGGAACTTCGTCTCGCCAATCGCGAGCACGGGCCGGTCGCGGAGCTGTGGGCCGAAGCGCGGCATCGGGTCAGGGAGATCCGCGGCGGTCATCACGAGCCGGACGCCGGGCACGGCCATGGCAGCACCCGTGTCGATCGAGTGGATCCGCGCCCGCGCCACATCGAGCACGACGAGCTTCACGTGGAGCACGTCCTCGAGGTGGATGTCCGCAACGTATTGCTGCCGACCTGTCACCCGCTCGACCCCGCCGACGCGCGCCGGAGACTCACCGACGGTCATTGCGGCGCCACCTCGGCATCCGGTGTCGACGATCGGTCGCCGATCTCGGGCACAGCGGCGCGCGCCTGGGTTCCGGGCGCCGCCTCTGCGGCGGCCAGTACGGCCTCGAAGATCTGCTCGTAGCCGGCACACCGACAGTAGTTGCCAGCCAGGCCTTCCTCCACCTCCGCGCGCGTCGGATGCGGTACGCGATCGAGCAGGGCCTGTGCCGAGAGGAGCTGGCCCGGGATGCAGAACCCGCACTGGGCCGCCGACGTATCGAGAAACGCCTGCTGGAGCGGGCTCAGCTCGCCGCCGACCGCGAGCCCTTCGACGGTCGTGATCCGGGCGCCGTCCATCTCCGCCGCGAGCACGAGACAGGCGTCGACACTGCGGTCGTCGACCAGGACCGTGCATGCGCCGCACTCGCCGACCAGGCAGCACTCCTTGGTCCCGGTCAGGCCGAGGTCCGCGCGCAGCACGTCGAGCAGCGTGTGATGCGGTGCGACGGCGGGCGTGCGCTCGCGCCCGTTGACGAGGAGCTGGATCGGGACGCCATCGACGGTCATGCGGCTGACTCGGCCAGCCGCCGATGCGCGGTCTCGAGCGCCCGCAGCCCGAGGACGCGTAGCATCGCCAGCCGGTATTCGGGGCTGGCGCGCATCGAGGTCGGCGACGGTTCGGCAGCCGAGAACAGCCTGTCCAGCACGACGAGTCGTGCCTCCGTGGACGAGCCAACATCGGCAAGCGTGCCGCTCGAATCCGTCACCACCCACGGTCGCGGCCCGACGCTCCCGTACGCCAGCGTGACCGGGACCCCGGCCTGCACCGCGCAGGCGAGCGTGACGGATGCCAGGTCGTGGCCGCGCCGCCGGGTCCGGCGGACATGCGTCGCCCCGACCGGTCCGGGGCGGGAAAGCGGCAATTCGATCGCGGTGACGAGCTCCCCGGGCCGCAGCGTCGTGACCCCGGACCGGACGAACCAGTCGTCGATCGCGATGCGCCGCGTCCCGTCCGGCCCGGCGACGACCACGTCGGCCTCGTAGACGAGCAGCGCGGGGGCCGTGTCAGCGGCCGGTGAGGCGTTGCAGATGTTGCCGGCCAGCGTGGCCCGGTTCCGGATCTGCACCGACCCGACGACCAGCGCCGCCTCGGCGAGCGCCGCAAACCGCGTCCGGATCGTCGCGTCCTCGGCGATGTCGGTCATCACGGTCCCGGCCCCGATGACGAGGCGGTCCCCCTCGTGGTGGATCCCCGGCGCCATTTCCGTCACCCGCTTCACGTCGACGACCAGTTCAGCGGCGATCGTCCGGTCGCGGAGGCGAATGATCAGGTCCGTCCCACCGGCCAGCGGCCGCGCCGCCGAGCCGTGCGCCACCAACAGCTCGATGGCGGCGCTCAGGGTATCCGGTCGTTCGTAGGCGAACCGCTGCATGGCGTCAGATGACGCGCTCCACTTCGTCCAGCAGCACCTGTGGGGTGGCGGCACGTACGAAGTAGTAGGGCCGGTCGGCGAACCGCTTGACGAACCCGGCGCGCGCCGTTCGCAGCGGCTCCGTGTCGACCATCGGCATCGGGTGGCCCGGCGCCAGCAGCTCGTTGAGCAGGAAGTAGTTCTGGAGCGAATGAAGGGTCTGGAACTGGCGCTCGAACGGGATCATCTCTGCGAGGCTCGGTGCGAAGTTGCCGTCGATCGCGGGCAGCACGACGACATCGACCGGCGTCGGATCTGCGTGGATCTCCCAGGTCGGCATGCCGCCGAAGAACTTGTCGACGCCGGCTTCAGGGGCCGCCTTGTCCGCTCGTTCGGTGCCGGCGTCGCGCTTCTTGAGGAACGGCGCCTTTGACCCGAGGAGCACGACGCCAGACTCGTCGATGACGGTCGTCTCGGTCGAGACGAGCGTCGCGCCGCGGCGGCAGGCCTCGATCTGGCCCATCGACTTGCCGTGGTTCGATTCGCCGCCCATGAACAGGATGGTCCGGTCGCGGTAGCGGACGGCCGAAGCGTGGAACGGGTGCAGCCCGCGCTCTTCCAGCCGGAGCGCGAGCAGCGTGACGATCACCTTCTGGATCGGCCCGGAGTTCCACGGCCCGGTGAACGTTATCCGCCGGCCGTCGTAGCTGACCGTCTGCTCGTCGTCCTGACGCCACACCAGGTCGGCCTCGGGCAGCGTGACCGCGGGCGCGATCCGCACCTCGGCCAGCCGGTAGTTGAGGAAGTTCATGTCCTCGAGGACGTGCTCCAGCTGTGTCGACCCGTGGACGTCGACGCGGAGCCGCGCCGCGCCGCAGGTGAACTCCTCGGCGAGCTGGAGCGTCTCGATCATGTGCGTTCCTCGTCCTCCGTTCCGTCCGGCAGGCGCCGAGCCATGTTCGCAGCGACGTCGTCGAAGTGTCGTTCGATCGCGGCGGCGACCGCGTCGCCGTCACGCGCCAGGAGGGCGCCCAGGATCGGCGTGTGCAGGTCGGCCGACCACTGCGGGTCGGCGCCGGGAACGACCAGCGTGATGTAGGTCCGGGAGAACGGCTCGAGCGAGCGCCAGAGCTTGCCGAGCGTCCCGTTGTCGGCGATCTCGACGATCCGCCCGTGGAACCGCGCGTCGGCCTCCGCGACGGCGTGGCTGTCGCCAGCCCGGGCCGCCGCCTGCATCTCCTCGGCGATGCCCGCAAGCTCGCCCAGATCGCGATCGCTCAGACGCGGCACGGCCAGCCGCGCCGCGAGGGTTTCGAGTGCGGAGCGCACGACGTAGGCCTCCAGCAACTCGCGCCGGGTGGGGCGGCGGACACGCGCTCCGCGGAACGGGGTGATCTCGACGACCCCGAGGGCCTCCAGCCCGCGCAGCGCCTCGCGAACGGGCGCCTGGCTCGTGCCGAGCTCGCGAGCCACCTGCGTCTCGACGATCCTCGCATCGGGTGCATAGCGACCGGCGAGGATCTCCTCGAGCAGCCGCTCCTTGACCTGGTCGGCAAGGACGCTTCGGGCAAGCACTCCGGATGTCGCCACGGCCGGCATCAGGCGCCGGCGGCTTCGAGGATCTCGACGACGCCGTTCGAACCGTCGACGCGGATCCGATCGCCGGTGCGGATCGTGTGCGTCGCCGTGGACGTGCCGATGACGGCCGGGATCCCGAACTCGCGCGACAGCACGGCCGGGTGCGACGTGGTCCCGCCAGTGTCCGTCACGAGCGCTGCGATCTTCGTGAAGAGCACGACCCACGCCGGGTTCGTCATCTGGCAAACGAGGATGTCGCCCTCGCTGACCGCGTCGAACTCGTCGACCGTCATGACGACCCGGGCAACGCCCTCGGCCACGCCCGGGGAGCCGGCAATGCCCTTGACGGTCGTTGTGTCGGCCGAGGCCTCCTGGTAGAACCGCTCGGGGTAGCCCCAGTTGACCAGGTACGGGAAGGCGAGCTGCGACTGCGTCGCGGTCCCGACCCAGTTGCGCGGCTTGACCAGCTTCGCCGCCTCGCGCTCGGCACGACGCCCCGCCACGGTCCCCCGCGCGTCGAGCGCGGCGGGGTCGCCGATCAGCATGCGCAGCTCGTTGTAGCGCAGGAACAGCACGTCCTCGGGCCGGTCGAGGCGACCTGCCTCTACCAGCTTGCGGCCGATCGCCATCAGCACGAGCCGCACGTGCGCGTTCGCGCCCTGGTCGATGTAGAAGTGGTGATCGGGGGTGAGCGGCGCCATCCGCAGGTTGGTCGCGTTCGCGGCGCGCATCTCCTCGAGCGGCGCGCCTTCGAGCCCGTCGAGGATCTCGTTCGACGCCGACTCGATGTCCCGGCGCATCGTGTCGATCGCGGTCGGGAAGTCGTAGTCCGTCTCGAGGTAGCCACGGACGAGGTCAAGCATCGGCTCCATCTCCTCGCGGACCGTCGGGAAGATGAATTCGTGGCTCCACACGGCGTGCCAGCCGAACTCGCGCTGGTAGGGAGTGACCCGTTCGTCGATGAACCGACGGCCACGGTCCGACCCGCGCAGCGCGGTCGCGATCGCCTTCGCGTCGCCTGCGCCGAACGCGGCCCGCAGCTGGGGGTCGTCACGGGCCTCGTTCTTCATCCGCCACAGGGCTTCGATCGAGTCCCAGTTGCGATCCGACGCCGAGTTCTGCAGCCGACCGAGCAGCTCCTCGTCAACCCCGCCGCGGACCTTCTCCATGACCGCTCGCAGGTTGAGCGTCGCCGACAGCTGGGCGAAATTGAGCATCCAGTGGATCTTCCAGTGGCGGTCGTGGATGTCGATCGCGTCCTCGAGCAGCGTCGCGAGCTCCGGGAGCGACATGTCGTCCCCGTCGTCGAGGCGCGCCTCGAGGTACTCGAAATTCCGCTGCATCTCCGGCACAAGCCGGTCACGCCACCAGTCGGCGAAATGCTCGCCGTAGACGGGCAGGACCGTGTCGAGGTATTTGCCCATCTGCTGGCCGAATGCCGCGTCGCGCGGAACGCGAGCGCCGTAGGTCGAGCTGTATTCGGTGCCTTCGATGCGCAGGTCGGGGTCTGCCGGGATGGCCGTCGTGTAGACGTAGCCGTTGACGTTCTTGGCCAGCCAGTCGACGGCGAAGGGAGTCCCGAACCGACGAAACATGTGGTCGCAGCTGAGCCACCAGCCACCGATGTCGAAGAACATCGGGCTGACCGGGTGCGGGATGTGCAGGTCGTCGTAGACCCAGAAGAAGTCCTTCTCGACCTCGGAATCCCAAGTCACCGGGAACGATTCGTCACCGAGGAACTGGCCGAGGATCTCCTCTGTCGCCACGCGTTGGCCCTCCACGGTGCTCGGGCGGATCATCGGCGGTTGCGGTCATCGATGATCGATCACGATACACGGGTCGCGGCCGAGCGACGCTGCACGGAGGCGCGCAGTGGCCACGGTAGCCCCCGCCGTATTCGCCGGGTGGATGTATCAGCGATCTGAGGGTGCTGACGCGTCAGATTCATCCATCGGCCGGATCATCCGGCCGAAATTGATCCCTGCAGCGGTCGATTCATCCGCCGGCCGAATACCTGAGGCCCGCATTCCGCCACCTCCGGTCGCGTGATCCGCTGGGCGAATGGTGCTCGTTACAGCGCGGGCCGCTCGCCGCGACTGGTGACCCAGCAGCCCGGTTCGGCGCCTAGCTGCTGGCGCCCGCCCCCGCAGCCTGGCGCGCCTTCTCCCAGTCGGCCTTGAACTGGACGATGCCCTTGTCCGTCAGCGGGTGGTGGACCATCTGCTGGAGAACCTTGAACGGCATCGTCGCGATGTGCGCCCCGGCGAGCGCGGCCTGCGTCACGTGGAGCGGATTGCGGATCGACGCCGCGAGCACCTCGGACTCGATGTCGTGCAGGGCGAAGATCTCGGCCAGCTCGCGGATGACGATCATGCCGTCCTGGTTGATGTCGTCGAGGCGGCCGACGAACGGGCTGATCAGGCTGGCCCCGGCCTTTGCCGCGAGGAAGCCCTGGTTCGTCGAGAAGATGAGCGTGCAGTTCGTCTTGATCCCCTCCTCGGCGAAGCGGCTGATCGCCTCGAGGCCGTTCTCACTCATCGGGACCTTGACCACGATGTTCGGGGCGAGCTTGGCGTAGGCACGCCCTTCCTCGAGCATGCCGTCGACCTCGTCGGCGACGACCTCGGCCGAGACCGGTCCTGGCGTGATCGAGCAGACCTCGCGCAGGACGTCCTCATAGGACGCACCCTCGACCTTCGAATAGAGCGTCGGGTTGGTCGTGACCCCGTCGAGGATCCCCCAGCGCGCGGCGGTACGGATCTCTTCGATGTCTGCGGTGTCGAGGAAGATCTTCATGGCGGGCTCCTCAATGGTGACCGCTCAATCGTACTCGCGGAGCGCGCACGAGGAGCCGACGCGCATCGACCCCACGCCTTGCATCGGCCTGCCGATGGCGGCCCGGATCAGGACGCCCGGTAGAACAGCCAGGCGTCCCGCATGCGCTGCGACTGGCCCGGCGTGAACTCGGTAATGCACGGGTCGTCGGAGTAGTCCATGTAGTTGTGGATCGGGTCGAGGCCGGGCTGCCGGCAGGTGTCGTTGCCTTCTGGGCAGCCGGAGCTGGGCTTCTTTTGCGGCGGCGTGTCGTCGACGAAGTCGCCGGACTTGTTGCACTGGCCGAAGAACGTGTGCTCGAGGTTCAGCCAGTGGCCGGCCTCGTGGGTCAGCGTGTCGCCCTCGTCAAAGCGGTCCGCGTACTCGTTTGACGCACCCGGCACCGTGCGCCAGTCGATGACGATCCCGTCAAGGTACGCCTGCGCCGTATCGGTGATTTCCGGGAGGTAGGCCCAGCCGAGATAGGCGCCGCCGCTCGTGGTGTAGACGTTGAGCGCGCCGTCCCCACCCTGTTTGAGGGAGGTCTTCATGTCGTGCTCGGCGCCACCGGAACGGGATGCGTACCACACCGGATTGTCGGTGCGGGTCACGCCCGCGAGCGTAAACGAGAAGCCCGTGTCGTCGCCGCCCTCGCCGCCGCCAAAGCCGGTGTTGATGGCCGCGATCTGGGCGTTGATCTGCTGGGTTGTCAGGTTGCCGAGCGACCCATCGGTGATGACATGGAACCAGATCGGCACCGTGACCGACAGGTTGGCCGGAGCCTTGCCCTTTGCCCGCGGCGGCAGGTCTGCATGCGGCTGGCCGGTGTCCTTTTCGCGGGCGACGCCGTCGCGCCCCACGAAGGTATCGGCCGCCCCGCCTCCCGGCGCGCATGAGCCGATTGCTGCGGCGAGCACGGGTGTGGGTACCAGGGCGAGGGACAGGGCCGCAGTCGCGGCGAGAGCCAGGGCACGGCGTCGGAGGTTCATCAACGCGCTCCTCGAGGACGGTGAGGCAGCCAGGGCGGAGACGCCGAACTGTAGCGCGCCCGTGGGCCAGCGCAAGCACGTTCCGTGCCGCGGAGCACGGTGGCTAGAACCGGTCGGCGACGGACCGGACGAGAACGAAGATCGGCTCGATTGCGAGCCCGATCGCCAGGGCCAGGAGTCCCGTCGCCACGTACCCGATCAGCCGTTCGCGCGGCCGAAGCAGCGCAAACGGAACGACCAGCCCGATACCCACTTCGATGAGCAGCAGGGTGACGCCGATGTCGCCGGTCCGCAGCCGGCCGAAGACGATGCCCTCGGCGATGAGCGATGCGGCAAGCACGGCCACGGCGAGCGCTCGCCCCGTTCCCTGCCAGTGGCGCCACGCGCCGCCGGCGGCGCCGAAGATCGGGCCTGCGATCAGCCCGACGGCTCCCCAGGTGGTGGCCGCATGCGGCGCCCCGATCAGCCGGAAGCCCGCTTCGGACACTGAGATCAGCAGGTAATACGCGCCAACGGCACTGAGCAAACCGATGAGGCCGCGCAGCGCACCGGTCGGAACGGTCTTGGCCGACGCGCCGAGGATGAACCCGAGACCGACCCACGCCCCGATCATGTTCGCCGGGATCATCGCCGAGTACGGATAGTCCAACTGGTCGGACAGCCAGGCCAACGCCCCAAGCGCGATGCCCAGTCCGATCCCGACGCCGAAACCAAACGCGGCGCGGCTTGCCAGCGGCCGGGCACGCGGGCGCACGGCACGCTGCGGCTCCTGAGCCGACAGAGGAGCGCTCATCAGGGCGGCCGGAGTGTGGCGGCCGTCAGATCACGGCGCCGGAGCCGCCTCCCCGATCCGAACCTCTCCCCCCGTCGGCGCGGACGGGGTGGCCGGCGCCGGTGCCACAGACGGCGCCGGTTCGCGAGCCTGGAGCGTCGGCGTCCGGCCGTCGCGTACGGCGACGGCGGCCTCGACGAACCCGTCGAACAGTGGATGCGGCCGCTCGGGCCGCGACTTGAACTCGGGATGGAACTGGCTCGCCACGAACCACGGGTGGTCGGCGAGCTCGACGATCTCGACGAGCCGTCCGTCGGGCGACTGGCCGGACAGGACCATGCCGGCGGCCTCGAGCGTCTGGCGATAGCGGTTGTTGACCTCGAAGCGGTGGCGATGCCGCTCGTAGACGACCTCCTGGCCGTAAACCTGGTGGGCCTTCGAGCCAGGCGTCAGCCGGGCCGGGTATAGCCCGAGCCGCATCGTGCCGCCCTTGTCCTCGAGCTCGCGCTGGTCGGGCATGAAGTCGATGACCGGGTGCTCGGTGAACATGTCGAACTCGGTCGAATTCGCATCCTTCGAGCCGACGACCTCCCGGGCGAGCTCGATGACGGCGCACTGCAGGCCAAGGCACAGCCCGAGGTACGGGACCTGGTGGTCGCGGGCGAAGTGGGCGGCGAGGACCTTGCCCTCGATGCCGCGGTGGCCGAAGCCGCCGGGGACGAGGATGCCGGCCACGCCGTCGAGCTGCGCATGGAGGTTCTCACGAGTGAGCGCCTCGGAATTTACCCAGCGGATCCGCGCGTCGACACCGTGTGCCCAGGCAGCGTGCTTGAGCGCCTCGGTGACCGAGAGGTACGCGTCGGGGAGCTCGATGTACTTGCCGACGAGCGCGATCTCGAGCACCGGCTTCGGGGCCTTGATCCGCTCGACGAGCGCGCTCCACGACGCCAGGTCCGGTTCTGCTTCCGGGTCACCCAGGCCGAGCTCGCGGACGACGAGGCGGCCGAGGCCGAAGGCCTCGAACTGGAGCGGGACCTCGTAGATCGTCGCCGCCGTCTCGGCTGGGATGACGGCCTCCGACGCGACATCGGTGAAGAGCGCGATCTTCTCGCGGATCTCGTCGGTGACCGGGTGATCGGAGCGCAGCACGATCACGTCGGGCTGGATCCCGATGCCGCGCAGTTCCTTGACCGAGTGCTGGGTGGGCTTCGTCTTGAGTTCGCCCGTGGCGGCCAGCTCGGGGAGCAGCGTGACGTGGACGTACAGGACGTTAGCCCGCCCCACGTCCTTGCGCATCTGGCGAATCGCCTCGAGGAACGGCAGGCTCTCGATGTCGCCAACGGTCCCGCCGACTTCGACGATCACGACGTCCGGGTCGCCATCACGGGCGACGCGCCCGATGCGCTCCTTGATCTCGTTGGTGATGTGCGGGATCACCTGGACGGTGCCACCCAGGTAGTCGCCGCGGCGCTCCTTGGCGATGACCGCCTGGTAAATGCGGCCGGTCGTGACGTTGCTGAGCTGGGTCAAGTTCTCGTCGATGAAGCGCTCGTAGTGGCCCAGGTCGAGGTCGGTTTCCGCGCCGTCATCGGTGACGAAGACCTCGCCATGCTGGTACGGCGACATGGTCCCGGGGTCGACGTTGATGTAGGGGTCGAGCTTCAGGATGGAGACCGTCAGGCCGCGGGCCTTGAGGATGCGCCCGATGCTGGCGGCGGTGATGCCTTTGCCGAGCGAGGAGGTCACGCCTCCGGTCACAAAGACATACTTCGCCATGGGTCTGGTTCCTCCGGGGGTTTTTCCAATGCTATCGAAATCGGCCCTCGGAGTCGAATCAAGCAGGCGTCCGGGCGTCGCTACGGCACCTTGAGGACAGGCGCACTAATCGTCAGTCGCGGCCTCGATGAGGTCTAGCACATTCTGATCGATCCGAAACTCCTCGTCGTTCACGAGGACGACGGCGACCACGTGTTCCGCCGGCATGATCGCGAGGACCGACCCGTACCCGGTCTTGGCTCCCGTGAGGCCCATCGCGTGATCAAGTGGCGCGTCGAGCGCTTCGAGGCCGAGGCCGTGACCATCCGGCGCGGGCAGCATCGCGGTCAGCGATGCTCCGTCGACGATTTCACCGGCGAAGAGATGCCACGCCCAGGCCGCGAGCGACGGGGCGTCGGCGGCCAGTCCTCCGACCCCATAGGAAGCCGTTGCAGAGGCTATGCACGAGATTGCGTCGCCAGCCCCTAGGTCGGCGAGTTCGAACTGCCCGATGTGGGCTTCCGTCGGGAGTGCCCATGGCTTCGGGGTGGGCACGCCCGCCCCCTGGACCAGGATCCGAGCGGCACCGACGGGGTCCAGAACCTCCGTACGAACCGCTGTCGCCAGGGGCTTGCCGACGACGTGTTCAACCGCGAGGGCAAGCATCACGTAGTTCGATGGAGCCGGCACATAGGGTCCTGGCGGACCGCTTGGATCAGGAAGGACCGCGAGCACGTCCTCGAGTGTCCATCGATGTGCCGGATCTGCCGCGATCGCTGCGCCCACGTCCTCGCCGATGTCCGGGATTCCCGAGCGCATGCCAAGCGCGTCGCGAACCGTGGCGCCGTTCGTGTCGAAGACGAGATCTCCGAGGTAATCGTCGATCGGCGCGTTGAGGTCGATCATCCCGCGTTCGGCGAACCGCATGACGAGCGTGGCAACGAAGACCAGGCCGACACTGCCGATGGCAAACTCGTCCTGAACCGTTGCCATCCGACCGTCCGGTCCGCCAATCCCCGCCGCGCCCGCCCATATGCCTTGCTCGGTGATGACCGCGGCGATCGCGTCGGGGGCTCCGGAGCGAACCACTCCATCGAGGACGTCCTGCAACTTCGCCGCTCGCGCGTCGTCGACTACCGCAGTCGGGAGCTGTCCAAACGGGACGAATGGGAATGGAGTGGATGGAGACGCTGCGATCGACTCTTCGGGAGCCGCGGATTCGAGCCGGGACGGCGACGGCAACGCTGAGAGAGACGACTCGGCTGAGAATGACGACTCGACTGAAGGAGGGCCGGCCGAGCAGCCTGCGACAAGGAGGACCCCAAGACCGATCGCCAGTGATCGCGCCGGACGTGATCTGAGCTTTCGTGTCACGGATCCCTCATCTGCAGCAGGCCGTCATTCGTTACTGGCAAGTCTCAAGTCGAATTGGTTCCGAATTCGGCGATCGTTCCGAACGGCATCACCTTCCTCCCCAGGTCCGTAGACCACCGCCGATCGCATCGCCACGTTCCTGCATCCGCCTCGTAGAACGCCTCGCCGCGATCAGCGACACCGACCCGTTGAGAGTTGGACGGCCGGCGTCACCTCGCGAGCGAGCGGCTCATACGCGTCCCGATCGCCCCGCTGTGCCCGCTGGACCAGCCCCTCGCTCGTTCGCCGTCCCGTTCGGCCGCCCTCGGGGGGCGCTCACCCTATCAGTGGCCCGCGCACTGCGTATCTTTCAATCAGGAGGATCGCCGTGGAATTCGTCGACGTCGTCATGAAGCGCCGGGCCGTGCGCCGGTTCGAGGAAGGCGGCATCGAGCGGGACGTGATCGAGCGCATCGCCCGCCTCGCGCAGCGCACCCCATCTGCCGGCTTCAGCCAGGGCCAGCGCCTGATCGTCGTGACCGAGCCTGGCCGACGACGCGCCGTGGCGCGACTATGTGGCGAGGAGGAGTACGAGGCGGACTTTGGACCGTGGATCTCGGAATGCGCCGCGCAGTTCATCCCGTGTGTCTCTGAGGCGGTCTACCACCGGCGCTACCAGGAACCTGACAAGGTTCAGGACGACGGCGCCGAGATCGACTGGCCGATCCCCTACTGGTGGGTCGACGTCGGGGCGACGATGCAGAACGTGATGCTCGCTGCGGTCAACGAGGGCCTCGGCTGTGGGTTCGTCGGCACCGACGCAGCCGGCTGGGACCAGCTCCGGGCGTTGCTCGGCATGCCGGACGAATTCGTCCCGATCGGCGTCATGCCGGTCGGGCGTCCTCTGGCCGACGTCCGGTCGCCCTCGCTCAAGCGGGGCTGGCTGCCGTTCGAGGAATTCGCGCGCTGGGAGCACTGGGGCCGGAGCGACGGCTGACCCATTCCCGCCGCTCCGGCCCTGGCGCCGGTCATTCGAACTGGAAGGATCCGATGACCTGCATCGCCTCTGGCACAAAGGCGTCGAATGTCGCCTGATCCCGTGTCCAGACCCCGATCGCGACGACATCGCCGTCGCCGATATCGAGGAGGATCACGCGGTTGCGTTGGGCCTCGCCGACGGCGAGCCCGGGATTGAGGAACGTGACGAGGCGCTCGGTGCTCCCCTCGCATGTTGCCGTCCACGCCGGGTCACGCTCGAGATCCAGCATTTGACCGCCGTGACCGCCGATCGTGATCGGTGTCGGCTCAGTCGTGTTCAACCCGGGCACCGATTGCAGCCAGGCGATCAGGTCGTCTACCGTCCGGCCGACGCCTGGCTCGACCTCGTCAGAGCACGGCCGATCCTGGGTCATGGCGCTCGGCTGCCGGAAGACCCCGATGTTTCGGCGCCGGTCGATCTCTGCGACCGGCGGCAACTCCGCCGCCGGCACGAGTTCGAATGCGTCCGGCCAATCGGACGAATTCGCCCAACCTTCCGGGACCGTGTAGGTCAGCGCGCCAACCATTGGTCTCCACGAAGCGTCCGCAGCGAGACGGGGGGTGATGAACTGCGATTTGTAGGTCCCGGCGTCGAGCAGCCCGAGGCAGTTGTCGCCGTCGGTCGTGCATCCCATCCTCCACCAGGTGCCGGCGAGGGCCGTGCCTCGTTGCGTGCATGCATCCTCGATGGGCGCGAGCGTGAGCACGCGTCCGCTGGGCGACAGCGACCAGTCGTAGTCGCCGCCTGCCTCTGCCTCGCATGGCCCCAGGCCGGCGCCTGTGAGATGGATCAACCCGGCATTCGAGATCGAGGACCGGGCGGTCAGCTTCGCGGTGTCGTTGTCGTTCGACTGGGTGAGCTCGAGGGATTCTTCGTCAAGGATGATCGACGACCCCGCGCCGTCGGCGACGAAGTCGTTCGGGCCGCCCATCCACGTAGCCTTCAGCTCGGCCGGGACTGACCCGCCGGCCGGAGGAGTCGTCGTTGACGTGGCAGGCGATGGCGAGACGGAGGGCGTCGGCACGCCTCCTGACTGCCGGTCCGTGCCGGGCCGCATCAGGAATACGGCACCGCCGATCGCGACAGCGATTGCCGCCGCCGCGAGCGCAAAGGGAAGTCGGTTCATCGGGAGTGGCCTCCATGAGGCGGGCCGCCAGCGCCGCATCTGCGGCGTCGTGGCGACCGCCCGAAGGACGGCATCCAACGCTCGATCGGGCGCCTCGTCCGGCATCAGGTCGAGCCAGGCCCGGGAGATCCGGTCGAAGTCGTCGTTCGCTGTCATGCCATCCGTCCTTGGGACTGGACCGGGGCGGCGTCGGCCTCGACGGCCGCGCGCAGCGTCCTGGTCGCGTAATGGAGTCGCGAGCGGGCGGTGCCGGCCGGAATGCCGAGGGTTTCGGCGATCTCGACCAGTTGCAGGCCCACGTGGTGATGCAGGACAAAGACCGCGCGCTGCTCGATCGTCAGGCGTCGGAACGCCCGATCCAGCGCATCGCGGTCGGCAACGTTGACGAGGACGTCGGGAGCCGCCGGCCCGTCGACCGGCAGGACCCGCACATTCGCTGCCCACGTCCGGCGACGCCTGGCCTCGGCGTAGCACGCGTGGACGAGCAGGCGCCGGACCCAGGGCTCAAAGCGCTCGGGGTCTCGAAGCGTCGGGAGCTGGCGCCATGCGGTGAGGAGGGCACTCTGCAGGGCATCCTCCGCGAGCTCCGCGTCCCGCAGGATCCGCGTAGCGATCGCGTACATCCGGTCACTGGTGTGCACGACCAGCACGCCGAATGCCTCGCGGTCACCGCGCATCGCCCGTTCGACGACGTCTCGCACCGCCGCTCCCTCGAAGGTTCCGCGCCAGGAAAGCGGCGCGGTCCCTACCAATGAGTGTGCGCGCGCCCCGAAACGTTCAGCGAATGATCCGAATTCAGCCACCGCCCGGTGGCGACTTGGCCGGTCGTGACTTCCTGCCGGTTCTTAAGAAGCGCGCCGGAGAGGAGGCGGCCGGCTTCTGGGCCGACCGGCCTCCCTCGACGTTCTCAGATAGCCATGAGTGCCGCGCACATGTCCGCAACGACCGAGGCGTCGCCGTTGAAGTAGTCGCTCAGGTCGGAGGGTCCGGACTGGGCCTCCACGTTGCCGCCCGGGCCGACGATTGTGCGTCCGGCCTCGAGCACTACCGCGCCGGAACCCGGGACGGTGATCGCGAGGACGCCGTGCCCGGTCCAGGTGTCGGTGTTGAAGTCGCCTGGGATGGCAAGTTGGTCGATGTCTGTGTTGTGCTGCGCATAGGAGACCGATGCTCCGGTCACCGGGTTGCTGAGGTGAGCCTCCACCAACCGGGAGGTGCGCTCCCGCCGGGTCAGGTTGCCCTCACGGTCGTACCACCGCGTGGCATCGAGGTGCCGGATGGCCGTATCGAGCACTTCGAACGAATCGATGTCGCTGCCGCAAATGATGCCGGTCGGCTCGTCGGCGTATGACTCCACCGTCGACGCCCGGCAGATCGTGCCGTCACCGGTGGCCTTGCACGAGTAGATGTCCGGCGGCTCCGGGTTGAGTTGTCCGACGACAGGCTGGCCGGCGGACGCCGGCCCGGCGATGACGAGAGCCGCCAGCACGGGCACGATGACCAGGGCGCGACTCCGGAGGAGCGATATGCGGGGCACACTGAACACAGGGTGTCTCCTTCGATGCTGGTGACGGCCGCCCGGCGGCGCGTCAGGGGCCGGTGGGCAGCCGGTCGAGGAAACGGATCGAATCGATCACCGCGTCCTCTGCTGCGTGCGGAGCGGGGAGAACCTCGAACATCAGGGTCGCGTCGGCTAGCTCGACGATCACCAGGCTGTCCGTGTCCCCGGGCCGCAGGGACCAGTAGTCATCTGTGGTAGCCACGGCCGGCTGCCACTCGGCCAGGGCTCCGCCCGGACACGTGGCATCGCGGTTGGCATGGACGACGAGTCGGACCGCCCGGTGGCCGTCCACGTCGCGCTCCGTCACGGAATCGACGGTGAACCCCCGGAGCTGCCGGAAGTAGGTCACGATCGGGTCTGCGCCTGATGCGATCTGGTAGCGCCCGGCGCCCGGGTCGCAAGGGTCGACGAAGCCCTGCGGATCCTTGAAGGCGAGGAATTGGAACTCGGGGACCCCCTGGACGATCTTCAGCGCATCTGGGACGTTTCGTTCCGCCGCGTAGCTTCCGGCCGGGATCTCGACCGTGACAAGCGGGTCGAACGCGTCCACGACCCCGAGACCACCGCTGCTGTGGTCCCCGAGGGATCGGACCCACGTGCGGGCGAGTGCGACGGCCCTCGATGGGCATGGATCGTCGATCGCACTGAGCGTGACGAGGAGGCCGTCCGCCGATCGAATCGCTTGGTACGTCCCCTGCTCGTTGGCGTGGCAGGCTCGAAGGGAGCGCCCGGCGATAGCGACCCCGTCGCTCCCGGCGCGTGCATTCACCACAAGGCGGCCCGCAGCGGGCGACGTCAACAGGGCACCAAAGCGCTCGTGCGGGTCGGAGGTCGTCGCGACGTAGATCGAGTTGCCGTTGCCGTCGAAGACCAATGACATCCGCGCGGACCCAGCCGGATCCCCGAATGACAGGTCGTCGGGAATGTCGGCGAGCCACGTCCCTGCGAGGGACGCCGCCAACGGTTCGATGTCGAATGTCGGGACAGTGGCTGATGGGGATATCGCGTCGACGGTATCGACGAGCGCCGGCCTGGGCCGGCTCGCACCACTGATGAGCCACGTACCGAAGATAAGAGCGGCCAGAAGGGCCGCCGCGATGAGCACGAGTCGGAGCTCGGCGGACGGACGGGCCGCGCGGATTGTGCCCGCGACGCGATCCGTAAGGCTCATGTTGGCCGCTCGCGCAGTAAGTGCGATGCGCGAGGCATCGATCGGCACAACGGCGTCGTCGGCATACGTGCCCAGCACGCGGGCGATCCGCGTTTCGAAGGCCTGGTCAGCCATCGCGGACCTCCGTTCGAAGTCGATCGATCAGCCGAGAGAGTCGCGACCTGACGCCGGACGCGGAGATGCCCAGCACCGGGCCGATCTCGCTCGCGTCGAACCCCGCGACGAACCGCATCGCGAGGAGGGCGCGGTCGTCCGCCGGCAGGCCCTTGATCGCGGTGAGTAGATCCCCGTCAGCCGCGCGGGACGCCGGGTCGTCGCGGTTGGACGCGACGTCGGCGAGTTCGAGCTCGACGACCCGGTCGAGATGCCGGCGACGAACGAGCTTGCGCGCCTCGTTGACCGCGATGCTGACGAGCCACGGGCGAAGCTTCTCCGGGTCGCGCAGCGTGTGGAGCCGTCGCCAGGCTATCGGCCACGCTGCCTGCGCCGCGTCCTGTGCGAGCTCGACGTCGCCGCTTACAACGCGACAGACCCGCGCCATGTCATCGTGGTGTGCGCGAACGATCCGGGCGAACGCGACCGTGTCCCCGCTGACCGCGGCCGCAACGACCGAGGACGGGACCGCGCCGGTCGCGGAGAGCTCGCTCACCATGCCCCATAGATACGGCGACAGGGGCGAAGTGTCCCATGTCCTCGACAGATTCCCCGCGTCGGGATCAGCCGATGACGTCGGACGGCTGCTCCGGCGATGGGGGCCAGGCGTCCGGCGGCGGATCCACGAGACCAGGGCCCCAGGCCTCGGGTCCGCAGAAGAATGGGCGGGCGCGGGGACCCGGGAGCGTCGTCACGTCGTGCCGCCAGCCGTCGAGCGTCCGCTCGAGCCAGGCGTCGATCTCCGCGAACTCGGTCCAGCGGCGGAACGGCCAGCCGGCCTCGACGCAGATCTTCACCAGAGCACGCTTGGCCCATACCACGTCGGCATAGCCTGCCGCGTAGCGGTCGCTCTCCCCGTCACCGATGAACACGACGGCGCGGCCTGCGGCTTGGTGCGCTCGCACGCGCTCCCGCTTGCACGTCCCGCACACGAGGCAAGTCGGGTGGCCGTTCGGGAACCCGATCGTCGCCCGGCGACCCGTGAACAATGTGTTGGCGGTCACGACGGGCAGGTCGGCCAGCCCGAGCGATGCGAGCGCCGGCCGGATGAAGAACCCGAACCCGTCGGAGACGACCTCAATGGGGATGCCGACGGACCTGGCGTGCTCGACCAGCGGCACGAACCCGGGATCGTGCGGCTGGCTCGAAGCCGTCGCAAACAGGTCCGTGGGATCCACATCGAGCAGCCCGATCTCCCACGCCATCAGCCGGCGCGAGCCCATGCCGCCCGCGTCGTACTTCGCGGCCTCGGCCTCCCAGTCGCCGGGGACGTGCTCGGCCATGATCTGGTCCGAGACGTCGTTGAGGGCGATCGTGCCGTCGTAGTCGACGAGGATCGCGAGCGGCGGCGCGCCGGGCTCCAGCGGTGGGATCGGCGGCGCGGGGCCGATCGGTTCGAACGTGCCGCTGTCGGGGCTCATGACGCGCCGACGCCCGCCGAGAGCATCGGCGGGCGTTCGGAGATCAGATCGGCGGGAACCTCCGCCCCGCCGGTGCGGATCGGGTCGATCAGACGCCTTCCCGGTCCAGCTCGAGGATCTCTTCGTCGGCCTCCTCGGTGACCTTGAGCCAGACGAACAGGCCAGCAAGGATGATGAGCGGGATAAGGATGACCGCGGCCAGGGTGATCCCCAGCGCCACGGCGACCGTCTTGAAGGCGTTCACGGGCGAACCTCCTGCGTGCTGGTGCTTGTGCCGCTGCCGGTGCTTGCGCCGGCCTCGGGCTCGGGCTTGTCGGGCTGCCGCAGCGTGGGGCCGCGGGCCACCATCTCGTCGATGTCGTCACGGGTGAACTCAGCCAGCTCATGGTGGTGGCCGGCCTGCGTCGCCTGGAGGAGCCGGACGACGAACGCGCCCTCCTGCTCGAAGAAGAACACGTCCTTTGGCTGCTGCTCGTCCATGTAGCGGCCGAGGACGCGGAAGGCGTTCTCGTAGTGTCCCGCGACGTGGGGCGTTGGGGGCTCATGCTTGCCCCGCCGTGCAGCGGCCTCGTCCATGAACCGGGCGATGTCCTCGTCGAGGAACGTCAGCGTCTCCTTGACCTGCGTGCCCATGCCCTCGTTCCAGCCACCGGACCCTCCGGTCATGACGAGGCCCTGCACGATGAAGCCGTCGGGCGCCTCGACGAGGAGCACGTCGCGCATCCCGCGCTGATCGAGGAACGCGCCAATCGAGCGGAAGACCTCTTCGAAGTCCTGTCGAGGGCTGCCCTCGTAGATCCGCATCGCGTCTCCTTCAGGAACGGGTCACGCCGGGCTCACCGCGGTTATCCCGCGTCCCTCTCCCGGCCGGACGTCGGCGTGCGGCGAGTGTACCGAGCGCCACCCCGCCCATCAAGGCAGGCGCGCTGCGATTTGCCCCGCCACGCGGGCGTCATGCACGATGAGGGCGGTGTTCGCGCGCACCGACGCGCCTTCGGTCAGTGCCGCCACCCGGGCGAGCAGCCACGGTGTCAGGGCCGGCCCATGGACGGCGCTCGCGTCCGCCTCGGCGATTGCCTGCTCGACCGCGTCGCGGGCGACGTCCTCGGGGAGGGCCGCATCGGCAGGGACCGGCGCGCACAGGAGGATCGCGCTGCCGAGCCCGAGTCCGAGATGGAGGGCAGCCGCGTCGGCGGCCGCCGGTACGTCGTCGACGGTGATGGGGGCGTCGATCCCGCTCGAGCGGGCGTAGAAGCCCGGCAGCTCGGGTTGCCCGATGGCCACGACCGGGACGCCGCGCGTCTCGAGGTATTCGAGCGTGAGCGGCACGTCGAGGATCGCCTTCGGTCCTGCACACACGACTGCCAGCGGCGTCCGGGCCAGCTCCTCGAGGTCGGACGAGACGTCCAGCGTGGGTGGACCTGCCGAACCGGGGATCCCGAGCGCCCCGCGATGCACGCCGCCGATGCCGCCCGTCGCGAACACGCGGATGCCGGCCGCATGGGCGGCGATCATCGTCGCCGAGACCGTCGTGGCGGCCCAGCCGCCGGCGGCGAGCGCGATCGCGAGGCTCGGCCGGGCGGCTTTTCTGACCGATCCCGTCGGCGCATTGGCCAACGTCTCCAGGTCGTCCCCTTCAAGTCCGACGAGGAGTCGACCGTCACGGATGGCAACCGTTGCCGGGACGGCCCCCGCATCGCGAACGGCCGCCTCGGAGGCCGTGGCTACCTCGAGGTTCTGCGGGTAGGGCAGCCCGTGGCTGATAAGCGTCGACTCGAGCGCGACCGCAGGCCGCCCGTCGCGCAGCGCCTCAGCGACCTCCGGAGCGACGACCAGCCGCTCGCCGATAGTGGATGCCATGGGGCGCAGCGTAGCGCCCGCGATGGCACTCCTACGCGAGTCCGAGCTCCGTGCGCGGGCTTGTCAGCTGGCGGGCAGCGGCACGGTGGCCGCCGACGGCCGCCTGGCGCATGGTCGCGGGCAGCGCCCGTCCGGCGGCGATCGCGCCGAACCAGCCGACGAGGAACCCGGCGTCGAAGGCGTCACCCGCACCGGTCGTGTCGGGGGCCGACAGGGGCTGGGTCGCGACCTCGAAGCGCAGGCGCTCCGACCCGTCCCGTGCCATCACCGTGGCCCCCTTCGCCCCTCGCTTGACGACCGCGCGCGGCGCGAACTCGAGCAGGCCTTCGACGCCGTAGCGGCCGAGCAGTGCCTCCGCCTCGGCCGCCGTCGCGAACAGGAGGTCCGGCGCCGCCTCGCCGACGAGCTGCCGAGCGACCCGCCGGCCACGACCCAGGAGCGGGCCGATCGACGCAAGGTCGATGCTGACGAGGCCGCCCGCCGCACGCCCGAGCTCGATCGAGCGACGACCGGCCTCGCCGAGTGGCTGGCCGAGCAGCGAGTAGACCGGGACATGGAGGGCGTCGATACCGGCGAACCAGGCCGGATCGAGGTCCACCGGACGGAGCCGGTCGGCTGCGGCACGGTCGGCCACGAACGACCGCTCCCCGCCGGGCGAGACCACAACGCCGATCCGTCCGGTTCGGACGCCGGCGACGCGAACGGCTCGCACGCGGACTGTGTCGGCGCGAACCGCGTCGACGAGCGCGCGACCGGCCGCGTCCCGACCGACGGCCGTGACGAGCGTGGCCTTCGCCCCGAGCCGCCCAAGCCAGCGGGCGGTCGTCGCCGCGGACCCACCCTGCACGAACGACACCGAGCCGGGCACGTCGGTGCCGCCCTCGAGCGCGCGCTCGGATCGCAGGACGACGTCGAGCATCAGGTCGCCGACCACGACGATCCGTGGCGACGCGGACAGGCGGCGGGCTCGGGGGCGCGGCCGCAGGGCAGGCACGCTCCGAGGATAGCCCGCCCCGGCTGCAGCCGTTTCGTCACGTTTCGGGTACGTCGGCTAGGGCGACACTGACGCGGCGGCAGTACGATGCAGGCGTCCCAGCACGATCGGATCCGTCCTGCCCCGGAGCCCATCCCATGACCATCGCCACCGACCTCGACCGCCTCGCCATCGACACGATCCGGACCCTGTCGATCGACGGTGTGCAGAAGGCGAACTCCGGTCACCCCGGTGCCCCTATGGGCGCCGCACCGATGGCGTATGTCGTGTGGACCCGCTTCCTCCGGCACGCCCCGAGCCATCCTGACTGGCCGAACCGCGACCGGTTCGTCCTGTCCGCCGGGCATGCCAGCATGCTCCTGTACTCGCTCCTCCACCTGACCGGTTACGGGGTCACGCTCGAGGACCTGGAGGCATTCCGACAGTGGGGCTCGCGCACGCCCGGCCACCCCGAATATGGCCTGACGCCCGGCGTCGAGGCCACGACCGGGCCGCTTGGCCAGGGCTTCGCCAACGGGGTCGGCATGGCAATCGCGGAACGCCGCCTCGCGGCGGAGTTCAACCGCCCCGACCACGCGCTGATCGACCATCGCGTGTACGGGATCGTGTCCGACGGCGACCTGCAGGAGGGCATCGCCTCCGAGGCGGCATCACTTGCGGGCCACCTCCGGCTCGGCAAGCTCATCTACCTGTACGACGACAACGGCATCCAGCTCGACGGGCCCACGTCGATGGCCTGGTCGGAGGATGTCCCCAAGCGCTTCGACGCGTACGGCTGGCACACCCAGCGGGTCGAGGACGGCAACGACCTCGCCGCGATCGCCGCTGCCATCGAGACGGCCCAGGCCGACGAGCGCCCGAGCCTCATCGCGGTCCGCACCCATATCGGGTACGGCAGCCCGAACCGCCAGGACACCCAGAAGGCCCACGGCAGCCCGCTTGGCGAGGACGAGGTACGCCTCACCAAGGAGGCGTACGGCTGGGATCCCGACAAGCACTTCCACGTCCCAGACCACGTTCGAGAGGTCTTCGACCGCGTGGCCGCCGAGGGCAACACGCTCATCAACGACTGGGAGCACCGCGTCGCGCGCTACCGCGACGACTTCCCCGACCTCGCTCGCGAGCTCGACCGGCGGATCGCCGGTGAGCTGTCCGACGGCTGGGACACCGGCCTGCCCTCCTACGACACCGGCACCGAGATCGCAACGCGGAACGCCTCCCAGGAGTCCATCCAGGCGCTGGCCGGCCCACTGCCCGAGCTGTTCGGCGGTGCGGCGGACCTGTCGGAGTCGAACCTGACCGACGTGAAGGGAGGGGGCGACTTCAGTGCCGACAACCCGGGCCGCAACCTCCGGTTCGGCGTACGCGAGCACGGGATGGGCGGAGCGCTCAACGGGATCGCCTACCACGGCGGGTTCATCCCGTACGGCGGCACGTTCCTGACGTTCAGCGACTACATGCGCGGGTCGGTCCGCCTCGCGGCCTTATCCGACCTGCACGTCCTCTACGTCTGGACGCACGACTCGATCGGACTGGGCGAGGACGGCCCGACCCACCAGGCCGTCGAACACTACGCGGCGCTTGCGAGCGATCCCGAACCTGTGGTTCGTCCGGCCGGGCGATGCCAACGAGACGGTCGCCGCATGGGCGATGGCCGTCGCGCGACGAGGCGGGCCGGTCGGCCTGTCGCTGACGCGCCAGAAGCTGCCAACCCTCGCCGGCACGGCCGAGAAGGCGCGGGAGGGCGTCGCAAGAGGTGGCTACGTGCTGCGCGACGCGAGCAATGGCGACCCCGAACTGATCCTCATCGGCACGGGCTCGGAGCTGCAGCTGGCCGCAGGTGCGGCCGAGGCCCTCGAGGCCGACGGGATCCGCGCGCGTGTCGTTTCGTTGCCGTGCTGGGAGGTATTCGAGGCCCAGGACCAGGCGTATCGCGATGAGGTCCTGCCGCCGGCCCTCCGGCGCCGCGTCAGCGTCGAGGCCGGCGTGTCCCTCGGCTGGGAGCGCTGGGTCGGCGACGAGGGTGCGATCGTCGGGCTCGACCACTTCGGCGCCTCCGCCCCCGCCGGGACCGTCTTCAAGGAGTTCGGGTTCACGATCGAGCGCGTCACCGACGTTGCGCGGCGCGTCCTCC
Organism: uncultured Chloroflexia bacterium; assembly: GCA_963750125.1. Lineage (GTDB taxonomy): Bacteria > Chloroflexota > Limnocylindria > Limnocylindrales > CSP1-4 > DASTYU01. The sequence continues at coordinate 240,151 of CAVVPT010000011.1, read as the reverse complement.
ACGAGGGCCTGCGCGGACGGATCCCGACGTTGCATCCGGGCCACCTTGGGCTCGGTGGCAAACACCCGTCGCTGAGCACCGGCGATCCGGGCGTCGACCGCAGCGGCGGCAACGACCCCGGCCACTCCTGAGAGGCGGCCGTACCATGGACGGCGAACTCGCTCGGAGGCACCGATGACCGATTCCGCGGCGACGACCGCTCCCCTTCCCCGCTTTGCCCTCGGCGAGGGCACTTCCGCGTTCGAAGCGGCCGTCGAGCAGGCACGGTCGGAGAACTGGGCGACTCGCCTCTTCGAGCGCGACGCCACGCTCTGGTCGACCGACCCACGCGTCCAGGAGGCCATCGCGCAGCGACTGGGCTGGCTCGACGCTCCGGAGGAATTCACGAACCGGATCGCCGGTCTCGAGGGCTTCGGCGATGCGATCGCCGAGTTGGGCGTCACGACCGTCGTCCTCGGCGGGATGGGCGGCAGCAGCCTGGCGCCGGACGTCCTTCGGCGAACGTTCGGTTCGACCGAGGGTTATCCGGAGCTGCGGATCCTCGACTCCACCGATCCCGCGTTCGTCGCCGCAACCCTCGACGACCTCGATCCACTGACGACGCTGTTCATCGTCGCGTCCAAGTCCGGCACGACGACCGAGCCGAACGCGTTCCTCGCGGATGCGTGGGTCCGTGCCGAGGCCGCCGTCCACCATGACGGCGGTCGTCGCGGCACGCACCCCGGTGAGCTGTTCGTGGCGATCACCGACCCGGGCAAGTCGCTCCACGAGATCCACCACTCGGACACGATGCGCGAGGTCTTCCTCAACCCGCCCGACATCGGTGGCCGCTACTCGGCGCTGACGTACTTCGGACTCGTGCCGACATCGCTGATCGGCATCGACCTCGACGCGCTCCTCCGTTCGGCGACGTGGATGGCGTGGGCGTGCCGCGAACCGGACGCGGCCGTCAACCACGGCGTGTCGCTCGGGCTGGCGATCGGAACGCTGGCGAAGAACGGCCGCGACAAGCTGACGTTCCTCGTCGACGACGAGATCGAGAGCCTCGGCGCGTGGCTGGAGCAGCTCATCGCCGAGAGCACCGGCAAGCGCGGCGTCGGGATCGTGCCGGTCGACCGCGAGCCCCTCGGAGCCGTGGAGGCGTACGGCACGGACCGGGCGTTCGTCCGGATCGCGCTCGATGGCGGTACTGCAGGCGGCCGCGACGAGCTGGCCACTGCGCTCGAGGCTGCCGGCCACCCGGTCATCCGGATCGACATCAGCGATCCGATCGACCTCGGCGGCGAGTTCTTCCGCTGGGAGGTCGCCACCGCCATCGCCGGGGCGGTCCTCGGCATCGACCCATTCGACCAGCCGAACGTCGAAGAGGCCAAGGCGCTGACGCGACAGGTGCTGAGCGGGGCCGACACCGCGGGCCGGGGACGCCAGGACACGCCGCTCAACTGGTCCGGCGCCCGGGACGTCGAGATCGAGGAGGGTCACGGCGTGCCGATCCTCGCCGACGGCGATGGGCTGACGCTCATCGGCGACGCGGTGATGCGCCTGACCGCCGAGGACGGCACGGTCGCCGGGGAGCTCGCCCGCCACCTGGCTCGGCGCAAGCCGAACGCGTACCTGGCGGTCCAGGCGTTCATCGCCCCCGCTCCGGGACGCGACGAGGCACTCGGGCGGATCCGGCGGCTGCTTCGCGACAGCACGACACGCGCCACGACCGCCGGCTATGGCCCGCGGTTCCTGCACTCAACCGGCCAGCTGCACAAGGGCGGGACGCCCACCGGCTGGTTCCTCCAGCTGACCGGCGAGCACCGAGTCGACCGCCCCATCCCGGACTGGCCCTACACGTTCGGCCAGCTGATCGACGCCCAGGCTGCGGGCGACTTCGAAGCGATCGAGGCACACGACCGGCCGATCCTGCGCGTCCATTTCGGCGCCGATATCGACGCAGGTCTCGCCGCGCTCGAACGCGCGCTCGAGGAGGCCCTGTCCACTCCAGCCCAGGAGAACTGAGCATGCGCATGGGGTTCATCGGACTCGGTCGGATGGGAGCCAACATGGTTCGCCGTCTCGTACGCGACGGTCACGAGATCGCCGTCTACAACCGGACGCCGGAGAAGACGAAGGAGATCGCCGGCGAGGGCGCCATCCCGTCGTTCTCGATCGAGGAACTGGTCGACAAGCTCGAGAAGCCGCGCACGGTCTGGATCATGGTCCCGGCCGGCGACGCGACCGAGGCCCAGATCGCCGAGCTGATGGAGCACCTGGAGCCGGGCGACACGATCGTCGACGGTGGCAACACCAACTTCCACGACGACCAGCGCCGCCATCCCGAGCTCAAGGCCAAAGGGATCAACTACATCGACGCCGGCGTGTCGGGCGGGATCTGGGGGCTCCAGGTCGGCTACTGCCTTATGGTCGGCGGCGACAAGGAGGCGGTCGAGCCGCTCGTCCCCATCTTCGCCTCGCTTGCCCCGCCGAACGGGTACCTCCACGTCGGCGGCCCCGGCGCGGGGCACTACGTGAAGATGGTCCACAACGGCATCGAATACGGCCTGATGCAGGCGTACGCCGAAGGCTTCGAGATCATGCACGCGAGCGACTACGACCTCGATCTTGGCGGCATCTCGGAGCTGTGGATGCAAGGCTCCGTCGTGCGCTCCTGGCTGCTCGAGCTGGCCGGCCGGGCCTTCCGCGCGAACGGCAAGGACCTCGAGCACCTCAAGGGCTGGGTCGCCGACTCCGGCGAGGGCCGCTGGACCGTCCAGGAGTCGATCGACCGGGACGTGCCGGCGCCCGTCATCACGCTGTCCCTCCAGATGCGCTTCCGTTCGCGCCAGGACGATTCGTACGGCGCCAAGGTCCTCGCGGCGCTACGGAACGAATTCGGCGGGCACGCAGTGAAGACCGGCTAGGCGACTGTGGCGGACACGGTGACCCGGCGGCGGCGCACGACCGAACTGCCGGACAAGCCAGTCCATCCGGCGCCCCGCCCGAAGGGAGCGCCGAAGACGATGCGCGAGGTGCGGCTCGCGCATGCCACGCGGCGCAAGGCACTCCCGCGTCAGCTCGAGAATGTCCTGCGCGAGGGCCTTCGCCTCGAACGCGTGCCCGATCCCTCGATCCTCGTGCTGTTCGGGGCGACCGGCGACCTCGCCCATCGCAAGGTCGTGCCGGCCCTCTACCAGCTGTGGCGGACGAACCTCCTGCCCCACGAGTTCGTGGTCGTGGCCATTGGGCGCCGGCCGTACGACAACGACACCTTCCGCGCGGAGTTCCGGGGTGCGCTCGAGAAGTATTCGCGTGTGCTGCCGCTCGACGAGATGGCATGGAAGTCGTTCTCGGAGCGGGTCGAATACGCGCAGCTGAACTTCGACGAGCCGGCCGGCTTCGATCGCCTCGCGAAGCACCTCGACGAGCTCGACAAGGAACGCGGCACGCGCGGCAATCGCCTCTTCTACCTCGCAACGCAGCCGTCGCAGTTCTCGGTGATCATCGCCCAGCTCGGGCGCGTCGGCCTCGACCACGAGCGACACGATGGTGGCTGGCGGCGGGTCGTCATCGAGAAGCCCTTCGGACACGATCTCGTGTCCGCACAGAAGCTCAACCGGGAGGTTGGCAAGGTCTTCCGCGAGTCGCAGGTCTACCGTATCGACCACTACCTCGGCAAGGAGACCGTCCGCAACCTGATGGTCTTCCGGTTCGGGAACAGCCTCTTCGAGCCGCTCTGGAACCGTCGCTACGTGGACCACATCCAGATCACCGTGGCCGAATCCATGGGCATCGAGAACCGGGGGGCGTTCTACGAGGAGACCGGCGCGGCGCGCGACGTCCTGCAGAACCATCTCCTCCAGCTGGTCAGCCTCGTTGGGATGGAACCGCCAGCCACCTTCCAGGCGGACGCGCTGCGAGACGAGAAGGTCAAGGTGCTGCGCGCGATCGCTGCCCACCCCGAGGACGTGGTGCGCGGCCAGTACGGACCGGGTTGGCTGGCCGGCACCGAGGTGCCCGGGTATCGCGAGGAGGCGGACGTCGACCCGCAGTCGGAGACCGAGACGTTCGTCGCGGCCCGGTTCGTGATCGACGACTGGCGCTGGTCGGGCGTGCCAGTCTACGTGCGGACCGGCAAGCGGCTGCCGAAGCGCGCGACCGAGATCGCCATCCAGTTCCGCGACGTGCCGCACCGGCTCTTCGCGTCGGCCGGCAACGAACCCGACCCGAACCTGCTCGCGATCCGCATCCAGCCCGACGAGGGGATCATGCTGCGTTTCGGGGCGAAGATCCCGGGACTCGGACTCGACGTCCGCTCGGTCACGATGGACTTCCAGTACGGCTCGGCCTTCAGCGTCGACTCGCCGGACGCGTACGAGACGCTCATCCTCGACGCTCTCCAGGGCGACGCCTCGCTGTTCACGCGCGCGGACGAGGTCGAGCACGCGTGGGGCATCGTGGACCCGATCATCGACTCGTGGGCCGACGCGGACGCGCCGGCCTTCCCGAACTACGAGGCAGGCACGTGGGGCCCGTCCGAAGCCGACGATCTGCTCGCGCGTGAAGGAAAGCGATGGCGCCGGATCTGACCGCCGAGCCCTTCGTGCCCGCCGGGCCGCCCGAGCTCCGCTGGACCTCGAAGGCCGACTCCATCGTCGGCATCGAGCAGGAGTTGGCGAGGATCTGGTCACAGGCGGACCTCGGCGCGCGCGGCCACGAAGACGACGGCGCGAGGCACGTCGCGGCTCGTACGAGCGTGATGAACCTTGTCGTCATCACGCGCAGGCCCGAGGTCGCTGAGCGATGCGGCGCCACCATCCAGGCCCTCACCGGCCGCCACCCATCGCGAACACTGCTCGTGACCTCGGCTGATCCGGACGGCCCGGCCTGGCTCAACGGGCGCGTCGAGGCGCACTGCGTGCTGCCACGCGAGGACGCGCCGGAGGTCTGCGCGGAGATGATCCATCTGACGGCGGGCGGTGAGGCCGGCCGTCATCTCGCAGCCCTCGTGACACCGCTCGTCATCCACGATCTCCCGGTCACCGTGTGGTGGCCGAACGAGCCGCTCTTCCGGTCACCTCCGGTGCGCGACCTGCTGGCCACCGCCGATCGGCTCGTCGTGGACGGATCGAGCTGGGCGGGCGACGGCCTCGACCGGCTGCGGGCCCTTGCGGAGGTCGCCACGACGACCCGCATCGCCATCAGCGACTTCGCGCTCGACCGCCAGTCCCGCTGGCGGGAAGCGATTGCCTCGGTCTTCGACGATCCGGATTTCCTCCCGTTCCTGCGCTCGCTGCGCCGAATTGCCGTCGCTTACGCGACGCACGACGAGACGGGGGCGCCCGGCTCGACCAACATCGTGAAACCCGTCTACCACGTCGCCTGGCTCGCATCGAGACTGGGCCTGCGGATCGTGAATCCGCTGCACGAAGTCGAGGCATCAGCCGGCACGACCAAGCACCGCCGGCATTCGGGCGTCCCGGGCGCGAAGGCACAGGTCGGGCGCGGTCTCGCGGCGACCCTCGGCGACCGCCGTGGCGAAATCGGCGTGGTTGTCCGGCCGGTCACCTCGTCGCTCGCGGCGGGCACGACGCTGCGGGTCGAGCTGCTCGCGGAGCGACGAGGCTCCGAGCTCCGCGCCGATGTCACGGCCGAGCAGGAGACCGTCCGTGTCCGGGTGTGGCAGGACGGCGTCGAGGCGCTCGATCGTCATTTCACGGCGCCCCGTCGTACGGACGTCGATCTGCTCGCGCAGGCGATCGAGGCGAGCGGTCGCGACCGGGTCGCGACGGAGGCAATCGCGACCGCGGCGGCATTGGTCGGACCGGCCGAACCCGCTTCGTGAGCGAACCCGCCCTCATCGTCGTGCCCGCCGCGGCGGCGGCCGGACCGGCTGCAGCCGAGCTCATCACGGACCTTTTCAGCCGGGCTGTCGCGGCCCGCGGCCGGGTCGATTTCGCGACGACCGGCGGCTCCACGCCGGCCGCGGTCTACCGCTCGCTGGCGGCACCGCCGCTCCGCGACCGCATGCCGTGGGACAGGACGCAGATCTGGTGGGGCGACGACCGCTTCGTGCCGCGCGAGCACGAGCTCTCGAACGTCAAGCCACTCGACGACGTCCTGTTGCGGGACGGTGCCGCGCCGCTGCCGGCCGCGAACCTGCACCCCTTCCCGGTGGCGCGGACACTGGCCTTTGGCGAGGACGAGGCCTGGTGCGCGGCCGAGCTCGCGACCGAGCTCCGGGCAGCTCCGCTCGCCACCGACCAGGGATGGCCGGTGTTCGACCTCGTCCTGATGGGCGTCGGGGCGGACGGCCACATCCTGTCGGTCTTTCCGGGATCGGCGGCGTTCGATGCATCGGCGTGGGCGATCGCGATCCCCGCCCCGAGGCACATCGAGCCGCGGGTCCCACGCGTGACGCTCAATCCGCATATCGTCACCGTGGCGCGCGAGGTGCTGGTCGTCGTCACAGGAGCCGCCAAGGCGGACGTGGTCCGCGACGTCCTTGCCGGAGAGGTGGCCGTGACGCGGCTCCCGGCCCAGCTCGCTCGCCACGACCGCGCCACCTGGATCCTCGACGACGCCGCGGCGGCCGGCCTCGGTCGTTGACGGTGTCGACCACCTCGACCTCTCCAGCGGGATGTCCCACCGTCCTGACCCGTGCGTCGATGGCATCGACGTTGGCGACACGTCTGTGACACAAGCCGACAGGTCGGTCGACCGTGCCGACATCGCCGCCCGATCCGTCGCTGATCCGCCGCGAAAGGTCGGCCACGTCGATGGATGAGCCGTCGTCACGAATTGTCGTCTCGATCGATGGCACGCCGATCGCGGTATTTGTCTCCGGCGACGGACCGCCGGCGCTCCTCGTCCACGGTGCGAGCGCCGACCACACCACGTTCCGGGTCGTCGGCCCGCTGCTCGCCCGCAGGTTCGCGATACACGCGATCGACCGGCGCGGTCGCGGTGCGTCCGGCGACACCGGCACGTACGCGGTCGAGCGCGAGTTCGAGGACGTGGCCGCGGTCGCCGAGGCGATCTCCAACGACGCCGGCGAACCGGTGGCCGTCATCGGGCACTCGTTCGGCGGGCGCGTCGCATTGGGCGGCGCGCTGCGATCCGCAGCCATCGGCGCCGTCGTGTGCTACGAGGGCGCGCCGCCGGCACCCGGCGCCGGATACCAGCCGGACGGGGCGGAGGATCGGGTGCGTGAACGGCTGGCAGCGGGCGACTCGGACGGGGCCCTGGCAACGTTCCTGACCGAGATCGTCGGCATGTCCGCGGACGACCTCGCCCGTTATCGCGCGGACCCGGTCTGGCCACGCCGGGCGGCGGCGGCCCACACGATCGCCCGCGAGCTCGACGCGGAGGTATCGTCCCCGGCCTCGCTCGACGCGCTCGGCGCGGTCCGCCAACCGGTCTTGCAGCTCCTCGGCGGCGCGAGCCTTCCTGCCTTCCGGCTGGCGACCGAAGCGCTGGATGCACGACTCAGCGACGGCCGCGTCGTCGTCATCGACGGGGCCAAGCACGCGGCGCACCACACCCACCCCGCCGAATTCGTGGCTGCCGTCGAGGCATTCATCGACCGGATCTGATCGGGCACACTCGGCGCCATGGACATGAACGTCATCGGGTGGATCGTCATCGGCTTCCTGGCTGGGTCGATCTCGGGCTGGTTCGTCGGTGTGCGCAGCGCCCAGGGCTGTCTGCCGACGATCGTCGTCGGTATCGTCGGGGCCATCATCGGCGGCTGGCTGAGCGCCCAGCTGGGGTTCGGCAGCGTCCAGGGGTTTATCGCCGCCCTGATCTTCGCGACGCTCGGAGCGGTCCTCGTGCGCATCGTGCTGCGGGCGATCGAGACCTGATTCCGGGCACACGCGACGCTGCGGCGATACCATCGCCGATGATGACAACCGCGACCGATACCGACACGCGTCCCTACTCTCCCGGCCTCGAAGGCGTCGTCGGCGCGGAGAGCGCCATAAGCCTCGTCGACGGCGCGAACGGCCGTCTGTTGTACCGCGGCTACCCGATCACCCAGGTCGTCGACCACGGCTCGTACGCCAAGGTGGCCGACCTGCTGTGGACCGGGGAGTGGCATCCCGATGCGACGCTTCCACCCGAGCCGGTCCCGGCGTCGGTGCTGGCCGCGCTGCGGGAGCTGCCCCGCACCGCCGCCCCGATGGATGCCCTGCGCACAGCCGTGTCGGTGTGGGGCGCCACCCAGCAGCTGGCCTGGCCGCCCACTCCCGAACAGGCCCGCGCACTGACGGCGTTCTCGCCGAGCGCCCTGGCGGCGTTCGGGCGGCTGCGACGCGGCCTCGAACCGGTCGAGCCCGATCGCTCGCTCGGCCTGGCCGCGGCGTTCCTGCAGCAGCTCAACGACGAGACGCCGGACCCTGCCGCAGCGCGGGCACTGGACGCGTACTTCATCGTGGGCGCGGAGCACGGGCTGAACGCGTCGACGTTCACCGCGCGCGTGATCACCTCGACCCGCTCGGACATCGCCTCGGCGGTGACCGGGGCCATCGGCGCACTCAAGGGCCCGCTCCATGGCGGCGCCCCATCCGAGGTCGTCGACCAGCTCCACCAGATCGGCGATCCCGAGAACGCCGAGCGCTGGGTGCGCGACGCGGTCGCTCGCGGCGAGCGGATCATGGGCTTCGGGCACCGCGTGTACCGCGCGTACGACCCGCGGGCGGCCGCGCTCCGCAAGGTTGCCGAGGGCATGGGCTCCATGGCCGACTGGCTCGACACCGCGGTCAAGGTCGAGGACGTGGTGCTGCGAGTGCTCGCGGAGCTCAAGCCGGGTCGGGTCATCAAGACGAACGTCGAGTACTACGCGGCGGCCGTGCTCCAGGGCGTCGGCCTCCCGCCCGAGCTGTTCCCGGCGACCTTCGCGCTGGCCCGCCATGCTGGCTGGACGGCGCACGTCATCGAGCAGTCCTCGGCGAACAAGCTGATCCGGCCCGACATGCGCTACACGGGGCCGTCGGAGCGAGACCTGCCCGCCTGACCTCGACACGACACGCTGCGCAACGAACCGGCAGCACGGACGTCATAGCGGTGATCCCTGCCGAGATGCTCGACTGGGCGGTCTGTTGCAGAATGGTGGGGTCACCTGCCCGACCACGCGCCCGACCCCCGACCTCGTGGGAACCATGTCGAATTCTGACCAGCCACCCCGCCTTCTGGCGAGCGCGCGCCCGATGGGCTCCACGCCTGCCGTCCGCCGAGACTCGCTACGAGTTGCTCGGCCTGTTCGCCGCGTTCGTCATGTGGTCGGCGATCGTGGTGCTCGCCGAGCCGTACGGCCGCCAGTGGGGAACCGGTCAGGACGCCTATTGCTACTACCAGGCCACCCTCGCCGATCCGTATGCCCGCTCGGACTGGACGAGCCCGATCGCCTACGTCTATTCGCCGGCCTTCATCCAGCTCATGGCACCCCTGACACGCCTGCCCTGGCAGGCGTTCATGGCCGTCTGGACGCTCGTCCTGCTCGTCGGCGTCCGCTTCCTGACCGGGCCCCGGCTCTTCGCGCTCGGCGTGGTCTTCGCAGCCATGGAGCTCGCGGGCGGCAATATCGAGATCCTCATCGCGGTCGCGATGGTGGTCGGCTTCCGCTGGCCTGCGGCGTGGGGATTCGTGCTCCTGACCAAGGTGACACCTGGTGTCGGACTGTTGTGGTTCGCGGTCCGTCGCGAATGGAACGAGCTCGCGACCGCCCTCGTGGCGACCGGGATGATCGTGGCCGTGTCCGCGGTGTTCATGCCCGGCGCCTGGTCGCAGTGGTTCACGCTCCTGAGCTCGGTCTCCGGCCGAGACGGCACGTGGGCTGCTGTGCCGATCCCGCTGATGGCGCGCTTGCCGGCCGCGGTGGCGATCGTGGTGTGGGGCGCCACGACGAACCGACGCTGGACGGTGCCGGTCGCCGGCATGGTCGCCCTGCCGGCCCTGTGGTACGGGGCATTCAGCATGCTGCTGGCGACGATCGCGCTGCACCGGCCCGAATGGAGCGACACGGGTGGCGGCATGGGCTCGCGCGAACCGGCTCGGTCGCGTCCGATGGGGTCCGCGGCGCCGGCCTGATCCCATCCCTGGCGCTCGGCTCGTAGCTGACGGACGAGCCTCGCACGGCACGATCGGCTATCGCCCATCGCTGGCCGGAAAACCGGGTGTGGGCGCGGTTACCCGGATCGCGCGGCGCACACGAAAGCGCCCGAAGGAACTGGTGGGGAACCATCCGGGTCAACGCTCGGCGGCTGCGATTGCTCGCAGTCCCCGCTCATTGCCGGGCGCCTCCGGTTGCAGCCTTGCGGCTACCGCGGACCGACTCCCTGGCCGCCCCGTGGATCACTCCCCGGTGCGGTTCCGGCGGTTCTTACCTGCCCCTTCGGGCGAGACGAAATGTAGCCGCCGGCGGCGATCGGCCACAACCCGCTTATCCACGAAGTGCTGACGGGGGCGCGAAATGTTATCCCCGAAGTTGTGGACACCGTGGATAGCCTGTGGAGAAAACCGCGCCCCGCGCCCGTACCGTAAGTCAGACAAGGGAGGTGTCTGTTTTGTTGGGCCGATTGTTCCTCCGCTTCGTCGATGCCCAGGCCGCCTGGTCGCGCCCGCTCGGCGATTTCAACCATCGCTGGCTGGGTGCCCTGTTCCGCCCGCTGGGCCCGGTAAAGGACCTGCTTCACGGGCGCGGGCTCGGCCATCCCCTCCACGCCGCAGTGACGGACATCCCGATCGGTGCCCTGCTCCTGGCGGTCCTGCTCGACCTTTCGAACCAGCGGGCCGCCGCCGATATTGCGCTGGTCGTGACCATCGCCTTCATGCTGCTGGCCGCGCTGTCGGGGGCTGCGGACTATGTCGACACCGACGGGACGGCCCGCGCCCGCGCCACGGTTCATTCGACGCTGATGGTGCTGGCCCTCGTGGTGCTGCTTGTCTCGCTCTTCCTGCGCAGCGGCGACCCCGCGGACCGCACGCTGCCGGTGGTGCTCGGGATCCTCGGCTTCCTCATCGTCACTGGCGCCGCCTGGATCGGCGGCGACGTCGTCTACCAGCTGGGGAACATGGTCAGCCGGCATGCCTGGCGCGGCCGCGGCACCAAGTGGATTTCGCTGGACCTTGGCGACACCGACCCAGCGACCCTCGCTGAGGCGACCCCCGTCAAGGCGCGGGCCGGCCAGAACGAGCTTGCAGTCGTCCGGATCGGGCCTGCGCTCTACGCGATGAACGCGGTGTGTTCCCACGCCGGTGGGCCGCTGGCCGAGGGGACCGTCGTGGACGGCTGCCTGGAGTGCCCGTGGCATGGCAGCCGGTTCGCGCTGACGAACGGCTACGTCCGCAGGGGCCCGGCGGTGTACGACCAGCCGTCGTACGAGGTCCGCGTCGAGGACGGGAAGTACGAGGTGCGCCGCCGGCCGGCGTGACACCATCGCGGGCGTGACGACCATCGTGGTCCCCGACCCGTCGCTCGTGCTGCTCGTCGGCGCCGCCGGTGCCGGCAAGTCGACCTTCGCGGCGCGTCACTTCGCACCCGACGAGGTCCTCTCCTCGGACGCCTATCGCGCCCTCGTGTCGGGCGACGAGACGAACCAGAAGGTCTCGCGGGTCGCATTCTCGATCCTCCACCGCGACCTCGAGCGGCGCCTGCTGGCGGGCCATCTCACCGTCGTCGACGCCACGAACGTCGAGCCGCGGAACCGCCGCGAGCTGATCAAGCGGGCGCACGCGGCAGGCGTGCCGGTCGTGGCGCTCGTCCTCGACCTGCACGCGGCCATCGTGCTGGCCCGCAACGCCGGCCGGACGCGCACAGTGGACGAGGCCGTCGTTCGGTCGCAGCTCGAGCGTGTCCGGACCGCGGCCGGGGACGGCGTCCTGGCCGGCGAGGGCTGCGCGACCGTCTGGATCGGGCGGACACCCGAGGCGATCGACAGGGTTGTGATCCGGCGCGCGCCGGTCGTGGACCCGGCCACGGACCCGGCGCCATCGCCCGCGCTCAGTCCGATCCCGCCGCCCCGGCCGCGATGAGCGCGACGGCCAACGCTGCGAGCGCGATTCCGACCGCGTGGGTGCGGCCAATGCGCTCGCGCAGGACGAGCGCGGCGAGGATCGTCGTCGTCACCGGGTAGAGCGAGGACAGCGTCGCTGCGACGGCGAGCTCGCCCGCCTGGCGGGCTGCGATGAAGAAGGCGTTCCCGGCCATGTCGAGGACGCCGATCAGCAGCACGCCGGGCACGATCGACCGCGGCAGCCGCCACGACGCCCCTGCGACCACGATGAACCCGACGATGAGGAGTGCCTGCGTGGCGCGCAGGATCGCGAGTGGCCCGAACACGAGGCCGGGCGTCACCTGCGCGATGAGCACGTTGAAGAGGCCCAGCGCGCATCCCGCGAGGAGCGCAAAGCGCAGGCCGCTGCTGCCGGCCGCCTCGCCCCCGACGCGAGAAACGAGCACAACGGCCGCCAGCGCGAGTCCGATCCCGATGACGACCTCGGCGCCGGGAAGCCCTTCGAGCACGATGCCGGCCCCCACCGGGATGACGGCCGCGAGCACGCCGGTCACCGGCGCCACCACGCTCATCCGCCCGGCCGCGAGCCCCGCGTACAGCGCGCTGATACCGATCACGCCGGCCACCCCCGTCGCCACCGACCAGCCGATGTCGACGAGGCCGGGGAACGCCTCGCCACGCACGAGAAAGAGAACCGCTGCGACCACCATCCCGGTCGTCTGGGTGAGCAGGACGATCCCGGGCACGGGGCCGCGCCGACCGGCAAGACCACCGCCGAAATCGCCCGCACCCCACGCGAGCGCGGACAGGAGGCCGAAGAGGACGACGGGCGTCCCGACCGCCGAAAGGAACTCGTTCAGGCCCGGGCGCCCTCGGCTCGGGCGGCATCCAGTTCGGTGCCGTCGTCGAGCGGGTGATCGTCGACGGCGATCGGTCCCGGCAGCTCGACAATGGCGTCGGCGGCCTCGTCGTACCGGCTCGACGTCGTCAGGTAGATGACCTGGAAGTCATCCGCGACGCGGCGCAGGAGCTCCAGTGCCCGACGTGCCCGCTCGTCGTCGAGGGTCACGAACGGGTCGTCGAAGACGAGCGGCGGGCGGCGGTCGCCGGTGACGAGCCGGACGAGGCCCAGCCGCGCGGCGAGGTACACGACGTCGAGCGTGCCCTGGCTGAGGGCCGTGACCGGGACCCAGTCGTCGCGCTCGGGGGCGAACACGTCGATGTCGAGCGTCTTGTCGTCGACCCGCACGCGGCGATAGCGCCCCTCCGTGACCGCGGCCACGTCGTGGACCATCCGCTTCTCGAGGTAGCGGGTCGCGGACTTCATCGTGGCCTGCTCGGCGCGTTCGATTGCTTCGAGCGTTGCGACGTAGACGCGCTCCCGGCGCTGGAGCGCCGCCAGCTCCTCCGCACAGCTCGCGACCCGCTCAGCAGACGCGGCCACCTGCTCGGCGTCCACGGCGTTGGCCTCGAGGCGGGCCCGCGCGTTGGCCTCATCGTCGCGGGCGCGCTCGAGCGCCTGTTCCTGGTCGCGCACCTCGACCTCGAGCCGCTCCCGCGCGCGGGGCTCCTTGGCGATCGGCCCGAGCGATTCGAGCGCATGGGTCTTCTGTTCGATCTCGAGCGCGGCGCCGTCGCGCGCCTTCGGCAGGGAGGCGACCGGCTCGGAGCCGACGAGGCCCTTGAGCTGCGCCTCGAGCTGGCCGATCCGCTGGACGTGTGCCTCCTCGCGGGCAAGCAGGTCCTCGGCCGCCGCTACGTCCTCGAGCCCGAGTGTCTCGAGCTGCTGGGCCACGTCCGCTTCGGCCTCGCGGAGCTCCTGCTCCATGTCGGAGCGGCCGCGCAGGCGGCGATCGATGTCGATGTCGCGAAGCTGCTGCTGCAGCCGGTCGCTGCGGCGGAGCCACAGGGCGACGGCAGCCAGGATCGCGCCGACGACTGCGCCGAGGAAGCCGACGAGCTGCAGTTCCGACGGGATGTCGACCGACAGGAAGGTGCGCAGGACGAATGTGCCGCCGGCGAGCAGCAGGCCCACCAGGACGAGGATGATCGCGACGCGCGACAGCGGTCGCCACGTCGGCTCGGGCGGGAGCTCGAAGGTGACCTCGACCTCACCCGCCAGCGCGGCCTTCAGTTCGCGGATTCGGGTGTCGACCTCGCGCAGTCGCTCAACGACCTTGCGCAGGACCGGCAGCGGGTTGGCCGATGGATGACTGTCGGCGAGAGCGGTCAGCGTGGCGACGACCTCGGCTGCCTCGCGATATCGCTCGAAGCGTTCCTGGGCGGCCGCTCGTTCGGCGGTGAGCCGCTCGGCCTGGCGCGCCTTTTCGAGCATCGAGCGTCGCTCCGCGAGCACCGAATCCGACTCGACGCGCCGCTCGCGGGCACCCGCGAGGGTGTCGCGGTCACGCTCGAGTTCCGCGAGCGCCGACTCTCCATGCTCGAGCGACGCAGTCGCCTGAACGAGCGCGGCCTCGGCGACCTTGAGCTGGCCGGGCTTCTTGTCGCCCTTCGTCGTCAGCTCGTGGATGGCGCGCTCAAGCTTGCGCTTGGCCCGGCTCGTGCCCCTGTCGGCGCCGCTGATCGAGGCCTGGAGGCGGTCGTGGAGGGCCGACTCGTCGCGTTCGATATCCGCGAGCTCGTGATGCCTGACCGAGGCCGTGGAACGGAAGAACGCCTCGGTAGGGATGCCGGTCAACTCGGCGACGACCTGGTCGCTGAGCGTTGGGTCGGTGATCGACTGTCCGTCGTAGCGCAGGTCGACAGTGCCCTTGGTGCCGCCGAACACCTTCTCGAGGGTGCCGGTCTTGGTGACATCGTCCTCTTCCTGTTCGAACTCGAGGCTGATGATCGTTCGTGCGTCGGCGGGTGCGTCCCACGGACGAAGCATGTTCAGGTCGTTGGCGCCACTCGTCGCCCGGCGGGTGATGGCCAGCTCGATCGCTCGCTGGATGGTCGTCTTGCCGGCCTCGTTCGGACCGCGAACGATGGTCAAGCCCGGGGCGAAGTCGATGTCCAGGTCGCGGTACCGCCGGAAGTCCTTGATCTGCAGGCGACGGATCCTCATAGCGTCACCTCGTGCCCGGCGAGGAGCAGCCGGCCGAGTCGCAGCACGTCGCGTGTCTCGGCGGCTTCGTCGGCTCTGCCAGCCGCCTCGAGCGAGGCGATGGACGACTCCACGTCGCGGATGAACGAACCCGCGATCGTGTCGGGTGACGGCAGGGCACCCTCGGTGAGCGCCGGCATGGACGCATCGCGGACGCGGATCCGCAGGAACGACGGCGCGAGGGCGCTCTCGATCTCGTCGAGGTGGAGGTCCAGCTCGTCCGGTCGGACGCCATCGATGCGGACGTCGAGGACAAGATCGGGGTCGCCGCGCTTTGCGACTCCTTCGATGAACGCCGGCTGGCTGGCGATCGCGGCGGCATCGATGCGGGCCTTGTCGAAGCGGGTCTTGCCGACCTGCTTCTCCGCGATCGTGACGGTCTTCGCGCCCGCCTTGGTGTCGAGCTCGACGAGCAGCGCCTTGCCGGCCCGGTCCTGGTCGATGGCGACCGCTTCCGGGGCACCGGCGTACGCGTAGGCCACCCCGCCGGCCTTCGCCTGCTGGGCCGAGTGCCAGTGCCCGAGCGCGAGGTAGTCGAGGCCGCTGGCGGCAATCTCCTGCGTCGTGATCACGACGTCGTCGTTGTCGGTCTTGCCCGGGATCGCGACCGCCCCGTGGACCAATCCCACTCGATACGTGGCCTCGGGGACGACCGAGGTGTCGAGGCCCAGGAGCGGGCTCTTCGGTGCCTTCTTGGTCGCGAACACCTGCCCAAAGACGACCACGTCGCATGCGGTCAGATGGACCCACGGGCGGACCGGGGTGAGGACCGTGACGAAGTCGTCGTCGGGGCCGCGGCCGGCAAGCGCCTCGAGGTCGTAGGCGCGGTAGATCGACGATCGGTCGTAGACGTCGTGCGTGCCAGGGATGATGACCGAGCGGACCTTCGCCGCCGCCAGGCGGGCCAGCTCGGCCGCCACACGCTCCACGGAGCGGCGCGGCTGCGTGTTCGAGTCGAACAGGTCGCCGGCGATGAGGAACAGGTCGACCCGCTCCTCGATCGCGAGATCGACGGTGGTCTTGAATGCCGCGAACTGGCGCTCGCGCTGAGCCGCCGCCTGGTCGCCCATGTCGGCGTGGCGGGCTCCGAGATGGACGTCGGCTGTATGGACGATGCGGAGCACCGGCGGTGTTCGTGCCTCCCTGGCGTCGAAAGGACGGCGGGCGGATGGCGAGCCAACTCCCACGGGGCGCCCGAGGCGCCCGTCGGACCTTGCGCGAGCGAGGCGCCCCCATGACTCCCCGCTCGCCACCCTGAAGTCTCGGGCCGCATTGTGACAGGTACGGTGTCACGGCCGCCACACATCCCCGCCGGGTCCTGCAAGGCCTTGTCACCGTTGTCGGTGTATGGTCGTGACCAGACATACCGGTGCGCCCCAACAGGGACTCCACGAAACGGCACCTGGGTCGAGCGGCCCCGGCTTCTCCGCCAGACCTCGCACGTCCCGGCTGCAGTTTCGGTCGTCCCCAGCGTGGCCACCGAACCGCCATCCGGCTCTGGGAGGAGCAGTTTCGTGACCTACGTCGACCGACAGCTCAGCTGTGTCGATTGCGGAGTGGAGTTCATTCATTCGGCCGCAGACCAGGAGTTCTACGCGCAGCGGGGGTTCGTCAGCGAACCCAAGCGCTGCACCAGCTGCCGCGCCAGCCGTCGCCAGGCCCGCGAGTCGGGCTACGACGTCTCCGACATCGGCGGCCCGCGCGGCTACGAGCGAACCATCGATCGCCCGGCCCGCGAGTACTTCGCGGTCGTGTGCTCGTCCTGCGGGAACCAGGCCCAGGTCCCGTTCAAGCCGCGCATGGATCGCCCGGTCTACTGCTCGGACTGCTTCCGACAGGTGAAGCCCGACTGAGCCCGCGGACTCCACAGCGCCGCATCCATCAGCGCCCCGGACCCCCAGAGCCGGGGCGCTGATGATTCCCGGACGCGGGGTGCTTGCAGATCGGATCCGGCGCATTCCTGTCAGGTCTATTTGAGCGCTTCGGCGCCATCCGAGGGGCCGAATCCTCGGCCCTGACGCATTCGGCAGAACCGCCCCGAATGGCCGGCCCGATAAGCGCGTCGAAACGGCTGGCATCGGGCGGGTGTGACACCAGGTAGCCCCGGGAGGAATACGGCGCGGTCGCGCCACCCAGCGCCCGGCCACCTAGATCCGGAACGTGTCCCCCGCCCGATAGCGCTCCCGGTGGCGCCCGCGCCATACCGTCACGCGTGACCGCCCGCGGACCTGCCACGAGCCGTCGGTGCCGACGATACCCGTCTCCTCGTCGATCCCCAGCACGACCGACCCGCGCGGTGACTGCAGCGCGATCAACGCCGACATTGGCTCGGGCCAGGCGTCGTAGTGGGGGACGACCGACGCGCCCGGCACGAAGCCGAGCCCGGGCCGCCAACGCAGCAGCCACGGCAACAACCGGACGCGGAACGAGAAGCTGTGCCCGGCGAGGGCCATCGCGCCGGCGGAGCAGCCCGCGAGCACGGCCCCGCGCGCGTTGGCGTCGAGGAGGGCCCGCCCAACCTGGGACCCTGCGAGCGCGTCGAGGGCGTGCGCAGGCTTGCCCCCGGACAGGTACACGAGGTCCGCCTCTCCGATGGCCTGGCAGGCGGCGGGATCCGCGGCATCGCGTCGGTGACGGACGAGCACCGGTTCGACCTCCGCACCGAGGCTCGCGAAATGCGCCACGCCCATCGAAGCCCAGCGCTGGAAGACATCCTCGCCATCGGGGTATGAGGCCGTCGGCAGGATCACGACGCGCGGTCGGCCACGACCGGTCGCCTCGAGCAGGGCCCTGTCGAAGTCGAGCATCGCGGGGAGGAACTCGCCGGCGCCGACAAGCGCCACGGGGCCGCGCATCGCGCAGAAGTCTAGCGAGCCTGGCGCCCGCACGGCGCGAGCCGCTGCCTGCACGATGCGCACCGCCGCTTGCCCGCCGACCGAGCGCGCTGCGACACTGCCCCGACCCGGCCTGACGCGCCGAATCCGCGGACCACACGCGGACCACCGCTGACCGCCCGGGCCCCTCGGAGACCGCGTGACCCTCAGACAACGCTGGACGCTCGTTGCCACGATCATCGGGTCGGGGATCGTCTTCCTCGACGGCACGATCGTGAACGTGGCCCTGCCCAGGATCGGGCGCGACCTGCCGGCCTCGATCCTCGGTGTGCTCGAGGGCCAGACCTACATCGTCAGCGGATACCTGGCGGTCCTCGCTGCGCTCCTGATCCTGGCGGGCGCGCTGTCCGACCACTACGGCCGCCGCCGCGTGTTCGGCATTGGACTGACCTCGTTCGGGGTTACGTCGGTCGTGTGCGGGCTCGCTCCGACGCTCGAGCTGCTGACCATCGCCCGCCTGTTCCAGGGGGCGGCCGGTGCGCTGCTCGTGCCGGGCTCGCTCGCGATCATCACGAACGCGTTCGAGGGCCAGCAGCGAGCCCGCGCCTTCGGGATCTGGGCGGCGGCCACCTCCGCCCTCACGGTCCTCGGCCCGATCGCCGGAGGCGTCCTCGTCGATTCGGTCGGCTGGCGCGCCTCGTTCCTCGTGAACGTGCCGCTCATCCTCGTCGCGCTGTTCGCCCTGCGCCACGTCGCGGAGTCGCGCGACACGTCCGGCGACGGGCGGTTCGACTGGCTCGGCTCGCTCGTCGCCACGCTCGCGGTCGGCGGACTCGCGTTCGGCGTGATCCGCGGCGAGCAGAAGGCGTGGGCCGATCCCATCGCGTGGGTCGCACTGGCGATCGGCACGATCTCGCTGATCGCGTTCCCGATCCTCATGGCGAAGCGTCCCCACCCGCTCGTCCCGCTCGAGCTGTTCCGCGATCGCACCTTCGCGGCGATCAACCTGGCAACGTTCTTCATCTATGGCGCGCTGTACATCTCGCAGTCCTACCAGGGACTGCTGGTCCAGAGCGTGCTCGGGTACACGGCCACCGCTGCAGGGGCCATCGGGCTGCCGGCTGGCATCATGCTCACACTGCTCTCGACCCGGGTCGGTACGTTGGCGGGGCGAATCGGGTCCCGCGGTTTCCTTGTGGCGGGACCGCTGATCATGGGGATCGGGCTGCTGTGGTACGTCCGGCTGCCGAGCGACTCGGCGGCGTGGGAGGCGACGCTCGGCAGGCCGGCCACGCTGATGCCGCCGTCCGACGTGATCATCGATGTGCTTCCCGCGGTCCTTTTGTTCGGCCTCGGGATCGCGCTGATCGTCGCGCCGCTGACGAGCACGCTCATGAATTCCGTGCCGACCACCCGGTCAGGGCTCGGATCCGCCATCAACAACTCGATCTCGCGCGTCGGCGCGCCGCTCATCGGGGCATTGATCTTCATCGCGATCAGCGCCACGTTCTACTCGGTGCTCGGCTCGCTGACGGGGCTCGACACCAGCGCCGCCGACATCCGCCAGGCGTTCCCGCCGCTCAACCCGCCCCGCGCCGACGCCACCGAGGTGCAGCTGGCGGCGGTCCGCCAGGCCTCGGTCGAGGCGTTCCACCAGGCCATGCTCGTGTCGGCCGCGCTGCTCGGCGTCGGCGGCGCCGTGTCGTTCTTCGGGCTGCGCGGCTCGAAGGCAGCGGGCGAGGGAGGCTGATCAGATGCCGCGCGACTGGGATGCGCGCACCTACGACCGCGTCGCCGACCCCATGACACGCTGGGGCGAGACGGTCCTCGATCGCCTCCCGCTGGCCGGCGACGAACGGGTGCTCGATGCCGGCTGCGGCAGCGGCCGCGTGACGGAGTTGCTCGCCGACCGGCTGCCACGCGGCCGCGTGGTCGCCCTCGATGGGTCTCCGGCGATGGTCGAGGCGGCGCGGCAGCGCCTGGCTCGCTTCGGCGACCGAGTCGAATACGTCGTCGCCGACCTGGGCAAGCCGCTCCCGATCGAGCCGGTCGACGAGATCCTGTCGACCGCGACGTTTCACTGGGTGCCCGACCACGACGCGCTGTTCCGGAACCTCGCTGGGGTCGTCCGGCCGGGAGGGCGGCTGGTCGCACAGTGCGGTGGGGTCGGCAACATCGCCGCGGTCCGGCGCGTGCTCGCCACGATCGGGGACGGCTGGCTGGGCGACGTGTACTTCGCGACCCCGCTCGACACGCTGCGCCGCCTCGAAACGTCCGGCTTCGTCGATCCCGAGGTCTGGCTGACCGATGAACCGACGCGGTTCGAGCCTGGCGAACCGCTCGAGGCGTACCTGCGGACCGTCGTCCTCGGCAGCCACCTGGCGCGCCTTCCCGAATCCAAGCACGACGCATTCGTGCGCGCCGTGGCCACCGGGCTGCGCGAGCCGGTGATCGACTACGTCCGTCTCAACATCGTGGCCCGACGGTCAGCACCGCAGGGTCGCGGCTGACATGACGAGGCCGGGCGGTGGGCGCCGCCCGGCCCGTGTGGTGCCGCGAGGATGTGCCTAGGTCGTGTCGCCGCTCGAGCTGCTCGAGGACGGCGGAGGCTCGGCCGCCTCGGCCGGAGCGGCCGGTGTCGCGGACGGGGACTCCATGGGCGCCGCAGGCGGGGCGGAGGCCGGCGGCGTCGACGCGGCCGGCGGAGCTGCGGCGGGCGGCGCAGTGGACGCCGAGCTCGCTGACATGTTGGGCAATGCCGGCTTCTCCACCTGGTACTCCTGCCACGCGCCCCACACCATCAGCAGCGCTCCGATGACGTACAGGGCAAGCGCAAGCAGGCCGCTGATGCCGAGGATCCCGAGGTACGCGAACCAGTCAAGGAGGTTCAGCACCGCGCCGATCGCGACGATCGCGGCAACAGCGAGAACGATCAGCGAGACGGCGATCGGCCACTTGATGTCCGGGTTCGCGTACTTGAGGTAGAGGACGATGAGCACCACGATGGCGCCGAGAAGACCGAGCGAGCCGATGCCCAATCCTCGGGCGGTGAGCCCGACGATCCAGCCCAAGATGATGACGAGCGCGCCGATCCCGGTCAGCCGCTCGCGTGGGTTGAGCTTGTTCCAGACCTCCTGGACTTGTGCCATCGAACCCCTTTCCTTCCCTCGTCCCGCCGTTTCCGACGGGCGTATCCCGTGGCGGATGGTACTCACATGCGCAATGGGTGACTAGGGTTCGGGGCAGTTCGCCTTACGTTCGAACGCGAAATGGCGCGCCGTGGCCAGGGACGATCACGTCTGCTGTTTCGAGCAGCCGCTGCCGGCTGCCCGCAAGCACGGCCTGGTCCTGACAGAACGGGTCGATGTCCGGCGTTCGGTCACCATGCCACCAGCAATGGGTCATCGCGTACACGCCGTCGTCGGCCTCGACGATGAGCGACGCGTCCTCCTCCGTGTGGCCGGGTGTCAACCAGAGTTGTGCATGCGGCGAAAGTCGATGCCCGTCACCGTCGTGATCGAGCCACAGGTCGCCGATGTAGCGCGCCCAGAAATCGACGACTTCGGCGTTCGGGAACAGCGCCACGTTCATCGTGTGGTCCGGGTGATGGTGGCTCAGGAACACGTGGGTCACGGCCTCTGGCGCGATGCCGAGTGCGGCCAGCGGATCGAGGATCAGGGCGCGCTCGGCGACCATCCCCGGATCGACCACGATCGCCGCGTCCGTGTCCCGAACGAGCACGACCGTGCTGCCGACACGCTCGCCCGTGTAGCCGTTGTGGAGCACGTCGACGGTAGCCATCGTGGCGATGGTAGCGGCGCGGCGGAACCAGGGAGCCGCGTCGCGCGGGACGGGATCGAACGCGCCGCACGGCGCCTTCTGGCAGACTGCCGCGATGCCTGACGATCCCACCACCCCTGCCGACCTCGTGCTGCTCGGGGGTGCGTTGCGCACGATGGTTCCCGCGAGCCCGCGTGCCGATGCGCTCGCGGTCCGCGACGGACGGATCATCGCAATCGGCAGCGACGGGGACGTGCGTGGCCACGCCGGTCCGCGGACACGCGTGGTCGAGCTCGGCGGACGGACCGTCACACCCGGGTTCCAGGACGCCCACATCCACCCGATGGAGGCTGGGCTCGAGGCACTCCGCTGCAACCTCCACGACCTCCGCGGTCTCGACGCCTACCTCGCCGCCATTGCCGAGTACGCGGCGAGCCATCCCGACGTGAAATGGATCAAGGGCGGCGGCTGGTCGCTGGATGACTTTCCGGGCGGCACGCCACGCGCCGAGGACCTCGACCGCGTCGTCCCGGACCGACTGGTCTTCCTTCCGAACCGCGATGGGCACGGGGTCTGGGTCAATACGCGCACCCTGGAGCTCGCCGGCATCACGGCGGCAACACCCGACCCCGCCGACGGCCGCATCGAGCGCGACGCGGACGGCACGCCGACGGGAACACTGCACGAGGGGGCCGCGGAGCTCGTGGAACGGCTCATCCCGCGGGATACGGAAGACGAACTGCTCGTCGGACTCGAACACGCCCAGGGCGAGCTTCATCAGCTCGGTATCACGGCCTGGCAGGACGCCTGGGTTCTGCCGCCGATGATCGAGGTCTATCGCCGGTTCGCGGAGCAGGGTCGGCTGACCGCTCGCGTCGTCGGCGCCCATTGGTGGGATCGAAAGAGCGGCTCCGAGCAGGTGGAGGCGTGGGTCGACCTCCGGGAGCGCGGCTCGTACGGCCGCTTCCGGGCTACGAGCGTCAAGTTGTTGCTCGACGGGATCGTCGAGAACTTCACCGCCGCGATGCTCGACCCCTACCTGGACGGCGAGGGGACGCCAACCCCCAACAGCGGCATCGACTTCATCGACCCTGACGAATTGCCCGATGCGGTGACTCGCGTTGACGCCCTCGGTTTCCAGCCGCACTTCCACGCGATCGGCGATCGAGCCGTGCGCAACGCGCTGGACGCCGTTGCGGCTGCCCGCGCCGCGAACGGTCCGTCAGATACGCGTCCGCACGTGGCCCACATCCAGGTCATTCACCCCGACGACATCCCGCGGTTCGGGCCGCTCGGGGTGGTTGCCAATGCACAGCCGTACTGGGCGGTGCACGAAGGCCAGATGGACCGGCTCACGATCCCGTTCCTCGGGCCCGAGCGCACCACATGGCAATACCCGTTCGCATCGCTCCTGCGGGCGGGCGCTCGCCTGGCGATGGGTTCGGACTGGAGCGTGTCGACGGCGAACCCACTGCTCGAGATCGAAGTCGCGGTCAACCGCGTCGCCGACTACGACCGTGCCGCCAACCCGTTCCTGCCCGACGAGCGGCTCACGCTCGACGAGGCGCTGGCCGGCTTCACGATCGGCACCGCGTACGTCAACCACCTCGACACCGAGACCGGCACGCTCGAGGTCGGGAAGCTCGCCGACCTGGTCGTCCTCGACCGTGACGTGTATGACCCGGGCAGCGGGCCGATCGGCGATGCGCGGGTCATCGGCACCTTCGTGGAGGGCGTCGCGGTCCACGACGAGCTCCCGGGATAGCTGGCATCGCCGAAGCGGAAACGGCGGATGGACGGTTGTCCATGCGAACTCGGCGTCGCATGTCGGTATGGCGAGATCGTGCGCTGCGCGATGCTCCTGGTGCGCCACCAAGCGCGGTGCAGAAAGGAGAACCGACGTGAGCCACTTCGCACACTTCCTGATGGCCCAGGAGCTTCTCGAGCTGCGCGGGCAGCACGCCCGCTCCGAGGCTCTGTCCTCGAAGCCGGGTATCGGCGAGAAGGTAACCGCGGCTCTCCGCAACCTGCGCTTCCGAGCCACGCTCGGCGCCGTCGAGGCGCCCAAGCTCCCCGCCCTCCTGGATTACCCATACCAGAGCTGATCCTTCCGGCTCCGCTCTTCGCTCCCATACACGCAGACCTCCGCTCCTCCTCCGGCGGAGGTCTTCGTGTGTCCGGGGCACGGGCCTGCCGCTAGGCGCCCGTCAGATCCCCTGGCTCGTCGACGTCGCGCAGGGTGCGCGCGTCCGGGTCGAGCGGGCGCCACTCGTCCTCCGCAAGCACCCTGACGGTCAGGCGATCCGTCAGCGCCCCGAGCCGCCGCTCCCCCTGGGCGAGCATGCGCCGTGCTGCAGCAGTCCCGGCCCCGGTGCGCGTCGCGAACGGCAGCTGCTGACGGCGCCCGCGATGCTCGAGGACCACCGCGTCGGCCGACGACGCGGCGAGCGCGCGGATGAGCAGCGCCAGCACAGCTGGATCGAGGCTCGGCATGTCGCCGCCGACGACGACCACCAGTGGTTCGCGCGCGGCGAAGAGGCCTGTCAGGCAGCCGGCGAGTGGGCCCTCGAACGGCGCGTCGTCGTGGACGAGCCGAACGCCATCCGGCAGCGACGGCGCGCCGGCCGGTGGCGCGACGACGATGACATCGATCGCCATGGCGGCCACGGCTTCGACGGCAAGGTGGAGCAATGGCCGGCCGTCGATCGGCTCGGCAAGCTTGTCGCGGCCGAAACGTGCCGACCTGCCCCCCGCCAGGACGATCGCGCTGACGGCCGGAAGCGGGGTCGCGGTCACGTTCCGCCTCGAACGCCCGCCGGTGCCCGCGGCCCCGGCACGTGGCCGGCCGGCGTCCGCGAGAGGATGCCGCGCCGATCGAGGTCCTCGAGGATCGCGAGGACGTAGCGCCGGCTGGATCCGGTCGCGTCGCGGAACGTCGCGGGCGTCAGGGGTTCCGCGGCGGCCAGCGCGAGGGCCTTGGCCGCCAGGTCGCGGTACGTGCGCATCGCGTATGCGAGGTCGTCGTCGAGGACGACGATCCGCCCGGTGCGCTCGAGCTCGCGGATCGCCGCAGGTGGGCAGCCAGCCGCGGCGGCCGCATCGCGCAGCGGCGGGGGCGCGATGACCGTCAGGGCGCCCAGGAGGCGGTCAATCGCCGCGGCGACCTCTGGATCGGCCGCGGTCGGTTCATGGTCGGGCGACCGGACCCGGTCGCCGTCCCGCACGAGACGGCCTTCGGACACCAGCTCGTCCACGAGAGCCGCGGCACGTGCCGCCGCGTCGGCTGCGTTCACCGTCGCCAGGCGTCGAAGCGCCCGCGCGGCCGTGGACCGGACGGCCGCCAGGGTCGGGCCTGCGTCAGCCGGGCGTGCAGCGTGGTGCGCACGCACGGCATCGAGGGCAGCGGCGACCGCTGCGACGCGGACATCGGCCGCCATGTCGCGCTCACCCGTGACGATGCCGTGGAGCTCGATTTGACCTGCGCGAACGGCCGCGAGGTCACCGGCCCCCGCGGCCGAGGCCAGCGCCGCCACGCGTTCGGGGGTCTGCCGCCGCCGGGATACGCCCCGGGCAGGCAGGGGATCGAGGACGACGCCGCCGAGCACGGCAGGCACCGACGTGGCCGCCCGCCGCAGCACGAAGCGGTCACCAGCCGCCGCGGCCACCGAGGCATCGAGACGCAGCACGGCGGCCGCGGCGCCCCCCGGAAGCTCAATGGCGTCGCGGCCGCTCCGGCCAACGACCGCCTCCGCGGCTGCGGTTCCAAGGTGGATCCGGAAACGCGTCCGGTCAGGGACTGGGGCCGCAAGCACGACAAGCAACCGGTCCGTTGCGTGCACCTCGGGGTCGCTCGTGAGGACCACGCCACGGTGCATTGCACCGGCCCCGTCGCCCGCGAGGTTGAGCGCAGTGCGGCCGCCGTTCGCAACTTCCTCCACCGGCGCGCTGTGGACCTGGACCTCGCGGGCGCGAACGGTGGCGTCACCGGGCACGATCCGCAGGTTCGTCCCGCGCCCCAGCGCGCTGCCGCGGAGCGTGCCGGTGACGACCGTCCCCCGGCCCTTGACCCGGAACGCGCGGTCGACGGCGAGGCGAACCGGCCGAGCGGACGACGCAATCCGCGCCGGATCGGCCATCACCCGGTCGCGGAGTCCCACGAGCGCGGACCGCAGCTCCTCGATCCCGTCGCCGGTGCGCCCCGACGCGACCACGATCGGCGCGCCAGCGAGTGCCGTGGATACGAGGCGCGCTGCCACCGCCTCTCGCACCTCGGCGGTCCGCCCTTCGGGCACGAGGTCGGCCTTCGTCACGGCGACGAGCGCGTGCCTGACGTCCAGCGCGTCGAGCAGGTCGATGTGCTCGTGGGTCTGGGCACGGAGGCCATCATCCGCGGCCACCACGAGCAGGGCGGCGTCGATCTCGCCGGCACCCACGAGCATGTTGCCGACGAGCCGATCGTGGCCGGGGACGTCGACGAAATCGAGCTCTGTCCCGTCGGGCAACGTGAGGTGTGCGTACCCCACATCGATCGTCATCCCGCGCCGGCGTTCCTCGGGTAGCCGGTCGGCGTCGATGCCGGTGAGCGCTCGCAGGAGCGTCGTCTTGCCGTGGTCGATATGGCCGGCCGTGCCGACGACCACGGTCACGGTTCGCGAGCCCGACCCAGCGCCGCCGCGATCGCCCCGGGAAGCCGGTCGCGCGGGTCCTCGATCACGGTCCGCAGGTCGAGCACAATCCGGCCGTCCTCGACCCGGGCCAGCACGCAGGGCGTGCCGCGGCGCAGCGCTGCCATGACGCGATCCGGGGAACGAACGCCGAGTGCGACGCCCCAGGACGGGAGTGTCTCCCCTGGGAGCGACCCGCCCCCGACGGTCGAGCGGACCTCAACGACCGCGGCATCCGCCACGCCTGCGGCATCGAGGGCCGCGACCAGCGCTTCGGACCGTTCGCGGAGCGTATTGGACGGCGTGGCGATCATCTGCCAGACCGGGATCGCGTGCTCCGCGCGGCCCGCCCGATAGAGCCCGAGCGTCGCTGCAACCGCGGCGAGCGTCGCCTTGTCAGGTCGCATCGCCCGCGCAAGCGGGTCCTTTCGCATGTTCTTCACGAGTTCCGCGCGACCGACGACCAGCCCGGCCTGCGGGCCGCCGACCAGCTTGTCGCCGCTGAACGTCACCACGTCCGAACCCGCAGCCAGGCGCTCCCCCGGCATCGGCTCGTGGGTCAGCCCGAAGCGAGCACGTGTCGAGGAGCGCGCCGCTGCCCAGGTCGTCCACGACGACCGCGCCGTGTCGGTGGGCCAGCTCGGCCACCTCGCGCGCCTCGGGCGCCTCGACGAACCCGCTCTGCGTGAAGTTCGAAGGGTGGACCCTGAGGACGAGCCGCGCACGCCCTTCGGCCAGCGGCGCTTCGAAGTCCGCGGCACGCGTCCGGTTCGTCGTCCCCACCTCCACCAGCCGCGCGCCGGCGCGCCGAACGATCTCGGGGATGCGCACGCCACCGCCGATCTCGACCAGCTCCCCGCGGCTGACGGCCACGCCGCCGCGGCCTGCAAGACCGACGGCGAGCGCCAGGGCCGCCGCGTTGTTGTTCGTGACGAGGGCGTCCTCCGCACCGGTCAGCTCCATCAGCGCGTCCTCCGCGGCGCGGTAGCGATGGCCGCGCCGGCCTGTTTCACGGTCGAGCTCGAGCAGCAGATAGGTTCGCGCGGCCTCGGCGGCGATCGCACCCGCCTCCTCCGGCCAGGGTGACCGCCCGAGGTTCGTGTGGACGATCACACCGGTTGCGTTGATGACGGGGACGAGTCCCTGGCGCCACCCCTGTTCGCGGGCGCGGAGCAGCTGCGCGACGGCCGCGCCGAGCGTCGTCACGTCGCGTGGCGCCTCGCCCGCGCCCAGCCGCTCGCGCTCGGCGTCGACCACTTCCCTGGCAGCATCGCGAAGCACCGCGACGTCGACTGCCCCATCGACGCGCTCACGCACGACGGCCAGCACCCGTTCGACACTCGGGGGTCGGGGACTGCCAGGCTTCGCCATCGATCCTCCTTGGCGGGAGCGCATGGGAGTCGAACCCACCGCGCGACGCCGAGCGCCGCGCCACTGGTTTTGAAGACCAGGGAAGCCACCGGGCCCCAACCGCCCCCTCGCCGATGGTAGCGGCATATCATCGAACCGCATGACCACGCTCGAAACGCTGACACCGATCCGCCTGACCGAACTGACCGACTGCGGCGGGTGTGCCGCGAAGCTCGGGGCCGACCTGCTCAGCGAAGCGCTCAGCGGGCTCGGTGCCGAAGCGGCTCCCAGCGGAGCTCATCGCGGGCCTCTCGCCACCCGACGACGCGGCCGCGTACACGGTGAGCGACGAGCTCGCGATCATCGGTACGCTCGACTTCTTCCCACCGCTCGTCGATGACGCCCGAACGTTCGGCGAGATCGCCGCGGCAAATGCCCTCTCGGACGTGTTCGCGATGGGCGGCCGGGTGCTGTTCGCGCTGTCGATCGCGGCCTTTCCCGAGGACCTGCCACGGGACACGCTGGCAGCGGTCTTCGATGGCGCCTCGGCCAAGGTGCGCGAGGCAGGCGGCACGCTCGCGGGCGGCCATACCATCCGCGACCCCGAACCGAAGTACGGCCTGGCGGTGATCGGCGCTGCCCACCCCGACCGCCTGCTGCGCAAGGGCGGTGCCCAGCCCGGTGATCGTCTCGTCCTGACCAAACGACTCGGCACCGGCGTGCTCGTGTCCGGCTCGCGCCAGGGGCGGACCGCGCCCGAGGACCTCGCCGCCGCGGTCGACCAGATGCGGGCGCTCAACCGCGCCGCTTCCGAGGCGCTCGTCGAAGCCGGCATCACGGCGGCGACCGACGTGACCGGCTTCGGCCTGCTCGGCCATGGTCTCGAGATGGCCCGCGCGTCCGGCACGCGCTTCGCGTTCGAGCCCGCCTCGCTGCCGCTCCTCGGCGGGGCGCTCGAGCTGGCGGCCGCCGGCGTGGAGACGGGCGGCGCGGCCCACAACCGGCGCTTCGCCGCCGACGCGCTGACCGTGGCGGACGGCATCGCACCGGAGCTCGTCACGCTCGCCCACGATCCGCAGACCTCCGGCGGACTGCTGGCGGCCATCCCGCCCGACCGCGTGGCCGCGGTCAAGGCCGAACTCGGCCGACGCGGCGTCGAGCACTGGTGGATCGGCTCGGTCGAGGCGGACCCAACCGCTGCAGGGACCGTCGCACTGACCTAGCGATTTCGGCCCGAATGGCCCATGCCGTCGGGGCCGGTGCCCGCCACGCTCGCGCCATGCGTCAGCGAATCACCCTCGCCGCGATCAAGGCCGTCCACACGGTCGCGTTCGTCGTTGATCGCCACGTCGATCCTGACCGTGCTCATCGACGGGTTGCGGGCTCGCCCCACCCGACGCACGGCAGGCGCCCTCGGAATCGCGCTGACCGAATGCGCCGTCTTCGCTGCGAATGGCTTCGTCTGTCCGCTGACGCCAATGGCCGAGCGGTACGGTGCGCGACGCGGTTCGGTCAGCGACATCTTCCTCCCAGATGTTGTTGCCGAAAACCTGACCTGGTCCGCATCAACCATCCTCCTGATCGGCATCGGCCTCAACGTCCGCGCGATCAGGCGAGGTCGCTGACCGCACGTTCATGGCCCGTCCCTCGCCCGTGCTGGCGCCCGCATCGTCGCCCTGATCCCGGGCTACAACGAGGGTCCGCGGATCGGGCCGGTCGTCGAGGCGACACTGCGCCACCGCCCGGTCCTCGTTGTCGACGACGGCTCGGCGGACGACACGGCGGAACAGGCACGCGTCGCCGGGGCGACGGTCATCGAACAGCGCCCGAACCAGGGCAAGGGCGCCGCGCTGCGCCTGGGCTTCGAACGCGCCGTCGCCGAGGGCTACGACGCCGTCCTCACGCTCGACGCCGACGGCCAGCACGACCCTGCCGAGATCCCGAAGTTCGTGGCCGCGTTCGAGGCGGACCCGCGTCCTGACCTCGTCATCGGTCGACGCAACTTCCGGCACCATGCCGCCGACGCGCCGGCTCGCCAACGAACTCGGCGGCCGCGCGTTCTCGTGGGCCGTCGGGCGGCAGATCCCCGACAACCAGTCCGGCTACCGGCTGATCGGGCGGCGGATCATGGAGGCGACGCTCGGCAGCGACGAGGGCGGGTTCGAGTTCGAGGTCGAGATGATCACGACCTGCATCCGCCTCGGCGGGACGATCGCGTGGGTCCCCATCCGGACGATCTACGGCGCACCGTCGCACATTCGGCCGCTCGACCACCTGCGCCACTTCATCCGGATCGTCCGGAAGGCGCGTCGCGACGTGCGGACGCCCCCGGGCTGACAGGCGCCGCCGATCCATCCGGTTGGCGTCGGCGTCCATCTCGAAGCCGAGTCGCAGCGCCATCGCGACGGCCGCGCCGCGACCCCCGACGCCGAGCTTCCCGAGGATGTTGGACACGTGGACCGAGGCCG
Source organism: uncultured Chloroflexia bacterium (assembly GCA_963750125.1). Taxonomy (GTDB): domain Bacteria; phylum Chloroflexota; class Limnocylindria; order Limnocylindrales; family CSP1-4; genus DASTYU01. The sequence goes on along the minus strand of CAVVPT010000011.1, from coordinate 209,950 downwards.
TCTTGTCGCTGATGAACAGGGTCTCTCCGATCTCGCGATTGGTCAGGCCACCCGTCAGCAGGCCAAGCACCTCCTGCTCGCGGGCCGTCAGGCCCACGCCGAGATCGTCCCCGCCACCGGTCTCCGAGCCGAGATCGATGCGCGCCCGGCCCGCGAGGCCCGCGACGGCCGCGAGCAATCGGTTCGGCGCGGAGTCGCGCTGCGGTGTCGGCCGCCGCGCGCAAGGCTGCGGCGGCCTCCTCGCGCGCGGCACCGGAGGCCAGGACCGTCTCGGCAAGGTGGAGACGACAGCGTGCCGCCTCGTAGATGTACCCCAGGTTGTCGTAGGCCTCGATCGCCGCCATCCATGCCGAAATGTCGGACCGTCCGGCGAGCCGAAGGCGATCCGCGGCGCCATGGCGGACGTAGGCTCGGAGCGTCGACGGCCAACGCCCATCGTCCGGGCCAAGGGCCGAAGCGGCCTCGTCCAGGATCCGAGCAAGACGGAGGCCGCGCGCCCGTGCGGTCGCCACGCCATCCGCGTCCCGTCGTCGCGTCCCGCGATCGGCCTCGTCGGCCTCGGCCGCCAGCGCGGTGCACAGCAGCCACCAGAGCGGGGCATCGTGGGCCGTATCCGCCGAGATGCTCAGCGCTTCGTCGACGGCGCTCCGGACCCGATCGATGTTGCCCCCGACGCGACCGAGGACGATGGCGGCGCGCATCACCCAGACGCGGTCGATCACGGCGTCCCCGGGCCCGACGGCCTCGGACGCGGCTGCGAGGAGCTCCGCTGCTCCCTCCACGTCGCCGCGCATGGCGCGGATCTCGGCCAGCGATTCGAGATACCAGGGAGCGGCGCGACCCCCGTCCGCCTGGGCAAGCTCGGTCTCGCACAGCGCCACGGCCTCGTCCCAACGACCGAGATCGATGTAGCCGTCGACGAGGTCGGTGACGAGGAACGGCCGGAAGCGGCGGAGCGTGCCGATCTTCGCCTGCCGATCGAGCTCGTCGCGGATCAGTGCTTCGGCTTCCACATGCCGGCCACCCAGGCAGAGCGCGTAACTCAGTTGGCTGACCGCGATCCCGGACCGAGGGTCGGCGGCGGCCAGGAACAGCGCATGTGCCTCGCGGAGGTCGGCGATGCCCTCGTCGAGCAACCCGTACGCCGCCCGGCCGGCGCCGACGCCCAGCAGCGCGCTCGCTTCGATGCCGACCTCGCCGGAACGACGCGCGGCCTCGATCGTCGCGTCGGCCGTGCGGACGATCTCCGGATAGCGGCCCATCCCCCACAGCAGCATCCCCCGCGTCGTGAGCAGCCGCGCCGTCCCGATCCCGGGGAAGTCGGGGCCAACCCGCTCGAGCGCATGGTCGACGACCGCCAGTGCGCCGGCCTGGTCGCCGAGCTCCGAGAGGTACCAGGCGAGCCGGTCCGTTCGCCGCGCCCAGGCTTCGCCACGCGATGCGGTCGTGCCATCCGATCCGCGCTCAATCGCCAGGCGAGCAAGCTCCACGGCGCGGCGCACCTTGCCGGCGCTCGACGCAGAGGCCGCCGCACTGTCGTAGAGGGACGGCAGGTCGGTCCGCGTCTCCGATTCGGGGTCGGCGACACGGCTCCAGAGCCGGATGGCTCGCTCGAAATGCTCGAGTGCCTCGTCGTGGGCGAACACGGCCGCAGCCGCTCGGCCTGCCTGAACCGACGCGCCGATCGCGCGTCGGTCGTCGTGTGCACCGTGCCAGTGGTAGGCGAGCTCGGCGGTCAACCTCGCGTCCTCGCCCCCGTCAGCCGAGCCGCGGGTCGTCAGTGCTTCGGCGACGAGCGCATGGAGCGCGCTCCGCTCGGTCGGCAGCAGGTCCTCGTACGCGACCTCCCGGACGAGCGCGTGGCGGAAGTCGTACGCCGGGCCCTCGTCGGTCTCGACCGGAACGAGCAGGTGCTGGTCCACGGCGTCACGGAGGTCCTCGACGAGATCGGGCTCTGCGCGCTCCGCAACGGACGCGAGCAGGTCATGCTCAGCGCGTCGACCGATGACCGCCGCGATGCGCAACAGTCGCTGCGTCTCCGGGGCCAGGCCGGACAGCCTCGCGAGCAGGATCTCCTGGAGCGTCGGTGAGACGCTTCCACGACGGTCCCGCGAGGAACTCGTGAGCAGTTCCTCGACGAAGAACGGATTGCCATCCGACCGGGCGAGCACGTTGTCGACGAACCTGGCGCCGGGCGCGGTTCCGAGGATGCCGGTGATCTGGGCCTGGACCTCGTCACGGTCGAGGCGTGACAGGTCGATGCGCTCGACGGACGGCAGCCGTTCGAGGAGCGCGAGCAGCGGCAGCAGCGGATGCCGCCGGGTCAACTCGTCCGACCGGTACGTCCCGATCAGGACCAGCCGCTCGTCGCGCAGCCGTCCCGCGAGGAAGGTGAGCAGGGCGCGCGACGACGGATCGGCCCAGTGCAGGTCCTCGAGCACGAGCACGATCGGTCGTTCGAGCGCCAGACGGCCAAGGACGTCGAGCACGGCTTCGAAGAGGCGTGGGCGCGAATCGACCCCATCGTCGGGCGACGTGAGCGGGGCGGCGGCCGGCGCGTCGCCGAGGCCGGGCACAAGCCGGGCGAGGTGGACGGCGCCTTCGCCCGCTGCCTCGACGATCCGCTCGCGACCGACGTCGGCCAGCAGCGACCGAAACGCCTCGGTGAAGGGTCCGTAGGGCAGGTCGCTGTCGCCAAGTCCGATCGCGCCGCCGACGATGACGCCAAAGCCTTCGCTGCGAGCCATCTCGGTCGCTTCGGTGACGAGGCGGGTTTTCCCGACGCCGGCCTCTCCGGAGATGAGGACCGTCGAAGGCGCGCCGCCCGATGCGCGGTCGCGCGCGGCGCGAAGCCGGTCGAGCTCGACGAGGCGACCGGCAAGGGTCGGACTCACGACGCGGGTCGACATCGCGGGCATCATCGACCCTGCCTCGACCGCGAGCAACGGATCAGCGGCTTTGCCGCCCAATCGGTGAGGGCCCGGCTCCGTCTCAGTGGCGCGCGAAGCGGGCCACCAGACGGCGGAGCCGGAACGTTTCGTGCTCCCTGTAACGGTCGTCGGCCACGGCGGCCGACTCGTCGATGGAGGGCGGCGGCGCATCCGGCCGCCGGTGGAGGGCACGCCACTCGTCGTCGGCGTGCCGCCGAGCTTCGTCACCCGACAGGGCTCCCAGCGCCAGCAACCGTCCAAGTCCGTTCATTGTCCGTTCCTCGCCTATTCAGTGTTTCCTTGTTTGCACGATCGGGCTAAGGGCCAGGCGAGCGCATCGGGAGAACGCTTATTTCTCGGCGCGAGCGCTACACTCGTGCCGTCAGCTCCGCAGGAGGCCACCGCAGTGGCAAAGGCCTACGTTCGACTGACCCAGCCCCTCGTCCGCGACACGAAGGGCGGCGAGCTTCGACCCGCGACGTGGGACGAGGCGCTCGACCGGACCGTCGCCGGGTTCAGGACCGCCAACGCGGCCCACGGCCCGTCGACATTCGGCATCTTCAGCTGCAGCAAGGCGACCAACGAGGTCAACTTCGCGGCGCAGAAGTTCAGCCGTGCGGTCCTGGGCAGCAACAACATCGACAGCTGCAACCGCACCTGACACGCTCCGAGCGTCGCCGGTCTGGCGACGGTGTTCGGTGCCGGTGGCGGCACAAGTTCATACCGTGAGATCGAAGAGACGGACCTGATCGTCCTGTGGGGCAGCAACGCCCGCGAGACGCACCCGATCTTCTTCCACCACCTTCTGCGCGGCGTGCGCAACGGCGCGCGCTTGTACGCTGTCGATCCGCGGCGGACTTCCTCGGCCGAATGGGCCGACACGTGGTTGGGGCTCGATGTCGGGAGTGACATCGCGCTGGCCAATGCCATCGGTCGCGAGATCATCGCGGCTGGTCTCGCTCACACCGAGTTCATTGGGCGGGCGACCGACCAGTTCGAGGCCTATCGCGCCGGCGTCGAGCCGTACACCCTTGAGTACGCCCAGCGCGAGACCGGCGTGCCGGCCGAGGCGATCCGCGAGCTGGCCCACGCCTTTGCGAAGGCCGACCGGGCGATGATCTGCTGGACGCTCGGCATCACCGAGCACCACAACGCAGTCGACAACGTCCTCGCGCTCATCAACCTGGCGCTCCTGACCGGACACGTCGGGAAATACGGCAGCGGCCTCAACCCCCTGCGCGGCCAGAACAACGTGCAGGGCGGCGGCGACATGGGCGCGATCCCCGACCGGCTGCCCGGCTTCCAGCACGTCGAGAACGACCGGCTTCGGGCGAGGTTCGAGCAGGCGTGGGGCGTGACGATTCCGGACAAGCGCGGCCGCCACCTGACGGCCATGTGCGACGCGATGGCGTGCGGCGACCAGCGCCTGCTGTACGTGATCGGCGAGAACCCGGCCCAGTCCGAGGCCGATCAGGGCCGCATGCGCGGCATGCTCGAAGGCCTCGAGTTCCTCGTCGTCCAGGACCTGTTCCTGACGAAGACCGCGGAGCTGGCTGACGTCGTCCTGCCCGCCGCTGCGGCCTGGGCGGAGTCCGAGGGCACGGTCACGAACTCGGAACGGCGCGTCCAGCGCGTGCGCAAGGCGAAGGAGCCGCCCGGCGACGCGCGCGACGACCTGTGGATCATCGCCGAGCTCGCGCGCCGGATGGGCAGCGACTGGGGCTGGTCCGGGGCCGAGGACGCCTGGAACGAGCTGCGCACCCTGTCGCCGATGCACGCAGGGATGACGTACGCGCGGCTCGAAGAGCTCGACGGCATCCAGTGGCCGTGCTACGACGAGAACCATCCCGGCGAACTGTTCCTTCACTCGCGGCTGTGGGAGGACCCGGTCCCGGGGATGCGTGCGCCGTTCGTGGCCGTCGAGCACGACCCGCCGGTCGACCGCCTCGACGATGACTTCCCGATCCGGCTCACGACGGGGCGCCGGCTCGACTCGTACAACACGGGCGTGCAGACCGCGGGCTACACGTCACCGCTGCGACGCGGCGAGTCGCTCGACATCTCCCCGGAGGACGCGGCCGCGTACGGGCTCGCCGACGGCGAGCGCGTCTGCGTCACCTCGCGGCGCGGGCAGGTGGAGGCACCGATCCGGATCGACGAGTCGCTGCGACCCGGGCTGACCTTCATGACCCTCCACTTCCAGGACGATGTCGCCACGAACCTGCTGACAATTGACGCCTGGGACCCGAAATCCGGCACCGCCGAGTTCAAGGCGACGGCGATCCGGATCGAGAAACTCCCGGCGGTCGAACCGGTCGCCTGAGCCTGATCCCAGCCAGCCGACGCCGGCTGGTGCTCGCCATGTCCCGGCTGCTCGCCCAGCGAGCGGCCTTAGAGGGGCGTGAGCGGCGTCAGGCCGACGAAGGCGGCGCCCCGGCTGAAGGCGGCGGTGGCATGGGCGTGTACGGCATCGGGGCGGACGGTGGGGCCGCCTCCCCCGCGTCGCCCTCGCCGCGCCCGAGGTACAGCTCGAGGCCGATGATCAGCACGGCTGCGAGCAGTGCCACCTCCAGCCCCACGGCGATCCACAGCACGGCCAGAGCGATCAGGGCGAGCCCGATCCGTTCCTTCGACCTCCCCGAGCTGAACGCCGCTACCGAGACGTTCGGCCGGCCGTACGCGTAGGCCAGGATCCCGATGATCCCGGTGCCAACAAGGATGAGCAAAGCCCAACTGCGGAAGTCGGCCAGGGTGGCGTCGAGGATCGACTCGACCGCGGCACGCAGGCCTTGTGCCGCAATCCCGGTGGTCAGCGCATCCGCCGCGGCGTTCGTGAAGAGCCGCGCCAGCACGAAGGCGACAATCGTGCCGATTGCAAGGTAGACGACCATACGAAGGCGTTTCCCCGACAACCAGAGCGCGAGCGCGACGAGCGCCACCGCGAGCACGATCAGGACGATCACCACGAGGTCGAAGACGCGGACGGCCGCCTGGGCGGTCTCGAGCCGCTCGGCCGGCATGAGCGGGATCGTGCCGAAGTCCTCGGGGAGCGTCACGCCGAGCCGATTCTCGAGGATCCCCCGGACGACGCCGGGCGGCTCTGCCGTTGCGGGGTCAGGCAGCTGGACCTCGGGGCCGATGATCCCCGCTGTCTGCAATTGCTGGAGCGCGACGAGCAGCACCGGATAGACCTCGAGCACGACCTGGCCGTTCACGACGGTCGCCGCATTCGACTGGTCCCGGAGCAGGTTCATCACCCGCGTGTGCGCAAACGACAGCGCCCTCGTCAGGGCCTGTTGCATGCGCGGCTCGGCCAGCAGCGTTTCGAGGCGACGCGTCAGCCCGTCCTGCAGCGCGAGGGTGACGGGTCCGGCGATCGCCGTCACTCGCTCGGGCAGCACGTCCCTCAGGCGCGACTGGACGTCGAGCGTGGTGACGACCTGCGAGCTGATGCGTGCCGCCAGCGGGTCGATGACTTCGGGTTGTTCGAGCGCGCTGCTGGCAACGGCGGTGAACCGCTCGGTGTTGAACGCGACCTGGTGCGCCCACACGGCAACCGTTGCGACCAGGATCGCGGAGCACGCGAGGATCAGGCTGACTCCCGCCAGCACGCTGCGCCTCCGGGTCACACGACTTCTGCGGGCGTCCATCTGCCCCTCCCCACTTCACTCCAGGTAAGCCTGACCACAGTAGCAGCCGCCGGTCGACAGAACCGCAGGACGGGCGCCACGCGCTTCCATGCCCCTCGTACCATCACGCCATGAAGAACTGGACGCCCATCGCGATCCTGGCCGCGGCCCAGTTCGTGATGGTGCTCGACAGCAGCGTCATGAACGTGTCGATCTCGCAGATCGTGGCCGACCTCGACACCACGATCCAGGGCGTCCAGCTGGCCATCACCGCCTACACGCTGGTCATGGCGGCGTTCATGCTCGTCGGCGCCAAGCTCGGCGACATCTGGGGACGCGATCGTGCCTTCGCGGTCGGCCTGGTGGTCTACGCCACGGGCTCGTTCATCACGGCCATCAGCCCCAACCTCGCCGTCCTGCTCTTCGGCTGGTCGCTCATCGAGGGCCTCGGGGCGGTGCTCGTGGTGCCGGCGATCGCGGCACTCGTCGCGCAGAACTACGAGGGCAAGGAGCGCGCCCTCGCCTATGGGATCGTCGGGGGCGTCGCAGCGGCAGCGATCGCGGCTGGTCCGGTGATCGGCGGCTGGGTGACGACCACGTTCACGTGGCGCCTGGTGTTCGTCGGCGAGGTCTTCATCGTTGCCGTCATCCTGCTCACTCGAAAGCGCATGAAGTCCGCGCCGGCCGAACCGAACCCTCCCAGCCTCGACATCGTCGGCGCCGCCCTCTCCGCGAGCGGGCTGGCGATCATCGTGCTGGCCATCCTCCAGAGCAGCACGTGGGGTTTCATCGTGCCGCGCGTGGTCCCGGTCATCGCCGGTCGCGAGATCGCGCCGCTCGGGTTCTCCGTGGTGCCGTTCCTGATCCTCGGCGGGCTCGGCCTCCTGTTCGTGTTCGAGGCCTGGGAGCAGCGCCTCGCCCGGCTTGGTCGCGACCGACTGCTCGACTCCGCGCTGCTCGGGATCGTCCATCTGCGCGCCGGACTGGCGACGCTCGGCGCCCAGCAGCTGGTTCTGCTTGGGACGTTCTTCGTGCTGCCCGTGTACCTCCAGGTCGTCCTCGGGCTGAACGCCCTCGAGACCGGCCTCCGCCTGCTGCCGATGTCGGTGACGATGCTGATCGCGGCGCTGACGGGCCCGAAGCTTGCCGCCCGCCGATCCCCGAAAGCCGTGTGCCGCCTCGGCCTGGTGGCGATCTCGCTGGCCGCGGTGGTCCTGCTCGGAACGCTCGACATCGAGCTCAACGACGTCGGCTTCCTGGTCGGGCTCGCGGTATTCGGCGTCGGGGCCGGGCTGCTCGCGTCGCAGCTCGGGAACGTGATCATTTCGTCGGCCCCGCCCGCGCAGACGAACGAGGCCGGCGGTCTCCAGGGCACGGCCCAGAACCTCGGCGCGTCGCTCGGGACCGCGCTCATCGGCGCGATCCTGCTGATCGGCCTGACGAACGGGTTCGTCGAGCGCGTCACCGCCAACGAGGAGCTTCCGGCCGAGGTGCGGACGACCGTTGCCACCGCGGCCAGCGAGCAGGGCCTCGAAGTCATTCCCGTCACGGAGGTCGAGCAGTTCCTGACGGATGCAGGCCTCCCGCCAGACCAGGCCGAGGCGATCGCGACGGACTACGGCAACGCGCAGCTCGACGGCCTGCGGCTTGCCCTCGGCGGGGTCGCGCTGCTGGCGCTGCTCGGCCTGTTCTTCACGCGGAACCTGCCCGACCGGTCAACCGCTGAGGACATCGCCGTCGAAGGGACTGTTCCGGTGGCGGCACCCGCCGGCTGACTCGGCGCCCGCCGGGCGCCTACACTCGGGACGATGGATCTGCACGTCATCGGGCCCCTCGCGTCCCCGGCCGAGCGGGCGGCGGTCGACGCGGTCCTCGGGCCACCCGCGACCCGTTGGGTGGGGGGCGACAGGACGCCCGGTCCCGAAGGCCACGTGGCCCACGGCGGCCATGCTGCCCGCTCGCGACGCGACCTGCTGCTCCCTGTGCTGCACGCGGTCCAGGACCGCGTCGGCTGGATCAGCCAGCCTGCCCTGAACTACGTCTGCAAGCGGCTGACGATCCCGCCCGCCGAGGCCTACGGGGTGGCCACCTTCTACGCGCTGTTCGCGACGAAGCCGCGCCCACCGGTCGTCGCTCACGTGTGCGACGACATCGCGTGCCGGCTGGCCGGGGCCGAGACGGTGATCGGCGACGTGGAGCGGGCGCTCGGCGCGGAGGGCGCGCCGGCCGGCGATGGCGAGCGAACCTGGTTCCGATCGCCCTGTCTCGGCCTGTGCGATCGCGCTCCCGCAGCACTCGTCACCGTCGCCGGTCCGCAGCCGATGACGATGGCGGCGGCCCCGGTCGATGCCGCCGGGATCGTGGCCCGAATGGAACCGGGGACCAGCCCCGTGAGCGGCGTGCCCGAAGACGCCAACGCCGTGCCACAAGCCGGCAAATCGGAGCTTCGACTCCTGTCTCGGGTGGGCGTCGTCGATCCGATGTCCCTTGACGACTATCGAGCCCACGGCGGATTCAGCGCCCTCGAGCGCGCTCGCGCAATCGGGCCAGAGCAGGTGATCGACGAGGTCACAAGATCCGGGCTCCTCGGACGCGGCGGGGCGGCGTTCCCAACGGGGCGCAAGTGGGCGGCCGTTGCCACACAGCAAGCTCAGCCCCACTACCTGGTCTGCAATGCGGACGAATCGGAGCCCGGCACGTTCAAGGATCGGGTGCTCATGGAGGGCGACCCGTTCGCGGTCATCGAAGCAATGGCGATCGAGGCATTCGCCGTTGGGGCGGCCAAGGCCTACCTCTACATTCGCGGCGAATACCCGCTGGCCGAAGCACGGATCGCGAACGCAATCGCGGCGGCGACCGAAGCAGGCCTGCTCGACGGACTGGACATCGAGCTGCGGCGCGGTGCCGGCGCCTACATCTGCGGCGAGGAGACGGCGCTGTTCGAGTCGATCGAGGGCAAGCGCGGCGAACCGCGCAACAAGCCGCCATTCCCGGTGGAGGTCGGCCTGTTCGACAACCCCACGGCGGTCAACAACGTCGAGACGATCGTCAACGTGCTGCTGATCGTCGCCGAGGATGGCGGTGCGGAGGCGTTCAAGGCGATCGGCACCGAGGGTTCCACCGGCCCGAAGCTGTTCTGCCTGTCGGGCAACATCGAGCGGCCGGGGACGTATGAGGTCCCGTTCGGGACGACGCTCCGAGAGCTGCTCGCGCTCGGCGGGGGCGTGCCGGGCAGCCGGAAGATCAAGGCGATCCTGCTCGGCGGGGCTGCCGGCGTGTTCGTCGGACCCGATGCGCTCGACCTTCCGCTCACCTTCGAGGCCACGCGCGCCGCCGGGGCGACCCTCGGTTCGGGGGTCGTCATGGTGTTCGACGAGCGTGCGGACCTCGTCGGCACGCTGACCCGGATCGCCCAGTTCTTCCGAGACGAGTCGTGCGGGCAATGCGTCCCCTGCCGCGTCGGGACGGTTCGCCAGGAAGAGCTGCTCGCCCGCCTGGCAGCGGGTTCGGGCGTGCGCTCACGCGAAGACGAGCTCGTGCTGCTGCGGGAGGTCGGCCAGGCGATGCGCGACGCCTCGATCTGCGGGCTCGGCCAGACCGCGTCTTCCGCGATCGAATCGGCATTCCGGCAAAGCGGCTTGGTGTCTCCATGACGCAGTCAAGCCGGTTGGTAGCCCTGTGAGCGACGACCTCCAGCGCACGGCCGCACCGCGCTTCCCCGTTGCGGCGGTGACGCAGGTCTCGCCGATCGTGCTCGAGCCGCCTGCCCGACCGACCCGGATCCCGCAGCCGCCGCCGGTCGAGGCCACGCCGCAGGTCGAGCTGACAATCGACGGGGTCAACGTCACGGTCCCGAAGGGTTCGACGATCCTCGACGCCTGCCGCGCACTGGCGGTCGACACGCCGACCCTGTGCTACGCCGACAACCTCACGCCCGTCAACGTGTGCCGCGTCTGTGTCGTCGAGGTCACCGGGTCGCGTGTCCTCGTGCCGTCGTGCTCACGCAAGGCCGAGCCCGGGATGGAGGTCTTCACCGACTCCGATCGCGTGCGAACGTCGCGCAAGGTCGTGCTCGAGCTCCTCGGCTCGTCGGTCGACCTGTCGCTGGCCGGCCCGGCCGTGCCCGACGGCTCGCTCGCGGACTGGTCGCGACGCTACGGCGCGGACCCGAGCCGCTTCGGGCCGCCGGCCGAACCCGCGGGCGCCGGGGAGCGCGACGCCCACGAGCCGGGCCACCACCACGCCCCCCTCGGTGACGCGGCGACGGCCACGGTCGCGCAACCAGTCAAGGTCGACAACGACCTGTACGTGCGGGACTACTCGAAGTGCGTGCTCTGCTACAAGTGCGTCGAGGCGTGCGGCGAGGACGCCCAGAACACGTTCGCGATCGCCGTCGCAGGGCGCGGCTTCGACGCCCGCATCTCGACCGAATACGCGACGCCGCTGCCGACGTCGGCGTGCGTCTACTGCGGCAACTGCATCGGCGCCTGTCCGACCGGCGCGCTGATGTTCAAGTCCGAGCACGACATGCGCGCCGAAGGAACGTGGGACGAGTCGACGCAGACCGTGACCAACACGATCTGCCCGTACTGTGGCGTCGGCTGCTCGCTGGACCTCCACGTCCAGGACGAGGAGATCGTCAAGGTGACCTCACCGCTGGACTCGAGCGTCACCGAAGGCCACCTCTGCATCAAGGGCCGCTTCGGCTTCCAGTTCGTCAACGAGCGCCCGGACCGCCCGAACCAGACCTGAGCGGGCCGGCCGACAGCAACTGCCGGCCGACCCCGGAGCGTCACTCAGTTCCCGCGGTCGCCTCGCGGCTGCCAGGCCGGAACCGACTGCAGTCCGAACGTGCTGACCACCTGGATCGAGCCGTCGTCCAGGTCCACGTACCGGTTCGCCCGGTCGTCGAAGCGGAGGAACGCGATGAAGCGCCCGTCCGGCGACCATGAGGTCCCGAAGTCGTCAGTCGGACCACCGACGACGACGTGCTGATCGCGCCCGTCCGCGTTCATGACGAGGATGTCGCCCGGGTCGCCGGCCGCAAACGAGATCTTCGAACCATCGGGGCTCCAATCCGGCGTCTGGTCCTTGAACACCGGATCGAACGTGAGCTGGGTTTGCCCGTTGCCGTTGGCGTCCATGACGAACACCTGGCCGGTGTCGTCCGAGCGCGAGCTCGTGAAGACGATCTTCGTCCCATCCGGCGACCAGGCAGGATTGCCGTCGAACCCGGGGTCCGTCGTGAGCTGGGTGAGATCCGTTCCGTCCGCGTCGATGCGCCAGACATCGTCGTTCGTGCCGTCGGGCTGGCGCCCGGCGAAGACAAGCTCCGTGCCGTCCGGCGAGAAGTCGGGGAACGTCATCCGACCGCCGAGGTTCGTCACCTGGCGCTTGTCCTCGCCATTGGCCTTCATCGTCCAGATCTCGATGATCCCACCTCGTGCGCGAATGCCGTGGCACCACGCGATCTGCTTGCCATCACTCGACCACGCGGGACAGGCGTCGAAGTCCGACTGGTCGGTCAGTCGGAGACGCGCCTGTCCGTTTGGCAGCGTCGAATAGAGGTCGACGTTGCCTCCGACGTCGGCCCCGAAGACGATCCTTCCATTCAGCGAGCCGGGATACGTGGCCGCGACTGGTTGAACCAGCGCGCCCGCGAGGGCCACCGCGGCGGCCAGTCCCGCCAGGGTTCTCGTGCGTGTTCGACTGTTCATTCCATCACTCCTTTGGGGTCGTCTCAACCACAAACTGGCATCCGGGCACGGCGAACCAAGGGCAACCTCCGTTGGAGATTGAGTTGATCGGCTGGTGGACTCAGGGCCGGGCGGCGTCCACCTGCAGGAGCTGTTGGTCGAAGGCGGTCGACACCCAGAGCATGCCGTCGTGCCAGTAGCTGTCCATGAACGTCGCCCCCGGCAGCGGGATCTCATACGCAATGGCGTTGGTGGCCGGATCGATGGCTCCCATCCCGGCCGGGCTAGAATCGACGCCCATACGTGGCCACCGCCGAACGACAGGCCGAGCGAAGGGCTCACCCCGAAGCCCTCGATCGTCGCGATCACTTCGGCGGATTCGGGATCGATTCGAACAAGCTCGAACTGCCGGTTCCGGACCCACAGCGAATCGAACCCCAGCTCGAGCTCGACCGGTCCGTCCCCGACATCGATCGTGTCGGTGACCTCGGCCGCAGCGGGATCGATCCGCACCAGGGCATTCCCGGCATCGCAGATAACCCAGACGGCATCGGCGGCAAGCACGATCTGCTTGGGCTGCTCGGGGACCTCGATCGAGGCGAGCTCTTCACCGGTCGCCATGTCGACGTGGACGACGTTGCCGTTCTCGTCGAATCCCCAGACCGTGTCGCCATCCTTGGCAACCGTGAAGCCCGGGATGTTTTCGAACCGTTCCAGCTCGCGTCCCGTCTGCGGGTCGACGCGCACGAGTACCAGCTCCGCGCCCTTCTGGACCCACATGTCGGACCCTTCGAGGAACATCCACGAGCCGCCTTCGATCACTCCGGATGGCAGACCCGTCGCGGGATCAATCCCCCTGACGCCGACGTCGTCGGCCTGGACCCAGACGCGGGACGGCGTCGCGAGGACCTGCCAGGTGTCGGCCCCGAGTTCGATCTGGCGCACCACCTGCGGGTACAGGTCCGGCGTGCCCGTCGGCGCCGCCGACCGAGTCGGAGGCGGCACGAACACGAGACCTGACCGGCCGCCGAGTCCGATCACGGCCGCCAGGCCGCCGGCGATGAGCAGCGCCGCCGCGACCGCCAGCAGGCGGAGCGGTGGGCGACTGATCGGGCCCCGACGGAAGATCGGGCGACGCTCCTGTCGCGTCGTCGCCAATGTCGCGAGGATCCTCTCCGAGACGCGCTCGCCCGACGCCGGCACTTCCCGCGCATCAAGCCAGCGGCCAACCCGAAGGTCGAAATCCTGATCGCTGTTCATGCACTCACCTGCGCCGCGGGCAGCTCGTCGTCGAGCTCGAGGGCGTCACGCATGGCGCGCATCGCGTAATGGAGTCGCGAACGGATCGTTCCGGCAGGCACGCCGAGGGCGTGGCCGACCTCGACCAGGGACAGGCCGGCGTGGTGATGGAGCACGATCACCGCCCGGTGATCAAACGAGAGTCGACGAAACGCCCGATCGAGTCGATCGCGGTCGTCGACCTGCCGCTCCGGTTCGGCCGCATCCACTGCCCAGTTGAGCGGCACCGGCGCGTGGACCTCCCACGGTCGCCGACGCCCCTCGTCGCGACATGCGTTGACCACGAGCCTGTACAGCCAGGCCTCGAACCTGGCGGGCTCACGGAGCGCCGGCAACTTCCGCCACGCGTTGATGACCGCGACGTGCGTCGCCTCCTCGGCGAGGTCGGAATCGCCCAGGATCTGGTACGCCAGCCCGAGCAGGCGGTCGACGGCCGGGGGCACGAGGGCCGCGAAGGCCTCCCGGTCGCCGTCCTGTGCTCGCCGCACCAGCTCGGTGTCCATGCCACCCCTCGCGGGCAACCGCGTCTCGGTTGTTCGACATCATGACGGGCCCAGGGTGGCGAAACGTTCAACCGAATGGTGTCGCCCCGGTCCTACCCCCAGCCGACGAGGTCGCGCAGGTCGATCCGGTCGTCGTGGGTGTAGACGTTGAAGCCGTCGCCGCGGAGGAAGCCGACGAGCGTGACGCCGAGCCGATCCGCGGCCGAGATCGCGAGGTCCGACGGGGCCGACACGGCACAGAGGATCGGGATGCCGGCGACGGCCGCCTTCTGGACGATCTCGAAGCTGACCCGACCCGACACCAGCAGGATCGTGTCGTGGAGGGGGAGCCGGCCCGCCAGAACCTGCGACCCGATCGCCTTGTCGAGCGCGTTGTGCCGCCCGACGTCTTCGCGCAGCACCCGCAGCTCGCCGCTCGGTGAGAACAACCCCGACGCGTGCAGGCCGCCCGTTTCCTCGAACGCTCGCTGAGCGGCGCGGAGCGCATCCGGTAGGGCGAGGATCATCGAGCGAGCGACGATGGGTGCGCCGGCCGGGATCGGCTCGGCGCGAAGCGCAACCTCGTCAAGTGAGGCCTTTCCACAGATGCCGCACGATGCCGTCGCGATGAAGTGGCGCTCGGCGACGCGCGATGCATCGAAGGCGCTCGACAGGCGAACCACCGCGGTGTCATCCGGCTGGTTCATTGTCGTTGGATCGCCGGTCTCGACGCTCAGCACTTCCGGGCCCTCGATCAGGCCTTCGGTGCGCAGGAATCCCACCGCAAGCTCGTCCTCGAAGCCGGGCGTCCGCATCGTGACCGCCACTGCGACCGGTTCCTGGTTCGGCCCGGCAGCCCGGATCTCGAGCGGCTCCTCACCTACGACGCGATCGGCGCGGACCTCGAGCGCATCGCCGCGGACCGCCACGATCCGCGTCGTCGTGACGTGGCGGGTTGGTGGGGAATTGCCCTCGTCGACGCGCTCGGACATCACGCGAGTCTAGTACCCCGCGTACGGGTCACGGACAGGACCCATGGTGAGTCGCATCTGCGTCGGCCCGTCGGGCATACTGCCGCCGCGGGCGGGCCCCGCACAGACCGGAGAGGGACGTGAGCGACTGGGTCTGCGGCCGCTGCAAGTCGATCAATCGAGACAGCGCGGCAGCGTGTTACAGCTGCGGCGGAATCCGCGGCGCCATCCAGCTGGCGCCGAGCGCTGCGGTGGCCACCCCTGCTTCGGCGATGGGCACAAGGGCCGTGCCGGCGGCGCTCGAGGCCGCCGCGGCTCCGTTGGCCAAGGCCACACTCGCAAGCGGGATTCCCGTCGCTGAGGTGACGGCACCCAAGCCAGCGGAGCCGGCGACGATGGGCGACCTCGCCGGCGGCGTCGTCGGCGGAGCCATCGGGGCGGTCCTGGCGACGGCACTGTGGTACGGCGTCGTCGTGATCACCAACTTCCAGGTCGGGATCGTCGCCATTGCGGTCGGTTTCATCGTCGCGCAGGGCGTGGTGTTCGGGGCGGGCCGCCACCCGTCGATCGCGCTCGTGCCGATCAGCGTCGCGTTCACGCTCGTCGCGCTGGTCGTCAGCGAGTACCTGATCGCCAATCACTTCTACGGCGTCGCGATCGCGGAGATCGCCGCCGAGATGGGCCTGAGCGTCGAGGAAGTCGCCGCCGTCGCCGACCTGGCGGGCCTCCCGACGAACCCGATCGACCTGATCCGGTTCTCGCTCGAGTCCGAACCGATCACGCTGCTGTTCTGGGCAATCGCGGGCTGGGAGGCGTTCATCATCCCGATGCGGGCGGCCACGCGCTCGGACGGCTGATTGGAGGGACGCTGGAGGCACTTCCGAACCCTCGGTCGGTGCGATGCTTCCGCATGAGTGCAAGCATCCAACAGGTGCCCCGAAACAGCGGCCTCTTCCGGCGGCGTGCGCGGATGGCGTTGACCGACGAGCAGGCCCCCTTCGTGTCCGAAGCGCGCACCGCGACGTTCGGGACGATCGCCGAGGACGGCCGCCCGCGCCTGGTGCCGATCTGCTTTGTCCTCCATGGCGACGTCCTGTTCACGCCGATCGACGAAAAGCCGAAGGCCGCCGACCCGCGCCACCTCGCGCGCATCCGCGACATCGAGCGGCGAGCCGACGTGACGGTGCTCATCGACCGCTGGCACGAGGACTGGAGCCACCTCGCATGGCTTCGGATCAACGGTCTGGCGAGCCTGACCGATGACGCGGTCGAACGGGCGTCCGCCATCGCCGCCCTCCGCGCGAAATACCCGCAGTACGCCGGGCACGACCTGGAACACCGCCCGCTAATCCGGATCGCGATCGAGCGGGTCCGAAGCTGGGGCGACCTCAGCGATCCAGGAAGATCGCGTCCGCCATCGGCCGAAGGCAGTGCGTCGAGCTCATCGCCTGGTGATAGCCGCCCGCGTTGAGCAGGGCCACGATGTCGCCCTCCTCGACCTTCGCCATCGGGTAATCCTCGGCGAACACGTCGCTCGCCTCGTTGATGTGGCCGGCGACGGTGACGATCTCGGCCCGCGGCGCATCGACGGCCGCCACGGGCAGGATCTCCTGCAGGTAGCCGTAGATGAAATACGCGCAGTTGAGGTTCCAGCCGAGGTCGAGCCCGACGAACGTGACGCCGCCACGCTCCTCGACCGTGACGACCTCGCCAAGCAGGATCGCGGCGTCCTTCGACAGGTAGTCGCCCGGTTCCGCCCCGACCACGACCCCCAGCGGGCCGAGGTGCCGGGACAGGGTCTCGGCATAGGCGTCGAGGTCGACGGCCGGTTCATCGTCACGCGCCGGCACGCCGATCCCGCCGCCGACGTTCACCTCCGCGATGGGGCAGCCAGCCGCAATCAGCCACTCGGTCGCTTCGACCGCGCGGACCAGCGCGTCCTCGAACGCTTGAAGTCCATCGCCGAGCCAGCCCGAGCCGGCGTGGAAGTGGACGGTGTCGATCGTCAGGTCGTGCTCGCGGGCGACCGCAAAAGCCTCCACGAGCCGGTCCAGTCCGATCCCGAACTTCGTCGGCCGGCCGCTGTACTCGAGGTGCGCCCGATAGCCCGCCCCGGCTCCCGGGTCGATCCGCAGACCGATCGTCCGTCCCGGGGCGCGTCGGCCGTAGCGGCGGATCTGGCTGATTGCGTCGAGGTTGACGTGAATGTCGTTCGCGAGGAGCACGTCGATGTCTCGCTCGGAGGCATTCGTTCCGGTATAGCTGATTTCGTCGGCGCGCCAGCCGCATTCGAGCGCCCGGCGCACCTCGCCCGGCGAGCAGGCATCGATCCCCACCGCGTCCGTCGAACCAGGCGAGCCGAGACCACGGAACACCTCGAGGACCTCGGGGAGTGGGTTGGCCTTCAGCGCGAACCGGAGGCGGAACGGGATGCCGGCACGAGCCGCCGCGTCCTGCAGCCGACGCGCGTTCTCGGCGTACCTGGGGCGGTCGTACACGAAAAGTGGTGTGCCGTGCCGGCGCGCCAGGTTCTCGGCATCCTCGCCCGCGATGGTCAGGCGCCCGTCACGGGACTCCAGGCCGGGCCGCCGCCACCACTCGGGCGCGGCCGCCGTCGATGCCGCCGGGAGCGCTTCCGTCACGCGGTGTGCGGGTGGGCGTGGCCTCGCGGTGTCCAGCGGTCGGGACCTTCCTCGACAGGCACCCCGATGGACTCGAGCATGCGGCGGGAAGCGAGCGCGATCTCGACGATCGCGGCCTCGAACGCCTCACTGTTGCGGGCAGACGGTTCGCGGTATCCGCTGAGCTTACGAACGAACTGGCGAGCGGCTGCGTCGATCTCTCCGGTCGTCGCGGTCGCCTCGGGACGGCGGAGAGTTTTGATGCTTCGGCACATGGACTCAGCCTACACCGGGCGCGGTACGGTAGCCCGCGATGGCCATCGAACGGCCTCGACGGCGCCTCCTCCGCCCCGCGACGATCGTCCTCGCGGTCCTTGCCGGCCTGGCGATCGGGTTCGGCGCCGACGTCGCGCGCAGCGGCGGGTTCGGGTCGTGGCTGGCGCGCCACGGCCTGCCGCCGCCGTACCTGCCGCAGGGCCAGCGCCATGACATCGGGGAACGCTCGCTGTACCTCGACTGCCGGGGGAGTGGCAGCCCGACGGTCGTGCTCGAGGCGGGCTCCGGTTCCGACAGCGCGACCTGGAGCGCGGTCCACGACGCGATTGCCGCGACGACGCGGACATGCACCTACGACCGGGCAGGTCGCGGCCGCAGTGACGTCCGCGAGCCGCACACGCTCGCGGACGCGGTCGCCGACCTGCGGGCGCTGCTCGACGCGGCGGGCGAAGCCGCGCCCTTCGTCATCGTCGGCCACTCCCTCGGCGGGTCGTACGCTCGCGTGTTCGCTGCGACCTACCCGGACGAGGTGGTCGGGGCGTTGCTCGTCGACTCGTTCGAGCCCGACATCCAGGATGACCGGATCCACCCGCTCCTCGGCGAGCTCCAGCCCGAGTACGAGGCACAGCTGAACGGCCTCCGAGCGCACGTGTCCCGGGTGGACGGGCTCGACTGGCAGGCGAGCGAGGAGCAGCTTCGGGCGGCGTCGTTCGCGGGCATCCCGCTCGAGGTGCTCGTGGCAGCCCGCTACGAACCGCGCCTGGATGCCGCCACGAACGAGGTGATCGCAGACGCGTGGCGCGATGGCATCGAATCGCTGTCGCCGGGCCGGACGACCTACACGATCGTGTACGGCGCCGGCCACAACATCCACGTCGAACGGCCGGACACGGTGATCGATGCCGTTCATCGCCTCGTCGACGCCGCCCGTGGCGACTGACCGCGGGGCTATCCTCCGTACCCATGGACCTCCCGCGGACGATCATCGAGCCGTTCCGCATTCACGCCGTCGAGCCCATCCGGATCACCACCCGCGACGAGCGCGCGGCGGCGCTCGAGGCCGCGGGTTGGAACCTGTTCGCGATCCACGCCGAGGACGTGCTCATCGACCTGCTGACCGACTCGGGCACCGGGGCGATGAGCCGCGACCAGTGGGCGGCGGTCCAACACGGCGACGAGTCGTACGCCGGATCGCCGTCGTGGTTCACGTTCCTGGAGGCGGTCCAGGCGCTGTTCCCGTTCCCGCACGTCATCCCTACCCACCAGGGTCGGGCCGCCGAGAAGATCCTGTTCAGCGTCCTGGGCGGGCCGGACAAGGTGATCCCGAACAACACGCACTTCGACACCACGCGCGCCAACGTGGAGTTCACCGGCGCCGAGGCGGTCGACCTCGTCATCACCGAGGGCGGCGACCCGCAGGCGATCCACCCGTTCAAGGGAAACATGGACGTCGCGCGGCTCGAAACGGTGCTCGAAACATGCGGCGACCGTGTCCCGGTCGTTTTCGTCACTGTCACGAACAACTCGGGAGGCGGCCAGCCGGTATCGCTCGAGAACCTGCGCGCGGTGCGCGCGGTGTGCGACCGCAACGGCGTCCCCCTGTTCCTCGACGCCTGCCGGTTCGCCGAGAACGCGTGGTTCATCAAGACCCGCGAGCCTGGTCAGGCCGACCGCTCGGTCACCGACATCGTCCACGACATGGCGTCTCTCGCCGACGGCATGACGATGAGCGCCAAGAAGGACGGGCTCGCCAACATCGGCGGCTGGCTCGCCATGCGCGATGCCGCGCTCGCGGAGCAGTGCCGCAACATGCTCATCCTGACCGAGGGCTTCCCGACCTATGGCGGTCTCGCCGGCCGCGACCTCGAGGCGATCGCCCAGGGCCTGCGCGAGGTCGTCGAAGAGGACTACCTGCGCTATCGCATCCGTTCGACCGCCTATCTCGGCGAGGCACTCGATGTGGCCGGCGTCCCGGTCGTCAAGCCGTATGGCGGCCATGCCGTGTACATCGACGCGCGGGCACTGCTGTCGCATGTGCCGCCGCTCGAATACCCCGGCCAGGCGCTCGCCATCGCGCTGTACCTGGAGGGCGGCATCCGTGGCTGCGAGATCGGGACGGTCATGTTCGGGCGCCACCCCGACGGCACCGAGACGCCGGCCGCGATGGACCTCGTACGGCTGGCGATCCCGCGTCGCACGTACACCCAGAGCCACATCGATTACGTCATCGAGGTGGTGACCGCGGTCGCCGCGCGTGCAGCGGAGCTGCGCGGCTATCGGATCGCCGACGAGCCACCGGCTCTGCGCCACTTCACGGCGCGGTTCGAGCCGATCAGCTAAGGGGCCAGGATGTTCAGCTTCGGTCGCAAGCGGTTCGACGACCCCGGCGCCGAGTTCTGGAAATGGTGGCCGGGCGCGCGTGATGGCATCGCGAAGGCGATCGTCAGCGGGGCGTTCAACGACCGGATCGTCAACGACATCACCAAGCAGGTCCGGCGGGTGCACCCACAGATGGCGTGGGAGCTGCAGCCCGGGGCGCAGGCCGCGCACGCGTTCTGCCTTTCGCCCGAGGGCAACCCGGAGTTGCGCCAAGTCGCGCTCCGCTGGGTCGAACGCGCTCCCAGCCCGGATGCGGCGTGGGAGTACTACGCCTCGAAGCAGCCCGCAAAGTCGTTGATGACGCTCATGGTCGCCGGCGGCCGGTTCGACCTCGAGGAGATGCGCGCCAGCACGTCGTGGGACGAGACCCGGAGGCTGGTCGACGTCCGGCTGTGGCACCCGCGTTTTCCCGAGGTCCCCGAGGACGTCCGCATGCAGGGCGCCTTCCTGTTCCTGGACCACCTGCTCGGTGAGGACGGCGTGGAACGCTGGATCGGCACGATCGAGCTATTCGATGCTCCGACCGGCGGGCGAACCCCGGCCGAGCTCAAGGCCGAGGTCGAGCGTCATGCCGCCCAGCCAACGGGCGATGACACCTGGGTCAACGGCGAGGTCTCGCGGCCCGACGGGACCGTGCAACTGGTCATCGCCGATGCCGCGCTGAAGCGAATCGATCATCCCTTCCACGACTGGTGGGTCTGGGTCCAGATGTTGTGGGGCGCCGACCGCTACCCGACCGACGCAGAAGCGGAACAGCTGAACGCCGAGGAGGACCACTTCCTCGCGCGCATGGGGGAGCGCGCGATCCTCGCCGCCCGCGTGACCGTGCCGGGTAGCCGGACCTGGCATTTCGTGGCGCCCGACTTCGAGAAGATGCGCCCCGCAATCGACGGCTGGGCGGAATGGCTGCCGGACTCGCTGTCGCCCGGGCTCCCCCAACGCCGGCTCAAGATCGACGGCGGACAGGACATGACCTGGCAGTTCCAGCGGGACCTGGGGATTCGGTGATCGAGGCCCTGTTCTGGGGCGGCCTGGGCGCGTCCGCGCTCCTCGTCGGCGCGGTCGTGGCGTTCGTCGCCAACGTCCCAAAGCGCGTCCAGGGGCTCATCCTCGCCTTCGGGGCTGGAACGCTCTTCGGCGCGGTGGCCTACGAGCTGTTCGAGGAAGCCGTCAACCTCTCGGTCGGCGGCATCGACGTGGCGATCGGGTTCGGGCTCGGGGCGACGGTTTTCTATCTCGGCAGCCTCGGCATCGACCGCCTGTCGCCTGAGCAGGCCGAGGGCATGGTCTCGAAGCGCGACCCGCGGACGAGCGGCCTCGCGCTCGTCCTCGGCGCGGTGCTTGACGGGATCCCCGAATCGGTCGTCCTCGGTCTGTCCCTTCTGGGCGGCCAGGGGGTCGGGATCGCCGTCCTTGCAGCGGTCTTCATCTCGAACATCCCGGAGGGCCTGTCTGCGAGCGAAGACCTCGCCGACGCTGGCCTCCAGCGGATGCGCATCCTCGGCGTGTGGGGCCTCGTCGTCGTGGTGAGCGCGCTGGCCGCCGCGTTCGGCTACGGCGTGCTCGGCAAGATGGGCCCGCACGTGGTCGTGCTCCTCGACTCCTTCGCGGCCGGTGCGATCCTCGCGATGCTCGCGGAATCGATGATCCCCGAGGCCTACGAGCAGGGGGGCCGGGCGGTCGGGCTCGCGACGACGTTTGGCTTCGCGATCGCCGCCGCGTTGTCATTCCAGACATGAGCATCGGCTGGCGCGACATCGTCGAGCGGTTCGGCATGGCGGCCCATCCCGAGGGTGGCTGGTACGTCGAGACATGGCGGGCCGACGTGCCGGCGGGCGGCGCTGGGCGACCGGTCGCGAGCGCGATCCTGTTCCTGCTGGCGGCCGGCGAGGAGTCCCGCTGGCATCGGGTCGACGCCGACGAGCTGTGGCAGTACTCGGCGGGCGATCCGCTTGAGCTGCGCATCGCGCCAACAGGCGGCGGGCCGCTGACGACGCACCGGCTTGGGGCAGACGTCACGGCAGGCGACGAGGTCCAGGTCGTCGTGCCGGCGGGCGCATGGCAGGCGGCACGTCCGATGGGGGCGTGGACCCTCGTGGGCTGCGTGGTAGCCCCAGCCTTCTCGTTCGATGGGTTCGAGCTCGCACCGGATGCGTGGGAGCCGGCCGGGTGACGAGGGACTGCCGATTTAACCCAGATTCCCCGACGCGGTCCTCATAGTGGGTGAAGCGCCCCGCCAAGGGGCGCGCAGAGGGAGCCGGATGGATGGACCTGGCGCTTGTCGAAGCAGCGCGGTCCGGGGACGAGGAGGCGTTCGCCTCTATCGCCCGCGGCTCGGCTGACCGGCTGTTCGCCGTCGCGCATCGGATCCTGCGTGACGTCGGGCGCGCTGAGGACGCCGTCCAGCAAACGCTCGTCACGGCGTGGCGGGAGCTTCCGGCGCTCCGCGACATCGAACGCTTCGAGGCATGGATTCAGCGAATCCTGGTTCACACCTGCTACGCAGAGGCGAAACGCGCCTCGAAGTGGTCCGCCAACGTCGTGGCCCTGCCCATCGACGGGCCTTCGACGCCGGATACCACACTGACCGTCGAGACGCGCGACTCGTTGGATCGAGGGTTCCGTCGGCTTCCGACGGAGCAACGCGCGGCCTTCGTGCTGCATCACTACCTCGGCTGGTCGGTCAGCGAGATCGCCGAGAACCTCGGCGTCCCGACCGAAACGATCAGGTCGAGGCTGCGCTACGCGACTTCCACCCTCCGGGCGGCACTCGATGCCGATGCCCGGACGACCAGCATTGCTTCCCGGGAGCGGATGGCATGAACGAGAACGAATTCGATCGAACCGCCCGAGCCTGGCTCGAGGACGGCCCGACCCGAATGTCCGACCGCGCCGTGTTGTCCGCCCTCGAGGAGATCCACACGACTCGACAGCGCCGTGCCTGGTGGCCGACGCGGAGGGCAACACCTGTGAACATCTTCGTGCGAGCGGCGATTGCCGCGGTCCTCGTGGTCGGCGTCGGCCTCGTGGCCGTCAACGTTCTTCCGCGCCAGCCGGACGGATCGGGCGTCGGCGGCCAACCCAGCGCAAGCCCGTCGCCGAGCGCGTCGCCCCCCCCCGGCATACCCGAACTGACGCAGACCTTCGTCTCGTCGTTCAACGGCTTCTCGATCGGCTACCCCGACGACGCCGAGATCGAGCCGGCGACGGTGGTCTCGAATCCCAGCGAAGAGCAGGACAACCAGGAGTTTGATTACATCAACAACGAGCCGTTCCATACCTTCCGGGGCGCATCCACGTTGGTCCCGGATGGGGTTTCGATCGATGATTGGATCGACGAGTCTGTTGTCGGGGTTCCGTTCGGCGCACTGCCAGGAAGCTCGGAGCACGCTTCCCGAGATCACCATCGATGGGCAACCGGGGCGAATCCACGAGGGTTGTCCCAACGAGATCGAGGCGACCGTCGTCGTCGGCCGGCGCGTGTATCTCTTCACCCTGTTCGGCCTTGCCGATGTCGCCAATATCTCCCGGGCGGTCTTCGACGCCTACGCGTCCACGATCGATCTGCGTCCTGAGGAAGCGGCGAGCCCGGCGCCGTCGTGATCGAATAGGCATTCACGCCCCGCCCCCGGATCAGACTCCTTTCCGCGATGACACTTCCCGGCATCATTGATGCCGGGAAGTTGCATCACAGAAGAGAGAGCGTTTCCGCGAGCGCTCAGGCCGGCGAGCTCAGACCGCGCCTTCGCGCATCCCCCACGGTGAGCCGTACTCCGTCAGCAGGTCGAGGAACGGGACGGCGTCGAATGCCTCCGGCCCGAGGACTCCGTTGCCGGACCAGGTCCCCGAGGCGAGCAGCTCGAGCGCCACGACCGGATTGATCGCGGTCTGCCACACCACGGCCTGCGAGCCGTCGAGAGCCATCGTCGTCTCGTTGTCGACCACGTGGTAGAGGTAGACCTCGCGCCGCGTGCCGTCCTTCGTGCCGGTCACCCACACGCCGGCACAGGTCTTGCCGCGCATGCGGTCGCCGAGCGTCGCGGGATCCGGGAGCGCGGCGGCCACCACGTCCCGTGGCGCCACCTCGACCCCGCCGACCCGCAACTTGTCGGTCCGGTCGAGACCAAGCATGTGAAGGGTCTTCAGGACGCCGATGAACTCGTCGCCGAGGCCGTACTTGAAGGTCACCCGCCGGGCGTTCACCCAGCGCGGGATCAGCAGCACTTCTTCGTGCTCGACGTTGACGCATTCGACCGGCCCGATCCCGTCCGGGAAATCGAACGTCTCAGGCTCCGAGAACGGCGGCGTCGTGTACCAGCCCCGATCCTGCTCCCAGACGACCGGCGGGTTGAGGCATTCCTCGATCGTCGTCCAGATCGAGAACGTCGGCGCGAAGTCGTAGCCGTCGACCACGAGGTTGGCCCCGTCGCGCACGCCGATCTCGTCGATCTCGTCGAAGAGGTGGTCGGCGGCATAGCGCGCGAAGACGTCCGAGAGCCCGGGTTCGACGCCGATCCCGACGAGCGCCAGGCGGCCGGCCGCCTCCCATTCGGTCGCCTTGCCGAACTGCTCGTCGCCGAGCTTGACGCCGGTCCGCTCGTACGGGGCGGCGGGGTCGGGCCGCGACAGCGACATCGCCATGTCGAGGTAGTTCGCTCCGGCAGCGAACGCGCCCTCGAAGATCGGCATGACGAACCGCGGGTCGACCGCGTTCAGGACGTGGGTGCTGCCGTGCTCGCGGGCCAGCGCCGCGACAGCCGCTGGGTCCGAGGCGTCCACCTGGGCTGCAACGAAGCGCGAGTCACCGTCGAGCCTGGCGATGGCACGCTCCGCGCGTGCGGGGTCGTAGTCGGCCACGACGACCTGCTCGTAGAACGAGCGGCGCCCAGCGATCGGGACAACGGCGCTGCCGACGCCTCCGGCGCCGACGACCAGGATTCGCATCGCGCTCAGGGCGCGCTCAGCCGTGTGGGAAGCGCCATTCGATCGGACCTGTGAAGCAGTGGTTGATGGCCTTGCACGCCCCGTAGGAAAGGTCGAACTGGCGGCCGCCGACGTACGGACCTCGATCGATGACGGGGACCGTCACGACCTTGCCATTGTGGCGGAACTGGACCTTCGTCCCACACGGCAGCGTCCTGTGGGCGACGCCCATGATCGACTTCGTGTACTTCTGGCCGCAGGCAGTGCCGTTGCCGAAGAGGCCGCTGCCATACCAGCTGATCTCCGGGTCGCGCTTCCAGGTGTTCTTCACGATCGAGCCGCCCTTGGCCTTGGGCTGGGCGGCGCCAACCCGGCCCGAAGGGGCTTCGGGTCGCTTGGCCGGCTCGATGAGCCTCGATCGTTCGTCCAGGGCTCCCGCAGAGCGGCTCCCCGGATCGAGGGGCTGAATCGTCGTTACCGGTCCCTGGACTGCTGCCGCGACCTCGACTTGGGCGAAGAGGTCGGGATCGGTCTCGAGCGCGAGGCTTGTGTTTCGCGACCCGACCGGTCCGGGGACGGCGACCGCGGCGATCGCGGCGGTGAGCGCCACGAGCGCGACGACTCTGGGATGTCGCACGTCGCGGCAGATGATACGGGACTTCGCCGGGAGGCGCACGGAGCCACCCAGCCGGACGGCGTCGGTCGTGCCAGACTCGGCCCGTGCCCACGCTCCGAATCGCCGTCGATCGGCCGCTCGATCTGGCCCGCACGCTGGCTCCGCTTCGGCGCGGATACGGCGACCCGACGATGCGTCTCGCGGAGGGCCGCTGCTGGCGCGCCACCCGCACCGCGGACGGTCCCGCCACGGTCGTGATCGAGGTCCAGGGCGATACGGTGTCCGCCGAGGCGTGGGGGCCTCGGCGCCGACCGTGCCCTTGCCGCTGTCCCCACGCTGGTTGGGCTCCACGACGACCGCACCGGCTTCCGGCCACTTCATCCCGTGATCGCTGAGCTGGACCGCCGGTTCCGGGGCGTGCGCATCGGGCGGAGTGGCGCGGTCTTCGAGTCGCTGGTCCCGGGGATCCTTGAGCAGAAGGTGACCGGCGAGGAGGCGCGACGAGCGTTCCGTGGCCTGGTCCGTGCCTTCGGCGAACCGGCGCCTGGCCCAGAGGCGTTCAACCTGCGGCTTCCGCCGGCGCCCGAACGGCTGGCCTTGCTCCCCTACTACGGCTACCACGCGTTCGGCGTGGAACGCAGGCGGGCCGAGGTCATCCGGCGGGTCGCGGCCCGGGCAGCGTGGTTCGAGGCGACCGTCGACCTGCCGCTCGACGAGGCCTACGCTCGGCTGACGGCGCTGCCGGGCCTCGGGCCGTGGACCGCTGCCGAGGTGGCGATCCGTGCGCTGGGCGACGCCGACGCCGTGAGTGTCGGCGACTACCACCTCCCGAACCTGGTCGGCTCGGTGCTCGCGGGAGAACGTGGCGGCGATGACGCCCGGATGCTCGAACTGCTCGAGCCCTACCGGCCGCACCGCGCACGTGTGATCCGCCTGATCGAGTCGGCGGGCAGCGCGTTGTGGGGCGCCCGGCGGGGGCCGCGCATGGCCGCGCGCCGCATCGAGTCGATATGAGCCGGCCGACGCGGCGCGACCGAGGCGCGCGGGGAGCCGAACGTCCGTCCGGCAGCGGCAGCGCGAGCTGGTCGGGACCGCCGACCGAGTCGGGTCCCCGGCTCGATCGCCTGCGCTCGCTCTTTGCCTCTGGCGAGCCGATCCTCGCCGACGGGGCGATGGGGACGACGTTGTTCGCCGCCGGGCTCATGTCGGGCGACCCGCCCGAGGTCTGGAACCTCGAGCACCCGGACCTGGTGCGCGGGGTGCACCGCGGCTACCTCGACGCCGGATCGCGGATCCTGCTGACGAACACCTTCGGGGCAAACCGCCTTCGTCTGGCCTTGCATCGCCTCGAGGACCGTGTCGAGCAGCTCAACCGGACCGCCGCGATCCTGCTCCGCGCCGAGGTGACCGCCGCGGGCGTGGAGGCGCTGGTGGCAGGCGACGTCGGGCCAACCGGCGAGATCATGGCGCCGCTCGGAACACTCGAGCGCGAGACCGCGATCGACGTGTTCGCGGAGCAGGCCGGCTCGCTCGCGGCGGGCGGCGCGGACTTGTTCTGGATCGAGACGATGTCCGACCTGTCCGAGATGGCGGCAGCCATCGCCGGGGCGCGGCGCTCCTCGCCAACGACCCCGGTCATCGCGACGATGACGTTCGACACGCGCGGTCACACGATGATGGGCGTCTCGCCCGAGGATGCGGCGCGCGCCCTCAGCGCGCTCGGTGTCGATGCGATCGGCGGCAACTGCGGGAACGGCCCCGACGAGCTCCTGCCGGTCATCGAGCGGATGCGCGCGGTAGCCCCCGATCTGCCGCTCGTCGCCAAGCCGAACATCGGGATCCCGGTGTTCGTCGGGGCGCGAGCCGAGTACCAGACGCCCCCCGAGGCGATGGCGACCGAGGCCGTCTCGTTGCGGGCGCGTGGTGCGACCGTGATCGGCGCGTGCTGCGGCAGCACGCCGGCCCACCTCCAGGCGATGGCCGGGGCGCTCGCTCGCAAATCCTGAGGAAGCCGCGAAGCCGGCCGGTCCATGCGGACCGGCCGGCCGGGCGGCGCTGGCGGCGGGGGGTCAACCGTCAGCGCGGGCGAATGTTCTGGTTGCGGCGGAACAGGTTCGACGGGTCGTAGCGGCGCTTGACGTCGACCAGGCGCTCGTAGGTGCCCGCCGGATAGGCATCGCGGACGCGGGCATCGCCCTCGTCCTCGAGGAAGTTCGAGTAGACGCCGTTCGCCTTCGGGGCAATGGCAGCGAAGTAGCGATCGGTCCAGGTATCGGCCTCGGCTCGATGCTCGCCGTGGGCCGCCTGCATCGACAGCATCACGGTCGCGCTGCGATGGGCGAACGCGGTGGCCTCGGCCGGGACATCGGCCATTGCACCGCCGAGGACGCGAATCTGGGTGAAGTCCATGCCATGGCCCGGGGCCGCGGCCATCTCGCGCAGGATGGTGTCGACCGCCTCGTCGTCGAGCGCGTCGAGGAACGCCGAGCGCATCGTCCCCGCGCCTGGCTTCGAGCCCTCGGCGGTGAACTGGTAGATGCCGGGGTACGGCATCGGCGCGGCGAGCTCGCCGAGCGGGGTCGCGAGCCGGCGAAACGGCTCGAGCGCCGCCTGGCCGTCGTCGGGATCGCCATCGAAGACGAACATCACGATCACCGCCGGCTTGAAGTGATGCTCGGGAGGCAGGAACGGGAGCGGCGGTGCGGCGTTGAGGACGAACGTGATCGTCGACAGCTCGCGTGGAGCCGCCGTTGCGACCGGGACGAGTCCGCGCAGGACGTCGGCGGTCGGCGGCAGCAGGACCGCCCCGCCGAGGATCATGCCGACCGGGAAGAGCCGGTACTGGAAGCGGGTGACGACGCCGAAATTTCCGCCGCCGCCGCGAACCGCCCAGAACAGGTCCGGGTGCTCGGTCTCGCTGGCGATCAGCTGGCGCCCGTCGGCGGTCACGATCTCGACCGCGACGAGCGCATCGATCGTCAGGCCGTGCTTTCGGACGAGCCAGCCGACGCCGCCGCCGAGGGTCAGGCCAGCGATGCCGACCGAGCCCGTGTCACCGAAGGGCGTGGCCAGGCCATGGGCGGCAGCCGCCTCGGTGAACTCGATCGCGGTGAGGCCGGGCTGCGCCCAGGCGATCCGCGCCTCGGGGTCGATGTGCAGGCCGCGCATGTCGGCGAGGTCGAGGACGATGCCGCCGTCGACGGTGCCGTGGCCGGCCAGGCTGTGGCCGCCGCCACGGACCGCGAGCTCGAGCTCGTTGTCGCGGGCAAAGCAGATCGTGTTGGAGACGTCGCGCGCATCGGCTGCGCGGACGATCGCGAGGGGCCGGGCGTCGACTGCGGCCTGGTGCACCTGGCGGGCGGCCTCGTACTCGTCGTCGCCCGGCAGGATCAGTCGACCATTGAGGCTGCCGCCGAGCGCTTCGAGATCGAGCGGCTCGACAAGGAGGGGGCGGCGGAGGATCGTGGCTTCCAAGGGTTTGTGCTCCTGGTGGGGTTGGGCGAGGCTGGGGGGTTGTCTGCGATCGAACCTACGTCTCGGCCACGGCCGCGACAGTCGGCGTCAGGCCGGTCCGCGGGCCGGATGTCCGTCGCGACGGGCATGGACATCCGTCCAGCGCTTGTTCTCAGGACTCCCTCAGAGAACGGCGCGACGATTCGGTCAATCGCGGTCGAACGACCGTCACGATCCGCGCAGCGGAGCACGGAGGTCCACGCCTTGACCACCCTCGATACGGTCCCGGCAGCCGGGTCACCGCACCGCCCCCGGACACCGCGAGCAGCCGGCTGGCGCATCGCGACCTTGGCCGGCGCGAGCCTGGTCCTCGTCGGCGGAGCGGCCATCGCGATGGCCGCCTCGCCGGAGCCCTCCACCGCGCCGAACCCCGACGCAACGGCCCAGCCCGACGGCACCACCAACGGCGGACGGCTGTTCCGGCCGCTGCTGCGCGGGCTCGGCCTGGGCGATGGATTTGCCGGCATTGCCGCGCGCCACGGCGGGTTCGCCGCCGGCAACATCACGATCACCGCGATCAACGGCTCGTCGGTCTCGCTGGAGACGGTCGACGGCTGGACGCGCACAGTCACTGTCACCGACCAGACAACGATCACCAGGGACGGTGAGGAGATCGCCGCGTCCGATCTCCAGGTCGGCGACAAGATCCGGTACCGGCAGACCGTCGACGACGCCGGAAACTACACGGTCACGGCCATCGCCGTCGTGCTGCCGTCGGTTCTCGGCCAGGTCACCGCCGTCGACTCCGACAGCATCACGTTGGCGCAACCCGACGGGACGAGCGTCACGGTCCACATCGACAGCTCGACCGAGTTCACGGTCGGCGGCGAGACCGGCAAGTCAGTGGCGGACGTCGAGGTCGGCATGATCGTCGGCGCGAGCGGCGAGGAGCGGAGCGACGGGTCGCTCGACGCATCCCGGGTCCGCGCCGGCACGATCTGGGACGGCCTCGGTCGAGGGCTGGGGCGCGGCCACGGACCGGGGAAGTGGGGTACCCCCGACGACGCGGCCCCGTCCGCGGCACCCGAGAATTCCTCCACGAACGCGGGCTGATCCCGCCCATCACCGAACACTCCCGGCGTCGAGATCTCCTCCCCTCGACGTCATGCGCTCTGGGGGGCGCACCAACGCCCGGGCCCTCACGGGTCCGGGCGTTTCGGTGCCCCGTGGTTCGCGGAGCCGCGTCACCGGGCCGCAGCGGCCCGGCAGCAGCGGCCCAAGGTAGTGGCCAAATATTCGCCCGCGTACTGAATGTCTCAAACCGGTCGCTCCGGACCGCCGGGTTATTGGCCAGATATCACCGGCGGGGTGGTGTTGGCCGCCCGGTCGGGCCCGGAGCGTCCGATTCTGGGCCTGGTTTCTGACCCTCAATCACCGTGGCCGATGTTTGGCCAATACCTGCCCTTCACCCGCGCCATAGGTGGCCTGCTACGGGCCGGATAGTGGCCAGATATTCGCCCCCGCGATGAATGTCCCAACCCGGGTGCCCCAGGTCGCCGAGCTATTGGCCGATATCACCGACGGGGTTGTTTTGGCCAGCTGGTGATGCGCTGCAGCTGCCCGTGCCCAAGCGGCCTCTCACCACTGGCACGGATCGAACACAGCCGTGCTGAGCTCGCGCTTGTAATCGGCGGATCTGATCGAAATCGCTCTGCAGCCTTGCGCGCACATGGCGGGACTGGGTCACAGGTGACTCGCGGGTGTCACGCGCGGGCTCGCGACCCCTCTCAGCCAGCCGAGCCCGGGGCGACCAGTGGCAGCACCGCCCGGAAGCGCGCCCCGCCCGACGGCCCGTTCGAGACCATGATCCGGCCGCCGTGCTGCTCGACGATCGTGCGGGCGATGGCAAGACCAAGGCCCGTCCCACCCGACGGCGCGCCCTGGGCGCGCCAGAACCGGTCGAACACGTGGGGCATGTCGGCGTCGCGGATGCCCGGGCCATCGTCCTCGACGTCGAGCGTGGCCGCGGAACCATCGGCGCGCACGACGACCCGGACCTCGCCGCCACGCGGCGTGTGGCGGAGCGCGTTGTCGACGAGGATCGTGACGACCTGCCGGACGCGCGCGGCGTCCGCGCGCACGACGGCCGGGGCCGGGTCCACGCTGAGATGCACCCCGCGGTCACCGGCCGCCTTCGTCAGCGACGACGCGGCCTCGGCCACCACGTCGCCGAGGTCGGTCGGCATCGGCGTGAGCGTGAGCGCCCCCGAATCGGACCTGGCAAGGAGCAACAGGTCGTCGACCAGGCCGGTCAGATGCGTCACCTCGGCATCGATGTCGTCGAGCGCTTCGGCCTGCTCGCGCAGGGGCACCTCGGGCTGGCGGCGCAGGTGCTCCACGGAGCTGCGCACGACGGTCAGCGGCGTCCGCAGCTCGTGGCTCGCGTCTGCGGCGAACTCGCGCTGGCGGCGCAGGGCCCCGCGCTGCGAGGCGAGCGAATCACGGATCGGGACGAGCGCGCGCTCCGCATAGACGGCGCCGAACGCGAGCGCAACGAGCACGACGATCGCGCCGCCCACAAGGAGCACGCGGATCATCGCATCGAGGGTCTGCTGCTCGGTGACGCGGTCCTGGGCGATCTGCAGGAATGCCGGCTCGCCGGTCCGCGTCTCGAGTCGGTCGGTGAGGACGCGTACGGGCACCGTCCCGTTGGCGGTCTCCACGGTCCCCGTCCGGACGTCCTCGCCGCTGATCGCGGCCGCGTCGATCGACGCGAGCATCGGCAGCCCGTCGGGGGTTGCCGGTCCGGTGGGCAGAATCGGCTGCCCCTGCTCGTCGACCAGCAGGGCGATCGTTCCGGATGCGCGGCCGCCGAAGATCTGGCCCAACGACGGTCCGGGCCTCCCCGACTGGAGTGCGTGCTCGATCTCGCTGTGGCGGGCCTCGAGCTGGGCCGTCCCGGCAGCGTCGAGCTGGCGCGCCACGATGGCGTACATCGCGATGCCGAGCACGAGGAGCACGATGAGGGTCGACAGTCCGCTCCAGGCGATCAGCCGGAAGCGGACGCGGCGGATCAGGCGGGCGTCGGCGGCCAGGCTCGGATCAGCGGCCGCGTCGCCGGGCGCGTCGATGGCAGCGGGAGCGGAAGCGTCAGGCACCGCGCAGACGGTACCCGACGCCGCGGACCGTCTCGATCCACGAACCCGCCGGGCCAAGCTTGGTCCGGAGGTAGTGGACGTAGGCATCGACGGCGTTCGGGGTGACCGCGACGCTGAACGGCCACGCCTGGTCGAGCAGCTGGTCGCGGCTGAGGGTCTGACCGGCGTGGCGGAGCAGGCATTCCAGCAGCGAGAACTCGCGCGGGCTGAGATCGACGGTCCGCCCTTCAACCGTCACCGAGCGCGCCGCCTCGTCGAGCGCGATCGGCCCGGCGACGAGACGCGGCGCGGAACGCCGG
Source organism: uncultured Chloroflexia bacterium (assembly GCA_963750125.1). GTDB lineage: Bacteria > Chloroflexota > Limnocylindria > Limnocylindrales > CSP1-4 > DASTYU01. The sequence goes on along the minus strand of CAVVPT010000011.1, from coordinate 177,218 downwards.
CGACCGTTGCCCGACCGCCGGCCGAGGGCGCGGAGGCGGGCCGCCAGCTCCTCGTAGGCGAACGGCTTCACGAGGTAGTCGTCGGCACCGGCGTCGAGCCCGGCGACGCGATCGCCGACGGTGTCACGGGCGGTGAGCATGATGATCGCGAGCTCCTCGTCGGCGGTGCGCAGCCGGCGAGCCACCTCGAAGCCGTTGATGTCCGGCAGCCCGATGTCGAGGATGACCGCGTCGATCCCGTCGGTCGCGTCGGCCAGTTCGAGGGCGGTCCCGCCGTCCTGTGCCAGCTCAACCACGTGGCGATCGGCCTCGAGCAGCCGGCGGAGGGCCCGGCGGAGTCGTTCGTCATCCTCGACGACCAGCAGATGCATCTGGTCCCCTAACCCTGCGTGAACTGGAGCTGGAACTCCATCGTGCCGTTCTCGTCGATCGACAGTACCCGCATTGACTCCGGTGCCGTCATGCCGTAGTCACCGAATGCGACCGGCAGCGATCCGACGACGGTCACGACTCCGTCCGTCAGGCGCGCTTCGAGCGCGATCTCGACCTGCTTCGTGACACCGTGCAGGGTGAGGTCGCCGACGGCCGTTGCCTCGATGGTCTGACCGTCGGCCGGCATGGCGTCGAGCTCGATCGACTCGGCCAGGAGGAACGTCGCCGTCGGGTAGGAGTCGGTCTCGAGCCCCTGCCGGCCGAGCTGGCCGTCGCGCATCCCGCTGTCGCTCTGGAGCGTGGTGAGGTCGGCGTCGAAGGACGCGTCGGTGATCGTGGACCCGGCCAGCGTGAGCGAGCCCGTCACGTCAGGCGTGCGCCCGACTGCCGTCGACGTGCCGATCCCGACCAGCTCCTCGGTGACGCGGTAGCCGACGAACGATCCGGAGAAGTCTTCGAACGATCCGATCGACGAGTCCACCGTCCAGGTCCCGTCGAGGCCGGCAGCCACTGCGGCCGAAGCGGCCGGAGCGGGGGAACCGGCGGCGGGTGCCTCGCTCGCGGGTGCCTCGCTCGCGGGCGCCTCGCTCGCGTCGGCGGTCGGGGACGTGGTCGGAACGACGCCGAGCGCGACCTCGGCGGGGGCGGGCGGCCGCAGGAACAAATACCAGGCGCCCGCTGCCGCGACGGCGATGACCGCCACGGCGACGACGATGAGGACCAGCCGCAGCGGCGAGGTTCGGCCGGGAGATGCGGTACGCGAAGAGGACACGGGACGGGCTCCGGATGGCGGCTTCGAACGCCATCATTGCAGCAAGTCCGTATGAGAGACGCCTGAGAAGTTCCTTCGAGCCCGCGGACGTTCCGATCGAGCCGCTCAGCAATCGAAGGCGAACCAGCACAGCTCGTTGCGCAGCCGCTGGTCGTCGAGCACGAGTTCTCTGATCTCATCGGGGAGTTGGGCGCGTTGCCATTGGCACTCCAGGCGCCCAGCGTCGGCACGCTCGGGAGATGCAGCGCGGGCAGCCCTGACCGCGTAGGCCGCAGCACCCAGCTCGTGGGCCGCCACATGGCCCACAGCCGCGGCCTGGCCGGCAGCGAACGCGGCATGCCGTGGTGCCCCACCCAGGTCCCTGGCCGCGGCGTTTGCATGGCCGGCCGCCGTGCGGGCCTCTGCCCATGTGATCTCACCCCGCGCCCAGGCGCGCCCCAGGTCGATCGCCCGTCGCGGTCGGTCGTCTTTCGGCCGCGCTTGTTCGAAGTGGTGCAGCACGTGCTGCGCGCAGTCGGCCGCCCACACGGCGAGCAGGTGGTGATCGGCGTCCTGAAGGCTGCCGCCGCGTCGCACGGTGACGAACCTGGGATCCCGGACCTTGGGCAGGATCATGTTCGCGGTGTCAGGCTCTCAGTGGGTCGGTGCGACCCCGGATTCGGCTTCGTCCTGCTGCTTGCATTGGCCGGGCGGCCAGCAGCCACCAGCCTTCTGCCCCTTCTTCGCGGCTTTCTCGGCCCAGCGTGCGGCCTTCTCCTCCGACCAGCCCGGATGGCGCTCCCCGACCGCCTTCCAGCCGCCGGCCCACGGTGGCTTTCCGGGCTCGCGGATCACCGTGCCGTTGACCGTTAGAACGTCGACCTCAGTCGAGCCTTCGGCGGCCTCGCCGGTGACCGTCACGCTCTGGCCAACGAACGGCTTGAGCGGGTGGTTGTCGCCGTAATACCAGGGCGGTCCAGCGTCGAGCTGGTAGGTCTTCCCGCCGCTCGTGAGCTGGTAGCTCGGGTCGCCGTCCTCGTCCGTCGCCGCGCTCACGGTGCCCTGCAGCGTGACGGCCTGCTCAGGAGCCTTGTCCCCGTGCTCCTTGTTGCCGTTGTTGCCCTTGTCGGGCTTGCCGTTCTCTTCCGGTTCGGCAGCGCGCTCCGCGGGCGCGGCGGACTGGTCAGGCTCATCGGATTCTTCTGGCGCGGCCGATCCCTCGGGTTCGGCGGACTCGACGGGCTCGGCCGACGGCTCGGCAGCGGCGGACTGCTGCGGGTCCGCGGAAGACGGCGTGTCGGGCGAAGCGCTCGGGTCGGCGGCCAGCGTCGGCAGGGCGACGACGGCAAGCATGACGATCAGCGTTGCGATCGCGGCAAGAGGCCGTGCGCGACGGCCGATCTGCGTACGCATTCCAGGCCCCTCAGCGTTCGACATCCGGCGCAGCGTACGCCTGCCTCGACCCGCATGGAAGGCTTCCGGTGCATCGTCGCACCACCGTTCTCGTACGATCTCCGGCATGACACGCCCGACGAGCGCCGGCATCCTGCTCTACCGGTCCACGACGACCGGATCGCTCGAGGTCTTGCTGGCTCATCCGGGCGGTCCGTGGTTCGCCACCAAGGATGCCGGTCACTGGTCGATCCCCAAGGGCGAGGCCCACGGGGACGAGGGCCTGCTCGACGTCGCGCACCGCGAGTTTGCCGAGGAGACCGGGCACGCCGTACCCGGCGCGCCGCCGATCGAGCTCGGCTCGATCGTGCAGAAGGGCGGCAAGCGGGTGCACGCGTGGGCGGTGGAAGGCGACCTTGACCCGGCGGAGGCACATTCGAACCTGTTCGAGACCGAATGGCCCCCGCGCTCCGGGCGCAGGGCGTCGTTCCCCGAGATCGACCGCGTCGCCTGGTTCGATCACGACGAGGCGCGGCGGATGATCAAGTCAACCCAGATCCCGCTGCTCGAACGGCTCGAGGCGGCGCTCGACGGACAGGTTGATGCAGCGGCGGTCACCGGATCTGTGCTAGACCACGGACATGGCTGATACGCCGCAAACGTTCGAACGGCCGGCACATTCCGCCCCCGCCTCGGCGTACTCGCGCGAATGGATCGCGGAGCATCTGGCGGAGGAACGGCGCAACAGCGCGCTGCTCGGCGAGGCCCGCGAGATCGTGTTCGGGGCGCAGGACGGCATCGTCTCGACGCTCGCCGTCGTGGCGACCGTTGCCGGGGCGACCGGCGAGCCATTCGCGATCATCGTGGCCGGGATCGCGGCGGCCCTGGCCGGCGTCTTCTCAATGGCCGCCGGCGAATACATCGGCTCGAAAAGCCAGCGCGAAATCTTCGACGCCCAGGTCGAGGGCGAGCGGACGGAGGTCGAGGAGCGGCCTGGCGAATCCGAGGCCGAGGTGGCCTATATGCTCGCCGAGGAGGGCCTCGGTGAGGAGGACGCCGCCCGGGTCGCGGCGATCATGGCCCGGCACCCCGAGGTGCTCCTGCGCACGATGGTGAGCCGCGAGCTCGGAATCCAGGTCGAGGAGAGCCACGGCGGTCCCGTGCAGGGCGCAGTGTTCATGGGGGCGGCGTTCGGGCTGGGCGCGGCCGTCCCGATCATCCCGTTCCTCATGCTCCCGGTCGGGAGCGCGCTGCCGGCGGCGATGGTCCTCGCCGGGATCGTGCTGTTCGGCATCGGCGTCGTGAAGAGCCGCCTGACGAAGCGCTCGCCGATCGTCTCCGGCGCGGAGGTCCTCGTGCTGGCGGCGCTGGCCGGGATCGTCGGCTACCTGTTCGGGACGATCCTGCCGCAGCTGCTCGGCGTGGCCGGAATCGCGGCCTGACGACGACCGCCGCGCCGATGGACCGGCGGCGCAACATCGCAATCCTGTTTTCGATGCGGGGCTTGCGGCTGGGTGCGTACGGCGCCCTGGCCGTCGTCATCGCGCTCTACCTTGTCGAGATCGGGCTGACCCCGGGCGAGGTCGGGTTGCTGCTGGCCCTCACCCTGGCCGGCGACGCTCTGGTCTCGCTGCTGCTCACGACGCACGCCGACCGGATCGGGCGACGCACCACGCTCGTCATCGGGGCGGCGCTCATGACGCTGGGCGGCATCGTGTTCGCCGCGACCGGGCTGTTCGTCGTCCTGCTGGCTGCAGCGATCGTCGCGGTGCTGAGCCCCACAGGCAACGAGGTCGGGCCGTTCCTCGCCGTCGAGCAGGCGGCGCTCAGCCAGGTCGTGTCCGGGAGCCAGCGCACGAACGCATTCGCCTGGTATCAGCTGGTCGGGGCGATGGCGACGGCCATTGGTGCGCTCGCCGCGGGACTCCTTGTCCAGGCGCTGCTCGACCGGGGAACCGGGGCGGCCGAGGCATACCGCTCGGTGATCGTGGGCTACGCCCTGATCGGCATCATGATCGGCCTGCTCGCGCTGATCCTGACGCGCGCGGTCGAACCCGAGGCGCCTCCAGCCGACGCGTCCGTGCGGCGGCGGCTCGGGCTCCACCGGTCGCGACGCGTCGTCGCCGAGCTCTCGGCACTGTTCGCGCTCGACGCCCTCGGCGGCGGGTTCGTCGTCCAGAGCATCGTGGCCCTGTGGTTCGGGCTGCGCTGGGAGGTGGAACCGGCGGTGCTCGGCGCGATCTTCTTCGGGGCGAACGCGCTCGCCGGCCTGTCCGGCCTGGTCGCCGCGCGGCTTGCCGCCCGGTTCGGGCTCATCGAAACGATGGTCGGGACGCACCTGCCCTCGAACGTGATGCTGATCCTGGTGCCGTTCATGCCAACGCTCCAGACCTCGATCGCGCTCTTCGTGGCCCGGTTCGCGATCAGCCAGATGGACGTCCCGACTCGCCAGTCGTACACGATGGCCGTCGTCGAGCCGGATGAGCGCTCTGCGGCGGCGGGCATCACGGGGATCGCGCGAACCGGCGGGGCCGCGGTGGGGGCGGCGCTGGCGGCGCCGCTCGTCGCAGCGTCGGTGCTCGGCGGCGGGCTGCCGTTCGTCATTGGCGGATCGCTCAAGATCGTCTACGACCTGACGCTGTGGCGGCGGTTCCGATCGCGTCGCCCGCGCGACTGAGTTGACGGCCCTTGTCAGCCAGTCACGAGGTGAATGGCAACGACGTGCGGGCGCGGTTTCGCCGTGATTCCTGCGCGCCAATCAGTCGGAAACGGTTAACCGAGGGAGCCTCCAGCTGTTTCGCTTTCACGTGGTGACTGGGAGAAACATGGCACGGAGCGGGCCGGAGGATGGGCCGGGGTGAGCCGCAGCGAAGCGGCGGTTGACCGCCAGGCAAGGGCGCCTTGGCATCCTGCTCCAGTGGGTCGGAACCAGCGGGAACGCAAGCAGAAGCGGGAACGGGCGAAGCGCGAGCACGGCTGGAGCGTGCAGGTCTTCGAGGGGCCGCCGAATGGCCCAGACGTCGTGAGCGCGAACATCGATGAGGTCATGGCCGCCCTCGAGACGATGCCCGAGGAGCTCGCCTGGGAGTCGATCGCTCCGGAGGTGGTGCCGCTCTTCCAGCGCGTCCGGCCGTACCACCCGTCGATGCCCGAGCAGCTCCGGGTCGTCGTTCCACCGGGGCTGAGCGTCGGGTTCGGCGTGGACATTGGCCCGGCGTTCATCACGATCAGCCCGGAAATGGCCGCCGGATGGGGCGTGCCACCGGAGGAGATCCTCGGCCGGGCGGTCGCCAACCTCGAGCGGCGCATGGCCGCCGTCCGGCCTCGCGACGTCCACGAGGGCACGGTCGGTGACGTGCCGGTCCGCATCCTGCAGTCGCCGACCGGCTCGGCCTCGACCTACGTGCTCGTGCCGAGCGCGCTGGGGCGGATCCTCGGTCCGCACCGCCAGCTGGTGCTGGCGCCGATGCGCAACCTGCTCATCTCGCTGCCGGACACCGCCGACCGCGAATTCTGTGCGTGGCTGTTCGACGAGTTCGCCTCGCAGGACCCCAACTGTCTCGCGCCCGCGGTGTTCCTCGTGGGCGACGGGACGCTGGCGCTCGAGCCGCTCGGCGCGTCGTACGGGGCAGCCTGACGGCGAACCCTAGCGACCCAGGTCGCGCCGCTGGATGCCCCACGCGCCGACGGCTACGCCGCCGATCGCCAGGACGAGGCAGGCGACGATGCCTCCCGGATCCCAGACGCCGATCATCGGCTGGCCAAGGTGCGAGCTGAGCGCGAGTTGCTGGATCGGGTCAGGAAGAGACAGGGCGGGCCCGAGGAAGTCGAACAGCCAGGTGAGGATGGTCACGAGCGCGACGACCGGCCCGGCGAGGCCGGAGCGGACCAGCCCGCCGACGGCGATACCGATCCCCGCCAGCGCCGCACCATACAGGGCCAGCGAGAGCGTGCCCACGATCGGCGTCGCGAGATCACCGCCGACCGTCGCCCCGCCGAGGCCGATGCCGAGCATCGTGATCCCGACGAACACGCCGATGCCCAGCAGCACCGCGGTGCCACCGGACGCCAGCCAGCGCCGTCGCGACAGTGGCGTGGCCAGCAGCATCTCCGTTCGGCCGGACGTCTCGTCCGAGGCCCAGGTGCCGACCAGGGTCGCTGCGGCGAGCCCGGAGAGGATCAGGCCGAACTCGATGAAGACCAGCTGCAGGAACGCGCCGGGACTGTTCAGGTCGATGTCGGGGAACACCGTGTTGATGAGCTGGGTGAAGGAGGGCGAGTCGCCGATCTGCTCGACGAACGACTTTGCGGACGCGCCCATCACCAGCCCGAAGATGCCCAGACCGATACCCCACGCGAGCGCCGTCGGAAGCAGCTCGGCGAAGGTGCGGCCGGTCGGACCACGGAGCCCGCGCAACGTGCGCGGCAGGCTCGGGGTCGGGATCGTGCTGGTCTGCCCGATGTCACGGCGGACGAACGCCTCCACGCCGATTGCGAGGAGCACGATGGCCGCGGCCGCGACGAGCAGTAACGAGGCCCAGTCGTACGTTCCGGCGAGCGGCAGATGGTTGGTCGTCCAGCCGAACCACGTGAGGTTCGCGAACGGCCCCAGCTCGGGGATCGCCGTCTGGTAGCCGTTGAGCAGGAAGCCGGCGAACATCACGGCACCGGCGATACCCGCGGCCGAACCGCGACCGACGAACGGCGCCAGTGCGAACGCGAGCGACCCGGCGACCAACGCGGTGAGCCACAGCCAGGCGGCAAACCCGAACGCGGCCTGGACCGGGATCTCGTCGCCGGGCAGCGTCCCGAACGTGCCTGCGGCGGCCGTGGCGACGAACACGAACGCCATCGCCAGCGTGAGCATCACGACGTGGCCGGCCAGCTTCTCGATCGCGATCCGCCTGCGGGTCACCGGCGAGGCCGCGAGGATCTCCATGCTGCCACGCCGGGTTTCGGAGGCGAGCGTCGCGGACAGCGCGAGGATCGACCACAGCGCCGTGACCAGCGGGAAGAACCCGCCGTACTTGTACTGGATGTAGCCACCCAGTGCCTCGACATTGACTGCGCGACCGGCCATGCCCGCGAGGATCGGCGGCACGGCGTTCACCAGGTTGCCGATCTCCTGGCGCGACTCGGGGGTCGAGAATTCGGAGGCGATCGCCTGGGCGACGATCACGAGCAGCACGCCGATGAACAGCGCGACCGCGATGGTCGCCCGGCGCGAATCGCGGATGGTCTTGCCGAAGACGCTGCCGAACCCGAAGATCCGGCTGCGCAGCGAGGGTACGACGAGGGGTGCCGCCGGACGCGGCTGAGCGGTTGCGGTCATCGGGTCATGCCACCTCGGCCGGCGTGCTCGACCGGCCGTACTCGGCGAGGAAGGTCTCCTCGAGGGACGGCTCGCGCGATACGAAGTCGATCACCTCGTGGCGCGCCGCGGCGTGCACGACCGGCGTGATCGGGCCGGACACGCGCATCGTGATGGTGTGGTCGGTCGCGACCATGTCGGACACACCGGGGAGTGCCTTGAACTCGGCCACCGGCGGAGCGGAGGCGAAGCGCAGCTCCACCTGGTGATGGGCCATGTCGCGCAGCGCCTCGACGCGGTCGACCCGCGTCAGCTGCCCGTCGCGGATGATCGCCACCCGGTCGCAGGTCTTCTCGACCTCGCTGAGGATGTGGCTCGACATGAAGATCGTTCGGCCCTCGGCCTTGGCCTCGCGGATGACGTCATAGAAGGTCTGCTGGACGAGCGGGTCGAGGCCCGACGTCGGCTCGTCGAGGAGCAGCAGGTCTGGCCGGTGCTGGAGCGCGACGACGAGCCCGATCTTCTGCTTGTTGCCTTTCGAGTATTCCTTGAACTTTCGGCTCGGATCCACCTCGAGACGGCTGACCAGCTCGGCCTGATACACCGCGTCGACCCCGCCGCGCAGGTTTGCGAAGTACTCGATCGTCTGGCCGCCCGTGAGCTTGTCGTACAGGACGAACTCGCCCGGCAGGTAGCCGAGGCGGCGATGGATCGCGACCGGATCGGCCGTGGTGTCGATGCCGAAGATCGAGGCCTTGCCGCTCGTCGGGCGGATGTGGTTGAGGAGCGTCCGGATCATCGTTGTCTTGCCGGCCCCGTTGGGACCGAGGAAGCCGAACGCCTCGCCTTCGCGGACTTCGAGATCGACCTCGACGATGCCTCGATGCTGACCGTAGGACTTGGTCAGCTTCTCGGCCTGGATGATGGCGGTCATTGCGGGACGCTCCTTCGTGCGCACATGGATGTCAGTTGAACCATTCGTGGAGGAGGCGGTCGTCGGGCCACCAGCGGAGCGAACCTGGCGGAGCACCGAGGATCCGCTCCATTGCCTCGGGATAGGCGTTGAGCGCCCCTTCGACGACCTCGAACGGGATCTCGCCCGCGTGGTTGCCGAGGAAGAGCGCGCTCGCATGTTCATTGGCGCCCAGCAGGAGCGCGACGATGACGCGCGCCGAGTGCTCCGGAGAAGTGACCGTGAAGGTCCCCTCGGTGACGCCCTGGCGGATGATCGAGCTGAGGATCGGCATCATCGCGCCAACGACGCCGCGGCGGAACTTCTCGCGGACGATCGCGTTGTCGTCGGACAGCCACGTCTCGAGGACCGCCAGCAGCAGGTCGCGGCGCTGGGTCTTCCAGCTGGCGATGCCCTGGAACATGCCGTTGTACTTCTCGAGGGCCGTGCGGTTCGGGTCGGCGAGCAGCGGTTCGAGCTCGGCCGTGGCCATCGTCACCATGCGGGCGATGACTGCCTCGAGGAGCGCGGCCTTCGAATTGAAGTAGTGGTAGAAGGCACCCTTCGACGTCCCGACTTCGTCCAGGACGTCCTGGATGCTCATCTGCTCGTAGCCCTTCGCCTGGATCAGGCCCTGCGCGGCGTCCAGGAACGTGTCGCGACGGACGGCGTGGACCTCGGGATTGAGCGTGCGTGCCATGTGGCTCCGATTAATAGACCGACTGTCGGTCTAATAATACGCCGGCCGTCAAGAACGGCCACGGACGGATGCAGGCACGGATGCCAGAATGCCGCGATGAAGATCGGTGCGATTGTTCCCCAGGGCTGGACGGGCGAGTACGACGGTTGGGACACGCGCGACGCGTGGCGGCGGACCGTCGAGGTCGCCCAAGAGGCCGACCGTCTCGGCTTCGAGTCGATCTGGCTGTACGACCACTTCCACACGGTCCCCCGCCCGACCGACGAGATCACGTTCGAGTCGTTCACGACGCTCTCGGCGCTGGCCGCGCTGACCGAGCGGGTGCGGCTCGGCCACATCGTCATCTGCACCTCGTTCCGCAACCCGGCTCTGACGGCCAAGATGATCTCGACGATGGACGCCCTCAGCGGCGGCCGGATGGACCTCGGCATCGGGGCCGGCTGGAAGCGCGACGAGTGGCTCGCCTACGGCTACGGCTTCCCGGAGACGAAGGAACGGCTGGCGATCCTCGCCGACCACCTCGCGGTGATCGACGCGATGCTGCGTGGCGACAAGCACGCCCACGCCACGTCAGACGGGAAATACGCGAGCGTTCGGAACGCGATCAACGTCCCCAAGCCGATCCAGCAGCCACGCGTGCCGATCATGGTCGGCGGCAACGGGCCCAACGTCACCTGGCGCCTGGCGGCCCGCTACGCCGACGAGCTCAACGTCGACGGGATGTCGCCGAGCGAGGTCGCCGAGGCACTCCCCGTCATCCGGGCACGGTGCGAGGAGATCGACCGCGATCCGGCCACGCTCGCGGTGTCGGTCCACATCTGGAAATCCGACGCCGCGACGGCCGGTGCTCACCGGGTGGACCTCCTCGCGGGCTACCGCGAGCAGGGTGTCTCACGTGTGATGGCGCTCGTCGAAGAGTCGACGACGAATGACGAGGCGCTCGAAACGCTTCGAGGTGACGCCGAGCAGGCCGGTCTCGAACTGGCGTCCCGCGCATGATCCGTGCCGGCATGGTGGCCGTGTTGGCCGTCGTTGCTGTGGCCGGCTGTTCCTCCACGATCCAGCCGACGCCGTCGGCATCTGCCAGCGCTACGGCGCCTGCCGTCGCAACTGCGGCGCCACCGAGCGCCAACGCCTCCCCGGCTGCTGGACCGCTGGAGATCCGGGGAGGCGAGCTGGCCCCGGCCACCTACACCCACAGCGGGTTCGAACCGCGGATCACGTTCGAGGTCGGCGAGGGGTGGCAGGGCGTGCAGAACACGAGCGGGTTCTTCGACGTGCAGCAGGATCCCGACACGCCGGACATCATCGCGGTCCAGTTCGGCAACGTCGATGCGGTCTTCGGCGAGAACGGGTCGGCGGTGGAGATCGACAGCGCCGCTGAGGCCGTTCCGGTCATCCGCGAGAACCCCGGCCTCGCGGTGCTCGACGAGAGCCCGTCGCTGATGTCGGGGCTCGAGGGCTTCACCGTGGAGGTCGAGAACGCCGCCGAAGGCGATGTGCCCGTGCTCCAGGTGCCGGCAGGGCCGCTGGCCATCTCCCCGGAGCGGCGCCTGTGGGCGTCGTTCTTCGACACGCCGGGCGGCGTCCTGGCGGTCCTGGTCGGCGGTTCGGTCGCCCGCTGGGAGGACAGCCTCGCGATTGCCGAGCCCGTGCTCGAGTCGGTCCGGATCGACGACGAAGCGCCCTGACCGGCCCGATGCGAGCCTTCGTCATCAGCGGTCCCGGGCAGGGCGAGGTGCTCGAAGTCGAACCACCGCGCGCCGAGCCGGGCCTGGTCGTCGTTGAGGTGGATCGCGTCGGCCTGTGCGGGACCGACGAGGAACTCTTCAGCGGCGGCATGTCGTACATCCACACGGGCGAGGCCGCCTACCCGATCCGCCCGGGCCACGAATGGTCCGGGCGAGTGGTCGAGGTCGGTGAGGGCGTCGCCGCCTCGTGGCTGGACGCACGGGTAACCGGCGACACGATGCTCGGCGACGGAACGTGCCACCTGTGTCGCAGCGGGCGCCAGCATCTCTGCCCGGAGCGCTTCGAGATCGGGATCCGGCGCGGCTGGCCGGGCGCCCTTGCCGCGCGGCTGCCCGTCCCGACGCGCGCGCTCCTCCGCCTCCCCGACGCGGTGGACCCGCAGCTCGGGGCGCTGGTCGAGCCCAGCGGCAACGCCGTCCGGGCCCTGCGCGCCGCAGACGTGCGACCGGGGGAGCGGCTCCTGGTCTTCGGCACCGGCGCGATCGGATGCCTCGTCGCCTTGTTCGCCCGGGCCGACGGCGTCGAGGTCCACCTGGTCGGCCGGAGCGAGCGGTCGCGAGCGTTCGCCACGTCGCTCGGGTTCGCCCACGTGTGGACCGACGACACGATCCCCGAGCTCCGCTACGACGCGGCCGTGGACGCCTCAGGTGCGCCGCAGCTGCCGGCCCGCGCGATCGAGCTCGTCGACCCTGGCCGGCGCGTCTCCCTCATCGGCATCGCGGGCCAGCTCGCCCCTGCCGACACCCGGACGATCATCTTTCGCGAGCTCACCGTCGTGGGTGTCCTCAGTGCATCCGGCGGCCTGGAAGAGGCGATCGAACGCCTCGCGTCAGGGACGCTCGACGCGCGCCCGCTCGTTGCCGCGACCGTTGGCCTCGACGAGGTCGCCGGGGTGCTCGGCGGGAGGCGCGACCCGGCCTGGGGACCCGGCCCCAAGATCCAGGTGGATCCGCGGAGCTAGCCGACACGCAGCCTCACTCGAGGGCCGCCTCCACGTCGTAACCCGCCGCGAGTGCGATGCGCGGTGCCGCGGACACGACACGCGCGGACCCGACTATCCCGGCCACGGCCAGCAGGGTCGCCAGGAGGTCCTCGTGCCGGGCGCCGAGCCGCTGGGCCTCCTCCACCGCCGAGCGGAACGATGCCGGCGGCGCGTCGATCGCGATGAGCGCAGCAAGGTGGACGAGCGCCTCGGTCCGCGGGTCGAGGCGGCCGACGCCACGGCGCGCCATGTCGTCGTCCAGCCCAGCGAGCAACCCGGCATCGCCGATCGTCAGGCGCCGGAAGATTTCCTCGGCCGTGGTTCCCATCGTTCGCTCCCTTTGAAACTCGAGCGGCCCGATGCCGGGATCGTTGGGCGTGGGGCTACGCATCGGGGCCGCCCCGGAGCAGCACTCGGAAGAGGACCCAGAAACTGACGAGCAGCGTCACCCCGAAGGCGATCATCGCGACGTACGCGAGGCCGGTGTACGCGGCAAGCGCGGGCTGAAGGAGGATGCTCATTGCGATCGCTGTGCCGATCAGCTGGCCGACCACAATGAGGCCGATGGTCGCTTGTTGGCCGAGCCCGCTGACCTTGTCGATCGACGACGACAGCTGTGACGTGTCGACCTCGACCACGATCTTGCCCTGCTGGAGGATGTCGAGCCATTTGAGCAGCGACGTTTCGAGGGTCGGCGCACGCCGCCCGAGCTCCTTGGCGACGCGGACCACCGTGCCCTGCAGGTGCTTGGCGACCTTGTCCGGGTCGAGCGACTCGAGCAGCGCGATCCGTGCCTCCTCGATCGCTGCGGTCGCGAGATCCACCGTCGGCGACAGGGCACGGGCCGTTTCCTCGGCCTGAATCGTCGCCTTGATCGCGAGGGTGAGGCTGCTGTCGAGACGCAGGCCGTTGTCGAACACCGCGCTCATGAGCGAGGTGAGCGCGCCACCGATCGAGTCGGCCTTGCCGTAGATGAGGTACTGCCTGGCGAGGCGGTCAACGTCGCCACGGAAGCGGGTCTCGTCGAACTCGGGGGTCGGCTTGCCGAGCGCGATCAGCCCGTCGGCGATGCCCTGGATGTCGACCTCCTTGACCGCATAGATGAGCCCGAGCAGGTCGACGCGCTGCGGCCCGCTCAGCTGCCCGATGAGCCCGAGGTCGAGGAAAACGAGCTGTCGCTTCTCGGTGTCCGCGAGGAGGTTGCCGGGATGCGGGTCGCCGTGGAAGAAGCCGTCGATGAGGATCTGCTTGATCACCGCCCGGATGAAGGTGCTCCCGAGCTCATCCGTGTCGAAGCCGGCATCACGCAACGCCGCGACGTTCGAAACCTTGATCCCGCGCACGAACTCCATCGTCAGAACCCGCGAGCCCGACAGCTCGTCGTAGATCATCGGGACCGCGATGTTCTCGAAGCGGGCGAGGTTGTCCGCCAGGCGCTTTGCGTGGTACGCCTCGTTGCGGTAATCGAGCTCCTTGAGAACACCGCCGGCGAACTCGTTGACGAGGCTGCGCAGGCCGACCTTCCGGGCGATGCGCAGGCGACGCTCGGCGATCGTGGCGAGCTCGGTGATGACGCCGAGGTCGGCCTTCGTCTTCGCGACGATCCGCGGTCGCTGGACCTTGACCGCGACCAGCGAGCCGTCGTGGAGCGTGGCGCGATGGACCTGCGCCGTCGATGCAGCCGCGAACGGCTCGTGCTCGATCGTGGCGAACAGCTCCTCGGGCGAGCGGCCGAGCTCGTGCTGGATCACCTTCCGCGCGTCCTCCCATGGGAAGGGCGCGGCGTCGCTCTGGAGTTTGGAGAGTTCGTCGATCACCTCCGGCGGCAGCACATCGCTGCGGCTGGCGATCATCTGGCCGATCTTCACGTATGTCGGCCCGAGCTGTTGCAGCAGCTCGCGGAAGCGAGTGGGGCCCGACACGACGACCGGCTCGGGCTCGCCGAGGACGACCCGCGTGAACCATCGTCGGAGGCGTCCAACGGGCGTCGGGTCGAGGGCTGCGTCAAGCGTGACGGAGTAGACGACCTCGTAGATCTGCTGCAGGCGGAGGTTTTCAAGGATCAGGTTGCGCCGCGGCGTCGGCAGCGAATTGAGCAGCCGCCAGACCGCGGGGGTTCCTCCGGAGGCCAGCACCTGTGAGCGATTCAGCCCAAGAACCGCGTTCGCCAGCGTGGTGACGAGCGTGTAGAGGGCGGCGATCACGAAAAACCACAGCACCGGTGGCTGGGCCGCCCGCGCGATGTCGGGCGCGACGAACGACGCCACCCAGATCATGATCGCGTTCACGACGACCATGAACAGGCCGAACGTGGACAGGAGCAGTCGTCCCGTGAAGGCGACGATCACGGGCCGAACGAAACGCTCGGCGAGGACAAGGATCGCGGCAGCGAGGAGCACGCCGACGAGACCGGACGTGAGCTGGACGATGGGCGCGCGGTTCGTGCCGAAGGGGAACGGCTGCGGAACGTTGATCAGGCTCAGGACGAAGAAGATCGCGAGTAGCGTTGCCGCATCGACGAGCGCTTCTGCTACGAATCGCCGCATCCGAACCCTCTGCTCAGGCGGCGGAGCGGGCGGCCCCGTCAGGTCGCCTTCGGCCCCGCCTTCGCCAGCTCCTTGACGTAGTACTCCAAGGCTGTTCGCGTCTTGGTCTGCTGGACGCCCGTGAGCACCACCCCGCGCTCCGCAAGGTAGGTGCGTGTTTCGGCCGCCACGTTGAAGGCCTCGCTCGGTGGGCATTTCGTCGACAGCTCGAGGATCCGCGAGCCGTCCGGATAGAGCCACAACTCGACGACGATCGACCGGGCGGGGGAGATCCCCTGCGATCCAATCTGGGCGTCGAACCTGCCTTTCAGGGAAAACGTCGGCCCGAGCGGGACGAGCGCATCGAGGTCGATGCCCTCCGGCGCATGCTGCCGGTAGAACGCGCGCTGCGGCTTCGAGAAGAGCTTGCGGAGGGGTCGCCCTCCGCGCACGGCATCCCAGATCTGGGCGCCGTCCGTCCGGCCCTTGAACGAGGCGGAGCAGACGTAGCCGCCCGGCAGGACGTCGACCTCGACGTTGAAGCTCGCGTCGGCGCGCAGGTCGGGCGACAGGTCGGCAGGCTTCACCGGGCGCAGCTTGATCACCGTGTCGCCCTTGCCGCCCTGGATTCGCCTGGCGCGCACGACAAGGCCGGCCCGGTTCAACGCCAGGTCGGGCGTATCGAAGAAGTAGACCTGGCGCGGCTGGCTCTCGACGGGGTCGATCGGCAGGCCCTGGATCGTGTCGCGATGAGATGCCGGGGGGACCGTGAGCTTGAGCTCGGTGCTGTCCGCGCCCCGCAGGAGGCTCATCAGCGTCGTCAGCTCCTCGTCGGTCAACCGGCGAGGCGCGCTCCGTGCTCGTGTCGCGCGCGGCCTTGCCGCAGAAGCGGTCGTCATGATGCTGCCCTCGCTTGGCTCGTGTTCTCTGCGCCGAACCGTTCCTCGAGGACGCCGTGGCGCAGCCCGCGGTCGCTGACGACCAGCGACGTCGCGCTGAGCTTGTCCATCACGGTTCGCACGATGCATGCGCCGGCCAGGATCACCTCGGCCCGCTTCGGCTGGAGACCGACGATGGCCCGGCGCTCTTCCGTGCCCGTGGATCGGTATTGCTCGATCTGGCGGTCGATCTCCGTTCGCTCCAGCACCGCGCCCTGGACGCGATCGGGGTCGTAGGGGTCGAGCGCGAGCTTTACCGCCGTGAGGTTGGTGATCGCGCCACCCATGCCCACGAGCGCATCGACCGCCGAGCGGCCGTCGATCCGATCGAGGTCGCCTGCGATGGCGGCGCAGGCGTCGGCGAGCACCTCGGGGGTGACCGCGTCGTGGAGCCCGAAGCGCTCCGTGTAGCGCACTGCGCCAACGTTCACGCTGAATCGCTCGTCGACCGAGCCGTCGTGGCCGAACGTCAGCTGCGTGCTGCCCCCGCCTGTATCGAGCACCGCCAGCGTCCCCGCCGGCGCCGCGAGCCCGGAGCCGACGGCCTCGAACGCGAGACGGCTCTCCTCCGCGCCACTGATGACCTCGATCTCGACCCCGGTCCGCTCGGCGATCGTCGCGAGCACCGCGTCCCGGTTGGTCGCCATGCGCAGGCCGGCCGTGCCGACCGCTGCGATCGCCAGTACGCCAAGTGATCGCGCCTCGTCCGCCATCGACCCGATTGCGGTCACGGTCCGCTCGATGGCTGCGGGGCTGATGGCACCCGTCGCCTCGATCCCCTCACCGAGGCGCGTCAGCTCGGCGCGGTCGACGAGGTTTCGCCAGTCGCGCTCCGTAGAGCGCTCGGCGACGTGGAACTTGATCGAGTTCGTTCCGCTGTCGATGACGGCATATCGCTCGGGCGTGCCCGCCAGGATTCGGGCGAGACCCGCGGGATAGGCGGTATTGATGTAGTCGGCGAGGCCGAGCGTGCGAACCTCATCCGCCACGGCAGCCCCATCTTCGCCTTCGACGGCGAACGTCCGGGCAGTCAGCTCGTCCGCAACAACGTCTGTGATCTCCGCCGAGCAGCCGTTCGGCGCATACCTCACGCGCCGTTTGTGGACCGTCACGGCCCGGATCCCCCGGGACGGCCCAGTGAGCTCGTCCAGGAACTCGTCGAGCGTCCAGGCATCCCGGCCAAGCTCGGGAACGGACACATGGAGCGCGTCGAACACGCGCCTCACGATCGAACGATCAATCGGGAACGACGCTTTGAGTACCGGGGTCCACTGCTGGAGGCCGAACCCGTCGGTCCCCAGCAGCTGCTTGATGTCCATGAGCTCGGCACGGACCTTGACGGTCTCGCCGGCGCCCGACAGGAGGTAGATCTCGTCGCTCTCCTGCGTGCCAGTGGGAGCGAGATGACGCCAGCCGTGCTCGGCAACGCGCGCGCCCGGACCGAACGTCCGCCACTCCCAGCGGCCCGCGGTCCCTGTCACGTGCGCCCCTTTCGCGGCGCCCTGCCCGTCGCAGGGCGCCGATCCCGCTCGCTCGGTCGGTGTCAGGCCTGGTCGTCGTAGCCGTCGATGAACTGGCTTTTGATGTCCTTCGAATTCAGGTACAGGATGATCAGCGCCGGCATGATCGCGGACGCGAAGCCCACGCCGGTTCCCGGGGCCTCGAGGAACCACAGGAACGCCTCGAACAGCGCGAAGCCCGCGACGATCATGGCGAACAGCCAGGCCCAGCGCTGCAGTGACCACAGGCCGAATGCCGCGATGATCCAGGCGACACCGGCGGCCAGGGCCAGCCAGCCCCACAGGCCCGACTGCTCGTACTTCGGCAGGTCACCGAGGATGCCGAACCAGTCGAAACCGATGATCCGCAGCCCGAGGTAGATCCAGTAGAAGCCGGCGATGGCCGCGAAGAAGCCGATGACCGAAACCAGGATGGGCGGGTTACGCATGCGCTCTCCCTCTACGTGAACAGAAACTGTGCATAAAGCGTGGCATGGCTCCCCCGGGCCGCATCCTCCGGATTGGATGAGGGGTGCGGACGCCCTCGACCGGGCCGGGCGGCGGCGCTAGCGTTCGGCCCGGAACCGGGGGTTGACGGGTCCGATGGCCGCCTTGAAACTTGAGCTCCTCACCGGGTTCGTCCCCCTTGGTCTGGAAAAAGGGGAAGGAGGGGACGATGCGATCGATCGACATCGGTGAGGGTTCGCCGACTTGATCGCGCTCCTGCCCTTGCGCCCTTTGCGTGCCGCGGGAACGCCGTCGCGGCTTTCGCCAGCGTTCCTGTTCCGATAGTCGAGGCGGGGTGAGTCCAATCCAACGACCCGAGCGATCCATCGCGAGTGGGCCCGAACGCGGGCGCAAGCTGACATCCGCTCGCGTCGAACACCTGCCACCGGCCTGGCCGCTCCTCGAGGCCAAGCTCGAGACACCCGGCGAACGCACGGGAGCCGTCGATCGGGAGCGCGTCGTGTCGACCCTCCTCGCATCGCCCGGATCGACGATCGTGTCCATGGTCGCCCCGCCGGGCTACGGCAAGACGACCGTCCTTGCCCAATGGGCCGCCCGCGAGCCGCGCCCGGTCGCGTGGTTGACGCTCGATGCGCTGGACAACGACCCGGTCATCCTCGTCCGCTACCTCGTCGCCGCTCTGGGGCGCATTGGACCAGTCGACGCGTCGATTGCCACCGGTCACGCCGCGTCGCGTGACCGCATCCTCGGAGCGGCCATCCCGCGGCTCGCGTCCGAGGTGTATCGCTGGCGGGAACCGGCGCTGCTGATCCTCGACGACGCGCAGCGCGTCGAGGACCGCACCTGCCTCGACGCGCTCACCGCCCTGCTCGACCACCTGCCGCCCAACCTGAGCGTCGCGTTGGCCGGCCGAACGGAACCGGCAGTGCCGTTCGGGCGCTACCGCGCCGGCGGTCAGCTCCTCGAGATCGGCCCGACTTCGCTTGCGCTCGACATCGAGGAGACAGCGGCGCTCGCCCGGGCGTCGGGGTGTGTGCTGGACGCCGATGGCGTCCTCGAGCTGCATCGGCGAACCGAGGGCTGGCCAGTCGGGACCTACCTGGCAGCGATCGCCTGCCGGCGAGCCGGCAGCCAGCGCGGGGTGACGATCGCCGTCTCCGGTGGCGACCGCTACATCGCGTCCTACCTGGCCTCCGAGCTGACCGAGAGCCTTGGCGAGGACGACCTGCGCTTTCTGACCCGGACGGCGATCGTCGAGGTCGTGACGCCGGGGATTGCCGAGGTTGTCGCCGGGATGCCCGATGCCGGTGCCCGTCTCGAGAGCCTCGTCGGGCGCCACCTGCTCATCCAGGAGATCGGCCGCCGGCCGCTCGCCTACCGCTACCACAACCTGCTCCGGGACTTCCTCATCGCGGAGCTCGAGCGACGGGAGCCGGGCCGGGCCGCGGCGCTGCACCGTGCGGCCGCGGCCTGGTACCGCGAGTCGGGCAACCTGGACCTCGCGATCGAGCATGCGCTCGCCGGCGGCGCGCTTGATGAGGCGGCAAAGCTCGTCGCGACCTCGGGTCCGCCGCTCTACGACCGGGGCCACTTCGCGACCGTGGAGCGTCGACTCGGGCGCCTCAATCCGGCCGATTTCGAGCGGCACCCACCAGTCGCCGTCCTCGCCGGTTGGGTCCACTTGCAGTCGGGCAGGCCTGCGGATGCGCTCCGGATGGCCGCCATCGCCGACGGAGCATCTGACCCGGGGGTCACCTCGCATGGCTCGGGTTCGTTCGAGTCGCAACGGGCGCTTCTCCGGGCCGTCATGTGTCCCGACGGACCGCGGCGCATGCTCGCCGACGCCTCACTCGCCGTGGACGAGGCCCGTCCCGACAGCCAGTGGCACGCCAACGCCCTCTGGCTGCAGGCGGCCGCCAACCTTTTGCTCGGAAACCTCGAGACGGCGGACGAGATCCTCGGCGAGGCCGTGGCTGACGGCGAGTACGGCGCGACGCTGACGGTCGGCGCCTGGGCGCTCCAGGCCGGGATCCGGATCCGGCGCGGCGACTGGGACGGGGCCGGCGTCGCGGCCGACGAGGCACGCCGTCGCATCGACGCCCTGCAATCCGGCGATCTGCTGTCCGCGCTCGCGGTGTTCGCGGTTGCAGCGCGAGTGGCGATCCGCCGCAGCGACTTCGACCTCGCCCGGGACTGCCTCGTCCGCGCCCAGCTGGTCCGACCGCTGGCGAGCCATGCGGCTCCGTGGATCTCGGTCGACGCGCTGCTCGAGATCGCGCGTGCCTACCTGGCGATCTCGGACCCGGCCGGCGCTCAGATCGCGCTGCGCGAAGCTGAGCAGATCGTGCGGCGGCGTCCGGCGCTCGGGATCCTCACCGCCGAGCTGATCGAGATCCGGGCACAGCTGGCCGGCTCGACCTCGACCCTGGTCGGTTCGTCCGCGCTGACGAACGCGGAACTGCGGATCCTGCCGCTGCTGCCGACCTACCTGTCGTTCCAGGACATCGCCGACCGCCTCGGCGTGTCACGCAACACGGTCAAGACGCACGCGATGTCGATCTACGGCAAGGTCTGGGCGTCCTCCCGGGGCGAGGCGGTCGAACGCGCGGTCGCGCTGGGGCTGCTCGAGCCATACCCGGGCCTCGAGCCCGTCGAGGCGCCCAGCCACGCGGAGGACGCCGAAATCGACGGCTCGGCCATCGCGTCCTGACCCGCTCTGCCACATGAAGAAGCCGGCCCCGCCTGTACGGGGCCGGCTTCGTATCGAGGGGCTGGATCAGGCCGAAGCCACAATCTTCGCCTTCAGGTTCTCGTACTCCTCCTGGTTGACGACACCGGCCGCCTTGAGATCGGCCAGCTTCTGCAGCTCATCGGCGGTCGAGACCGTGGATGCAGCCTGCGCCATCGCCAGCCCGCGCACATCGGTCGCGGTGACCTTCGGGCGGGTGATGATGTACGTGATGCATCCAATGAACGGCAGGATCAGCATGAAGAGGATCCACACGGCCTTGATCCCGCCGCCCAGGTCGTCGCGCCGGAACACGTCCAGGAAGCACGAGACGAAGATCCACAGCGCCATCAGCCAGAAGAAGAAGAACGTGATGGCGATGAACCAGTCACCCAAAGAATTCAACGAATACCTCCTGCGACCTCGGGCCTCGCCCGGGTCCTAATCGCCGGCCGGTGGCCGGTCAGCCTCCGGCAAGCACCTTCGCCTTGGCGGCTGCGAACTCCTCGTCGCTGAGCACGCCCAAATCGTGCAGCTCGCCGAGCTGCTTGAGCTGCTCCATGTCGATGCCACCGCTCGGTGCCGGCGCAGCCGCGGGCGCGGTCGCCTGCGCATCTGCAACTCCCTGCTCGTAGGCAGACTGGTCGGTTGCCTGCTGCTGCGCAGCCTGGTTGGCGTACTTGGTTTCCTGGTGGTGACGGACCGCGCCTGCAGTGCCGGCCACGACTGCCGTGGTGGCTGCTGCACGCATGAGCGGCCTGCCGCGTCGTCGCATCATCGTGAGTTCTCCTTCTCGGTTCTGGTCCGGATCACGCCAGTGCGGCTTGTGCTTCGGCCGCCGCGAGCTCTTCGCTGAGCTCCTCGAGGACCTCGGGCGGGATCGTTGCGCGGGCAACGAGGAAGCCACCCTTGTCCTGGATGGCCTCCTTGATGTCGACGGCCCAATGGTGCTCGAAGAGCAACGCGAGCGCCGACGTCTCGGGCGGCAAGGTCTCCGCGAGCGTCTGGATATCCTCGGCCGTGAACAGGCCCATCCGGTCCCTGATCAGCGGCGCGAACGACTCGAACGCAGGGTCGTCCTTGGCGTCGATCTCGAGCACCGCCGTGTTGCCCGCAGCGTCGACGTCGATCATCACGATGTCGACGATCCGGATGATGCCCGAGTCGACGACCTTACCGATCTCGCGGGCGATGCTGCCGTCGAAGTTCCCTTTCCGGAACCCGATGACGGTGTACTCCAACGGTCCGAGTGTCATGCTCGTCCTCCAGCTTCCGCGCCGGCACGTACCTCGGGCCCGCGCAACTTGTTGCTGCCAACGCGTTCGCGTCGGCGTTTTCGGCTCACCCTGCGCTCGCGACGGCGGGCGCCGCGCTGGCCTGCGCCAGCGGGGGCGTGTCGGTCGTCCGAATGTGCAGGAGCTTCTTGATCTCCGCCACCGCGATGACCGCCAACGACAGGACCAGACAGATGACCCACTGCTCCGTCGAGAGGTTCACGGTGTCGAGGACGCGGTTGAGGAGCCCGAGCTCCGACGCGGCAACGGTGGCAATGATCGCCAGGGCGCCGGTCTTGAGCAGGGTCGGGTTGGCCAGCGTCTCGGCGCTCACGATGGACTTTTCTTCGTGTGCCGTCTCGAACGCGAACCAGATATTGGCGAGCGAGAACACCGTCAGACCCATCGTGCGCGCAACGTCCTCCCCGTAGACCGGCGTCGCCCACGAGATCACGCCCAGGGTGACGACGGCCATCGTGAGACCGGCGACCACGAGCCAGATGAGCATCCGCCGGCCGAGGATCGGCACGGTCGGTGGCCGGGGCGCGTCGAGCATCAGGTCGTCACGCGCCTTGCCGTAGCCGAGCCCGACGGCCAGGAATACCGTCACCGTGAAGTTGACCCACAGGGTCTGGAGTGGCAGGAACGGGATGCCCTCCGCGATGAACAGCAGGCTCGCGCCGAGGAACGTCGCGATGAAACCGAACAGCTGGCCCATCTGATAGCGGATGTAGCGGACGAGGTTGTCGTAGAGGGCCCTGCCGAGCTCCACGGCGCGGACGATCGTCGCGAAGTTGTCGTCGGTGAGGATCATCACCGCGGCCTCCTTGGAGACCTCGGTGCCCGTGATGCCCATCGCCACGCCGATGTCGGCCTTCTTGAGCGCTGGCGCGTCATTCACGCCGTCGCCGGTCATCGCGACGATGTGCCCCTTGCGCTTGAGGATGTCCACGAGGTGGACCTTGTCCTCGGGGGCCACGCGGGCAATCACGCCGATTGTGTCGATCTCGCGGTCGACCGTCGCATCGTCCATGGCGGCGAATTCCTTGCCGGTGATCGCACGGCCGGTGATGCCCAGCTGGCGGGCGATCGCCTCGGCCGTGACGGCGTGGTCGCCCGTGATCATGCGGACCTGGATGCCCGCGGCGTGGGCCTTCTCGATCGCGAGCTTCGCTTCCGGGCGCGGCGGGTCGACGATGCCCACGAGGGCCAGGAGCGTGAGGTCGCTGACGAGCGGCAGGAGATCCGCCGAGGCGTCGAACTTCTTCGGGTCGAAATCACGTTCGGCGGTGGCCATGACCCGCAGGCCCTGGGCGCCGAGCCGCTCGTTCTCCTCCATGTACCGGTCGCGCACCTTGTCGACGGACACGGTCCGTCCGTCCGGCGAGACCGCGTTCGAGGCGCGTGCGAGGAGCTGGTCGGGCGCGCCCTTGACGTAGGCACGAATCACGGTACGGCCGCTTTCGTCGGGCATCTCGTGGAAGGTGGCCATGAACTTGTACGCCGCGTCGAACGGCACCTCGGCGATCCGCGGATAGCGCTGGCGGGTCAGCTCGGGGTCCACGCCGCCCTTCGCGGCGAGGACGACCAGCGCACCCTCAGTCGGGTCGCCGACCAGTGCACCGTCCCGGGCGACGGCATCGGCGCACAGCGCCATCGGCAGGAGATAGCGATCGAGCGAGACCTCGCCGGTGCCCGCCTCGCCGGAAATGTGGCCCTCGGTCGAGTAGCCCTCGCCGCTGATCGAGAAGCGGTGGCCGACGATCGCCATCTGGACCGCGGTCATCTGGTTCAGCGTGAGCGTGCCGGTCTTGTCGGAGTTGATGGCGGACGTTGAGCCGAGCGTCTCGACCGAGCGGAGCCGCTTCACGATGGCGCCTGCCTTCGCAAGCGTCGACGTGCCGGCGGCGAGGACGGTCGTCACGACGGCGGGCAGGCCGGTCGGGATCGCGGACACGGCGAATGCAACGGCGGTCAGGAACACGATATCGAACGGCAGGTCCCGGTAGAGGCCGAGCCCGACGGAGACCGCGAGCGCGACCCCGGCGATCACGAGGATCTGGTTCGTCAGGCTGTTGAGCTGCTTCGTGAGCGGGGTCTGCTCGGCGACCTGCCCCGACAGCATCTGGGAGATATGGCCGACCTCGGTGGCCATGCCGGTGGACGTGACGACGAACGACGCCGCGCCACGGGTCACCTGGGTGTTCATGAACGCCATGTCGACGCGGTCGCCAAGGGCCGCGCCCTCCGCGACGGCCTCGACCTGCTTCGGCACCGGCGCGCTCTCCCCTGTCAGGGCGGATTCGTCGATCTCGAGCGTCGCCGCCCGGATGACCCGACCATCAGCCGGCACGAGGTCGCCCGCCTCCACGTTGACGATGTCGCCGGGAACGAGGTCCTCCATCGGGACCTGCACGACCTCGCCGCCGCGCCTCACCTTCGCCTGCACGACCATCATCTTCTGGAGCGCCGCGACGCTCGCCTCGGCCTTGCCCTCCTGGTTCACGCCCATGAGGGCGTTGAAGACCGTCAGGAGGATGAGCACGATCCCGGTCGGGACCTGTCCGGGCAGGAACAGGCACGCGATGCCGGCGCCCAGCAGCACGAGCTGCATTGGGTCGCGGTACTGGCGGAGGAACGCCTGCCAGCGAGGCTCCCGAGGCGCCTCGGCAAACTTGTTTGCCCCGTAGGTCGCTCGCCGCCGGTCCACTTCGGCGGTCGTGAGCCCGGCAGCGGCATCCACCGTCAGCGCCTCGAGCACCGCCTCGGGCGCCAGCGCATGCCATGCCTGCTGGGCCGGCGCCGGTGCCGTCGAAGCCTGCTCGGTCATGGGTCACGCACCTTCCTGGCCCGGTTGTCGCCGGGGCTGCGCATCGGGAGCGCCGTCCGCAAGGCCCCAATCGGAGCGGCGCCCGCCCATCACACCGCCGCTCGCCGGGAGTGTCGTCATCCACATCGGACGATCAACCCTTCAGCAGGCGTCGCTTCGCGGCCGCGAACTCCTCATCCGTGAGCACGCCGTCGGCATGGAGCCTGCCCAGATCGTCAAGTTGGGCGGCCAGCGTCGGGGTCGACTCGAGGGCCGCCGGAGGCGGGATGGTTGCCGCCGGCTGGAGCACCTGTTGCCCGGATGGGGCCATACCCAGCGTTGCCCAGAACCGCTCCACGCGAGCCCGGTAGGCGGCCTCCGCCAGCCCACCCTTGCGGTAGAGCGTGGTGGCCGAACGCATGCCCTTGAGCGCGCCTTGATGCTCCGGCCGGAGCTGGATCCCGTGACGGCAGATCGGGCAGGACAGGTACTCCGTGCCGCCATATGACGCCATCGGGATGAAATAGAGGCTCACCTGCTTCTTTGTCTGGATGTAGTGCAGGAAGACCTGGTTGCGGCAGTTCGGGCAGGTCGTCGGCGCGATCTCGCCGAGGTCCTTGGCCTCGCCTCCGCCCCATCCGAAGATCACGACCACGGCTTGGCTCCCCTCATCATGCCCGGGGTTCGTCGGCTGTCGCGGTTGAATCCGGCGCCGGGCGCCCGATGGGGCGTGCTCGCGGGCGCGGCCTGGTGCATGGGCACGTCATCGACGGCGTATGAGCGCAACTCGGCCGTGCCCGGGAGCATCGGGCGCCCGCGCCGTGCGAGCTTCAGCAGTATCCATGCGATCGGGATCGGCAGGAACCACTGGTAGAGGCGGAACAGGAAGACGCCTGCCGTGATCAGCGCTTCGGAGCTCGATCCCGCGACCGCCGACATGCCCGCGATATACAGCAGCTCCGGAATGCCCGCGCCGCCCGGCGACATCGGGATGATCGTGATCACATTGACGAGGGCGTAGACGGCGAAGATCTCGGAGGCGGTGAGGACGTCGTCGGACACGCCCACGATCCGCAGGGCGACGATCAGCACGACGCACCACGTGACCTGGGCAATGATCGCCGCGAGCAAGCCCGCGAGCCCGCGTCGCCGGATGACTCCGCCCAGCTGATCGCGAAAGCGGTGAATCGCGCCGTCGACGTCAGGGCGCTCGACGCGGTTCAGGCGGCTGAACACCCACGCCGCGGCTCGCTGCCCGGTGCGGCCGAGCCAGTCAGCGGCACGATCGGAGCGCAGGATCGCGATCATGAGCGTTACGGCAACCACGAGCACGATGGTGCTGATGGCAGTGATCAGCACGACGGCCCCCCCGCCGGCAAGCCGCGCTCCGACGGCGGCCAGGACGACAACCGCGAGGACCGGCGTCGCCAGGCGTGCGAGCTGATTGGTGACGCCGTACAGGGCGATGCCCGAGGTCGCCGGCTGGACCCTGATCCCCCAGCCGCGAACGACCACCCATAGGATTCCCATGTTCCACGGCCCGAGTGGAATGCTCGCGCCGATCCCCGTCAGGATCAGGTACGAGGCCGTGCCACGCCCGACAGACAGGCCTTCGATGAGGACTGTGAACGGCACGCCGGAGATGACCCACGCAACCGAAGCAAGGGCGGTCATCTGGACCACCTGCAGGAAGGTCAGCGCACGGAACGCGGCCAGCACCTCTTCGTAGTCGACGAACCTCGGCAGGATCAGGCCGAAGACGACGGCCAGGAAGGCCAGGACGATGGCCGAGCGGAGGATCGCGGTACGTCGGCTCGGGACGGCCTGCGCCGGACCCGTGGTCGGAACCCCCGACACACCTTCGATCGAATTCCCCGCCGTTGTTGCTCCCATCAACCCCTCGCGGACATGACTGCAAGCTACCGGGTATCTCCACGATATCCGGATGCGAGATACAGCCGCTAGGCTGGAACGCCTGCAGCGATCATGAAGGCACGGAGGACGGTTGACACGTGGCGACCCGACAGGACTTTACCGATGAGGAGTGGGCGGCCCTGCAGAAGGGGCTGATGGGTAGCGGTGCCCTGGTGTCCGTGAGCGACCGCGACCTCACCGACACCTTCGGCGAGGCGAGTGCCCTGGCCAAGTATCTTGCCGGCCAGCAGGTCGCCGGAACCAGTGAGCTCGTGCGCGAACTGGCGAAGACGCGTGGAACCGGTTTCGGCCTGACGACGAGCCCCGACCAGATGCGCACCGAGACGCTGGCCGCGCTCGGGTCCGCGGTCGGCACGCTTGGCGCCAAGGCGCCGGACGACCTCGGGCCATACCGTGCGCTGGTCCTCGGCCTGGCCCAGGCCGTTGCCGACGCGAAAGGTGGCGAAGTACCAGTCGAGACGACAGTGATCGACTCGATCCGCGAGGCGCTCGGCGCGGACTGATCGCGGAGCGGTCGTCAGCCGGCCTGGTACGTCAGCACACCGTCGTCCAGGAGCGTGATGTTCATCTGATTCTCGGCGATCGTGAAGCTGCCCGCCTGACCGAGTGCCCGAATGTATTCATCACTGAGCGACGCCTCACCGCATTCGGCCATCGTCGCGGGCCCGACTTCGATCGTCAGGACCCCCTCTCCCTGGATCGTGTACTTCCCGCCGACCTGGTTGCAGTCCGCCTTCGCATCGAACGTCCCGTCACTGTTGAAGGTGATCGTGTAGTTGTCGGAGGGCCCTCCCGGAACGATCGCCGAGAACTGGGGCGTCTGTGTCTCGAGGGAGACCAGCTGCCACTTCGTGCCGGTGATGTCGCCGCCTTCCTCGGAGCCACACGCCGCGAACAGCGCGGCGGACGTGACGAGGATCGTCAGGAACATGATGCGCATGTGGGCACTCCAATCAGCGTTTCGAGGAACACGCGGCAGGTTTTCGGTGATTGCCCCTCCGCTCGAAGTCCAGCATTGCGCTGCGGCTCCGGCATCGGACGATGTGGGGGAACGCCTCGCCGGGGCGTCAGCCGCGCTCGACCGCTGCGGCGCGCAGCCGTTCCTCGAGTCGGTCGCGCTCCGCTGGCGGCTGGCGTTCGATGAAGTCGATGGTCAACGCCGCGCTCCAGCCGAAGCCATCCGTCCCGTAGCCCGTCCCTTCGAAAGGATCGAAGTACTCGCGGAACCCGGCACCCGCCACGAGCCGGAGGCTGCTGCTGACGATCTGCTCGACCAGTGAGTGATAGCCGTGCTGGCGGAGGCCCGCGGCCAGCAACCAGTTCGTGTTGAGCCAGACCGGGCCGCGCCAGTAGCGTCGCGCGTCGAAGCCTTCGCCGAGGAGGTCGTAGCTGGGGACGACGAAACTGATCTTCGCCTCAGGGTGGAAGCTCGCGGAGTGCAGGTTCGCGACGATCGCCTCGACCTGGTCCCGCGGGAGCTCAGGGTCGAGCAG
This sequence comes from uncultured Chloroflexia bacterium, assembly GCA_963750125.1. Taxonomy (GTDB): domain Bacteria; phylum Chloroflexota; class Limnocylindria; order Limnocylindrales; family CSP1-4; genus DASTYU01. The sequence goes on along the minus strand of CAVVPT010000011.1, from coordinate 149,277 downwards.
CGGGGCGAGCGACACGACGGTGTCCTCGGCGCTTCGCTCGTGGCGGATGACGTCCAGCGCGCTGAAGCGCCGCTCCTCCGGATCCCACAGCTGCGCCAGCATCGCGTCGTGGAGGCGCGTTGCAGCCTCCCGATGGGGGGTCGCGTCCTCCCCGACGATGGCGGCGATCTCGGCCAGCGCGTGCGTGGACCACAGGAGGATCGAAGCGAACAGCGGACTGGCCATGACGAAGGGCACCGTTTTCGCGATCCGCGCGTCGTCGTACCCGGAGTCCCGATAGCTGGCGGCGAGGTAGACGAACTGGTCGTAGGCGGCGTTCGTCGGCCGATCCTTCGGGTCGCCGTGGGCGAGGTCGTGCCGGACGTACGGCGGCACCGCTCCCGCCGGGATCTCCATCTCGCTGAGGTCGCGGTCCCAGACCGGTGAGTTGTCCAGGCCGGATTCCCAGGGGTGCACGACGACGGGCAGGCCAATTCCGGCGGGGTCGCGGGGACCGGTCATGTAGGCGTGCTCCGCCGCCAGCCGCGGATAGATCCAGCGCAGGAATGCCCGCGACGCCTCCGCGTCTTGCGCGTGGCGATGCATCTCGAGCGCCGCGCGGGCGTGGATCGCGGGTTGGGTGATACCGGACGTCTCCACGTCCCGGGGCGCGTCCGCGCTGCGCTTCGACGTCTGCCAGAAGGCCGGGCCCGGGAAGTAGGCGTCCTCGCCGACGGACGGATTGAACACGATGCTCGGCACCTTGCCGTTCGCCCACTGGGCGCTGAAGAGCGAGCGCAGCTCCTGTTCGGCCCGGGCCTGGTCGTACCACGAGCGGCCGATGGCGATGAACGCCGAATCCCAGTTCCACTGGTGCGGGTACAGCGTGCGTGACGGCAGCGTCGAGGCACCGATCCAGCTCGCGTCGAGCACGGCGCGCGCGTCGGACTCGAGTCGTGCCAGAAGACTGTCCGTAGCGGGACTCGCGTTTGACGTCATTGAAGGCGCACCCCCCCACATCGGCCGTACGTTGGCCGGCGGCCATCATAAGCCCGCGACGTGGCCCTGGGCGACAGTTGCAGCACCAGCGTGCGCTGCCCACCAGTCTCGGACCGCCTGTGGTGGCGGCATGGCCATGCCCTCGCGAGGGCAACGGCAACAACCTACCTACTGGAGCAGCCGCCCGGCCCGCAGCTCGGGGATGACCTCGGTGGCGACGCGCCGGAGGACCCCGATGTCGGAGGGCTCGGGCCGCACCGTCGAGAAGTCCGTGAAGCCGAGCCGGTGGTGGTGGCGGACGAAGTCGAGATAGGCATCGGTCGAGCGCAGTGCTTCGCTCGTGGCCCAGGTCGACCGACGGATGTCGGCCGGGTCCCGACCGATCGCCCGGCAGGCGTCGTCAAGGGCGGCGATGCGATCGGCGAGCCCGGTTTCGACGCCCTCCGTCGCGGCGCCGGGGATCACCCCGAACGTGTCCCACTGGTCGGCGTAGCGAGCCGCGATCCGCAACATCCTCGGTCGATGCGCCGCGATGAGGATCGGGATTCGCGGCCGTTGGACGGGGCGCGGCACGAGGTGAGCATCGTCCAGCTGGTAGTACTGCCCCCGGAACGTCGTCCGCTCCTGCTCCATCATGAGGCCGATGACCTCGACGGCCTCCTCGAATCGGTCGACCCGCTCCGGGGCCGGCGGCAGGTCGATGCCGTAGCGGCGGTGCTCCTCCTCGTGCCAACCGGTTCCGATCCCGAGGATGAGTCGCCCGCCGCTGATGTGGTCAACGGTGACCGCCTCCTTGAGCAGGATTGCGGGATGGCGGAACGTGTTGCTCGACACGAGCACGCCCAACCGGATGCGCTTCGTCTTCGCGGCGATCGCCGCGAGCAGCGTCCAGGCTTCGAGACAGCCGTCCTCGGGGCCGCCGTCCGTGTCGACCAGGTGGTCCACGAGCCACGCATGGTCGAATCCCAGCTCCTCGGCCTCGAGGAACTCATCGAGCACGCGGTCCCAGTCCTTGCGCGCCTGGCTGAGGAAGAGTCCGAAGCGCAGGTTGATTGGCGTGGTCATTGTCGCTGCTCCCGACTCAGATAGCGCTGGATCAGCACGACGGCGATCAGGAACAGGCCGCTCACGACCTGCTGGAAGTAGGAGCTGAGCGTCCCGACCTGGTTGATCACGTTGTTGATGACATTCAGGAGCAGCACCCCTGCGAGCGTGCCCGTCATCGACCCCGATCCGCCAGTCAGCAGGGTTCCGCCGATGACGACCGCAGCGATCGCCTGGAGCTCGAGGCCGACCCCGATGGTCGACTGTCCGGACGACGAGCGAGCCGCCACCAGCAGCCCCGCAAGGCCCGCGAGGAGACCACTCGTGAGATACATCGCGGTCTTCACACGGGCGATCGGCAGACCCATCAGTCGCGCAGCGTCCTCGCTCCCGCCAATCGCGGTCACCGCCATCCCGTAGCGGGTGCGCGTCAGGACCACCCAGCCAACGATGAACGCGATCGCGGCGATGATGATCGGCACCCGGATCCCCACGATTGACCCTTGGCCAAGCCAGATGACGGCGAGCTGGCTGTCGATGTGAAAGATCGTGTTGCCTTCGTCGGACACAGCGAAGGCGAGGCCGCGGGCGAACAGGAGGGCCGCGAGCGTCACGATGAAGGCGGCCATCCGGGCCCGGGCTATGAGCAGCCCGTTGAACAGGCCGATGAGACCGCACACCACCATGGGCAGGGCCACGGCGGCGACACTGCCGTACTGGGAGCCATACGCCGCCAGAACCGCGGACAGCGCCAGAATGGAGCCGACGGAGAGGTCGATCCCGCCGCCGATGATGACGAACGTCATGCCGATGGCGATCAAGCCGAGGAACGAGCTCGCCTCGAGGATGTTCAGGAAGTTGTCGACACTCGCGAACCGTGTCCCGAACACGAGCGACGCGATGAGGGTGACCACCGCGAGGATGAGGAATGCCCCGCTGCGCTGCAGCAACGCAGCGGTGCGCTCGCGCCGCGTTGCGACGCGCGCGGCGTCGTCGACGAGGCCCGTGGCCGAGCCGTACAGCGGGTCCAGGCCATCCGGCGTCCCGCTCGCTGCCGTCACGAAGCGCTCCGTTGACGCTGGATGAATACGGCGCCAAGGATGATGCCGGCCTGGACCATTCGGGTCGCCGAGTCAGGCAGGTTGTGCGTGATGAGCGTTGCCGAGATCAGCTGCATGAGCATCGCGCCCGCGAGCGTGCCGACGATCCGCACCTGGCCGCCGGACAATGGTGTCCCGCCCACGACCACGGCGGTGATCGCGCTGAGCTCGATCAGGTTTCCGACGAATGACGGGTCAGACGCACTGAGACGGGCCGTCTGGATGATCCCCGCGACCGCGGCCAGCGCGGCGCTCAGGATGTAGACGGCGAGCAGCGTCCGGCGGACCGGGACGCCCGCGAGGGCGCTCGCCTCAGGGTTGCCCCCGATCGCCACCACATAGCGCCCGAACGTCGTCCGTGCCACGAGGATCCCGACCAGGAGGGCGATGCCCAACGCGATCAGGACCACGTACGGCACACCCAGGACCCGCCCCGATCCGATGGAGCTCAGGGCGGAGTCGAAGATCTCGGTCAGCCGACCCTGAGCGATCACCAGGGCAAGACCACGGCCGCCGACGAGCAGCGCGAGTGTCGCCACGATCGGCTGGATGCCGAAGCGCGAGATCAGCACCCCGTTGACCACGCCGACAGATGCGCCGCCAAGGAGCGCGATCGTGATTGCAACGGCGGGGCCGAGGCCGAGGTAGAGCGCCAGCAGGGCGGAGGCGATCGCCATGACCGAGCCGACCGAGAGGTCGATGCCCCGCGTGCCGATGACCAGCGCCATGCCGAGGGCGATGATCGCGACCGGGACGACCTGGACGAACTGCAGGCGAAGGTTGTCGACCTCGGAGAACCGCGGGGTGAACACGAGATTGAAAGCGACGAGGAGCAGGAGTCCCACGTACACCCCTCGCTCGGCGACCCAGTCGAGGATCTGGTCGCGGCTGAGGGCGCGCGCGCCCGCGGCCAGCTCAGCGGACGACATCGTCGTCGATCACGTCGGCTGCGGGTGGTTCAGAGGGACCGAGATCCACTCGAGATGAGCCCATCAGCGGATCGTCTGGCAGCCCGTTCTCAGGGGCCGATTCCTCGTCATCCGCCCGCTGCGCTGCGGCCGCGATCAGGCCGAGCACGCCGTCCTGGGTGACCTCGTTGCCGGACAGCGTGCCGACGACTGCACCATCGCGCAGAACGATGATCCGGTCAGCGCCCTCGACGACCTCCTCGAGCTCCGAGGAGATCAGGACGACCGCCAGCCCCGCTTCGGCCAGGTCGCTGATCAAGCCCTGGATCTCGGCCTTCGCGCCGACGTCGATACCGCGTGTCGGATCGTCGAGGAGCAGCACTCGTGGCTCGAGACACAGGACGCGCGCCAGCAGGACCTTCTGCTGATTCCCGCCGGAGAGCTCGCTGACCTGCTGATCGGGGCTCGACGCCTTGATCCTCAGGCGGCTCATCAGCGCCTCGACAAGGGCGTCCTGCTGGCGCTCCGAGACGAACCCCGCGCGAGAGATGGTCGGCAGCGCCGCGAGCACGATGTTCTCGCGCACCGACAAGGTCGGGATGATCCCGTCGGCCTTACGGTCCTCCGGAATGAGGGCGATCCCGGCCGAGATAGCGGCCCGGGGTGACCCCGCCTTGACCGGCTCGCCCGCGACCTCGACCGCGCCGTCGTCCAGCGGCTGCGCGCCGTAGATGGCCTTGGCGGTCTCGGTCCGGCCGGATCCGAGCAGGCCCGCGAGCCCGACCACCTCGCCGGCTCGCGCCTCGACCGTCACCCCATCCAGCACGTGGCGTCGCGTCAGGCCGGTCGCTTGAAGCAACGCCTGGGCGTCCTGCGTGGTGTCATGCGATCCGAAACGCGTCCTGGCTCGAGCGACCTCGGACAGCTCGCGACCGAGCATCTTCGAAATGAGCTCGAGCCGCGTGATGTGCGCGATCGGGCCGGTATGGACACGGCGCCCGTCACGCAGCACGGTCACGACGTCGCACAGCCGGAACACTTCGTCGAGTCGGTGCGAGACATAGACCACCGCCACCTCATCGCGGCGCAGGAGGTCGACGACGTCCATCAGGCGCTCGACCTCGCGGGGCTCAAGCGAGGAGGTGGGCTCATCCATGATGACGAGGCGGTGATCGGCGTCGATCGCTCGAGCGATGGCGACCATCTGCTGCACACCAAGCCCGAGCTCCCTGAGCGGACGCCGCACGTCGACATGGATGCCGTACCGCGCAAGGCTGGCGCTGGCTTCGCGATGCATCCGCCCGAAGTCGATAAGTCCGAAACGGGTCGTCGGCTCGCGGCCGAGGAAGAGGTTCCGGGCGACGCTCATCAGGGGGACCAGGTTGACTTCCTGGTAGATCGTGCTGATCCCGGCTGCCTGCGCATCGAGCGGCCTGGCGAAGGTGACCGGTTGGCCGCGGTACACGATCGCGCCCTGGTCCGGCTGATGCACGCCGGTGAGCACGTTTATCAGCGTTGACTTGCCTGCGCCGTTCTCCCCGACCAGGGCGTGCACCTGCCCGGACCGCAGCTCGACCGACACGTCGTCGAGGGCAAGGACGCCCGCGAACCGCTTCGAGACGCCCTGCACCTCGAGAACGGGGGGCTCGGAGACCGTCGTCATGCGACCCTCACCAGCCGATAGTGGCAGGAATCAGTACCGACCCGCATGACTCAGGAGGAGGCCTTGTCAGGCGGGCCGGTACCGCTTAGTCGAGGATCAATACGCGTTGGGCAGTTCGCTCTCGGCGTTGTCCTTCGTGTACTCCTTGTCCGAGATGATGGTCTTCACAGGGACGCCGTCTCCGCCGTAGAAGTCGGACAGCGCCTTGAAGGCCAGCGGTCCGAAGCGCGGGTTGGACTCGATGACGCCGCTGATCCAGCCATCGACGATGCCCTGGACAGCGCCCTTCGTCCCGTCGATCGTCAGGATCTTCACGTCACCTGGCTGCTTGCCCGCATCCTTCAACGCGGCGACCGCACCCAGGGCCATCTCGTCGTTGTGGGCGTAGATGCAATCGATCTCGGGGTTGGCCTGGATGAGCTGCGCGGTGACCGTCTGGCCCTTTGCCCGCTCGTAGTCGGCCGCCTGCTTCGCCACGACCTTCATCTTGGAGGCCTTCGCGGCCATCTGGTCCTCGAAACCCTGCTGACGGTCGTTCGTGACGTTGACCCCGGCGGCTCCGAGAAGCACGGCCAGGTTGCACGAGTCACCGGTCGCCGCACTGAGCGCATCGAAAGCGCGCTTGCCCTGCTCGACGAAGTCGGAGCCCACCCAGCCAATGAAGTCCTTGCAGGCCGTCTTGGTCGTCAGGAAGCGGTCGATGGTCATGATCGGCACATTCTTCTGCTGTGCGTACTCGAGAGCCGGGTCGAGGCCCTCCGAGTTGAGCGGCGAGATGATCAGGGCCTGGGCCCCCTGGTCGATCATCCCCTTGATATCGGAAATCTCCTTGTTCAAGTCTGATTCGGCGTTCGTCGTGATCAGCTTGACCCCGAGCTTGGCGGCCTCGTCCTTGATCGACTGGGTTTCGGCGATCCGGAACGGGTTGGCCTCCTTCTCAGACTGCGCGAACCCGATTGTCGCGGTCTTCAGGTCGAGCTTCGGCACGCCGCTGCCGTTGTATTTGTCGAACGTGCAGGCCTCACCGGCCGCAGCCGTCTGGACGACCTGCTGGCCCCCACTCGCCGCGGGCGCGGAGGCGCCTGGACTCGCGCATGCGGCAGCGACAACAAGGATCGTCATCAGGCCTGCCACCTTCGGCAGATTGGCGACGGGAATGCGCATGAGCGTTCCTCCTCCACCGATGCCCCGGATGGGCGCATCTGACCGTTGTCGGCGCTCGATGCCAATCCACGCATGTTTTACTGCATCAAGCCCGGTTACGGTAGCATCCTTGTCAATGCGCCAGCAAGACCTGTTACGTTGTGGCCCTCACTCGCCTGAAATTACCGCTTGTCAGCAAGAGTCCTTCATATTAGGCTGCCTGACAGATGGACACCAACCAGAGGGTCGTGGCTCGCAAGAGCATCCACGTGGATGGCACCACGGGCGAAGGGCACGCAGCTGTCATCTTCCGCGCGCTTGCAAACGACACCCGGGTATCGATCCTTCGCTACCTGGGCGATCGCGTCGTCGCTGTAAACCAGATCGCCAAGGACATGGGTTTGCCGTCCTCGACGGCGACGATGCACATATCCGTGTTGGAACGAGCGGGTCTGCTCCATACGGAGCTGCGCCCGGCGAGTCGGGGCCTGCAGAAGGTCTGTGCGCGAACGTACGACGAGCTCGTTTTCGACCTGCCCCGGGGCCTGCAAAGCACCCATGACGCCGTCGATCTCCAGATGCCCGTCGGTGGCTATTCAGACTTCGTGGTGGAACCGACCTGCGGCCTGGTCAGCGCTACCGGCCTGATCGGCTTCATGGATGATCCATCGGCGTTCTACGAGCCCGATCGACTGACGGCGCAGCTGCTTTGGTTCCGGGCGGGATACGTCGAATATCGGTTCCCGAATCGCGTGCCACCCGGTGCCCGAGTCGAGTCTCTGCAGCTGACCGCGGAGATCTGCAGCGAGGCCCCGCTCCACGACCTCGATTGGCCGAGCGACATCACGGTCTGGATCAACGGAGCGCCGCTCGGCGACTGGACGTGTCCGTCCGACTTCGGCGGCCAGCGTGGTCGGCTGACACCGTCGTGGTGGGAGGAGAAGGACTCGCAGTTCGGCGTGCTCAAGCGCTGGCTCGTGACCGCCATGGGAACAACCATCGACGGGATCAGCCTGTCGAGCGTCGACCTCGAATCGCTTGGGCTCGCTCACGGCGACCCGATCGTCGTGCGCATCGGCGTTCGGCCCGACGCTGAGAACGTCGGAGGGCTGAACCTGTTCGGACGTGGGTTCGGCAACTATCCGCAGGATCTTGGACTTCGTCTCGAGTACCGGTCGGGCCGAGCCGAGACGTAGCCAAGCGCGGTTCGTCGAGGAAGCGACGTCTCGGAGCAATCGCTCAACGATGAAGTCTGTTTGGTCGGGGCGAGAGGATTTGAACCTCCGACTTCATCGTCCCGAACGATGCGCGCTACCAGGCTGCGCCACGCCCCGACCGAGGTGCTCGTTGCTACAGAGCCTGCGGATGATAGCAGGCCTCGTTCCGGGCGACCATCGAGCGACTCGGCGAGCGTCAGGCTTCGGGCAGGCCGGCCTCGAAGGCGGCGTTGGCCGCCGCCCGCTCGTCGGCCCGGATGGGCAGCGTGCCCAGCGCAGCGAGCACGAATGCGCCGGCCATCAACACGAACGCGGCGGGGACTCCGGTCGGCGCGCCGAGCCGTTCGATCACGAACCCGTACACGGCGACCCACAGCGACCCAACTCCAAACGCGAGCGTGAAGTACAGCGAGTAGGAAGCGTCGCGGATGGCCGGCGGAGCGATGTCCGACAGCAGCGCCTGGAGCTGCGGGCTCTCGGCGAAGGTGAACAGCCCCATGAGCACGATGCCGAGCCACAGGCCGTAGATGTTCGAGCCGGCCAGCAGGAAGACCACGAACCCCACCGCGCCGCCGAGATAGGCCCCCACGATCAGTGGCTTGCGACCGAGTCGGTCCGACATCCAGCCCGCGATCAACGGCATCGGGACGGAGAACAGGATCAGGGCCGCGTACATCGGTCCGTACACCGATGGGGGGAGGTCGAGCACCTCGCTGAGGTAGACCAGCGCGAAGAGGTTGACAACCCCCAGGCCGCGACCGCCGCCGCCGAGCGCCGACGTGAGGTACAGCCAGCGCAGGTCGCGATCGCCGAGCACCCGCCCCATCGCGTGGCGGACGTTGCCGCCGGCGATGGCGGCGGCTCGGTCCGTGCCGCGCTCGCGAACCAGCGCGAGCACGGCGATCGCGATGACGGCCGCGAAGAGTCCGAGCAGGACCGACGTTCCGCGCCAGCCAAGGGTGGCGAGCAGCGGCACGCCGAGCAGGGCGATGACGACCGAGCCGACGTTCCCGCCGGCGATGTGCGCGGAGATGGCGAACCCGCGGCGGTCGGTCGGGAACTGTTCGGCGAGCAGGCCGTTGCCGACCGGGTGTTGCGGCGAGCCGCCGATGCGCGACATGACGTTGGGCACGGCGAACGTCAGGAAGCTGGTGGCGAATGCCTGCGCGATGAACCCGCTCCCGAGCAGCAGGCCGCCACCGCCCAGCAACCGGCGGCGCGACACGACCCGGGTCAGCTGCGCGTAGCTGAGCTGGACGAGCCCCGCCGACAGGTTGCCGATCGCCGCAAGAAACGCGATCGCGTCGATGCCCACCCCGTACTCGTCGATCAGCTGCAGGAAGATCAGGGGCAGGACGATCGCGTGCGCGTGGTTGACCGCGTGCGCAGTCGAGAGAAGCACGAGCGAGCGCATGGGTCGGACATCGGGCAGGGTGGCCGCTGCGGCAGTCATCCTTCAGATGGTGCGGGATTGCATCGGGCGCCGCTTTCCGGCATCGTGGGTCACCGGTCGACGCACCCGTCAACGCCGTCTGCCCCACCCGTCCGGCCGCCCCCGAGGAGAAACCATGCCGACCGTCCTCATCGTCGACGACGAGCAGCACATCCGGCTGCTCATCGAGCAGACGCTCGAGGAGCTCGAGGACGACGGCATCGAGCTGCTCACCGCGGGTGACGGCGACGAGGCGCTCACCGTCGTCGAGCAGCACCGGCCGGCACTCGTGTTCCTTGACGTGATGATGCCGAAGCGCAACGGCTTCGACGTCTGCCGCACGATCAAGCGGGATCTTGGGCTCGACGACACGCATGTCGTCCTGCTCACCGCGAAGGGTCAGGCCTACGATCGGCAGCAGGGCGAGGACGCCGGTGCCGACCTGTACATGACGAAGCCATTCGACCCCGACGAGCTACTCCAGCACGCCCGCTCCGTCCTGGGCCTGGAGGCGGCCTGATGCAGGCTGCGGAACTGCGCCGCCTGATCGTCCGCCACCGCCACGTCGCGCCGATGCTGAGCGTGCTGCTCGCGGCGACAGACGCGCGGGTGCATATCACGGACGAGGACGGCGAGACGGTCCTCGATCGTGACTCGCGGTCGACGCCGCAGGACGCCCCGATCGAGCGCCACCCGATCGTCGTCGAGGGCGCCACGGTCGGCTGGGTTGAGGGACCCCGGCCGGCGAGCGCGATCGCCTCGGTGCTTTCGTATGCCTGCTCGCGCGAGACCGACAAGCGCTCGCTCGCCTCCGAGGCACTCGACCGCTACCGCGAGCTGAACCTGATCTACGACCTGGCCGAGCGCATCGCTGCGTCCCCACACGTCGCGGACGTCACCGCGGTGGCCGTCGCGGAGGCCGGCCGGCTGCCGTCCGGGGGTACCGGCTTCCTCCTGCTCGAGTCGCCAACGGCGGGCACGCTGACGCCGCATCCCGTAGGCGCGGAAGGGGCGCTGTTCCCGGAGCAGCCGGCGACCGATGGCCTGCTCGGCGCGGTATTCGGCGGCGACCCGGAGATCGTCAACGACGTCGCCGCGGATCCCCGGGCCAGCGCAGCCACGGGCGGGATCGCGTCGCTCATCGCCGCGCCGCTCAAGGTCGAGGGCGCCCGGCTGGGCGTCATCGGGACGGCGTCGAAGGAACCGGTCGAGTTCCAGGCCGGCGACCTCAAGATCCTCACCGCGATCGCTGCCCTGACGGCGCCCGCGGTCAGCCAGGCACAGCGCTACGAATCGGTCGCCCGCGGCGACGAATGACCGCGCCCGCCGAAGAGCCCGCACCCTTCACGGAGGTTCCCGTCGACCTCCGCCGGATGCGCGGTCGTCCGTTCGGACGCGACGAGCGCGGCCAGCCGATCGCCCACGGCAGCGGGCGGATCGTGATCGGAGCCGTGCGCTATCTGCAGTCCGTGGTCGGGCGGCAGGCCGAGCGCGAAGCTCCCGAGGCGATGGACCCGGACGAGATCGCGGCGCTCGTCGAGCAGGAGCGGACCGACGTCGTCGAGCGGCTCGTGGCGATGCTCAACACCGCCATCGAGGACGAGCGCTACCACCTCACCCCGGCGTACCTGCTCAACGAAAGCAACAGCTACTCGTACGAGTTCCGCCTGTTCGTCGCCGAGTACTGCCGGATCCTCTCGGGCGATCCCGACTTCTTCCTCAACGAGGGCCGCCGCAGCATCCCGAACGCGATCATCCAGCTGAGCCGCCCGATCGGCATCCGCCAGACGTACGCCATCCTGCCGCGCTTCGCCGCCAGGTACGTCAAGACCGAGCTCCGGGTCGTTCGCACCGACGAGCGCTCGGCGATCGTGCGCTGGTACGCGGGGTCGCAGCTCGCGCTCGTGCCGCCCGAGCTGCACCACCGCTACGTCGACTACGCGTGCCAGGCGTACCGCGGCACATTCGCATCGATCCCGCTGGTCGGCTTCGGGCAACCCGCGGCGATCGTGCGCCAGTCGGCGTGCCAGCTCCACGGCGACGAGTACTGCGAGTGGGAGTTCAGCTGGGAGCCGGTCGCCGGCGGCAGCTCCGTTCGGGATGTCGCGATTGCGGTGGTGCTGTCCTTCGCGCTGCTGCTCTATTTCCTGCTCCAGGGCCCGGCGTGGGAAGGTGTCGCCGTCGTCGCGGCCACGCTCCTGCCGGCGGGACTCCTCCTGTACGGCGGCTCGGCGAGCCGCCGGGCGCGCGAGCTGCGCCGCCAGCAGACGCTGCTGCTCGAACAGCGCGAGCTCTCCGAGCGCGAGCACGACCGCGGCGAGGAGGCCAACGTCGCGCTCCAGCACGCGAACCTCGATCTCGAGCAGCGGCTGGCAGAGCTCATGACGCTCAACGAGCTGGGGGTCGCGCTGTCGTCGACGACGATGGAGGTCGACGAGCTCCTGGACCGCAGCCTGCAGGCGGTCGTGTCACACCTGCGCTTCGACCGGGCGATGGTGCTGCTCGCCGACGAGCAGCGCGGCGTGCTGAGTGGCGGCCGCAGCGTCGGCGCGACATCCGAGATGGTGGAGATGGTGGCGGAGCTCGAACTGGAGCTCGACCATCCGACGTCACAGCTCGCGGTGCTCTACCGCGCCGACGGACCGATGCTCTTCCGTGACGCTGATCAGGATGCTGACGAGAGCAACCGTGCATTCGCCGCCGCGCTCGGCGTGACATCGTTCCTCGGCACGCCGCTGGTCGCCAAAGGCCGCAACGTCGGCGTCCTCGCCGTCGACAACCGGCTATCGGGCCGCCAGGTTGAGCCGGGCGACGGGCCGCTGCTGTTCACGGTCGGCAACCTGATCGCCAGCGCGGTCGAGAACGCGCGGCTGTATGCGGAGATCGAAGCCCACAACCGCGAGCTCGAGCGGCGGGTCGAGGAGCGAACCGAGGAGCTCGCGCGGGCGACCGCCGAGGCACAGGCCGCGCGAGCCGTGGCGGAAACCGCCAGCCAGACCAAGAGCGCGTTCCTGACCAACGTGAGCCACGAGCTAAGAACGCCGCTCACGTCGGTCGTCGGTTTCTCGAAGATCATCTCGCGCCGACTCGACGACCTGGTCTTCCCGGCAGTGGAGACCACCGATCCGAAGATCCAGCGCGCGATGCGCCAGATCGGCGAGAACCTCGAGATCATCTCGACCGAGGGCGAACGGCTGACCGCGATGATCAACGACGTCCTCGACCTGGCGAAAATCGAGTCGGGACGGATGGAATGGCGGCGGGTCCCGATCCAGGTCGAGGAGCTGATCCTGCGTGCCAGCGCAGCCACCTCGTCGCTCATCTCGCACGCCGGGCTGAGCCTCGTGACCGACATCGAACCCGAGCTGCCGACGATCGTCGGCGACCGCGACCGGCTCATCCAGGTCGTCATCAACCTGATCTCGAATGCCGTCAAGTTCACGGCGTCCGGGACGATCACGTGCAGCGCCCGGCGCGAGGGCGAACTGATCGTGCTGGCGGTGGCCGACACGGGCGTCGGCATCGCGCCGGAGGACCACGACACGGTCTTCGAGCAGTTCCGCCAGGCCGGTGACACGCTCACGGACAAGCCGCGTGGGACCGGGCTGGGGCTGCCGATCTGCCGTGAGATCGTGGAGCATCACGGCGGCACGATCTGGGTCGAGTCCGCCCTCGGCGTCGGGTCGACGTTCGCGTTCACGCTCCCCGTGCCATCGACCGAGGTCGGCCGAACCGAGGATGGCGAGCCGATCGTCGGCGGGAGCACTCGGGATGGCACGGGCGAACAACAGCAACGCGTGCTCGTGGTCGAGGACGACCCGGGCACCCGCGAACTGGTCCGTCAGGCCCTCGAGGCGAATGGCTACGCGGTCGAGGTTGCACCGGACGGACGGCGCGCGCTCGAGCTGGTGGCGGCCGATCCGCCGGCGGCCATGGTGCTCGACGTCATGCTGCCCGGCCTCGATGGCTTCTCGGTCGTCGAGCGCATGAAGGCAGAACTGCCCGGCGGCGGTCCGCCCGTGGTGATGCTGACCATCGTCGACGAGCCGGAACGTGCTGCACGGCTCGGTGTCGAGGCCTACCTGCGCAAGCCGTTCGACACCGACGAGCTCATTCGTCGCGTGCGCAGACTCACGGGGACCGCCGCCCGGATCTGACCGAACTGGTCCTCGATTCGAGATGGCTACTGGCACTCAACTGGGGACCAGCTTAGGCGCATCCTGCTGCTATTGGACCACCACGACAGGCCAAGGCAGAAGGAGGAATCACCGATGGACGCCCTGATCGTCCTGTTCGCCGCCCTGGCGGCGCTGATCTGGCTCGACACCTCGAACTTCCCGTTCGACGGGCGGGAGAGCAACTGATGGAAGACCTGATCCTGCGGAGCACCTCCGCCGCTGCACTCCAGGCCGAACTCCGCCGATCCGATCTCCTGCGGGAGGCGGCCGCCAACCGGCGGTTCCGCGCTGTGTCCGCCGGTACCCATTCGAACGCGGCCACCGGTCCCGGCTTCGTTGGCCGCTTCCGGACGGCGTTCGCGGGCCTGGGCCGGCCGGGTTCAGCACAGGCCAATTGCGCGGAATGCGTCTAGAGACCGAGGGCAGTGCGCTCCTCCCCCGCGGCGGCATTCCTGGGAGGTTTACGAACGCTCTTGTCCGACACGCATCCCGTGATTTCGCGTCGCTATCGAAGCCCTCATTCCCACGGGTTCTGTCGCGCGCATCGGCTGCCCAGAATCACTCTAAGCGGCCGGTTTCTGCCGCTGGATAGACCTGACGGGAATGCGGCAAGTCGTCGTGCCACGATGCGCCCGGCCGCGCAGGCGCGAGGCCAGGCTCAGGCCAGGGCCGAGGCGACGACTCGGATGCCCTCCTCGATCTGCGCCTCGGTCACCCGACCGTAGCCGAAGAGCAGGCCCTGGCCGGCGCCGGCCGGGTCGTGGTGATAGTGGGCCAGCCCGGTCACAGCCACACCCTGTTGCGCGGCGTGATCGACGAGCGGTGCCTCCGCGACGCCCGGTGGCAGAAGGGCGACCACGTGCAGGCCCGCCTCTGCGCCGCACGGATCGAACCCGGGCAGGTGTCTCCCGATCGCCTTCAACAGCGCGTCGCGCCGCGCCCGATAGATCGGCCGCATCCGGCGCAGGTGGTGGTCGAACTCGCCTCTGGCGAGGAAGTCCGCGAACGCGAGCTGCTCGAGGCTCGGGGAGCCGCGATCGACCGACTGTTTGATGGCTGCCAGGTCGTCCACGAGGTCGCCCGGCGCGACCATCCAGCCGAGGCGCAATCCCGGTGCGAGCGTCTTGCTCGCAGAACCCGCGTAGACGACGTGCTCCGGGGCGAGGCCCTGCAGCGCCCCGATCGGCTCGCGGTCATAGCGGTACTCGGCGTCGTAGTCGTCCTCGAGGATCCGCCGGTTACCGTCGGTCGCCCAGGCGACCAGCGCAGCGCGCCGCTCCGCGCTGAGGACGGCACCTGTCGGGAACTGGTGGGCCGGCGTGACGACGACGAGGTCAGCATCGCTTCGCACGAGGGCATCGACCCGGATCCCATCCTCGTCGACGGGGATCGGGACGGTCGCCAGGCCGAGCATCGTCGCCACTCGCCGCAGGTCCTCCTCCTGGCCCGGATCCTCGACGGCGATGCGCGTCTGCCCGCGCATCCTGAGCGCCTGGGCGACCAGCACGACGGCCTGGGAGAACCCGTTGCAGATGACGACCCGCTCGCTGGCGGCACACGTCCCGCGAACCCGGTTGAGGTAGTCGGCGAGCGCCTCGCGGAGCTCGTCCGCGCCGCGCGGGTCGAGGTAGGCGAGGCGATCGCTCGGCGCCTCATTGAGCACACGGCGGATGGAGCGCATCCAGGCGGCTCTCGGGAACTGGGTCAGGTCCGGTCGGCCATAGCCGAAATCGATCCGAACAGGTGGCTTGTCCGGGCGTTCCGTTGGGGGCGTGGGCGTCGCGTCCGCGACCCGCTCGGAGATCCGGGTCGTGCCGCCGGGCTGGCTCGTCAGGTAGCCCTCGGCGACGAGCTGCTCGTAGGCCTCGACGACAACGCCGCGTGACAGGCCGAGCTGGGTCGCGAGCCCGCGGGTCGACGGCACAACACTTCCGGCGGTCAGGCGTCCGGACCGGATGGCCGCCCGGAGCTCCTGCTCGAGCTGCCGGTGCAGTGGGACGTCGTCGCTCCGCCGCAGCTCGACAAGCAGCTCCGCGTCCGAACTGGTCCTCGTCCTCGCCATATTCAAGAACTCTACCAGTTGACCAGTTACTTCAGCCGGGCCGGACGCAGTCCAGGCGTTCGAGCGCCAGTCCATGCCATACCGTCCGCCTTCGGCATGGGTCGGTCCGGGCTCTGAAGCGCGGAGAGCCACGCCACCGAGCTGGCCGGATAGCGTGCCTGCATAACGCCGCCCAGCTCTCGCACGAGATGGCGGTTCCGAGCTGTCCCGCGGATGACCAGGAGGCCGGCGACAGTCCACCCGGGACCGGCTTCCCGCCGCAAGGCGTTGACCTTGTCGGCGTGGCCTCGGAAGGTCGCGCCCGCGTCAGTGATGAGGTCGACGATCTCGACGACGGCGATCTCATTGGCGACCTCTCGCTCGAGCAGGACGTCCACCGAACGCGAACGCGGAGCGTTGGGATCGATCGGCCGCTCGGGCATCGCCTGCCAACCACCATGCCCGGCCAGCGCGATCACAGCCTGCTGCCGACGAACGTGCTCGATGTCCCGGGGCAGGCTTGCTCCCGGAAGGGCTTCGACGAACGCGGCCAGTTGGACGTCGCACGCGAGTGCACAGGCTGCCAGCGTCTCGAGCGAGGTGTGGCTGCCGCGGCCGAGTTCGATGCGGCTGTAGAACGATTGCGAGATGCCGGCCCGCTCGGCAACCTCGCGTTGCAGCAGGCCGGAGCCAGTTCGTGCATCGAGCAGACTCCGGCCGATCCGTTCGGCCAGGTATCTGGCCCGTCCGCGCGCCTGCATACGTGTACGCGTGGCGCGACGAGCGTGCACGGGCATGGGGCACTCCTCCGACAGGCGTATACCCGGGAGGATTACCGAAGGCCCTTATCGGGCACGTATCCCTCGATTTCGCGCCGAAATCACCGCCGCATGCACGCGGGTTCTGCCGGGTGCGATAACCCGGCCAGGATCACGATGGGCGACCGTTTTCGGTCGCTGGATAGACCTAGCGGGAATGCGGCGGAGCCGGATGCCGGCCCAGGTAGGGCCGGCACCGGTCCGTGGTCCGTGGCGGGTCCGCGAACCTCAGTACTGGAACAACAGCTCGCGGTACTTCGGCAGCGGCCAGAGATCGTCGGCAACGAGCGTTTCGAGCTCGTCGGCCACCTCGCGTAGCTCGTTCTGGGCCGGAATGACGGTCGAGACGAAGACCCCCGCCTCCTCCTCGACCGACTCCGCCTCGTGGGCCTCGTGCTGTGCGTGCCGGAGGTGCTCGATCTGGTCCACCAGCTGATCGGCGAGCGCGGAGACCTGCTCGCAGACCCGGTTGATGCCACCCGACGACGGCGCCCCGCTCAGGATTCCGAGATACCGGGCGACCGCCGGCAGGATCATCGTCGACGCGAGGTCGATCGTGGTGCTCGCCTCGATGTCCTGGACCTTGACGTAGCGCTCCCAGTAGATGCCGACGCGAGACGAGAGCTCGCGCTCGGAGAGCACCCCGAAGGACGAGAACAGCTGCTTCGCCTTGTCGGTCGTCAGTGCCGGCAGGGCGTCGACCGTCGTGCGGTTGTTCGGAAGCCCACGCCGGGCAGCCTCGGCATACCACTCCTCGGCGTAGTTGTTGCCCTCGAAAAGGACCTGCTTGTTGGCGTTGACCAACTCGGAGAGCACCTTGGTGAGCCCGTCGAAGTCGCCCGGCTTGAGGCCGTCGAGCTGGTCGGCGAGCACCTTGAGCGAGTCGGCGACGGCCGTGTTGAGCACGGTCTGCGGCCAGTAGATCGGCGCCGATGAGCCGACCGCGCGGAATTCGAACTTGTTGCCGGTGAACGCGAACGGCGACGTGCGGTTGCGGTCGGTGGCGTCCTTCGGCAGCACGGGCAGCGACGTCGCGCCGAGCTCGACCGAGCCGCCATGCTTCGAGGCCGACGCCGCACCCTGCTCGAGCTGCGAGATGACGTCCTCGAGCTGCGAACCCAGGAAGATCGACATGATCGCGGGCGGCGCTTCGTTCGCGCCGAGGCGGTGGTCCTGGCCGGCGTCCGCGATCGACGCACGGAGGATGTCGGCGTGGACGTTCACCGCCCGGATGACCGCAACCAGGAACGCCAGGAACTGGGCGTTCGAGTGCGGATCGGTACCGGGATCGAGGAGGTTCTCACCCTCGTCGGTGCTCATCGACCAGTTGTTGTGCTTGCCCGACCCGTTGATGCCGGCAAACGGCTTCTCGTGGCTCAGGAACGCGAGGCCGTGCTGCGGCGCGAGCCGGCGCATCAGCGACATCACGAGCATGTTGTGGTCGGAGCCAACCGACGTCGGCTCGAACACCGGTGCCATCTCGAACTGGGCCGGGGCGACCTCGTTGTGGCGGGTCTTGGCCGGGATGCCGAGCCGCCACAGCTCACGGTCGAGATCCATCATGAACGCGAGAATCCGCTCCCGGATCGGTCCGAAATACTGGTCCTCGAGCTCCTGGCCCTTCGGCGGCGCGGCACCGAAGAGCGTCCGCCCGGTCAGCAGCAGGTCGGGCCGCTGCTCCGCGAGCCGCCGGTCGACGAGGAAGTATTCCTGCTCGGGGCCGATCGTCGTGAACACCCGCGAGGCCGACGACTTGCGGAACCAGCGCAGGACGCGCAGGGCCTGCTTGCCGAGTGCCTCCTGGGAACGAAGGAGGGGGATCTTGTGGTCGAGCGCCTCGCCCGTGAACGACACGTAAGCGGTCGGGATCGTCAGGGTGACGCCGTTCGGCTCCACCTGCAGGAAGATCGGCGAGGTCACGTCCCAGGCGGTGTAGCCGCGTGCCTCGAAGGTTGCGCGGATGCCTCCCGACGGGAACGAGCTCGCATCGGGTTCACCCTGGACCAGGTTGCGACCCGAGAACTCCGCGATCGTTCGGCCCTCGCCGGTCGGCGACAGGAACGAATCGTGCTTCTCGGCGGTCGAACCGGTCATCGGCACGAACCAGTGCGTGTAGTGCGTGGCGCCGTGCGACAGCGCCCATTCCTTCACCGCGTGCGCGACCGAATCGGCGATGGCGGGGTCGAACGGCTCGTGCCCGTCGATGGTGCGGCGCAGCTGCTGGTATGTCGCCTTGGCGAGGTACTTGCGCTGGGCGACGTCGTTGAAGACGTACTGGCCGTAGATGTCGGCGCCGGCGCTCTCCAGGTAGTCCTGCGTCTTCGCGGGACGATGCGTGGCGATCCCGGTGATTGCGGTCTGGCGCGCGGTCATGCGCGTCCTCGCTTGAGGGGGGTCATGCGATGCGATACCTCCATGGCGCTGGTGTCGGCCCCCGCACGACTGGGGGCGCACAGCCTTTCGGCTACGGTACCAGCGGGCATGGTTGCGGTTCAGTACCGGACCGCGTTGCTGCTCGCATGCACTGCCCGCCGCCACGCTCGCGGCGTCGCGGACCGTTCCGTCAGGCGGGTGCGCGCGCCGCGACCAGGTCGTCGAGCAGCCGCCCGAATTCCCGCTCGACGTTGACATAGCGATCCGAGCGCCACACGAGTCCGAGGCCGCCATCGGGTGCGAGGCGCGCCCAGATGCGGCGTCGGGGAAGGTAGAACGTGATCGTGATGCCGGCGATCAGCAGGAAGAAGGCAAGCCAGATCAGGCCCTGTCCGGGATCGTGCTTGGCGATCAGCAGCGTGTACTCCGAGAAATCGCTGAGGCCCACCGTGAAGTCGAGCCCTGCCGGCTGGCGGGCGTCGCCCCGGGCGAGCAGGAACGGCTCGAAGTTCTCGACCGTCGGCGTGCCGTCGGCGGCGGTGCCCGTGATGCGGTACGGCAGCACGACGAGCTCGCCTACGCCGTCGGCGCGCCGCTCGAGCAGGAGCTGGAGGGCAACGTCGCGCCCGGGCACGGTCAGCGTCTCGAACGGTCGGCCCGCGACTCCGCCGGTCAACGGCACGGGTGCATCCCACAGCGGCCGGCCGTCGGCGTCGCTGATGACGAGGTGCGGCGCGGCCCCGAAACCGTTCTGGTGGAACGTGTAGCCATCCACCGACAGCGGATCGTTCACGCGGATCGTTTTGCGGGCGACCTCCTGCCCGTCGCGATAGACCGCCACGTCCGTCGTGAAGTCGGTGGGATTGCCGGTGGCCATGCCCGGGGCGTCGAAGCCAAGGTTCTTGACGAGCAGCAGGCCGGGCGTGCCGATGGGCTGGACCGTGAGCGATTCGCCCTCCGCGACGACCAGACCCTGCTCGTCGCCCAGCCGGGAGCTGACCGCGGCCGCGAGCAGGAACGTGATCAGTCCGAGGTGCGTGAACAGCGTCGCGAGCTTCGAGTACTTGTTCCGATCGCCATAGACGAAGCGCGTCCCGTCGGCGGCCACTTCCTCACGAAGCCGGAAGCCCCGCTTGCGGAAGACGCGCCGGACGTTGTCGAGCGGCACCCCGCTCATCTGCGCGCGGTCGGGCAGCTTCGGATCGAAGAACGGGTCTGGCTGTGCCACCCGAATGTCCGACACGCCTCGCCACATGCGAGGGATCCGGTTGATCGTGCAGCACACGATCGACAGCACGAGGACGACCAGGGCGGCGCTGAACCATGGCGAGCGGAACACCTGGAAGATCCCGAGGCGCTCGAGGGCTCCGACGCCGGCCGTCCCGAACAGCGGGTCGTACAGCCCGTGGATCAGGTCCATCTGGTCCGTGTAGTCGGTCGCAGAGCGGAACGCGAAGTCGGGCAGCTGGCGGATCGTCATCCCGACCGCTGCGCCGAGCCCGAGAAAGATGATCTGGGCGACGGCGAAGTCGACCGACGTCAGCAGCCGCCAGAGCGCCTGCCCGGCACGGGCGAGCGGGTTCGGGCCGATCGAACGGGGCGCGACCCGATCGACCGCGGTCGTCGCGATCCGAGGCTCCTAGGCGGTCGCCGGCGCGGGCGTTGCCGCGCGGGCGGCTTCGAGGCCCATCGTGAAATCGGCCAGCAGGTCGTCAACATCCTCGAGCCCGATCGAGCAGCGCAGCAGGCCCGGTCCGATGCCCGCCTCTGCGAGCTCGTCTTCGTTCAGCTGGCGGTGCGTCGACGACGGGGGGTGGACGATCATCGTGTGGATGCTGCCGAGCGACGCCGTCAGCGCGGGGACCGTGAGTGCGTCGACGAACGCCCGGGCCGCCGGTCGTCCCCCGTCCAGCTCGAAGGCGAACATGCCGCTCCCGCCGTGGAACTGGCGGGCGACGATGTCGGCGGCGGGATGGCTCGTGAGCAGCGGGTGACGGACATGAGCGCACACCATCCTGACGCTCGAGCCAGCGCGCGAGTGCCGCGGATGTCGCCGCGTGCCGGTCGAGGCGGACGCCGAGCGTGGCAAGCCCACGCATCACCAGGAATGCAGCGAGCGGTGCGAGCGTCCCGCCGGTGTCGATCTGGACCCTGCCCACGGCCGCGACGAGGTCGCCACGGCCGGCGACGGTCCCGGCAAGGACGTCGGAGTGGCCGCCGATGTACTTCGTCGCAGATTCGACGACGAGGTCGGCGCCGAACTCAGCGGGCCGGCACACGTACGGCGAGGCGAACGTGTTGTCGACGACGTAGACCGCGCCGTGACGATGCGCGAGGTCCGCGAGTGCCGCGTGGTCGGCGACCACCATCGTCGGGTTCGACAGCGTCTCCGCGTAGAGCACGCGAGCGGGGCCCGCGCCGAGCGCGCCGGCGACCGCATCATGGTCGGTGGCGTCGACGAAGTCGGTCCGGATGCCGAGCGGCCCGAGCACGTTGACGAGCAGCGAGCGGGTCGATCCGTAGACCGCGTTCGTGGCGACGATGCGGTCGCCGGCCCGCACCAGTGACACGAGCGATGCGTGGATCGCCGCCATCCCGGAGCTCAGGACGTAGCCCGCCTCGGCGCCTTCCAGGTCGGCGATCGCGTCGGCGAGCGCGGTCGTCGTCGGGTTGCCGACCCGGCTGTAGGCGTAGCCGGGCTGCGTGCCCATCAGGACAGCGTCGAGCTCGTCGGCGTCGTCCGAGGCGAAGGTCGCGGTCTGGTAGATCGGGACGCTCGTCGGGTGCTGGTCGACGCGCGGCGCGCGCGCCGAGGCACGGATTGCGCGGGTGGAGAAGCCGGTCACGGACGGGATGCTACACCCGACCCCGCGTAGGACTCCCTGCGACGACCGGGGCGGGCGCGTCGACACCCGTGACGCGGTTCTTTCCCGAGCGCTTCGAGTGGTACATGGCAGCGTCGGCGGCGATCATCAGCTCGTCGGACGTCCGCCCGTCGCCCGGGTACGACACCACGCCGATCGACAGCGATGGACGGAGGTCGGATTCGGGGACCACGGGGTTGAGATCGGCCACGCCGAGCCGGATCTTCTCGGCCAGCACGTAGGCGCCGGTCGGGTCGGTCTCGGGCAGGACGACGACGAATTCGTCGCCGCCGTAGCGGGCCGCCGTGTCGATCCGCCGGACCCCGGCGCGGATGACCTCGCCGACACCGCGCAGCACGCGGTCGCCCTCGAAGTGCCCGTGGCGGTCGTTGATCAGCTTCAGCTCGTCGAGATCCATCATCAACAGGCAGAAGCCGCGTGCGGACCGAGCGCTGCGGGCAATCTCACGCTCGACCGCCGCGAAGAAGAACGACCGGTTGTACAGGCCGGTCAGCGTGTCGATCGTCGATACCCGGATCGCCGCATTCCGTACGCGGCGTTGCTCGCGAGCGATGATCATGCCGACGAACGCGAGCAGCACCATCGCCGTGATGTTGACGGCGAGCGTCGTGACCGTCGTCAGGCCGAGTGGCCCGGGGGGCGCCGCCGCGACGACGGCCAGCGAGTAGCCGATGCCCGCCACCACGGTCAGCAGCCCGGTCGCGGTCGGCGGGATGACGAGCGCGGCCGCGCCGACGATCAGCGGGAAGCTGAAGAAGAACGGGCTGTCGATCCCGCCGGTCAGCAGGACGAGCAGCGTCGCGAAGGTGACCGCGACCGAGCCTTCGAGAACGTACTTGGCGTGACCGAGCGCGTCGCTCGGGAGCAGGTCGTGGACGACGAGGACGAACAGCCCGGCCAGCGCGACGAGGGCGAAGATCGTCGTCTGCGTCTCGGGCCACAGGCCGGTCACCGCGACCATCACGGTCACCGCGAGCAGGAAGCTCCACGCCGCGATCCGAACGATCCGGTCATATGCCTGCGGCGGCACACCGTCAGCGGACAGCTCCCCGGGGGTGCCGACCGCGGCCGCAGCCTCGGCTGCCCGTCGCTCGCGCTCGCGGTCACGCGGACGCCGCTCGGTACCGAATGGGCTCGGCCGGCCGAGGAGCCGCGGCACGAGCAGCGCGGCCATGACGACGAGATTCGCGACCGTGGCGGCGAGGGCGATGACAAGGACCGGATCGGCCGGCACGTGTGCTCCCAGCGGGACCTGGATCGCTGCAGGAGCGGAGGCCCCTGCGCCGTCCAGGTCCGCAGCCATGGTACCCGTTCGGTGCCGCCGGTCCGCCTCTCGACGAGTTCAGGCGGTGCCGGGCGGCACCGGCCCGACGCGCACCTGGGACTCTTCGGCGCGCCTAGGGCGCTCGACCGCCCTAGCGGGTCCCCCACTGGTAGGTCTGCTTGACCATCCGCAGGTACACGAACGTCTCGGTGTCGCGCACCCCCTCGATCCGGCGCAGCTTCTCGGCGAGGAACCGCAGGAGGGCCTCGTTGTCCTCGCAGACCGTCTCGATCAGGAGGTCGTAGGTGCCCGCCGTGATCACGACGTAGTCGACTTCGGGCATCTCGGCGATCTTCTCGGAGACCTCGACGAGCATGTCGCGCTCGCAGCGAATTCCGATCATCGCCATCTGCTGGAACCCGAGCCGGAGCGGGTCGGTCACGCCGACGATCTGCAGCACGCCGCGCTCGACCAGCCGATTCGTCCGCGCGCGCACGGCCGCCTCGGACACGCCGAGGTCCGAGGCGATCTGGGTGAAGGGGCGACGGCCGTCCTGCTGGAGGTGCTCGATGATCCGCTTGTCGAGCGGCGAGACCTCGTCGGCACCCCGTCCCGACGAGGCGCGGCGGCCGTTCCGTCCGTTCAGGGTCATGCGCGACTCTCCGTTCGTCGGCGGCATCCTAGCAACCGCTCCCGTACCGGGCAACCGCCGGTCCCGCCGCCCGCGGCGCCGTCCCGCGTTTCGCGCCGCTCAGGCGCGATCGAGCTCGGTGAGGACCGCCCCCACGGCCCGGATCGCGTCCGTCGTGATCGGATCGAGCACAAGCTGGACGTGTTCGATGCCCTCCGCGGCGAAGCCGCGCAGGACCTCGGCCAAGCCCGCCGGGGAGCCTTCGAGCGGGAGGGGCCGGTCCTTGGCATAGTTGCCCTGGACGCGTCCTGTGCCACCCGGCAGATGGACCATCACGGCCACGGTGCGGGAGACCTCGGTCGGATCGCGGCCGACGTCCCGGCACGCAGCATCGACGATGTCCCGGAGGCGTCCGATCCCCTCGGGCCGATTGCCGAAGTCGGCGAACCAGCTGTTCCATGCGTCCGCATCCGCCATCGTGATCCGCAGCATCCGCGGCCCATTCGACCCGATAAGCAACGGCAGCCTGCCCGGCCGCGGTCCGCGTGGCAGCAGCTCGCAGTCGCGCGCGGCATAGAACCGTCCCTCGAAATCCACTGCCCCGTCGCGGAGCAGCCCGCGGATGATCGTGAACGCCTCCTCGAAGCGGTCGACCCGATGGTCGTACGGGTAGCCGAACGCCAGGTACTCGGTCTCGTTCCAGCCGGCCCCGAGGCCGAGCACGAGCCGGCCGCCGCTGATCTCGTCGATCGTCACCGCCTGCTTGGCGAGCAGCGCCGGGTTGTGGAAGCTCGTGCAGGCGACGAGCGGGCCGAACTCCACCCGGTTGGTGACCGCGCCGATCGCCGCGAGCGTCGACCACGCCTCCCACGGCCCGCGCGGCTCCAGGTCGGGCCAGCGGTAGAGCAAGTGCTCGCCGACCCAGATCGAGTCGAACCCGAGGTCCTCGATCGTCCGGATCATGTCGAGCAGCTCCGGCCAGCGAACCTCCCGCTCGACCTCGGGGAGCTGGACGCCGACCTTCAGCGGTCGCATCGCCGCGCCGTTACTCGCCTGTCAGGCGCTGTCGCGCGGCCGGCTCCGGCAGGGCCGCCGCAAGCCGATTGCGTAGCGCCGTGGCATACGTCGTCGTGAGGTGGTGCGTGTCGCGGTAGACAAGGTAGCGCCCGATCACCGCCGGACACGGGTCAACGGGGCAGACCCACGGAGTCGGGTCGACGAACGCGGCCCCGACGGCTGCTGCAACGCCCTGCTGCTCCTCCAGCCAGTCACCTTCGATGGCGTCATGGCGCGCCGTGGCGCACGACAACGCATCGTCGAGATGGCTGGACAGGCAGATCGGTGGATCGTCGGGCGCCCTCGGCGTGTCGGCCAGGAGGGCGACGCGTCCCGCGATCGAGTCCAGGCGGTCGAGCGTCCGCCGATAGGCCGTGATCATGACCTCGCGGGCGGGCTCGCCGTCGAGGGTCACGCCATCCACGATCGGGGTCTGGCCGTAGGTCATCGACACCACGACGAGATCGGGCTGCAGGTCGGCGATCCGGTCGAATACGGCGTCGCGCCACGCGTCGCACTCGGTATAGGCGCGCTCGAACGTGCCCACCCAGATCGTTACCTCCGCCGGCGGGCAACCGCTCTTCGTCAGCGACACCAGTCGCCAGTGACGCTCACGACCGAGTGCGTCGAACGCCGGGAACCATTGCGCGGCGTGGGAGTCGCCCATGAGCACGACGGTCGTGGCCGCGTCGGGGTCCCCGAAGACGCACTCGCCTGGCGTCCGCGCGGACGGGTCGACGTGGCAACCATCGTCGTAGATCACCGGGCGATCCTGCTTTGCGTCGACCAGCGCCGGCGCGAGGTTGGCCGGCACGGGGCCTGCGAAGCGCTCCGGGCTCGGCGTAGCGTTCGCGCTCGGGCGTGGTGCCGGGACATCGGCCCGCAACGGCGGGGCGGGTGGGGCCGGTTCCAACTGCGCCTCGATCAGGGCATCGACGTCGGACGACGCCTGCACACCGGTCGACGTGGCCGCGACGAGGCGCCCCTCCGCCAGGCCGCCGAACGTGGTCGACGTCAGGACGAGGACCAACGTGAGTGCCCCGGCGGCAGCCAGGCTGCGGCGCGGAACGAGTCCCACGAACCGCCCAAGGCGAATCGGCTCCTCGACCCAGCGCTGGCTCGCGGCCGCGATCGGAATGGCGAGCGCAGCGAGCCCGAGCGTGACCGGAAGCGGGAGCGCCATCCCGAGTGCGGCTGCCGGCAGGACCAGCAGCGGCCAGTGCCAGAGGTACAGCGAGTACGAGATCCGGCCGAGGAACCGCAGCGGGCGGCGGTCCAGCGGCGAGCGCTTCACCCTGGCGTGCGCGCTCGAGCCAGCGAGGATCACCAGGCCGGCGCCGAGCGTCGGCAGCAGGGCGGCGACGCCCGGGAACGGGGTCGATGTCCCGATGGCGACTGCGGACAGGACGATGAGGCCAAGGCCGGCCCACAGCGCCGCGTTCGAGGCTCGCCGCGGAACGCGGGCGAGGCGTGCCGCCCCGACGGCAAGGAATGCCCCGATCCCCAGCTCCCAGGCTCGCGTCGGCAGCGAGTAGAAGGCCCACGGAGCGTTGGCGGTGGTCAGCCACAGTGAGAGCACCAGGGAGATGACCCCAACGACGGCTGCGGCGATGCCCACGCGGCGGGCAACTGCCCCGCCACCGCGGGCGACGAGCAGCAGGAGTGCCGGCCAGACGAGATAGAACTGCTCCTCGACCCCGAGCGACCAGTAGTGCAGGAGCGGCGACGGTGCCACCTCTGCTCGCAGGTAGTCGGTCGCCTCGAAGGCGAAGCGCAGGTTCGAGACGTACAGAGCGGCGGCGACCCCGTCGGCACTGACGTCGGGAACGCGGAGGGGCGGGAGCACGAGCGCGGAGACCGCGACCGTGACGATGAGGCACAGCGCCGCGGCCGGCAGGAGGCGCCGAGCCCGACGTGCGTAGAACCCGGCGAGCGACACGGTGCCGGTTCGCTCGAGCTCGCGGACCAGCAGGCCGGTGATCAGGAACCCGGACAGGACGAAGAAGACGTCGACGCCGATGTATCCGCCGGCGATGCCGGGAACGCCGGCGTGGAAGAGCAGCACGAGGAGGACGGCCACGCCGCGCAGGCCCTCGAGGTCCGGGCGGAAGCCGTCCGACGGAGCCTGCTCCGGTCGTCGGGGCGGCTGAGCGAGCCGAATTCGCGTTGGAGGAGCCGGTATGGCGGCTGCTCTCGGCGGACGCGTTGGCACCGTGGCAGCGGCCTTCGGCGTCGGCGCCGGGGCCGGCTTCGCGGCCGCGGTGGGTCCGGGCGTTGCCGCTTTCGACGCAGCCCGAGGCTTCGAAGCAACCGACGACGCCGACTTCGGCTTGGCGTTCACGGTTTGTTCGCTGGACTCCTCGTCTGGGCAGGGCCTGTCCGGCCCTGGGGCGCCGGGATGAAGGCAAGGTTTCGAATTGCTCCTCGATCAGACGCGACGCACAGCGTCGCCCGCCCGGACCGTCCCACCCCGCACGACCCGTGCGTTCATGCCTCGCATCCGCAGTTCCCGGCCCACGGGCGAGTTGATCCAACGCAGCGCGTCGCTGCCAAAGCGCGCGCTGAACTTGGCACATCCGGTGTGGGGCTGCTCGCTGACCTCCAGCAGCGCCGAACCGATCGCAAGACGACTGCCTGGCGGCAGCGTGTCCGTGCTGAGATCCAAGTCAACGTACAACTGATCGCCGGCAAGCGGCCAGCGGTCAGCGTCCGGTTCGATCGCGCGGAGAACCCGGGTGCTGATCAGTGTGACCTGGCTGTCCGGGTTGGGCCGGCCGTCCGGAGTCCGGCTGCTGCCGCGCTCGAACCAGCTGTCGCCGATCACTCCGAACGTCGTGTCGAGCTCGGCCGCGTCGACGAGCTCACGCTGGTCGACGGCCGGCCGCCGCGCGATCAGGACGAGACGGCCGCCATCGCGCGGGGCGGCCCGCACGTCGGCAAGGAACGGCTCGAAGTCGCGATCGGTCGTGGTGTCCATCGGCGCCCAGTGTCGCCGATGCGGGCAATTCCCGTGAGCCGAGGCTCAGACGATGATCTCGACGACGTCCCCGTCATCGACCAGGTGGTCTCGCCCGACTCGCTGGCCCTCGAATCGTGCTGACGGACCCCACACGCGCGCCCCGCTGAAGGTCGAGGCGAGGTCGTGATGGATGGAATCCGCCACGTCGGCCACCGTCGACCCGGGGGCGAGGGCGACCGGCTCCTCGTCCGTCGCGCCGTCCTTGCGCAGCCACACGCGGATCAGACCGGTCAAAGCCCAGACGGCATCGCTGAACGCTTCGAGGGACGCTTCGTCGAGCACTGAAACGGGGACGACGGAGAGGTCGGGAAAGGCGGCGCCGAGCCTGTCGATCGCGCCGGGACGTGCCTCGTCGGCCTGCGTTGCGGCGAGGAATGCCGGCTTGTCGATCCCCGCGGCGGCGACCTCGGCGCGCACCGCTTCGAGCTCCGTGACATCGCCCGTTGCACGAACGCAGTACACGATCGCGTCGGCACCACGGAGCACCCCGAGAAGCGCCCGGCCGCCACCACGGTCGTCCGATGCGCCCTCGATGAGCCCGGGGATCTCAACGAGTTGCACGAGCACGCCCCCGATCCTGGTCAGCGCCGGCACCGGGCGGAGCGTCGTGAATGCGTAGTCGCCGGTCTTGATCTGGATCTCGGACAGGGCCTGGAGCAGCGACGACTTTCCGACGTTCGGCGGCCCGACGAGGCAGATCTGGGCGGCTCCTTCACGGCGGACCGCGATCGAGTCGCGGTGCACGGCATTGGAGCGCACCCGCGTGTCCTCGATCTCGGCCAGCAGGGACTTGCGCAGGTCCGCATACGGACCGTTCCTGTAGTCGGGCAATTCGGCGAGCAGTTCGCGCACAACGCGAATGCGCTCGCGACCCTCGGTTCCAACGAGCCGCCGCTTCGCCACCTGGGCGAACGTGCGGTGCGGCATCGGCATGACGGTTCTCCTTCGACCGCGGGACGGCGCGCAGCAACGCGTGACGTCCGTCCCGCCCCTTCCTTTTGACGCCGATTGAGTCGGAAGGGGCGGATCAGCCGTTCTGGGCGGAGATCCGGGAGAACCAGGCGTCCTCGGGACGCCTGGTGAGCAGGGTGGTCATGTCGAGGAAGCGTACTACGCGCTGCACGCGTGATCCGGGACGCGAGCTGCAGCCGGTCAGCTGGGTGGTCGGGGAGGCGGGACTCGAACCCGCGATCTCGTGCTCCCAAAGCACGTGCGTTGCCAACTACGCCACTCCCCGGGCGACCGCA
Organism: uncultured Chloroflexia bacterium; assembly: GCA_963750125.1. GTDB lineage: Bacteria > Chloroflexota > Limnocylindria > Limnocylindrales > CSP1-4 > DASTYU01. The sequence goes on along the minus strand of CAVVPT010000011.1, from coordinate 120,280 downwards.
GGATACCCGACACCACCCCGGCGGACGACCCACGGTGCGTCGACGACTGACATGTGCCGGTTTCATCGCCCTGTAGCTCGACCTGGCAGAAACGTGGCCAGATTTTCACCCGGGGGCGGTTAGGCCATCTTCGAGGGCCGAAGCGTGGTCAGATTCCCGCCTGGCGGGAATCTGGCCCCTGAATCGACCATTTTGGGCACCTTGAACTGGCCTAAGTTTCCGTGCACGGGAATTTGGCCAGAAACCGACTCAGGAACCCGTTGACCGACGCCCGGCGGGCCGCTCAAGCCTCGGCGATGACCCCGAGCGAGACGCGGAACCCCGCGCGACGTTGCGCGGGCGGCATGAGCGTCCCCTGGCCGACCGGCTGCTCGACCGGGAACCAGTGCGACCACTCCTCGTTGAAGAGGTCGAAGTCGGTCGGCTCCTTGATTGCCCAGTTCGCCCACACGACCTTCTCGAGCGAGCTGCCGGCGTCCTCGAGTTTCTGCTTGAGGTTCTTCAGGCACTGCCGCGTCTGGTCCTTCACGCCCGTGCCGACGATCAGGCCGCTGTCGGGATCCACGGGGCCGACCGACGTGACGTAGACCATCCCGCCGGCCTTGACCGAGCGGCCCTTGCCGAGCGCGATGACGTGCTCATCGGCCACGGCCTCGGCGTCACCGCTCAGCCAGCGGCCCTTGCGCGCTCGCGTGGGCTTCTTCGGATCCGGTGGCGGAATGCCGAACTCGCCCTTCGGCAGCTCGACGCCCGACTTCTTGAACTGGTCCATGAAGGTCGGACGGATGCCGGTGGGGACGAGCTTCCCTTCGATCTTGCCGTCCTTCACCCCGGTCTGTTCGAACACGAAGATGTCCTGCGTCAGGATCTCGTCGTCCTCGATCCCGTAGACCTCGGTGATGTTGACGATCTTGCGGGTCCCGTCCTTGAGGCGCGCCGTGTGGACGATCAGGTCGACTGCCGAGGCGATCTGCTCGCGGATCGCCCGCAGCGGCAGCTCGTAACCCGTCATCAGGACCATCGTCTCGAGGCGGCGGAGCATGTCCCTCGAGGTGTTCGCGTGGCCGGTCGAGAGAGAGCCATCATGCCCGGACGTCATGGCCTGGAGCATGTCCAGCGCCTCACCCGAACGACACTCGCCGACGATGATCCGGTCGGGCCGCATGTGCATTGCGTTCCGCAGCAGGCCCTGGATATTGATCTCGCCTTCGCCTTCGAGGTTGGCCGGGCGTGACTCGAGCGTCAACACGTGCTCCTGGCGCATCTGTAGCTCTGCCGCGTCCTCGATCGTGACGATCCGCTCGTCGTTCGGGATGAACGAGGAGAGGACATTGAGCGTGGTGGTCTTGCCGGAGCCCGTTCCACCCGAGACGAAGATGTTCAGGCGTGCCTCGATGCACGCCTTGAGGAACTGGAACATCTGCGGCGTGGCGGTCCCGAAGCGGATCAGGTCCTTCACCGTGTACGGGGTGTGCGAGAACTTCCGGACCGTGATGACCGGCCCGACCAATGAGAGCGGGGCGATGATCGCGTTGACGCGGGACCCGTCGGGGAGGCGGGCGTCGACCCGCGGGCTCATCTCGTCGATGCGACGCCCGATCGGGGTGATGATCCGGTCGATGACCTGCATCACGTGCTCGTCGTTGAGGAAGCTCGTGTCGACGCGCTCGAGCTTGCCTGCCCGTTCGATGTAGATCTGGTTCGGGCCGTTGACCATGACCTCGGTGATGGTCTCGTCCTTGAGGAACGGCTCGATCGGGCCGAAGCCGGTGACGTCGTGGATCATCTGGTCCACGAGCTTCTCGCGCTCCTCGCGCGTGATCGCGAGGTCACCCTCCTTGATCACCCGGTCGACGATCCCCTCCATCTTCGGCGGGATGTCCTTGGGGTCTGCATCCACCAAGTCGCTGAATGCGGCAATGACCTCGCGCTGCAGCTGCAGCCGGATGTCCCCGATCTGCTCACCACGCCCGGGGCCGCGCGGGGGTGCCGGCGCGGCCGGTGCGACGGGGACCAGAGCGCTGTCGGACGGATCCCCGGGCCCTCGTTGCGCCCGTTCGACCCGTTTCAGCAGCGACATCGACAGTTCCTCCCCTCGGCGTGACCGGCGGAGCATACCGCGCCCCTGCCAGCGTGACCGTTACAGGATTCTCGCTTGGTTGCGTTTGTGCAACATCTCCCGGCCTCGCGTCACGGCGCCCGTGGCCTGCCCGTCACACGCAGCAGGCGCCGGGCGATCTCTGGCAGGCTGATCGATCGTCCGGCGTCCCCACGTTCGTGGCAGACTGCCGCGAGACCCCGACGATCAGGAGACGATGACCCCGCACGCCCGACCCGTCCAACCCGCGGCGCGACCGGAGACTCGCGAACCGGTCGCCCGTCAGATCACCCCCGATTCGCGCCCGACCGACATTCGCCGCCTGGTGGCTGCCCTGCTGTCGGCGGTGATCCCGGGCCTCGGCCAGGCCGTGAATGGCCGCTTCCGCCTCGCGCGCTGGCTGCTGATCCCGGCGCTGATGTTCGTTCCGCTGGTGATCATCGCGGTGCAGTTGTTCTCGCCGGTCCGCCTCGCGGCCTGGGCGATCAACCCGGCCGTGCTGCAGACGCTGCTCGTGCTGAACGTGATCGTGCTCGTCTGGAGGCTGATCGCCGTCGGGCAGGCCTTCTTCGACGGTCGCTACCCGGCGGTCCCGGGTCGGCTCGGGTTCGCGGGACTCGTCATCGTGACGCTCCTGGTGATGGCACCCCACGCGTACGCGTGGCAGGTGGGCTCGGCGGCGGACAAGGCGTTCGCCCGCGTGTTCGAAGGGGGCACGCTCGGCGACGGCGGCGAGGCCGTCGGGCCGGTGCCACGCTCGGGCGAGCGGATCAACATCCTGCTCGTCGGCGTCGACACGACGCCGAAACGGTCCGCGACACTCACCGACACGATGATGGTCATCTCGCTCGACCCAGTCGGCAAGACCGCGTCCATGGTGTCGATCCCGCGCGACATGGTCTTCGTGCCACTCGGCAATGGCGACGACTACGGCCCGAAGATCAACTCGCTCCTGGGCTACGCGGAGCGCAACCCCGAGATGTTCCCGAACGGGCCGATGCGGACGCTGCAGGACGCGATCGGCGCGCTGCTCGGGATCCCGATTCATTACTACGCACGGATCGACTTCGAGGGCTTCATCAACATGGTCGACTCCGTCGGCGGCGTCGACATCAGGGTGAAGCGCGACATGGAGGACCCGTCGTACGACGGATACGGGATCGGCGAGCGCGGCTGGTCGATCACGAAGGGACGCCACCGGCTCGACGGCGTCAATGCCCTCGCATATGCCCGCGTGCGCAAGGCGCAAGGCGAGAGCGACTTCACGCGGGCCGCGCGCCAGCAGGAGATCCTCGTCGCGATGCGCAACCGGGTCTCGAGCGGCACGACGCTCCTGTTCGATCTCCCGGAACTGCTGACCGCTGTCGGCGACACGCTCCGGACGGACATCCCGATCGCCGCCTTGCCGGACATGGTCGTGACGTTCGAATCCGTGGACAGCGACCGGATCGCGCGCGCTGTCATCACGCACCCGCTCGTGCGCTCCGAGAGCACGCGCTACGGCGATGGGCTCGTCCCCAGGCTCGACGAGATCCGGGCGATGGCCGCCGAGCTGTTCCCGGAGCCCGGTGAGCTGCCGGCCGGCCTCGAGACGCCCAGGCCGTCGGCGGCGCCGGCCGAATAGGCTCCCGGCCTCCCATCACGTACGCACCGGGCGCGTGATTAGTCCGATTGCGCCGCTCCGGTCGTTCAGCTACGCACCGTGCGCGTGCTAGGTGCGCCGCAGCGTCGATCCTGGTCTGGACCGAGAGCGTTTCACGCTCGGCATCACGCACAGCGTGGCCGCCAGGGCGACAAACAGGTACCTACCACGCACTCCATGCGTCCGTTATGGCCTCGAAGCGGGCGAGCAGCTCGTCGAGGTCGGCCGCCTCGATGATCAGGCGCCGGTTGTCGGCCGGGACGAACCCGGCCGCAACGGCGCCGTCGAGCCAGCGCAACAGGTCGTCCCAGTAGCCGCGCACCCCGAGCAGCCCGATCGGCTTCGCGTGGAGGCCGAGCTGGGCCCACGACACGACCTCGGCCAGCTCCTCGAGCGTACCGAGACCCCCGGGCAGGGCGACGAACGCGTCCGAGAGCTCGGCCATCAGCGCCTTGCGCTCGTGCAGGGTGCCGACGATGCGCATCTCGGTCGCATCGGGGTGGGCCAGCTCACGATCGACCATCGACCGGGGAATGACGCCGATCACCTCGCCGCCCCCGGCCAGGGCCGCATCCGCAACGACGCCCATGAGGCCGACGCGGCCGCCGCCGTACACGACGCCGATCCCGCGCCGCGCGAGCCCCTCGCCGACGGACCGCGCGAGCGCCGCGTACGCCGGGTCGTGGCCGGCCGACGCGCCACAGAAGACACAGATGCGGCGCATCAGTATCCGAGCGTCGCGAGCTTCCGGCTCATCCTGTGCGCCGCCCGGGCGCGGTGCGAGATCTCGTTCTTCTCGGCCGCGCTCCACTCCCCGAGCGTCCGCCCACCCGGCGGCTCTGCGACGGGCTCGAAGATCGGGTCGTAGCCGAAGCCGCCACTCCCTTTCGGGCCGGCCGCGATCCGACCCCGGCACGTTCCGCGAGCCGTCACGATCGCCGGCGGCCCGCCATCTGCGGACGGTGTCGCAAAGGCGAGGACGCAGACGTACCGAGCGCCGCGTTCAGCCGGGGCCAAGCCGTTCAGGGCTGCCAGCAGCTTCGCGTTGTTCTCCCGGTCGGTCGCGCGCTCTCCGGCGTAGCGGCGTGTGCGCACGCCGGGACCTCCGTCCAGCGCGTCGACCTCGATCCCGGAGTCATCGGCCAGCGCCGGCAGGCCGGTCGCCTTCGCTGCGAACCGCGCCTTGATCCGGGCATTCGTCTCGAACGTCAGGCCGTCCTCGACCGGCTCGCCGGGCACGCCGAGCTCGTCGAGCGACGCGAGGTCCGTGCCACGGAGGGACAGCAGCTCGCGCAACTCGCGAAGCTTGTGGCCAGAGTGGGTCGCAATCACGATTCGGGGCCGGCCGCCTTGGGCCGCGCCGCTCACCGCCGGACGGTCGAGAGCACCGCGGTCTGCGCCTCGAAGAGCCGGGCCAGGCCGCCGTCGGCCAGGTCGAACAGCTCGTTCGCGCTCGCCCGATCGAACGGCTTGCCCTCGGCGGTGCCCTGCAGCTCGACGTACGTCCCGGCATCCGTGCCGACGACGTTGAAGTCCACCTCAGCCCGCGAGTCCTCCGAGTAGTCGAGGTCGAGGTACGAGGCGCCCTCGACGATCCCGACCGAGACGGCCGCCACCTTGCCGACGAGCAACCGCTCCATGCCGTACGTCATGAGCGCCGCGGCGAGCGCGACGTAGCCGCCGGTGATCGACGCCGTCCGCGTCCCGCCGTCGGCCTGGAGGACGTCGCAGTCGACGGTGATGGTGCGTTCGCCGAGCCGCGCGAGGTCGACCACGCCGCGCAGCGAACGGCCGATCAGCCGCTGGATTTCGTGCGTGCGGCCGCCGATGCGGCCCTTCGCGGATTCGCGATCGGTGCGCTCTGCGGTGGCGCGCGGCAGCATCGAATACTCGGCCGTCGCCCAGCCGGTGCCTTTGCCTCGGAGGTGAGGCGGTACGCGGTCGGCGATCGTGGCCGCGCATAGCACCTGCGTGTCGCCGACCTTGATCAGGCACGAGCCCTCGGCCCACTTCTGGACGCCAAGCGTGAACGTGATGGGACGCAGGTCGCGTGGGGCGCGGCCGTCGGCACGGACGGTCGTCGGGCGGTTTCCGATGGTCATGCCCGAACAGTATCCGACGTCGCCTCGAGAAGCGCCTCGACGAAGCGTGCGGAGATGGTCGCGGCATCAAGGTTCTCGACCGATGCCCGGGCCGCCGCGCGTGCCGCGGGTGTCGCGAGGCTCGGCGCGTTGGTGAGAGCGTCGGTGAGTGAGCCCGGGATCTGCGGGTCGAACGATCGGAGGGCCTCGGGCCGGACCACCTCGGCCGCGGTGCTGCCGGCCGGGGCGATCGCGGGGAGGCCGCAGGTCAGCGCCAGGTTAAGCCAGCCGGAGTTGAGATACTGCCCGTACGGCACGACCGCGACATCGACCGCGGCGAGGAGCGCTGGGAGCTCCTCGTCCGGGACATAGCCAAAGCGGGTGATGATCCGCGAATCGTCGCACGATGACCGGATCAGCGCCTCGCCGTTGGCGGCCAGCGAGCCGGCCAGGAGCAGCCGGGCCGTGCGGCCGTCCGGCAGCGGGTCTGGGACGGCCGTGAAGGCCTCGACAAGCGCGATGGCTCCCTTGCGGCCGTACAGCGAGCCGATCAAGCCCACCAGGATCTCGCGCTCGTCTTCTTCGGAAACGTCAAGCCTGCGGCGAGCCGCCATGCGGTCCCCGGTCGGGGCCAGCGCCGCGTCGTAATTTGGGTGCGGGACGTGGACGCAATGCGCGGCGTCGAGGTCGAGCCAACCGTCGAGGGCAACCGGGGTGGATGCCGTGAGCAGGTGGACGAGGCTCGCTCGATCCACGATGGCCTGGGCCACGCGGCGCTCTGCCTCGGCACGGCGATCCCGGAGCATCGGCCCGTTGTGGATGGTCGTGACGAGCCGCACGCCGTCCGCCAGCCATGCGTCGAGCTGGTCGACGACCCGCTCAGCCGCGGCGAGCGCTTGCGCCTCGGTCGCTGCCCGCGCGTCGTGCAGAAAGCGGTCGGGGCCGTTGACGTGGAGGACCGCGCGGTACCCACCCGCCTCACGACCCTCGATCACCGCCTGGATTTCACCGGTCGAGGCGACGTGGACGGCCGCAAGACCATGGGAGGCGTACGCCTGTTCCATCAGCGTCGAGAACGGGTTGGCGTGGAACCCGGGGAACGTCGCGACCAGCAACGGACGTTCGTGACCGGCGGCCCGGAGTTCGTCGGCTGCCGCCATCGCGGCCGCGCGCACCTCGTGGGGTTGACGGGGAGGGGCCGGGATCGCCCGCGGCAGCTGGTTCCGCAGGAACCGGGCGACCGTCTGCTCCGATTCCCGCTCGCGGCCGAGCAGGTCTCGCGCTACGACCTCCACGGCCGCCGCCCGGCGGAGCGCGTCGGGTGTTCCCGGCCCGGTGACACCGGCCGTGTCGTCGAGCACGATCCTGGCGGCCTCGCGATCACCGCGCACGACCGCCTCGTCGAGCACCGCCGCACGAACGGTCCCGGCCGTCGGCCAGCGGCTCGGAGCCAGCCACGAAGCAACGGCGCGGGCGACGCGTCGCGGGCGGCGCTCGGCGACCGCCGCGCCGAGCTCACGCCTGAGGGCACGCCCGCGCAACCGTCCCGGGAGCGATGTGGTGCTGACCACGAACGCAGTCTAGAGGCGGACGCCTGTACCCTCGACCGGTGACACGCAATCGACGGGTTCTCGCGATAGGCTGGTTCGGCGAGAACAACCTCGGCGACGAGGCAATGCTCGAGGGCCTGCTGCGCCTCCTCCATCGGGCCCTCGACGATCCGGACGTGACCGTCGCCACCCGCGACCCGGCGGACACCGCCGCGACCTTCGGGACGAAGACGATGCGCCGTCCGACGCCCGCCGATGCGGGCTTCACCAACCGGCAACTTCTGTGGGCCTCGCTGCGCTCGGACCTCGTGACGCTGGGCGGCGGCGACCTCATCCGCGAGCAGGCGGATGGCGCGATTCCGGCCCTGAACTGGCTGGCGCGGATCCGGGTCCCGCTCCGCCTGCGCCGGCCGGTCGCGCTGCTCGGCATCAGCGTCGGCGACCTGTTCAGTCCGGAGGTGATCGACACGGTCTCGGATTACCTCGGGCGCATCCCGCTGGTTGCCGCTCGGGATACCGCCAGCGCCACGCGCCTTACGGAGCTCGGCGCGCGGGACGTGCTCACGATCGGCGACCTCGCGCTCGAGGCGCTCGACGGACTGCCGCCCGCGCCACGGCCGGCCGGCGCGCGGCCGAGGATCGGGCTCGTCTTCCGGGAGATCCTCGGGCGCGGCCGGGACGTGCCCGAGACGACTAACGACCACCTCCAGGGAGAGCTCGCGGCGGCGCTCGATCGGCTCGTTGCCGGAGTCGGCGCTCGCGTCGAGTTGATCCCGTTCCGCACGCGCGGCACCAGGCCACGACCCGACGACGACGTACGCGCCGGGGAGGACCTCGCCGCGCAGGCGACGACTGGAGTGGACTGGACTCGCCACCCACGACCACCCTCGGCGGCCGAGTTCGGCAAGCTGGCGGCGAGCCTCGACCTCATCGTCGCGGTGCGCCTCCACGGCGCAGTGCTCGGCACGGCCGCTGGCCGGCCCGTCATCGGCATCGCCTACGACCCGAAGACGACCGGCTACCTCGCCGACCTCGGCCTGCCCGAGCAGACGCTGCGGCTGAGCGCGACCGCTGACGAGATCGAGGCGGCGGCGCTCCGGACCCTCGCGGACCCCACCATCGTCGAACGGACGTCCAGCGGGGTCGCCCGGATGCGCGCCCGGACACGGCTCGTCGAACCGGCACTGGCCGCCCTGGCTGGAGCGATCGGAAGGACGGGCTAGCGGCGCAGTGCCGAGCGGACCGCGCGGGCGGCCCGACGGCTCGCCCGCTCGACGGGGTTGCGCGTCGCTGCCGAGCCGGTGCTGGCCGCAGGCGAGGCCGCGGGCGGGGCCGGCGCAGCGTCAGCCCGCGTGACCCCCAGCATCTCGCCCATGTCCGAGTACTCGAGGAACCTGCGGTACGGCTCGATCAGCTGGGGCGGAACGAGTGCCACGTTCGTCCCCAGGCGCTCGGCGAACTCGGCGATCAGGTCCGCCTTCGGGCGTCGGCCGCCTGGCAGCGCGAAGTGGCAGATGAAATGCTCGTCGAGCCGCTCCTCGTAGTGGTACGGCCGGTTGTTGAATGTGTCCGCGGGCAACTGCAGGAACCGCTCGTCCCACTCGGAGCCCGGACCCTGGAGCTGGTAGACGAACGCGTCCTGGTCGCCGTTCGTGAACAAGCCGTACCGTTCCGGATCCCACCATGCCTTCACCGCCGCGAGATCGGTCCGCGCGACCGCCTCGAGCAGCTCGAGGGTCCGTGGGCTGTTGCGGATGAAGAACTGCCCGGACGACATCCAGGTCCATCCACCGCGCGGGTTGACCGGGCTCTTGCAGAACACGAGCGCAAGGTCGCCGACGTCGGCCAGGAACTGGCGCAGGTCGACCCGGAAGTCCGTGAAGAAGGCGTCGTCGTCGATCCAGAACAGCCACTCGGCGAGCGGCAGGTAGGCGCGGATCACCTCGAGCTTGTGGAAGTAGATGCGGTCCACGCGGGTCGGCGCCACGTCGAAGAAGTACGGGACGCCAAGCGACTCGGCGTACAGCGCGTGGTTGAGCGGGGCGGCGGTGCGGACCCGCGAGCTGCCGCTGACAATCATCAGCGGCGGCGCGCTCACGGCGCGAGCTCCTGGCGCTCCTCGGCCTTGGCGATGTGCCACAGCTCGTCTAGCGCTTCGAAGTCGAGATCGCGCAGGGCCACGCCCTGGTCGGCGGCCTGCCGCTCGACGCTGCGGAACCGGCGCCGGAACTTGTCGTTGGCCGAGCGAAGCGCGGCTTCGGATTCAATGCCGTGGCGTCGGGCGACGTTGACAAGCACGAACAGGAGATCTCCGAACTCCTCCGCCCATTCCGCGTCCGTGCCGGCCGATCGGAGCTCCTCGAGCTCCTCGGCCACCTTGTCGAGCACGCCCACGATCGACGGCCAGTCGTAGCCGAGGTTCGCGGCCCGTTCCTGCATCTCCTGGCTCGACGCCAGGGCGGGCAGCGACGAGCTGATCCCATCGAGCGCGCTCCTGGTGACTCCGCCGCCACCGTCACCGTCCTCGGCCGCCGCGGCGCGCTCGTCGGCCTTGATCCTCTCCCACTGACGATTCACGTCCGACGCGGTCCGAGCCTCGGCGTCGCCAAACACGTGCGGATGGCGGCGCACGATCTTGGCCGCGATCGCCGTCTGCACGTCGGCAAGATCGAACACGCCGGCCTCAGCGGCAAGCTGCGCATGGAGCACGACCTGCAGGAGCAGGTCGCCGAGCTCCTCGGCGAGGTCCGGTGTCGCACCCGCATCGAGCGCGTCGTAGACCTCGTACGTCTCTTCGAGCAGGTGCTTGCGAAGCGAGGCGTGGGTCTGCTCGCGGTCCCACGGACATCCGTCGGGACGGCGCAGGCGGTCCGAGATCCACGGCATCGCCCACGGCCCGCCCAGGGCAAGCTCCGCTGCGACCGGCCCGATGTATATCGGCCCCTCGAGGGTCTCGTCCGTCAAGGCGCCAATCGTGGTCCTGTCCGCCTGCCCGAAGCGGCCCACCGGATGATCGGCCGGGTAGAGCCGGCCGAGCACCGCGACCGGGTCACGGCCGGCGGGTCCGTGTCGCCCGGGGAGCGGCTCGACAGCGCTACCGTCGTCGGTCACGCGGAGCATGAGCAGGGGCACGATGAGGAGCGGGCGGGATGCCTCGACGGGTGTCGCGATGAGGCGCTCCGCTGGGACGACCTGGAGGCCCGCGGCAAGGTCGAGCCCCCAGCGCAGCCGTGCCTCGGCGACCAGGGCGTCGAGCACCGCCCTAGATGCTCCCCTCGCCCCGATCGATGACGACGTCGTCCTTCAAATCGGCGTACCAGTCGCCGAAGGCATTCTGGCGGAGGTCATCGAGCTGGCGGCCCTCGGGGGTGCGCTCCTGCTCTTCGAACACCTTGTAGAGGTACAGCCCGTCGTCGGTCACGCTGACGATCTCGCTCGTCTTGCCGATCGGCGCCGCAAAGATCGCGTCGATCTGCTGCTGGTCGAGCTGGCCGCGCGCGATCCAGCCGAGGTCGCCACCGGCGCCGCTGGTCGGGCTCTCCGAGAAGTCCCGAGCGAGCTGCGCGAAGTCCCCGCCCCCGTCGGCCTCGGCCTTGAGCTTCTCCATCTGCGCCTGGTCGGGCGGGTGGTACATGACCTGCACGACATGCCAGCCGAAGCTCGACCGGAACGGCTCGAGGATCTCCCCGTCGGTCGGGGTGTCGGCATGGATCGCCTGGACGAACTCCGGGACGTAGTTGGTGTCGTCCGGGGCGATGTAGCCCGGCAGCTTGCCGCCGCTGCCCGTCGTGCCCAGGGCGCCCGTCTCGTCGCTCTCGGTCCGCGCCATCTCGTCGAACAGCTCGGGGTTCGCCTCGAGCTTCGCGTATGCCGCGTCCGCGTCCGCCTTGGCCTTCTCCCAGGCCGGATCGTCGGACGGCAGCGGGCTGGCCGCACCGTCAGGCACCGTGTTGTTCGGCGAATAGAGGATGTGGCGGACCTTGACGGCCGACTCCGGGACCTCGACGTCACCGGATTTGATGTAAATCTCGGAGACCTGTCGCTGCGGTCCGGGCTTCGACACGTCGGCGACGATCTTGTCCTCGAGCTTGGTGCGGATCACGTCGCCCCGAACCACCTCGCGGTACTTGGCGAGGTCGACGCCTTCGTTCTGCATCTTCGTCTGGTAGAGCTCATCGACCTGGTCGTCCTGCGCCTCGGTCACGCGCCCGATCCGGAAGACGCCATCCTCGCCTTCGATCACGTCGGTCATGCCGTTTGGCTCGACCCCGAACGCTGCCTTGACGAGCCCCTCGTCAAGCGAGCGGTCCTCGGCCAGGACCCACCCGAGGTCGCCGCCCTGGTCGCGGGTCGCGACGTCGGTCGAGACGCTCTTGGCGACGTCCTCCCACTTGGCTCCGCCCTCGATGTCCGCGCGGGCGTCGTTCGCCTTCGTCCGCGCTTCGGCGACTTGGGCCGGCGTCGGCTCGAGCGCGCCGTCGCCCACCGCCGGTGCGACCTCGATGGCCCACAGGTGGCGCGCCGCCGGGGTCGTCGCCTCCTCGACCAGCTTGGCGTCGATGTCGGCATCGGTAGCCGAGATGCCTTCCTCGGCCGCAAGGTTCGCCTGGATGCGGTTGTCGATGATCCGCTCGAGCGCAAGTCCGTCGATCTGTTGTGCCTGGTTGGCGAGGATCTGCCGAGCCTGCTCCGCTTGAGCGTCCGTCAGCCGGCCGCTGGCCACCTGGTTGGCGATCCGGCGCTCCTGCTCCTTGAGCCGCCAGGCCTCGATTCCAAGTCGGTCATTGAGCTGGTCCTTTGTAATCGACTGGCCTGCGACGCTGCCGACCGGCGCGAGGTGCTCGTCGTACCAGGTGTAGCCGACCGCGACGACGAGGATGAGCAGCGCGGCGACGATGACGAGCGCGAAGGCGAGGGTAGTGAGGAAGGTGCGCCGGTCCTGCGACTCCCACGGGTTGCGGGAGTGCTTGACGACCGGCTTTGCTCGAAAGGTCATGGCTGGACAGTGATTCCTGTTGGCATGGTCCGGCCTGCGCCGGAGGTGGACGGGGCCGACATCGTACCGCAAAGCCGTTCCGTACCCGGTTGATCGAGCCGGGTCCGGTGTTACCCTTCGGCCCGATGTCCGCAACCAGTGAGGCGCCTGCCGCATTCCGTCACTCTGCGGCCAGGCCGGGTCCCCTTGCGCTCATTCGCGAGGGCATCGACGAGATCCTGTCGCGCCGACGGCTCGTTCGCTATCTCGTCCAGGCCGATCTCAGGAAGAAGGGCGCCGACACCCTCCTCGGGAACATCTGGTGGGTGCTCGACCCGCTCCTCCAGATGGTCGTCTACGTGATCTTCGTCGCGATCATCCTCCAGGCCAGCACGCCCGACTACCCGCTGTTCATCCTGTCGGCGATCCTGCCGTGGAAGTGGTTCACGTCGAGCATCAACGACGCGACGACGTCGGTCGTCTCCCAGGAACGGCTGATCAAGCAGATCCAGTTCCCGAAGATCGTGCTGCCCGTTGCGGCCACGACCGCCGGGGTCGTGGGCTTCGGGTTCGGGTTGATCGCGCTGGCCTTGATCATGCTCTTCTACCCCGACCGGATCTCGATCAACCTCGTGTTCATCCCCCTCATCGCCGCGGTGCAATACGTGTTCACGCTGGGCATGGCGCTCGCGGTGGCGTCGGTGAACGTGTTCTTCCGCGACCTGGGCAACGTGCTGCGCCACCTGTTGCGGCTGTGGTTCTACCTGTCGCCGGCCCTGTACAGCCTGTCCCGGCTCGAGGGCGCTGCGTTTTTCGACGACTACCCGGGCATCCTCGCCCTCGCCAAGGCCAATCCGTTCGCGATCCTGTTCGAGTCGTACCGCGCCGTCATCTACGGAACGCCCGACGGTGGCCCGGCGCTGCCCGACTGGAGTGCGCTGGCGGCGCTGCTCGTGGCGAGTACCGTCCTGGTCGGCCTGACGACGGTCCTGTTCAAGCGGCTCGAGCCGTCGTTCGCGAAGGTCCTCTGATGGCCGCAAACGCACCGTCGCTCGTGCCGGGGACCCAGCACGCGATCGAGGTCGCCGACCTCGGCGTCCGCTACAGCCTGCGGTTCAGCCGCAAGTCGACGCTGCGCCAGTCGATCGCGCAGGTCGTCTCGCGCCAGCGCGTCGAGGAGTTCTGGGCGCTGCGCCACGTGTCGTTCACGCTGATTCAGGGCGAGTCGCTGGGCGTCATCGGGCCGAACGGTGCCGGCAAGAGCACCCTCCTCCAGGTCCTCGCCGGGATCATCACCCCTTCGGAGGGCGCGGTTGACGTGCGCGGGCACGTGTCCAGCCTGCTGACGCTCGGAGCCGGCTTCGACCAGGAGCTCACCGGCAGCGAAAACATCCTGCTTGCAGGTGCGTTTCTCGGCCTCGACGACAAAGTCGTGCGCGAGCTGCTTCCCGACATCGTCACCTATGCCGACCTCGGTCAGTTCATCGACGCGCCGATCAAGACCTACTCGTCGGGCATGCGCGCCCGGCTCGGCTTCGCGATCGCGACGTCGGTCGACCCGGACATCCTCCTGCTCGACGAGGTGCTCGCCACGGGCGACGCCGACTTCCGGGCGAAGTCGAAGCAGCGCGTCATCGAGCTCGTGAAGGCTGCCAAGGGGATCGTGCTCGTCACCCACGACATGAACTGGGTGACCGAGTACTGCAACCGGGCGCTGTTGCTCGAGAGGGGCAACGTCGTCGTCGAGGGCGAGCCGGCGGAGGTCGTCCGCGTCCACGAGGAGCACTCCGCGCGGCGCAAGGCCGAGAAGCAGGCGCAGCTGGGATCCGTGGCCGCCGCGGCCGGACCGCTGGCACGCTAGGGTCGGGCGAGTCGCTCCACGATCGCCACGTAGCGCTCCGCCTCGCGCTCCCATGCCGCATCGCGGACCACGTCGCGCATTCGAGCGATCGCGGCCTCGCGACCGCGCGGATCGTCGGCGAAGGAAAGGATCGCCGCGGCCATCCCGTCGGCATCGCCCGGCTCGTAAGCCGCCACCGTGCCCTCGGGGAAGCTGCGCTCGACCAGCGGCAGCCGTGAGGCGACGACCGGCTTGCCCATCGCCCCGTATTCATACACCTTGCCGGAGATCGTCATCGCGGTGAACCGGTCCAATCGGGTCGGCGCGAGCCCGATATCCGCGGCGGCGACGGCGGCCGGCACGTCGTCGATCGGGATGCGCCCGTGGAACGTCACCCGCGCGGCGATGCCAAGCGCGGCAGTGAGCGCCCGGAGCTCGTCCTCTGAATCGCCACGGCCGTAGAGATCGAAGCGGACGTCGAGGTCGGGGCGCTCCGCTGCGACGCGGGCCACGGCGCGGATCGTGACATCCAGCTCGTACGTGGGGGTCAGGGCGCCGGTATAGATCAGCCGCAGCGCGCCGTCCTCGCAGAAGGCGCGGCGTGGGTGGGCGGACTCGTCAAACCGTTCGAGTGACGGGCTGTTGATGACGATCGACAGCTTGCCGCGTGCGAGTCCGAGACCCAGCAACCGGTCCCCGAACGCATCGTTCGCGGTGAGCACGTGCGTGGCGAACGCGGTCGACAGCCGCTCTTGGAGGAGCAGCAGGCGGTGGCTCAGGGGGTTCGCCGCGCCCGGGAAGCGCGTCACGAAAAACTCGGGCATCGCCTCATGCAGGTCGAGCAGGACCGGGACCCCGGCGAGGCGCAGGGGCAGAGCCGCGAACACGAGGAAGTCCGGAAGCGAGTGGACCTGTACGAGTCCGAACCGGTGGCGGCGGTGGAATTTCACGGCTGCCCACGAGGAGCGCACCAGGAACGACAGATACTCGCGAAGATACGTCCCGAGCCCTGCTCCCTGGTGGCGCTGTTCGTTGAGGCGCCGCACGTGCACGCCCTGCAGGACCTCCTCGACCGGCAGCTCGGGTCGACGCAGCCCGAGAACGAGCACCGGGCGTCCGCTCACCGCGAGCAATTCGGCCTCGCGCCGGACGCGCGGGTCCTCCTCGTAGTAGGCGTGGACGATCATCAGGACCGGCCGTGCGGGCCGGTCCGCGGCGGCGGTCAGGATCGCGCCGACCAGCCGGCGCCCAGGCGCAGCACCTGTCGTGGACGGGTCGTGTGCCCTGCCGAGCTGTCGACGGTGTCGACGACGAGGTCGGCCCGGTCGTAGACGCGCGGCCAGTCGATCGCGCGGTGGGCCGTCACGACGACGATCGCGTCGGCCCAGTCCAGGAGCTCCCCGAGTGGCGTGTCCTCCCGCACGGCGCCGTCGGCGTCTCGGAACGACGGCACGTGCGGGTCGTGGTAGCGCACCTCGGCGCCACGCTCGGCGATGCCCGCCAGGATCTCCGCCGCCGGTGAGTTCCGGGCGTCCTGCACGTTCGGCTTGAAGGCCACCCCGAGGACACCCACGTTCGCGCCCTTGAGCGCGCGCTCGCGGTCGTTGAGCGCCTCGGCGACGAGGTCGACGACGTGGCGCGGCATCGCGAAGTTGATGTCGCCGGCCGCCTCGATGAAGCGGTCGATGAAGTCGAACTCACGGGCGCGCCAGGACAGGTAGTAGGGATCGACCGGGATGCAATGCCCGCCGACGCCCGGACCGGGCGTGAACTTCATGAACCCGAACGGCTTCGTGGCCGCGGCGTTGATGACCTCCCAGACGTCGAGGCCCATCCGCTCGCACAGGAGCGCGAGCTGGTTCACGAATGCGATGTTGATGTTGCGGAAGACGTTCTCGAGGAGCTTCGCCAGCTCGGCCGCGTCCGGCGACGACAGCTCGACGACCTGGTCGTTGATGTTCCGCAGCAGCGCGGCGGCCCGCTTCGTGGCCTGCGGCGTTGTCGCCCCGACGAGGCGCGGGACGCCCTTCGAGGCGCTGGCGGGATCGCCGGGGTTCACCCGCTCGGGGGCGAACGCGAGGTCGAAATCGACGCCGGCCTTCAGTCCGCTCCGCTCGACGACCTCGGCGAACGGGCCTGTCGTCGTCCCGGGGAACGTCGTCGACTGGAGCACGATCAGCTGGCCGGCGCGGACGTGCCCGCAGATCATGTCGGCGGCGGCCAGGACCGGCGCGAGGTCCGGGTCCTTGGTGGCGGTGATCGGCGTCGGGACGCACACGAAGATCGCGTCCGCCTCGGACAGCGCCGCATCGACCGGCGAAACGGCCCGCATGCCGCGATCCAGCGCCGCGCCGAGCCGCTCGTCGGAGACGTCGTCGATCGGTGAGGTCCGGGCCTGGACCTGTGCGATACGGCTGGGCGAGGCGTCGACGCCTTCGACGTCGAGCCCCGCCTCCGAGAAGGCGATGGCCAGCGGCAGGCCGACGTAGCCGAGGCCGATCACGACCACGCGACGGTCTTGAGTCACGGTTCCTCCAGAAGGGGTCGTCGTCCGGGGTGCGGGGACGCGGCGTGTCGGGGACGCTCGCCTGACGGGCACCGCCGATGGTGTGCTGTTTCCCGAAGGATAGCCTCGCCGCCGGTCCGGGTCACGACTCGGGCCGGCCAACCTCCTCGGGCACATCGGTCCGGGCGCGAGCGAGCCACGTTGCGACGACGTCGGCGATCCGCTCCCCGGCATGGCCGTCCCAGAGCGGCGGCGACTCGTCGGGCAGGACGAGCTCCCGATCGAGGATCGCGCGGGCGATCGGCAGCACGGCGTCGACATCAACGAGCCGGTTCGTTCCGTGGCTGATGGTGATGGGACGTTCCGTGTTCGGCCGAACGGTCAGGCAGGGCACGCGGAGGATCGTCGTCTCCTCCTGGATGCCACCCGAATCGGTGACCACAAGCGCGGCACCACGGACCAGCGACAGGAAGTCGACGTATCCCAAGGGATCGACGACCCGCAGGCGGTCGCCGGCGCGCAGCCCGGCCGCCTCGAGCGTCGGCCGGCCGCGTGGGTGGAGCGGCACGATCAACGGCAGCAGGTCCGCGACGCCGCGCAGCATCGCCACGATCCTGGCAGCCTGTCCGGGATCGTCGACGTTGGACGGCCGGTGCATCGTCGCCACTGCGTAGCGCTCCGGGAGATCCATCGTCTTTCGCATCCGGGCGACGTCGAACCGGTCGAGATGCATCAACAGCGTGTCGATCATCGGGTTGCCGACGAAGTGGATCCGCCGTGCGGGTGTCCCGGTTGCCACGAGGTTGTCGACACCCTCGGGGCTCGTCACGAACAGGAGCTCCGAGAGAAGGTCCGTCACCCGGCGGTTGATCTCCTCGGGCATGGTGTCGTCGAAGGACCGCAGGCCGGCCTCCACGTGGGCCATCGGCAGGTCGATCTTCGCCGCCACGAGCGCCGCGGCAACGGTCGAATTGACGTCGCCGTACACCACCGCGAGCGCCGGCCGATTCTCCGCGAATGCCCGCTCGAGGGCAACCATGATCGCGGCCGTCTGGGCGGCATGCGACCCGGACCCGACGCCGAGGTCGAGGTCCGGTCGCGGCAGGTCGAGGTCCCGGAAGAAGACCGCAGACAAGGCGTCGTCGTAGTGTTGGCCGGTGTGGATCAGGCGCTGGTCGACACCGCGGGCGACGAGCGCGCGGATGACCGGCGCGGCCTTCATGAAGTTGGGCCGGGCGCCGACGACGTGTGCTACGGTTCCAGCCATGGTCCCTCGGTTCGCGGCGCGGGTCCCGGGCTGCCCGCCGAGCCACTTCCACTGAGTATGGGGCCCGGCTGAGGCCGGTGGCGGCCATCCCGCGGCGAGTCGACCTCGCCCTCCTCGGCGCCTTCGAGGCGCTCCCCCCGCCGTTCCGCCGGCTGATCGCGTTGCCGACGGTTGAGGTCCTGGAGCGACTGGCTCGGCGCCGGCCTGCCAGCAACTGGCTGCCGCAGTTCGCAGTCTCCGCGCGCTGGGCGGCCGGGTCCCAGGACCAGACGAGCGCCCTGGTGCGCGGGCTGGGTATGTCGCCGCGGACAGCCGCCCGCTCGCGCCGCCAGGTGGCCCGGCTCGCCCTCCGCTACGGACTGCTCGAAGCGGCGCGGGACGTCCTCGCGACGATCCCCGAGGCTCGCCAACCGGAGTTCGAGCTGGTCCGCGCACGGCAAGCCGTGGAGGAGGGCCGCTACGAGGCTGCTCGCAGCTACGCCAAGTCCGCCGTGGCCAGCGGATCACCCGACGCCGCGCGGTACCTCGAGATGATCGCCGCGCGAGCGGCGGTGCTCGAGCCGGGCTGGACGCCCGACCTCAGCGACGCTGCGGACGACCTCCGCGCGCTGCGCGCGACGGCCGTGCGTGGACACATCCTGCACGTGGTTTCGCGCGCGCTGCCGTACCACCAGGTCGGCTACACGCTCCGGAGCCAGTCGGTCGGGGAGAGTCAGCGTGCCGCCGGGCTGGAACCGCACTTCGCGACAATCGGCAACTTCCCCGTCAACGTCGGCGTGACCGATGCCCCGCTCTCCTGGGAGGTCCGCGGCGTCCCGTACCACCGCCTTGCCCCCGAGTTCACCGACGACGGCTTCCACGACCGGATGGTGGCCGCCAGCGCACGCGGCGCCGTGGAGCTCGTTGAGCGCATTCGACCAGCGGTCCTGCACCCGGCATCGAACCACCTCCAGGCGCAGGTCGCGCTGGCCCTCGCCGAGCCACTCGGGATCCCGGTGGTCTACGAAGTCCGAGGCTTCATCGAGGAGACGTGGGCGTCGCACCCGGAGCGCGACGAGGATGCCGCGCGCCGGTCCGACCGTTACCAGGCGGTTCGCGCCACCGAATCCCGCGTCATGGCCGCCTCGGACGCGGTCGTCACGCTGTCGGAGACGATGCGACTCGAGATCATCGCGCGCGGCTGCCTGCCGGACAACGTGTTCGTGATCCCGAACGCGGTCGACGTCGAGCGTTTCCGGCCCATCCCGCGCAGCGATCAGCTCGCGGCGAGCCTCGGGATCGGGCCCAACGAGCTGGTCGTGGGCTACATCTCCACGTTCACGGCGTACGAGGGGATCCGCTACCTCATCGAGGCGGTTGCCGCGCTCCGTGCCCGCGGTCGGCGGCTCCGACTGCTGCTCGTCGGGGACGGCCGCGACCGCCAGGCCCTCGTGGAGCTGGCCAACCGACTCGGCCTCGACGACGGCACGCTCGTCATGCCCGGCCGCGTGCCGCACGAGGACGTGCAGCGCTATTACTCGATCATCGACGTGTTCGTGGTCCCGCGCACCTCCGACCGCGTCTCGGCCCTGGTGACCCCGCTCAAGCCGTTCGAGGCGATGGCCATGGAGCGGGCGCTCGTCGTGAGCGACATGCCGCCACTCCGCGAGATCGTGACCCCGAACGAGACGGGGCTCGTGTTCCGCCCCCAGGACGCCGGCCACCTGGCGGAGGTCATCGAAGGCGCGCTGGACGATCCGGAGCTGCGCGCGCGGCTTGGCCGTCAGGCCCGCGAATGGGTCGCCTCGTCACGGACGTGGGCGCACAACGGGGCGCGCTACCGGCAGCTCTACGAGCGCCTCGGCGCAGCCTGATCGACCGTTCGCAGCACGGACTCGTATGCCTCGGCGGCGATCGGCCAGCTGTAGCGATCTCGCGCCACAGCAGCCAGGCG
This sequence comes from uncultured Chloroflexia bacterium, assembly GCA_963750125.1. Classification (GTDB taxonomy): domain Bacteria; phylum Chloroflexota; class Limnocylindria; order Limnocylindrales; family CSP1-4; genus DASTYU01. Next base: position 100,388 of record CAVVPT010000011.1, on the reverse strand, counting down.
GTCGCGCCACGCCCGGCGTTCGGCAAGCGGCAAATCGAGGATCGAGCGGATCGCCGCGGCGATCGCCGCGGGCGCCATCGACTCGGCCACGCGCCCGGCCTCCTCGCGCTCGAGGATCCCGGCCATCGTCGGAAGGTCCGGCCCGAGCACAATCGGTGTGCCCGCCGCGAGCGCCTCGAGAAACTTGTTCGGCGTCGTGAAGCGCTGGTTGTAGGACAGCGGCGGCAGCGTGACCATCGCGACGTCGGCCGAGGCGATCCATGACACGAGCTCGTCCGGATGGACCGCCGGGATCGTGAAGTGCCGGCCGGCGAAGCGCGGGTCCGCATCACGCGCGACGCTCGCGTCCCAGCCGCGGCCGAATCCCATGATCACCAGCACCGCCTCGGGGACGAGCAGGATGGCCTCGCCCATCTCGTCAAGCCCGACATAGGGGCCAAGCCGTCCCCAGAACAGGCAGAGCGGGGTCATCGCCGGGAGTCCCAGTAGCGCACGGATGCGGTCGGGCGGCCCGCCAGCAGGGGGCGTCCACGGCTCCGGATAGTTCGGCACGACCAAGGGCGCGCGCGAAAGCCCCCACAGGTGCGCGGCGCGCTCGGCGAACGGCTCGTTCACCGCGATGTGCGCGTCGGCGGCCCGTGCCCAGCCGCGCTCGCGCCGGGTGAGAAAGCGGCGGATCGGTGAGGGCATGCCGAGGACGTTGTTCGATTCGAGTTGGAGGTCGATGACGTCGTGGATCACCCGGGACCGGCGCCCGGCCCGGCGGTCCCGTCTCCGCGCCGCGAGCGCCGCGGGGATCGCGAGGACGCCGCACGCGTGGTAGAGGTCCGCCGGCTCGAGCTCGCGCTCGAGCGTGTGCCACCAGCCGCGGACCGTGTGCGGCCACAGGAACCACATGACCGAGCGGTTCCGGACGGTCCGCAGGATCCGCGTCGGGATCCTGCGCAGGCGGCGGAACACGCGCCGCGGGAGGGAGGGACGCGGGCCCGCGACCGGCACCGCCCTGGGCGCGGGTGCCCGGTACGTCGCGGCCAGTCGAGCGTATATGCCGCTCGGCCGGTAGCGGCGGATGACGAGCGGGCCGTCCTCCTCGCGCTCGGCCGTGCCCTCCGCGAGCGGCGCTGCGATCTCGACGGCGTAGCCGTTCCCGGCCAGCGTCCGCCCGATGCGGATCGCCCGCGAGTACGGGTTGGCCGGGTTGCCGACGAGGATCACCGCCCGCCGCCGCGGTGCGCTCGCCGGTGCGGCGTCGCTCACCACGGCTTGCCCGTGAGCCTGCCGTACTCCTCAAGTAGCGCTGGACCTGGGTCTCCCAGTTGTAGCGCCCGTGCGCCGCCTCGAGGCAACGCTGCCGCCAGGCCTTCCACTCGTCTTCGGTCAGCTGGGCGATCTTCGTGATCGCATCGGCAATCGCGCGAGTATCGGTCGGATCGACGAGGATGCCCGACCCGGTTTCGGCGACGATCGCGCGCATCCCCGGCAGGTCGGACACGACCGCCGGCACGCCGGCCGCCATGGCCTCGAACAGCTTCTGGGGCGTGGTCAGGCGGTGGTTGAGGGTATCGCCCTGGATCGGCATCGCCGCGACGTCCGCGGCCGCCACCCAGTCGTGCAGCTGGTCCGGCGGGACGGCGCCCATGACGCGCACCTTTCCCCCGGTCGCCCCGTCTGCCTCCCAGGCCCTCAAGGTCGGCTCGAGGATACCGTAGCCCATCAGCACGAGCGTGGCGCCGGGCACGAGCGCGATCGCCTCGATGAGCTGCTCGATGCCACGCCACGGGAACAGGCCACCGTGGTAGAGCACGACCTTCTCGGACAGGTCCAGTCCGAGGTGGTCGTGGAAGCGACGCTCCCGTGGCGAGGGCGGCGCGTAGCGGAACGAACAGTTCATCACCACGAGCGGGCGCTGGACCGGCCAGCGGCCGCCCATCACGTCGGCGTACGCCTCGTTGACCGTGACGACGCGCGACGATCGCCTGGCCCAGCCGCGCTCGAGGCGACCCAGCAACCAGCGGGCAGGCCGTCCCATGCGGGCGAGGTTGCGGGCGTTGAGGTAGATGTCGCGTGCGTCGTAGACGACCGGCTTTCGGTCGCGCTTGCCGAGATCGAGCGCCACCGGGATGCCCATGAACGCCATGCCGTGGTACAGGTCGCCGGCTGGCGCCTCACGCACGGCATTGCGCTGGTGCGACCGGATCGTGAGCGGGATCGCGATCCGCCGGTGAAGACCGCCCCACGCCCGGCGGTGGAGAGGGGCCTTCCGGGCGGTGACCGCCGGCGAGTCAGCGGCGCCGGCCCGGACCGCTGAGGTCGACCCGGCGACGGGCGGCGGCGGTGGCGGGAGGTCTTCCTCGCGCGGAACCTCGGGCGGCCGATATGGCGTGCGCGTCCGCCACGCGTGGAGCCGGCGGACCACGACGCGGGCGGCCCGCACGACGCCCTTGAACGGCATCCCGTCCTGGGCCGACGCCTTGATCCGGATCAGCCGGAAGCCGAGCGGGTTGTCCTCCTCGAGCGGCAGCCCCTCCTTCCAACGCGCGAGCATCGTCACCGTGTGGCCGCGGGCAAGCAGGGTTCGGGCGATCCGCCAGGAGCGCGAATCGAACTCCCCGGTCGAGGGGAGAACGAGAACGAGGTGCTGCGGGACGATCCGCTCGCCGGTCGGGGGGCTGCTCAACGGCGGGTGCGACGGACCAGTCCAGCCAGGATCCCGAACGCCGCGCCGAACGCGAGGGCGCCACGCCAATCGAGCAGCGTCCTGACGTTTCCCTCCGCCTTGGCGGCGATCACGATGAGGGCGCCGCTCGACCGATCGAACGTGGCCTTGCTGGCAATGACCGTGCGCGCCCCGGCCTGCTCGATGTGGACGTCCCGCGCCACGACCGTCCGGGCGAACCCCCGGGTCACGTCCACTTCGCCGCCGAGGGCGAGTCCGACGCCGCCCATCCCGACCGACACGCGGTCGGCGCGGGCAATGGCGATCCCGCCCTGGACGACCGAGATGTCGCGAGCGTCCGCGCGCGTGATGCCGCCCTGTCGGATGTCGATCGAGTCGGCATTGGCGATGTTGACGCCGCCCTGGCGGATCGACAGCGTGCCCACGGTCACGTCGTGGGCGCCCTGATCGACGAGCTCCAGGTGGCCGGCGGGGATGCCGGACATGACCTCCCCCTCCAGCGCCGCCGGAGCCGGCTCGCCGGGCAACGGGTGATCGCTGACCCGGTTTCGACGTGGCTTGGACGGCACACGCACCCCGGCTGAAGCGTCAGAGGCAGGTGTGCCGTTCTGCTCGTCGATCGGTCGCTCGTCTGCCATGGAGTCCTCGTTGTCGTGCATCGCTCGTGGGACGCGCCGGTGAAGGGTACCGCGCGACGGCACGCAATGACGCGTTCGAAGTATCCTGCGCGGGGCATTCGAGGCTTGTCCGCTGGGGGCGAGGGGCCACCAGCACACGCCGAACGAGGAGACCCACGATGGTGAAACGCCGATGAGGAGGCGTCCGGCCGTGCTCGCCGTGGCCGCCATCGTCCTCGTGGCGGGAATTGCAGCGGGCGCGCTGGCCGCCGGAGCCGTGGGTCAGACCGCGCCGAGCGAGCCGCCGGCTTCAGCACTTGCCGCGCAGACGCCGACGCCCACGCCAACCCCGACGCCGACCCCGAGGCCGACGCCCACCCCCATGCCGACGCCGACGCCAACCCCGACGCCGACGCCGACCCCCGAGCTGTTCCCGTCGGCGCTCACCGGCCGGATGATCAGTGAGAAGGCCTCGCAGCGCCACCCGATCGCGGTGATGATCGACGACCTGTCGGCCGCCCGGCCGCAGTCCGGCCTGCAATCGGCCTCGATCGTGTGGCACGCACCCGCCGAAGGGGGCATCCCGCGCTACATGGCGATCTTCGCGGACACGCTGCCCGAAGACATCGGCCCGGTGCGCAGCGCCCGGCTGTACTTCGTCCAGTGGGCTTCGGAATGGAAGGCGGTGTACGTCCATGCCGGCGGCTCGCCTCAGGCACTGCGCACGCTGGCCAACAAGGGCAGGGGCCAACTGGTCTACAACGCCGATGAGTTCCGCTATGCGCCCTACTTCAGGCGCATTTCGGACCGCTTCGCTCCGCACAACCTGTACTCGAGCCTCGCCAACCTGCGGAAGTTGTCGGCGGCGGTAGGCGCCGAGCCCGGGCCGATGAAGGCCAAGTGGAAGTTCGACCCGGACATCCCGCTCGAGCAACGTCCGCAAGGGGGCTCAATCAGGGTCTCCTACCCGGCGAACACGATCACCTACCGCTACAACCGGAAGGCGAACACCTATCGCCGGTCCGTCAGCGTCGAAGGAAACCAACGCGACGCGTCGAACGGCAAGCGGATCGCGCCGAAGAACGTGATCGTGATGCTCGTCAATTTCTCGCCCCTCAATGACGGGTCGGGCAAGAACCGGCAGGAGGCCGACATCATCGGCAAAGGCAAGGCGTGGATCGCCACCAATGGCCGGACGATCAAGGGGACATGGCGGAAGAACAAGATCACCGGGCCGACCAAGTTCTTCGACGCCGACGGCAAGGAGGTCCGGCTCACGGTCGGGCAGACCTTCATCCAGGTCCTCGACACCGGCTCGAAGGTCACCATCAAGAAGGGCAAGGAACCGCCGGCGATCCTACCGGTGGTGCCCGCCACGTCGCCGACCCCGGGTCAGGGGTAGGCGCCGACCTCCGCGTAGACCTGCCGGGTCGCGGCGGCAACCTCGGCCCACGTCCGCCGCTCGCCCGCCCTCGCGCGGGCCTCCCCGGCGATCCGCGCGTGCACCCGCCGGTCGGTCCAGGCCGTCTGCAGCGCTGCAGCGAGCCGTCCCGGCTCGCGTGGCGGGACGAGGATGCCGGCCGCTCCGACGAGCTCCGGGAGCGCACCGACCGCCGAAGCCACGATCGGTGTCCCGCAGGCGAGCGCGTCGATCGCGGCGAAACCGGCCGCCTCCGACAGAGCCGGGAGGATCGCGGCCCGCGCGCCGCGCACGAGGGCCGCCAGCCGCGCGTCGGGCAGGTGCGGCGCATAGGCCAGTGCATCGCCGACCTGCTCTCGCGCCGCGGCCCGGGCGAGCGCCGCCCGGTCGTCGGGACTTGCCCCGACGAGCAGGATGCGCGGCGGCCACGGGTCTTCCTGGGGGAGTGACGGTGGCCGCCCGTCGGCGGCCAGCCCGGCCAGCGCTCGAAGAAGCGTGGCGAGGTCCTGGCGGGCGTCATACCGCCCGGCGTACACGAGATAACGCTCCGGCAGGCCGAGCCGCTCCCGCTCCGCGGAGCCATCCGGACCTTCGAGCGTGAATGCCGCTCGGGGGGCGAACGGAATGACCCGGATCCGCTCGCGACGAAGATGCAGCAGGCGGCGGGCTGCAGAGCCGACAGCATCGCTGCCGACGATCACCGCGTCGGCGTCGCGCAGGAGGCGTCCACGGATCCGCTGGCCGAAGCGCGTCGCCGGAGTGCGCTGGAAGGCGCCGGCGAGCTCCCACGGGGCGAGGTCGAGGAGCGTCACGACGACCGGCAGCCCCGACGCAAGCGGCAGGGTGCTGCCGCCCGCCGCGTGGTAGACCGCGCCGCCAGCACCGCTGCGCTCGGCGCGCCACGCCGCGCCCAGCGCCGCGCCACGCAGCAGGAACGGGTCGACGCTCATCGCCGCCGAGCGCAGCAGGCGCGTCGGCGGCAGGAACCGCCGGCCGACGACGGTCAGATGGTCGTAGTTCGTAGTCGGATCGTCGAGATCCGACTGGAGGAAGAACGCGAACGACTCACCGGCGAGCGGTTCGGCATCGAACGCGCCGAGCAGACCGTCCAGGTACGCGGCGGTCGCCGGTGCCCGGTCGGGCTCCTGGAGCGGTCGCGCATCGAGCACGACGCGCATCCCGGTGATCGGTTCGGGTGGTTCGGCCGGCTCTCCCAGCGGTCGTCCCGGCCCGCTCATTCCCCCGATCGCTCGCCTGCCGGCCGGCGGCGGAAGCGGCCGCGCAGCTCCTCCCACCAGAGGCCGACGACGATGAACAGCGCCTCCACGAGGATCCGGCGCGACATCTTGCTCTGCCCGATCCGCCGGTCGTGGAAGACGATCGGGACCTCGCGGACCCGCGCCCCCGCGCGGCTGGCCCGGAACGTCGTCTCGATCTGGAAGACGTACCCGCCCGCGTGGATGCCGTCGAAGGGGACCGCGGCGAGCGTCTCAGCGCGCCACCCCTTGAAGCCACCGGTCAGGTCGTGCGGCTCGAGCCGGAGGAGCGTCCGTGCAAACAGGCTCCCGCCGCGCGAGATGACCCGCCGGACGATGCCCCAGTCGACCGTGCCACCGCCGGTTACGTAGCGCGAGCCGATCACCAGGTCCGCCTCACCGTCGACGATCGGGGCGATCAGCGACGGCAGGACAGCCGGGTCGTGGCTGAAGTCCGCATCCATCTGGATGACCACGACAGCGCCGCCGTCAAGGGCGGTCCGGAACCCGTCGAGGTATGCCCGCCCAAGACCCTGTTTGGCCTTCCGGTGCAGAACGCGGACGCGCGGGTCGGACTCGCCCAGCTCGTCGGCCAGGCGGCCAGTGCCGTCCGGGGAGTTGTCGTCGACCACGAGCAGGGTTGTGCCCGGCAGGGCGCCGAGGATCGCCTCGGAGACCGGGCCGATGTTTTCGGCTTCGTCATAGGTGGGGAGGACGACCCAGGCGCCGAACCCGAGCTTGGGGTCGGTGACGGGCGCCCCGCTCGACGGTGGCAGTGACGGGCGGGTCGGCATCCCGCCAAGTGTATCCGGGGGCGCCCGAGGCGTGACCCCTTTGACGATTGCCTACGTGAGCGGCAGCTTCAGGTAGGTCTTGTTCAGGTTGCCCTTCGCATCCTTGGCCTGAACGCTGATCTTCAGCGTTCCCGCCGAGCCGCCGGACTTGAGCGTCACCTTCAAGCGATAGGAGCCCGACGACAGCTTCGTCATCTTCACGGTCCAGGCCGACTTGCCCGGCTGGAAGATCGACATCGTTACGGAGCCACCAAGGGCCTCCGCCGACTTGGCCGTGATCGTGATCGAGCGGCCGCGCTTCGGCGTGGATGTCGAGCTCGTGATCGCAAACGCGTTCATCTCGAAGCCGACGCTCTGGCTGGCCGTGAACTCACCGTCGGTCGCGGTCACGTGCGACGTGTACTTCCCGGCCGGCAACAGGGTGCTGTCCAGGGTCCGGCCGTTGGACGTGAACGAATGCGTGCCTGCGTCGCGGACTTCGTCGGCGATGCGCGTGTCGACGATGTCGCCCGCCGCATTCCGGATCGTCCAGCTCACCGTCGCCTGGCGGTTGATCGCGAACGACAGGACGGAAGTCGAGCCCAGGCTGTCGCGGTCCTGCGGGTAGAACACAGTCCGCGAGGTCTTGACCGCGCCGAGCACCGCGATCGAGCGGACGAGGATCGTCTCCGACGTGCCGCGGTTGGCGACCGCGTCGACCGGCACGAGGCGGATGTCGTATGTGCCATCCGGCACGATGGCGCCATCGTTGTTGCGGCCGTCCCACGGGATCGAGAAGGCGCCCGCGGAGACAGTCGCGGAGAAGGTGCGGATCAGGTCGCCGCCGTCGGTTCGGACGCCGACCTCGACCTTGCCGCCCTCGCTCGTGGTCGCCTTGAGCGCGAACGTGTCCCGGCTTCCGTCGCCGTTCGGCGAGAACCACGGCAGCTCGCCGGCGGCCTCGGCAACGTCGGACAGGGCCGGCGGTGTCGTGTCGACCTTGACGGTGCCGGACTTGGCGACGGGTTCCAGCGCGTTCCGCCAGGCGTCCTGCCCGCTGAACGTGTACGTATAGGCCCCGTCCTTGACGGCGGCGCCGTCGGTGAGCCCGGCCCAGGTCACGACCGGCTCCCGGCTCGTGCCGCTCGTCGAGCGGACCACCGTGCCGTCTCCCGCGGTCACCCGGAGCGTCCAGTCGACGCTTTCCGAGAAGCGGGCGGACAAGTTGGTCGAGTCGAAGGAGTCGTCGCCGTTCGGCGAGATCGTGGTCGGCTGCGCGTCGACCGTGACCACCACGGGTGCCGCGCTGTCGCGCGGGATCAGCTGGGTCGAGCGCACGAACCCGGAGATCGATTCGTCGTCGAGGCCCGCCACCTGGTACACGCCCACACCGTCCGGGGCAAGCCAGTTGGGCCGCGAGACGAGCTTCAGGCGCGTCCCGTCGTCGAGCGTGCCGGCGACGAGGCCGGTCTCGCCGGCGAGCAGCTCCGCGCCGAGCGAGTTCACCGAGGCGCGGCCCGGCACGACGAATGTGGCAGGGTCGACGCCCGTGTCAGCCACGACCCCGGTGACCTCGCGCGTGGTCAGGGTCGGCTTCAGGACGAGCGAGCGGTAGAAGCTCCTGGTCGGCGAGTCCGGGTCCATGTACACGGTCCGCCCGGAGTTGCGGGTCGAGGCGAAGCTGAACTCGTTGCCGTTGTAGTTGGGGGCATTCCGCCAGAGCGAGAGGATCGACTGGTTCGTGGTGAATAGACCCCGCAGGTAGTAGGCCGCGCCCATGTGACCATCCGCGATGACGGCACGCGCGGGCGAGCGGAGGAATCCGGCGGCGTAGTTCGTCGCCCGCTGCTTGGCGGTCGTCACCGACGGCTCGGCGTTGCCGGGCTCGCTGTTGCCCGAGGCGTAGCAGAGGTGGTGCAGCAGGATGATCGCGTTCGGGGCGAGATCCAGGTCGTCGACGGACGGCTCGCCGTAGTACTTGACGTTGTAGTCGCCATTGCCGGCGGTGGCGTTGAGCCCAAAGCCGTCCTTGGTCGTGTAGTTCGGGTCGTAGGTGTACGGGCTCGGCCAGCCGTTGCCGTGGCCCATGTAGATCACGATGTTCGCGTTTGTCGTCGCGGACTTGACCTTCGACCAGGTCGCGTTCGGGCTGTACACCCTGGTGACGTTCGGGGTGTACTTCTTGGCCTCGTAGTACGCCGCGTCACCGCGCTGGCGATACGAGTCGGTCTGGCCATGAACGGCGCCGACGATGATCACCACCTTGGCGTTCGAGACGTACGCCGCCGAGACGCTCGGGACCCAGATCCCGAGCATGGCGACGAGCGTGACGAACAGGGCGGCGACAGTCTTGCGCAAGGTGAGCTCCGGACGGCGGACCAGGGCTGGTTGAATGCCCTGTCAGCCTCCGGGCACGCGGGTTCGCGCTCAATCGCGGGATGGTCCGGGCTCCCCTAGCCCGTTTCGCCGACCCGGGGTAGGGACCGCTGCGCATTGGTTGGGTCCGGGGTCGTGACCGGTGGTGCATGCAGGCGACGCTTCGAACCGCCGTGATCAGCCTCGGAAGCGCGCCACGAGCTCGGCCAGCGGCGGGTTCGACCGGTCGCGGTCGGACAGGATCGGCCGTCCGTCGGCCGTGCCTGCCACCTTTGGCCACGGAACGCTCACCGCCGGATCGTCCCACGCGAAGCCGAGCTCGTCGCTGCCGTCGAACTCGTTCGTCACGAGGTACAGCAACATCAGCGGATCGACGGCCAGAAAGCCGTGCGCGACACCGGCCGGGATCGTGACGCTCTCGTCCGCACCGAGCTCGCGGGTCTCCACGACAGGGCCCTGTCCGCCGCCGTCGAGCAACGGCCGGACGTCGACGAGGGCAACGAACGCGCGGCCGTCGGCGACGACCCAGTGGTCGACCTGCCGGCGGTGGAGATGGAGCCCGCGCAGCACCCCGGCGGCGGACGTCGAGAGATTGGCCTGGACGAAGGGCTCGGGCAGCCGGCTGCGGCGCCACAGCTCGCGGAAGCTGCCCCGCTCGTCAGCATGGCGCTCGACCGAGCCGTAGGCGATACCGGGGATCGCCGAGCCGGTCACCGGGCGGGCCGGCTCACATCGGCCGCGGTCTCGCGCAGCAGCAGCGGCGCGTAGTCGGCCATGGCATCCGGCCACAGGCGCAGCGGCTCCCCCGACGGGAGCGGCGTCGGCTCGAGCACGCCCCAGCGCGGCGGCGCGGAGTCGCGCTGCCAGGTCGACATCGGGACGTTGACGATCTCGACCTCGAGCATGGCGCGGCCGACGACATACCGGGCCCAGTCGGCGCGAGTCGCGAACAGGCCGTTGACGACGTGGTGGACGCCGCCGAACGTCCCCTCGGCAAGGAGCTCGACGATGGCCTCGGCGAGATCCACGGTGTAGGTGGGCGAGCCCCACTCGTCGGCGGTGACGCGCAACGGCTCGCCGGTCCGCACCGCCTCGCGGGCGGCGGCGAGGATCTTCGCCGGGAAGTCCGGTTTCCCTGGCCCGAACAGCCATGCGGTCCGGACGATCGCGAGCTGCCCGGGGGCGGCGGCCGCGGCGTCCGCGTAGGCGTCCTGCGCGGCGCGTTCCCCGCGCAGCTTCGAGGCGCCGTACGGGTTCGCCGGCGACGGCTCATCCGCCGGGCCGTAGCCGAGCCCGTCGCTGCGCTTCCCGTCGAAGACTTCGTTGGTCGAGATGACGATCAGGTCAACGCCGCGCGACGCGCAAGCGCGCGCGAGGACCCCGGTGGCGTCCCCGTTCCGCGCGTCGGCCGTGGCAGGGTCCCGGGCGCAGCCGTCGACATCGGTCCAGGCCGCCGCATGGACGACGACCTCGACGCGGTCGCGGGCGAGCCGCTCCCCGACCGTGTCAGGAGCATCCAGGTCGAACTCGGCGCGGGCCCATGCGAGCGGGCCACCCGGACCCGTGTATGGCGCTTCGCCGAGTGCGGCGACGAGGGCCCGCCCGAGCCGGCCAGCGGCACCCGTGATCGCGACGCGCATCCTCAGTCGGAGCCGGCCGCGGCGACGCTGTCGCGCAGCCGGTGGCCGTACTGGCGCTCGTAGTAGGCGTCCCAGTCGTCGTCACGCGCGGCCCGCCACCACGCTTCGTGCTCGCGGTACCAGGCGACGGTCGCGGCAAGGCCTTCCTCGAACGATACGATCGGCGACCAGCCCAGGGCCGCGAGCTTCGTGCCGTCCATGGCGTAGCGTCGGTCGTGGCCGGGCCGGTCCTCCACCTGTCGGACCAGGCTCCATGGTTTGCCCAAATGGGCGAGCAAGCGCTCGACCGTGTCGCGGTTCGCAAGCTCGGTGCCGCCGGAGACGTTGTACGTCTCGCCGGGAGCACCCTGCCGGAGCACGAAGTCGATCGCTGCGGCGTGGTCACTGACGTGCAGCCAGTCCCGGCGCTGGAGCCCGTCCCCGTAGAGCGGCAACGGCCGGTCGTCGAGCGCGTTCGTGATGAACAACGGGATGAGTTTTTCGGGGTGGTGGAACGGGCCGTACGTGTTCGAGCCGCGAGTGATCACCGCGTCGACGCCGTACGTGACGTGGTAGCTCCGCGCGAGCTGCTCACCGGCCGCCTTCGAAGCGGCGTACGGGGAGCGCGGGTGGAGCGGGTCGTCCTCGCCAGAGCGTCCCTCGGGGATCGAGCCGTAGACCTCGTCCGTCGAGACCTGGACGAAGCGGATCTTCCGGTCCTGGCGGTCCTGCGCCCGGATCGCCTCGAGCAGGGCGTGAACCCCGATGACGTTCGTGACGAGGAACGCCTGTGGCTCGAGGATCGAGCGGTCGACGTGCGTCTCCGCGGCGAAGTTGAGCACCGCGTCGGCCAGGCCGACGAGTTCGCCGACCGTGGCGGGGTCGGCGATGTCCCCGCGGACAAAGCGCAGCCGGGCTGACTGCTCCGGGTCGTCGAGCACCGGCTCGAGGTTCGCCTCGTTGCCGGCATACGTGAGCTTGTCGAGAACCGTCACCCGGGTCCCATCCTTTCGGGCGAGGACCTGGCGGACGTACGCCGAACCGATGAAGCCGGCACCGCCGGTGACAAGCAGGTGCGTCACACGATCGGCCGCTCACGGGGCGCGACCAGCGTGCCGTTGGCGTGGTCCTCGGCTGCCAGCTCCGCCGCGCGGAGCAGGCTGGCCACGGTCCCGGCGTCTGTCCAGTGGCCCTCGTAGAGCGGGGCATAGAGGCGGCCCTCGGGAATGTAGTGGTTGAGGACGTCGGTGATCTCGAATTCGCCGCGGCCCGACGGCGCGAGCCTGTCGATCACGTCGAACGCGTCTGGGCGCAGGAAGTACACGCCGATCGGGATCAGGTCGGATTTCGGCGCCGTCGGCTTCTCCTCGAAGCCGATCACCCGGCCGTCGGCGTTCAACTCGGCGACACCGAAGCGCTCCGGATCCTGCACCCGGTACAGAAGCGTGCCCGCGCCCCACGGCCCCGACTCGAACGCGTCGGCGACGTCTGCCAGCGCCGGGCCGCGCAGGATGTTGTCCCCGAGGACGCAGCAGAAGACGTCGTCGCCCACGAACCCGCGCGCGAGACCGATCGCGTGAGCAATGCCGAGCGCGCCGCCCTGGTAGCGGTACGTCAGGTCGAGCCCGAAGTGCGAACCGTCGCCGAGCAGCTCGACGACGTCGCCGACGCTCTTGCCTCCGACCACGACGAGTACTTCGCGGATGCCCATCGAGGCGAGCGTCTCGATGGGGTAGTAGATCATCGGCCGGTCGTAGATCGGCAGCAGGTGCTTGTTGGTGACGATCGTCAGCGGGTAGAGCCGCGTTGCGGTCCCGCCGGCGAGCACGATCCCCTTCATCGGGCCGAAGCCTACCAGCCGCTTTCCGTTGCGAACCCGCCGCTCACGGCGCCGGCGCGATGCACGGCTGCTCGCCCTCCGGCAGGATGCCGTCCTCCCCCTCGGGATCGCAGCTGACGGGCTGTTGATCGGGCTCGGGGAGGCCGCCCTGGTAGTCGGTGATCACGAGCAGGTACTCGAGGCGGTCGAGGCCGGCGGCCGGCTCGAGGAACGCGGTCTGCACGACGTCATTGGCGTCGCGCCGGACATCGATGACCTGGCCGATCAGGAGGCCCTTCGGGTATGGCGATCGGATCCCGCCGGCCAGCTCGATGCCCGCGGTCACGACCTCGTCGCCGATCTGGACGGGCACTGCGGAGTCGATCTTCGTCATGTTCAGGGCGCCGGCGAGATCGCCCACCACCTCACCGGTCGCGGCGTTCGAGACGAGTTGCCCGATCACGGTCGAGGAACCGTCGGTGAGCAACGTCACGTTGCTGAAGTTCGGCCCGACCTCGACCACCCGGCCGACGAGCGCGCCGCCCGCACCGATCACCACGTCGCCCTGCTCGATCCCCTGGTCGCTACCGCGGTCGAGGGTCACGGCTCGCCGAAACTCCGCCGGCTCGCGGGCGACGACCGACGCGGCCACAGTCTTGTGGTCAAGACCGGCCTGCAGCTGGAGCAGGCCGGTCAGGAGGTCGTTCTCGCGCTGTGTCTCCTCGAGGCGCGCGTTCTCGATCCGAAGCCGGACGTTCTCATCGTCGAGCGAGGCGTTCTCCTGGCGGAGCGTGTCGATCTCGGCAATCGTGCGGAGGATCGAGGCGGCGCCGCCGGCCGTGTCCTCGAGAACGCCCTGGACCGGGCTGAAGGCGTAGGCGACGCCCTTCTGCAGCTCGATGACGATCGGGCTCGACGAGATCGCCATGAGCACGAACGACACCGCCAGCAGGACGGTGAAAATGATCGCCCTGCGGCGAACGAGCTTATTGCTGAAGACAGCTGCAGCCATTTAACGCTCCGAGGAGCGAGGCGACGCTCCTGCTAGCCATCGCTCCGAAGGACTCGAACGCATTCCGCGCGAGAAACGCTAACGCGGCGGACGAGAGTATGTGTCCGACACAAGGACGCGGTCCATCTTGTCGAGTTCCTGGAGGACGACTCCGGTGCCGCGCACCACGCACGTCAGCGGGTCGTCGGCGACGTGGACGGGCATCTGGGTCGCCTCGGCCACGCGACGGTCGAGCCCTGCGAGCAGCGCTCCACCACCGGCGAGTACGATGCCCTGATCCATGATGTCCGCCACGAGCTCGGGTGGCGTCTCCTCGATGGTGTCCTTGATCGTGTCCACGATCTGGACGACCGACGGCTCGATTGCCTCGCGGATCTGGTCGGCGCCGACCTCGACGCTGCGTGGGAGGCCCGTGAGCAGGTCGCGGCCCCGCAGCGTGACCCGCTGGGAGTCCCACTCGCCGGGATACGACGAGCCGACTGCGATCTTGATGTCCTCGGACGTTCGCTCCCCGAGGAACAGGTTGTACTCGCGCCGGGCGAACGTGACGATGTCCTGGTCCATCTCGTCGCCCCCGATCCGGATCGAGCGCGACACGACGATGCCGCCCAGCGAGATGACCGCGACCTCGGTGGTGCCGCCGCCGATGTCGGCGACGAGGCTGCCCGACGGCTCGCTGACTGGCAGACCCGCGCCGATCGCGGCGGCCATGGGCTCCTCGATGAGCCGCGCCCAGCGGGCACCGGCGTTGAGGGCCGCGTCGCGGACCGCCCGCTTCTCGACCTCGGTGACACCGGACGGGATGCCGAGCAGCATCCGCGGACGTGGGATCAGGCCCACGCGGTCATGCACCCGGTTCACGAAGTACTTGATCATCTGTTCGGTGACATCGAAGTCGCTGATGACACCGTCGCGCAGGGGCCGGACCGCGATGATGTTGGCCGGTGTCCGGCCGATCATCCGCTTGGCCTCGGCGCCGATGGCCAGCACGCGCTTCGACTTCGCGTCGATCGCGACGACCGACGGCTCGCTCATGACGATCCCGCGGTCGCGGACGTGGACCAGCGTGTTCGCGGTGCCCAGATCGATGCCGATGTCGCGGGAGAAGAGGCCGAGCAGGCGGTCGAACATGATCTGGTGCGGGTCCTTCCTGGAGGGGATTGAGGCGCGTCGCGCGGCCGGCGGTGCGGAGTCGGCGCGCGGGTTCGGGCGGGAGGCCGCCGCAGTATACCCGGTCGCCTACCCCGGCCGGGGCGGTCAGACTTCGCGGCGCTCGAGCGACCAGACCGCGAGCGCGAGCACGCCTGCGATCCACAGGAGCGACCAGACGACGAACGCGGGCGGCGGCGGAGCGATGGCGTAGAACGGGTTGGCCTCGCCGATTTCACTGCCGGACGCGACGATGGCCACCAGCGGCGGCTCGAGCCCGTACACGACGCCGCGCCACAGCCCGTCCGATGGGAACAGCCAGCGGGCCGCGTCGCTCACGACGGCGAGCGCGTCGGCGTCGAATGCGCGGGCGACGCCGGCGAACACACCGGCCATCCACGACAGCCCGAACAGCACCACGCACACTGCGCCGGCAGCGATGGCCGGGATGCGCGTCCCGAGGAGCAGCGCGATGGTCAGCAGCACAACCGCCTGCGCTGCGAGGAACGCGATGGCCAGGAGCGGTTCCGGCGGCGTGTGCCCGGTGAGCATGCCCACCACGGCGATCTCCAGGAGGCCAGAGGCGGCCGCGTAGGCGGCGACCACCAGCGCGAGGCCGAGCCAGCGGCCGAGGACGTAGGCGCTTCGGCGGATCGGCCGGGCGAGCAACGCGAGGGCAATGCCCGACTCGAGGTCGTTCGCGATCGCGGGAGCCCCGAGGAACGCCGCAGTCATCGCGAGGACGAAGCTGAACATGAACGCGGCGAGGATCAGGATCTGCGACACCCCGATCCGGATCTCGAGCTCGTTCGTCGCCTGTTCGCGGGCGAACCCGGCGAGCGCGCCCGTGCCCCATCCAGTCAGCCCGACGCTGATCACCGTGAGCGCAAGCAGGATCCACAGGATCCGTCGCCTGGCCGCCTCCCGGATCGTGAGGAGCGCGATCGTGATCATCGCGAGGGGTCCGAGCTGTTCGTACCTTCTCCGCGGCCGCCGCTCCGGGCGAGCAGGGACAGGAAGCGCTCCTCCAGCGAGCGTCGTCCGGCGTCGACCTCGTGGACCCGCCCGCCGACCGCGACAATCGCCGCAACGAGGTCGGGGACCCGGCCCGGGTCGAACGGCTCGATGGCCAGCCAGTCGTCGTCGTGGCGCAGCGGTCCAAACTCCTGCTCGAGGGCCTCGACCGTCGACGGGTCGAGGCCGGTCGCATGGACGCGAACGCCCGGGTCACCGAGGACGTCGACGAGGCGTCCCTCCTCGACCACCCGCCCGTGATCGACGATCGCGACGCGGTCGCAGACGCGCTCGACCTCCGTCAGCAGGTGCGAGTTGAGCAGCACAGTGGTGCCGCGTGACCGGACGTCGCGGATGATCGCCCGCACGTCGTTTCGCCCGACCGGGTCGAGGGCCGACGTGGGCTCGTCGAGGATCACGAGATCCGGGGCGCCGAGGAGCGCGACGCCCAGCCCGAGGCGCTGCTGCATGCCCTTCGAGAAGGTTCCAACGAGGTCCTCGGCGCGGTCGACCAGGCCGACAAGGCCGAGGGCCGTCTCGACCGAAACCAGCCAGTCCGCACGCGGCAGGTGAGCGAGGTCGCAGTGCAGCGCCAGAACTTCCCGGGCGCGCATCCACGGCTGGTACCGGAACAACTCGGGGAGGTAGCCGATCCGCCGCCGCGTCGACAGGTCGCCGAGCGGCGCACCGAGGACCCGACCGCTGCCGCCGCTCGCACGGGCGAGGCCGAGCAGCAGCTTGACAACCGTCGTCTTGCCCGCGCCGTTGGGGCCAAGCAGGCCGAACACCTCGCCGCGCTCGACGGTCATCGTCAGGGCGTCCAGGGCGCGCACGCGTCCGTATTGCTTGGCGAGGTCGACCGTCTCGACCGCCGGGCCGTCTGTCACCGCTGTCCCCGTGGTCCCGCTTGCGTGCGGCCGATCGGGTGGCCGCTCCTCAGGCGAGGACGAACGCTAGCACCGGCCTGTGGCGCGGATCGGTCGCTCGAATGCGACGCCGCGGTCGCGCAGGCTGACGTATGCGTCGTGGCCGATCACCAGGTGGTCGAGTAGGTCGATATCGAGCAGCCGGCCCGCGGCCAGTGCCTCCGCGGTGAGATGCAGGTCGTCCGGGCTGGGCGTGGGGTCGCCCGACGGGTGGTTGTGGACCAGGATCAGGGACGCAGCGTTCAGCCGGACCGAATCCCGGAACAGCTCGCCGACGCGGACGAGCGAGCTACTCACGTTGCCCTGGTAGACCGTTGCCACGCGCAGGACGTGGTTCTTCGAGTCGAGGACGACCACGCGCAGCTCCTCGCGTTCGAGGCGCCCCATCTGGAGGATCAGGCGATCCGCCACGTCACGCGGGCTCCGCACGGTCCAGCGGCCCGAGGGCCAGTCGGCGAGGAGGCGGCGACCGAGCTCGAAGGCGGCCACGAGCTGGGCGGCCTTCGCGGGCCCGACGCCCGCGATCGCGGCCAGCTCCAGCTCCGTCGCCCTCGCGAGGCCGGTCAAGCCGTCGTATCCGGCGAGCGCGTCGGTGGCGATGTCGACCGCCGAGCGGCCGCGCGACCCGGAGCCCCAGAGGAGCCCGATGAGCTCCGCCGATGTCAGGCCGCCGGCCCCGCGCAGGGCGAGACGCTCGCGGGGACGCTCAGCCAGCGGGAGCTCGCGGATGGTCCGACCTCGGACGGGGTGCTGAGCCTGGGCCACGGCGATACCTCCCGAGGTTGGGCACGGCGCGGCGGTCGGCGCCCTCGAAGCCCGAACAACGGGAGCCCGCCGAATTCCCCCCGCCATCCGGACCTCGAGGACGGGACGGAGCCTACCGGCCGACCCTCACCCGGGGCTCATCAGTGGCTGCACCGCCCGTCAACGCGGCGGTCGCCTCACCGCGACGCCCCATGCGTCGGAGGTGGCCCACGGCGCCCGCTACGGCACCGGCGCTTGCGAGACCGTCTCCGCGATGATCAGCAGGATCCCGTTGAACGCCGCGTGGAGGCCGATCGGCGCCCAGATCGTGTCGCGCCTGATGAACAGCCAGCCGAGCATGAGACCGATTGGGACGCGAACCGCGAACGCGATGAAGGCGACCGCAAGGCCTTCCGTGACGCTGGTCGCCTGGATCTGCAGGACATGGATGAGGGCGAAGAACAGTCCGCCGCGGACGATCCCCCTCGTCACTCCGAGCGCCCGAACCCAGGCCGTGGTTGCGAACCCGCGGAAGAACAGCTCCTCGCCGATCGGCGCCAGGATCGCGCCGGCGATCAGGTTCAGGGCGAGGCCGGCCGGCTCACGGGCGGGCGGCAGCGGCGAGTCCGGCGTCACCCCGAACGCGGACACGAGCACCAGCGAGATCAGGCCGGTCACGAAGATGACCGGGAGCGCCCAGGCTGCGCCGAAGGCAAGCTCGCCGAACGAGGCCACCGATGGCCGTCGGATTCGCATGTCGGACCAGGTGAGCGCCCCGGTGTCGACGACGAGCAGGCGGATCAGGAGAACATAGACCGCGACCTGGACGGTCAGCCCGATGACCGCCGCCGGCGGACCGTCGAGGTCGATCCCGGCCAGCTGGAGCGGGACGCCGAGGAGAATCAGCGGGAGGGCGGAAGTCGGGATGCAGGCCAGGAACACGAGGATGGGTGACGGGCCCCAGTAGGGCCGGACGCCGCGGGCGCGCCGTTCGATCGCCTGCGAGCCGGCTGCGGAGACCAGCCCCAGCGACAGCAGCGCCATCCCAACGACGAACAGGACGAATTTGGCGGCCCCAGCCCCGGTCTGGAGGCTGACGAACAGCACGCCGCCGCCGACGAGCGTCGCGAGCCAGCCAAGGACGAATAGTGCCGGCGCCGCGCGGCCTTCGATCGTGAACGTCCCGGTGCCGGGAGGTCCGCCGGAGCCGGCGGGGGGCGGAGGCGAATCCAGCGGCGCGGCCGCGGACGCGGGGGCAGGCTCGCCGTCGGGCGGGATCAACGCTCCTGCAGCGCGTCCTGGGCGGCGGAGCGCGTATTACCCGGGCGAGCCGGCCGCGTCGAGCGAAGCGACGGACGTGCCTGTGGGGCGGCGATGCGGCTGGTCGCGTCGAGGCCGCCGGGGAGCGGCTCGAGCGTCGCCGTCGACGGCTCACGGCGCTCAAAGTCCTTTCCGCACCACGCGCACAGCGACCAGTCGAGACCGACGAGTCGGCTGCAGTTCGGGCAGACGCGGTTCAGTCGCGTCCGGCAGGTGGGGCAGATGATCCATTCCTCGTTGACCCGCCGGTCGCAGGTCGGACAGTGGTGAATCGATTCGACCTCGGCGAGGAGGGCCTCCTCGGCCAGGTTCCGCTCCCAGACCTCGCCGATCTTCTCGTGCGGCCGGATGATCTTGTAGATCCACACGGCAAAGAAGAAGAAGAACGGGGTGAAGAGGATGATCCCGGCCGCGGCGAGGTAGGGCGCCACCGGGTTGGCGGTGCGCTGCTGCATGTCGCGGAACGCCCAGTAGGACGTCGCCAGCCAGACGACCACGAGATACGCGAACAGCAGCTGGATCCCGAGCTGCACGACGGGGTTCTCGAAGAAATCCCCGATCGTGTCGCCGATCGTTCCGAGGATCTGATCCATGGGCCCTGGGTGGGTGCCTCCGGTTCCTGGGGGCTGTCGCGACGCTCCCCGGTTTCCTCAATGTCCGAGGCAGTGTAGCAGGGGATGTCGGCCGTCCCGGTCACCCGGTCGACGACCGCTCAGACGTCCGGTGGCAGCGCGGCGTGACGGAGGACGAGGAGGCTGACGATCCCGGCAACGAACAGCACGAACCCGGACACCCAGGCGAGCAGCACACCCGGTCCAGCACCGAAGGGACCGACCACGTAGGGCCAGGCGAGCCCGAGGACGAACCCGCCCAACGCGACGCCGGCGACACCGGTGCGCAGCCAGCGTCCGATGGGGTTCTGGAGCGCGGCCAGCGCCAGGACCCCGAGCGCCAGCAGGAACAGGGCGACGTGGCCCGAACCGGCGAGGCCCCACGTATCCATGTAGTCGCGTCCACTGGAACCGATCACGACGTCGGCCCATGGTGCGAGGAACGACAGCACGAGCCCGAACGACCCGACGAGCATCAGGGTGTCGGCGGTCGTCTCGACCCGCGCTCTGTCGATCCGCGGCATGGTGATCCTGCCGATGCCGACCTGGCCGGCAACAGGCGCCGCGGCGGCTACGCCTTCCCCCGCGGCCGCGGCGACCGGGTCCCAGGCACGCGGCAGGATCGGAGCAGGCGGCGGCTCGACGGGTTCGGCCATGGCGGGAGGCGGCGGCGGCTCCGCGGCCAGCGGGCCGGGAGGTGGCTCGCGCTCAACGGCCGGCGGGACGTATGCGCCGGGTGCGGGTGGAGGCAGGGCCTCGGGCTCGCCGGCCATTGGCCACGGCGCCCGCACCCCTGCAGCCGGCAACTCCGCGGGCAACGCCTCCGCAACCAGTTCGATGGGCTCCGGCGCGACAGGAACAACCGGCTCGACGTCCCAGCCGTCGTCCGCGATGGGCTGCTCCCGTGGGGCAAGCTGCATCTCGGGGGCACGCGGCTCCGCCATCACGCGAACTTCGACGCGGCTGGCGACTGCGGCAAGGACCGCCCCACAGTGCGGGCAGGACAGGCGTCCGGGCTGGATGGAATCGCCACAGGACGGACAGGCGCGCGACTCGGTGACCATGACTTCCTCGTGCCGGCCCCCGATCAGACGGGGCGTTCAAGGCTGCCAGACGTCTCCGAGCGTTGCCACTCCCCCGTGGGGCCATGTCGCAATGCCCCGAACGTCCCCCGCACGCGAACCAGCTCAACGGTCCAGGCCGCGCTCCGCCAGGCGGCCACGAGACCGGCGACGAGCAGGCCCGCCGACCAGATCGCAACGAACGTCAGCATCGTCAAGAGCAGGATCGTCGCGTTGGCCCCGGCGGCAGCTCCGAGCTCTGTCCGCAGGTAGTCCCAGGCGAGCGCGGACGCGAAGACAATCGGCGCAACGAGCAGGGCCATCACGACTGTCGGCAGCACGAACGTTCCGGTGGTGGACAACGGCCGGCGCAGCAGGTCTGCCCAAGCGCCGAAATACGCCTGGTCGAGGGACTGACCCCACACGACGATCCGCCGCGCACCGAGCGATCCGAGGGTCTCGCCCAGCGCCCAGGCGACGAGGATCGCGATGACGGCCTCCGGAACCGTCGAGATGACGCGCCAGAAGATGGGTGTCACGACATCGCTGGGGAGTGTCAGCTCGCGGTACGTGGCCTGCACGAGCCGTAGCGATCCATAGCCGAGGGCCAGCGCGAGCGGCACGGAGGCGGCGAACCGGAGCAGGACGATCCGCCAGATCCGCCCGCGGCGTCGCGAGCCGGATGGCTGCGGGATCGTGCCGCCTGCGCCCAGCTCGTCGTCGGCAGCCACCAGCTCGATGAGGTCCCGCTCGGTGACCGCGGCAACCCAGCCACCAATCACCAGCCAGCCGAAGAACGCGGCAAAGATGGCCGTTACCGCGGTCGCGAAGCCGAGCGACATGCCGCCGAGCCAGAAGGTCGTGATCGTCGGGCCGAGGATGTTCGCGAGCCCGACGGGTGACGGCGTCACCACGATCGGAGCGAGGAAGAGCAGGATCCCGCCGCGAACGAGGAACGAGGCGAGCGCGACGATCCACGTCGCCGGCCTGGGCAGGACCACGAGGAGCGACGCCGCCAGCCCCGCTCCCCAGCTCATGGCGCGGGGCTTGCCCCAAGCGCGTCGAGCTCACGGAGTGCCGTCCCGACGAGCTCGATCTCCTCGCCGTACGTGGCCAGGTCACCGTCACGCAAGGCCGCTTGCGCCAGCTCGTAATGCAGGTTTGCGTATTCGATCAGCGCCTCGACGTCGCCGGACGGCGGCGTCGCGCCGGGGCCCGGCGACTCGGAGGGCGGCTCGGTCGCGGGCGATGTCGGCTCCGGACTCGGACCGGGCGACTCACCCGGGCCAGGTGGCGGCGACTCGCCGCTGCCCGACTCCGCCGCCAGGAGGAGGCGCAGGCCGTCCCCGAGCGTCCTCGACCAGACCACCTCGCGCGGCGAGGCAACGACGATTCGCTGGAACTCGGGCAGCGCGGTCCCGGTCGACTGCAGGTAGAACGGCTGGAGGTAGACGACCGAATCGCCGACGGGGATGACGATGAGGTTGCCCCGGATGACCGTGCTGCCGGCCTGGCTCCAGAGCGTGAGCTGTTCGCTGATCGCCCCGTCGGCGTCGATCCGTGCCTCGATTTGCGCCGGACCGAACACCGTCGTGTCGGACGGGAAGCGGTACACCCGCGTCGTGCCATATACGCCGGGGTCCATGCGCGCGGCCACCCAGGCGATCATGTTCGGCCGGCTGCGCGGGACCATCGGCTGGAGCAGCAGGAACTCGGCCTCGGGTTCGCCGGGCATCCGCATGACGACGTAGTAGGCCTCGGACGGGAGGGTCTGTTCGGTCGTCTGGCCTTCGGGCACCGTCCACAGGTCGTCGCTCCGGAAGAACTGCTGCGGTGTCGTGACGTGGTAGCGCCCGAACATCCGGGTCTGGACGTTGAACTGTTCCTCCGGGAAGCGGAGATGCGTCTGGAGGCTCTCGGGCATGTCCTCCAGCGGCTTGAACAGTGTCGGGAAGACCTTTGCGTACGTCCTCACGATCGGATCGCTCGGGTCGGCGACGTAGAACGTCGTCGTCCCGGTGTACGCGTCGATGGTGATCTTGACGCTGTTGCGGATGTAGTTGAACGCCCCGCCCCCGAGGTTCGTTGCCTCGAGCTCGCGCGGGTCGAACCAGTTCGCGTGCGGGAAGCGGTCGGACACGGTATAGGCGTCCTGGACGTAGACGAGGCCCCCGGTCGACTCGTCGACGACGATGTAGGGGTCCTTGTCGTAGCGCAGAAAGGGGGCGATCTTCGGCAGCCGCTGCGCGATCGACCGGTCGAACAACAGCTGGCTCTCGTTCGTGACCTGGTCGCTGATCAGCAGGTTGAGGTCGCGGAAGCGCAGGGCGAAGAGCACCCGCATCAGCGTCGTGTCGAGGTTGATCCCGCTGTCACCCGTCCAGCGCGTCGAAGTGCCCGACACGTCGGACGATCCGGTCGGATAGTCGAACTCGTCGTCCCGCGCACCGGTGACGATGTAGCCGCTCGACCGTTCGCCGAAGTAAATCCGCGGCTGCTTGATCTCGGGCGCGCCCTCGCTCGACACGGGCGGCAGATTGCGGACGATCAGGCGCGGCTGGCCCTCGGTCGTCACCTCGTTGACCGGTGCCATCGCCATGCCGATCCCGTGCGTGAAGTTGATGCGCTCGTTGACCCAGCCGCCGCCCAGGGCGCTCGGATCGAGCTCGCGCCCCGAGAGCATCACCTGGCGCTGGACGCCATCGATCGTGTAGCGGTCGGTGTCGACGTCGGTGAAGTCGTAGTACGGCCGGATCGCCTGGAGCTGGTCGAATAAATCGCCGAGCGGCCGGTAATCCCACAGGCGAGCATTGCGGAACGTGTCCTCGTCGTTGACGATCGCCTCCTGGGTCAGCACCGCCTCGCCACCGAACGGCCGGTTGTCTTCCCACGCGTCCAGTCCGAAGGCGAGCCGCGTCATCGCGATGTTGTTCGAGATGTACGGCTCTTCCTGCGCGAACTGGTTGGGTCGCACGGTGAAGTACTGGACGGCCTCCGGGTAGGCACGGCCGATGATGATCGAGGCCAGGAACCACACGCCGAGGGTCAACCCGAGCGGCCAGACCATGCGCGTGAACGCCGCCCCCACGAGGAACGCCGCCGCCAGCCCGGACAGGACGGTCAGCACGTCGTAGGCAAGGAACTGGGCGTGCTGGTCGGTGAAGCTGACCCCGATCGTGTCGATGGCGCTCGTCTCGACGCTGCCTCGCGCGCTGTAGACCAGCTCGAGCTTGTCGAGCTGGTAGCCGAACGCGACGGACAGCAGGAAGAGGCCACCGAGGATCGCCAGGTGCATGCGGACCCGGGTCGCGAAGACCGGCGCGCCGCGCATCGCCCCGACGAGGTAGCGCGCCGAGGCGAGAAGCAGTGCCGCGACGACCAGGCCGTTGAACAGCGCCTGGACGAGCCGCAGGAACGGCAGCTCGAACAGGAAGAAGGAGATGTCGCGTCCGAAGATCGGATCGGTCACGGAGGCCGTCAGCGAGAACGGCTCGCGGTTCTGCCAGAGCAGCACGGTCTCCCAGGCCGTGGCCAGCGAGCCGGCGACGCCGAGTGCGAAGAGGACGACCAGCCCGGCGAGCACCCACGTCGCGATCGGGCTGAGGTCCGGGATGTCGTCGGCGGTCCATGCGACCCGCGTTGATTGCCGGTTGTCGGGAGGGCTCCAGCGGCGGGCACCACCCGTCCGCCGGACCTCCGCGGCCTCGGCCGCCTCGTTGAGCCGGTCGAACAAGCTGCGCATCGTCCCGCCGCCTGGGAGCGGTGGCGGCGTCAGGCGGCCGGCGAGCCACAGGTTGCCGAGCAGGACGATGAGGGCAAGCACGAGACCGAACGCGAACAGCCCGACCTGCGCCGCGATCCGGGTCCAGTAGACGTCCGCGTACCCGACGCTCTGGAACCACAGCGCGTCGGTCCAGATCTCGATGCCGAACGCGAACAGCGCGATCAGCGCCAGGATGATGAGCGCCGCCACCCCAATCCCGAGCGACCGACCTGCGCGGCGGAGGCGTGGGCCGAAGCCACCGCCGTCGTTCGGACCGCCGGGCTTGCGGCCGCGGATCGGCCGCGGTGGCTCGCCACCCGATCGCGAGGCATCCGCCTCGTCGCGGCCGTCGCCCTCGGGGTCGTGATCGTCCGACCCGTCGCCGTCGCCGTCTCCGTCGCCATCGGGCTCGGGAGCAGGCTCGCTCGCGCGTCGCCGTCGCGGAGCGACGGCGTCGGGATCTTCCCCTCGCGCTTCGGCCTCGCGGCGACGCAGCTCGTCCATGAAGTCGTCGAAGAGGTCGCGCATGCACAGTGAGCATAGCCGCTCGCCCGGTCAGGGCCGGTGCACGCCCTCGAGCGCTCGGACGAATGCCGCCTGGACCGTCTCAGCGAGCTCGTTGGCACGCATCGTCGCGGCGCGCGCTGGTTCGAAGCGGAACGCCGCTCGGACGGCGAGCGGCACACGCCACGGCCGGGCCGGGTCGTCGGCCGGGACGACCGTCGCCAGCCGCATCTGCAGCCGGCCGGCGTCCTCGAGGATCAGCCCGGAGAGGGCGCCGGAGACGGCAGGGCCGAGCCGGGCCAGGGGCGGATCGGGTGGCGGGCCTGCAGCCGGCGCGATATCACGGAACGGGATGACCGCTTCGTCGTCGGCAACCCACAGGATCGCGAGCCACCAGCCGTCGGGCCCGTCCGTAGGCCGCGCCATACCCAGGCGGTACGTCCGCTCGCCGATGCGCAGCTCGCGCTCCTTGAGGAACGAGGGACCGGGAAGCGGGAGGCGTTCGGGCACGTCCGGCAGGATAGGCGCGCACGGGGCTCAGCGCTGCCGAGGGGATTTGCCAGGGTGTCAGGCCTTGTCCGCAGCCTCGTCGGCTTCGTCGTCGGCGGCCGCGACGGCGGCGGCGTCTGGATCGGCGGTCGCCGCCGCGGCGGCGAGAACATCCTCGGCTGCCTCGGCGTCGTCGGTCTCGTCGGCCTCGTCCTCCACTGGTTCAAGCCCTGGAAGTGACCGACCCTCGAACGCGGCGTCGGCCAGGATCGAATCTGCCTCGGCCTGCTTGTCGGCGATCTCCGCCTCGAGCTCGAGGCGCAGGATCTCGCGGCGGACCTCGAGGTCGGGCGGCGCGATGGCCTGCGGCTCCGCCGGCGTGGCCGTTTCCTCCACGTACTCGCCACTGAGCCACGACAGGATCCGGTTCCGTTGCGGTCGGGGCTCGCGGCTGGTGCGGAGGAGCGCCTCATGATCGATTGCGGTCACGCCCGGGAGTGCGGGCTCACTGGTGGATGTAAGGGTCGCTTTGCACGACGGACAGGACTCCAGATCCGTCGATGGCAGTACGGCAGAGCACCACGGGCAGTGGAACGCAGCCGAAGCTGCTCCGGTCGTCAGTTCGTCGGCCATGGCTGGAATGCTAGCGCGCTGCCACCCGGTTGGAATACCCCAATTGTCCCTGGTCCGGGCAGCAGGTCGATCAGGACCCACGGGCGATCTCGACGATTCGCTGCACCTCGTCGACGATGACTCCCGGCTCGTTTCCCTGGAACGTTGTGGCCGCTGGCCACGTGCATTCCATGAACACCATTCGCCCGCCCCGATATCGAACATGTCGGCGAAGTGCGGCAGGCTGCTCGGCTCCGGAGACGCGGACTCGGCTGCAGGCGGCGCCGAAGCTGTGGCATTGCCGACCGAGGCCTGGAGGAGGTGACGGCACGTTCGCTTAAGGCGATGTGGCCTGTCCGGCACACCCGAGGGCCAGCGCGCTCGCGTCACTACTCCCATTCGATGGTCGCCGGGGGCTTCGAGCTGATGTCGTAGACGACACGGTTCACCCCGGGCACCTCATTGACGATCCGCGACGAGATCTTCCCGAGGACGTCGTAAGGGAGCTTGCGCCCAGTCGGCCGTCATGCCGTCTTCGGACGAAACCGCCCGGATCGCAACGACGTTGGCGTAGGTGCGCCCGTCGCCCATGACGCCGACGCTGCGAACCGGGGTCAGGATGGCGAACGACTGCCAGAGCGAGCGGTACAAGCCGGCGCCCTTGATCTCGTCGATCACGATCCAGTCGGCCTCCCGGAGCGTATCGAGGCGCTCGGCCGTGACCTCGCCGATGATCCGGATCGCCAGCCCCGGGCCGGGGAACGGCTGCCGCAGCACCATCGCCTCGGGCAGGCCGAGTTGCACGCCGACTTTGCGGACCTCGTCCTTGAACAGGTAGCGGAGCGGCTCGATGAGCTTGAACCGCAGGTCGGCCGGCAGCCCGCCGACGTTGTGATGGGTCTTGATCTTCTGGGCGGCCTTGGTCTCCGACGTCGCCGATTCGATGACGTCCGGGTAGAGCGTGCCCTGGGTCAGGAAGTCGATCCGGCCGAGGTTCGCGGCCTCCTCCTCGAACACCCGGATGAACTCGTCGCCGATGATCTTGCGCTTCTGCTCGGGGTCCTCGACGCCGGCCAGCCGGGCAAGGAACCGGTGGCGCGCGTCGACCATGACGAGGTTCATCCCGAGATCGCGCTCGAAGGTCGCCCGGAGCAGCTCCGACTCCTTCTTGCGCATCAGGCCGTGATCGACATAGATACACGTCAGCCGATCCCCGACCGCGCGGTGGACGAGCGCCGCGGCCACGGCCGAAATCGACGCCACCCGACAGGGCGCAGATGACCTTGCCGTCGGAGCCGGTCTCAGCCGCGTGCCGGTCGATGCGCTCGCGGATCCCGGCGACGGTCGTGTCGATGAAGCTCGCAGCAGTCCAGGTCTGCGGCACGCCCGCGATTCCCACCACGAAGTTGCGCAGGATGTCCCGGCCGCGCGGCGTGTGGACGACCTCCGGGTGGAACTGGATGCCGTACAGGCCACGGCCGGGATCGGCCAGGCCGGCGAACGGGGTTGAGTCGGTCTGGGCGGTGGCCTGGAACCCCTCGGGCAGCCGCGTGATGGAATCGCCGTGGCTCATCCACACGGGCTGGTCGCGTTCGACGCCGCCGAACAGCCCGTCGTCCCGCGTGATCCGGACGTTTGCCGGACCGTATTCCCGGCGGTCGGCCGGGAGGACGTCGCCGCCGAGCTCATGGGCCATGAGCTGCGCTCCGTAGCAGATCCCAAGGACCGGGATGCGCCCGCTCCATACTGCCGCGTCGGGTTTGGGGGCGCCGTCGTCATAGACGGAGTTCGGCCCGCCCGACAGGATGATGCCGCGCGTCCCGCGCTGCTCGAGCTCGGCATAGGGCGTGTCGAACGGGAGCAACTCCGAGTAGACGTCGAGCTCGCGGACACGGCGCGCGATCAGCTGCGCGAGCTGGCTGCCGAAGTCGAGGACGACGATCGGGCCAGCTTCTGCGGTAGGGGCGCCCTCGGCCGACGTGCGGTCGGGTGCGGGCGCATGGAGCGCCGTTTCGAGGTAGGCCTCGACCTCTGCGTCATCCGGGGCGAGCACACGGTGGCCGGCGTTGGCCGCCTCGCCGTGAACGGTCTTGCCGCGCCGTTCAGGCGAGGAAGGCGGGTCCGTTGCCTCGGTTCCCTCGTCGACCGCGTCCGCCACGCTCGATCTCGCCCTCCTCCTCCGGTTGCCGCAAGTCTACCCGGCGCGCTCTGCCCGGAAGGCGGCGACTGGCGCGGCGACGTTCTTCATGGCGACATCGCCAACCGGCTCGAAGCGAACCCCGCCCGCTGCGCCGTCCAGCGACTCGACGAGCTCGCGTGTAACCAGGATGTCGCCTGCCGGGGCGGCCCCCGACAGCCGGGCGGCGAGGTTCACCGTGTGGCCGAAGAAGTCTCCATCGCGGCTGACCAGCGGGCCGGCGCTGACGCCCGCATGACCGGGCGGCAGCCCTGCGTCGATGATTGCCTCGACTAGGTCCAGGGTCGCGCGGACGGCGCCGAGCGCGTCTCCGAAGTGGAGCATTGCGCCGTCGCCCAAAAGCTTCACGAGGCGCCCGCCATGCGGCAGGGCGACCGCGGTGGCAAGTTCGGCAAGCCGGGCTGCGGAGCGCGCCGCAAGCTCGTCGCCGCCCGTCTCGGTCAGCCGGGTGTACCCCGAGAGGTCGATGAAGGCGATCGCCTGCGGCCGAGCGTCTCGCGGCGGCAGCAGCCCCTCGCGCGCCAGACCGGTCTCCATCGACGCCACGTTCTGCGCGTCCATCCCGGCCTCGAGGTGCCGCTGGAACAGCCACGTGAGCAGCTCGGGTGTCTGACCGACGATCGCCGCCGCGCGGGGCATGACGATCGGCGCCATCTCGTCGACCGTGCGGGTCCGGTCTTCGAGCGGTCTGGTCACCTGCTCGGCGAACAGGTCCAGCCAGCCATCGACGATTCGCCGCATGGACTCCCCGGCGAGCCGCCCGGCACGAAGGACAACATCGGGGTCCGATCCGACATCCCAGGCCCGAATGAAGGCGGCAAGGAGCCGCTCGTCGCGCGCCGTGAGCGGCGCGCCATCGTCGGGGCTGGGCAAGCCGAAGGCGGCCAACAGCGGAGCGAGAAGCTGCCCGCTCTCCCCGAGCGACGCCCGAAATGCCGCGACCGCGCGATCGGATTTCCGACCCGAGTCCGGATACAGGTCCTCGATCCGGTCGAAGGTGATCCAGCGACGCTCGAGCGCGTGGCCAATCAGGTCGAGCCCGATCCCGGCGGCCTCGTAGGCGCTGATGATCCGCGCCCTGGCAACGTCAGGGCTCGAGAAGTCGCCGTCGGGCGCCGGCTGGAGCACACCGATACGGACAAGGTCGTCGATGCGTTCCGGGGTGACACCGGCCTCCGAAGCGATCTCCTCACGTGTCAGCCGGCTCATCGTCAGTCCCGGTTCCGCATCGCCTCGGCGGCGTTCGCAAAGTAGTCCTCGAGCGCCTTCGCTACGTCGGGTGGCGGATCGCACGCATCGATCGCCTCCCGCATATGGAACAGCCATCGGTCGCGTTGGGCGGGGCCGATGGCGAACGGAAAGTGACGCATCCGGAGACGTGGATGGCCGCGCTCGAGGTCGTATGTGCGTGGGCCGCCCCAGTACTGGGCAAGGAAGAGGGTCAATCGGCGGCGGGCACCGGCCAGCTCTTCTTCCGGATAGAGCGGCCGAACGACCGGGTCGGTCCCGACGCCGTCATAGAAGCGCCCCACGAGGCGCTCGAAGAACGGCATGCCGCCGACACGGTCGTACAGCGTCAGGGTCGCGTCCACGACCCGAAGTCTAGGCCGAGTTGGGCTGGAAACCGCTGCGTCGGCGGGTCGCATCTGCAGCGATGACGAGCGGGTGGGCGACCATCACGCGCCTGCGATCCGTGGTCGAAACGAGGGACTCGACGTGGTCATCGCGACGCTCGGCCGGGGCCATCCCACGCACGACGAACCGTGCAGCGACGATCCACGAGGCGGCCAGCCAGACGAACAGGCCGAAGACCTGGATGCGCGCTTGTGCCGTGCTCTCGAGGCCGGCCGGCGCGAGCAGATCGACCCTTGCCCACAGCATGAGGACGCCGAAGGTGACGAGGCCGAGGCCGATAGCAAGCAGGTAAAGGGTGAGGCTGACCGCCCACGGGCGTCGGCGCAGCACGCCGTACATCGCGACCAGGTGGGCGATCCCGAAGCCGATCCCGAGCAGGACCAGCGTGGTCAGCAGCGTGCCCGACAGGGCAGTCGCAGGGAGGACGAAGGCGGTGACCGCGAACACGATCATCCCGGTGAGGAAGAGGACGACGGCCGCGAACCCGCGCGTGCCCCGGCGGAGCGCATGCGCCGGCACGGCATCGGTCGAGGTGGAAGTGACGGACATCGGACGCGAGACTCCTTGGGTCGATCAGGAAAGGAAATGGCCGGACGCCAGTTGGGCTGCGGCGTCCGGCCGGGAGGACGGGTCAGGTATTCGGTTGTTCTTCAGTTGTTCTTCAGTTGTTCTTCAGTTGTCCGGGAGGTCATCCCGTTGGCCAGCAATGTAGGCCGGTCGGGGGACAAGACCCATCGACGTACGCACCCGAATCGTCATGGACGGATGTCCATGCTCGCCCCGAACGAACACGCGTCACCAGGTACTGGCCAAATATTCGTGCCGGTACTGAAAGGCCGAAGCTGCGGCCTTCTGCGACGCGACTGGATGGCCAGCTATTCGCCAGGACGCGGTATTGGCCACCAGATCGGGCCACATGGGCCTGGCAAGCGGCCAACTCGTGACCTTCAATCACCCGGGCTAATCTTTGGCCGCTACCTCGCTCCGCCGTCCCCCGCGACGGACTCCAGGCGGCGCTTGAGCGCCTCGAGGTCGAGACCCGCGGCGCGGCGCGCCTGCGAGGCCACCATCCCTTCAAACATCCGGTAGCGGAGCGGCAGGTCGACGCGCAGCCTCCAGCGCAGGATCGTCGAGGGGCCGTCGGGCGTGAGCACCGCGTCGATGGCGACCTTGATGCCCTCCCGATCGCGTGCCTGGAGGGCCAGTCGCTCGTTCGGTTGGAGGACGGTGACCTGACCGTCGAGCGTGGTGGCGCGCCCGGCGACGCGCTGGTCGATGCGCAACCGGCTGCCGGCCGCCAGCGGGCCCGGGTCCTGACGCTCGATCCTGACGACGCCGGTGGCGATCAGCCACTGCGGATAACGCTCCAGGGCGGCGAGCTCGGCGAACACCGCCGAGGTCGGGCGGCCGATGCGCGTCTCCAGCTCGGCCGAGATCGTCATGCGGTCGCCTGGCGGACCCGGAAGGCCGGGCCGTGGCCGAGCATCTCGGCCGGCGTGCCGTAGCGCAGGATGTGTTCCCGAATGGCCCGGGCGAACTCCGACCCATCGAGCTCTTCGGCGACCGCGGGCCAGGACCGGTCCCCGACCGTGACAACGCAGCGGGGATCCGCGAGCAGGTTGTCGGCCCAGTGCGCGCCGGCGCGTGCCGCCAGGAGGATTGCGCCGTCGCGCTCTTCGACGAACCCGATCGTCACCACCCGCGGAAGGCCGGTGATCCGACCGCGCGTCTCGAGCCGCGTGTAGCGGCCGGCGGCGACGAGCTCGTCCTCCATCGAACCACCCGAGGCGACGACCTTGCTCAGCGGCCGCGCTGCCAGGACTTCCCCTCGGTCTGCACCGACGGGGCGTGGATCAGCTCCACCGCATGCATGTCGCGGATCGTACGGGCACCGAGCGCGGCCATCGACTGGCGCAGCGCGCCCACGAGGTTCTCCGACCCGTCCGTCACGTGGGCCGGGCCGAACAGGATGTGCTCGAGCGTGCCGGCCGTGCCGACCTTGATCCGGGTCCCGCGTGGGAGCGTCGGCGACGGCGCGGCCATGCCCCAGTTCGTGCCACGACCGGGTGCTTCCTCGGCGCGCGCCAGCGGCGAGCCGAGCATCAGCGCGTCCGCGCCCGCGGCAACCGCCTTGGCGAGCTCGCCACCGCGGCGCATCCCACCGTCCGCGACAACCGGCACGTAGCGCCCGGTCTCGGCGTAGTACGCGTCGCGCGCCGCGGCCACGTCGCTGATCGCCGTCACCTGCGGGACGCCGATTCCGAGCACCTCGCGCGTGGTGCACGCTGCGCCCGGACCGACGCCGACGAAGACGGCGGCCGCTCCTTGTTCCATGAGCTGGATTGCGGCTTCGGCGCTCGTCGTGTTGCCGACCGCGACCGGGATGGGCATGAAGCGGGTGAATTCGGCGAGCGATAGCGGGTCGTACCCGGTCGCGAGGTGGCGGGCAGACGAGACCTGGCTCTGGACGAGGAACAGGTCCGCCCCGTGCTCGGCGCAGAACGGCCCGAACCGGCGCGCTGCGCCCGGCGTCGCCGCCACCGCGGCCGGTGAACCGGCAGCATGGATCTCGTCGATCCGCCGCGCGATCAGTTCTTCGCGGATGGGCGCCTGGTAGGCGTCGGCGAGGAGGCCGTGCACCTCGTCGTCGGGCGCGGTTGCGATTCGCTCGAGCACCGCGTCGGGTTCGTCATAGCGAGCCTGGACGCCTTCGAGGTTCAGGACCGCCAGCCCGCCGAGACCGGACAGCACGCCCGCGAACCTGGTATCGACCACCGCGTCCATCGCCGACGCGAGGATCGGCACGCGCAGCTCGAGGCCCGCAAAGGTCTGCGCGAGGTCGACGTCGGAGGGCTCGACCGTGTCCGTCCCGGGGGCCAGCGAGACGTCCTCGAACCCGTATGTCGGCCGGATCGTGTCGACCTTCGAGCGGAAGATGCGCCGGCTGGCGGCCGGCGACGGCTCGTGGATCCCGGTGGTTTCGGTGCGGTCCAGCAACGTGCTCCTCCTCGTGCGCGCCTCACTCGGTGAGCGTGAGAGGAGTCTAGCGCAGGGCCCGAGTTGGCTCCGGGGCCGACCGGCGGCGCATGATGCCTCGTGACGGATACGCCGGTGGGTGACATTCATGACGACGGGCAACGGGAAGATCAAGCGCAAGAAATACGAGGCCGAGCTCGCTCGACTTGCGATCGAGCTGGTGAAGTTCCAGGAGTGGGTGCGCTCCAGGGGCCTGCGGATCGTCGTGCTCTTCGAGGGCCGTGACGCGGCCGGCAAGGGCGGCGCGATCAAGCGGATCATGGAGCCGCTCAACCCGCGACACGCGCGCGTCGCAGCGCTCCCCGCGCCGTCTGACCGGGAGCGGACGCAGTGGTATTTCCAGCGCTATGTCGCCCACCTGCCGGCGGCCGGCGAGATCGTCCTGTTCGATCGGAGCTGGTACAACCGCGCGGGCGTCGAACGTGTGATGGGCTTCGCCTCACCCGAAGAGGTCGAGGAGTTCTTTCGCTCTGCGCCGGCGTTCGAGCAGCTGCTCATCCGTTCGGGCATCCAGCTCGTGAAGTACTGGTTCTCCGTGAGCGACGCCGAGCAGGAGAAGCGATTCCACGACCGGCTCAACGATCCGACCCGGCGCTGGAAACTCAGCCCGATGGACCTCGAGTCGCGCGCACGCTGGGTGGAATACTCAATCGCGAAGGACGACATGTTTGCCCACACGGACACGAAGCAGTCGCCGTGGTATGTCGTGGAGGCCGACGACAAGCGGCGGGCACGGCTGAACGTCATCAGCCACCTTCTCAGCCTTGTCCCGTACGGAGACCTGACGCCCGAAGAGATCGAGCTCCCGCCGCGTCAACCCGACCGCGGCTACGTTCGGCCGCCGCGCTCCGACCAGACGTACGTGCCGAACCGCTACTGACCGAGCTCGCGACTCAGAGGCGCTCGAAGCGCTCCACGGGAAGCACGAAGACCGTCGCCCCGCCTACCTCGACCTCCAGCGGGTAGGGCATGAAGAACTCGCCGGGTTCCATGATCGGCGGCATCGGGTTGACGATCTGGGTCCGGGTCGTGCACGTCTCGCGGACGATCTCGAGGATCGGCTCGACCTGGTCGTCATCGGCGCCCACGATGACCGTCGCGTTGGACTGCTTGAGGAAGCCGCCCGAGCTGTGCAGCCGCGTGGCCCGGTATTCGCGGTCGAGCAGGCTGTCGACGAGCGCCCCCGCGTCCTCGCCGTGGACGATCGCGACGATGAGCTTCATCGCGCGGAGTATGCCTCGCGAACCGTGCCGAATGCGAGATCGGCGCGGTGTACGATGCGGGCTCCGGCCCCATGCGCCCAGGAGTCGCTCGTGTCCGACGTCACCGAACCCGCCCGCGACCCCCAGACGATCCTTGCCGAGGCGGCCGCACTCACCGCGCGCACCTCGGACCTCGACGCCGCCCTGGAAGGCCTGCTCCAACACGCCGTTGACGCTGCGGGCGCGACGGATGCCGTCGTCTTCCTGCAGGACCCCGACCGCCCCGGGCTGCAGCTCGCCGGGTCAACAGGCATCTCCGCCGACGCCACCGAGCGCCTCGCGAGCGACGTCGGCGACGCGGGTCATCCGATCCACGCCGTGGCCGCCAGCGGAGCGGCCGACCCGGCCGCGGGCCTGCTGCCGCTCGTCGTCGAGACGTCCGGGGTGGAGGTGATCCTCGGCGTCCTCCGGCTGGGCCAGGACGGCTCACCCGCCGACGCGGGGTCGCCGACGGTCCGGGCGATCGCCGATCTCATCGCCGTGGCCGTGGAACGTGCGCGGCTGGCGGCGACCGCCACCGAACGTTCCGACTGGTTCGAGCGGATGGCGCACACGGATCCGTTGACCGGGCTCGCGAACGAGCGGACCGTCGGGCGGATCCTCGAGCTCGAGCTGGCGCGTGCCGCTCGCCAGGAGAGCGAAGTATCGATCGTCCTGTTCGACATTGACGACTTCCAGGCCACGAACCGGGAAGGCGGCCATCAGGCCGGCGATGACGTGCTGCGCCGCGTCGCGGCGGTCCTGGCCGAGTCGGTCCGTCTCGTCGACACGGTCGGACGGATCGGTGGCGACGAGTTCGTGCTGGTCGCACCTGGCTCGGCCGGGCTGACGGTCGCGCGCCGGGTCATCGAAGGCATCGTGTCGCTGCCCGCTGTTGCAGGCCGGCCGATCACCGTGTCCGCGGGGGTGGCTCGCTTCCCGGCGGACGGGACCGATGCGGAGACGCTGCTCGAGGCCGCGGCCACGGCCCTCGCCCAGGCCCGCGCCGATGGGCGCGGCCACGCGGTGCTCAACCCGGGCTGATCCGGGCCGCGGCGTCGGGTCGTTCCCCCCAGACACGACCCTCCTTCGAGCTCCTGCAATTACGCCTGGACGTCGCCCGTACCGGGCCCGCGCATCCGGCGACGTGTCGTGACGTCGACCCGTGAGCCGTCCAACTCGCGGGCCGGATGCTCCACCAGCGCGATCAGCCGGCTGGCCATGAACCGTCCCGTCCGGACCGGCGTGCCGCCACGGGTAACCTCGGTCACCTCGACCACGCCGCGCGCGGTCGTGACCTCGATCCGCCTGCCGGCACGGGTCGCCTCGATCTCGAAGGTCTGCACGCCCTGGCCCGTATCGACCACGGCCTCGACCCGGTCGCCCTTCATGGGGCGACGCTAGCGCGTTTCGAGGCGTGGCGCCAGCGCAGCGACCAGACCAGTGGCACCCGCTGGAGTCCCGGCCGTTCCGGCCGCCAGGATCGGCAGGGTGGGCGTCGTCGCGCCGGAACCGGGCTCGCGCGTGAGCGCGAGCGTCATACCCGGCTCGACGGGCAGCCCAGAGCCGTCAAGGCGGCCGGTCCCGGCATCGCCGACCGTGAAGCCACCGAGCGGAGCCGGTGCTGCGTCGCCGACGATGACCCAGCCCTCGTAGACCTCGTTGCCAGTCGTGGGATCGAGATCCTGCACGGCCATCGTGAGCTCCCCGGATGAGCTGACCGCTGCGAGCCCTCGCGGGCCGCCGGATTCGGCCGGCGCGAGCACCGCGGTCAGCGCCCCGGGCTGCGATCCGACTTCGAGCACCGCCGCGACGTCGCGCTCGAATTGCTCGCTCGAGTTGAGCCGTCCGAGCGTGAGCAGGTTGACGGCGACAAGTGCGACGATCGCGATGCCGGCCGCCGCCACGAGGAACCACGAGACCGGGCTCGGTCGGCGCCGGGAGTCGATCTGGATGGGTTCGGGTGCGGGCGGCGCCGCGACGGACTCCGGCGGCGCCGCGACGGGGGCCGTGGCGGCCCCGCGGGCCGCGAGATCGTCGGCCGCAGCGGCGAGGATCCGGACCTTCAGCGCAGCCGGTGGCTCGACGGGCTCGATTGTCTCGGCCAGCGCCGGCACAACCGAACCCAGCTCGGCGAACTCCGCGTGTGGCAGGGCACACGTGCTGAGGTGCTCGCGGACCGCCTCCTCCTCGTCGGGCTCGAGCGCGTTCAGCACGTACGGGGCAGCCAGGTCGAGCGCTTCTTCGTGGGTCAGTCGCGTCCGGTCGTTCATGGCCCGGCGCCCCGTTCGACCAGGTGACGCCTCATGGCGAGCAGCGCCAGGCGCATCCGGCCCTTGACGGTCCCCAGCGGGGCCCCGGTCCGCGTCGCGATCTCCTGCTGGGTGAGCCCGCCGAAGTAGGCCAGCTCGATCGCTTCGCGCTGTGCGTCGGGCAGCACGTCGAGCGCCGCTCGAACCGTGTCCGCATCGAGGTCAGCCGAGACCTCGCCCCACAGGTCGGGGACCGTGAGCGCCGCGGGCGCAACGTCCTCCGTCTCGGGCAATGCGTTGGTCGGGCGGCGACGGCGCACTGCGTCGACCGCCCGGTGGTGGACGATCGCGAGGAGCCACGTCTTGACGCTTCCCCGTCCCTCGGCGTAACGGCCGGCATGACGCCACGCGCCGAGGAAGGCCTCCTGGAGGACATCCTCGGCAAGCGAACCGTCCCCGGTGACGCGGAGAGCGATCGAATAGGCCATCGTGCGGTACCTGTCATACAGCATTTCCAGTGCGTTCAATTCGCCGTTCGCGATGCGCGCGAGAACCTGCCGATCGTCGACGTCGACGGTCGAGACAGGCCGGCCCGGAGCGACGTGGTCGTCCGCACTCACCGGTTCATGCGCACAGCGGGCCCGTTTGGTTCACGGACGCTCGAGGCGAGCCGAGCCTCGATCGCACGCCAGACCTCGACCGCCACGTCGTCGGCGGAGCGAGTCGCGTCGACGATTGCGAACCGTTGCGGGTCGTCGGCCGCCAACTGCAGGAACCCATCGCGGACCCGCCGGTGGAAAGCGAGGTCGTGTTCGGCCTCGAAGCGCGTCACGTCGTCCGGCGCCACCCGGGCGAGGCCATCCTCGGCGGGCAGGTCCAGCAGGATCGTCAGGTCCGGGCGGCAACTCTCGGTTGCCGCCTCGTCGAGCGCCCGGAGCGTTGCGAGTGACACGCCTGCGCCGAAGCCCTGGTAGGCGAATGTCGAGTCGGAGTAGCGGCCGCACACGACGATCGCTTCGTCGTCGAGGGCCGGCCGGATCACCTGCCGGACGAGGTGTCGCCTGGCGGCCTCGAACAGGAAGGCGTCGGTCAGGGGATCCGTAGGTTCGATGCCAGCATGGCGCGCGAGCAGGATCTCGCGCAGCTGCTCGCCGAGGCGCGTGCCGCCCGGCTCGCGGGTGACGACCACCCGTCGACCGGCTGCCCGAAGCCGCTTCGCCAACCGCTCCACCTGGGTCGTCTTGCCCGACCCGTCCGGTCCCTCGATCGTGATGAACCGGCCTCGCTTGCCCGTCACGCGCCCGAGTGTAGCCGCTGCCATTGATCCGTCAGCGGACCCGGCGCGTATGCCCGCCAGACGCCCCGACAGTCCCGACGAGGGCGCAACGCATGGAGGTCAGTGGCACACTCATGGACATTCGAAGACTTGGCGCGACTGCCGGACTGCTCGGAGCAGCCGCCCTCGTCGCCGCCCTTGGCGCCGGCCCGCTCCTCGTGACGGGCGCGGACCATCTCGATGCACCGGGCGTGAAGGCGGACAAGCGAACCGACCTCACCGATGTCTACGCGTTCGCATCGCAGGGCGGCACCACGCTCGCTCTCAACATCAATCCCCTCACGAGCCCCGCGGACACCGCCGGTGCGCGCCTCAGCAGCGCCGCGATGTACCAGTTCCTGATCGACACGAACACTGACGCGAAGGCCGACATTGCCTACCGGCTGCGGTTCTCGAAGCCGTGGCGGGCCAGCAATGGTTCGATGGTCCAGTCGTACGAGCTCAAGCGGGCAACCGGCCTCCAGGCCCGTGCCAACCACTTCTCGGGTGACCTCGTCGCCACCGGCAAGACGACGGCCTACGGTCAGTCGGCCAAGGTCGCAGCGATCAGCGGCGGCGGCAAGGCATTCGTCGGCCCGCGCGACGATCCGTTCTTCTTCGACCTGCCGGGCTTCGTCGAGTTCAAGACCCAGCTCCTTGCCGGGTCCACGGACCTCGGCGTCCTGTT
This sequence comes from uncultured Chloroflexia bacterium, assembly GCA_963750125.1. Taxonomy (GTDB): domain Bacteria; phylum Chloroflexota; class Limnocylindria; order Limnocylindrales; family CSP1-4; genus DASTYU01. The sequence continues at coordinate 62,262 of CAVVPT010000011.1, read as the reverse complement.
GGGCGGATTCACCGGCAGCGACACGTTCGCCGGCACGAACATCAGCAGCATCGTTATCGAGCTGCCGAATTCGCGCCTGGGGGGAACGGGTCATACCGTCGGGATCTGGGCCACGACCTCCAAGCGGGTCAACGGCAAGTACGTGCAGGTCGACCGCATGGCCCGCCCGGCCATCAACACGGTCTTCAACCACACGGGGTCCGACAAGGACGCGGCCAATGTCCGCGGCCCGGCTGGTGACCGTGCGGCGGATCGCGCCCGCGTCGTGGGCGTGTTCCAGGCCATCGACAACGTCCTCGAGGTCAATGGCGCGCCGAGCTACAGCGACGCAACCATTGAAGACCTCGCCGACGTCCTCCTCCCGGACACCCTGACCATCGCTCTCGGCGACACGTCCGGGTTCCTCAACGGCCGGCGCCTCGCCGATGACGTGATCAACGCTGAGTTCAGCCTGTTGACCAACGGCAACGTGACGAGTGACGGCGTGGACGCCAACGACAAGGCGTTCCTGGGCAGCTTCCCGTACGAAGCCGCTCCGCACTGAGCGGCCACCCGGCCGGATCGGCGCCTCATGCCTCGATCCGGCCGGCTACGACCCGGGAGTGAAACCAATGTCCGCATCGACCAGCACGACCATACGGCGCGCCGACCGCATCCCCCTCGCCGTCCTCGCGCTCGCGATCCTCATCGCCGGCGGCAGCCAGATCATCGGCAGCATCGCGGCGGGTGGACCGCCGGAACCGCTCGCGGCCGACGTCGGGGTGTCGCTCGGCGAGGCGCCGGTCGGCGTCGAGGTTCCGGCGGGCGCTCCGCCCGCCACCTCGGACCTCGAGAGGATCCGCGCGAACGTCGCCTTCTGGTCCGAGCGCGCACGCGCGAACCCGCGCGATTTCATCAGCAGCACGCGCTGGGCGGCGTCGGAGATCGACCTGGCCCGGGCGACGAGCGACATCACCCGCTATGTCGCAGCGGACGAGGCGCTCGACTCAGCGCTTGCGGCCAACCCGGACTACCGGCTGGCCCAGGGCTACCGCGGCGCGGTGCTCGTCGCGCTGCACCGGTTCGCGGACGCGCGCACCGCTGCCCATGCCATCCGTGCGGACTACCCCACCGACCCCGCCGCGCTCGCCACGCTGGGCGACGCCGCGCTTGCGCTCGGCGACATGGACGAAGCCCGCGGCGCGTACCAGCAGCTGTTACTCGTGGCGGATTCCGCGGCCGCCCGCGTGCGGCGCAGCCACCTCGCCTTCGTCGATGGAGACCCGGACGCGGCCGTCGAGGCATCGCGATCGGCCGTGTCGGCGGCAGTGGAGGAAGAGCTCGAGGGGACCGAATTGGCCTGGTATCGCTACCAGCTCGGTGACACGCTGGCGTCGACCGGCGATCTGGATGGCGCTCGCGCGTCCTTCGCCGAGGCCCTTCGGCGACGACGCGAAATCGCCGCTCGCTCACTGGGGCCTCGCGAGGGTCGCCGCCGCGGCCGGGGACTGGGATACTGCCATCAGCCACCTCGACGCGGCGATCGAGGTGATCCCCTCGCCGGAGTACGTGGCACGGCGCGCCGACATCTACCGGCTCCGTGGCGCGCCCGGCGACGATCGCCGCGAGCGCGACGACCGTCGGACGGTGTTGGCCATCGGCCAGCTTGCGGGGGAGGCGGCCGGGGTCTACGACCGCACGCTGTCGCTCTACCTTTCGTCGTCTGGTGAGGACCCGGCTCGGGCCCTGCGGCTCGCGGAGACCGAGCTCGTCGCCCGCCAGGACATCTACGGCTACGATGCCCTCGCCTGGGCGCTCCTCGCGAACGGCCGCGCCGACGAGGCCCGGGCGCAGATGGCGGAGGCGCTGGCGCTGAGCACCCGGGACGCGAAGCTGCTGTACCACGCCGGCATGATCGAGGCCGCCCTCGGCAACGATGCCTCGGCTCGGCGTTACCTCGAGGACGCGCTCACGACCGACCCGAGCTTCGATCCGCTCGCGGTTCGTTCGGCCCGCACCACACTGGCGAAGCTGCACTGATGCGAGCCTCCGGCCGCGCCCTTGCGCTCGCACTCCTGTCCATCCTGGTGCTGCCCGCGGTGGTGCTCGCCCACCCGCTCGGCAATTTCACGATCAACCACTACGCCGGGCTCCGGATCGAGCCCGACAGCGTGATCCTCGACCTCGTCATCGACCAGGCCGAGATCCCGGCGTTCCAGGCGCGTCAGGCGCTCGACGGGAACGAGGATGGCGAGGTCTCGGACGCCGAGCTCGAAGCAGGCCGCGTGCCGTCCTGCGATGCGCTGACGGACGACCTGCACCTCGCCATCGGAGGCTCGTCGATGAAGCCGAAGCTGACGGCCGCCGGGGTCGAGCTCCGCCCGGGTGTCGGCGGCCTGTCGACGCTCCGCCTCGTGTGCGTCTTCGAGGCCGACCTGTCGGCACCGGTTGCGTCGGGCGCACAAGTCGAATTCGCCGACACGTCGTTCGCCGGGCGACTCGGCTGGCGCGAGATCGTCGTCGAAGGTTCGGGCGTGGCCGTCGCGCCGGTCGAGGGCGAGCTGCGCGACAGCAGCATCTCGGACCGGCTCCAGGCGTACCCGGCTGATCGGCTCGACAACGCCCTCGCCGACGAACGCGTCGTGGTTGCCGTGACCCCTGGCGGCGCCGAGCTGCCGCCGGTCGCAGTTTCGGACGCGACGCTCGTCGAGGCCGGGCCTGGGACCCCCGCTTCGGCCCGGGAGCCGCAGTCCGTGGCATCTGTTCCGGGCGGCGTGGGAGGCGAGATCCCGGCCCTCTTCCAGACCCCTGACCTGACGCCCTTCGTGCTCCTGCTTTCGCTTGCCACCGCGGCAGCACTCGGCGCCGGCCACGCGCTGACGCCGGGTCACGGCAAGTCGCTGATGGCCGCGTACCTGGTCGGAACGCGCGGGACACCCATGCACGCGATCGGCCTCGGGTTGTCGGTGAGCGCCTCGCACACGCTCGGCATCCTCGCCCTGGCCGCGGTCATCATCGGGGCGCAGGGGGTGCTCAACCCGGACCTCGTCGTGCGAACGGCGCCAGTTCTTGCGGCAGCCGGCATCGTGGCGATCGGCGCGTGGATGCTGGTCAGCGAGCTCCGCAGGCGTCGCGCCGCCCGAACCGCCGGCCACGATCACGGCCCCGAGCACGGCGCCGAACATGAACACGCACATGACGCTCACGACCAGGACCACCCGCACAGCCACGGGGGCGTCACCCACAGCCACCTCCCCGCCGGCAGGGCCACCGTCACGTGGCGGAGCCTGTTCGTGCTCGGGCTGGCCGGCGGGCTGATCCCCTCGACGAGTGCGCTGCTGATCCTGCTCGGAGCGATCGCCAGCGGCAGGGCGGCGTTCGGCGTCGTCCTCGTCGTTGCGTTCGGGCTCGGCATGGCGGCCGTCATGTCGGGCGTCGGGCTCGCGCTTATCCTCGCCCGCGGCCGCATCGATGTCCTGGCCAATGACTCCCTGTTCGGGAGGCTTCGGGCGTGGCTGCCGCTCGCCGCGGCCTGCCTCGTCCTCGGGATCGGCCTGTACTTGACGCTCCAAGCTGTGGCCGGACCAACAACGTTCTGAGGCCCATCTCCTCAGGCCTTGTGGCCTCGGCTTCAGAGCCGGTCTCATACCTGGCTTGCATTCACGCGGCGAATGCGAGCGAAGCGGTCCACGGGTCCAAAACACGGCGAGGTCCGGCTGTTGGCTGAAATCGGCTAATTGGACGACTTTTTCGGACGGCCTCCCGTCCCATGGACGCGCCGTGCATGTCTCGCATTCACCTCCTGCATGCCCGCGAAGCCGGATGGCCTCGCCGGCATCCGCAACCGCTGCTCTGATAGGCTCGCCCCCAATGCGGGAAATCACCGACCGTGCCCTCGACACGGCCGTGTCGCTCGGTGCGGGGTACGCCGACGCGCGCGTCGTCCGACGGCTCAGCGAGTCCATCTCGATCAAGACCGGCCGCGTCGAAGGCGTCGCCTCCGGCGAGAACGAAGGTTTCGGCGTCCGGGTGCTGGTCGACGGCGCGTGGGGCTTTGCGAGCTCGCACGTCCTGACGACCGCGGAAGCGGATCGTGTCGCCGGCGAAGCCGTCCGGATCGCGCGTGCATCCGCCACCGCCCTGCGCGCCCCAGTGGTGCTCGACGACCGCCCTGCGGCCCACGGCAGGTTCGAAACGCCCGTCGAGGAGGACCCGTTCGCGGTATCGCTCGACACGAAGATCGCGGACCTGCTCGCTGCCGATCAGGCTGCGGCTGCCGTGCCGGGCATCGTCTTCACCGAGTCCATCTACGGCGCGCAGCGCGAATGGAAGACGTTCGCCGCGAGCGACGGGAGCTTCACCGAGCAGACGATCACCCACGTCGGCGCCGCGGTCGAGGCCAACGCGATCGACGGTGACGAACACCAGCGCCGGAGCTACCCCGATGCTGGCGGCGGCTGGCAGGCCGCCGGATACGAATACATCCGGAGTCTCGGCATCCAGGAGCGGGCCCAACCGCTCGCCGAGGAGGCAGTTGCGCTGCTCAGCGCGCCGCAGTGCCCGCCCGGACGGTTCACGGTCGTGCTCGACCCGTCGCAGCTGTACCTCCAGGTCCACGAATCGTGCGGCCACCCGTCCGAGCTGGACCGCGTGTTTGGCACCGAGGCGAGCTATGCGGGCACGAGCTTCCTGACCCCCGACAAGCTCGAGAACGGGTTCCGCTACGGGTCGGACCTCGTCGACATCGTGGCCGACGCCACCGCCCCCGGAGGCCTGGGCACGTTCGGCTGGGACGACGAGGGGGTCGTCGCCCAGGCCGTGCCGATCGTCAAGGAGGGCATCTTCGTCGGCTACCTGTCGAGCCGCGAGACCGCCCCACGCGTCGCGCGGCGGAGCGGCGGCGCGATGCGGGCCGACGGCTGGAACCGCATCCCGCTGATCCGCATGACGAACATCAACCTGCTGCCGAAGCCGGGGATGAGCCTCGACGAGATCGTCGCGGACACCGATGACGGCCTGTACCTGGCGTCGAACCGCAGCTGGTCGATCGACGATCGGCGGCTGAACTTCCAGTTCGCCACGGAGGTCGCGTACGAGATCAAGGGCGGCAGGAAGGGCAGGCTGTTCAAGAACCCGACCTACACTGGCATCACCTACGAGTTCTGGCGTTCCTGCGACGCGGTCGGGGACGATCGGAGCTACGTGATGCTCGGCACGCCGAACTGCGGCAAGGGCGAGCCCGGCCAGGTCGGCCACGTCGGACACGCGGTCCCGGGCGCGCGCTTCCGCAATGTCCAGGTGGGGGTCGGCAAGTGGTGAGCCGCGAGGAGGATGCTGTTTCGCTGCAGCTCGCCGACCGTGCGCTGGGGTTTGCGCTCGCCGCCGGTGCCGCCGAAGCCGAAGCCCTCGTGATGCGCGAGGACGGCGCCCTGACCCGCTTCGCGAACAGCGAGATCCACCAGAACGTTGCCCAGCGCGAGGTGGCGGTCAACCTGCGGGTGGTGATCGGCAAGCGGGTGGGCGTCGCATCCTCCGGGCGGACGGACGACGAGGGTCTGCAGACCCTGGCCGCGAAGGCCGTTGCCATCGCTCGCGTCGTCGAGGAGCTGCCGGACTGGGGCGGCCTGGCCGGCCCACACCCGCCGGGAGCGGCGGCGGATGGCTTCGATGCCGACACGGCCGCGGCCACGCCCGAGTTCCGTGCCGACGCCGTTCGCCAGGTCATCGCGGCCGCGGATTCCGCAGACGTGACCGCCTACGGATCGTTCGCGACCGGGACCGATACGACGGCCGTCACCAACTCCAACGGCGTCCGGGTCGCCGGCTCGCGGACGACGGCGCACCTGATCACGGTGTCGATGGGTGAGGCGGGAGGCAGCGGCTACGCCGAGGCGGCCGCGGTGGACGCGACGACGATCGACCCGGCCGCGATCGGTCGCGAGGCCGCGGAGAAGGCCAGGGCCAGCGCGAACGCTGTCGCTATCGAGCACGGTGACTATGCCGTGGTGCTCGAGGAGTACGCGGTCGTCGACCTGCTCGATATGCTCGGGTACCTCGGCTTCAGCGCGCTCGCCGTCCAGGAGGAGCGCTCGTTCTTCGAGCCGGGCAGGCGGATCGGCAGCGACCTCGTGACGATTCGCGACGACGGCGCAGACCCGGCGGGCCTGCCGATGTCGTTTGACTACGAGGGCGTGCCGAAGCAGCGGGTCGAGCTCGTCGAGCGCGGCGCCTGTCGCCACGTGGCATACGACGTGCAGACTGCCGCGCGCGACGGCGTCGAGTCGACCGGGCACGGCCTTCCCGCCCCCAACCCGTACGGCCCTTTTCCACTCAATATGGTCATGGAGCCCGGCAGCGCGACGCGGGAGGAGCTGATCGGCGGGTTGGACCGCGGACTCCTCGTCACGCGCTTCCACTACACGAACCCGGTCCACCCGAAGCTGGCGATCGTCACCGGCATGACCCGTGACGGGACGTTCCTCGTCGAGGGCGGGCGGCTCGTCGGACCGGTCCGCAACCTGCGCTACACCCAGAGCTACCTCGACGCGTTGCGCGGCACGGTCGCGGTCGGCCGGGAGCGACGGACGCTGAAGGGCTTCCTCGGAGGGGTCGTCGTGCCGGCGGTCCGCATCGAGAACTGGACGTTCACCGGCACGACCGAGCACTGAGCCATGCGCGCCAGGTTCGCCATCGCGGTCGCAGTCATCGCCACGCTCTTCCTCGTGGCGGCCATGGGCATCCTGATCCTTGTTGCGCCGAACGCTCCTTTGGAGGACGCCTGGGGCTTCCGAGGCGGAGCCGCCCTTCTGGCCGTCGCGTTCGGAGGGGTCGGGGCCCTCATCGCGTTCCGCGTCCCCGGCAACCGGATCGGCGCGCTGCTCGTCGCCATCGGCTTCTGGGCCGCAGCCATCGGGTTCAGCGCCGAGTACGCCGCCTACGGCCTCGTGGTGGCGCCCGGGTCCGTCCCATTCGCGCTCGCTGCAAGCTGGCTCGCCACCTGGGTCTGGGTCCCATTCGCCGGGTTGCCAACGACGTTCCTGGTGCTGGTGTTTCCCGACGGGCAGCTCCTTTCACCGCGCTGGAGGCCTGTCGCGTGGCTGGCGGCTGCGGCAATCGTCATCACATCCGCGGCGATGGCCCTCCTCCCCGGCCCGATCAACAACGTCCCGTCCCTCGACAACCCGCTCGGAGTCTCGCCCTCGACTGCGCCCGCCATCCAGGCAGTGGCATGGCTCGGCTTCGTGCTGCTGGCAACGGCGGTCGTGCTGTCGGCGGCATCGCTCGTTCTGCGCGTCCGCAGGTCTGCCGGCGTCGCTCGCCAACAGTTGAAGTGGTTCGCTGCGGCGGCCGTGTTCGCCGGTCTCACGCTGGCGGGACCCGCGACGCTCTTCAACCTGGCGATCACAGGAGATCCAGCCGCACCGACCGTCAAGGCGTTCGAAGTCCTCACGATGATCGCGCTTCTGCTGGTCCCGATCGCCGTCGGCATCGCTGTGCTCCGCTACCGGCTGTACGAGATCGACCGACTCATCAGCCGCACGATCGGCTGGGCGATCGTGACCGGGCTGCTGGTGACCGCCTTCGTCGCGCTCATCCTTGCCCTCAGCAGCATCCTCGAGCCGCTGACCGGCGGCAGCACCCTCGCGGTGACCGGCTCTACCCTCGTCACGGCGGCCCTCTTCGCACCGCTCCGCAACCGGGTCCAGCGGGCAGTCGATCGACGCTTCGACCGCGGCCGGTACGACGGCGAGCGGCTTCTGGCCGCGTTCGGTGAGCGGAGACGCAACGAGGTCGACCTCGTGATGATCAGCGACGACGTGCTTGCCACGGTCGATCGAGCCGTCCGCCCTTCCCATGTCGGCTTGTGGCTCAGGAACCCGGAGCATCCTTGACCGAGGCCTCGTAACGATGCCGGAACGGTCGAGGGGCAGCATCAGCGGCGTGAGATCGGCGAAGGGCCCGCGGGGCCGCCAACTCGTCCGCGTCGTCGTTAGCTGGGGCATCTGCGGATTCGCCCTGCTGATCGCCATCGCAAGCCTCGTATCCACTGAGCCCTCCCTGGTCTGGATCGCCACGTACACCGCGATCCCCCTGACCTTTGGCGGCATCGGTGCGTTCCTTACCACCCGCGTCCCCGGCAACCCGATCGGGCCGATTCTCCTCGTGACGACGTTGGGGTTTACGACATTGATCGCCAGCTGGACCTGGCTGTGGACGAGCGTCAAGCTGCCGTCGGCCGACCCGTTTGCGATCCTCATCGGCCTCCTGGCTGAGATGTTGTTCATTCCGTCGCTTGTGTTGGTGCTCGTCGGGGTTCCGCTGCTGTTCCCGGACGGCCGATTCCTGTCGCCCCGTTGGCGCTGGGTGGCCATCGCTGCAGCACTCACCGTCGCCGTGGCGACGGTCCGCATCCTGTTCGAGACGGCCGAACTGGCCGAGGTCCCAGGGCTTCGCAACCCGTTCTTCCTCGCCGGCGCGGTGGGGATCCTCGGGACGATCGAGCAACTCGAGACGCTCGTCGGCGTCCCGCTCTTCTTCCTGGCGGTCTGGTCCCTCGTGCTGCGCTACCGACGATCCGATGACGTCGGCCGGCACCAGATCCGCTGGCTCGCGGCCGCGTCGGTTGTCGCCGTGGTGGCGTTCGGGATCTCGTTCGCAGTGCCAGAGGATGCCGCGTTGCTCTTCCAGAACTTCGGAATCGTTGCGCTGAACGCAATCCCGCTCGCGATTGGTGTCGCGATCGTGCGCTACCGGCTGTACGACATCGACCGGCTGATCAGCCGCGGCATCTCGTACGGTCTCGTGACGATCGTCCTGCTCGCGACGTACGTCGCCGTCGTGCTCATCCTGCAGGGTCCGCTCGGATCGATGTTCGGGACGCAGACGGTGACCGTCGCCATCTCGACGCTCGTCATCGCGGCGCTTCTTCCAGCCCGTGCGCTCGCGCATCCACCGCGCGGTCGATCGGCGGTTCGACCGGGCACGCGTCGACACCGAGCGGACGGCCGCGGCCTTCTCGGACCGGCTGCGTGAGCAGGTCGACATCGAGGCCGTCGTCGGCGACCTCGCGGCCACCGCGTCGGGGGCGGTCAGGCCGGCGACCATCGACGTCTGGCTGCGGGAGCCTGCCGTTCCGTCCTGATCAGGATGCCCAGAGCATCCACACGCCGGGATCGGGGTCTGCGGGGTCGCCGTCGAACTCGGAAAAGGCCTCGACCGAACGGCGCAGGTGCTCGAAGGCATCGTCGTCCCGGCCTGCGGCGTGGAGCAGGTCCGCGACGTGGTTCTCGACGGCCGCCTCGAGATGCCGGTCACCGATCCGGCGGCACGTAGCGACCGCCTGCTCCCCGCGCTCGAGCGCGCCGTCGACGTCTCCCGGTCGCCGCGTTGGCCAGGGCCAGGCCCGTCAAGGCCGCGATCGCTGCGGAGGGATCGCCGTCATCATTGGCAGCCTCGAGGGCGGCCTCGAGATGCGCGACCGCGGTCCGGCGCGTCCCCGGCGTCGAGCGCGACGAGGCCCGCCATCCGACGTGCCGCGCCGATGACCCGTCGGTCGCCGGCGGCCTCGGCTGCCGACTCGGCCTCACTCAGCCGCCGCGGCGGCTCCCTCGCGATCACCCGCCCGCCGCCTGATCACTGCCCGGTCGGCGTGACATGCCGCCTGCCACGCGGGATCGCTCGAACCGGCAAGGGCCGCGTCGAGGTGCGCCTCCGCGGCCGCCAGGTCGCCGGCCCGGAGGTGCGTTCGGGCGAGGGAGGCCTCGATCCTTGGGAGCAGGGTCGCATCCGCGAGTCCTGCGGCCGCTTCGTAGGCGTGCGTCGCCCCTGGGTAGTCGCCGATCCGGCTGCGCAGATCGCCGAGGCGGACGTTGAGCTCCGCCGGAGCAGGGTGGCCAAGGGCCAGGGCCGCCTCGTACGCGTCGACGGCCTCCCGGTTCGCGTACACCCGGGCTGCTGCGTCGCCGGCGTCCCGGAAAGCCGCGGCCGCTTCCGCGTCGCGACCGGCCTCCCGCTCGTGCCGCGCGATTCGTGCGAGTCGCCCGGGGTCGTCCCGGGCCGCGCCGACCGCGTCGAGTCGCAGTGCCTCGGCGATGCGCCGATGGAGCAGCCGGCGGCGGGCGAGGCTCGTTGATTCCTCGGCCAGATCGCGCAGCGCTCCATGGGCGAAGTCGTATGCGGGCATCCCCTCGGCCTCCCCGGACTCCCGGATGAGACCGCGGGCCGCGAGCGCATCGAGCGCATCGAGAACCTCGTCGTCGGACCGGCCGCTCGCGTACCGGAGCGTCGGGACCTCGAAGGCGCGCCCGATCGCGGCCGCCGCGGCAAGGACCTGCGCCTCGATGCCATCGACGCGGGCCAGACGTTCGGACAGGACCGCGCGCACCCCTGTGGGCAGGACATGACTCCAGGTCCCGGTCGCGTCGGGAGGCGCAGCGACAGCCGATGCGAGATAGAGCGGCAGGCCCTCGGACGCGTCCCACAGCTGGTCGACCGACCAGCGCTGCCGCGGGTCGGCAGCGCGGACGAACGTCTCGACATCCTCGCGCGCGAGACGACCCAGGCGAAGGACGGCATCTGCGGCGCGCTCCTCGGCGAGCTCCGCCAACAGCCGGGCCTCCCCTGCCAGTTCCTCTTCGCGCCACGCGAGCACCACGAGGGCCGGTCGCTCGGCGAGACGCCGCAGCAGGTAAGCCAGTGCGGCGACCGTGCCACCGTCGGCCCACTGCACGTCGTCGACGACCAGGACACCGGCTGTCGGGCCGGCAAGCGCCGCAGTGAGTGCGTCGGCGATCGCGGCGAGGAGCCGGGTCTGGACAGTCGATGCGTCGGCTGTCTCTGCGCTGCGCCGCGAGCCGGGCGGTGCGAGGCTCGGGACGATTCGGGCCAGCTCCGCCGTGACCCCTGCGCCCAACGCATCGATGCGGCCGGCCTGCTCGCTGTCGGCGCGCGCCAGCTCGAGCGCACCGACGATCGGGCCGTAGGCAATCCGACGCTCGGCCGCGTACGCAGAAGTCATGAGGACACTCGCCCCGGCGGATCGCGCGTGATCGCCGATGGCCTGGGCGAGCCTGCTCTTGCCGATACCCGGTTCCCCGGTGATCACCAGGGCTCGCCCGTCACGCCCGATGGAGCGTCGAAGCGACTCGGCCTCGCGCAGCGCCTCCTCCCGCCCGACGAACGGCAGATGCTCCAGCTCGATTGGCGGCGCAACGGCGCGAGCAGGGAGGGCCTCGGACGGGCGCTCGGACCCGACCACCTGGCCGTCCCGGATCGCTTCGTAGCGGGCGGTCGTCTCGGGCAGGGGCTCGACGCCGAGCTCGCGTTCCAGGACCGCGACGCACGCGCGGTACTGGCGGACGGCGCCGGCGCGATCGCCTGCTGCGGCGAGCAACTCCATGCGCCGCAAGTGCGCCGACTCGTCAAGCGGGTCGAGGTCGATCCGCCTGCCGGCGGCCGCGATCGCCCCAACGAGGTCCCCGCTCGCGTCGAGTGCCGTGATCAGTCCGTCCAGGACGCGGCCGACGGTCCGCTCCACCGAGGCAGCCCTCGCCGCGCGCCAGTCGTCGAACTCGGGGCTGTCGCGGAGCGTGAAGCCCGCCATGAACGGGCCGCGCGCCAGATCGGCGGCGCCTGCCAGATCCGCCGCGTCTCCCGAGGCGCCGAGCGTCTCGAGCCGCCCGACGTCGACGTCGTAGTGCGACGGAACGAGCCCCACCTGCTGTCGGTCGACGCGGAGGACGTCCGGACCGACGGCACCACGCAGCACGGACAGCGTCCGGCGCAGGGCGCCCCGCGCCGAGGCGTCATCGGCGTCCGGCCACAGGAGCGCTGCAAGCTCCTCCCGGCCGTATGGCCGTCCATCCGTGGCGAGGACGGCCAGGATCGCAACTGCCTTGCGGGTGTCCACGTCGAGCGGTTTGCCACGGACGGTCACCTCGGGCGAGCCGAGGAGCCGGATCTCGACAGCGGCTGGGAGCGTCCCGGTTGCCATCGAGCGCAACGGTATCGGACGCGGTGCCCATCCCGTAACGTTGTCGGGACGATCCCCTGCCACGCTGCACTTGATGGATCCGACGTCATCGCCGCGACCCAACCTCATACGCGCCCGCCGCTGGCCCTGGTTGATTGCCGCTGCCACGCTCGTCGTCTTCGCCCTCGCGAACGTCCTCGAACGGACCGTCATCGGCGCGATTCGACCCTCCGCCGCCTCGATCTGGCTGCCCGGACGGGAAGCGTGATGGCTGCCGTTCGGATGGTGTTTGTCGGGGGCCTCCTTGCGCTCGGCCTCCTGCTGTTCGCACAGATGGATCACGCCGGCGCGTCGGTGTTCCTCCTGACGTATGGCGGGATCGGCGGATACCTTGTCATTCGCCGCCCGGCCAACCCTATCGGCTGGCTGCTGTTGCTCATCGGGTGGGGACTCGAGCTGGGCACCGTGCAGGTCGCGATCCCCCCGAGCGGCGTCCTCGTCCCGACCGATTTCGTGACGGCCGTCGCCGTGTGGGGGAGCGGCTGCGGCTGGAGCCTCGCATTCCTCGGGATCTTCTGGTTGAGCCTCCTGTTCCCCGAGGGCCGGCTGCCGAGCGGAACGGCCGGTCGCATCGGCAGGCTGGCGATCGCCGGCATGGTCATCTGCGCCCTGGCGATTTCGATCAACCCGCTCGTCAATGTCAGCGCGCTTGGCGATCGATCCGACTTCTTCGTCCGGAACCCGGCGGCCATCGCTCCAGGGGCCTCGTTCTGGCACCTGCGTCCCCGCGACCGACGTCCTGCACGTGACAATGCTCGTTCTCGTTGGCGTGGGCCTCGCCGCAATGCTGGCCCGCGCGCGGCGCGCGACCGGTCTTGTCCGACTGCAGTACCGCTGGCTCATCGCGGCGCTGGTCCTGATCGTCGCATCGACAGTCATCTGGGCAGTTGCCACGTTCACGCTCAGCATGGACTCGTTCGGCCCGGCCTTCGTCCCCGTCCTCCTGGCGTATGCGGCGGTGCCTTCGGCGATCGCCGTGGCGGTCCTGCGCTATCGCCTGTACGAGATCGACCGCATCATCTCCCGGACGCTGTCCTGGGCGACCGTCACGGCCGTCCTGGTGGTCGTCTTCGCCGGGCTTGTCGTCGGACTGCAGGCCGCGCTCACGTCCGTGACCCAGGGCCAGACCCTCGCCGTCGCGGCTTCGACGCTCGTGGCATTTGCCCTCTTCCAACCGGTTCGCCGGCGTGTGCAGCGCGCCGTCGACCGACGCTTCGACCGCGCCCGCTACGACAGCGAGCTCACGGCGGCCGCGTTTGCCGAACGACTGCGGACCGAGGTCGACCTCGAAGCCGTGGCAGGCGAACTGACTGGCTCGATCGAACGCGCACTGCGCCCAAGCTCGCTACAGCTCTGGCTGCGAGGCACCGACCGATGAACCGCTCACTGCCCCGGCGGGTCGTGCTGCTCATTGCGTTCGGTCTGACGGTCGCCCTGCCGCTCGAGACCGCAGTCCGGGTGATAGGCGCAGGCGGGGCAACCGGCGGCGAGGGGACCTTCGGCGTGGAGCCGTTCCTCGCCGCCCTTGGGCTGCTCACGGTGATCAACGCGGCCGTCGGCGTCGCGATCCTGTGGCGGCGGCCGGGCAACCTGGTCGGCGCGCTGCTACTGATCGGGTCGCTGATGATGACGAGCGTGGTTGCCGCCTGGACGCGCCTCATCGTGATCGAACCCACGCCAACCGGGACACTCGCGACGTTCCTCACCTGGTGGGCGCTGCAGGGCCTCCTCCCGGCGGTCTTCGTCCTGTTCCCGACGGTCGGCATCGTCTTCCCGGACGGACGCCTTCCCGGCCCACGCTGGCGATGGCCCTACGGCCTGGCGGCGGCGACCCTGGTCGTCGGCCTCGTCCTGCAGACGATCGCGCCGGTCGCCTCCGAAGGCGGCGAGGACCCGCTGGTCAGCCCATTCGCCATCCCGGGCCTGCACGTCGAGGTCGGGGAGCTGGGTGCGGCGCTCGCGATCATCTCCGTGCTGGCGGCGTTCGTGCTCGCGCTCGCGTCCGTGGTCGTCCGCTTCCGGCGCTCGACCGGCGTGGAACGCGCCCAGGTCAAGTGGCTGGTGTTCGCCGTGGCCCTGATGTCGGCCATCTTCCCCGTCTCCTACCTCGTGGAGATCGGGCCAGAGGGCCTGCTCGACGTCCTGTCTGTCCTCGTCGGCTGCCTCGTCCCGATCGCAATCGGCGTCGCGGTCCTGCGCTACCGCCTGTACGACATCGATCGCCTCATCAGCCGCACGCTGTCGTGGGCGATCGTGACGGGCGGTGTCGTGACGATCTTTGCGCTCCTCGTGGTCGGGCTACAGGGAGCGCTCGAGGGCCTCACGCAGGGCGAGACGCTCGCGGTCGCCCTGTCGACGATCATCGCGGCCGCGCTGTTCCAACCGGTCCGCCGTCGCGTGCAGGGAGCGGTGGACCGTCGCTTCGACCGTGGCCGCTACGACGCGGAGCGGACGGCAGCCGCGTTCGCCGAACGACTCCGCGACGACGTCGACCTCGACACGCTGACCGACGAGCTCCGAGCCACCGTGCGGACGGCTGTCCGTCCGGCGACCGCAACGATCTGGCTGCTCGAGCGAGGGCCCGCGATGGCGGGTTCCGCCGTAACGATTCCCGGACACTCGCTCCCTAAGGTGACCCCGACATGACCGAGACGACCGGCGCCATCCGCCGTCTTCTTTCGCCGCTCCGCGTCGACGGCGCCGGCCGAGGTCGCGATGCCTGCGCCGATCGCGGATGGAGCGACGGCCGACGGCATCTCGATCGCCGTCGACATCCCGGATTCGGACCCCCTCCTCGCGTATCTCCAGTCTGCCCCCGGACCGGTCGACGTGGCCCGGCTCGAGCTCGAATCACCGGCCGTCACGGCGCTCCGCGGAGCCGGCGTCGCGCTGGTCGTGCCGCTCGTCTCGCAGGGCGAGCTGATCGGGACGCTGAACCTCGGGCCGCGGCTGTCGGAGCAGGACTACTCGACCGACGATCGACGGCTGTTGACAACGTTGGCGGCACAGGCCGCCCCGGCCATCCGCGTCGCCCAGCTCGTCCGCGAGCAGGCGGCCGAAGCGGCCGACCGCGAGCGCCTGGCCCAGGAGCTGCGGGTCGCCACGCTCATCCAGCAGCAATTCCTGCCGCGCGAGCTGCCCCACCTGCCAGAGTGGCAGATCGCCGCGTTCTACGGACCCGCCCAGGCGGTCGGCGGCGACTTCTACGACTTCGTCCAGATGCCCGATGGGCGGATCGGGATCGCAGTGGGCGACGTGACCGACAAGGGCGTCCCCGCGGCGCTGGTGATGGCTCGGACGCACAGCCTCCTCCGCGCCGAGGCGTCACGCCTCACGTCGCCCGGGGAGATCCTGTCGCGAGCCAACGAGCTGCTCGTCCCGGAGATGCCGGAGCGGATGTTCGTGACGTGCCTGTTCGCGGTCCTCGACCCGCCGACCGGGCGGATCGTCATCGCCAACGCCGGGCACAACCTGCCGTTCGTGCGCCCCGAAGGGGCCGACATCGGCGAGCTGCGCGCAACGGGAATGCCGCTCGGCCTGCTGCCCGGCATTCGCTACGAAGAGATCGAGGCGGTCATCGAACCGGGCAGCAACGTCCTCCTCTACAGCGACGGCATCGTCGAGGCCCATGACGGCGCGCGCCAGATGTTCGGGTTCGACCGGCTGCGCGAGTCCCTCGCCGGCGAGGACGCCGGCAGCGAGCTCCTGGACCGTTTGCTCGAGACGCTCCGCGCCTTCACGGGGCCGGACCAGGAGCAGGAGGACGACATCACGCTGGTGACCTTGCGCCGCTCGGCCGGCGTGGCCGGGACGGCGGCCCAGGCGGCGGAAGCGCTATCGGGCGACTCCAGCGTGGTGACCGCCTTCAGTCTGCCCGGCGCGCCCGGCAACGAGCGCGAGGCGATGGATCGCGTGGCCGCTGCGCTGGCAGGCCTCGGTCTGCCGGCCGACCGCCTCGAACGGCTGAAGACGGCTGTCAGCGAGACCGCGATGAACGCCATCGAATACGGCAGCCAGGGCCGCGACGACATCGCATTCGACGTTGAGGTCGAGGTGACAGCCACCCACGTGGTCGTTCGAGTCACCGACCGGGCGCTGTCCGGCGCGATCCCGACCGACGCCGAGGTCCCCGACATCGACCGCAAGCTGGCCGGCGAACAGAAGCCGCGCGGGTGGGGCCTCTTCCTGATCGAGAACATGGTCGACGCGATGGACGTGTCGACGAACGACGCCGCGGGCACACAGACGGTCACGCTCCGGATGACCCGCGAGGAGACCAACCATGGATGACCGAACCTTCGGCGCCCAGGTCGTTGAAATCCCTGACGACATCCGGCTCCGGATGCGCGGGGACCTTGACGCCAGGGCCGACAACACCCTCCTGGATGCCTACCGCGACGTGGCTTCCCGGGAGCCGAGCCACCTCACCCTCGACTTCGAGGACGTCGGCTACATCAACAGCACCGGGATCGCCCTCGTGGTGCGCCTGCTGGCCGACGCCCGGCGCGACGGCCGCGGCGTGCGCGCGGTCGGCCTGACCCCACATTACCGCGAGATCTTTCGGATCACCCGTCTCTCGGACTTCATGGAGATCGTCGAAGGAGATGCCGCATGACCGTCACGACCATCGATCGCACCACGGTTGGTGACACCGCCGTGCTGCGCATCGCCGGCGACGTCACGTCGGCGAGTGACGCCGAGCTGACCAGCGCGTTCGCAGCGTCACTCGATGACGGCGCCCGCGCTGTCGTCCTCGACTTCGGTGCCATGGAGTACATGAACAGCGGTGGCATTGGCCTGCTGGTGACGCTGCTCGTCCGCGCCCAGCGGGCCGGTGCGCGGCTGCTCGCGATCGGCCTGTCGGACCACTACCGCCAGATCCTGGCGCTCACCCGCCTCGACGAGGCGATCGAGATCCTGCCCGACGAGGCGGCGGCGATGGCCGCCGTGGCCCGATGACCGCCCCGCGGGACGACGGCAACTGGGCGCAGCCGGTCGACCGCCTGTCGGCCGCTGGCGTCGAGGGTGCGCCGGTCGATTCGGTCACGGGGAAGCGCCTGTCCGGTCCGTTGCAGGGCTTCGGCCAGCTGTGGCAGAAGACGTTCCGTGTGCCGCTCGAGGGTGTCGAGCTGTCGCCCCAGGAGCTGGTCGCGACCTGGAAGTCCGCGTTCCCGACCTTCTGGCCGAAGGACGCGGAGTTCTACGCCCCGCTGGCCGGGATCGCACCGGGCGAAGTCGCGCTGCTCGATCTCAGCCCGGTGCCAGGAGCTCCGGTCAAGCTGAGCACGGAATCCTGGTCATCTATGCGGACGAGGAGTCGTTCACCTTCATGACCCCACAGGGTCACACCCTGTCGGCCTGGATCACGTTCTCGGCATCGGAGGTGGACGGCGTGACCGTCGCCCAGGCACAGGCCCTCGAGCGCACGTCCGATCCGTTCGACGAACTGGCATACATGCTCGGCGGGAACGGGATGAACAACCGGTTCTGGAGCAGGACGCTCGAGAACCTCGCCCGGCACGTGGGCGTGGCCGAGCCGGTGGTCGATGCCAAGATCGTGTGCATCGACCGACGTCGACAGTGGCGCCAGGCACGGAACGTCCGCTACAGCGCGACGTTCCGGACGATGCGCCTGACGCTGACCGCGCCGTTCCGGAAGCTGACCAGCCGCCGCTAGTCCGCTAGCGCCAGGTCGAGCGAGCGGGATCCGGGTAGAGGCGGACGCGGCGGTACGGCTCGCGGCCGCGCGAGCGCGACACGATGTTGGCCCGCTCGGCCATCTGGTGCTGGAGCCGCCGGATGTAGGCGTTCTGGGGCGAGAGCTCCACGGTCTCCGATGAGTTGATGACCATGTCGATGGCCTCCTCGGTCTCGCGGAGCGCCGCCTCCCGCGGATCGATCTCGAGCGAGAAGATCGAGGTCAGGCTCGACTGCATCTGCGGGATCGTGTTGCTCTTGAGGACGTAGATCGGCAGCGCCCGCTCCTCGGCCTCACGCAGCAATGGGGTCTTCTGCTTGTACTCGTTGCGCAGGGTCATGACCACGTCGGCCTCGTCGACCTCACGGGCGATGACGACCGGGAGCTGCAGGTCGCGGATCGCCTGCTCGAGGCGCTTGCGACTGATGCCCTGCGGCAGGATGCGCAGCGTCGGCAACGGGGCGCCACCGGGCACGAGCACGGACGCGCCGCGCTCGTCCTCCTCGATGCCGAGGGGCAGGCTGCCATCTGCCTCATCGTCGAGGTCCTCGGCGTTGATCGGAGCGGTGCCCTCCTCCGCTTTCATCGCCGTCAGGGCCCTCGACGCCTGGTCTCGCCAGGCCTTCTGGCGTTCGAGCTCGCGGGCTTCCCGGGCGCGCTTCTCGACCGCCGTTAGGGCGGCGCCACGCTCGAGCGGGCCGCGATCGGCGATGTCGCCGGCCACGAACGGGCCGTCCTCGGCGATGGGCCCGCCAGGCCCGCCCGTCATTGGCGGCGACGCGAATTGTTCGCCGGGCATCGTCCCAGCGTCGGCGGAGTCGGTGGCCCGGGTCGGGTTCTCGCGCGCCCGGGCCGTTCCGTGCCTGACGCCAGCCGCCGGATTGTCCTGGCCGATAGCCGGGGCGAAATCCGGCGCGCTCTGCCTCGCGGTAACCGCCGCCGCGGGACGAGCTATCGCCCCGCCAGCCCGGTTCCGTGCGCCAACCCGAGCCTCCGCCGACCAGCCCGGCGAAGCGCTCCTGCCCGAGCTGCTCGCGGGGCGATGGGCGTGGCCGGCCCTGTGAGCGATGCACGCCCTCCTCGTCGCGCCAGCGCAGCTCCGGGGCGACGGGATCGCCACGCAGCATGGCGTCGACGGTGTCGGCGACATCGGAATGGACGGCAACCCGCTCGCGGTCCTGGATCTCGACGATCACGTCGAACGTGGGCGGGGCCTTCCGCTCGAGGACGCTCTTCTGGGTGCGCCGGCGGCGAGCCTCCTCGTCGCCGAGGGTCACGCTCTGGATGCCGCCGATGAGGTCCGACAGTGTCGGGTTCAACATGAGGTTGTCGAGGTTGTTGCCGTGGGCCGTGCCGATCAGCTGGACACCACGCTCGGCGATCGTGCGGGCAGCGGCGGCTTCGAGCTCCGTGCCGATCTCGTCGATGACGATGACCTGGGGCATGTGGTTCTCGACGGCCTCGATCATCACCTCGTGCTGCATCGACGGGGTGCGCACCTGCATGCGGCGGGCCTTGCCGATGGCCGGGTGCGGGATGTCGCCGTCGCCGGCGATCTCGTTCGACGTGTCCACGACGACGACCCGCTTGCCGAGATCGTCGGCAAGGACGCGGGCGGCCTCACGGAGCATGGTGGTCTTGCCGATGCCCGGGCGGCCCATGATGAGGATCGACTTCCCGGTCTCGACAAAGTCGCTGATGATCTCGATCGTGCCGTACACGGCGCGCCCGATCCGGCAGGTCAACCCGACGATCTTCCCGTTCCGGTTGCGGATCGCGCTGATGCGATGGAGCGTTCGCTCGATGCCCGCCCGGTTGTCGTCACCGAACGTGCCGATGTGGTCGACCACGAAGGCGATGTCGGCTTCGGTGATCTCCCGGTCCAGCAGCAACGCTTCGTCGTTCGGGAAGCGGGCTTCGGGCCGCCGGCCGAGGTCGAGGACGACCTCGATCAGCGCCTCCCGGTCAGGGGTCGCATGGACGGCGTCGACGATCTCGGGCGGCAACGCCGCGAGCAGGACGTCGAGGTCGTCGATCGACTCACCGTGCCGGTCCTCGTATCCCACGCGTGCCTCCTTAGCGGACCCCGGCCGGCACGAGTGCCGGCTCGGCGACCCGGACGAGCGTTTCCTTCATCAGGAGCGTGACGCTGGAGATCGTCTCGAAGCCCACCTCCTCGAGCCGGCGGTCGATCGGCGACTCGTAGGTCCGACCGGTGCGATGACACCGAGGTCGCGGCGATGATCGCCGTCCCTCGTGGTCCTCGCGGAAATCACGCCGAGACCGTACTCGACGAGCGGTGACACGTCCGCGTCGGATCGCGCCATCACCTTGAGATAGTGTGGCTGGTCCTCCTTGGCGACGCCGATCTGGATGAACCCGTCGAGGGCCGTGCCGTCCTTCCCGCCGCCGGCCGACTCCTGCACGAACGCCTCCACATCGGCGAAACGCAGGATCGGCGCCAGGCTCGAGCGCGGAACCCGCCAGTTCGTGCCCTGGCGCTCCCAGTCGTTGATCCGCACGGCCTCCAGGCGCTGGACGGGGTGTGGCGTCGCCGACGAATAGAGCCGCGACAGGGCCACGGCATCGATCGCGGCCGTCGGCCGGATCCGGCAGTCTGCCGCATGCTCGTCGGACCACGGCTCGGGGAGCGGCAGCGGCGTCGGCCGGAACAGGATCCGCTCGTCACCGTAGCGCATGAAGCCGGCCTGCATGAACAGCTCGATGTTGTCGTCGGCATCGGCGCACGCTACGTGGAAGCGGGCCGCGCCGCGCTTCGCGCCCTCGCGCAGAAGTTGCTGCACGAGCCGGTAGCGGATCTCGCCGGCGTTCGCGACGCCCACCGCGTCGAGCTCGACGATCGTCCACTCGTCGCGGGTGGCTTCGCGCTCGACGCGGACCAGCCCGGCGATCCGGCCGTCCTGCTCGTAGACGTACATGAGGTCGTGCGGACGGAACGCGCCCAGCGGCAGCCGGAACAGGCTGAACACGCCGATCGGTGGGCCGCTCACCGGCAGGCCGAGCGACCGCGTCGCGGCCTCGTCCGATTGGCACAGCCGCGACAGCTCGCCGAGCGCCGCCAGGTCGGTCAGGCGTGCGACCCGGACCTTGCCGCTGACGCGCGTGACGCGTGGTTCGGTCATGCCTGGTTCCTCGACCGGCGAGTCGGATGCGGCCGGCGGCCGGCGCCCTCGCCCGGATCCTCGTGTTCGGACGCAAGCATCGTCAGCAGCCGATGGAAGCGCGTCTCCCCGGCGAGCTCCGGATGGAACGCCGTGGCGATCACGTTCCGCTCGCGGACCGCGACGATCCGCCCGTCGTCCAGCCGGGAAAGCACGTCGACGTCGGGTCCGGTGCGTTCGACGATCGGGGCGCGGATGAAGACGCCGTGGACCGGGAGATCGCCGAGCACGGGGACCGAGAGGTCGGTCTCGAAGGAGTCCAGCTGGCGGCCGAACGCGTTGCGCTCAACGGTCACGTCGAGCAGCGGCAGGATCGGTGGCTCGCCGCCGGCGATCTCGCGGGCCATGACGATCATTCCGGCGCACGTGCCGAACAGCGGCGCGCCGCTCCGCGCGAAATCGAGCAGGGGCTCGTGCAGTCCCCAGCGTTCGATGCCGAGGCGCATCGTCGTGCTCTCGCCGCCCGGGATGATGAGGCCGCTGATCCCCTCGAGATCGGCGGGCTCGCGCACCCGGACGCCCTCGACGCCGATGGCGCGCAGGGTGTCCAGATGCTCCTGGAAGGCCCCCTGGAGGGCAAGTACGCCGATCTTCATCGGGACCTCGCGGGCGTCGTGGTGCCCGCCCTACCAGCCGCGAACGGCGAGGCGCTCCTCCTCGGGGATCGCCTCGAGGGGGATGCCGCGCATCGGGCTCCCCAGTCCTTTCGAGACCTCGGCGATCTTCTTGGGATCGTCGTAGAAGCGCGTGGCCTGCACGATGGCCTCCGCCATCCGGGCGGGTTCCTGGCTCTTGAAGATGCCCGAGCCGACGAAGACGCCCTCGGCACCGAGCTGCATCACGAGCGCCGCGTCGGCCGGCGTGCTGATGCCACCGGCGACGAAGTTCACGACGGGCAGCTTGCCCGCCGATGCGACGTCCCTGACCAGCTCGAATGGCGCCTGGAGCTCCTTGGCAGCGGCGAACAGCTCGTCCTCGCGCATAGAATCGAGCTTGCGGATCTCGGACAGGACGCTCCGCAGCTGGCGGACGGCCTCGACGATGTTGCCCGTCCCTGCCTCGCCCTTCGTGCGGATCATCGCTGCGCCCTCGTTGATGCGGCGGAGCGCCTCGCCGAGGTTCCGGCAGCCACACACGAACGGGACCTTGAACGCGTGCTTGTCGATGTGGTTGGTCTCGTCGGCCGGCGTGAGCACCTCGGACTCGTCGACGTAGTCCACGCCGAGGGCCTCGAGCACCTGGGCCTCGACGAAGTGCCCGATCCGGGCCTTGGCCATGACCGGCACCGAGACCGCGTTCATGATCCCTTCGATCATGGCCGGGTCGCTCATGCGCGCGACGCCGCCCGCGGCGCGGATGTCGGCCGGGACGCGCTCGAGCGCCATGACGGCGACCGCGCCGGCATCCTCCGCGATCTTCGCGTGCTCGGCCGTGACGACGTCCATGATGACGCCGCCCTTGAGCATCTGGGCGAGCCCCTTCTTGGTGGCCCAGGTGGAGGTTTCGACTGTCATGGTGGGACGGATTCCTCTGGTGCTGCGCTCGGTTCGCCGGCCGGGCCTGGCCCCGGGGTCCTCGCCCGTTCGAGTCGGCCGAGCCCCTCGCGCGTCCGGATTATCGCACGGGCCTCCTGAACTCCCGCGTTCGGTCCGTTCCTCCATGTGTCGACGACGTCGACATTTCCCAACGGATGCCGAGCGACGCGGCCGCCGATGTCGACCACGCCGACCCAACCGACTGGTTTGTGCCTTCCAAGCTCTGATCCTGTCGACTCGGTCGACACAATGGCCGAACACAGCGTCGATCCCTCACAAACTGTCGATCCGGTCGACAGTTGTCGCGGGGAGATCCTCCGCGCTCAGCGGGAGACCGTTCGGACCACTCCCGACATGAGCTTCGTGGCGCGCCGTGCGGCCGTTGGCGACAGCCGCGAGAGCGTCTCGACCAGGTCGAGGATGTCCTCGTCCGGGAGACCAGCGAGAAGGTCGAACAGGCGCAGGATCGTCGCGTCCGGGACCCGGCCGAGCAGATTGAGTGATCGTTCGAGCTCTCGCGGTTCGAGTTGCGGCAGCAGGCCGACCGCGCGATCGAACAGGCGGACGAAGACGAGGAACGCGGCGAGCCAGTCGCGGAGCGCGGCAAGCTCCGCATCGTCCGGGTACTCCCGGACGGCGGCGGTGGCCTCGGTCAGCTTCTCCTCGAGGACCGCGACGATCGGGTCCCCTTCGCGCACCTTGCGTTCGGCGATGACCCTGCCGAACCACTGCCAGTGGTCCCCCACGGCCAAATACGCCGTTCCTGCCGGGCCGCGGCGTCCCACGCGGCGAGGTTCGGGCACGCGCTCAACGATGCCCCACGATTCGGCCTCGGCGAGGGCCAGGCTCGCGGCCCGATGGCTCAGCCCCAGCGCCTCGCGCACCTCGCGCTCCGTGAGCGGCTCCTGGCGCGCCATGAGGTACGCCTGCACCCTGGCGATCGCGGGGGTCACGCCCCAGGCGGCTCCCATCTCGCCCCATGCCTGGGCGAGTTCCAGCCGAATGGACTCGGCCGTCGCGGACGGGGCTCGGGTGCGGGGTTCAACCGTCACTGTCGTCCTGCAAATAACGTGCTATATAAGAGTAGCACGCTTCGGTGGCCGGCGACCCACTAGGGCGCGGGCGCGGGCAGGCCGGCACCGAGGATCGCGTGGATCGCCGTGAACAGCGGCGCCTGCGGGTCGACTTCGACGTCGCACGAGGCAATCCGCTCCGGTCCGTGCGCTGTCGTCACCGTATAGACCAGCTCCTGGCCGTCGAACGCAGTCGGGCACGTCCCGAGGAACGGCCGCGACCGGATCGCCTCGAAATCCGTGATCCCAATCGCCGTCCGGAGGAGATCGATCGACTCGCCGGTCGCTTGCTGGATCGCCGTCGCGGCCGGTTCGACGTGGTGGACGCGCCCGTCCGCTTCGATGGCGACGACGCTGCGGCACGTTCCCTCGGGGCACAGGCCGCCCGTCGCCTCGATGGTCACCAACGGACCGGAGGCGGGAGCCTGGAGCAGCGCGCAGCCCGCCGTGAAAGCAGCCACCACGAGCAGGCGCAGCACGGTCGACATCGTCCCCGATGACGGGCGGCGGGGGTCCACGGTTCCTATCATCGGTCCATGCCCGTCCTGCGCAGCCGGCTCGACCCGTCCAGCGAGGAGGCTCGCGCCAACGAGGCCGTCATGGCTGAGCTCGTCGCCGAGCTTCGGGCGCGCCAGGCGGCCCTCGCCGACGGCGGCGCCGGCGGCGACGAGCGGTCGATCGCCCGTCACACGGAACGGGGCAAGTTGCCGGTCCGCGACCGGATCGATCGCCTTCTCGATCCTGGGACGGGGTTCCTCGAGCTGAGCCCGCTCGCCGCGAACGGGATGTACGACGACGAGGCGCCGGGAGCCGGGATGGTCACCGGGATCGGCCGGATCGAGGGCACGACCTGCGTGGTCGTCGCCAACGACGCGACGGTCAAGGGCGGCACGTACTACCCGATGACCGTGAAGAAGCACCTTCGGGCGCAGGAGATCGCGCTCGAGAACCGGCTTCCGTGCGTCTATCTCGTCGACTCGGGCGGTGCGTTCCTGCCACTCCAGGCGGACGTCTTTCCTGACCGCGACCACTTCGGGCGGATCTTCTACAACCAGGCGCGGATGTCCGCGCTCGGGATCCCGCAGGTTGCGCTCGTCATGGGCAGCTCGACGGCCGGCGGCGCCTACGTTCCGGCCATGAGCGACGAGACGGTGATCGTCAAGGGGACCGGCACGATCTTCCTCGGCGGCCCGCCGCTCGTGAAGGCGGCCACGGGCGAGGACGTGTCAGCCGAGGAGCTCGGCGGTTCGGACGTCCACACGCGGCTGTCGGGGGTCGCAGACCACGAGGCGCTCGACGACGAGCACGCGCTGGCGCTCGGCCGTTCGATCGTCGCGAACCTCAACCGGCGTCCGCCTCCCCTTCCCTGGGACCGCACGGACCCCGAGCCTCCGGCCGTCGACCCGGGAGGGCTCTACGCCGCGATCTCGTCCGATCCTCGCCGCGCGGTCGACGTCCACGAGATCGTCGCCCGGCTCGTCGACGGCAGCCGCTTTCACGAGTTCAAGCCGCGCTACGGCGAGACGCTCGTCTGCGGGTTCGCTCACGTCGAGGGCTTCCCGATCGGGATCCTGGCCAACGACGGGATCCTGTTCAGCCAATCGGCGCTCAAGGGCGCCCACTTCATCGAGCTCGCGGCCCAGCGCAAGATCCCGCTGCTGTTCCTGCAGAACATCACAGGCTTCATGGTCGGTCGTGAATACGAGGCCGGCGGCATCGCGAAGGACGGGGCGAAGCTCGTGACCGCGGTGGCATCGGCGGAGGTGCCGAAGTTCACGGTCATCGTCGGCGGCAGCTTCGGCGCCGGCAACTACGCGATGGCTGGCCGGGCGTACCAGCCGCGCTTCCTGTGGACGTGGCCCAACGCGCGGATCAGCGTCATGGGCGGCCAGCAGGCGGCCCGCGTCCTGTCGACGGTCCGCGGCGACTTCGCCAGCGAGGCCGAGCGCGACGCCTTCGAGGCGCCGATCCTCGAGACCTACGAGCGCGAAGGGTCGCCCTACTTCTCGACGGCCCGCCTCTGGGACGACGGCGTGATCGATCCACTGGACACGCGCCGAGTGCTCGCGATGGGCATCGAGGCGGCGCTCCACGCCCCCATCCCGGACACGCGATTCGGCGTGTTCCGGATGTAGCATCCCGGCGATGCCTGCAGTCAACCGCTTTTCGATTGCGCCCGTGAAGGCGCTCGCCCTCGAGCATCCGGCCGAGATCGAACTGACCGAGCAGGGTGTCCGCGAGGATCGCCGCTTCTACCTGATCGACGACAGCGGGCGGCTCATCGATGGGTTGCTTGCCGGGCGGCTGGTCCAGGTGGCGGCGCACATCCACCCCGACGGGTCGCATCTGCGGATGACCTTCCCGGACGGGTCGGTCCTCGAGGATGACGTTCGAACGACCGAGCCGGTCATCACCTCGATGTACGGACGGCGTGTCCTCGGGCACCTCGTCGACGGTCCGTGGGCAGAGGCGCTCCAGCCGTTCACCGGCCGGCGCGTGCATCTCGTCCGGACGACGCAGCCGGGCGGGACGCGCGAGAAGCGCCCCGCGACGCTCATCACCGATGGGTCGCTCGAGCCTGCTCGGGCAGCACCTCGGCGGCGGCTCCGGTCGACGGGCGCCGGTTCCGGATGCTCATCGAGCTTGCCGGCGGCGAACCGCACGAGGAGGACGCGTGGATCGGGCACCGGATCGAACTCGGCGAGACCACGATGTTCGTCAGCAAGCAGGTAGCGCGCTGCGCGATCACGACGCAGGATCCCGACTCGGGCACCCGCGACCTCGACACCCTGCGAACGATCATCGCCTACCGCGGGTTGCGCGACGGCGAAAACGTCGACTTCGGCGTGTACGGCGAGGTCGAGCGGGCGGGCCGGATCCGACTTGGCGACGACGTCCGGGTCCTCGACGCGGCCGAGCGAAGCGCGTGACGACCGCAGCGTGACGGGCACCCTGCGAGTCGAGCGCAATGGGCCGTCAGGGGTCGTGGCGCGGGTGACGCTCGACCGGCCAGAGGTCCACAACGCGTTCAACGCTTCCGTCATCGCCGAGCTTCGAACGACCTTTGCCGCGCTCGCGCGCGAGGGCCCGACCGAGCTCCGGGCGGTTGTGCTGGCCGGGGCCGGGCCGTCGTTCTGTGCCGGCGCCGACGTCGCATGGATGCGCGCCGCGATGGAGCTCGATGTCGAACGCAACGAACAGGACGCGATGGCCATGGCCGACATGTTCGAGGCGATCGACACGTGCCCGGTGCCGATCGTCGCACGCGTTCACGGGTCGGCGCTCGGCGGCGGCATGGGGTTGTGCGCAGTGTCGGACCTGGTGATCGCCGAGTCCGGCACCCGTTTCGGCTTCACCGAGACACGGCTGGGCATCCTCCCGGCGGTGATCTCGCCGTTCGTCATCGCGAAGATCGGCGAGAGCCACGCACGCGCCCTGTTCCCCGGCGGGCGTCGGTTCGACGCGATCCGCGCGCAGCGCATCGGGCTCGTCCACGAGGTGGTCGAGGGCGAGGCCGGGCTGGACGCCGCCGTCGAGGCAGCAATTCGCGACGTGCTCGCCGCGGGTCCGACCGCCGCCCGGGCCGCGAAGGCGATCGTCCGCGAGGTGCGGGGCCTCGGCCACGGATCGTCGAAATGGCACACGGCGCGGGTCATCGCCCGGCAGCCGGACGAGTGCCGAGGCCCAGGAGGGCTTCCGGGCCTTCGACGAGAAGCGCGCGCCCAGCTGGGCACCCGAGGAGGACGCGAGCTAGGTGGCGGCGGCGTTCCGGCGCTGGAACGCGCGCAGGCGGTCCCCATCGATGCGTGCGCTCCGAGAAGCAGGACCGCCGATCCGCTGGATCGTCGCAGCCATCCCGCTGGCCCTGGTGGTCGTCATCGTGCTGTACGTCGCGGGCGTCGAGAACCGGGCCGTGCTGGTGGCCATCCCATTGGTCGCGTTCGTCCTGGTCTGCTTCATCGATCGCGACGGCTGGCGGATCCGGATGGCGATGGCTGAGGTCGCAGGGCGCCAGCGCCAACAGTGGCGCACGGGGTCGCTCCCGATCGATCCGGTGAGCGCGGATGCCTGGCTGAACGAGCATCCCGATGCTCGACCCGCGGAACGCGCTTCCGCCCTGGTCACCGCCGGACGTCGGGAAGAAGCCATGGCTCTGCTGGACGTCTCCGTCGGTGAGACGCCAACCGAGACGGTCGGCATCGCGCGGCTTCGGCTGTCGCTGGACCCGGCAGTGGTCGACGACGCGACGGCGCACGTGGCGCTGGATACGCTCGAGCGTCTGCCGGAGTTCGGAGCGCTGCCCGCGGAGGAGCAGAGGTACCACCGGCTTGCCGCGAGATGGTCGATCGCGTGGCTGCGGATCCGCGCCGGCGAACCCTGGCGCACCGATTTTGCGGGCGCCATTCGCGACCTCGGTCCGTTCCGCGTCTCCCGTCGCTTCCAGCTGTTCCACGCGATCCAGCAATTCGCCCTGCCGATCGCGTACGTCGGCGCGCTGCTGATCGTGTGGGGGCTCGGCCTGGCCGACGCCCTGCTGCGGGACTGATCTGCGACAATCGCGCCATCGATGACGGATGAGCTGAGTCCAAGGCAGGCGGCGGAGCGCCTCGGCGCCACCACGAGGTCCGTTCAGCGGTGGATTGCCACGGGTCAGCTGCCCGCGCGGCGGGTAGGAGGGCGTTGGCGTGTCGCGATTGACGCGATTGACGCGTTCGGGCGCGCCAACAGTGCCCCGCAGCCGATTCGGACGCTGTTCGTGGCAAACCGGGGCGAGATCGCGGTGCGGATCCGGAGCACGTGTGCGGCGCCTCGGGATCGAGGCGATCGTGCCGAACACGGACGGACCGGGAGCGCTCGACCTGCTGGACGTCGACGCGGTTGTCGAGGCTGCAACAGCAGCGGGGGCGGACGCACTCCACCCAGGCTTCGGGTTCCTTGCCGAGTCGGCGGCGTTCGCCGAGGCAGTCATCGCGGCCGGGATTCGGTGGGTCGGTCCGCCGCCAGAAGCGATCCGACAGATGGGCGACAAGGCCGCTGCGCGGCGACTCGCGGTGCGCCTCGGCGTGCCGGTCCTCGCCGGTTACGACGACACCGATCAGTCGGATGAGGCGCTCTCCGCGGCCGCGCAGCGGCTCGGCCTGCCGGTCCTGGTCAAGCCGGCG
Organism: uncultured Chloroflexia bacterium; assembly: GCA_963750125.1. Classification (GTDB taxonomy): domain Bacteria; phylum Chloroflexota; class Limnocylindria; order Limnocylindrales; family CSP1-4; genus DASTYU01. The sequence goes on along the minus strand of CAVVPT010000011.1, from coordinate 33,602 downwards.
GCCGGTGGCGGCGGGAAGGGCATGCGGATCGTGCGGGATGCAGATCGGCTCGGCGACGCGCTCGCTTCCGGCCGTCGCGAGGCGACCGCGGCTTTCGGCGATGACCGCCTGATCCTCGAACGCTTCCTCGAGGGTCCCCGCCATGTCGAGATCCAGGTCCTGTTCGACGGGTTCGGCAACGGGGTCCACCTCGGCGAACGCGATTGCTCGATCCAGCGGCGGCACCAGAAGGTGCTCGAGGAGACGCCGTCACCGGCCGTCGACCCGGCCCTGCGCCAGCGGCTTGGCGAGGCGGCACTCGCGCTGGCGAGCGCGGTCGCGTACGTCGGCGCCGGCACCTGCGAATTCCTCGTCGACGACCGCGGCGAACCCGTCTTCCTCGAGATGAACACCCGGCTGCAGGTCGAGCATCCGGTCACCGAGCTGGTGACAGGGCGCGACCTCGTCGAGGACCAGTTGCGGATCGCGGCCGGGCAGGCGCTCGGCTTCTGGCAGGCCGACGTGGCGGCAGCGGGATATGCGATGGAGGTCCGGCTGTACGCCGAGGACGCGGAAAGCGGGTTCCTGCCCGCGACCGGGCGGATCGAGGAGCTGCGCTGGCCGTCCGGGCCGGGGATCCGGGTGGACGCTGGGGTGACGCGCGGCGACGAGGTCACGAGCCGGTTCGACCCGATGCTGGCAAAGGTCATCGCGCACGGCGTGACGCGTGACGAGGCGTTGGACCGCCTGACATCCGCGCTGGACGACACCGTCGTCCTCGGGCTCGTCACGAACCTCCGCTTCCTGCGCTGGCTCGTCCGCGAGCCCGTGGTGCGCGCCGGCGAGGCGCGCATCGACACGCTGGAGCGGATCTGGCCGCCGGACGACTGGGCCGAGCGGAGCGCGTTGCCCGACGAAGCGTGGACGGCAGCGGCCGTGGCCCTGGCAGGGACCACGACCGGCACCGGGGCGGCCGACCCGTGGCGCGGTGGCTGGCGGCTCAATGCGCCGCCCACCCTTCGGCTGGAGGCCAAAGGCCGGCAGCGGACCGCCCCGCCGATAGCGCCCGCGGGGCCCCCGGGCGCCTCCCTCCCGCTCGTCGTCGTCGGCGACACGGTCCACATCGACGTCGCCGGCCTGAGTGTCCCGTTCCGGTTCGCGGCACCCCCGGACGTGACACGGGCTGCTCGGGAGGCGGCCTCCCATGCCGGCGGGCCCGTGGAACTCGTCGCGCCGATGCCCGGGGTTGTCCTCGCCGTGGAGGTTGCCCTCGGCGAGGCCGTAGCGGCCGGTGCGGCGGTCGTCACGCTCGAGGCGATGAAGATGGAGCACGGTGTGGTCGCCCCCATCGCGGGGCGGCTCGTTGAACTCTCGATCGCGGCCGGCGACCAGGTGACCCGCGGACAGGTCCTCGGCGTCGTCGAGCCCTGACTGCTGCGCTACGCTCTCGTTCGCAGGAGGAATCAACGAACCGAATGGCCAAGTCGCTCAAAGCCAAGTCGGGCAGTACCAAGGAGCCCCGCGCCGCTGAGCCGAAGCTGCCCGGGACGCGCGAGCAGCTGCTCGAGCTCCACCGCGAGACGCGCAGGCGCCGGAACGCGGCACCGCACGGCAGTGACGAGCATCGCGCAGCCATCGACCTGATCGGACGGATCGAGGTCGAGGTCGCGCGGATCGAACGGGCGATGGATCCGCCAAAGGGCTGATCCTTGACCGACCTTCGAGGGCCCGTCCGGATCTACGAGGTCGGCCCGCGCGACGGCCTCCAGAACGAGGCCACGCCGATCCCGACCGATTCCAAGGCACGGTTCGTCGCGCTCCTTGCGACGGCGGGCCTGCGTGAGATCGAGCCGACGAGCTTCGTCTCCCCGAGTGCCATCCCCCAGCTCGCGGATGCCGACGCGCTGATGGCGCTTCTGGATCGGCCCGGCGGCGTCCGCTTTCCGGTACTCGTGCCGAACCAGCGCGGCATGGATCGCGCCGAGGCGGCCGGCGTCGATGCGATCGCGGTGTTCACCGCCGCCAGCGACGCGTTCACGGAACGGAACATCGGGATGACGGTCGAGGAATCGCTGACGACGTTCGCGCCCGTCCTCGGTCGTGCCCGCGATCTCGGCTGGTGGACGCGCGGCTACGTCTCGACCGCGTTCGGCTGCCCGTACACGGGCCGCGTCGAGCCAGCGCGGGCCGTCGAGGTCGCCGCCCGTCTCGTCGAGCTGGGGGTGGACGAGGTCTGCTTCGGCGACACGATCGGTGTCGGCGTGCCGGGCCAGGTCGAGGACCTGACCGGGCTGACCGCCCAGGCCGGCATCGCGCTCGACCGCGTCGCGTACCACTTCCACGACACGCGCGGCACGGCCCTCGCCAATGTGGCGGCCGGGCTCCGATCGGGGATCCGTTGCTTCGACTCGGCCGCCGGCGGGACTGGCGGCTGTCCGTATGCACCAGGTGCGGCCGGCAACCTCGCCACCGAGGACCTGGTGTACCTGCTCGACGCCGAGGGCTGGGAGACCGGAGTGTCGCTCGCGGGCGTCCTGGAGGCGGCCCGGTTCGTCGCCGGCGAGCTCGGCCGTCCACTCGCCACGAAGGTCGGCCAGGCCGGGGGATGGGACCCGGTCACGGGAGCGGCCGTCGCCCGCGGGTAGAGACGCGCGACGAGCGGGCAGGTCCACCTGTGATGCGACTTCCCGGCATCGTGGGGTGCGTCTGTTCTCGCGCCGCGGCTCCCTGATGCCGGGAACGGGCATCACGGAAGGGAGGTCGGTTCCGGCCGACCGGGCTGCCGAGCCAGCACGAACGCGACGTTCTGCTACATTCCGGCCCGATGGACGGTGTCGTACTCGTTCTGAACCAGAACTACGAGCCGCTCAACGTCTGCAACCTGCCACGGGCCTTCCGGCTCCTGTTCGGTGAGAAGGCCGAGGTGATCGAGTTCGACCACCAGATGGTGCGGACGCCGCGGGTCGAATACCGCGCGCCATCCGTCATCCGGCTCCAGCACATGGTTCGCCGCCCGCGTCCCCGGGTGAAGCTCTCCCGTCGCGAGGTCTTCAGCCGCGACCGCCACACGTGCCAGTACTGCGGCCGGCAGAGTCACGACCTCACGCTCGACCACGTCATGCCGCGGCATCGCGGCGGCGGCCACACGTGGGAGAACCTCGTCACCGCCTGCAAGGCATGCAACCATCGCAAGGGCGGCAAGACGCTCGACGAGGCGCGGCTGCGGCTCCGGCGACCGCCCTACGAGCCGCGCAACGACATCTACTCGCTGTTCACCCCATATCTGTCTGACGACCGAAACGAGGCGTGGCGGACCTACCTGTTCCTGGGACGCAACTGACCGACGAGGCGTCGCTCTCGGCATCGATCCCGGGTCCCGTCCACGAAATCATGGGGCTCCTGTGGTCGGCCGGGCGTGTCGCGTACGTTGTCGGCGGCTCGCTGCGCGATGTACTGCTCGGCCGGCCCGCCCTGGACTGGGACCTGGCGACCGACGCGCGCCCCGATCAGATCCTCCAGCTGTTCCCGGATGCGGTATACGAGAACGCGTTCGGGACCGTGGTGGTCCGCCATGGCGGCGAGCTCTACGAGGTGACGACGTTCCGCACCGACCACGACTACGCGGACTACCGGCGGCCACATCGCGTGGAGTTCGGCGACTCGGTGGAGGTCGATCTCGCCCGGCGCGACTTCACGGTCAACGCGGTCGCCTGGGGCGGGCCCGCCGGCGCGGAGCCTGCACTCGTCGATCCGCATGGCGGCCGGGAGGACCTCGTCGCCGGGACGCTCCGAGCGGTCGGCGACCCGAAGGAGCGCTTCGAGGAGGATGCGCTCCGGATGGTCCGAGCGGTTCGCCTCGCGGCGACGCTTGATTCACGATCGAGCCGGCCACCCTGGCCGGCATCGCATCGAATGCGGACCTGGTCCGCTACCTGTCCGGCGAGCGGATCTCGACCGAGCTCTCGAAGCTCCTCGCGGCCGAACGGCCGTCGGTCGGGCTGCGGTTGCTGGCCGATACCGGGCTGCTGGCACGGATCGCTCCGGAACTGGCGCGGCAACGCGGCGTGCCCCAGAACAAGACTCCGGGCGAGGATCTCTGGGATCACACGGTTCGCACCGTTGACGCCGCCCGCGTCGACCGGCCGGTCGTCCGGCTCGCGGCACTCCTGCACGACATCGGCAAACCAGCCACGTTCTCCGACGGCCACTTTCTCGGGCACGACGTCGTCGGAGCCGAGCTCGCCGGCCAGCTGCTCGATGCGCTCCGGTCACCGCGTGCAGTTCGTGAGCGGGTCGTGCACCTGGTTCGCCAGCACATGTTCAGCTACGAGGCTGCCTGGTCCGACACCGCCGTGCGGCGGTTCATCAGCAAGATCGGGATCGATGTGGTCGACGATCTGTTCGCGCTGCGCGAGGCCGACAACGTGGGCAGCGGCCTGCCGCCCGGTGCCGGAGGTCTGGACGTGCTGCGCGAACGCGTCGCGCGCGAGCTGGCCGCCGAGATCGTCCTTGACCGCAGCCGGCTCCAGATCGACGGGCAGGACCTGATCGAGGAGCTCGGCCTCCGCCAGGGGCCGCTCCTGGGCCGGATCCTCGACGAGCTCGTCGAACGGGTCATCGTCGATCCGAAGCTCAACGACCGGGCCACGTTGCTGCTGCTGGCGCGCTCCCGGATCGCGGACGAAGCGTGAGCGTGAGCCGGCCGTGATCGAGCTGATTCTGCAGGCCGAACGAGCCCTGGCCGTGGGCCAGCTCGAGCAGGCGGAGCGGCTCTACCGCCAGGCCGCCGAGGCGGATCCGCGCAACTCCATCGCGGTCGTGGGGTTGGCCCGGGTAGCACTCGACCGGGGGGACGATCGCGGCGCCTACACGCTGGCGCGGCAGGCGCTCGACATCGACCCGGAGAACGCGGCCGCACAGCGACTGGCCGAACGGCTCGACGAGGTCATGCGCTACCGCGGCGAGGAGCCGCCGGCGGCCCAGGCGGCAACGCCGCCAGTCGAGCCCGAACCGCCTGCGCCTCCACCGACGGTCCCGCCGCCTCCCGAGGCCACGGCACCGGCCGCCCCAACGGCCGCGGCCCCGCGGAAGCGTCGCTCGCTCCTCGACCGCATTCGCCGCCGGCCCTGACGGTATCGTCCGGGGCATGACGCGAATCCTGGTCACCGGTGGCGCCGGCTACGTCGGCTCGATCTCGGTCGCAGCACTCCTCGCTGCCGGGCACGCGGTCATGGTCCTGGACGACATGACCACGGGCCATGCCGAGGCCGTGCCCGAAGGCGCCCGCCTGTACCGCGGGTCGTACGGCGACGAGGCATCGGTCCGCAGCCTGCTCGTGACCGGGCGAGTCGAGGCGATCCTCCACTGCGCGGCACGATCCCTGGTCGGCGAGTCGATCCGCAACCCGGCTGCGTACTACCGCGCCAACGTCGCGGGCGGGATCGCCCTGCTGGAGGCAGCGCGGCAGACGGGCGTGCAGCGGTTCGTCTTCTCTTCGACGGCCGCCGTCTACGGCACGCCTGACGAATTGCCGATCCCCGAGGACGCCCCGCTCAGGCCGATCAACCCGTACGGCGAGACGAAGCGCACGCTCGAGACCGCGCTGGAGTGGTACGGCCGGGCGCACGGGATGCGCAGCGTGACCCTCCGCTATTTCAACGTCGCCGGGGCCACCGACGCGCTCGGCGAGGACCACGATCCCGAGACCCACCTCATCCCGAACGTCCTCGCCGCGTCCGAGGGCGGACCGGCCCTGACCGTCTTCGGCGACGACTACCCCACCCCCGACGGGACGTGCGTCCGCGACTACATCCACGTCGCGGACCTCGCCGACGCGCACCTGCTGGCCCTTGAGGCGACCGCACCCGGCGACCGCCGCACCGACACCGCCCTCGCCTGCAACCTCGGCAACGGTGGCGGCTTCAGCATCCGCGAGGTGCTCAATGCAACGGCTCGCCTGGTCAACCACGAGATCCCGCACACCGTCGGGCCGCGACGTGCCGGCGACCCACCCGTCCTCGTCGCCCGTGCCGAGCGTGCCCGCGACATCCTCCGCTGGCAACCGAAGCGACCGTCACTCGACGAGATCGTCGGCTCGGCGCTGGAGTGGCGCCGGACGCATCCGCGCGGCTACCGGGCCTGACGCCGGACGCTCGGGGCAGCTACGGGCCGCCGACGCGTGGCTCGATCGGTGCCGAGGCCGGCGCCAGCCGTTCGGGCAGCGTTGGAGCATCCGGCGGGGCGAGCTCGCCGCTCCCCGACCAGCGATCGCTGACCGGCAGGATCAGCCACGCCCCGAGCAGCATCGTCCCGAGCAGGCTCAGTACCGCGACCTGGTACGCACCAACACCCAGCACCGGCTGGAGGACCAGCAGGATCACGCCGAACAGCAGCTGCCCGATGACCTGTGAGCCCTTGCCCACGAGCCCGTAAAGCCCGAAGAACTCGCCGAGCTTCTCCGGCGGCGAGAGCCGCAGCATCAGCACGCGGTCGGAAACCTGAACGCCGCCGAGCCCGCTGCCGAGGACAGCCCCGGCCAGCAGGAACATCGCCAGCCCGACAGGCCCATCGACACCGAGCGAGATCCCGCCGACGACGAGCCCGATCGCCCACGACGAGAGCACGATCATCAGGCTCCGCTTCGGCCCGAGTCGGTCGACCGCCCTGCCCCAGCCAATGCTCGCCACCACCGCGACGACCGCCAGCGCGAGCAGGATCAGGTTGGCAACGGTGTTCGACAGGCCCATCGCCTCGGTGGCGACGATCGCCATCACGACGATGATCGTGTTCACCGCGTCGGAGTAGAAGAAGCGTCCGGCCAGGAAGCGGGTCAGGCCCGGCACCGTCCGGGCGTCGACGATCGTCGCCCGCAACTGCCCGAGCGCTGCGATCGCATCGCGGAGGCCCGGCCGCGGCGTACCGGGCGGCGGCTGCGGCTCGCGGACGACGAGGAACAACGGAATCGCGAATAGCCCATACAGCGCGGCCGCGACGAGGAACACGTTCGCGATGGGCAGGTCGAGCACGAAGATCAGGACGCCGATCACGATCGTCCCGCAGTAGCCGACCGCCACCCCGATCCCCGAGAGCTTGCCCCGGCTCTCCGGGTAGCTGACGGTCTTCAGCGTCGCGTCGTAGTAGATCAGGGCCGACTGATAAGCGAAGTTCCCGATCGTGAAGAGGACGAGGCCGAGCAGCGCAGGGCTCTGGCCGATCAGCGCCGTCGGAATGATGCAGAGCAAGGTGAAGAAGAGCAGGTACGGGAGTCGCCGGCCGCCGGCCCGGTCGCTCAGCGCGCCGAGGATCGGCGACACGATGGCGTTGATCCCGACGCTGACCGCGATCGCGACACTGAACGCGAACGGCCCGTTGGCCTTCCCGAACTGCGTGTCCTCGACCAGCCACAGGCCCATCGCGAACGACACGACCGCATAGCTGTAGATCGTGTTCGCGAAGTCGTACAGGGCCCAGCCGACCGGGACGATGGCGCGGCCGCTCGGAGTCAGGCTTCCGAGCCCGAGGCGCCGGCCGGGGACGGGCCCGGTGGTCACGCCGCGGATCATGCACCGCGGAACACCCCTTGACCAGCCGCTACGATGACGCCGTGGACGTCACCGATCCGGTCATCGATCTCCTGGAGGATCTGCGGCCGCAGTCGTACGCGATGGTCCGCACGGACCGCATCGCCAACCCCATCGTCGAGCCACAATGGGGCGGGGTGCGCGTGCTCGCGGCGATCGAGGACGCCGCGGTGGCGGTGCGTGACGAAGTGGGTCAACCGGTCACGGATCGCCCCGAAGTCGATCGCGCGCTGGGCGGCGCGGTCCGTGCCCGCACGGCAATCCTCGACGGGTATCTCACCAAGCAGCCGACGGGCGAGATCGTGTACACCACGCCGCCACTCGACGTGCCATCGATCAGCGCGTTCATCGCGAAGCCGTTCATCGGGATCCGCCGCGACCGCGCGCAGGAGAGGAAGGACCAAGAGGCGCAGCTCGCCGAGGCGGCAACGTTCAGCGACGAGGATCGCGTCGCCTTCGTTGCCATCGACCTGCTCCGGCTCGATGGCGATTTGCTGCTCGACGTTCCGCTTCTCGAACGCAAGCGCCTGCTGGATTCGCTGGTGACGCCGTCAGACCTCGTCCGTGTCGGGGCCTATGTCCGGCCGCCGCTCACGACCTGGATCTCGACCTGGCGGCGACTCGGCTTCGTCGGCCTGTCCTATCGCGCCGCCAACTCCCGCTACCACCCCGGCGAGGAGCACGAGGACTGGACCCTCGTCCCGATGCCTCGCCGCTGACACACCGGCGCGAGGCTGCTACGGTTGCCTCGTGCCCCCCACGGTCCTGACGCCGGCCATTCGAGACGAGATCGCCCGGCTGGGAAAGGCCGACATCATGGTCGGCATCCCGAGCTTCAAGAACGCGGCGACCATCGGCTACGTGGCGCGCGCCGCACAGGCCGGGCTCGTGCAGTACTTCCCCGACCTGCGGCCCGTCCTCGTCAACTCCGACGCGGGCTCCACCGACGGTACCCAACGGGTCGTGATCGACACCGAACCGCCCGACTACGTCGAGCAGATCCTCCTCGTCCGGCCGACGAACCGGCTCGACCGCGTCTCGCTCGACCTACCCGGAGATCGACGGGACCGGCGGCAAGGGCGCCGCCCTGCGGACGATCTTCGAGATGGCGGCGGCCCTCGACGTCGAAGCGCTCGTCGTCGTCGACTCGGACCTGCGCTCGATCGTGCCCGAATGGATCGAGCTCCTCGCCGGCCCGATCCTCAAGGGCGGCTACGACTTCGTGGCGCCGCTCTACGCCCGCTACAAGTTCGACGGGACGATCACCAACACCGTTACCTACCCGCTCACCCGGGCGCTGTACGGGCACCGAATCCGCCAGCCGATCGGTGGCGATTTCGGCGTCTCGGGCGACCTGGTCCGGCACTACCTCGAGCTCGATGACTGGACCGACGACATCAGCAAGTTCGGCATCGACATCTGGATGACGACGTCGGCGCTGGCCGGCGGGTTCGCCGTCTGCCAGACCCGCCTCGGGGCCAAGATCCACGACCCGAAGGACCCGGGCGCCGACCTCGGGCCGATGTTCCGCCAGGTCGTGGGAACGATCCTGCGGCTGGCGACGACCTATTCGGCCAAGTGGCTCCCGATCCGCGGCAGCCACGAGGTCCCGGCGTACGGCTTCGAGCGGATCATCGACCCGCCGCCGCTCGAGGTGAACACGATCCGCCTGCTGTCCGAGTTCCACTCGGGCTCGCTGACGATGGCCGGCACGTGGGAGTCGATGATCGCGGCGGACAACGTCGAGACGGTGCTCGAGCTGGCGGGCGAGGCGGGCCGGCTCGCAGACCACGCGCGGACGAAGCTCGGGATCGGCGGCGACGTGGCATCCACCCGCGCGACAACGGCCGAGATGGCCGAGGCGCTGGCCTCGTTCCACTTTCCCGACGACCTGTGGGCGCGAGTCATCTACGACCTCGTTCTGACGGCGCGCGAGCGGCCCGATGACGTCGAACGGTTCGTGGCCGCCCTCGTGCCGATCTACTTCGGCCGCGTCGGCAGCTTCGTGATCGAGAATCGCTCGATCACCACCGAACAGGCCGAGGACCGTGTCGAGCGCCAGGCGCGCGAATTCGAGCTGCTCAAGCCGTACGTCGTCGAGCGCTGGACCGGGAAGGCGGCGAAGAGGGCCAAGGCGGAGGCGCGCGCATGAGCCGCGGCGACTCGCCGCTCCCGGCCCGAATCCTGATCCCGGTCGCGAACCCGCTCACCGCGGAGGAGCTGATCAAGCTCGGCTCGGCGATCCTCGACCAGCGCGCCGGCGAGCTGACCGCGCTCGGGATCGTCGAGGTGCCCGAGGGCATGCCACTTTCGGAAGGCGCGACGCGGGCCAGGCACGCCCGCAGGCTCCTCCAGCGCGTCCTCGACTTCGCGCCCGAGGGAACGACGATCCATCCCATCGTGCGCATCGGACGGCGGGCGGCCGAGGGCATCATCGAGGCGTCCGGCGAGCAGGAGTCGGACCTCGTGATCTTCGGCTGGGGCGGCAAGGCGCCGAACGCCCGCAACGGCCACGGCCCGGCTGTGTTCTCGCCGACGATCGACGAGGTCGTGCGCGATTCACCGTGCGACATCGCGGTCGTCAAGCAGCGCGGCGCGACGACGATCCGGCGGATCCTCGTGCCGGTCCGCGGCGGACCGCATGCCGAGCTCGCAATCCGCTTCGCGGATGCGATCGCTCGCACGCACGGGGCGACGGTGGCGGTGCTGCACCTCGTCCCGCCGGGGATCACCTCGACCGTGCGAGCCCAGGCGGAGCACGCGCTGGCCGCATTCATGAAGCAGTACCTGAACGCGGACGGCGAGGCGCTCCTGCGCGAGGCGCCGAACGTCCGGGCGGCGATCCTGCGCGAGGCCGAGAAGGCCGACCTCGTGGTGATGGGTGCCTCGGCGCAAGCGTTCGGCTCCGACGGCGAGCCATACCTGTTCGGTGCGCTCCCGGAGGCGATCGCGGCGCGCGCGAAGCCGACCGTCATCGTCGTCAAGACCCGCGATCAGATCGCCAGCTCCACGTTCGAGCAGCTTGCCACCCGGGCCGAGACGCTGGCCGCTGCCGACCGGGCGGCCGAGGAGGTCCGCGCGGTCCCGGCGCGCGTCGAGCGCTGGTTCGGCGAGTCGAACTTCCACCATTCGGAGTTCGGCGACCTGGGCCGGCTGACCGCGCTCAAGGCCAAGCAGGGCGCGACAGTGAGTCTCGTCCTGCCCACGCTGAACGAGGAGGAGACGATCGGCCCGATCGTGAAGGGCGCGCTGAAGGAGATGGTCGAGCGCTTCCCGCTGCTCGACGAGATTCTCGTGATCGACTCGGACTCCGACGATCGCACGCGGCAGATCGCCGCCGACGAGGGTGCCCGGGTGGTGACCCACTCCGAGGTCCTGGCCCGCTATGGCACGTTCCGGGGCAAGGGCGAGGCGCTCTGGAAGTCGCTCTACGAGACGACCGGCGACATCGTCGTGTGGGCCGACACCGACGTCCGCAACTGGCACCACCGCATGGTCTACGGGACCCTCGGCCCGCTTCTCCACGAGCCGCGGCTGCAGTACGTCAAGGGCTACTACCAGCGCCCGATCGTCGAGCGTGGCGTGCTCACCGAGGGCGGCGGCGGCCGGGTAACGGAGCTCGTCGCACGCCCGCTGATCAACATGTTCTTCCCCGAGCTCTCGGGGCTCATCCAGCCGCTGGCCGGGGAATACGCCGGGCGCCGCTCGCTGCTCGAGACGATCCCCTTCTTCACCGGCTACGCCGTCGAGATCGGACACCTGATCGATGTGGCGGAGCGAGTCGGACTCGAAGGGCTCGGCCAGGTCGACCTCGAGCGCCGGGTCCACCGCAACCAGGAGCTCGAGGGCCTGTCGCGGATGTCGTTCGTGATCCTCCAGGCGATCATGAAGCGGCTGGAGGAGCGGCGACGGGTGCGGTTGTTCGCGGAGCTCGGCTCGACGATGAAACTGCCCCGCTCGGGCCGCAACAAGCTGTCGCTCGAGGTCATCGAGCTCGCCGACCAGGAACGCCCGCCGATGATCCGCATCCCCGAGTACCTCGAACGTCGCCAGGGGACCGAGGCGGGGACCGAACCGGCCGTCAAGTGACCGCGGTTGGTTGTCCTGCCTGCGAGGGCTTGCCAGACATGCACCGGGTGACTCGCTGGCACGAATACACCCGCATTAGGCCGGTTCAGTTAGCCGTTCTTGGCTACATTCGTGCTTCCAAGCGCCGAACTGGACACGATCGAGGGCAATTCGGTGCCTTCGCAGTCACGGGGCGAATGGCTGGCAACCGTGCGCCACATGCCTGAGTCGCCGGCTCTCACGATCGCAGCGTTGAATGTGTCGGCGTACCGCGCCGCGATCCTGGAGCTCGCGGCGCTGATCGTCGACGCGGTGGCAACCGGCGCCGGCGTCAACTTCCTCGAGGGCGTGACGGTGGACGAAGCCGCCGCCTGGTGGCGGGGTCGGGAGCTCGACGTGGAGTCCGGCCGGACGACGCCGTTCGTGGCCGTGGACGATGGCCGTGTGGTGGGCTCGACCCTGCTCGTCCGCTCGGTCAACCAGAACTCGCCGCATCGGGCCGAGATCGGCAAGGTCATCGTCCTGGAGTCGCACCGCCGGCAGGGGTTGGCATCTGCGTTGATGCGCGCAGCGGAGAATCGAGCCCGCGAGGAGGGGCGCTGGCTGCTCGTCCTCGACACCGTGTCGGAGTCGGCCGCTGAAGCCTTCTACCGATCGCTCGGCTGGCAGGAGACCGGGGTCGTGCCGAACTACGCGCTCAACCCGGACGGACGGCCGTGGGCGGCAACGTTCTTCTGGAAGGACCTCCGGTGAGCGGCAGCGCGTCGGGCGAGCGGACCGTGCTCATCGCGCCCGATTCGTTCAAGGGGTCGCTGACCCCCGTCGCGGTCGCCTGGGCGATCGCCGACGGCTGGCGGCGGGCGCGGCCACATGACCGCGTGCTGCTGTCGCCGCTGGCCGATGGCGGGGAGGGCACGCTCGTGGCCGTTGAGGCGGCCGGTGGCTGGGTGTGGCACGAGGTCGCGGCCACCGACCCCATCGACCGGCCGGTGCGTGCGCGCTGGCTGCGCTCCGCGGATGACCGGCGGGCGGTCGTCGAGCTGGCTGAGGCTTCAGGGTTGTCACGACTGAAGCCAGAGGAGCGGGACCCGACGGGCGCCTCGACTTTTGGCACCGGCGAGGTGCTTCGCGCGGTGATTGATGCCGGCGTCGAGGAGGTTACGATCGGCATCGGCGGCAGCGCCACGACCGACGGCGGGTTCGGGATCCTCGAGGCGCTCGGCGTCCGGAGCGACCCCGAGCGGGATGGATTCCTGCACCTCGACAAGCTCGATTACCTCGCCAATGTCGACATTCGGGTCGCCTGCGACGTCACCAACCCGCTGCTGGGTGCGCGGGGAGCGGCGGCGACATACGGCCCGCAGAAGGGCGCTTCGCCGGAGCAGGTGCGTGAGCTCGACGCGCACCTCGGGCAGTACGCCGACCAGCTTGCCGCTGGGGTCGGGCGCGACGAACGCGAGACGCCGGGCGCTGGCGCGGCGGGAGGCGTCGGTTTTGCCCTGTTGTCGATCCAGGATCGGTTTCGGTCGTTCGCGCTGCGGCCCGGTGTCGATCTCGTCATGGAGCTGACGGAGTTCGACCAGCAAGCTTGGGCAGGCGGACATCGTGATCACCGGTGAAGGACGCATCGACGCCCAGACCGCGTTCGGCAAGACCGCGCTCGGCGTGGCGCAGCGGGCAGCGGCGGCGGGCGTGGCGTGCGTGGCAGTCGGCGGCGGCGTCGAACCCGAGGGAATTGATGCGCTGGCCCGAGTTGGCGCGGCGGCAGTGCCGGTCGTCGAGCGGCCGCAGTCCGTCGACGAGGCGATGGGAGCTGGCACGGCGCCGCTCGAACGGTGTGGCGAGCGGATCGCTCGGCTGGTGTCGCTGTGGTGATGCCCGCCTCGAAGCCCCGCGCCAAACCGAAGCGACCGAAGAAGCGGCGCTTCTCGAATCCCGCGGCGTCGTACGCCAAGCGGCTCGAACGCTACCGGCCCGGGCTCGTGCCGTTCGTGCTCGATGGGCTCGCGTCGATCTACGGCCACCCTGTGTGGGAGCGCCGGCAGGACCCGACGAGCGAGCTGATCCTGACGATCCTCACCCAGAACAGCGCCGACGTGAACGCCGAGGTCGCGTTCGAAGCCTTGCGGACGGCGTATCCGTCCGGGGAGGCGGTGCAGCTGCACGTCCCGGGGGAGGGCTGGGGCGGCGTCGGGCTGTCTGAGGGGGCGCCGCCCGACTGGGAACGGGTCGAGTTCGCGCCACTCCCCGAATTGACCGACGTGATCCGGCCTGGCGGCCTGGCCAATCAGAAGGCGCCACGTCTCCAGGCGACCCTACGCAGGATCCGTGAGGAACGCGGCGACTACTCCCTGGAATTCCTGGGGGACATGTCGGCGCTCGAGGCGCGGGACTGGCTCACAGAGATCGACGGCATCGGCAAGAAGACCGCTTCGGTCCTGCTGCTGTTCTGCTTCGGCTCACCACTCCTGCCGATCGACCGCCACGTCGAACGGGTGATGCAACGGGTCGGGATTCTCTACCCGAAGAACCTTCCGCTCGAGGACGCGCACGATCTGGTGCTCGGGCTGTTCGAGGCGGACCAGATGTTCGAGGCGCACGTCAACCTGATCCAGCACGGCCGCAAGATCTGCCACGCCCAGCGGCCCGCCCACGAGCTGTGCCCGCTGCGCGAGCGCTGCCGCTTCGTCGACCCGAAAGCGCCGTAGCGCGCTCGCCGCGGAACGCGGCACCCTCCCGCGATGCGACTTCCCGGCATCACGGTCGCGGAATCGAAGAGGCCGGTCCCCCCACGAGACCGGCCTCTCCTACCCCCCTGTGAACGTCACTTCTTGGGCTGGAACAGCGCCTTGGCGATGATCGGGCCGCTGGTGCTTCCGACGCGGATCCGGATTGTGTAGTCCTTGCCCTGCTGGAGATTCTTGGTCGTGAGGTTGTAGATATAGCCACCGCTGTTGATCCGCATCTGCGTGCCGGTGTCGGCACTGCTGACGCTTTCGGCGACGATGACCGGGCTGAGATCAGGCTCGATGTCCGTCGAGTTGCCGTTCGCGATGGTGATATGGAGGATCGGGCTCGTAGTCAAGGTGCCCGAGCACGAGCTCGCGATTTCGACCTTGATCGGAACGACGTTGCCGTACTTGGCGATGTTGCGCTCGTTGTCCTTGATCGGGGCCTTGAACGACGCCAGGTAGACATCAGCGTTCGAGATCGTCTTGGAGATCGTGTGACTGCTCCCGTCGTCATCCGTAATTGTCGCGGTGACGATGAGCTGGTAGCACCCGGGGTCGAGGTGGCTGGTCGCCGTGGCCGAACCCGTGACCGGGCCCGGGCGCACGTTGCTCCCCGGCGTCGGTGTCACGGTCCCCGCGATCGGCGCCCCGGCATTCCAGGTGAACGCGGCGGTATGGGTGTCGAGCCAGCCGGCGTCGCTGTAACTGACGGTGGCCGAAGTCTCTCCCGTGATGGGATCGACGGTAACGATGAGGCTGGATGCGACCGGCGCGACGTTCCCGACTGTGACCTGGAAGGTTGCGCTCGACGCGCCGTTGTCCTTGTCGGTGACAGTCACGGTGACGGTGTAAGTAGCGTTGTCGCCGTAGCTATGGCTGGCGGTCCCGAGCGAGCCCGGCGCTGCCTTGGTGAAGGTCGTGTTGGTCGAGCCATCACCCCAGCTGACTGTTACTGCCCACGGAGCGTCGTTGACTCCCGGGTCGCTGAAGCTGCCGAGGTTGAAGCTCTTGTTCTCGCCTTCGTTGGCCGCCTGGCCGGCCGGAGCCGTAACGGTCGGATTGACGTTCGACACGGTGATGGTGATCTCTTCCGTATCGGAAAGGTTCGGGTCGCCATCGTCGGTCACGACGACGTTGATCCGGAAGGTGCCGTTGTCGGCCGGCGTCCACGTGAATGCGCCGGTCGACGGATCGATCGCTGCACCCGAGGGCACCAGGCAGCTGGTCACGGACACGCAGTTCGTTGTGCCGTCAGCGAGGCTGAAGGTCAGCCCATTCGCAGGAATATCCGGGTCCGTGGCGTCAGCATCGAACGAGAGCAAGCTGCCTTCGTTGACCGACTTGTTGCCGATCGCCTCGAGGACCGGTGCCAGGTTGACCTCGAGGACGGTCAGCTCGACCACCTCATCGTCGTGGAGGGCCGGGCTGCCGTTATCGGTGACGCGCACCGTGAAGGTGTACACGCCCGGGCCCTGGGTCTCGCTGGGGGTCCAGCTGAACTCGCCCGTGGCGGCGTCGATCGAGGCGCCGGCCGGCGCGCCGACCAGGCTGTAGGTGAGGGTGTTGGCGGGAAGGTCGGGGTCGCTCGCGTCGGCGTCGAAGGTGTACGCCACCATCTCGTCGATCGTTTCGTCGGCGATCGCCTCGAGGACCGGTGCCAGGTTGACCTCGAGGACGGTCAGCTCGACCACCTCATCGTCGTGGAGGGCCGGGCTGCCGTTATCGGTGACGCGCACCGTGAAGGTGTACACGCCCGGGCCCTGGGTCTCGCTGGGGGTCCAGCTGAACTCGCCCGTGGCGGCGTCGATCGAGGCGCCGGCCGGCGCGCCGACCAGGCTGTAGGTGAGGGTGTTGGCGGGAAGGTCGGGGTCGCTCGCGTCGGCGTCGAAGGTGTACGCCACCATCTCGTCGATCGTTTCGTCGGCGATCGCCTCGAGGACCGGTGCCAGGTTGACCTCGAGGACGGTCAGCTCGACCACCTCATCGTCGTGGAGGGCCGGGCTGCCGTTATCGGTGACGCGCACCGTGAAGGTGTACACGCCCGGGCCCTGGGTCTCGCTGGGGGTCCAGCTGAACTCGCCCGTGGCGGCGTCGATCGAGGCGCCGGCCGGCGCGCCGACCAGGCTGTAGGTGAGGGTGTTGGCGGGAAGGTCGGGGTCGCTCGCGTCGGCGTCGAAGGTGTACGCCACCATCTCGTCGATCGTTTCGTCGGCGATCGCCTCGAGGACCGGTGCCAGCGTTGACCTCGAGTGACGGTCAGCTCGACCACCTCATCGTCGTGGAGGGCCGGGCTGCCGTTATCGGTGACGCGCACCGTGAAGGTGTACACGCCCGGGCCCTGGGTCTCGCTGGGGGTCCAGCTGAACTCGCCCGTGGCGGCGTCGATCGAGGCGCCGGCCGGCGCGCCGACCAGGCTGTAGGTGAGGGTGTCACCGTCAACATCAGTTGCTGACGCATCGAACTGATAAAGAACCATCTCTGGGATCGAGGCGTCTGCGATAGGTGCCAGAACGGGCGCATCGTTGACGTTGGTGACGGTGACCGACACGGTCGCCGTGGCGCTGCCGCCGTTGCCGTCACTGATCGTGTAGGTGAACGAGTCGGCGCCGAAGTAGTCAGCGTCGGGCGTGTACAGGACCTTGCCGGCGTTGACGCCGGTGCCGATCGCCGCGCTGCCGTTGGGCGGGTTGCTCACCGCGGTGATCGTGAGGGTCTCGCCGACATCGGGGCCGTCGTTGTCGTTGGCCAGGACGTTGATGACGTTGTCGACCGAGTCCTCGGCGACGGTCGCCAGGTCGTTGGTGGCGACCGGGTTGTCGTTGACGTTGGTGACGGTGACCGACACGGTCGCCGTGGCGCTGCCGCCGTTGCCGTCACTGATCGTGTAGGTGAACGAGTCGGCGCCGAAGTAGTCAGCGTCGGGCGTGTACAGGACCTTGCCGGCGTTGACGCCGGTGCCGATCGCCGCGCTGCCGTTGGGCGGGTTGCTCACCGCGGTGATCGTGAGGGTCTCGCCGACATCGGGGCCGTCGTTGTCGTTGGCCAGGACGTTGATGACGTTGTCGACCGAGTCCTCGGCGACGGTCGCCAGGTCGTTGGTGGCGACCGGGTCCGAGTTCGCCGCGCCAGTGACATTGACGCAGAACTCGAGATTGTCGTTCGCTTGTCCGCCAGTGATCGTCAGACGAAACCGTCCCTCATACAGCCCGGTCGGGGTGCCAGCCGGCACCACTACTCGGAGTTGAATGCTTGATGAGCCCGACAGAGCGAACGGTGTACCGGTCAATCCTGACCGCACAGAGAGCCATGACACCGGAAGCGCCGATGGGCTCCCTGTGGTGCAGATGGTGGAGGCACCCGACTGGACCGCAATTCCCGTAATGGTGGTGTTGCCATTGCCACCGGCTTCAGCAATCGTGGCCGCGAAATCATGCGTCGCGCCAACGGCCACATTCTGTGAGCCGGTAGCCGGGAACCGGGCGGGCGACGGCGATGTGACCGACACGTTCCGGTCAGTGAAGGTCGTGGTGGCGACTCCTGATGTCCCTGTCGCCACGACGCCGTAATACGCTGCAAACCAGTTCGGGAGGTTGAACTGGTCGGTGATGTTGCCGTTCGAGCCGGCGACGACGTCGACGTTGCGATTCCAGGAACTGCCCCAGTCGTCGTTGACGAAGATGTGGACGACCTCGCCCGGCTGCCAGTTGGAGCCGGTCAGCGTGACGAGACCACCAGGCGGGTAGTCATCGAGGTCGCTGGCGATGGTCGGCGCGGCGACAGGCTCGGCCGGCGTCGGCTCGGGAGTCGTCTCGGGGGTGGTGGCAGGCGTCTCAGGCGTCGCCTCAGGCGTCGCTTCGGGCGTCGCCTCGGGCGTCGGCTCAGCCGCGGGCTCCTCGCTCGGCGTCGCTTCGGGTGTCGATTCAGGAGTCGCTTCGGGCGTCGGCTCCGCGCTCGGCTCAGCCGAAGGGGTCGGCGAGGGACTGGGATCGGCGCTCGGCTCTTCGGCGAGAGCAGCGACCGGCGCGATTAGGCTCGCGACCAGGAGAACAACCTGCAGCGCGACGATGAGCCGCAAGAGTGACGGGCGGGCGGATCGGGGCACCTGAGTTCCTCATGCTTCCCGGCGCCGGCGAGGGCCGCGATCAGCGGCACAGCCACGACGTCCCAAGGACGTCGAGGAGCGGTCGAGAGCAGGACTACGGCGACGATCGAAAGGATCAAAAGACGTGACGGAATAAGTGCTGCGCGTCGATCGTCCGCCCGGTTCGCTGCGACCCCCGGCTCGGACACCTATGCAGATCGCACGAACGCCGGCGATCGAATGGACGCCAACAGTACTGGCCGTCCCAGCCAAATCAACTACTGCGCATTGACCATTTCGGCCCCGCACCGCCTTACAAGCATCCAAGTGGTGACGGGGGGCACCGATCCGGCCTCCAAGTGGCGCGTTACCATCCGGCCATGTTGAGCGGCGTGCCCGGCGGACCAGGTGGCACGGCTCCGCGGATCCTCATCGTCGACGACGATCCGAACCTGCTCGTCCTGCTCGCCGAGCAACTCCGCTCCGACGGCTACGAGATCGCCACGGCACGTGACGGCGACGAGGCCCTCCGCCGCCTCCAGGCGAGCTGGCCGGACCTCCTGATCATCGACATGATGATGCCGCGCATGGACGGCCTATCCCTCGCGCGCGAGATCAAGTCACGCGCCGACCTGCCGATCATCGTGCTGTCGGCGATCGACGCCGGCGATTCGAAGGCGGACCTCCTCGAAGAGGTGGCCGAGGACTACGTCACCAAGCCGTACCACTACCCGGAGCTCCGGGCGCGCATCAACCGGGTAATGCGTCGCCTCGGCGACAAGGTTCCCCGCCAGAGCCTCGTCCTTGGCCCGGACCTCACGCTCGACCTGTACCGCCGCGAGGCCACGGTCGGCGGGGCCACTGTCCAGCTGACGCCAACCGAATCCCGTCTGCTCTACGCGCTTGCCGCGAACATCGGCCAGACCGTCTCGACGGAGACGCTCCTCGTGCGTGGCTGGGCCGAGACCGAGGACGCCGACCCCTCGTATGTGTGGGTCACGATGCGCCGCCTGCGCCAGAAGATCGAGGTCGACGCGAACCACCCGAAGCACCTGGTGACGGTCCGCGGCGTCGGCTACCGGCTCCTCCGGTCGAACGGCGAGACCGGCACCGATGGATGACCCGGGCATCGATTCCGGGGAGAGCCGCGGGCTCTCGTTCCGCACCCGTCTGACCGCCGCACTCATCGGAACGGCGGTGGTGCCGCTGTCCGTGTTCGGGCTCCTGGCGTATCTCACCGACGCCTTCGATCCGACGGTCGGCCGGCTGCTCCTGTTCGCGTTGGTCGTCACGATCCTCATCGCGGTCCTCTTCTCCTACCTGGTCGCGACCGACCTCACCCGCCCATTGCGGACGATCGCGTCGGCGGTCGATCGCGTGTCGGCCGGCGACCTGTCGACGCCGATCCAGGTGCCCGGCGACGACGAGCTGGCACGCCTCGCCGAGAGCCACAACCGCCTCGCGGCGGACCTCGACCGCCGCGACCGCGAGGTCGCTGAGATCAACGCGGCGATTTCAGACGTCTCCGTCCGCGACGGCGTCACGTTCCTGGTGGCACGGGCCGGGGCCGAAGCGAAGCGGATCTTCAACCTGCCGGAGGCGCGGCTCCTCCTGGGCGACCCGGACGACTTCCCGGTCGAGGAGGTGGTGCCGGGCGAGATGCGTCCGCTCCGTGCGGTCCTGCAGGCCGGCGACGAGTCGATCGGGCTGCTCCTCGGCCGGCTGCCGCCGCTCCGGCCCTGGGCACGCGCCGACCAGGACCTGCTCGAGCTGTTCGCCAGCGAGATCGCGGTCGCGATCCGCAACGCGGAGCTGTACGAGCGGGTCGAGGCGCAGAACACCCAGCTCCTCGAGCTCGACGCGGCGAAGGACGACTTCCTGCGCGGCGTCAGCCACAACCTGCAGACGCCGTTGACCAGCATCCGGGCGCATGCCGACCAGCTTCGGCGCGATCGACCGGATCGTCGGCTGGAGGTCATCGAGGAGCAGGCCGACCGGCTGTCGCGCATGGTCCGCCAGCTCCTGACGGTGACGCGGCTGGAGTCCGGCGCGCTGCGCCCACGTCTCGAGGTCGTGAGCCTTGCGGCCCGGACCCGGCGAGCCTGGGAGGCGCTCGCCGCCGAGGTGCCATTACGGCTCGCCGACGATGCCGAGGGCTGGCTGGCGATCGCCGACGCCGACCAGCTCGACCAGGTGCTATGGGCGCTCCTGGACAACGCCGTCAAGTACGGGCGCGGCGCGCCGATCGACGTGGCAATCGTCCCCGACCCCGACACGAACCGGCTGCGCCTGACGATCGTCGACAACGGACCTGGCGTCCCCGAGCAGGACCGCGAGCGGCTCTTCGGCCGCTTCGTCCGGGGCAACGAAACCACGCCGGACGAGGGCAGCGGCCTTGGGCTGTTCGTGTCTCGCGAGCTGTGCCGGGCGATGGGCGGCGACCTCGTCCTCGAGCCGGCCGACGAGAGCCGCGGCGCGGCGTTCAGCGTGTACCTGCCCGCGGAGCTCGCCCAGGAGTCCTAAGGGCCCGCAGACATAGGTACCAGGCAGCGTTGCCCCCTGTCAGCAATGCAAGGTGCCTTGCAAAGCCCTTGCAGCAACGTCTTGCCACATCGCCCAGACACCTCAGTCAGGGCTTCACCGCCGGGGAATCTATGAAACCACCCGACATGCGGGTGCGCTTGCGCGCACCCCGTCCCGTAGCGGCCGCGTCCTCGTCATCATTCGCGCGGCCAGGCACTCGTCGAGCTCGCAGTTATCCTCCCGTCGTCCTGCTGCTGCTGCTCGCCACGGTTATCGATTTCGGTCGCCTGTTCTACACGCAGATCACCGTCGAGAACAGCGCACGCGCTGGCGCGCTGGTCGCAGCGCGGGCTCCGGACTCATATACGGGCGATTGCCCGACCGTCTCAGCATCGAACAAGATCGGCTGCGCCATCGCCGCCGAGTGGCGCGGATCGGCCGTGTCGATCTCCGCCGCGGAAGTCTCCGTTTCCTGCGAGACACCAGCGGAACGTCGCAGGCCTGCACAGGGCTACCTCAGGCGGGAACCCGATCTCGAGTCGCGATCGAGAAGGGCTTCGGGTTCGTGATGCCAATCCTCTCGATCCTCTTCGGTGCTGGCGGCGTGAATATCGGCGCGAGCGTATCGGCCGATCAGCAGGCGCTGCCGCCCGCGGTCACGACCCTTCCGACACCGACTGCGACGCCGACACCGACACCGACACCGGCGCCGACGCCCACACGCGCCATGCCGCAACTCCTGCCCGCCACGGCCCCGACTCGGCCCGGTAGCCGAGCTGATCGAGCGCGTCGGCCAGCAGCTCGCGCGCGTCGTCGTTGTCCGGATCGGCGAAGACGAGGTGGTTCACGACCTCGGCGACCCAGCGGTAGTCGCCGCCGTCGAACGACTCGCGCCCCGAGCGAGGACCGCGTCGGCGCCGCCCATGGACGCGACGTAACGGGGCGCGGCAGCGACCGGCGGAAGCGGGTCGAGATGGGCAGGATTACCGTCGAACCAGCCCAAGTACGCTGGTACACCGCCTTCACGTTGTGGCGGACCGTGCCGTAGTAGTCGCGGTACGCGAACGCGTCGCGCAGCGACGCGGGTAGCTCGAGCTCCTCGGCCGACCGCCGGCATCGTGAATCCGGCGTTGGCGAGGCGGACGCGTCTGATCGTGGATGTAGCGGTAGAGGTCGCGCCTGCGTCTCCAGGTGGCGGAGCGCGAGCGTCTCGCCCCAGAGCGGCCAGTGGTGGCAGGCGAACGTGAGATCGAAGCGCCCGCCGGGAAGCGATCGATCGCCTCGGCGATGTAGCCGCTCCAGACGAGCGCGTCACGGACCTCCGCGCCTCTGGGGCGTGTAGAGGTTGTGCAGCGTGGCGGAGCAGTTCTCGGCCAGGCAGAGCGCCCGCTGGTCCACGAACAGGAAGTTCATCTCGGCCGGCGCCTCGGTGCCCGGCGTGAGCTGGAACTCGATCGTCACCCCGTCGATCTCGAGCGCCGTGCCCGTCTCGGTGATCGACTCCGTGGGCGGCCACCAGGCCGGGGGTGCCGGCGGGCACCGTCACCCCGATGCCCGCGTCCACGTGGCCGCGCGGACCGCGCGGCAGAGCGCCGCCGAACATGTAGCTCGGCGCGGCGCGCCATGGCCGGGCCGGCCACCACGTTCTCGCTGATGGCCGCCTCGAGGAAGCCCTCGGGCGCGATGATCCGCAGTCCGCGCGCCAGGTCCTCGGCGGAGACGACGCCGCGGAGGCCGCCGAAGTGGTCGATGTGGCTGTGCGTGTAGATCACCGCGATCACCGGCGCTCGCCCAGGTGCTCGGTGACCAGGGCGAGCGCGGCGGCGGCAGGTCTCGGCCGCGGTGAGAGCGTCGACCACGATCCAGCCGGTCCCGCCGGCCACGAACGTGATGTTCGAGACGTCGGCGCCGCGGACCTGGTACACGCCGTCGCAGACCTCGAACAGGCCGTGCTCGGCGTTCAGCCGCGCCTGGCGCCAGAGGCTCGGGTTGGCCTCGGCCGGGGGATCCTCGGCCAGAAAGCTCCCGGCGGCCGGGTCCCAGGCCGTGCCGCCGTCGTCCCGGAGAACGGGGCCGGCGAGCGGCGCGATCCGCCCGCGCGTGGCCAGCTCGAGGTCGCGCTGGGATCGTCGATCGGCGCGTGGCCGCCACCCGCGCGTTGGCGACGGCGGTGACGGGGGTGGCGTCGCGCGGGTCGGTCACGGTCGGGATCGTACGCGAATGACCGGCGGCCCTCGTCGTAGCGCGGCAGCCCGTCGTCCGGAAGCGGCTCCCACGGAGCGGCGTAGGCCACGAACTGGCGCCACTCGGGACGTACCCCGGGGTCGTCGTCGAAGGCACCGAGCCGGATGCTCATCTCTGCCGCGTTGCGCGGATTGCGGCTGAAGAGGCTCGAGCCGCACTCGCCGCAGAAGAGCTTCTCGAAGCCGCGCTCGGGCACGAACGCGCGGAGCCTGTCCTCTCCCTCCGTGATCCGCAGGCGCTCTCCGTCCACCCTCACCTGAGCCGACGCGGCCGTGCCGGTGCGCCGTTGGCAGCGCGTGCAGTGGCAGTAGAGGGCCGCACCGAGCGGCGGAGTCATCTCGAAGCGCACCGCGCCGCACATGCAGCCGCCGGTGAGTGGGGCGTCGCTCATGCCCGGGATCGTAGAACCGTGGTCAGCCGCGGCGCGCGAGGCCGGCCCCGGTCGAGGCACAGGGCGCCCCCCACGAGCGCCAGCCCGGGCGGCGTCTCGTCCAGGAAGGCCCAGCCCATGAGGATCGTGAGCGGCGGCACGAGGTAGGTGAGCGCGCCCATGCGCCCAGCGGTGCTGCGGGCCAGGGCGTAGGCCCAGGTGGTGAAGCCCACCGCCGTGGGCAGAGCGCCGAGGTACACGATCCAGACCAGCACCGAGGGGTCCGCGTCTGCTGCCTGGTGCACGAGAGTGGGCCCGAACGGAAGGCAGGCGAGCGCCCCGAACGTGCAGGCGATCCAGGTGACGGACAGCGCGGACCCGCGCTCGAGGAGCGGCTTCTGGGCCACCACCGCCACCGAGTAGGCCACGGCGGCCAGCAGGCAGAGCGCGGTGCCCCAGCTCGCGGTGAGTCCCGCGTCGGAGGTGGCCGCGGCGATGATCACCACGCCGGTGAAGGCCACCGCGCACCCGGTCAGGAGCGAGCGCGGAAAGCCCTCCTTCAGGACCACCCCGGCCATCACGGCGATCAGGATCGGCCCGACGTTCACGATCATGGCCGCGGTGCCGGCGTCCACCCGGCGCTCCGCCTCGCTCAGGGCCACGTTGTAGATCCCGAACCAGAGCACCCCGAGAAGCAGGAGCGCCGGGAGATCCGCGCGCGGCGGCATCGGCTCCCGCCGCACCCACACCACGATGCCGAGCACGACGCTCCCCACGGCCAGGCGCCCGAGCGAGAGGGCCCCGCCGGTGAGCTGGTGCCCCGCGTCGCGGACGCCGATGAAGGCCGTGGACCAGAGCACCACCGTGGTGAGCCCGGCGCCGAAGGCCAGGGCCTGCCGGCGCCGGTCGGGGACGGCGGCAGGGACGAGGGTCTGTGCGCTCACCTATGGAGAACGGGGGCGCGGCGACGGATGTGAGATTGGGCGCTGTGTCTACGGCCGCGGCACCCGCATCGCCGTGATCCGCCGGGTCTGAGCCCTCGCGGCGGTGCCGCTCCTGAGGGCCTTCGCCGCGGTGGCCACGGCGGGAGCCTCGAACTGGGTCTCCTGCTTGCACACGGTGCCCTTGGCCGGCAGCTTGAGCGTGTTCACGTAGCTCTCGGTGGCCGTGTCGATGCAGCTCGACTCGCCCGGGTAGGCCGTGTGGCCGTCACCGCGCATCGTGATCATGCGGGCGTTGCCGAGATCGCGAACCAGCCGCTGGGCGCCGCGGTACGGCGTGGCGGGATCGTAGGTCGTGGCGATCACCAGCGGAGTGGGCCGCGAGGCGCGCACCTGGAAGGGCCCGGCGTAGGCGTCCCTGTCGCGGGCCGGCCAGAGCCCGTAGTTGAGCTCCACGTAGCCGTTGTTCCACCACGAGTTGTCGAACAGGTCCCACGAGTCCTCACCGCGGTCGAGGTAGAAGCCCACGTCACGCGGGTAGCGCTGCTCCGTCGCGCCGATCGTGAAGTAGGTGTCGTAGCCCGGCCCGTAGGTGCCGTCGTCGTTGCGCTCGTAGTCGGCGTCGGACAGCTCGCGGACGAGGGATGCGTCGCCCGCCTGCGCCATCGCCAGCGCCTGGCCGAGCTCGCCCCACGCCTCCTTGAGGTACACCTCGCCGGTGGCGAACCACCTGAGGGTGTCCCCGTCCACCGGGCGCGGGTCGACCGCGTAGCCGGCGGCCGAGATCGGGTGGGCGTCGGCCTTCTCGATCAGCTCGTCCCATGCCTGCCAGGGGTCGTCGCCGCCGAAGCCGGAGCACGCCACCTGGTCGCGCGCGCAGGCCTGGAAGAAGCGGCCCAGAGCGCGCTCGAAGCCCGCCGACTGCCCGGCCAGATCGCTCCAGGGCTTGTTGATGTAGCCCTTCGCGTTGATCGGGCCGTCGAGCACCATGGCCCGGTAGTGGCTCGGGAACATGCTCGCGTACGTGGCGCCGAGGAGGGTGCCGTAGGAGTAGCCGAAGTAGTTGAGCTTGCGCTCGCCGAAGCTGCCCCGGATCGCGTCCATGTCGCGGGCCACGTTGGCGGTCGAGACGTGGGAGAGGATGTTCCCGTTCTTCTTCAGGCAGGCGTGGATGTAGGACCGGTCCTTGCGCAGCAGCGCGTCCACGTCGAGGTTGAACGGCGTGGTGAAGGGCTGCGAGTACACGCCGCGCTTCTCCTGGTCCACGTTGCAGTCGATCGATGGCGTGCTCTGTCCCACGCCGCGCGGATCGAAGCCCACGATGTCGAAGCGCTCGTTGAGGGCGCTCCAGTAGCCGGTGGCTCCGACCTCCTGGAGGTAGTCCACCGCCGTGCCGCCCGGACCGCCGAAGTTGAAGAAGAGCGAGCCGAGGCGGTTGGCGTGGTCGGCCGCGGGCACCCGCGCCACCTTCACGTGGACCTGGCGTCCATGCGGATGGTCGTAGTCGAGCGGCAGGTCGGCCGTGGCGCACTCGGTGGTTGCGGCGTCGGGCGTGGTGCCGCACGGGGTGAAGTCGAGCCGTTCCCGCGCGGGCGCGATCGGAGCGGCCAGGAGAAGGCCGAGCAGCGCGCACGCGAGTGCCAGCAGCCAAGTACGAGGACCGAACGACGATGACATTGACGCTCCTTTGGCGGGACGGCTCCGCCAGTCGGGCTTGCTGAATTGGTGCGCCACCCTACGCCCCGGTTGCGGCGCTGGCCGACCTCCGCCGTGGCGACCTTCTTCTTCTCCACCGACATGAGCGGCGTCGCGAATCACGCCGGGATCTTCGAGGGGAACGGGATGTTCCTCCACGCCCCTCACACCGGCGACGTGATCAAGTCCACGAGCATCAACGACCCCTTCTACATGCACACCTTCCTCGCCGGGCGCCGGATCTCCGGCTAGCGGGTCGAGGTACCGCGGACCGGGCTATCCTCAGCCCGCGCGCCGCAGTAGCTCAGCTGGTAGAGCACCACTCTCGTAAAGTGGGGGTCGTCGGTTCGAGTCCGACCTGCGGCTTGGCGAGGGGACGAGTCCGGCCCCGCCGGCGCTTCGCTCCCCGTGACGTCCCGGCGGCTCGAGCGCCTCGAATCGGTGCATCTCGGCGGCCTGCGGATGCACGTGGCCCGGTCGCCCCGGGCTCGCCTGCTCGGCCTCGCGCTGCTGGCCCGGATGCCGGCGGACGCCGGGCTTCTGATCCCGCGCTGCCACTCGGTGCACACCTTCGGGATGCGCTTCGCCCTCGACCTCGTGTTCCTCGACCCTGACGGCGAGGTGCTGCGGGTGGAGTGCGGGGTGGGGCCCGGCCGGGTGGTGTCCTGCCGCGGTGCGGCGGGGGTCTTGGAGCTCCCGGCGGCCGGGAATGGAATGATTCCCGCCGTGGCCAACCAGGCATTCGCGAACCGATTCCGTGAGGCGCTCGATCCGCGTGTCCCGATCTACAGGGACACCTACAACGAGTACTTCGTGCTCGTGCTGTCGGCGGGCGGCGCGGCGGCCGGCACCCAGGTGCCGCTCTACATCGTCATGGCCATCACCGGCCTCTGGGGCCTGGTGCCGTTCGTGCTCGCCTGCGTGGTGTTCGAGCTCGTGGTGATCTTCGGGCTGGCCCGGCCGCAGATGAAGCCGCAGGAACGCCTGGGCTGGGTGCTGCTGTGGGGCGCCACCACGGCGATGATGGCGGTCTTCTTCTACGAGCTCGTGGCCAAGCCCACGCTCTAGACCCTGGAGGGGCCAATCCTTCGACGGGGCGAGCCGGGCTACGAGGAGGCGCGCCGGGGCGCCGTGTGGAACGCCCGCACGCCGAACCGCTTCCCCGACGTCATCGTCCAGGCCGAGAACGAGTCGGACGCGGTGAGCGCGGTGCGCCTCGCCCGCGACGAGGGCCTGAGGATCGCCGTTCGCTCCGGAGGGCACAGCTGGGCCGGCAACCACCTGCGCGACGGGGGCCTGCTGCTCGACCTCTCCCGCCTGACCGAGGTGAGCGTGGACGCGCAGGCGATGACGGCCGCCCTCCAGCCCGGCTGCCTCGGGAACGACCTCGCGGCCACGCTGGCCGAGCACGACCTCTTCTTCCCGGCGGGGCATTGCCCGGGCGTGGGGCTGGGCGGCTACCTGCTCCAGGGCGGGTTCGGCTGGAACGGCCGCGTTCACGGTCCCGCGTGCGAGAGCGTGGAGGCGCTGGACGTGGTGACCGCGGACGGCGAGCTCGTGCACGCCGATCCGGAGCACCACGCGGACCTGCTGTGGGCCGCGCGCGGCTCCGGCCCCGGCTTCTTCGGCGTGGTCACGCGCTTCCACGTACGGGTTCACCCGAGGCCGCGGGTGATGGCCAACGGCGTCTTCCTCTACCCGCCCGACGTGCTCGACGAGGTGTTCCGCTGGGCCCACGAGATCGGCCCGCGGGTGCCCCGCACGATGGAGATGATGCTCTTCATCCATCGCGACGCGGAGGGAGAGGTGGAGATCGCCGTGACCGGACCGGTGCTCGCCGACAGCGACGACGAGGCCCGCGACGCGCTCGCGCTGCTGGAGACCTGCCCCGCCCTCGACCGGGCCAAGGTGGCCGCGCCGAACGTGCCCGTGCGGATGGAGGACCTCTACGCGGGCGTGCACGCCGCGTACCCCGACGAGCACCGCTACTCCGCGGACAACATGTGGACCCACGCTCCGATCGACGATCTGCTCCCCGGCCTGCACCGGATCGCCGACACGCTGCCCGGCGCCCCGTCGCACATGCTCTGGATGAACTGGGGTCAGAGCCCGCCGCGCACCGACATGGCCTACAGCGTGGAGGACGAGACCTACATCGCGCTCTACGGCGTGTGGCAGGACCCCGCGGAGGACGAGGCCTGCGTGGCGTGGGCCACCGACAGGATGCGCGAGATGGAGGGCGTCGCAACGGGCATTCAGCTGGCCGACGAGAACCTCGGGCGGCGTCCAGCCCGCTTCGTGAGCGAGGCGCACATGGCCCGGCTCGACGAGCTGCGGGCGAGGTACGACCCGGAGGGCGTCTTCCACCCCTGGATGGGACGCCCGTGAGCGAGGACCTGAGCGCGTACCTCTCGCGCCCGCTCGAGCAACCGTCGCGGGACGTGCTGGACGCGCTCGGTCGAGGGCCGATCGACCCGAGCGACGCCCTGCCCCGGTCCGCGCTCGACCGCCTGCTCGATCCGGCGCCCCTGCCCGCGGAGAACGGCTGGTGCACCCTGCCCGACCGCGTGGGCTACGTGGCCGTGCGCACCCCCATGCCCGGGGTGACCGGGCCGATGGTCGACTGGTGGTTCGACTGGCATCCCCGCGACCCGGTTCGCTACCGGATCTGGCACCCGATCGCGCATCACGACAACTCGCTGGAGGAGCCGCCGGTGCGCGGGGCCAAGGCCCACTGGGGCGCCGTGCACCATCCCGTGGAGGACGTGGGCTCGGAGCGCTTCCACGCCCGGATCGCGTTCAGGGCGCCCAGCGAGATGGGGCTGTCCACCGACGCCCTCGACGACCCGGCCGTGGCCACGATCGTGTGCGGGCACGCCGGGGATGACCGCCGGCGCGTGCAGCACACCCCGATGATCCACGCCTTCCTGCGCGAGCCCGACGGGGTGGTGCTCCGAAGCCGGTTCTGGCTGGGTGCCGCGATCCGCCCCTACCTCCCGGGACCGGTGGCGGGGCCGGCCGCGCACGCGCTGAACAACCGCCTCGTCCGCCGCCTCACCATGCCGGCCGAGGCTCCCAGCGCGCTGGCCCTCCACTGCGCCGAGGAGTACGCGAACCTCGCGGTGCTCCTCCCGGAGCTCTACTCGCGGTTCGGGCCCAGCTAACTCGCTTCGCCGGCGAGCTCCGCCAGCCGGAACCCCAGGACCGACAGCGCCAGCTCCTCGGTCACGTTCAGCTCGAGCGACTGTCGCGTCTCCTCGCAGCGCTCGGCCGCCTCGCGCAGGCGCCGGGAGTCGCGGGAGCGGGCGTCGCCCACCAGGTCGGGCGGCGAGTCCACGGCCAGGACCGCCTCCGGGGCGCCCTCGGCCACGCACACCAGGTCGCGGAACGAGAGCTCGGTGAGGGTCAGCGCCAGGTCGAGCACGCGCGTGCGGGCGCGGCGCCCCTCGCGCTTGCCCGCCTCCTCCATCTCCCGCTCCATCGCGCGCCGCTCGCGGCCCTTCGGCTCGAGCTCCAGCCGCTGCTCGCGCTCGCCCGAGGCCTGCTGCTCCGCCTCCGTGCGGGCTCGCTCGGCCCGTTCCAGCAGCGGCCGCCACGGCTCCAGCGCCATCTCCTCGCTCAGCGCCGCGGCCACGAACCGGCCCACCTCGGCGCGCAGCTCGCGGCCCTCCTCGGACGCGAGGTAGCGGGCGCGCGTGGCGTTGCCGAGCGAGAGCCCGGCACAGGCCAGCGCCGTCTCCGCGGGCACGCCCTCCGCCTCCAGCGCCGCGGCGATCCGCGCGGCCGGGAGGGGGTCGAAGCGCACCAGCTGGCAGCGAGAGATCACGGTGTCGAGCACCCGCCCGAGCGCCTCGGTGAGGAGGATCACGTGCACGAAGTGGGCGGGCTCCTCCAGCGTCTTCAGCAGCCGGTTGGCCACCTCGTCGTTCATCGTGTCCACGCGCTCGAGCACGAAGACGCGGCGCTTGGACTCGAACGGGGTGCGGGTGGCCGCGCTCACCACCGGCCCCTCCACGTCCTCCACGCGCATCACGTGCGCGCCCGTCGGCCGGACCCAGGTGAGGTCGGGGTGGGTCCCGTTCGCCACCCGCCGCCGCACCGACTCCGGGTCGTCCGAGCCCTCGGCCAGGAGCGCCGCGGCGAAGGCACGCGCCGCCGTGCTCTTGCCCGTGCCCGCCGGGCCGTGGAAGAGGTAGGCGTGCGAGGGATCGCGCTCAAGCTCGGCGGCCAGCACCATGCGGGCCTGCGGGTGGTCCTCCGTTCCGGCGGCGAGCCCGGCGACGCTCATGCCTTCACCACGCGCGCAGCCTCCACCTCGGCCAGCACGTCCGCGTGCACCTGCTCCGGCGGGCGGGCGGCGTCGATGCGGCGCCAGCGGCCGGGCTCGGCGGCCACCAGGCGCTCGTAGGTGTCGCGGACGGTGCGCTGGAGGGCCACCCCCTCGTCCTCGAAGCGGTCGCTCTCGCCGGCGCGCGCGGCCGCCTCGCCCGGGTCGAGGTCGAGCAGGAAGGTGATGTCCGGTGCCAGGCCGCCGGTGGCCATGCGGTTCAGCCGCTCCACCTCGTCCACGCCGAGCCCGCGGGCACCGCCCTGGTAGGCGAGCGACGAGTCGAGAAAGCGGTCCGACACCACCACCCGGCCCTCCTCGAGCGCGGGGCGGATCACGCCGGCCACCAGCTCGGCGCGGGCGGCCGCGAACAGGAGCGCCTCGGCCTCGGCGCCCAGCTCCACGGCCGGGTCCTTCAACAGGTCGCGCACCCGCTCCCCGACCGCGGTTCCGCCGGGCTCCCGCACCCCGAGCGCCTCGTCGCCGAGCTGCTCGCACAGAAGCCGCGCCTGGGTCGTCTTGCCCGAGCGGTCGATTCCCTCGAAGGTGACGAACAGGCCGCGCATCAGCGGGCGACGCTACCAGCGGCCCTCGCCATCTCCCGGAGCATCGCCGCGAGCGAGCGGTCCACGTCCTCGAAGCGGGTTTGCCAGTTGCACACCGAGATGCGGATGCATCGCACCCCGCGCCAGGTGGTGGCGCTCACCCAGCAGGTCCCGTCCTGCTGGATCGCCCGCACGAGCCGGTCCACGGCCTCGGCATCGCCCTCCGGCCGCACCAGCACCTGGTTGAGCCCGTGCGCGAGCACCTCCACGCCCTCCTCGCGCGCGAAGCGCTCGGCGAAGCGATCGGCGCAGGCACACAGCCGCTCCACCAGCTCGGCCACGCCGCTGCGCCCGAGCGAGCGCAGCGCGGCGTACACCGGCAGCGACCGCGCCCGGCGCGAGAACTCGGGCGTCCAGTCCATCGGCTCGCGCAGGGGCCCGCCCTGCGCCAGGTAGCTGGCCTGCACGGACATGGCACCGCAGTGCGCCGCGCGATCGGCCACCACGGCGATGCCGCAGTCGTAGGGCACGTTCAGCCACTTGTGGCCGTCGGTGGCCCAGGAGTCGGCGCGCTCGCAGCCACGGAGGAGCGGCCTGTGGCGCGGGCTGGCGTTGGCCCAGAGGCCGAAGGCCCCGTCCACGTGCACCCAGGCCCCGGCCTCCTTCGCGATGTCGCACACGGCGTCGAGCGGATCCACCGCGCCGGTGTTCACATTGCCGGCCTGTGCGCACACCACCGCCGGGCCGCCCCCCGTGCCCAGGCGCTCCGCCAGCGCGTCCGGGACCATCGCGCCGTCGCCGTCCACGGCCACCGGCTCCACGCAGGCGGTGCCGAATCCGAGCAGCCGCAGGGCCCGGTCCACGGTCACGTGGCGCTCCTCCCC
Organism: uncultured Chloroflexia bacterium; assembly: GCA_963750125.1. Lineage (GTDB taxonomy): Bacteria > Chloroflexota > Limnocylindria > Limnocylindrales > CSP1-4 > DASTYU01. Next base: position 1,633 of record CAVVPT010000011.1, on the reverse strand, counting down.
GAGCAGGACGCGCACCGGAGGGGCGCCGATGAGGCCATCGCGCTCCACGTCCCAGCCCGCATCGGCCAGCACCCGGTGGCGGGCGGCGGCGAGGCAGGTCACGTGAGCCATCTGGCAGCCGGTGACCAGCGCGAACGACGCGTGCGCGGGCAGCCCCAGCAGGTCGAGCAGCCAGGCGCCGGTGATCTCCTCGATCGCGGCCACGGCGGGCGTCGGGCTCGCCAGGCCGCCGTTCTGGTCCCAGGCGGTGACCATCCAGTCGGCGGCTATGGCCGCGGGCAGCGCACCCCCGATCACGAACCCGAAGTAGCGGGGGGATCCCATGGCCGTGATCCCCGGATCGGCGTCCGCCACGAGTTCGTCCAGCACCTGCCGCGGATCGAGCGGCTCCGCGGGGAGGGTCGCGTGAATCGCCTCGGCCGCGGCAGCCGAGTCGAGGCCCGCCTCCACCGGCCGCTCGGGCAGGGACTCGAGATAGGTCGCCGCGTGCCTGGCCGCGGCATCCAGCAGGTCGCGCATGCCTCGCTCCTCGTCGGGTCCGGGGCAGCTTGTCATGCAAATCCTCACGGTGGGCGGTTCCGAGGGCCGAACCGCCTACCATCCTGCGACTCATGAGAGCACTAGTCACCGGCGGCGCCGGCTTCATCGGATCGACCCTCGTGGACGCCCTTGTCGGGCGCGGGGACGAGGTGACCGTGCTCGACAACATCTCGACCGGCCGCCGGCAGAACCTCGACGGGGCGATCTCGAACGGCGCGGAGCTGGCCGAGGTGGACCTGCGCGACGCCGAGGCGGTGGACGGCCTCGTGGCCCGTGCCCGTCCCGAGGCGATCTTCCATCTGGGCGCGCAGGTGGACGTGCGCAAGTCCGTGGCCGACCCGGCGTTCGACTCCGCGGTGAACGTGGGCGGCACGGTGAACGTGCTGAGCGCCGCTCACGCCCACGACGTCGGCCGCGTGGTGTTCGCCTCCACCGGCGGAGCGATCTACGGCGACGCGATCACCATCCCCGCCACCGAGGACCACCCCGTCGCGCCCGAGGCCCCCTACGGCCTGTCCAAGTTCTGCGCTGAGAACTACTGCGCCCTGTTCAACCGCCTGCACGGCCTGTCCACGGTGGCGCTCCGCTTCGGCAACGTCTACGGCCCGCGCCAGGACCCGCTGGGCGAGGCCGGAGTGATCGCGATCTTCTGCGGACGGGCCATGGACGGCGGCCGGCCGGTGGTCTTCGGCGACGGCCTCCAGACCCGCGACTACGTGCACGTGGACGACATCGTCCAGGCCAACCTCCTGGCGGCCGCTTCGGACGCCGTCGGCTCGTACAACATCGGCCGGGGCGTGGAGGTCACGGTGCTGGACCTCGTGGAGGCCCTGGCCCCGCACGCGGCGAACGGCTTCGAGCCCGACTTCCAGCCCGAGCGGAAGGGCGAGGTCAGGCGCAGCGCCCTGGACGCCGGCCGCGCCCGCGAGACCTTCGGCTGGGAGTCGCGGATCGACATCACCAGCGGGCTCGAGCAGACGCTCGGCTCGCTGCGCTAGGCGCCCTAGGCCGACACCGCCGCCTCGTCGCGGTCCGACACGGCGACCCGGTTGCGACCGCCGTCTTGTGCACAGGGCCTCGTCCGCCCGTTTCA
>CAVVPT010000010.1:0-286777 GCA_963750125.1 uncultured Chloroflexia bacterium | reverse complement strand
AAACGGCGGAGATCGAAGTGCTCGCCCATCTCGAGGCGCGGAAGTGATATTCGTCGCCGCGCGTTAACGATTTTTTAACGCATTTCGCACACGGTTTAATTAACCGTCTCATCAGGTCGCGCTGATACTTATGCGTATGAGTGACTTGATCTTCATAGGAGTAATCATCGCATTTTTCGTGTCGGGCGGTCTGTACACGCTGCTTTGCGAGAAACTGTAGGAGGATAAATGGAAACGGTCATTGTTAGCGTCATAGCGCTGCTGCTTTTCGTGTATCTGCTCATGGCCATGATCCGGCCTGAAAAATTCTAACGTCCCAATGGAAACCTCTGGTTGGATTCAATTCGCGATTTATCTGATCGCGCTCGCCCTGGTGACAAAGCCGATGGGCCTCTATTTGATGCACGTTCTCGACCCGAATGGCAGAACGTGGCTCGATCCGGTGCTGGCTCCAGTCGAGCGGTTCACCTATCGCGCCATGGGTGTTGACCCTCGCAAAGAGCACGACTGGAAGCAGTACACACTGGCGATGCTGCTTTTCAGTCTGGTGGGCTGCTTGTTCACCTACGCGATCCTGCGTTTGCAATATTTTCTGCCTCTGAATCCGCAAAAACTAGCAGGAATCAGTCCCGATCTTTCGTTTAACACCGCAACCAGTTTTACCACCAACACCAACTGGCAGAACTACGCCGGCGAATCGACGATGTCGTACTTCTCGCAGATGGTCGGGCTGGCGTTTCACAATTTCGTCTCGGCCGCCACCGGGATCGCTATCGCGGCTGCGCTCGTTAGGGCAATTGCGCGGCATTCGGCAACAACACTCGGCAATTTCTGGGTCGACCTGGTTCGGGTCACTTACTACCTGCTGCTGCCGATCTGTCTGGTGTTCGCAGTCTTCCTGGTGTCGCAGGGAATGATTCAAAATTTCAAGCCTTACACCAAGGCCACGCTGGTCGAGCCGATGAAGATCCAGGTGGAGAAGAAGAATGACAAAGGCGAGACGATCAAAGGACCAGACGGCAAGGCGGTCACAGAAGAGCAAACGGTGACTGATCAGAACATCGTGCAAGGCCCGATGGCGTCACAGGTGGCCATCAAGATGCTTGGCACGAACGGCGGCGGATATGTCAACGCAAACGCAGCGCATCCGTTCGAGAATCCAACGCCGCTTTCGAATTTTATTCAGATGTTGTCGATCTTTTCTATCGGCAGCGGGCTGACTTACTACCTCGGCCGGATGGTTAAGAATCAGAAACACGGCTGGACCGTCTGGGCGGCAATGTTGATCCTTTTTGTTGGCGGAGTGCTGTTGTGCTGGTGGGCGGAGGCGAATGGTAATCCGATCCACCAGAGTCTCGGTGTTGCCGGCGGCAACATGGAGGGAAAGGAAGTCCGGTTCGGGATCTTCAATTCGGCGCTGTTCGCCACGGTCACAACCGATGCCTCCTGCGGTGCCGTCAATTCGATGCACGATTCGTTCACCGCGCTCGGCGGCTTCGTGCCGTTGTTCAATATTCAACTCGGCGAAGTCATCTTCGGCGGCGTTGGCGCCGGGCTTTACGGGATGCTGGTTTTCGTTGTGCTCGCGGTCTTTATCGCCGGTCTGATGGTCGGTCGTACGCCGGAATACCTCGGCAAAAAAATCGAAGCCTACGACGTAAAGATGGCGATGCTCTCATTGCTCATCCTCGCCATTTCCATTCTCGGTTTTGCCGCCTGGGCCGTAGTCGCTAAATGGGGCTTGGCCGGACTGAATAACAATGGTCCGCACGGACTGAGCGAAATTCTCTACGCGTTCAGCTCCGGTGCAGGTAACAATGGCAGCGCATTCGCAGGTCTCTCGGGCAATACACCGCCTTATAACACAACGCTCGGCTTCGACATGTTATTCGGCCGATTCCTCATGATCGTGCCGATCATGGCGCTGGCGGGCTCGCTGGTGCAAAAGAAAGTCGCGCCGCCAAGCGTCGGCACGTTCCCAGTCTCAGGCGGGACGTTTCTAATTCTGCTTCTCGGAACCGTGCTCTTGATCGGTGCGCTCAATTTTCTCCCCGCGCTGACTCTGGGGCCGATCGTCGAGCACTTCCTCATGCAGGGCGGAAAACTTTTCTAGAAATGATCATTCAACGCATGGCTCTATTCCGTCACATCTCATTAACACCCGACTTCAGTCGGGTGTTCCGCGCCACACGATACGTCGAAACCGTTTCAACGGTTTCCTAGCGATTGGGTGCAAGCTGTTGAAACAGCTTTGACGCTCGTTAGGTGTCCTGACACACCTGGCTGAAGCCAGGTGTTAATGACATCGCAATATTTCTCGCGAGCCACTCGTTATGACGCAAAAACCTGCATCGCTTTTCGACTGGAACATTGTTGGTCCGGCTATCTGGCGACGCGTTCAAAAAACTGAACCCGCGGCTGATGGTGAAGAACCCGGTCATGTTCGTGACCATGGTCGGCGCTGCCCTAACGACCGTCGGAATTTTCACGGCGGAATCGGGACTGCGCGGGTTCGTGACGCAACTGGCGATCTGGCTCTGGTTCACGGTGCTCTTTGCCAATTTTGCTGAAGCGGTGGCGGAAGGCCGCGGCAAAGCGCAAGCCGCCAGCCTGCGGCGGGCGCGCAAGGATACGATCGCGCGTCGCCTGCGGAATGGACGCGAAGAGAAAGTCCCCGCGCCGGCGTTGCAGAAAGGCGATCTCGTCGTGTGCGAAGCGGGCGACATCATTCCGGCGGACGGCGACGTCGTCGAGGGAATCGCCAGCGTAGATGAGGCGGCGATTACCGGCGAATCCGCGCCCGTGATTCGCGAGAGCGGCGGCGACCGCAGCGCGGTGACCGGCGGCACGCGGGTGCTGAGCGATCGCATCGTTGTGCGCGTGACTGCGGATAAGGGCTCAGGTTTTCTGGACAAGATGATCGCGCTAGTCGAGGGCGCGCGCCGTCAGAAAACGCCTAACGAGATTGCGCTTACCATCCTGCTTGCCGCGTTGACGTTCATCTTCCTTCTGGTCTGCGTAACGCTGAAGCCATTCGGAATTTATTCGGCGACGAACTTTTCGGTTCCGGTGCTGATCGCGCTGCTGGTCTGTCTCATTCCCACAACGATCGGCGGTTTGCTTAGCGCCATTGGTATCGCTGGAATGGATCGCGTGCTTCAACGCAATGTGCTCGCAATGAGCGGACGTGCCGTCGAAGCAGCGGGAGACGTGGACGTTTTGTTACTCGACAAAACGGGCACGATCACTCTCGGCAATCGCATGGCCGTCGGATTTCATCCCGCGCCAGGCGTTTCGCCAGATGATCTCGCGGCTTCAGCGCAGTTGAGCTCGCTGGCCGATGAAACGCCGGAAGGACGCTCGATCGTCGTGCTGGCGAAAGAGAAATTCGGATTGCGCGCGCGTGAGATGCACGAACTGGAGGCCACCTTTGTGCCTTTCACAGCGCAAACGCGGATGAGCGGTGTGGATCTTCACGCCAACGGCGCGGAACCGAAAATGCGCATTCGCAAAGGCGCGGCCGACGCGGTCCGCGGGTTTATCGAATCGGCGGGCGGGATATTTCCGCAGCCGGTCACGAAAACAGTGGATGAGATTTCGCATCGCGGCGGAACGCCGCTCGTCGTCGCGTCCGACATGCTGACGCTCGGCACGATTGAGCTCAAGGACGTGGTCAAAGGCGGAATCAAGGAACGCTTCGCGCAGTTGCGCAAAATGGGAATCAAAACCGTGATGATCACCGGCGACAATCCGCTGACAGCCGCGGCGATTGCAGCTGAAGCAGGCGTCGACGATTTCATGGCGCAAGCGACGCCGGAACAAAAACTAAAACGGATCCGTCAGGAGCAATTCGAGGGTCACCTGGTTGCCATGACGGGCGACGGCACGAACGACGCACCGGCGCTTGCGCAGGCCGACGTGGGTGTTGCCATGAACACCGGGACGCAAGCCGCGCGTGAAGCCGGCAACATGGTCGATCTGGATTCCAATCCAACGAAGCTGCTCGACATCGTCGAGATCGGAAAACAGATGCTGATCACGCGCGGTTCACTCACCACCTTCAGCATCGCGAACGACGTCGCGAAATACTTTGCAATCGTCCCGGCGATGCTGATGACCACGTTTCCCGAGATTGCGCCGCTCAACATCATGCACTTGAGCACCTCCACCAGCGCGATCCTGAGCGCCGTCATTTTCAACGCGCTCATCATCATCGCGCTTATTCCGCTGGCGCTGCGCGGCGTGGCTTACAAACCGATGGGCGCGCTCGCCATCTTGCAACGCAACCTGCTGATCTACGGCTTCGGCGGTCTCATCGTTCCATTTATCGGGATCAAGCTGATCGATCTGATCATCACCGCGCTTCACCTGGCCTAACAAATGAAACAATTCTTCTCCCATATTCGCGGTGCAGTCGTATCGACGCTCGTCCTGGCAGTAGTCTGCTGCGGTCTTTATCCGCTCATCGTGTTCGGAATTTCGCAGCTGTTGTTTCGCGACCAGGCGAACGGCAGTTTGATTACCGGTGTGGACGGGAGCGTTCGCGGCTCGAAATTGTTAGGCCAGGCGTTCTCTGATCCGAAATATTTTCATCCGCGACCTTCTGCCGCGGGCAACGGTTACGACGCCACAAGTTCCGGCGGCAGCAATTTGGGGCCGACTTCACAAAAACTGGACGATGCGATCAAAGAACGCATCGCAGCTTATCGCGCGGAAAATGGCCTGAGCGGAAACCGAGCCTGTGCCTGCGGATGCAGTTACCGCGTCGGGGAGCGGACTCGATCCAGAGATCAGCTTGCGTAATGCCGAGCTCCAAGTTCCGCGCATTGCTAAAGCTCGGGGCATTGAGCGAAGACAAAGTCCGCGAGCTCGTCCAGCAAAACACCGATGGGCGTGATCTCGGCGTCTTCGGTGATCCCGGAGTCAATGTTCTGCAATTGAACCTCGCGCTCGATGCCAGTCCCACGCAGCCATGAAACCTTCGTTAGAGATTTCTTCCGCGGTGAATGACTCCGCGCGCATTCAACCGAGTCCAACGGGCGAAACGACGAAAACGTACGTGTTCGTCTTCGTTCCCGTTTACATCACCAGGAAGACAGTCGCATCGACTCCACTGTCCCGCCGCAATTTGCTTCTAAAATTGCGCCGCATCTTCCTTCGGCAAACTCGACAATCGCTCTTACCGTTCTGGACGTGGTTCATCGATAATCCGCGGCCCACATCTACACGCGGCTCGTGAAAGCAATCGTTCAATCGCTTGGCATTTCGCCTTTTCTTTGGATCGCGGCGGTTGCGGTCGCCGGCGAACCTGCACAGGAGGAGACAAAAGCACCGGAACCGCGCTTTAAAATTTCCGGTTGGATCGACAGTGGGGTCACCTTTAATCCTGCCAGCCCGGCAGATAACCAGAACTTTGGACGGTTCTTTGACGATCGAGTGAACGAACCGTTGCTGAACCAACTCGTAATCAATTTCGAGCGTGCGCTGGCGCCGCAGCCTGGTCAGTTCGATTGGGGTTTCAAGTTGCAATTCATGTACGGCAGCGACGCGCGCTTCATCCATTCGCTTGGTCTATTCAGCAACACGGCGGGCACCTCGATCGTCCAACCGGACCTGGTCGAAGGATATCTCAGCCTTCACTTTCCCATTATCAGCGAGGGTGGTCTCGACTTGAAGCTTGGCAAATTCGTCACCCTGGAAGGAGCAGAAACGATCGATCCGCGCACAAATTTCTTCTATTCGCATACCTACATTTTTAATGTTGGAATTCCGTTTAACCACACCGGCGGCCTGGCGATCTTTCATGCGACCAAATGGCTCGATCTTTACTCCGGAATTACGCGGGGCGTTAACACCAGCATCGACGATAACAACGATAGCGTCGCTTTTCACGGCGGCGTCGGACTCAACCTTTTGGATGGCAAACTGACGATTCTTGCGACCACTTCCATCGGTCCTGAGACGCCGAACGACAATCACGATCAGCGTTACCTCAACTGCATCACCACCACATGGAAGATCACCGACAAGCTTACATCCATCACCGATCTCAACTATGCGCGCGACGACGGCGCCGAATGCTGACGCCTACGGCATTGCGCAATATTTTACCTATGCCATCAACAGTTGGTTAACTGCCGGAATCCGCGGCGAAGTCTTCAGCGATCAACAGGGCTTTTACGTGATCTCGTTTGCCAACACCCATGACCCGATGCGCGCCTTGGAGGGCGAACCGACCATTGATCCGCGCACGGTCGGTGGCGGGCATACTACCTACGGCGCAATCACGGCCGGTGTGAACATCAAGCCACCGATGCCCAAGCCGATTTCCGGTCTCAACATCCGTCCGGAACTGCGCTACGATCGCGCGTTAAATGGCACGCATCCATTCAATCAGTCAGAGTGACGTCGATCAGTTTACTGTCGGCGTAGATTGCATTCTCACGTTCTGACCTTGAGCCAGGTTGTCGCCGAGTTTTGGTTACGCGTTCACGTTTTCAAAACGGTGAGATGTCGTAAACTAACGTCGCATGAGCGATTCGGAACGTCCTGATCCGGACGCACTTCTCGCGCGCATGAAGCGCAAGGAGATGGAGTCCACTCGCGGCAAACTCAAGATTTTCTTCGGGATGTCGCCCGGTGTCGGCAAGACCTACGCCATGTTGCAAGCCGCGCGGCAAAAACAGGCGGAAGGATGCGAGGTCGTGGTCGGAATTGTGGAAACGCACGGACGCAAGGAAACCGAAGCGTTGCTGGAAGGAATGCCGATCATGCCGCGAGCGCAGATCGAATATCGCGGAACAAAGCTCGAGGAAATGGATCTCGACGCCATCCTCACCTGGCATCCTGAACTCGCAGTTGTTGATGAGCTGGCGCACACCAACGCGCCCGGCTCGCGTCATCCGAAACGTTATCAGGACGTGCTCGAGCTGCTCGATGCCGGAATCAATGTTTATACCACGCTTAACGTTCAGCACGTCGGCAGTCGCAGCGACACGGTTCGTCAAATCACAGGCGCGCCGGTCAGTGAAACTGTTCCCGATTCGGTTCTCGATCTCGCCGACGAAATCGTTCTTCTCGATCTGACGCCGGACCAACTGTTGTCACGGTTGGCTGAGGGAAAAGTTTATCTCGGCGAACGCGCAGAATGGGCGGCAAAGAATTTTTTCCGGGAGAGCAACCTTACGGCTTTGCGCGAAATGGCGCTGCGCGTTGTGGCCGAGCACGTGGACCGCGATCTGCGCGAGATCATGGCGGAGCAAAGAATACCGGGCCCGTGGAAAAGCGCCGACCGATTGCTGGTCGCGGTCAGCGCCAGTCCGTACTCGGAGCGATTGATTCGTTACACACGTCGGTTGGCCTCATCGATGGAGGCGTCATGGATTGTGGCGAACATCGAAGGGCCGCGGCCACTTTCGCAAGACGAACAGACGCGGCTGACTCGATATATCGCGCTGGCGCGCCAGCTCGGAGCGGAAGTGATTACGACGCCGGGCAGGGATGTTGCTGAAGCGCTGCTGCGTGTCGCCCGACAAAACAATGTTTCGCAAATCATAATGGGGAAACCGCTGGGGACGCCGTGGTTCAGTTTTCTCAAGCCTGATCTGTTGCGCTGGCTCATGCGCAATAGCGGCAACATCGATATTCACATGATTCCGTCCGAAGAAGGCGGCGCAGCCGAGACGTGAATCGCTCGAAGAACGTCTGGCGCGCACGCCCTGGCAGGAGTTTGGAATCGCGCTCGGCATCGCCGCTGCCGTTACAGGCTTCTCATTATCGGTCTTTAACTACATCGGCTACTGGGCGATCGCGCTCTTCTATTTGTTCGCAGTCGTACTCGCCGGAATGCGTTTGCGTCGCTGGCCGACGTTTTTTCTCGCCGCGCTTAGCGCGTTGCTTTGGAACTTTCTGTTCATTCCGCCACGCTTCACTTTTTACATCAGCAAGTTCGAAGACTTCATGATGTTCGGCGCGTACTTCGTAATCGCCGTTGTCATCGGACATCTGGCAACCCAATTGCACGAACGCGAACAAGCCGAACGCCGCCGCGAAGAACGCGCCACCGCTTTGTATCGTCTGACGCGCACGCTGGCCGCCAGCGGCGATCTCAGTCAAGCGCTCCCAAAAGTTTTACAGTTGATCGGAGATTTCTTTCAGGCGGATGCGGCAGTTTGGTTGCGCGATGAAAATGGGCTGACGCAACATCCTGCCAGCACCTTTGTGCCCTCGAAAAAGGACGAAAGCGTCGCGATGTGGGCCTTTCAAAAGAAGCAAGCCGCCGGAAAATCAACAGACACGCTTCCTGATTCAGAGTGCCTGCACATTCCGCTGGTTGCCGGCGATCGTGCTGAGGGCGTGCTAAGCGTGCGGCTCAAGACGTTGCCTACATTGGAGCAGCGCGAATTGCTGGACGCGTTCGCTGCGCAGCTTGCTGTGTTTATGAACAAGGAACGCGCGTTGCAAGAGAGCCGCGAAGCTCAAGTGGCGCGCGAATCGCAGAAACTGCAAAAGGTGCTTTTCGATTCCGTGTCGCATGAGTTAAAGACGCCACTCGCCGCGATGACCGCCGCATTGCAACAACCGCACCCCGATTCCGTTGAATTACAACAAGCAGCGCGGCGCCTTACCCACACGGTGAACAACTTGCTTGATGCCACGCGCCTGGAGTCCGGTCTTCTCCAACCGGTCCGCGAGTGGTGCGATCCAGGCGAGCTCGTGCACGAAGCAGTTGCCGCTTCTGGATTGAAAGAAGGTGACGTGCAAATCAACATCGCGAAGAACCTACCGGCAGTTTCCGTGGACTCGGGCCTGATTCAGCAGGCGCTGAATGCGTTGCTCTCCAACGCGATGAGTTATGGCAAAAGCGATCGGCCGATTCAAGTGAGCGCCACTCGCGATGATTCCACGCTGGTCATTTCTGTGGCGGATCGCGGCGCCGGTCTCGAACCGGGAGAGGAAACAAAAGTATTCCAAAAGTTCTATCGCGGTCCGCGCACTCGTCCCGGTGGTATCGGCCTCGGTCTGTCGATTGCGCGACAATTGGTCGAGGCGAATGGCGGCGAGATCGTTGCGCAGAACCGCCAGGGCGGCGGTGCGGTGTTTTCCATTCGTTTGCCTATCAGTGAAGCAATGCGACTTCCTGGCGCGGAATCTGTGGCGACAGGCGTGTCGCCGAGAGAAACTATCGAGGCGGAGGTATCCGCCGTTAAGGTTGCAGCGGCGCGTGTGTCATCCGCTAAATGAATCACGTCGCGCTAATCATTGACGACGAGGTTCAGATCCGCCGGCTGCTGCGGCTTGTTCTCGAGGGCGAGAACTACAAGGTGCATGAAGCCGAGACCGGGCAACTGGGGTTGATGGAAATCGCCACGCGCAAACCGGACGTGGTCCTGCTCGATCTCGGGCTGCCGGACCTTGATGGACTGCAAGTACTAAAACGCTTGCGGGAATGGAGCGAAGTACCGGTCATCGTGCTGACGGTGCGTGATGATGTGCAGGAAAAAGTAGCGGCCCTGGATGCCGGCGCGGACGATTACATTACCAAGCCATTTAGCACCCCGGAATTGCTTGCACGCCTTCGCGCCGCGCAACGGAAGACACGGCCGGCCGAGGAGGTGTCTGTATTTCGAAATGGCGATTTGATCGTCGATCTCACGGCGCATGTGGTCACGCGCGCAGGCCGTGAAATCAAATTGTCCGCCACCGAGTACGCTTTGCTCCGCTTATTCGTGAAACATCCAGGACGCGTTCTCACGCATCGCCACATCCTGCGCGAAATCTGGGGCCCGAAGTCCGAGGAGCATCGGCAGTACTTGCGCGTCTACGTCACGCATCTGCGCCAAAAGATCGAGCCGGATCCAGCAAAACCATCGTTGATACAGACGCAGCCAGGAATCGGCTACCGATTCACTGGATAACCACTCACAGGCATTGCCCGAGAAAGCGCTTGCCAGCGAGCGAGCGCACAATCGAGAGTCACTGCCAATACCGATGGCGCAGCTAGTGGATGATCTTGTTCTCGACGCGAGTGCGGGCGTGCATCGACCGCGCAATCTGGATTGGAAGCGCGCTGCCGCATTGCTCTACGGCGATTGGGGAACCAGCAAGGCGTATGTGATTGGTCTCGCGTTTCTCGCCGCCGGGTTTTCATCGCTACCTATCATTCTTGCAGTCTGCGCCGTGACCGCGCTTGTCGGCATCAATTACATCGTCATCTGTCGTCACTTCCCCGATGGCGGGGGTGTTTACTCATCCGCGCGTTCACAGGGACGTTTGCTGGCCGTGGTAGGGGCCCTGTTGCTCGTAGCCGATCTGACAGTAACGGCCGCTCTCAGCGGCTGGTCGGCAATGAGCTACATCACTTCAGGCGCTGAGGATATCGTTTGGATCAAGTTTCTGCGCGACCATATCGCGCTCACAACGATCGGCGTGCTTTTGGTCATGGGCTTAATCAACTGTCTCGGACCGAAACATTCCGGGAGTTTCGCTGTAGCGCTGGCGCTGCCGACGGTAGTGGTAGTGGTCCTTCTGATCGCGCTCAGCGCGCCGCATTTGACCACGCGATTTCTCGAGCCACGGCATCAGAGTTTCACCACTGTCTGGGTGCAGTTCGTCGGTGTGATCCTGGCGTTATCGGGTGCGGAGTCCATCGCGAATCTCACCGGCGTGATGAAGCTCGATCCGGGATCGACGATGGAACACCCAAGGGTCGCGCGTGCGTCGTTGAAGGCAATTTTGCCCGTGGCCATCGAAGTTGTCCTCGGCACGGCGTTCCTTGGATGGGCAATGCTTTCGCTGCCCTCCGTCCTCGGGAAAACCCTGCATTTAAGTGATGAGGGCACGATCGCCGCAGTTCTGGGGCAGAGGAGTGAAGACATGTTGCGCTTCGTCGGGGAACAATTTGCCACCGCGACGTTTTCGCCCGCCATCGGACAGATCTTTGGCTGGGCCGTCGGAATTGTTTTTTGCCTGCTGCTATTGAGCGCTGCTAACACGGCGATCGTAGCAATGATCGGTTTGCTTTACATGATGTCGCGCGATCGCGAGATGCCGCGGCAATTTCGTCAGCTCAACCGGCACGGCGTTCCCATGTGGCCGTTGGTCATTGCTGTTGGTCTGCCCATCGTTGTGCTGCTTTTTGCCGCGAACTTCTCCGCGCTTGCCGGTCTATATGCGATTGGCGTAGTCGGCGCGATCACGGTGAACCTCGGCTCCTGCACATTCAATCGGAACGTAGATTTCACCTGGTACGACCGCGTGCTCTTTGGCATCACGTTCGTGATTCTGGCTTTCGTCGAGCTGACGCTGGCTCATACGAAAGTCGATGCGCTTCAATTTGTGATCGCGATTTTGATCGGCGGGCTCGCATTGCGCGCTTACACATTGAAGCGCCAGGGCCTCACCACTCTCACCGTCACGCGCGAAGTCGCCCGGATGGTCACGCCTGACCTGATGACCAGCATGCGGCCGCATTTGGAGGAAGGTCAAAAAATCATGGTCGCTGCACGCGGAATCACACCCGTGCTTAGCTTTGCGTTGGACGAAGCCCAGTTGCGCAAAGCCACGCTCTTTGTGCTCTACGTTAAAGAAGTCGCTGTTTATTACACGGCAGCCGGCACACGGCTTGGCCGCTCCAACTGGGAGGACGACCCGGAGGCAAATGCTATCATGTGCTCAATGCGCAAGCTCGGGAGCGAGCGCGGCATCAACGTGGTTCCGCTTTACGCCGTAAGCCAGGACGCCGCCACGACAATTGTCGATCTTGCCGCAACGATGGGCATGGATTTCCTCGTCATCGGTGCATCGCAACGACCGGCGATGGTGAAGCTCCTCCGCGGTAGCGTTGCTACAAACGTGGCCCAGCATCTTCCCGAATCGATTCACCTAATGATTTACGGTTGAGCTGTAGGGCAATCGCTTCAGTTGGCCCAGGGGCATGCGATGTGCCCGCGCTACAATGTTTTTTGCGTGGAAAGGCAGCTTGCTGCCAGCCTCTCATTTCTGGATCCCGAAAAATGCTTCAAGCGCGCGCGTTCCCAGTGCTTTCCAGATTTTGATCACTTCATAGGTGATGACGGTGGTGAAGGTCACAGCGAACCAAACAAAAACTGCTTCAATCGGCAGGCCGGACCATGCTCCAATGTGAAGCCCCATCATGGTGCGCGGCCGGTATTCCCACCAGCCGTAAGGCAACGCGAGCGTCGCTTCCCAAAGCAAACTGATCAGCAGCAGCAGGAAAAACGTGAAACTGAATGCGCGCCAATTAATGAATGGCCGGGCAGTGTGAAAAAAGCCAGCCGATGGAATCAGCGACGCGCAGACGAGATAAATGAAATACCAGGGGAAACCTTCTGGCGCGCCTGACAAAAACTTTCGATACACAATCGCAGCGGCGATCAGCAAAATGCCGAGCACCACAGACGCGAAATGAAAACGAACGATTCGCGGTATGTTTTCGGCCGTCGCCGCGTAATCGCGCACGTTGTACGCCGCCATCCAGTATTCATCGCACCAAATGTAGCTCAGCAGCACCAGCATGAACCCGGCGAGATAGAAAACGAATTCCTCGATCGGAATCGCTCCGCCAAACGCGGGTATTTCCCAACCGAGAGTGGCCGATTTATTCGGGAAAACGAAGAAAGCGTTGCCAAAGAGCAGGTCGAGCAGGAAACCCAGTGGCGTTAGCACAGCGAGCGTTCGCCAGAACGCTTTTCTGGGAAACTGCAAATCGGGTCGACAAGCAAACCACCAGCCGAGCGCGCCGATTGGGATGATGAACAATAGCAGGCTCCACGTGTATCCGAGCGGCGTCGGATTATCCGACGTGGCTTGCAAAATGACGGGATGAACAACCGTCCGCAACGTGAGCGCAGCCGGAATGACGAGCGCGGCTGCGATGGCGAAAATTACAAGGAACGCTCTTCGCTCATGCATGCCCCGAAAGTTTTAACACAACCGGCCTTGGCGGCGCAATTCGTGCGTCACCCGCCGGTAGCCGTAGCCCGGGTACGCCAGCACGATGTCCTCGATGGCCTCGCGCAGCGCCAGCGCCTCGGCGTCCGGCCGCGCGGGCGCCTGCCGCGCATACCACCAGCTACGGCTGAGGCCCAGCGCCGCACGCCAGGCGTCGTACCGACAGGGTCGGAGCAGGTCACCACCAACTCGGCCATCAGCGCGTGCCGCTCCGCGAGGCCAAGCTGGCGAGCCCCTTTTTTAGGGCGTCGTTCTCCACGGCCAGTTGGCCGCAGAAGCGCTCCAGTTCGGCAATGCGCTGCTGCAAGGCGGCCTCCCCCTCCACCTCCCGCGGGGTGAAGGCCGCCTCGCCTCGCTCGGCATACTCGTGGCGCCAGCGATCCAGCACGCTGTTGGCCAGCCCGTGCTCGCGACAGAGTTGGGCCGGGCGTTTGACCCCGCTGACCAACTGGTGCATCAGCTCGAGCTTGAACTCCCGACTATGGGTCCGTCCCCGTGGCATCGTCGTCCTCCGCGTCCAGGCGAGTCTACCGCCCGGTGCTCGACCTCCCTTTGCCACTGGTCCGGAAAATGGGGTGCACTCCACATGTTTGCCCACATCCCCTCCCCCTCTCCCGTCGGAGCCGGGAGAGGGGGGTGCTGGAACCAGTCGCTCCCAGCCGGACTCCCTTCTCCCCGCTCCGAGGGGAGAAGGGCTGGGGATGAGGGGCGTCGCCCCCATCCGCCTGCGTAGGAGAGTGGCGCCGATGGCGGCTGCGGCCAGAGCAGTGAATCCACCGAGGGTGAGGGCCCAGCGGGGACCGATGTGCTCGGCGATGGCGCCGATGATGGGGCCGCCGATGGGGGTCGAGCCGAGGAAGGCCATCGCCCACAACGCCATCACCCGGCCGCGCATCGAGGGCTCGCTCACCATCTGCAGGGTGGCGTTGGCCTGGGCCGTGAATTGGATGGAAAAGAAGCCGACCCCCAGCAGCGCCACGATCGCCAGCGGCAGGGTCGGGGCGAGGGCGGTCAGCAGCACGGCCAGGCCGAACCAGGCCGCGGTGAGGGTGATCTGCGACGGGCTGCGGATGGACCGGCTGGCCGTGGCCAGACCGCCGGCGACGGAGCCGAATCCCATGGCGGCGGTCATGGCCGCGTAGGCGGCCGCGCCGCCGCCGAAGGAGGTTTGGGCGAAGACCGGCAGGCTGACCGTGAACTCATAGGTGAAGGTGCCGATGAGGGCCATCATCAGCAGGATGGTGCTCAGAATCGGGGAGTCCAGGACGTAGCGGAGTCCGTCGCGCAACTGTCCGCGGCTGCCGCCCGGCGCGGGGCGCGGGGTGCAGGTCTCCCACCCGCATCGCCAGCAGCACCACCAGGACGGCGAAGTAGGAGAGGCCGTCGAGAATAAAGCACCAGGCCATCCCCACCGTGGCGATGAGGACGGCGGCAATAGTGGGGCCGATGACCCGGGCCATGTTGACCTGGACCGAGTTCAACGTCACGGCGTTGCTCAGCACCTCCGGCCCGACGATCTCCATCACGAACGACTGCCGGGTGGGGACGTCGATCGCTTTCAAGACCCCCAGGGCCATCGCCAGGACGTAGATCATTTCCAGGCGAATCGCCCCGGTGAGCACCAGCAGCCCCATCAGCAGTCCCAGGACGCCGCTGCTGGCCTGGGTGAAGCAGAGGACGGCGCGCTTGGGCAGCCGGTCGGCGATGACCCCGCCCCACGGTCCGAGCAGCAGCACGGGCAGAGCCTGCAGGGCGGTGACGATGCCCAGGGCGGTGCCGGAGCCGGTGATCTGCAGCACCAGCAGACCCTGGGCCACGGTCTGCATCCAGGTCCCCGCCAGAGAGATGCCCTGGCCGGACAACCACAGCCGGTAGTTGCGCACCTCGACCGCTCTGAAGGTACGTCGCACCGCCGCCTGGAAGCGGTCTCGGTGGCGTTCAGTTGCGATCGCTGACAGGCTCACGTGTTTCAGGGTGACGATCGGGTCAGGACAGGGCCCCCGTCAGCGCCTCCGCGGAGGGCGCCGCGTCATGGTCATGGTTCCCGTTGCCGAAGATGCCATCGTCCGACCAGCCGACTGGAAGATAGGCGGTCAAATCCGTGCCGTGGTTGGCGTAGAAATCGCGCAGGGCCTCGCGGTCGCGCCGGCGAAAGGCCGTCATCAGCGGTTCGTGCTGAGCGACGATGAGGCGCAGATCGTGGTTGACCCGGTTGGTGAAGGTCAGGACGCGGCGGAACTGATTGGCGTAGCGGTTCCAGACCTCGATCAAGCAGGGAGTGCCCGGAGAGCTCGCAGATCTTCTCGTGCAGCGCCAGATCCGCGGCGTCGACGGCGTCGACGTTGCCGTCGTCCGCGGCCGCCCGCATGCATCGGTAGACGGCCTCGATCTCCTCCAGCTTGTCCTGAGGGAGTTGGTCGATGATCAGCTGCCCGGCGAACTCCTCCAGCATCGTGCGCAGGGAGCGAATCTCGGCCACGTTCTGATGGGTCAGCGGCGCCACCGCGGTGCCCTTGTAGGGAACGGTCTTGACGAAGCCCTCTTCCTCCAGCCGGTGCAGGGCTTCGCGCAGCGGGGCGCGAGAGACGCCGAACTGCGTGGCCAGGCGCGATTGCACCAGCGGCTCGCCCGGCTTGAGACGGCCGGAGATGATCGCCTCCCGCAGAGTGACGAGCAGCGTCTGACTCAAGGGCTGTTGCTTGACGGCCGCGAAATCCATCACCGGCGATGCCTTTCCGAGGGCCACCAGGTTCCGGGGTGACCGGGTGACAGCCACCATGCCCATCACCGTATCACCGCGTGGGACCGGCGTTGACACGTCGCTGGGGCGATGATAGGCTGACCGACAATCGATTGTCGACAATCGAACACGGAGTGAAGCGTGGACCGAAGTAGCGTCAGTTGGCACGGAAACCTCTGCGCCGTCATCACGCCCTTTACTGCCGATAGTCAGCTCGACGAATCCCGGTTCACGGCCAACCTCGAGCTCCTCCTGAGCGAAGGGATCGACGGCTTCGTCATCGCCGGCCACACCGGTGAGTCCTGGGCCCTCGATGCCGGGGAACGCTTCCGTCTCTTCGCCCTGGCGAGAGAGGTGGCGGCCGGACGGATACCGGTCATCGGTGGCGTCTCCGCCATTCGCACCGCCGAGGCGGTCGCGCTGGCCCGTGGCGCCGAGGATGAGGGGCTGGACGGGGTCATGCTGACCGCCCCGGCCTACGCCATGGTCAACGACACCGAGGTCCTGGCGCACATCCAGGCCGTCTCCGACAGCTGCGCCCTGCCGATCATGCTCTACAACGTGCCCCGGCGTATCGGCCGCGATCTCTCGCCGGAGCTGCTGCGACGCGCGGCGGCGATCGACCACGTGGTGGCGCTGAAGCAGAGCGCGCCCTCCTTCGACGACATCGGTCGCGCCATCGAGGCCGTGGGCGAGCGCATGCTGATCTTCGCCGGCAACTCGGCCGAACGCGGCCTCCCCGCCGCCGCGGTTGGCGCCGACGGATTCGTCAGCAGCGTCGAGACCCAGGCCCTCGGCGCCGAGGCCATCGCCCTCTGGCGGCTGGCCACCACCGGCGACATCGAGAACGCACGGGTCGTGCAGCGCAGGTGCGCCGCGGTCAAGAAATTCCTCAACGCCTTCGGCACCGAGCCGGCGGCCCTGAAGGTGGCGATGAATCACACCGGCCGTCCCGGCGGTTTCCCGCGTCCGCCCATCCTGCCGCTCACCGATGATGAAGCGGATCAGGTGCGTGCCTTCATGGATCGACTGAGCCCGGTGCTGGTGTAACGACGGTCGAGACCAGAGTGCGGGAGATGCGTGTGTCGCCCTGAAGGAGCGGTTCACCATCTGGACCAGCGATGGCTGCGGCAGCGAACGACTTCGGAGAGCGAACGACTTCGCCGAAGCGAACGAAGAAGGAACGAGTCACATGGCGCAAAACGGCATCGATCGCGACGAGCTCGTCGCCCTGACGCAACGATTAGTGCGGATCCCCAGTCAGTACATCGAGGGCGAGCTGGTGCAGCACGCCGAGATCGCCGCCGATCTGGCTGACTACCTGCGTGGTATCGGACTCGAGGTCACCATCGAGGAGCCGCTGCCTGACTACCCGGTCGTCATCGGGTCGACCGCGCCGGCCAATGGCGGTCCCGTCCTGGGCGTGATCGGGCATTACAGCACCGTCGCCGTCGGCGACACCGCGGAGTGGGAGCACGATCCCTTCGGCGGCGAGGAGCTCGACGGCCGCATCTACGGTCGCGGCTCGGCCGACCAGAAGGGCGGCATCGCCGCGGCCATCCTGGCCGCCAAACAGCTGGTCGACTCCGGTACGGAGCTGAAGGGCCAGCTGCGGCTGCTCCTGGTGCCCGGTGAAGGCTGCACCGAGATGGCGTTGGAACCAGTGGTAGAGCAGAAGCCCGAGGCCCTTCGCTGCGACGTCTACCTCGATTCGGATGGCGGTCCCGGTCGCATTAGTCTCGTCCACGGTGGCTGGATCTGGCTGGAGCTGACCGTCTCGGGCAAGGGCGGCCACTCCGGCGCGCTCACCCGCGACGGCGAGGTGCCGGTGCACCCGATTCATAAGCTGGTGAAGGTGCTGGCCCGCCTGCAGGATCCGGACTGGATGCAGGCCGAGCGACACCCCCTCTTCGGCCCCGAAAACGGCCGCTACTCCCGCGATCCCATCGTCGACATCAACGTGCTCCGCGCCGGCAGCAAGGTCAACATCATTCCCAATGAAGCGCGGGCCCAGATCGACATCCGCATGCTCCCCTCGCAGTCGATCGCCGGCACCCTGGCCGATCTGGACACGGTGCTGGACGAGTTGCGGGCCGCCGACCTCGATCTGGAGATCAGTTACAAGATCCTCAACCGTTCCAAGAACCCGCACGAGGTCAAGCCGGATCACCCGGTCATCGCCGCCATTCAGGCCACCTGCCGCGAGCTCGGCGAGCCCGAGCCGGTGCTGGGCGGCAGTTTCGGCGGTGGTCGGGCAGCGCTGGCCGCGATGGGGCCCGGTGCTGCACTTCGGCGCCGGCGGGGGCAATGGCGCGCACGCGCCGGACGAGTACGCTGTCATCGATCGTCTCCTCGTCGGCTCGCGCCTCCACGCCAATCTGTACCAGCGATATTTGGCGTAACCTGGTTTGTGGGCGAATTCGCACAGAGGGTCACTGGTGGCAGAGACAGCGCTGCAGTCGACGGATCTCTATCAGATGCGGTGGGTGCTCGACCCCGCGCTCTCACCTGCGGGCGCCGTCGCCTACGTCTTGAAGTACCCCCATCCTGACAATCGGGAAGAACGCTATCGCTACGAACTCGTAGCGATCGACCCGCCGGTGATCGCGGAGGACGGCGTCGGACGCCGCCTCCTGCCGGGGTTCGACGCCGTGGTGCGGCGCCCCCGCTGGTCGCCGTCGGGCGAGACGCTGGCCTTTCTGGCCAACGCCTCGGGCTCCAATCAGGTCTGGCTGCTCGACGTCGCCAGCGGCGGGTTGCGGCAGCTCTCGGCCGCCGGGCGCAGCGTGGCGGATTTCGCCTGGTCACCGGACGGTCAGCGCATCGCCGTCGTCGCCAACGTGCCGGATGAAAGCGGTGCCTCCGGCGAATACCGGCCGGGGCGCTACCGCGTCATCCGCCGCCTGGGCTATAAGACCGACGGCGCGGGCTACTGGGATGTCTCCTGGCCTCAGCTCTTCTTGATCGACGTCGCCTCATCAGAACCGGTAGCCGGGAGTCAACTCACCACCGCGACATACGGCGTGACCGAAGCCCGCTGGTCCCCGGACGGCACGGCCATCGCCTACCTCTCGCCCGGCGAGGCCGACCCCGATCGCACCGCGGTGCGAAACATCTACGTCGCCAGCCTGGAGTCCGACGAGGAGGGGGAGAGGATCGGCGAGACGCGGCAGCTGACCAGCGACCTGGCGATCCAATCGCTGGCCTGGTCGCCCTCCGGGAAGGAGATCGCCTTCCTCGGCGACGATCTGAGCGATGACCGGGCCACCAACACCGGCGTCTGGGTGGTTCGTGTCGCCGACGGCCGCCTGGTCAATCTCTCCGCCGATGTCGACCGCCCGGCGGGCGACTACGTCACCGACGACATGAACGCCGAGGCGGGAAATCCTGCCCCCATCTGGTCCCGCGACGGGCGCGAGATCGTGGTCATCATGTCGGATCGCGGTCGTAGCGTCGCGGCGGCGTTTGCCTTTCCCGGTGACGCGGCCTACGAGCGCGGGGTGGCACGGAGCCACGCCGAGCAGATGGCGGCCGATCCCTGGCAGGGATCCCAGTTCGGCGCCACGCCGATCCAATACGGCGATCACCGCGTCTTTGCCCAGGATTATGATGGCGCCGAAACGCTCGTCGTCGCCCGCAGCAGTGTTGCCTGCCCGGGCGATCTCTTTCTCCTCACGCATTCGGGAGAGGGGACCTGGGAGGAGCGCCGCCTGACCGACGTCAACCGGGATCTGCTGGCCGGGAAGCGCCTGGCCACACCGGAGGCGATCAGCTTCACCGGCTCCGAGGGACGCCGCATCGAGGGCTGGCTCCTCCTCCCGGCGGGAGATAGCGCGCCGCCTTACCCGCTGGTGCTGCACGTCCACGGCGGACCTCACTCCGCCTACTCGATGGCCTTCAATTTCGAGCTGCAGCATCTGGCGGCCCAGGGCTACGCGGTTGTCTTCGTCAATCCCGCACGGCAGTCACACCTACGGTCGCGACATCAACATTGGCACCCGGCTCGATTGGGGCGGCAAGGACTACAACGACCTGATGCTGGCCGTCGATCACGTCGTCGATCGCCCCGAGATCGACGCCTCCCGGCTGGGGGTGGCCGGCGGCAGCTACGGCGGCTGGATGACCAACTACATCGTCACCCGCACCAACCGCTTCAAGGCCGCCGTGGCCGAGCGGTCCTCGAGCAACCGCATCAGCACGATGCTCAGCAGCACCGTCGGCTACAAGCATCAGCGCTGGGAGGCGCCCGGTTACCCCTGGGAAGACCTCAGCTATTTCATCCGCGTCTCCCCCGTGCTCCACGCCGACAAGGTGGAGACACCCCTGCTGCTGGAGCACGCCGAAGAGGATCACCTCTGCCCGCTGATGCAGGCGGAGGAGATGTTCACCGCCCTCAAAGCACTGGGGAAGCCGGTCGAGCTGCTCTATTTCCTGGGCGAGAGTCACCACATGTTACGGGGCGGAAAACCGGGCAATCGAGTCGAGCGGCTCGATCGCATCGCCGCCTGGTTCGACCAGTATGTCTAGGTACATCGTTCGCCGCCTCTTCCACAGCGTCATCGTGCTGCTGGTGCTCAGCTTCCTCACCTTCGGCTTGCTGCACCTCGGCGGCGACCCGGTCAGCCTGATGGCTCCGGACTACTTCAGCGAACAGGACGTGGTCGACCTGCAGCACAAGATGGGGCTCGACCAGCCCTTCTACGTGCAGTACCTGACCTACATGCAAAGCCTCATCCACGGCGATCTGGGGATGTCGTTCATGCAGCACCGCCCGGCGCTGCCGATCGTGCTGGAGCGCGTGCCGGCCACGATCCTGCTGGCGGCGATCGCCCTCCTGCTGACGGTCGTCGGTGGCCTTCCCGCTCGGTATCCTGGGCGCGGTCAAGCGTGGCTCGCTGTGGGACCGCTTCGCGCTGGTCTTCGCCATGAGCGGCAAGGCCATCCCCAGCTTCTGGTTCGGGGTGATGCTGATCCTCATCTTCTCGCTCCGCCTCGGGTGGCTGCCGGCGTTCGGTGGCGGCAGCTGGCGGCACGTCATCATGCCGGCACTCACCCTGGCCCTGGCCAACGTGGCCATCGTCACTCGTATCGTCCGTTCGACCATGATCGATGCCCTGGGCCAGGACTACGTGCGCACAGCGCGGGCGAAGGGGCTCGGCGAACTCGTTGTCCTGGGTCACGCCTTGCGCAACGCGTCATTGCCGACGGTGACGGTGATCGGACTGGAGCTGGGCGGCCTCCTCGGCGGCTCGGTGATCACGGAGACGGTCTTCGCCTACCCCGGGATGGGGTACCTGGCGATCCAGGCCATCCGGGCCAAGGACTTTCCGGTCGTCCTCTGCGTCGTCTTCGTCATCGCTATCTTCACCCTGGCCATCACCCTCCTGGTCGACCTGATCTACGCCGTCCTCGACCCGCGTCTCACCTACGGCTGACGTTCCGATGCAGCGCACCCTTAGCCTGGCCCAGGCCTCAGAGCAACGACGTACCGCGGTTGGTCCGCGGTCGCGACCGGCGATGTCCCGGCTGGGGCGGGTCGACCCCCTGGTGGCGATCTCCGGCGCCATCATCCTGGCCGTGATCATCTGTGGGGTGGCGGCGCCGCTGGTCGCGCCTTTCGATCCGTTAGCCCAGCACTTCGCGGACATCTTGCAACCTCCCGGGACGGTCGGGGCAGATGGGAAGTACTGGCTTGGCACCGACCCACTGGGGCGCGATCTGCTCAGCCGGATCATCTACGGGGCGCGCATCTCCCTGCTCGTCGGCGTCCTCACCGTCGCCGTGCGGGGCACGCTGGGGGTGGCGATCGGGCTCATCGGCGGGTTCTACGGCGGCAAGATCGACGACGTCCTGATGCGCATCGCCGACATCCAGCTCACCTTACCGTTCCTGATCGTGGCTATCGCCGTGCTGGTGGTGCTGGGGCCGGGGTTGACGAACCTGATCATCGTCCTTGGTCTGACGGGCTGGGTCGATTTCGGTCGCGTGGTGCGGGCCGAGGTGCTCTCCATCCGGGAGCGCGACTACGTCGACGCGGCGCGCAACCTGGGCGCCTCGAACCCGTACATCCTGCGCCGCCACGTCTTGCCGAACACGGCCTCGGTCATTCTGGTCATCGCCACCTTGCAGATCGCCTCGGTGATCATCGCCGAGGCTTCGCTCAGCTTCCTCGGGCTCGGCGTCCCTGCCCTGACCCCCACCTGGGGCAAGGAGATCTCGGAGGGACGCGACTACGTCGCCATCGCCTGGTGGCTGCCGACCTTCCCCGGTCTGGCCATCTTCGCCACCGTCCTGGCCATCAACATCCTCGGCGACTACCTGCGGGATCGCTGGGACCCGCGTTTACGCCGGACCGGCACTATGTAAGGAAGGAGGAGTTCCCCGTCGCGACATGATCTCGTGCCCGACACCACAATGCCGGCTCCTCCCTGGAGCCCTGCAGATCGCCTGAGAGACCGAAGGAGAAACGATGAACGATCCGCTGCGACAGGTTCTCAGCCCGGGCGCCGCCCTCAGCCGCCGCCGCTTGCTCCAGACCTCGGCGGCCCTCACCGCCCTGGCCAGCAGCGTGCGCCTCGGCGACGTCGCCGCGCAGGAGCCGCTCGAGGAAGTCATCATCGCCATCGGCGCCGATACCCGGGTGCTCGATCCCGACCTCGATCAAGGTCTGAACGAGATGTACACCCTCATCTTCAACACGCCGGTTGGCATCAACAACGATGGCCTGCCGGAGCCCCAGCTGGCCGAGAAATGGGAGTACACCGACGATCTGACGCTAAGCATGGCGCTGCGCCAGGACGCGGTCTGGCAGGACGGCACGCCGCTGACGGCGGACGATTTCGTCTACACCTGGCAGCGGATGAACGACCCGGCGCGGGAGTCGACCAACGTCCAGGCCTTCACCCCCTGGCTGAAGGATGTGGTCGCGGTCGACGACCACACCGTGGAGTTCCAGACGATCGAGCCCTTTGCCCCGGCCCTTGATGAGTTGACCGGCTTTTGGCTCGCGCCGCGGCACTACATCGAAGAGGTCGGGGATGAGGCGTTCGGGCTGAAGCCGCTCGGCTCCGGTCCCTACAAGGTTGCCGAGTGGCAGAAGGACCAGTTCCTGGCCCTCGAAGCGGCTGACACCTGGTGGGGTGAGCCCACGCAGCCCTTCCCGAAAGTGCGTTTCGTGATCATCCCCGACACCTTTACCCGCGCCGCGGCGCTGCTGGCCGGTGATGTGCACGTGGTCTCCGAGCCCCCGGTGGCGATGGTGCCGCAGTTCGAAAACTCCGGCACCACCTACGTCACGCGGTCGCCGGAGTGGCGGATCCAGTTTATTCAATTTCCGCACGTCGACACCCGCAAGGCGGACACCCCGGAGATCGACAACAAGCTGGTGCGGCAAGCGCTGAATTACGCGCTGGACCGCGAAGCGATCGTGACCGCGGTCGGTCAGGGCTACTTCGAGGTGGTGCCGGGCCCCTGGTTCGCGGGGAGTTGGGCCTACCCGCCCAACGCGGACGAGCTCGGCTACCACTACGACCCGGAGAAGGCCAAGGCGCTGCTGGCGGAAGCGGGTTACCCCGATGGGTTCACCTTCTACCTCGGCACCTCCAACGGCTTCTCGCTCATGGACAACGAGCTGATGCAGGCGACCGTGCCCTATTTCCAGGCCATCGGGCTGGAGGTGGAGCTGACGTCGCTGGAGTGGGCGGCGTTCGATCCGGCGCGGGACGAGAAGCAATTCTCCGCCTATTACCTGGGACTCTTCGGCAACACCGATCCCCACGGCTCGCCCAATCAGTACATGACCTCCCAGGGCCGGGCGCGCGGGTTCTTCAACACCGACCCGGAGCTGGAGAAGGTCATCTGGGAAGGGTCCAAGATCGTCGACTTCGACGAGCGCAAGAAGTACTACCAGGAGGTGGTCTTCCCCACCATCATCGACGTGGCCCCCTGGATCTTCCTCTGGACGCCGATCACCGTCGTGGCCGTGGACAACCGCATCGAGTACCAGGCCAGTCCCAAGTCCTTCATCGAGGTCATGAACATGACGCCGAAGGAGGCGTAACGGACGGCTATCAGCTATTAGCTTTTGGGTGATGGGGTCGTAGGGTGATTGTGTGATGGGGTTGCGAAGCGGTGAGATGCGTTGCCGTGAGAACATGCTGGGTGACGTCGCATGACCAGTGGCGCGGATGCTGGCAACCGTCAAGCCCTATCACCCCAACACCCCAATATCCCGTCACCCATCCGTTGCGTGGCCGTCTATCACCAGACCCTGGCGGAGAGGTATCGGGAGTTGCTCCGGCCGCGATTTCCGGAGATTGCGTTCGAGGTGGCGACGGACGAGGCGGCGGCAGGACGGGTGCTAGAGACGGCGGATGTTCTGCTGGCGCAGATCTCGTTCCCTGGGCACCTGCTGGCGAAAGCGCCGCGGCTGGGGTGGGTACAGGTGATAGGGGCGGGAGCGGACCGGCTGATGCCGTCTCTGCCGCCGCACGTGAAACTGAGCCGCCTCACGGGAAGCCTCGGCGATCACATGGCCGAGTACGCCATCGGCTACATCCTGGCCATCACGCAGCGAGTCCCGGAGGTAGTGCGGCACCAGGACGCCCGGCTCTGGGAACCGCTCACGCTCGACGTCGCCCGCGGAAAAACCCTGGGGGTGGCCGGGCTGGGGAGCGTGGGCTCGGCAGTGGCTCGATTGGGCGCCGCCATCGGGATGCGGGTGACAGGGTATTCGGTCCACCAGCCGCGGACCCTGGCGCTCGATGCCTGGTACCCCGAAGAGGCGTTTGGCGACTTCCTGGGAGACGCCGATTTCGTCGTCCTGACGCTGCCGTCTACTCCGGCGACGCGGAAGATCATCAACCGCGACAGTCTGGCAAGGATGCGGCCCGGCGCCTGGTTGCTCAACATCTCGCGCGGCGCTCTGATCGACGAACCGGCGTTGGCCGAAGCGCTTTCTCACGGGCAACCGGCTGGGGCGGTGCTGGACGTCTTCATGGAAGAGCCGTTGCCACGACAGCATCCCTTCTGGTGCATGCCGAACGTCATCGTCACCTCGCACCAGAGTGGGTCGGTGATTCCGGAGGAGGTGGTCGATCTCTTCGCCGAGAACCTGGCCCGGTACCAGAGCGGCGAGCCACTGTTGCACGAGGTCGATCCAGTGAGGGGATATTGAATTTAGGCAGACGGATTCGAGAGTCTCGATCAGCGACGTCGGTGCTGGGAGCGGCGGGCGTAGCAGGCGTCGATTCTACAGGCGGGGTGGGTGCCAGCGCTGGTCGAGAAACCGCAGAGCATGTACGACGGGAGGTACGCAGTCGTCGAGGCTATAGCGCTGCTGAGGTGTCATGCAGAACGAAGTGAAGCATCTCGGCCTCACGCGACGACGTCCCTGGCAGTCGAGAACCTTCACATCCGCCTCTGGCTGACACGTGTGCAGACCTCCGCGATGGGCATTGACAACGATTGTTCAAGATGGTTTTCGAGTCGAGGAGGTTCGAGCAGGCTGTGAACGATGAGAAGCGACGCTACGCCGTCGGGCAGACCGGCCGGCTGGTCGTGATCCGGCTGGGTCCGGGCGACGACATCCTGCCGGCAATCGTCGAGATTGCTAATCAGTGTGAGATCAACCAGGCCATCATCCTGGGAGGCGCGGCCAGCCTCACCCACGCCCATTTGCGTAACGTGCGCACCTATCCAGACGAGTTTCCCATCACCGACGGGGTACGCGTCTTCTCGTCTTTCGATGGACCGCTCGAGCTCCTCTCGCTCTCCGGCAACATCAGCCAGGACGAGGCGGGCAAGCCCTACATCCACTGCCACGCCGCGGTCTCGACCGGCAAGCCGGACGCCTGCACCTATGGCGGGCACCTCCTGCCGCAGACGACGGTCTTCTCGACCGCGGAACTTTCCTTGATCGAGGTCCTCGGGGTCGACGTGCTGCGCCGGCACGATCCCGAAACTCACGTCGGCGAGCTCTATTTCCGTCCCTGGGAGACGAGTGATCAGTAGGACCGCCGACGTCGTCATCGTCGGAGCCGGGGCCATCGGTTCCTTCGCCGCGCTGCACCTGGCGCGCCAGGGACACCAGGTTATCGTGCTGGAACGAAAGGTTCCCGGTGTGGAAGCGTCGGGCACGAACGCTGGCTCACTCGGCGCCCAGAACAAACCGGTGCGGCTAGCCGGGCTGGCCCTCTCCGCCATCGACGCCTGGCGGTGCTTCGACGCCGAAACCGGACTGGAGACGGGGTATCACCAGACCGGCGGTTTCCGCGTGGCGGAGACGGAAGAGGGTGTCGCTCGCTTGCGCACCATCGCCGTGGCCCAGCAGGCGCAGGGTGTACCGATCGAGCACGTCGACGGCGACGAGGCCCGCCATCGCGCCCCCTATCTCTCACAAACGGTGCTGGCGGCGAATTTCTGTCCGATCGATGGCCACAATAACGCCCTGACCGCCTCCGCCAGTGTGGCCCTGGCGGCCCGACGCGCCGGCGCGGAGATCGTCTGCGGCACCGAGGTGACGCGGATCGACCGCGCTTCGCAGGGCACGCTTCTCGCGCAGACGGCGGCGGGCACGTACGCCGCCCGGCGGCTCATCCTGACCGCAGGTGTCTGGAGCCGGGATTTCCTGGTGACCGCGGGGGTCGACCTACCCGTGGTGCTGCGAAACAACCAGATGATGGTCACCGAGGCGGCTCCATCCATCCTCGAGCACGTCATCTTCCACGTCGGCGGACACCTCACCCTGAAGCAGGTCTTCCCGGCGCGTTCCTGCCTGGTCGGTGGCGGCTGGCCCGGTGTCGGGGATTTCCGGGCCCATCGCAAGGAGACCCTGCTGGCCAGCACGCTGGGGAACGCCGCCCTGGCCGTTCGCATCGTGCCAGCGCTGGCGCCGCTGCGGGTCTTACGCTCCTGGTCGGGGTTCGACTGGCGCACCTTCGATCAGATGCCGGTGATCGGCGAAGTTCCGGGTTGGGAGGGCCTGTTCGTCTGCACGAGCTGCTTCGGTGGTTACACCCTGAGCCCGCTGCTGGGACGAGCGCTGGCCGAGGCGGTGATCTCAGGCTGTCTGCCGGGGGAATGGGACGCGTTTTCGCCGGCGCGAACGCTCGATCGGTACGCCGCCGAGCCGGTCGCGGTCTAGCCGGCCATGATCCAGGCGAGCCATCGCGTGGCAGAGCACCCCGTGCTTGGTCCCCAGCCGGATCGAGAAGCGGTGACGATCTTTTTCGATGGTGAGCCGCACACAGCTTACGCCGGCGAGGTGCTGGCGGCAGCGCTGTTGGCACACGGCATCCGCGCCCTCCGATTGACCGGCCGTGACGAGGCGCGCGGGCTCTACTGCGGCATCGGGCACTGCTTCGAATGCCAGGTCAACGTCGATGGACGCCGCAGAGTCCGGGCCTGCCTGACGCTCGTCCGGGACGGGATGCGGGTGGAGACCGGCCAGGAGCCGGCGGCGCACGAGAGTCGCGCCCCATGAGCGTTGACGTCTGCGTCATTGGCGCCGGCCCGGCCGGGCTGGCGGCGGCTGCCGTGCTGGCTCGTCATGGGCGTCGCGTCGTGGTGGTCGACGAGTCGCCTGAACCGGGGGGCCGCTTGCTCGGTCAGTTGCACCGGGTTGGTCGCCGCAACGACGCGTTCCATCGGGATGGCTGGTGGAATGGACGGCGCATCGCCGCCACCCTGGCTGAGGACGCCGTCGCGGCCGGAGTCGCGTTTCTGCAGGGCGCCAGCGTCTGGGGGATCTATCCCGGCTGGAAGGTCGCTCTCAGCGGCGACGGAGCCCAGATCATCGAGGCGTCACACCTCGTGCTCGCCACCGGCGCCACCGAGGTGCCGGTGCCGATTCCGGGTTGGACGCTGCCCGGCGTGATGACGATCGGCGCCGGCCAAGTGATGGCGACGCAGTACCGGGTGCGACCCGGCGAACGTGGCATCGTGGTGGGGATCAATCCGCTCTCGATGGCGATTGCCCACGAGTTGCAGATGGCCGGCACCCAGCTGGCAGCGATCGTCAACCTTCCTCCCACGCCGCTCGCGCCGGACCGTACTAGCCCCGCCGAAGTCATCGCCGAGCTGGCGCGGTCGGCGCACCTGGCCCCGTCCCGACTGCTGCGCCTGGCGGGACCACTCGCCAGGCTGCCCCGCATGGCCAGCCTCGCGGCGCAACTGCAACCACGAGGTGGGCTTCCGGTGTGGGGGTTCCGGTCGATCCCCGGCGCACCGTGATCGCCATCAACGGTTCACAGCAGGTCGAGAGCGCAGAAGTGGCGGAGTTGACGGCGCAGGGCGAGATCACGCGCACCCGGCAGGTGCCGGTCGACAGCGTCTTCCTCGCCGGCGGTCTACGACCACTCTCCGAGTTGGCGGCACTGGCCGGGTGTCAGCTGATCGGCGCTCCCGATTTGGGGGGAACGGTTCCCCTCTATGGACCGGGACTGGAGACGACTGCGCCCGGCGTCTCCGTCGCCGGCAACATCACCGGAATCGAGTCGGCGGCCGTGGCCATCGCGCAGGGTCAGCTCGCGGCGACAGCCATCGTGGCCCCCGATCGCGTCCCCGAGCAACGGCGCCTCGTGGCGCAGGCGCGGCGCGAGGCGCCCATCGTCTTCTTGCCCAGGATGGGGCAGGGCCGGCGCGCGGTGGCCGCTGCGTGGAGCGGTGCGGCGCCAGCCGTGAACGGTGGTCGGACACCTCACCCTGGGTTCGGTGAGATGACAGTGGACCCTCTGGCGAAGCTTCCCGGCGACCTGATCGTCTGCCGCTGCGAAGGCGTAACACTCGGCGCGGTGCGACGCGTGGCCGCGGAGGGGCTCACCTCCGCCGAGGAGATCAAGCGCTTCACGCGGATGACGATGGGCGCCTGCCAGGGGCGAGTCTGCCAGGCCATCCTGGAGCGGATCGCCCTGGCCTACGGTGACGCGCCCACGACGGCAGCGCTTCTGCCGGGTCCCCGGCCACCGATCCGACCAGTCGCCCTGGGAGACCTGGCGGCGCTGGCCGAGGGCAACGAGGAGTGGGAACGATTGCACGGCACGCTGTTACCAAACTTGCCATTTGACGCCGTGACGGGAGAGCGGCTGGGGGATCCACACGACGAAATCCAGGCCGCGGCGAAACGAACCGGGTTGCCTCGGTAGCGAAAGGAAGAAGTTTCGATGGCTGACGTAGCGACAGAGCTCGTAGCGTATCGCGCACCGCAATCGGCCTCGGCGCGATTACATGAGCGGGCCCTGAAAGTGATGCCGGGCGGGAACACCCGCACCACGGTCCATCTCGATCCGTATCCACCTTACGCCGTCCGCGGTCACGGCCAGTACATCGTCGACGCCGAAGGCGAGGAGCGAGTCGACTTTCTCAACAACTACACCTCCCTCCTCCACGGTCACGCCGATCCCGACGTGGTGGCGGCGGTGACGGCGCAGATGCACGACGGCAGTTCCTTCGGTCTGCCGACACCGGCCGAGGTCGATCTCGCCGAGCTTCTGGTCGAGCGGGTGGCATCATTCGAGCAGGTCCGGTTTGCCAACTCCGGCACCGAGGCGGTGATGGTCGCCCTGCAGGCGGCACGCGCCTTCACCGAACGCCCAAAGATCCTGAAATTCGAAGGGTCGTACCACGGGTACGACGACTTCGCCGCGGTCAGCACCGCGATCCGACCGGGGACGTCCCCGGATGGCCGCCCGCCGGTGACGCCGCATGCGGCCGGCACCCCGGACGCGGTGGCGGACAACGTCATCGTCCTGCGTTACAACGATCTTCCGGCGCTGGAAGAGGCGCTCGCGGCGCACAAAGATGAGCTGGCCGCGGTGTTGATCGATCTCATGCCCTGGCGGATGGGACTGATCCCGGCCGGCGAGGCGTTCGTGTCCACTTTGCGGGAGTTGACGCGGTCGTACGGCATCCTCATGATCGCCGACGAGATCATCACCTTCCGCGTGGCGCCGGGTGGGGTGCAGGCGCTCTATGGCGTGACGCCTGATCTGACGACGCTGGGGAAGATCATCGGCGGCGGGCTCCCGGTTGGCGCCGTGGGAGGACGAGCCGACGTGATGGCCGTCTTCGATCCCCGCTCGGGCCGCCCCAGGGTGCCACACGGCGGCACCTTCACCGCCAACCCGATCACCATCCGCGCTGGTCTGGCCACGCTGCGCAAGATGACCCCCGCGGCCTATTCCCAACTCGGCGACAAGGGCGCCTACCTCCGCTCCGGCCTGACTGATGCCCTGGCCACGACCGGCATCCCCGGCCAGATCACCGGCGCCGGTTCGTTATTTGCTGTCAATTTCGGCGAGCAACCGGCGCGGGACTTTCGGGTGTGGCTTGGTGGGGAGCGCGAGAAGACCTGGCGGGCGCAGGTCTACGCCACCCTGCTGGAGCGAGGTTACGTGCTGGCGCCACACCTCACCGGATGCCTCTCGACAGCGATCACTCGCGCCGACATGGATGGATTGATTGAGGAGATGGGAGCGGCGTTGGGGAGGTTGGAATGACGGCTAATAGTTGTTAGCTATCAGCTTTTGGGTGATGGGTGATCGGCGTTCTTGCCGTCGTGCCGTCTCTCTCTCCCGCCTTCCGCCTCCATACTCCTCGACCCGCTCGACACCTCGACTCGCCTGATGGACTGAATCGTGCGTGGAAAAGGTATCGGCTGATGGTCGGGCTGCGACCGTACGCACCGTTGCGCGATGAGAAAGTGCGTATTTCGCGACAAATCATGCCACTTGCGGCGTTTCAGGGTATAGTGCGCAGGGCGTTTGCGCGCCTCTGTCGAAATGACCAATATGAGCAGGGGCTTCCGGTCGCTGGCCAGCCGGGGGCGTTGCGTGTGACCGGAAGCCGAACCGCGCTGGCGGTGGCAACCGACGCACCGCAAGCCGACCTTTGAGGGAGGGGTCGAGTGCGATCGGAGGTCAAGGAATTGGCGTCGGCCGCAACCGGCCGCAGGCGCCGCCCGATCCCTCTTCTTTGTCGAATACGGCATGGGGCACAAGACGCATCTCCGCTTTCTGGAGGAGCATCTCGATCGCGACCCTCGTTTCGACGCGACACTGATCCGACTCTACTGGATGGACGACCTGGCGGAATGGCTGGGGCGCTTCCATCTCCTCCCCTTCCGCAATGCCGGGCTCGATTTCTGGACCTGGTGGATCTTCCAGTTCAAGCGGCAGCAGGTTCGCTATCTGCTGCGTCGCTACGACCCGGAGAACCTGGACCTGGTCTACATCCACACCCAGACGGCGGCGACCAGCGTGCTCGACCTGCCGAAGCAAGTGCCGACGGTCGTCTCCATCGATCTGACCTGGAAGCTCGCCTTCCAGGAGTCGCGCTATCACGTGTCGCCCCTCCTGAAGCCAGTCCTGGAGCTGGAGCGGCGCATCTTCGAGCGGAGCGATCTGGTCATCTCCTTCTCCGACTGGGCGGCGGCCTCGGTGATCGACGATTACGGCATCCCCGCCTCGAAGGTCAAGGTGGTGCGCAACGGGGTGACCCTGCCGCCGCCGCTGACGGGGCTGCGCCATCCAATGGCCACTCAGCCGAACGGGCATGGCGGGGCGAATGGTCACGCGAATCGGCGGTCCCCGAACGGGCGATATCTCCACCCCCTGAGCCTTGGCTCGAACGGGCACAGCGCGAACGGTCACGGTGCCAGCATGCAAATGGGTCAAACGGTCATCTTGTCGGCGCGAGCGGGTCGAACGGGCACGGCGCGAACGGGAGCCACCAGGACGAGGCTCCTGAAACTCGGGTTCATCGGCAACGGCTTCCTGCGCAAGGGGGGCGACCTGCTCCTGAAGGTGCATCAGGAGCACTTCGCCGATCTGGCCCACCTGACCCTGGTGACCCACGATCCGCCCAAGGGGCTGAGCGGGCTGCGCAACGTCGAGATCCGGACGGAGGTGCCGTGGGTCGAGCTGATGACCTCGGTGCTGCCGGGATTCGATCTCTTCGTCTTCCCCACCCGGTTCGACTACTCGCCCGTACGCGGTCATCGAGGCGATGAGCGCGGGGGTGCCGGTGATCTCGACGCGGGTCGGCGCCATCCCGGAGATGGTCGAGGACGGCGTCGGCGGCTTCCTGATCGAAGCCGGCGCGCGGCGCCGCTGGCCGAGCGCGTGAGCTGGGCGATCGACAACCGGGCGCAGCTGCCGGCGATGGGAGCCCGCGGCCGCGAGCGCGCCATCGAGTACTACGCCGCCGAACGCAACTACCCGCAACTGCTCGACACGCTGGCCGAGGTGGCGGGGCGGTAGGAGTTCCCTCATCCCCAACCCTTCTCCTCCCTTAGCCCCATTGCGACGGGCGAAGGGAGCGTAGAGCCAGCCCCGGGACGACCACGGGATTCGTCATAAATAACGGTTCGGCGAAGCTCCCCAACGAGCAGGGCGAGGTTTCGCGGAAGCGGTGCGGAGACAATGGCCCGGCTCGAGATTGCTGAGTTGAACATCACTACTGCTGGTGTGGACAAACTGTGGACCCATGGTCTTCGCCCGGCCCAGGTGCGGTCCGTCCTCAATCGCCGGTGGGTGGCGATTCGTAACCGTTCTGATCGGGCGGCCCCGTATTTGCTCATTGGTCGCGACGACCAGGGTCGTTGTCTTACCATGCCGATCGTTCCGACAGATGACCGGCTTGTCTGGCGCGTCATCACCGGCTGGTACTGTAAGCAGAGCGAAAGCGCGAAACTCCGCTAACAAGGAATCATTGATGAAGAAGCAGAATCGCTACGAGTCAATCCAAGCGCCTCTTGATGACGAGGAGCGCGAGCTGATGAATCCGGACAACTGGGATTGGGACAACCCGATCGAGGGTGTAACAGTGGGAGAACCTCGGACTAGCCTGACAATCCCGCTCACCTTCGCCGAGCTAGATGCGATCGTCGAGGCCGCTCACGCGCATGGGGTGTCAACAGAGGAGTTCATCAAGCGACTCGTCATCGACGGACTCCACGCCGCCCACATATAGGCCGCACATTCACGTCTCTACGCGAGTTAATCCGCCGTAGCTGCGGATCAACTCAACTTTCCCGCCAAGCCGCCTCTCAACATCCTCAGAGCAACTCGTTCGCGTGAACTCAGCGCAGCAACTCCTCCCTCAACCGTCGCGCAATCGCGCAGGCCTCCTACTTCCGTCAGCCCCATCGGGTTGACTTGCAGGCGGCCGTGTTCGGCGTGTGATTGGTCGATGGCGATGGCGGGGGTGCCGTCGCGGAGGCGGTTGACGATCTCGTAGGCGCGTTCCGCCCGATCGTCGCCCTGCAGGTCGATGCGCAGCATGGGTACCGGCTTGTGGTCCGGCACGTAGCGCGAGATCTCGATCCCGGGGAGATCCTCGAGGGTGGACTCGATCGGATCGAGGCATTGTTGCCAGCGCTCCAGATCCTCCTCGTCACTGCCGGCGGCGAAGCGACGCAGCGCGGTGATGAGTCCGACGATCTCCTCCCGTCCGACCTTCATCGAGCGTCCGAACCCCTGGTGCGGCACTCCCGCCAGGCGACCCGGTGTCCAGCAGCGGGCGCCAGGACCAGGTCTCCGGGCGCACGTCCATGTCCTGGTGCTGGAGCGCGACGGAGGCGATCAGGTCGGCCCGGCCGGCGAGGATGCCGCTGGCCTGCGGACCGCCGATCGCTTTGCCGCCGGAGAAGACGACCAGATCCGCGCCTTCGGCGATGAAGCGGCGCAAGTTCGCGCGCGGCGGCAGCTCGGCGGCGGCATCGACGATGACCGGGACGCCGCGCTCGTGGGCGATCTGGCAGACCTCGGGCAACGGC
The DNA here is from genome assembly GCA_963750125.1 of uncultured Chloroflexia bacterium. Classification (GTDB taxonomy): domain Bacteria; phylum Chloroflexota; class Limnocylindria; order Limnocylindrales; family CSP1-4; genus DASTYU01. Next base: position 253,292 of record CAVVPT010000010.1, on the reverse strand, counting down.
ACGGTGCCGGGGGTATCGAGGATCGGGCAGGCGACGGCCGCCGTCCGCTCGGTGATCGCCGCGGCGATCTGCCAGGGGTAGGTGCCTCCGGCGCCGGGATAGCCGAGGTAGCCGACCTCGACCATGCGCACCCCGACGGCGCGGATGGCGTGGTCGTAGGCGTTGCGGTGGCCGCGCTGGACGACCACCTCGTCCTTCAGTCCGGACGTGTCCGGCAGGCGGTCCATCGCCGCCACGTCCAGCCCGGCGACGCAGGCGGCGACTGCCGAGACGTGAGTCCAGCGGCCGCCCCGGTCACGACGTAGCCGGCCTCGGCGCCGGTGATCTCGGCGATGACCTCGCCGGCCCGCGCCTGCAAGGTCGTCGATCGGGACGAACGAGGCGGCCGCCTCGGCCATCGCCGCCAGGACCTCCGGGGCCATGCGGCTGCCGCCGAGGCGCGTCAGCGTGCCGCTGGCGTTGATGACCGTGCGCAGACCGAGCTCGTCATAGATGCTCATGCGCGTTCCTTCTGGTGGCTACGCCGCCACGGCGTAGCGACGGACGACGTCCTCGTCGATCTCGATGCCGAGGCCCGGTTTTTCGGGCAGCGCCACCATGCCGTCGACGACCGGGAAGCGCTCGACGGTCAGCAAGCTGATTGAGCGCCGTCTCCTGCACGCAGTACTCGAGGAAGCTGGCGTTCGGCATGGCGCCGATGACGTGGAGCGTGGCGGCCTTGATGATGCCGGTGCTCCAGGAATGCGGCACCATCGCCACACCGCTGCAGATCGGCGAGCTGGGCGATGCGCACGCACTCGGAGATACCGCCGGCGCGGGTGACGTCCGGCTGGATGACGTCGACCTGGCTGCGCGTCCATGAGCTGGGCGAAGCCCCAGCGGGTCGCGTCCTCCTCGCCGCAGGCGATGCGCGTCTCGACGGCGTCGGCGAGCTTGCGGTAGCCGGCGATGTCGTCCGGCCAGAGCGGTTCCTCCACCCAGTAGGGTCGATACTTCCTCGAAGCGCCGCACCTGGCGGATGGCGTGGTCGGCGTTCGGCCAGCCGAGCCCGATATCGAACATCAGGTCGACGTCGTCACCCGCCGCCTTGCGGGCGGCGCGCACGAGGGCGACATCGAGATCGGCGTCGCGGCCGAACGGTCCCCAGCCGAGCTTGATGGCGGTGAAACCACGCTCGACCAGTCCGCTGACGACCTGCGACGTCTCGTCCGGGGTGTCCGGCATCAGGGTGCTGGCGTAGGCGCGGATCGCGGTGCGGTGGGGACCGCCGAGCAGGCGATGGATCGGCTGCCCGAGGGCCTTGCCCTTGATGTCCCAGAGGGCGATGTCGATGCCGCTGATGGCGTGGATGGCCGGTCCCTGGCGGCCGTAGTAGATCGAGCCGCGGTAGAGCTTGTGCCAGAGGCGGTCGATCTCCAGCGGGTTCTCGCCGAGCAGGAGATGGCGCAACCCACTGGCGATGGCGTGCGATGGCGGGCGCCTCGACGATCGCCTTCACCACCGGCGGCAGCGAATCGACCTCACCGAACCCGGTGATCCCCTCGTCGGTCTCGATGCGGATCAGGAGCGCGTCCTGGCTGCCGTCCGCTTTGGAGACGTCCATCGCCGGCTGGCGCAGGATGATGGCCTGCACATCGGTGATCTTCAACGCATCCTCCCCACGTCGTCGTCTAAGAACAATCGGCTGCTCATGACCGATCTAACAACGCCACTCCCTCAGAGCCGGCGGGCCAGGAGAGGATCGATCACCTCTCGAATGGCGTCGCCGACGAGATTGAGCCCGACGATGGTGGCCGAGAGGGTGACGCCGACGATAACGGTGTACCAGGGGTTGTCGAACATGTAGCTCTTGGCGCTGGAGAGCATCGTGCCCCACGACGGTTGTCGGTGGCTGGGCGCCGAGGCCGAGAAAGCTGAGCCCCGATTCGTAGAGGATGGCGTTGGCGACGCTGAAGGAGCAGAGCACGGTCAACGCCGGCAGGCAACTGGGCAGGATGGCGCGCCGGAGAATCGACACGTCACTCGCGCCCATCACCCGCGAAGCCTCGACGAACTGCAACTCCTTGGTCGGCAGCACCACGCCGCGGGTAATGCGGACGAAGTCGGGGATCGAGGCCACGCCGATGGCGATGATGGCGTTGCGGATCGAGGGTCCCAGCACCGAGGTGATGACGATGGCCAGCAACACCACCGGAAAGGCCTGCATGCTCTCCACCAGGCGCGACAGAGCGTAATCGACCCGGCCCCCGAAATATCCGGCGATCAGCCCGATCAGAACCCCGCCGACCATGGCGATGCCGACGGCGACGACCCCAACCTGGACCGCGATTTGGGCCCCAAAGAGGAGCCGGCTGAGGAGATCTCGCCCGAACTCATCGGTGCCGAGGAGATAGGTGCGACTCGGCCCCTGCAGCCGGTCCGGCATGTGCGGCAGGGCCGGGTTGTACGGCGCCAGCACCGGAGCGAACAGCCCGCAGAGGAGGATGAAGGCCACGACGATCGAGGCCACTGGCCGCCGGCGGAAGACGGCGGCGAGGGTGTGGGCGAAGCGAGAGAGGACGGAAGCGCGGTGAGTGGCGCGTTGTGGTGGGGCGTCGGTTCTTGGTTCTTCTGTGACCGGGCTAGTTGAGAAGGTGGGGTAGGGAGCATGCGTGGCCCTAGCGGATGCTCGCGAGCCCGGCGATTTCCCCTCATCCCCAGACCCTTCTCCCCTCGCGAGCGGGAGAAGGGAGCGTGGCTTGGGGCGTCGTGGGAATCATGGGTCCTTGGGCTGTTGCCTCCACTGGTTCCCGGCGTCTCCCCTCTCCCGGTTCCGACGGGCCGGGTGCCCTCTGGGCGGCGGGATTGGGGGGTGAGGGCCGTTCGCTCGCTCACGTCCCCGCTCGCCCAAACGTAATGCGCGGGTCCAAGCAGGACATAGATGATGTCGATGACGATGTTGATGATCACGTAGCCGCAGGCCACGACCAGCACCACGCCCTGGACCACGGGGTAATCCCGATTGAGGATGCCGCTCAGGGCCAGGGTGCCGGTACCGGGCAGGTTGAAGACCACCTCGGTGACGATCGCGCCTCCGAGAAGGCCGCCGACCTGCAAGCCGGCGAAGGTGACGGTCGGGATCAAGGCGTTGCGCAGCGCGTGGGCGCGGGTGACGCGAGATTCCGATAGTCCCTTGGCGCGGGCGGTGGTCACGAACTGGGCCTGAAAGACTTCGATCAAGCTGGAGCGGATGAAGCGGGCCAGGGGGCCGGCGAGATAGACGCCAAGGGCGAAGGAGGGGAGGATCATCGCCTTGAGATTGGCGATCGGATCCTCGGTGAAGGGGACGAAGCCCGAGGGCGGCAAGATCCTCCAGCGGACGGCGAAGAGATAGATCAGGATCAATCCCAGCCAGAAGGTCGGCACAGAGGTGCCGATGAGGGCGAACCCCATCAGCAGGCCGTCCAACCAGGTGCCGCGGACGAGTGCCGCCGCGACTCCGACCACGAAGGCGATCACCACCGCGATGAGCATGGCGAAGACGATCTGCTCCAGCGTCACCCGCAGGGCCGAGCCGACCAGGGAGGTGACGGACTGGCGGTTGAGGATCGAGTTGCCGAGATCGCCCTGCAGCACCTGCCCCACCCACTTGACGTAGCGGACCGGCATCGGTTGATCGAGCCCCAGGCGCTTCCGCACCTCCGCCATCCGCTCCGGCGTGGCCGTCGGTCCCAGGATGACCGACGCCGCGTCACCTCGCATCAGCGCCGTAGAGAGAAACGTGACCAGGGTGATGATGAAGAGGACGGGAATGATCCCGATCAGGCGGCGCACCAGATAGGCGCCCATTCGGGTCCTCCTGCCACGCCCACCCTCATCCCCGACGCCACCCGCAAGCGGGTGCCCGGGTCCGCTGCCCAGAGGGCACCCGCGACGGGAGAAGGGAGCTCGGCCTGAAGCATGGTGACAGCCGGGGGCTTGTCGTCTTGCGACAGGTAATGCCCCGATTCCTGCGATCCAGGGCAGCCCTAGAGCCCCTCTCCCTGCGCACAGGGAGAGGGGTTGGGGTGAGGGTATTCGCTACGCCTCGATCCACGTCTTCTCGTAGTGGTGGCGGATCAGGGGGCCGGGGTTGAAGCCCATCACGTTCTTCTGGGCGGCGAAGAGCTCCTGCGTGTTGGCGACCAGGAAGCCGGGCATCTCGTCCATCATCAGCTGCAGGATCTGGGCGTAGATCTCCTTGCGCTTGGCCTCGTCGACCGTCGTGGCGCCCTCCTGCACCAGTTTGGCGTACTCCTCGTTCTTGTAGCCCTGGACGTTGGTGTCGGGGTTGATGCTGTCGCGGGTGAAGAAGGTCGAGGGGTCGACGTCGCCGTAGCCGTAGGAGTTGGTGCTCATCGACGTAGTCCGGCTTGGTGACGAGGCGGTCGATCCAGGCGGCCAGCTCCAGCTCGGTGACGGCTGGCGTTGATGCCGATCGCCGCCAGGTTGGCCTGCAGCAGCACCGCCGCCGACTTCAACTCGGCGAAGCCGAGGGGAGACATGATCTCGAGTCCTTCCAACCCCTGACCACCGGGGTGCCCGGCCTCTTCCAGGAGCTGTCGCGGCCTTGTCGAGATCGAAGACGGCGTAGGGATCGCAGACCGCGGCGTCGAAGGCCCAGTTGCTGGCCGGGAAGACGCAGACCGCCGGCACGCCGAACCCGTAGAGGATGTCGCGCACGAACGACTCGCGGTCGAAGGCGAAGCTCATCGCCTGGCGCACCTTGGGATCGGACATCAGCGGGTTCTGGGTGTTGATCGAGAAGTTGATGTACTTCGAGGTCGGCGGGGTGACGATCAGCTGCAGCGCCGCGTCCTCCTGGATGCGGGCCGCGTCCTTCGGTGGCGGCAGCTCGATCAGCGACAGGCTACCGGCCTGCAGGTTGGTGAGGCGGGTGTCGGCGTCCAGGATGGGCCGGAAGACGATCTCGTCCAGGTAGGGCAGACCTTCGACCCGGTAGTTGTCGAACTTCTTGACCGTGATGTGATCGTTCAGCACCCACTCGACGAACTCGAAGGGGCCGGTGCCGACCGGATGCTCGCCGATCTTGTCGATGTCCTGCTCGGTGACGATCTGGACGTTGAGCAGGTAGTCGAGGATGGCCGGTGTCGGCGAGGAGAACTTCAAGATCGCCGTGTGATCGTCCGGCGTTTCGACGTCCGCGACGTTCTGCACCTGGGGCGCGAACTGCGAGGCCAGCGCCGGGTCCTTGATGCGGTTGACGGTGAACTTGACGTCCTCGGAGGTGAACGCCTTGCCGTTGTGGAAGGTGGCGTTCTGCGCCAGGTGCAACGTGAGGGACAGGCCGTCGCCGGCGAGTTCCCAGGAATCGGCCAACGAGGGGATGTAGTTGCCCTTGTCGTCGGCCTCGACGAGCGTCTCGAAAATGGTGAACCGCAGCGTGGTGGAGTAGACCGCCAGCGTCGTGATGTGGGGGTCAAGAACTTTCAACTCACCGGCGACGCCGACGTTGAGCGAGCCACCGGCGACCGGTGTCGCCTGTAGCGCAGCGGCATCGCGAGTCAATGGTCCCGAGAAGGTCACCAACCCGGCGCCGGCGCCGGCCATGGTGGCGAGTTTCAACAGATCTCGTCGTGTCGAGCCACGGTTGGTCAGGCGGGAAATCGCATCGTTCATCGTTCTTCCCCTTTTTGCCGAGTGATCGCCCTGTCACGTACCTGTGAATCGGGCCGCGGGCTGACGGTCATCCGACGTCACTGCTCGATTCTGGGCACCTCCTTCAGCCGGTCATCGGCCAGTGCGAGCGCGAGCGACAGGGTGGTCGTCACGCAGGTTTTCCAGATCGAGGAACTCGTCGACGCCGTGGGCCTGGGCGACGTTGCCGGCACCGAAGATCACGCCCGGGATGCCGCGCCGCGTGTACCAGGGCAGGAGTGAGGCTCCCTGCATAGCAGTAGCCTTCGCTGTCGGCGAGACCTGCTGTGTGGCGTTCAGAAGCGCCTGGGCCAGGGGATGCTGCAGATCGGTCTCGGCCGGTGGGTTGGTCAGGCCGCGCAGGGCCCAGATGAAGCGAGGTGGGTGCTCGCGCAGCCACCAGTCTTGTTCGCAGGCGGCGAGTACCGCGGCCTCGAAGGCGACCTTCAGATCGTCGAGGCTTTGGGTCGGGTAATACCAGACGTTGTATTCGAGAGCGCAGAGATCGGGGACGCTGCCGGGGCCCGACTGCCGCGTTGATCTCACCGGCCTCACCGCTCTTGCCGCCGATCATGGCGCCGAGATTGATGGTGTTGTACCCGGCGGTAGGAGTTCGTAGCGCTGCTCACGCGTCCAGGCTCGTTCCAGCTCCCGCACCGCCTCGGCGACGACAAAGGCTTTGTCGATGGCGTTGACGCCACCGGCCTCCGTGCCGGGAGCATCCGGCAGGGCGCGCCAGCGGTTGAGGGCGTGGGTGGCGATGCCCTCGATCTCGATCCGGACCTGTTCCAGTCCCGGCTCGGCGATCCAGACGTCGAGCGAGCTGGGTTCGCCGATGATGACCGCGTCCGGCCAGCCCCGCTCCAGGCAGGCGTCGGTGCAGTCACCGGCGACCTCTTCGTCGGTGACGATGTGCAGTAGCGAGACTCGTCGCCGGGCTCGACGCCGGCCGCTTGCAAGAGCTGCAGCGCGCCGATCATGGACACGACCGGCCCCTTGGCGTCGCAGGCGCCGCGGCCGTAGAGGATGGCATCGTCGATCTCGCCGCCCCAGGGATCGTGTCGCCACTTGGCGGGGTCCTCGATCGGCACCACGTCGAGGTGACCGTTGAAGCCGAGTGCGGTCCGACTCTCCGTCAAGCCCTGCCGCGCTCGCGAGGACAGGAAAGCCAGCGTCGGTCAGCCAGATCTCGCAGCCGAAATCCATCTGGTTCAGCGCGGCGGCGGTGATGGCGACGGCTCGCACCGCCTCTTGCCGAAATGCCTCCTGCGGCGCACGGGCGTGCTGATGGTGCGGCAGGCGATGAGTCGCGCGAGCAGCTCTACCTGGCGTTCCAGCACGGTGTCGAGGTGCTGGTCGAGCTGGACTGATCGAATGTCGTTTCGATGTCCAACGTAAGGCTCCTGAACGACGAGTTGCGAGTCTGTGCTGCGATCGCCCTCACCCCTACCGCCTCCCGAGGGTCCCGGCCCAATGCGACGGGAGAGGGGGAAATAGGAATCTGGAAGATTAGAGCGAACCGTTGCGGCTGTGGGTTGCCTGTACTATGCCGTAGCCTCCGTTAGCTGATAGCCAATAGCCAATAGCCCGCTAATGCTGGTCCACCCGGGTCAGCGCCGGATCAGGCCGTGAGCGCAGCTCGCGCACTAGCGCGACCAGATTGTCGGCCGCGCGCTCGAACATCAGCCGGCCCTTCTCGGCCGTTCCCTTGGTCGCTTCCCCGGCGACGCCGGTGGGCGAGAAGCTGCTCCACCAGTGCTCGCCGAGATGGACGCCGGTGGCGGTGGCGGCCAGGTCCATCTGCAGGAAGCGGCCCTGGACGAAGCTGCATCTCGTCCACGATCCGCTCACTCCGCACGCGCTCGGGATCGAGGTAGCTGCATCACCGCGGTCTCCAGCTCGCAGGCGTGAGCCATGCCGCCGGAGTGATCGATTCGCGGACCTCGATGACGTTGTCGGCCAGCGCCGTCCAGAGAAGCGAGGCGCAGAGTGCGCCAGTGCGGACGTTGACCTCGTTGCCGGCGACGGCGAGGTAGGGCGGATTGACGCCGTGCCCGCTGATGAAGATGAAGCGATCGAACCCGTGCGTCGTGACACTCTCCACGACGTCGATCAGGTAATTGATGACGTGATCCCACTTGATCGCCACGACACCCGGGAAATCCATGTGGTGGGCGTTGAAGGCGAACGGAATGACCGGCAGGACGAGCATCTCGTCCGGGGCACGGCGTCCCGCCGCGTCACAGAGCCGGGTGACGATGAAGTTGTCGGTGTTCAGCGGCAGGTGGTAGCCGTGCTGCTCAGTGGCGCCGATCGGCTGAATCACGACCGGTTTGCGCGCCGCCGCGTCGCGCAGCTCCTCCCAGGTGAGATTGCCCCAATAGAACGAGGCGCGATCGGCAAACTCCATCCGTCCCATCCTCGATCAGCATCCGGACCGTCCATCGCCGAGGACGTCTCGTGGGCAACAGGCCGCATCCAGGATCTACCCGTTCGCGCGGCGTCGGCTGCTGCCTCACTCGCGCCGTTTTCCGTACTTGGGTAGCCAGTACGAACGGTACAACCCCTCGCACTCCTCGTTGCAGAAGGGGAGCGCCTGGCCGTCGATCTCGACCATCCAGATCCGTCGTGGCACGAGACGACCGCAGAGCGCGCAATGGGTGACCGCCGTGTCGTGCCAGGTGCGCTGGATCTCGACCCACTCACCCACGAGTCGCGCTCCTTCACCGGATCGATCGGAACCGACGCTCGTAGTCGCTGCGCCATTAAGCGGCTCCCGCGTCGCGGCCTCGCGTAGTTCGGCTGTGGTGGCATCATCGATGGCAAAGTCGTCGTCGTGGGGCATGACGATCACCCCGTACTCGCGCTGTGCCGCCTCGACCGATACCCAGCCGTTGCGCACGTCAGCGAGAACTGCCTCGGGATCGCGTCGCAATGGATCGCCGTAACCGCCGCCGCCTGGCGTGACGTAGCGGACGATGTCGCCGCGCTTGAGCAGGACGTTGGTGAACTTCGTCGGTGAGACCGTGTGGAACGCCTCGACGAAGGTGCGGAACTCATCGTCGCCGACCCGCTTCACGAGGAGTTGGCTCAGCCCGCCGGATTTGCCGTCGAAGAGTCCCCAGCCAGGGATCTTCGCCCGGTCGAAGAGGCAGCTCAACGTGATCTCGTCCGCCGTCACCTCCAGGGTGCGTGTGGTCGAAAGTCCACCGCGATGTTCGCCGGGGCCGCCCGAGTCGGGCATCAGGCGGTATTCCAGATTGCGGAACGGATAGCGGCCCTCGAAGACCTCGACCGGCGTGTTGCGGCAGTTGGAGTGGCGGGTGATCTCGCCATTGTTGCCGTCTTTCTGCACCGTGCCGCCCGTGCCGTGACCGTCGAAGTGGTAGTTCGTGTAGTAGGCCCCGGTCACCGGGTGGATACCGCCGAAGAGGAAATTGCTCGAGGAGCCGCCGCTGGCCGCCGCGACCCGCTCCGGGACCGCCTGGCTGAACGCCTTCAGCAGCAGATCGATCAGCTTCGGCTGCAGATCGGTGTTGCCGCCGACGCATGGTCCCGGGTGGACGACGTTCACGACCGAGCCGGCCGGCGCGATGAACTTGATCGGCCGGTAGCAGCCCGAATTGCGCGGGATCGAGCGAGTGCGGATCGGTGACGGAGAAGACCGCGTTGTAGATCGCCGAGGCGACGACCACGACGGTGCAGTTCATCGGCCCCCGCACCTGGGGGCTGGTGCCGGTGAAGTCGGCGATGATCTCGTCGCCGTCGATGACGATCGTCACGCTGCACCTCGAAAGGATCGGCGGTGACGCCGTCGTCCTCCACGAGCATGCTGGCTGAGTACTCCCCGTCCGGAAGTTCGCGGATCTCGGCGCGCAGACGTCGCTCGGAGTAGTCCTTCAGCTCGGCGGTGGCCTGCTCGATCAGTGCCGGCGTCGTAGCGCTCGGCCAACTCCCGGATGCGTCGCTCGGCCGTTTCCAGCGAGCCGATCATGGCGTGGAAATCGCCCCAGGTGTTGTGCGGCGTGCGGTGGTTGGCGAGGACGATGCGCCAGACGTCCTCGACGTACGCGCCGCGGTCGAGCAGCTTGACCGGAGGCAGGCGCAACCCTTCCTGGTAGATGTCGGTGGCGTCGGCGGCGAAGGAGCCCGGGGCCTTGCCGCCGATCTCGGCGACGTGTCCGATGTTGCCGGCGAACCCGAAGAGCTGATCGCCGACGAACATCGGTCGCATCATCATGTGCTCGGGGAGATGACAGCCGCCCCGGTAGCAGTCGTTGTGGACGAGGACGTCGCCGGGATGGAAATGCTCGATCCCCTTTTCCTCCACGGCCCATTTCACCGTGTGCGGGAATGGCGCCCATCATCGACGGGGTGTAGTTCTTCTCGGCGATGAGATCGCCGTGGCGATCGAGGAGGACCGTGGTGAAATCGAGACCCTCGTTGAAGATCGTCGAGTAGGACGTCTTCAGCATGACCAGCGCCATCTCGGAGGCGATGTTGGTCAGGGCGTTGTGGATGATGTTGAGCGTAACGGTGTCAATCGCCATCGGGAACTCCTTGATCTCGTCGCCATGCCGGGTCGTCACGTCACCCAACGCGCAGCTCCAGGAGACCATCCGGGCGGACGATGAAGCGTGTCGCCCGGGATGAACGACGGTCGTCGAATCGGGCTCCTCGATGATCGCGGGCCCGGTGAGGGTGAAGCCAGCCCCGAGCGACTCCCGGCGGTAGACCGGTGTTTCGAGATAGCCCCGGCCGCGAAATGAGACCGGACGCCAGGCGGTCGGCTCCGCCTGCTTGCGTTGCCGGGAGCTGTACCGTGGTCTGCGAGATCGGTCGGTCCGATCGCGCTGACGCGCAGATTGACGAACTCGACCGGTTCATCCTTCGAGCGAGAAGCCGTAGAACTCGTCATGGGCGCGGCGAAGTCGGTCCACCATCTCCTCGGCGACCTCGGCCGTGAACGGACCCGGCGGCAGCGAGACCTCGCGCTCGTAGTTCTGGCCGGCGTAGCGCATGTCGATGCTGCGCAGCAGGATTGGCTCGCCGGTGAATCCGTCCGTCGCGCAGTTCAGCGAGCGCGGAGGCGGTGAGGGCTCAAGCCGTTCGGCGATCGTCTCGACATTGAGATGGGTCGAGCGTCCGAAGATCGTCCAGACGCGATCGACTCGCCAGTTGGCGGCCAGCGCGCCGAAGGCCGAACTGAGCCCGGGATGCGGCGGAATGAGCATCCGCGTGATGCCGAGCAGGCGGGCGCAGGCGCTGGCGTGGACCGGTCCCGCGCCGCCGAACGGGATCAAGACGAAGTCGCGCGGATCGAGTCCGCGATCGACGGAGATCAGCTTGATCTGGTTGGCCATGTTCTCGTTGGCGGTCTCGACGATGGCGTGGGCGGCCACTCTCCGCGGCATCCCCAGGCTCGCGCCAAGAGCCTCGCCGATCGTCGCGAGGGCGGCGCGCGGCGCATCGGGATCGAGGGCGATCTGTCCTCCGAGGAAGTAGTCCGGGTTGAGCCGGCCGAGGATGAGGTTGGCGTCGGTCACGGTGGGCTCGGTGCCGCCCTTGCCGTAGCAGATTGGTCCGGGCTCGGCGCCGGCGCTGCGGGGACCGACCTGCAGCAGCCCGCCCTTGTCGATCCAGGCGATACTGCCGCCGCCCGCCCCGAGCGTGGCGACGTCGACGCAGGTCACGGAAATGGGGATGCCAAACCCGACCTGGAACTCACTCAGGTAGCGCTCCTTGCCCCCCTGGATCGTGCCGATGTCGGCGCTGGTGCCTCCCATATCGAGGGAGAAGGCATGATCGACGCCGGCGAGCTGGGCATAGTGGCGAGCCGCGACGATGCCGCCGGCGAGACCGGAGATCAGGAATTGCGCCGGCTGGGCCACGGCGGCATCCAGACCGGAGGTGGCCGCCGTTCGACTTCAGCATGCTCGACCGGCGCCGTGATGCCCAGACCGCTCGAGCGTCTCCTGCACACCGGCGACGTAGGAGCGCAGGACCGGCTTGATGTAGGCGTCGCCGATCGTCGTGCTCGAGCGCTCGTACTCCCGCCAGGTCGGAGAGACCTCGTGCGAGACCGAGATCGGAGAGCCCTGGGAACGCTCCTGCAGCCGGGCCTTGATGCGCTGCTTCGTGTTCGGGAGCGAGGTAGGAGAAGAGGAGGCAGACCGCGACCGCCAGCTCCTCGCCGGCCGACTGGCGCGCGGCGACAAAGGCGACCAGGTCGTCGAGCGCCGCCTCCGTGAGCGGCACGAGGACTGAGCCGTCGTGCGCGACCCGCTCGGGGATGCCGTAGCAATCGCGGCGGCTGACGAGGGGTGCCGGCTTGCGCCAGTGCAGGTTGTAGAGCTCTTCCTTGTCGAGACGGCCGATGAATGGGACGTCCTCGAACCCGGCGGTGGTGACGAAGAGGCACCCGGGCGCCACGTCGTTGCAGCAGGGCGTTGGTGGCGACCGTCGTGCCGACGACGATACTCTGCACCGGCTCGTCGCCGGCGGCGTCCACCTCGGCGAGACCGCGCCGAGTGCCCGCGCCGGGTCGTCGGGAGTCGATGCTTGCTTCCCGTAGACGAAGGTGGCATCGCGACTATCATAAGCGACAAGGTCGGTGAAGGTGCCGCCGGTGTCGATTCCGATGCGCAACGCCACGTCGTTGCTCCTCGCCCGTCCTAGAGCACGCCATACCGGTCGTACACGTCGCGCAGGAGAAATCCCTTCTCCAGCATCTCGCGGCTCGCGTTCTCGCCCTCGACTTTTTCCAGCGCGGCCTGCACGGTCCGGCCAGATGATCGCTGGGAATGACCACGACGCCGTCGATATCGGCGAAGATGATGTCGCCGGGCATGACGAGGACGTCGCCGCAGCGGATGGGGCATCCGTAGTCGACCACGGTGGAGCGGGAGGAGGAATCGACGGGACGAAACCCGGTGCAAAAGACCGGGAAACCCATCTCCAGAATGCGCTGCACATCGCGCGTGTGGCCGTCGATGAGGCAACCGGTGGCCCCCCGGGCACGGGCGGCGGTCGACAGCAGTTCGCCCCAGAGGCAGGTGCGCTCTGAGCCGTTGGTGGCGGCCACCATCACGTCGCCCGGCTTGAGCGAATCAACCGCGGCAATCTCCTTGACGTAGGGGTTCTCCGGCCGCTGATAGACGTCGGCGGTGAGCACGGTGTGGGCCGCCGACGAGCCGCATGGTGCGTTCGATGGGCCGGATGCGCGCGGCCATCGCCTGATCGAGCAGCCCCTGACGGTCGAGGATGTCCGAAACGACGCCCGTGTACAGGCGCGTACGGAGGGCCTCGAGGAGCTCGTCGTCACCGTTGGTCTGAGTCTCAGGCGGCATCATCCACTCCCGCCGCCTCTCGGCGGCCTACGGCCGGCGACTCACCACCGAATCGCCGGCTCAGCGTCTGGGTAACCGACAGCAGCGCTGGTGCAAGCTGCTCACAGATTGCTCGCGTGAATCGGGGAGAGGGACCGGTCAGGCTGATCGCCAGGAGCGGTTTACCCCCGGTGCCGGTGATGGCGGCCCCGAGGCAGCGCACCCCCACCGAGTCCTCCTCGTCATCGAGGCTATAGCCCGCCGCCCGCGTGCGCCGCACCTCTGCCCAGACGGCATCCGCGCCGGTGACGGTGAAGGGGTCCTCGCGCTGTAATCCCTGCTCGATGTAGGCGGCGACGAACTCATCCGTGCTGGCGGCGAGGAGGGCCTTGCCCAGACCGGTGCGGTGGGCAACGCCCCGCGCACCGATACGAGAGGAAACACCGACGTGCTCCAAACTCTCGATCTTGTCGACGTGGACCACGTCGAAGCCATCGAGGATGCCGACGTGGACCGTTTCCCGGGAAAGCGCGGAGAGGGGTTGCAGCGCGGGGCGAATCTCATCCATGAAATTGCGCACCTGGGTCGAGACGTGGGCCAGAGCCAGAAACTTCACCGACATCTGGTAGCCACCGGCAGTGTGGCGTTCCACCCAGCCGTAGTGGATGAGGGTGTTGAGCAGGCGGTGCGCCGTGGTGCGGTTGATCCCGCATCGCTCGCCAATCTCGCGCGCGGAGAGTGGCGCCGCTGCCTGCAGCAGCGTCTCGATGATGGCCAGCGCCTTGCCGGCTGAGACGACGGCCGCGACCTCGTGCGGGTCTCGCACCGTCACCATGCCACGATGTTCATGAATCGCACAAAGACTCGCCGATTGTTGACATGGTGAACACGGTACGCAATCGCGAGACCGGCGTCAATAGGTCGACGCCGGTCCGCTGGCTTGACGGCGGCCGCATCGCCCGTACGATGACTCGCCTCGGCGAGACTGCCTCGACTGGTGCGGGGAGGGGAGCGAGATGCGGATGCACGGCGGTCACCGTCGCCACACTGGAAGCGATCCTGGACGCGTTCAACCGCCACGATCTCGACGCGATCTCGGCCTTCCTCGCGGAGGACGCCACGCTCGACCCACGCCCCGAGGGACCCAACGTCTGGGGGAGTCGCTTCGAGGGCAAGGCGGCCGTGCGCGAGGGGTTGGCGGCGCGCATTGCTGGGATTCCCGACGTCCACTACGGAGCGGACCGGCACTGGGTCTGCGGCGACCGGGGTGGGCCGGAGTGGCTACTGACCGGCACCACCACGACCGGCCAGCGCATCGCGGTGCGCGGCTGCGACCTCTGGGAGTTCCGCGACGGCCTTGTCGTCCGCAAGGATTCATGCTGGAAGATTGTGGACGAGAACCTTCTCGGACCTTCTGTTAGCGGCGTCGGTCGGCGCCGGTCTGCCGAATTGCCCGATCTGTCGCTCCAACGTGTCCGCGATCTGAAACAGCAGGGGTTCGGCGAAGGGGCGGGTGACGAGTTGCAGGCCGACGGGGAGGCCGTCGTCGGCGAAGCCGCAGGGGACCGTGATGGCGGGCAGGCCCGTCAGGTTGAAGGGGCCGGTGAAAGCGCGTCAGGTGCGCATGCGGTCCCCGGACTCCACCACCGGCTCGGCGGGAGCGTCTTCGAGACGATAGGAGGCTTCGGGGCCGACGGGAGAGGCCAGCGCGTCGACGCGGGAGAAGAGATCCCGGTAGGCGTCGATGACCACGCGGCGCACCCGCTGGGCCTGCACGTAGATGGTGCCGGGCAAGAGAGTGCCCAACTCGAGACGGTCGAGGGTGTTCTGGCTGTACTCATCCCGTCGTGTCTGCAGCCACGGCCGGTGGAATGTGCTCGCCTCCGCGTAGAGCAGCGCCATCAGCGCTCGCCCCGCCTGCACGGCGTACGGCAGTTGCACCGGAACGGTGGCGTAACCGGCGTCCTGGAGGGCGCGGCACCGCCTTGTCGGTCTCGCGGCGGACGTCCGGCGTTGACGCCGTCATCAGCCTCCGGCGCGACGACCCCGATCGTCAAGCCGGACGGTGAGGCGCCGATCCGCGCCTGGTAGTCAGGAATCGTCCACCCGCGCCGAGGCGGGATCTGCGGGATCGTGGCCGGCCACCGCCTGCAGCATCAGGGCGTTGTCGCGCACCGTGCGGGTCATCGGACCGACGTGGTCGAGCGTCCAGGCCAGCGGCACCACGCCGGAGCGACTGACCAGGCCGTAGGTCGGTTTCAGACCGACGATGCCGCAGTAGGCGGCGGGGAAGCGAATCGAGCCGCCGGTGTCGGAGCCGAGCGATCCGAAGTCGAGCCCACCGGCGACCGACGCGCCCGAGCCGCTGCTCGAACCCGAGGTGCCGTACTCAACGTGCCAGGGGTTGCAGGCCGGCCCGTGGAACGGGTGGACCTCGCCGTAGGCGAACTCCAGCATGTTGGCCTTGGCGATCAGGATGGCGCCGGCGTCCTTGAGACGCCGGGTGACGGTCGCATCCCGGTCGGGGACGAAGTCGTTCAGGACGACGGAGCCGGCGGTGGTGCGAATCCCGGCGGTGTAGATCAGATCCTTGAGGGAGACGGGAATGCCATGCAGAGGGCCGCGATAGGCACCGGTTGCGATCTCGTCCTCCGCGACCTGAGCCTCTTGCAGCGCCTGCTCGCCGAGGACGGTGACGTAGGCGTTGAGAATCGGGTTGCACGCCTCGATCCGTGCCAGCTCGGCCCGCACGAGCTCAACCGGCGAGATCTTCCGTGCCTGAATGGCCTCTGCCGCCTCGGCCAGAGTCAGCTGCCACACTCACGGAATCCGGCTAATCACTGTACGAGTCCTGGCGATGCGTCGGCGGGCCACCAGTGGAAATGGGTGTGGGCTTTGAGGCGCTGGGGATCGGCCTCGAGACGCTGGCAGCGCTCGACCAGGACCGTCGCCAGCGCGTCGAGGTTGGGGACAGCGCGAGTGACGATCGGTGCGTCGACCAGCGTCCAGAGCCGTGCGGCCGGTGGCAGCTCGGGGGAGGCGGCGGGCAGGAAGATCAGGTCGCTGCCCTCCGGCAGACGGAGGTCGCCGGCGATAGGCCACCCGGCGCGATCAACGACGACGACGGCGCGGTGGGGAACAGCAATGCCCTCGTCGCGGGCGCAGGTCGCCAAGGCCAGGCTCATGGCCGCCGTGTTGACGGTGGGCAGCAGACACCACCAGCTGCGCCCGGTGCGGGGGCGAACACAGCCGTCCACGGAGCGCCACTCGTCGTGGCGCTCGACTCGGGCCAGGGGCCGCTGCCCTTGCGGCGCCCAGACCCGCCGCCGGACCGCTAACCGCCCCAGCCGGTGCTCGTCCGCTGCCCAGCGCGTGATCGTCGCCGCCGGATGCGCTGCGCTCACCGCCGCAACGGCGGCGGCAAGCCCCCCTTGTTGCACGCGGCTTGCGCTGCTGGAGCGGCCCGGGTCTCCCGCGGTCGTGGACGCTGCGGGGTGCAGCCGAGCCGACACATCCATTCCCACCCGCGCGGGAGATGGATAGGGCGATCCAAGGTCTGACTCAGCCCGTGCGCCACCCACCGTCCCGTCCAGACCCCACCATCCGGGGCCGGTCCTGCCAGGGCCTGACGCCGCTGCTCCTGCTGGGCCGTATCCAGCAACGGCGCCTGCCCCGGATTGGTGTGGCGCCGGTCCCCGAGACCCGTGGGACCGTCCTCCCGATACCGCCGGGCCACCTCCCGGATCCAGTTCGCCGCATACCCGGTGCTCTGCGCGACCGCGGCCGTGGGCTGCCCACTGGCCAGCAGCCACATGATCTGCCACTGGCTGCGCGCTACCGGATCGTGCGCCCCCCGGGAGCGCGGTTCCCGCTCATCAACGGGCCGGTGCGGGGGAATCGGTAATCGTCTCACTCATCGCCGGCATCCTCTGCAGTCGCGACACGAAAACCAGGGATTGGTTCCAGCTCGGGCGTATCGATCTCCTGCAGATGGGCGAAATCGGCGATGAGCGCCTCCAGCCGGGGGCGCAACTCCTCTAACCGTTCCGGCGATAACCAGCTGCCCGGTACCTGCCAACGAATTGCTTCTTGCGGGTCCGCTGCCGTCGGTCATTCCCATCCTCGTTCCTAGAATCTGTGACGACTCCTTTGAGACCAGCGCCCACGCTCGTTTGACCACTTGATTTCGGATCAGCCGGGTCGCAGAAGTCGGCCGACTCAGGTGTCATCCTGAACGAAGTGAAGGATCTCGGCTGCCAGGGACGTCGTTGCTGGAGGCCGAGATGTCTCCTTCATCGGCATGACACCCGAGGTGTGTCGGTAGCAAGCACCGTCGTCGCTTGCGGCCGAGATGCCCACGCTTCGCTCGGCATGACACCGAGGCGAGGTTGCCGCGGTCGTGACGTGAACGCTGCGTCATCCCAACCGTCATGCGACCGGGAGCGGTCCAATCGGAACCACCTGCTGGCCGCCCTGGAAGACGGCCTTGACCCGTTCCAGGCAGCGGATGTCGGTGGCGACGTTGCCCTCGACCACGAGTAGATCGGCGCGGTAACCGGGGCGAAGTGCCCCAGACCTGATCCAGACCCAGCGCGCTTGGCCGGTCCGCTGGTGGCGGCCGCGATGGCTGCGACAGGCGTCATGCCGGCCTCGACCAGCTCTGCTAGCTCCTTCCAGAAGGTGTCGAAGGCTGTGGCGCGCCAGCCGGCGTCGGACCCGGCCAGCATCGGCACGCCCAGCTCCCGCAGGCGGGCCACGATCTCCAGTCCGATGGTCCGCCGCTGCTCCCAGACCGCCAGGTCGTCCGCCGGGGCGCGTAGCTCGAGCAGGTCCCGGGCGACCTGCGTGCGTGGGTGTGACCGGAATCTGTGAGTCGGCGAGGCGATCGGCCACGGCTTCGTCGATGCGGGGAACGATATCGAGCCCGTAGAACATGGCGTGCTCGATCAGATCGGTGCCGGCAGTGACGGCGCGGTCGATCGATTCCGTGGCGATGCAGTGCATGGCGACCTTGCGCCCGAGATCGTGCGCGGTCTCGACGATGACCGTCAGTTCCTCGACGGTGAAGCTCGGGTGCTGCGGCAGGCTGCCGGGTGTGCCGCCGCCCGAGGCCATCACCTTGATGAAGTCCGCGCCCAGGCTGACGAGCCGGCGCACCATCTGCCGCAGTCCGTCCGGCTCCGTCGACTTCACCGCCCATGTGCCGGGTGTGACCACCGGTGATGGTGATCGGCCAGCCGCAGCTGACGATCGTGGCGCCGCCGGCGAGACCGTCGCGCATGGCGTCGCGGGTGTCGAGCACGGTCGTGCCGCGACCGCCGCAGTCGCGGACGGTGGTGATGCCGGCGGCGAGCGAGCGCCGGGCGTTCGCCGCCGAGCGCAGGGCCAGCGACGCGTCGGTCTGGGTGTCGAGCCAGGGAACCATCGGCGTGTTGTCGCCGGGCAGGTTGAGATGGACGTGGTTGTTGATCAGCCCGGGCAGGAGCGAGGCATTCTCGAGCCTGATCGCCGTCAATCCCGGGCAGATTCTCCAGCTCCCGCACCGGCCCCACGGCCTCGATGACGCCGTTATTGATGACGATGGCTTCGCGTTCTCGGGCGTCGCTCCCGGTACCGTCGATCGAGCCAGTCCGGCTGCAGGAGCAGACGCATAGCGGGATCTTCCCCTTGCATGGTATTGCGTGGTTATCGGAGCGGTTGATGCCGCGGCGTTAGCCCCTCATCCCCAGCCCTTCTCCCCTCGGAGCGGGGAGAAGGGAGTCTGGCTGAGGCGGGCAGTCCGCTCTGGCTCCGACAATGCAGCCGCGCATGAACACCAATCGTCGCTCCCACGACTCGCCCCTCGCCCTGCGCACAGGGAGAGGGGGATGGGGTGAGGGTTTCTACGCCAAATGCGTCGAGTAGAACGGCAGCAGCTGCGACGGGTGCAGGGTGAAGCCGGTGTACTTCTTCGACATGGCGGCGGTGCCGAGCTGGCTGTCGACGTAGAAGTTCGGCACGTCGTCCATGACGATCTTCTGCAGGTTGGTCAGGATCTCCGCCTGCTGATCGTGATCGAGGGTCTTGGTGAACTGGTCGATCAGCTTGTCGACGTCCTGGCTGCAGTAGTACCCGGCGTTGTACCCGGCCGGCGAGACGGTGCCGCAGGTGAGCGTCAGATTCGGGATGTTGCGGGCGTCGGTGGCGAACCAGCTGCACTCGGCGAAGGCGACGTCGTCCGGGAGCCCCTTGGCGTACTGATCGATGTAGGCGCCCCACTCGGAGACTTCGATCTGGGCGTTGATGCCGATCTCGGCCAGATTGGCCTGGATCGCCTCGCCCATCGTCTTCGACGACTGCATGCCGGAGCCGGACTGCGGCACCCAGAACTTGGTCTGGAACCCGCTGGCGAGATCGGCCTCGGCGAGGAGCGACTTCGCCTTCTCGGGATCGTAGGTGTAGTACGGCAGCGATTCCTGGCCGTACATCGCGCCGATGGCCGACGGGACCGGGCCGAAGGCGGGCACGCCCGGTGCCTTGCAGGATGTCGTTGATGATCTGCTCGCTGTTGATGGCGTAGGCGACCGCCTGCCGCACCTTGGCGTTGGCGGTCGGTCCCGCCTTGGTGTTCATGACCAGGAACCAGACGTGACCGAGCGGGGTCTCGTAGAACGTGCACGTCGGGTGACGTCTTGATCTGGGCGACGTTGTCCGGCGGCAGGTCGTAGGCGAAGTCGATGTTGCCGGCCTGCAGCTCGGTGACGCGGGTCTGCTCTTCGATGATCGGCCGGAAGATGACGCCGTCGAGCGCGGCGGGTCCGCTCCAGTAGTCGTCGAAGCGGGCGAACTCGAGCTGCTGGTTGGGGACCCACTCCTTGTAGACGAAGGGACCGGTGCCGACCGGGTGGTTGCGGAAGTCGGCGCCGTACTCCTTCAGCGCCGTCGGGCTGACGATGGCCGCCGCCGGCCAGGCCAGGAAGGCGTCGAGGGTCGAATGCGGTTTCTTGAGGTTGAAGACGACCGTCGAGCTCGTCCTTGACGTCGATCTTCTTGGGGTCGATCGCCTCGTACCAGAAGTCGATCAGCGGGAAGGGCTGCCCCATTTTGTAGTACTCGTTGTCGGGGTCCATGATCCGCTGATAGCTGAACTGGACCGCCTCGGCGTCCATCGGCGTCCCGTCGTGGAATTTGACCCCGTCCCGGAGATGGAAGGTGTAGGTCATGCCGTCGTCGGAGACGTCGTAGCTCTCCGCGAGCGCGGGCTGGGTGGCGAAGCTGGTCGGGTCGTATTCGAGCAGGTTCTCGAAGACATTGCACATCATCGGCGTAGTTGTGCTGGCCGGTGCCCGAGGCGATGTCCATCGAGGTCGGCTCGGCGACCACCATCGAGACGAGGGTGCCGCCCTTCTTGACGTCCTGGGCCGCGACCGACGGCTGCCAGGCGGTGTTGCCACCGCAGCGCCGAGGGCGGCAACCGCTCCACCGGTGCCCTGCAGGCAGCCGGCGCGCGATCGAGGCCGGTCATCGAGCGGAGTGCGCGGAGATTCCGGGACCTGCGAGATGCGGGACTCACGTTCGCTTCCTCCTGGCGGCTCGCCGCCTGCTTACCCCAGGCGGAACGACCCCGCTCCGCCTGGCAATCTGCCCTCTCGGGCTACCGATTGCGTAGTCGCGGGTCCAGGGCGTCGCGCAGCGAATCGCCCAGGACATTCAGCGCCAGCACGATGATCAGGATCATGACCCCCGGGATCAGTCGTCAGGTTGTAGTTGACGGTGATGAACTGGCGGCCATCGGCCAGCATCGAGCCCCAATCGGCCGTCGGTGGCTGCGCGCCCAGACCGAGGAAGCTCAAGCCCGGCCGTCTCGGTGATCATCCAGCCGATGTTGAGCGAGAGCAAGACCAGGATCGAGGCGAACGTGTTGGGCAGGATGTGGCGGGTCAGGATCTGGCCGTGCGACGCGCCGGCCGAGAGCGCCGCCTCGACGAAGGGTTGGTTGCGCAGGGCCAGGACATTGCCGCGCACGTTGCGGGCGTAGAACGAGATGTTGGCGACGGCGATCGCGATCATGGCGTTCGTCAAGCCGGGCCCCAGGGCGGCGACCAGGGCGATCGCGAGCAGGATGTAGGGGAAGGCCAGCATGACGTCGATCACCCGCATGATGACGGTGTCGACGTTGCCGCCGAAGTACCCGGCGACCAGTCCGATCAGCGGCGCCGACACTGGCGGCGATGGCCGCCGCGAGAGCGCCGATGACGAGCGAGACCCTGGCGCCCCAGATGATGCGCGAGAGCATGTCGCGCCCCAGTTGATCGGTGCCCAGAGGATGTGCCCGGCGGTGAGCGGCGGCTGCAACCGCTCGCCAAAGCTCGCTTTCGGTCGGTGAGGGGATCGGCAAGACCGGCGCCAGCACCGCCAGCAGCACGATGACGACGATCGCCAGCAGGGCGGCCTGCGGCGAAGTGGTCGCTCGCGCAGCATGTCGACGCACGGGCGACGGCCGCTCCGGCGTGTCCCGGACCGCCAGTTGCCGGACTGTCGAGGGTGCCTACCGCGGTGGCCATGGCTGAGCTCGTCGCATCCCGTCGCTCAGGCCAGCGCGATGCGTGGATCGAGCATGGCATAGAGCAGATCCGTCAGCAGATTGACGACGACGTAGACGGTGGCGACGAGCAACACGCCTCCCTGAACGAGCGGGAAATCGCGTTTCAGGATGGCGTCGACCAGCATCTGCCCGATGCCGGGCCAGGAGAAGACGTTCTCGATGTAGACGGCGCCGGCGAGCAGGAAGCCGATCTGCAGGCCGAACATCGTCACCAGCGCCACCAGCGTGTTGCGGAAGACATGACGCCAGGTGACCGACGCGCTCGTTCAGCCCCTTGGCGCGGGCGGTGCGCACGTAGTCCTGCCCGAGCACCTCCAGCATGGCGGAGCGGGTGTAGCGAGCGATGACCGCCAGCGGCACCACGGCCAGCGCCAGCGCCGGCAGGATCAGGTGCCTGAGGACGTCGATGCGCGTCACCGCCGTTGACGGGTGAGGTCATGCCGGTGCCGGGCAGCCAGCCGAGGCGGACCGAGAAGAGGATGATCAGCATCAACCCGAACCAGAAGGAGGGCAGGCTGAAGCCCGAACGTGCGCCAGGAGCATGACGAAGCGATCGAGCGCCGAGCCGCGGCGAATGGCGGCGACGACACCCAGAGCGGATGCCGAGCGTGAAGGAGATGAGGATCGCCGCGCCGGCCAGCATCGCCGTGTTCTTGAACCGGCCCGCGCACTTCGCCCAGCACCGGCCGGCGCAAGACGATCGAGTCGCCCAGATCGCCGTGGACGACCCGCGCCGCCCAGAGGCCGTACTGCAGCACGACCGGTTGATCGAGCCCCAACTGATGGCGGAGCTCCTCGACCTGCTCGGCGCTGGCGTTGGGCCCGAGCATGATCTGGGCGGGATCGCCGGGCGTGATGTGGATGAGGCTGAAGACGACGATCGAGACGCCGATGACGACCACGATCATCCAGAGGAAGCGGCGGATCAGATAAGTAGCCACGCCCTGCTCCAGACCGATCCAATTGGCACGGAAGAAACCCGCGAGCCGTCATGGATCGTGCGAGGAACCATGATCGGGGAGACGCGGGACGGCGTCAATGGCATGAATCGCTATCGGCAATTGGCTTGCAGTCGGAAGTCGTGAGTGGGGCAGTGACAGTGCAAAGGGAAAGGCGCTACGACGAATAAGCGGGCGTAGGTCTTTCGGTCGTAGCGCACCGGCTCGTGTCTCAGACCAGCTGTCGTTAAGACTTGCCGTCGATCTCAACTTCGGCCTCGCAATTCACCGGTGCGTTGAGTGGCAGCATCATTCCAATTGACGAGCGGGCGTGCATCCCGATCTCTGATCCGTATAGCTCGAGGATGAGGTCGGAGTAACCGTTGGTGACGCGCGGCGTCTCATTGAAGCCAGGTGCTGCGTTCACCATGGCGAAGACCCGTAGCCAGGCCGTCACGCGGTCGAGATTGCCGATGGCCCGCTTCAGACTGCCGAGATGCGCAAGTGCGACTAACCGCGCTGACTGATAGCCCTCCTCCGGCGAGACACCGGCGCCGACTTTGCCAAGCGGCTCAGCGATCGAGCCATCAGGGTTCTGGGCGATGTGTCCGGAGATATAGGCTCGATTGCCGCGGAGGCGGACCCAGGTGAACGGGAATACGATTCCCGATGGCGGCTGGAGCGGCGCTGGGAGAGCGAGTCCGAGCGCCTCGAGCCTGGATTCAATGTGTGCCATCGTCTCCTCCTTGCCTGTGGTGAGCTTTGGCGCGGTTTGCGTTGCGAGCGTGGACCGATAGCCTGTCAGCCAGGAGAGCTAACTTGCGGCATCATTGCCTTCTGGCTGACTGCGGATCCGCCGTCACGCCGGGCACTTTGGCATCCAGCTCAGGCTGCAGACGCACGCTCTCTTGCTCGTTCGGGTCCGTTCGCGCGCCGACGACAACCAATGGCTCGGTGTTGCTGCGATTAACTGCCACGTGAGAGATCCCGGCCGGGATGTAGATGTAATCGCCGGCGCTAGCCACGTCGTGCTCACGCAGCCCCTCGCCATACCACAGATCACATGATCCGCTGAGTACGTAGAGGGCCGTTTCATGCCCGTCGTGAAGATGGGCTTTGGTACGACCGCCAGGGGGCATGGTGATCATGCCGAGCCAGATTCCCTGCGAACCGGCATTTTGGGCGCTCACGCCGCCCGTATACATGGGTCCCTGCTTACCCTGGTACTCGTCACTCTCGCGAATAACCCGGCATGTGGCTGCGGCTGTGTCTGGTGCTTCCAATGGGTCCTCCTTCAATTGAGGCGTTCGATGTTCGCGGCAGACGAATCGCTGCCTTGACTTCGACTGTAGGGATTCCCTGAGCCTGCCACCATGAAGACTCCACGCAGTTCCCTCACGCATTGGGAGAGCGCACGAAGTGCGTGGTCTGTCGACGCGGCATCGACGTGATAGGCTGATCCGGATTCGACATGGCTGAAGACTCCCGCCGGGTGCAGGAGCGGGACGTGCAGAACCCCTCGTCCGCGTCGTTTGCGGCATTGCTTCGGCACCACCGAGTGATCGCTGGGCTCTCACAGGAGGCCCTGGCCGAGCATGCTGGTCTCAGCGTGCGAGCGATCAGCGACCTCGAGCGTGGAGTACGGCGCGCTCCCTACCAGGAGACGGTCCGCGTCCTTGCCGACGCCCTCGGGCTGTCTGCAACCGATAGGTCAGCGTTTGAGGCAGCGGTCACGCGCGGTCGGGGGCCACTGACGGCAACTCACAAGCTGCGCGGTTCAAGTGCGCCAACATTGCCAGTGCCCGTGACACCGCTGATCGGACGCTCAGATGAGGTGAGGGAGCTACGGACTCGACTGCGTCGGGGGGGAGGCACGCCTGATCACCCTGACCGGTCCCCCCGGCATTGGCAAAACGCGACTCGCCCTTGCGGTGGCAGAAGGTATGGTCGATCGTCCGGATGGTGTCGTTTTCGTCGCCCTGGCACCGATAACTGAGGGTGCGCTCGTGGCCACAACCATTCTCCAGGCGCTCGGCGTGGTGGATGTCGGTGGTCCACCCCCAGTGGAACGCTTGAAGAGTGTCCTGAGGGATACGAGCCACCTGCTGGTCCTCGATAACTTCGAGCAGGTCGTTGGGGCGGCGCCGCTTATCAGCGAGCTTCTCGCATCGTGCCCAGAGCTCTCGATCCTGGTCACGAGCCGTGTCGCGCTACGGCTGCGCGGGGAATACGAGTTCTCTGTCTCGACCCTCGCGCTGCCTGATTCCATCACCGTGACTCAACGACCTGAGGATCTCCAGCGGCTTGGCCACTTCCCTGCCATAGCACTCTTCGTCGACCGCGTGCGAGCCGTCAAACCGGGCTTCATCTTGACCGAGGCGAACGCACTTGCGGTGGTCGAAATCTGTCGTCGTCTGGATGGGTTGCCGCTGGCGATTGAGCTTGCTGCCGCTCGCGGTAAGGTGCTCAGCCCGCAGGCGATGCTGACGCGGCTCGAGCATAGGCTGCAGTTGCTGACGGATGGCGCCCGCGACGCGCCACATCGCCAGCGCACGTTACGAACAGCGATCGCTTGGAGTCATGATCTCCTCTCCAGTGAAGAGCGGGTTCTCTTTCGCCGGTTAGGCGTCTTTGTCGGAGGCTGCACGCTTGCTGCCGCGGAGAGAGTCTGCGATGACACCGGCGACCTGGGCCTCGATGTGCTCGATGGTGTTGCCGCGCTCGTCGACCAGAGTCTCATCCAGCAACGTGATGGCATCGACTCGGAGTCTCGCTTTGTCATGTTCGAGACCCTCAGGGAATACGCTCTGGAGCAACTCGAGCGTGCCGGCGAACGTCACCACTTGCAGAAGCGACACACTGCCGACGTGCTCGCCCTAGCGGTGGAAGCGGAGCCACATCTCTTCGCCCGGGAGCGTAACTGGTGGCTGTCGCGGCTGAGCGAGGAGCAGGACAATATCCGGTCTGCTTTGCGCTTTGCGCTGGAGGAAGGCGATCCTGAAGTTGGGCTCAGGCTCGTCGGCGCCCTCTGGATGTGGTTCTTGCGACGACTCCTGGTTGAAGGACGACAGTGGGCCGATAACCTGCTGGTCCATCCTGGTGCCCGTCAGGAGACAGCGGCTCGGGCGAGCGCCCTCTTTGCTGCCGGGCATCTGGCGTGGCTGCAGGGTGATGTCCGCGCCATGCGTGACCGGCTAGAGGAAAGCGTTGCCATTCGGCGCCGCCTCGACGATAGGGCTGGTCTTGGTCGTGCCTTGCCGTTTCTCGGTCTGGCAATTGATGACGATCATGCCACCGCAAGAAGCCTTGCCGAAGAAGGTGTGGCCCTCTGTCGTGACCTCCGCGACGAGTGGGGACTGGCTATCGCACTCACCAACCTCGGCAGAATCGCGGCAACCTGGGATGATGATGAAGCCGCCGCTCCTCCGCTGCAGGAGGCTACGGCACTGTTCCGAGCAATAGAGGATGGCTGGTTGCTAGCCCTGCCCTTGAACAGCCTTGGGGCTATCGCCTATCGCCAGGGGAATTACGAGCGAGCCCGGGCCGCGTTTGAAGAAGCACTGCCCTGTTTTCGGGCAGTGGAAGACCGGCGCAACACGGCCCAGGTCCTCACCAACCTCGGCTATGTGGCCCTGGCGCAGGGCCAGGTCGAGCAGGCGCAAGGCATTTTCAGCGAGAGCCTGCAGTTCGGGTGCGAGCATAGCGACCGGTTCAATGCGCCAGCGTGTCTGCGGGGGATAGCCGCCGTGGCGATTGAGGCCCAGGATCCAATCAGGGCAGCTCATCTCCTCGGTGCCGCGGACGCGCTGTTTGCCATGACTGGCGCGACGAAGTGGCCTGCGGAGCGGCTCGGTCAACAGGTTCCCATTGATAAGGTCCGCATACGCCTTGGCGAACCAGCGTTTGCGGCTGCGTGGGAGGCCGGAAGAGGCTTATCACTCACACAGGCGGTGGATGAAGCCATTGCGAGAGCGGATGGTGTGAGAAGCGAGCGCTAGCATTGCTAGGTGCGCTAAGGTGGGCAGGGTCACTGGGGGAGATGGATGAGGCTGAAGACGACGATCGAGACGCCGATGACGACCGGAATCATCCAGAGGAAGCGGCGGATCAGATAGGTTGCCACGTCCTGCTCAAGACCGACCCAACGTGCTCATCGTTGCCGCGCGAATCGACAATAACGTTCGGGGGGCGCGGTAAAATACGATCGACAGGTGTTTTTGCATAGGTGATGAGCATGGCAGAGCCCAAAAAGCGACAACGAGCGTCAGAGACCAGGCTGGCGGTAGACGTTCCGGTCGTGCTCAAGCGTGTGACCTCAGAGGACCAGACTGACTCACCTGGACCACCAGAGGAGTTGCGGGACAGCCGGCCTGAAGACGAGCGAACATGGCGAGAGTTTCTTGGCCCACTTCTCACGAGCGCGCAGATGCAACAGCGGCTCGGTGTTTCGGTGCGGACACTCCATCGGTTGGTAGAGAAGAACCAATTGTTGGCCCTGCCAACGAACAGCGGTGAGTCTGTTTACCCTGATTTCCAGTTCAATAAAGCAGGTCGAGTCTATCCCGATCTGCCGCGGGTTCTGTCCATCTTTGATGGTGTCGTGGTGACGTCTTACACCATCGCCTCCTGGTTGAAGGGACCAAAGGACTATCTCGGCGGAGTGACGCCGATCCGATGGCTCGAACTCGAGCGAGATCCCGCACCAGTGATCGCCGGAGCTGAAGTTGCAGCCGCTCGCCTTGCTCACTAGCGCTGGCCTTGAGTCCGCTTGCCTATCCGCCACAGCGATTGCCGAGTTTTCCGGAGTACTTCCTTCAACCGATCCAACAGCTATTTCGCATCCATAGGTCCGCTTACGGTCCCTGGTGGTTTTCGTCTGATAGCCCACTACGCTTTGATCTTTCGTTTCCGAGTGGCACGTGTTACCTGGCCGAGGAGGATTTGGGAGCGTTCGTTGAGGCGTTCCAAGACTGGACAGGTGCGATTCTGCCCGCGGCAGAGCTAGCGGCCCGTCGCCTATCGAAGCTTTCTGTGCCACACCCCATGAAGATTGCCGATTGCACGGATGCTCGCGCGCTAGCATTTGGAGTAACGGCTGAAATCCACTCCAGCCCGGACCGGGCGCTCACCCAGGCATGGGCGACAGCCTTCGCCCGACAAGGGTTTGATGGAGTGCGTTTTCTTGTCCGCCATGACCCGGCACAATTGCGCACTGGTATCGCGTTGTTCGGACCAGCCGGTGAATCATCCTGGCCCGTGCGTTCCACAACTGCCATCACGCCAGAGCTGCTCATGAACGTAGAGCAACAGTTCGGGATCAAGGTTCGCTAACCGGACTTCGCGGTTGGCGCCGGCAAATGCCCTGGCCCCAACAGCGTCGATACCAAACTCAGCGATGCGTTAATGTAGTATCGCCTCCGTTACTCCACACCAGTCGATAATGAGATGCGCGTAGACCTTGCAGGCATCGACGACCTGGTCGGCCGGGACATACTCGCTCGTGCCGTGGGCTCCATAGGCCAGGTCACCCGGACCGAAGATGATCGTCGTCTCGCCTTCCTCGGTCATGATGTTGGCGTCACACGGACCGGAGAGACATCCAAGCTCAGGCTCGCGCCCGAGCGCCGTGCGGTACGCATTGCTTCAGTGAGATCACGGCCTCATGGTCGAGCGGTAAGTTGACCGGGTCAAGGACGCGGTGAATGACCGGATAGTCGATGACCGGCGGATGCTCGCGGAGCCAGGAATCGGTCTGCGTACGCCCTCGATCACGGCCTGAATCTGGTCGAGCACCTGATCGCCCTTCAGTGCAGGGTTGTAGACCACGGCGTAGACAACTTCGCAACTGGGAGGCATCTCCGCACGGTAGCTGCCGCCCTGAATCGAGACGTGACAGAGATTCATCCCGCCCGGGAGGCATCACCGGGTGGTGCTGGTACAGCGCCCAGTCACGCTCGAGATGTGACAACGCATCCATGATCTTGCGCGCCTTCTCAACCGCATCGACTCCCGCCGGTGGCTCGTTCCCTGGGTCGGGGGTAGATCGCGGTATATCGTGCGGCGGGGTGCAGACTCTTGCCTTCAATGGTGATCCGGAAGAAGAACCAACCCATTGTGGCTGGGGCCACCCGCAAGTTTGTCGGTTCGCCGTTGACGATGAGGGGTGCTCGATATCCCCGCTCGAGCACGCTGAGTGGACCGATCTCAGCCTCGCCCGTCTCTTCGCCGATGCTGTAGGTCACGATCAGATCAGCGGCCGGTCGAAATCCCGCCTCGCGCGAGGCATCGCACTGCCCAGGCGAATGCGGCGTTGCCCCCCTTCATATCGGTCGCTCCGCGACCGTAGAGCTTGCCGTCTTCGATGTGCCCGCTCCATGGATCGCCACCCTGCCACTCGGCCCGTTGCTCCGGGCTGACCTGCACCGTATCGGAGTGACCGTTGTACATCAGCGATCGCCGGTCACGTCCTCCTGTCGCCTCGCACCACAGCGGCGAGGTTCGGCTGCTCGGGCGCGCCATCCCAGAGATCGAGCTCGTCAAAACAGTCGAATCTCGCGAGACGGTCACGCAGCCACTCTTGAGCTTCGCGGGTCCCGCCCGGCTCCTCAGTCGTCGCGCGACCGGGGTTGACCGATGGCTGCCGGACGTAGTCGGCGAGAAATGCCAGGAGATCCGCTGCAGAGCTATCGATAGTGGCAATAACCTGCTCTCTGGCACGCTCGCGGATACCCGTCATTCATGAAGACGTCCTCCGCTCCTTATTGCTTCAGTCCGGTAAAGGTCAATCCCTCGATGAACCAGCGCTGGGCGGCGAGGTAGACGACCATCAACGGCAGCATGCTGATCACCGACGCGGCCATCAGCCACGGCCAGAGCGCCTCTCCCTGCCCCTTGAAGAAGGAGAGCGCCAGGGCGATCGGCATCTTTTCAAAGGTGGTGATGAAGATCATGGGCGCGAGGAGATCGTTCCACGAGGTGACGAACGAGACGATCGCCAGCGCCGTGAGGGCCGGCTTCGAGAGCGGCAGGAAGATCTGCCAGAAGACGGCGAAGGGGCTTGCCCCGTCGAGGATCGCCGCCTCCTTCAGATCGCGCGGGATGCCCAGGAAGAACTGGCGCATCAGGAAGATGCCATAGGCGCTGCCGAAGAAGGCCGGCACGATCAGCGGTTTGAAGCTGTCGATCCACCCCAAGGTCGCCATCTCGATGAAGATCGGCACCATGCGCACCTGGTAGGGCAGCAGGATCGTGCACAGGACGACGAGGAACAGGAGCCCACGACCCGGGAAGTTCAGCTGCGCCAGTGCGAACCCGGCCAGGGAGCAGGAGAAGAGCGTGCCGAGCGTACTCAGGCTGGCGATGACGAACCCGTTCCAGAGGAACTGCGCCATCGGATACTGCGACCAGATGTCGCGATAGTTCGTGAAATCCCACTGCTGCGGCAAGAGGCTCGGCGGCCACATCCGCACCTCGCCCATGTCCTTGAAGGAGGTGGTGAGCATCCAGAGGAACGGGAAGACCATCACGAGCGCGCCGGCAATCAGGATGGCGTACGTCATGCGATCGACCGCGCGCCGCCGCCCGATCATGCTCGCGGTGCCCGACGATGAATTACGCATAGTGGACCCACCTCGTCTGCAATCTGCACCTGCACGATCGTGATGACGAACAGAATGGCGAAGAGCACAAAGGACAACGCCGAGGCGTAGCCCATGCGCAGATAGGTGAAGCCATTGAGGAAGATCTGGTAGACGAGCGTCAGCGTCGCGTTGCCGGGTCCACCCTGGGTCATGATGTAGGTTTGCTCGAAGACCTGAAAGCTGGCGATCAGACGCCATGATCGTCGCGAAGAAGATCGTCGGCGTGAGCAGCGGAACCGTGATGTCGCGGAACTGGTTCCATCCTCCAGCGCCATCGAGCTCCGCGGCTTCGTAGAGATCCCGGGGAATGCTCTGCAACCCTGCCAGGAAGATGACGATGTTGAACCCGAGCCCGCGCCAGACGCTCATGATGATCACGCTCGGCATGGCCATCGTCGGATCGACTAGCCATTTCACCTTCGGCAAGCCAAGGAGTGAGAGCAGGTAATTGATGATGCCGAAGTCCGGGGTGTACATCCATGCCCACAGCAGGCTGACGGCGACGATCGAGGCGGTGACGGGGAAGAAGTAGATCGCGCGCAAGCACGGAGATCCCGCGCAGCTTGCGGTTCATGAGCGAGGCCAGACCCAGGGCCAGGAGCAGCGTCACCGGCACGGAGACGACCGTGAAGTAGACCGTGTTCTTGAGCGCGATCCAGAAGAGGCGGTCCCCCATCATCTCCCGGTAGTTCGCCAGCCCGATCCACTGCGGCGGCGACAGCAGATCCCAGGAGGTGAAGCTGATGGCGAACGCGGCCAGCACCGGGCCGAGAATGAAGAACAGGAGCCCCAGGAAGAACGGCGCGAGGAAGAGATAGGCCCACGCCGCCTCGCGCACCCGATTGCTGACGAGACGGGTCGGTCTGGTGACGCCAGCGACCGAGAGCCGGTCAACCGGGATGGCCCGACCCGGCATATCGGTGGTCATTGACGAAGCAGATCTCATAGGCGCAGTTTCCCCTCATCCCCAGCCCTTCTCCCCTCGGAGCGGGGAGAAGGGAGCTGGCGGAGACTTCCCAGCCTGAACGCCCCTTTGGAACTTTGATCCGCGTGCCCCACTCTACCGGTCGACGGAGAGAGGGTGGATCCAGATGCGACCGGCGACGGGTCATCGCCGAGCTGCTCCAGCCGACTCTCCGCCATCGACAGTCACATGTCTCGCCGCTAGGGTGGCGCAAGCATGAGGGCTAAGCCTTACGGCTGGAAATCCTGGTAGCGGGCCAGGATGCCGTTGACCTCTTCCGCCGCGGCGTTGGTGCCGTCGGCGACGGAGACGTCGCCGGCGAAGACCGGGTCGAGCGCCTTACCGTAGGCCGCGCCCCACTCCAGCCACGCCGGGTGGAACTCGAAGCTCTGCCGGTACTCGTAGCCGTCCAGGAAGGCCTTCATGTTGTCGGGCGGCGGAGCGCCGTAGGCGCCCTCGTAGGCGGCCGACTGCAACGGCGGGCACTGCCCCTAGACCGGCAGGGCCGCCGGCTCCCTCGTCGATCGCCGCGCCGACCGCGACCGCTTCGTGCGCGTGGGGGACCACCAGGTCGGAGCGACGGAAGACATCGACCATGTCGAATGGGCCCGTGGCCGCCGCGGCCGCCTCGAGCGTCGGGTACGCCGCGATACCGAGGACCGCGTCTTCCTTCGGGTTGACGGGGACGCAGTCGTAGCCGTGGTTCATGAGGGAACGGAACACACCGAATGACGGTCTGTCCTCCCTCGAGGACGCCCCGACGATGGCGATCCGCTTTGTGGAGCGCAGGACGGACTCGATGTCGGCGTCATCGGCCACCCGGACCGGACCGCGTCCCTCGGCGAGGTCCATGAACGAACGGGTGCGAGCGAGGTCGTTCGACGAGAGCGGCTCGTCGTCGCCCATTGCGTCAGGTCGTTGCTTCGCGTTCGTACGGGATGCCGTCGGCCGCCGGCGGAATGCTCCGTCCGACGAAGCCGGCCAGGACGATGATTGTCACGACGTACGGCAGAATGTCCCAGAACTGACCGGGGAGCGCGCCCAGCGACTCGCCCAGCTGGCCGGGGGGTGGGGCGAACGAGATCGACTGGCCGATAGCCGCGGACGAGGCGAAGAGGAGTGCCGCCGCGAAGGCGCCGATCGGCGTCCAGCGACCGACGATGACAGCCGCCAGCGCGATGAACCCGCGGCCCTGCGTCATGCCCTGCTGGAACGAGTTCGTGGCCTCCATCGACAGGTAGGCACCGGCCAGCCCGGCCAGGACGCCCGCGACGATCACGTTCCGGTAGCGCAGCGCGATGACGTCGATGCCGACGGTCTCGGCCGCCTTCGGATGCTCGCCCACCGCCCGCGTCCGGAGGCCCCACCGGGAGCGGAAGAGGAGGATGTTGATGACGATCACGAACACGATGCATGACATCGTGATCGGACCCTGGTTGAGGAACATCGCGAAGACCCAGCCGACGACCGGCAGGTCGACGAGCCAGTCCGGCGGTGTCCAGGTGGTGAAGCTGCCGGCACCGGTCGGCGAACTGGTCGCGATCAGCGTGTTGAGATAGCCGGTCACGCCGAACGCCGCGATATTGATGATCGTGCCGCTGATGATCTGGTTGGCCCGCACCGATATCGACAGCCAGGCATGGACGGCCGAGATCACGACGGCGACGAGCACCGCTGCGACCAGCCCGACGATCAACGCCGGCGTCGCCCCGAAAACGGACCCTGGGTCGCCCGGGCCGAGGATCCCGACGGCGGCCACGCCGACCGCCCACCCGGTAAAGGCGCTGGCAAGCATCGTTCCCTCGATGCCGATGTTCACGACGCCGGATCGCTCGCACATCACGCCACACAGGGCGCCGAGGATCAACGGCGTGCCGGCCCGAAGGATGAACGGCGCGATGTCCGGGATGATGTCGATCAGGTAGCCGACGAGCTGGAAGATCAGGCCGAGCACCGGGATCGAGTAGAGGAACGAGAAGTCCATCAGGGCGCGCCCTCGCTGGCGTAGCTGCGGGCGATGGTGTCGGCGGCGTCGAGCCCGGTCTTCGCGCCGCGCAGGCGGAAGACCCGCCGCAGGACCGGGCCCGCGACGAGGAACAGCAGGATCGTTGCCTGGAGGACGTCAATCAGCTCCGGCGGGACACCGGCTTCGATCTGCATCAGCCCGGCCCCAGCGCGCATCCCGCCGAACAGGAGCGCCGCGAAGAAGATCCCGTACGGGTTGGCTCGCGCCAGCAGCGCGACCGCAATCGCGTCGAAGCCGACGGTCGTCCCGAAGCTGGCGGTCATGAGATGGGTCACGCCGAGGACCTGGCCCGCCCCGGCGGCGCCGGCGAGCACGCCTGCCAGCGTCATCGTCAGGACGATGAGCCAGCGTGGCCGCATGCCGGCATATCGGGCGGCATCGGGGTTGGCCCCGACCGTCCGTATCTCGAAGCCGAGCGTCGTGCGGTCCAGCAGGAACCCAACGAGGAAGACCGTGGCGATCGCGACCAGGATGCCGGTGTGCCCGTTGCTGCCGATCACGATCGGGTACGCGGCGTTGCCCACGTCGTCGGTGATCGGTGACGGCGAGCCGGGCTGGTCGAGCGGACCGCTGACGGCCGCGGCCAGGATCCCGATCGCGATGTAGTTCAGCATGATCGTCGTGACGACCTCGTGGGCGCCCGACACGGCCTTCAGGATGCCCGGGATGAAGCCCCACGCGGCGCCACCGAGCAACCCGGCCAACAACGCGACAGGAAACGCGATGAACGGCGGCTGGGCCTGGACAGCGACGCCGACCGCGACCGCCGCCAGGGCGCCCATCAGGAACTGTCCCTGCGCGCCGATGTTGAAGAGGCCGCCCTTGAACGCCAGCCCGACCGAGAGGCCGGCCAGCACCAGCGGGGTCGTGAACACGAGGGTGTTGACGATGGCGTTGAAGCTGCCGACGGCGCCCTGGAACAGCGCGACGTAGGCGGTGATCGGAAGTGTCCAGTCGAACTCCTGATCGGGAACGATCAACTGCGAGACGAGGATGATCACGCCGCCGACGATCAGCGCGAGCAGGATCGACACGAGCGGCAGCGCGACGACACCCCAGGTCCTTCGCATCCACGCCCGGAGGGCGGGTGTCGCCGGCGTCGCGGCGGTCACGCGGTGGTCTCCATCTTCGTCGTGTCCGGCCGGCCTCGACCGCCGGTCGCCATGAGCAGGCCGACCTCGTTCTTCTCGGCGGTGCGCGCATCGAGGACCGCCACGATCTCGCCGCGGTACATCACGGCGATCCGATCCGACAGCTCCATGACCTCGTCGAGCTCGGCCGAGACGAGCAGGATGGCGGTCCCGGCATCGCGCTTCGCGATCGCGCGGCGGTGGATGAACTCGATGCTGCCGACGTCGAGGCCGCGGGTCGGTTGGTCGAGGATGAGCAGGCGAAGATCGCGCCCGTACTCCCGGGCGACCACGACCTTCTGCTGATTGCCACCGGATAGCGTCGCCGGCCGACACCGTCGCGGATGGCGTACGGATGTCGTACTCCTCGATGCCCTCCCTGGCCGCGTCGAGGATGGCGTCCTCGTCGCGGAGCGAATCCGCGGGCGAAAGGCTTGCTGGTAGTAGCCGGTCAGGACGATGTTGTCCGAGATCGGGAATGACAGCACCAGACCGAAGCGATGCCGGTCGGCGGGGACATACGCAACGCCCGCCTCGTTGATGTCCCTCGGCGACTTGCCGAGGATGTCGCGGCCGCCGAGCCGAACACGAACCGGCGGATCGGCCTTGCGCAGCCCGACCAGCGCCTCGACGAGCTCGTCCTGGCCGTTCCCCGCGACGCCGGCGATGCCGAGGATCTCGCCCGCCCGGATCTCGAAGCTGACGCCTCGGACGACCTCGCGAACCGCGGTCGTCGTTGACATGGAGGCTGTCGACCGTGAGGGTCGTCTCGCCGCGGATGGGACTCGCCTCGGTCCGCCACGAGCTGGACGTCGCGCCCGACCATCAACTCCGCGAGGTCGTCCTCGTCCGTCTCGTTCGGGACTCGTTGGCCGACGACGCGGCCGCCCGGATGACGGTGATCCGATCCGCGATCTCGAGGACC
Organism: uncultured Chloroflexia bacterium; assembly: GCA_963750125.1. Taxonomy (GTDB): domain Bacteria; phylum Chloroflexota; class Limnocylindria; order Limnocylindrales; family CSP1-4; genus DASTYU01. The sequence goes on along the minus strand of CAVVPT010000010.1, from coordinate 218,081 downwards.
TCGTAGAGCTTGTGGCTGATGAAGACGATGCTGTGCCCGGCATCGGCGAGCCGACGCAGCACGGCGAAGATCTCCTCGGTCTCCTGCGGTGTCAGGACCGCCGTCGGCTCGTCCAGCACAAGGACGCGTGCCTCGCGGTAGAGGGCCTTGAGGATCTCGACCCGCTGCTGCCAACCGACCGAAAGCGAGCCGACCTTCGCATCGGGATCGATCTCGAACCCGAAGCGCCGGCCGAGCTCAACGATGCGCCGGCGCGCCTCGCCCCGATCCAGGAAGATCGGGTTCGCCATCGTCTCCTCGCCGAGCAGGATGTTCTCCGCGACGGACAGCACCGGAACGAGCATGAAGTGCTGGTGGACCATCGTGATCCCGCGCGCGATGGCATCGGCGGGCCCGGTGATGTGGACTTCCTGGCCGTCGAGCAGGATCGAACCCTCATCCGGGCGCGCGAGCCCGTAGAGCACGTTCATCAGCGTCGTCTTCCCGGCGCCGTTCTCGCCGAGCAGTGCGTGCACCTCGCCGGGGCGGACGTCGAGGTCGATGTGGTCGTTGGCGAGCACGCCGGGATAGCGCTTCGTGATGCCACGCATCTCGAGCGCAGGCGCCCGGACCACCTCCTGCTCGATGGTCATCCTTCCCTCGGCGGATCTGTGATGGGCTCTGGATAGGACGAGCGGGCCGGCCTGCAAGGCCGACCCGCTCGAGTGATCACGACGGTGCGATCGCCTCGCCGAACGCGACTACTTCAACTGGCCGCAGTCGACGGGGTCGCCGTCGGCCTTGCTCGGGCAGGTCTTCAGCGTGCCTGCCTGCATCTCGGCGAACGCGGCGTCCAGCTTGGGCACCAGGTCGGCCGGGACGGTGCTCTCCAGGTCATGGAACGGTGAGTACCCGACGCCGTCGCGGGAGGCATCCCAGTGGTCGTCGCCGCCCTTGCCTGTCCCGGAGGCGATCGCCTTGATGTCTTCGGCGACAGCGAGCGCGAGCTTCTTCTCAGCGCTCGTGACCGTGCACTTTGCGGCGTTCGGGTACGACAGCGCCTGGTCGACGTCGACGCCGACACCGAGGATGTCCGGCCTCGCAGGCTGCATCGAGGATGCCGTTTCCGGTCTTGCCGGCGACCTGGAAGAGGACGTCGGGCTTGTTCTGGGCGATGAACTGCTGGCCGAAGTTCTTGCCCGTGACCGGGTCATTGAACGCCTTGATGAAGTCGCTCTCCGTCACCCAGGCGGTGGTCACCGTGGCGTCGGGATTGATCGCCTTGGCACCGAGCTCGAAGCCCTGGATGTAGCGGATGCACGGACCGCAGAAGGTGATCCCGCCGATCGCGCCAAGCTTGCCGGTTTTACTGACGGACGCCGCGACCATGCCGGCCAGGTAGCCGGCCTGGTCCTCCTGGTAGCTGATGGCGACGTACTTCGGCAGCAGGGTCGCTGCGTCGCCTTCGCACTTGAAGTCGGTGTCCGGGAGGCCCTCAGGGGTGACGCAGGGCGGGCCCTGGTCGACGCCGATGAACCAGATGTCCGGGTTGTCGTGGGCGGCCTTGGTCGTCTCGACGCCGAGGTTGAACCCGGCGGTCACGATGATCTCGGTAGCCCTGGTCGACCAGGTTCTTGATGAGCGTCGGGTACTCCGAGGCGTCCTTCGGGACGACGACGACCGGCTCCTCCGACCCGATGGCGGCTGCACCGTCCTTGGCGCCGACATAGGTGTACTCGTTGAAGTTCTTGTCGTTGACGGTGCCGACGTCCGTCACGACGCCGATCTTCATCGGCGTGAACGACGCCGCCGGGGACGACGGTGCCTCCGACGACGGTGCCTCCGACGACGGTGCTTCGGATGCCGGTGCCGCGGACGCCGGAGCTTGCGACTCCGGTGCTGCCACGCTTGGCGACGACGCGCCGCTGCTACAAGCGGCAACGAAGAGGGCCAGACCGCTGAACAGCGTCAGGCCGAATGAACGGGTGCGCATATTTCCTCCTCCAGCATCGTGGTCACGACTCGCCCTTCCCTCGCGGCGGGCGCCGTCATCACGATGGATCGATATCGGCCCGCTCGTGCAGGCCGACACTGGCGCGCATCCTACCGGCGTGGAACCGCCCGGGCAAGTCGATTTGTCGGGTTCCGGCGCGTCGCGCCCGAGGAGCATAGACGGTCCGCGGGCGGGCGTTCAGCGGCCGGCGCGGTGGAGCTCGCGAAGCCGATCGTCCGAGATCCCGAAGTGGTGGGCGATCTCGTGATGGACGGTCTCGGTGACTCGCCGGGCGAGATCGTCCATCGTCGCGCGAGGCGCGCAGCAGCGGTCCGCGGAAGATCGTGATCTTGCTGGCGTAGGGACTGTGATCCGCCGCCCACGACGTCCGCGGCACGCCCTGGTACAGGCCAACAGGCCGTGGGCCCGGACAGACTGCAACTGCTCGGGTGAAGCCTCATCCTCGACGACGATCGCCACGCTGCCGAGGCGTTCCCGGAAGACCTCGGGGAGGGAATCGAGGGCGGCCACGACGAGCTCCGCGAAGGGATCGTCCTCCGGCGGCTCGCCCTCAGCGCCCGGAGGCGACCAGCGCATCCAGGATGTCGCCGAACCGGGTCACCGCAAGCGAGAGGTGACCCTCGTCGTCGAACAGGTGCGGGATCGCGGTCGGGATGTGGCCGACCAGCCACTCGCCGTGGGCGAAGGGCACCATCCGGTCGTGGCGTCCCTGCCAGACATGGACCGGCGCACGGATCGACGTGAGCTCGAAGCCCCATGGACGGATGAACGCCATGTCGTCGTCAAACCAGCCCCAGTAGGATTCGCGCACTGCCTCGCGCATCGTGGCGGCGGTCCACGCCGCGAACTCGCCGGTCAGCGCAGCCCGGTCGACGTGGTCGATGAGGTCCCCGAACGACTCGGCGCATTCTTCGGCGGTCAGGTTCCGGACCTCCGGCCAGCTCCGCTCCTTGAAGACGATGAGTGCTTCCGCGCTGTCGAGGGCGGCGTTGAACTCCTCGAGGTTCTCCGCGCCCATCCCCTCGAGGTAGTCGAGGCCGTCGGCGGGATATGGAGCGACCCCGCCGATGGTTGCCACGGCGCGGATGCGGTCCGGCAGGAGCGCGGCCGAGGCGAGCGCGTGGGGCCCGCCGCCGGACCAGCCGAGCGTCAGCGCCGTATCGGCGCCGACGTAGTCAAGGACAGTCGTAACGTCATCGGCCACGTCCCCGACTGACCGGCCCGGGCGCCGCGTCGACGAGCCATAGCCCGGCGCGGCTGAAGGCCACGTAGCGCAACCCGCGCTCGGCCATTGCCCGGATCGCGGGCTCGTACGGGACCGGCGCCGACGGCGTCCCGATGTGGAACAGCAAGGCGTCGCCGTCGGGCGGGCCGCCGAGGTAGAGGTCGAGGCTGCGGCCGTCGGGTGTCGAAACAGCCTCGCGGGTCGTCGTCACGTCGATCATGAGCGCATGGTAGTCCCCGGTCTGGCTACCATTGACGGCAGCGTGACCATCGCCCCGAACGACTTCACCCACCTCCACGTCCACTCCGAATTCAGCCTGCTCGACGGCCTCGGCCGGATCACCGAGCTGGTCGATTCGGCGGCCCAGCAGGGCTTCGATTCGCTCGCGCTGACCGACCATGGCGCGTTGTACGGCGCGGTCGCGTTCTACCAGGCCTGCCGCACCCGGAACATCAAGCCGATCATCGGCGTGGAGACGTACATCGCCCGGCGAGCGATGGCGGACAAGGAGGGCAAGGCCGACGCCCAGCCGTTCCACCTCGTCCTCCTCGCGAAGAACTGGACCGGCTATCTGAACCTGTGCCGGCTCATCACCGACGCGCACATCGACGGCTACTACTACAAGCCACGCATCGACCGGGAGCACCTCGCCCGCTACAGCGAGGGCCTGATCGGACTGTCGGCCTGCCTCAACGGCGAGGTCCCGCGAGCGCTCGAGGTCGAGGACTGGGAGCTGGCCCGCAAGCTGGCCGGCGAGTATCGGGGACATCTTCGGTCCCGACGGGTTCTTCCTCGAGCTCCAGGACCACGGCCTGCCCGAGCAACGCCGCCTCAACGAGCAGCTCCTCCGCCTCGCCCCGGAGGTCGGCCTGCCGCTCGTCGCGACGAACGACCTGCATTACGTGCGGCGCGACCAGTCCGAGGCGCACGACGTCCTGCTGTGCGTCGGGACGGGCAACAACCTCGACACGCCGAACCGGATGCGCTTCGAGTCGGCCGAGTTCTACGTCAAGAGCGCGGCCGAGATGGCCGCGCTGTTCCCGGACCATCCGGAGGCGATCGCGAACTCGCGTCGAATTGCCGAGATGACGGATCTCGCTGCTTCCGCTGGGCCAGCTGCGGATCCCTCATTTCCCAGTGCCCGATGGCGAGACGGTCGAGAGCTGGCTTCGGGCGGAATGCCAGCGAGGACTCGAGCGCCGCTACGGCGGCGTCACCCCGGAGCTCCAGCAGCGGCTCGACTACGAGCTGGGCGTGATCACGTCGATGGGCTACGCGGGCTACTTCCTGATCGTCGCCGATTTCGTGCGCTACGCCCGCGAGCAGGGGATCCAGACGACATGCCGCGGGTCGGCGCCAGGATCGATCGTCACCTACACCCTGGGGATCACGCCGGTCGACCCCATTCACTATGGGCTGCCGTTCGAGCGCTTCCTCAACCCCGACCGGGTGACGATGCCCGACATCGATGTCGACTTCGAGGACGACCGGCGCGACGAGGTCATCGCCTACGTGGCCTCGAAGTACGGCCAGGACCGCGTTGCCCAGATCATCACGTTCGGCACGATGCTCGCCCGCGCCGCGATCCGCGACGTCGGCCGCGTGCTGGGCCACAGCTACGGCGAGGTCGATCGCATCGCCAAGGCGGTCCCGAACCAGCTCGGGATCAGGCTCGACGAGGCGCTCGAATCCTCGCCCCAGCTCCGTGAGCAGTACGACGCGGACCCGGCGGTCAAGCGGGTCATCGGGTTCGCCCAGCAACTCGAGGGCGTGGCCCGCAACGCGTCGACGCATGCCGCCGGGGTGGTCATCAGCCGCGAGCCGCTGACGGAGCTCATGCCGCTCCAGAAGGCGACGAACTCCGACTCGCTGATGACGCAGTACGAGATGCACGCGATCGAGGCGTTGGGGCTGCTGAAGTTCGACTTCCTCGGGCTGTCGAACCTGACGATCCTGCGCCAGGCCGTGGACCTGGTCCGTGCCGAGCGTGGAGACGCGATCGACCTCGACGCGATCCCGCTGGACGACCAGCGCACGTTCGAGCTGCTGGCGTCGGGCGAGACCACCGGCATCTTCCAGCTGGAGTCGGCGGGCATGCGCCGCTACATCCGGGAGTTGCGCCCGACATCGGTCTACGACCTCGCCGCGATGGTCGCGCTCTATCGCCCCGGTCCGATGGACAACATTCCTGCGTACATCCGCCGCAAGCACGGGCAGGAGCGGGTCACCTACCTCCACCCGCTGCTCGAGCCGTACCTCGACAAGACCTACGGGATCTTCGTCTACCAGGAGGACATCATGGCCGCCGCGATCGCGCTCGGCGGCTTCACCGGCCCGGAGGCCGACACGCTCGGCTACGCGATCCGCAAGAAGAAGTCGTCGGTGCTCCGGGCCCAGAAGGAGAAGTTCGTCACGCAGGCCGCCGAGCGCGGGGTCGAACCGGGCGTCATCGACGCGGTGTTCAAGGCGTTCGAACCCTTCGAGCGGTACGGCTTCAACAAGGCCCACGCGACCTGCTATGGACTCATCGCCTACCAGACGGCGTACCTGAAGGCGAACTACACCGTCGAGTACATGACCAGCGTCCTGACGGCGTTCCGGTCGAACGAGGAGAAGGTCGCGGCGGCAATCGCCGAGTGCCGCCGGCTCGGTATCGCGGTGCTCGCGCCGGACGTCCACGCCAGCCACCTCGAGTTCACGGTCGAGGGTGACGCGATCCGCTTCGGGCTGCTCGCGGTCAAGAACGTCGGGCAGGGCGCGATCGAGTCGATCATCACGGCCCGCGAGGACGGCGGTCCGTTCAAATCCCTCATCGACTTCTGCTCACGGATCGACCTGCGCCTCGCGAACCGGAAGGTGCTGGAGTCAATGGCCCGGGTCGGGGCGCTCAATGGGTTCGGGCATCCGGGCCAGGTGCTGCTCGGGCTCGACGACGCCGTTGCGGCGGGGCAGGCGACGCAGCGCGACCGGATCAGCGGGCAGACCTCGCTGTTCGATATGGGCGCCGAGGAGGCAGTCGGCTTCGAGCGCCCGCTCCCGCAGACCGCCGAAGTGCCGGTCCGCGAGCGGTTGCGCTGGGAGAAAGAGCTGCTCGGGCTGTACCTCTCCGAGCATCCGATGGGCGAGGTCGCCGAGCAGGTCGGCCAGTTCGTCAACGCCTACTCGAGCGATCTCCGGGACGAGTCCCTGGACGGGCAGCGGGTCGTCGTCGGCGGGATCGTGACCGGTCTGCGCACGGTGGTGACGAAGGCCGGGGCGCAGATGGCGATCGTCACGGTGGAGGACCTGCAGGGGAGCATCGAGATCGTCGTGTTCCCGCGCCTCTACGAGCAGAGCAGGCCCACGTGGGTCGACGGCCGGATCCTGCTGATTGCCGGCCGGATCGACCACAAGGGCGAGGAGATCTCGCTGCTTGCCGACCTGGCCGTGGACTGGGATGACGCGATTGCCCAGGGTCCGGACGCGTTTGCGCGAGAGGTCGCCGCCGGGGATCGGGGCGGACGCCGACGGCAGCCGGTTGGCGAGGCCGGTTCGGCGGCGAACGGGAATGGCAAGGGAAACGGGGCGCATGCGCCGCAGCCGGTTGGCGCGCCGGCACGAGGTGGTGAGGCGGCTCCTGCCCAGCCGCGTCAACCGATGGTCTCGCCGATCCGCGCCGACGCCGAGGCGCCCCCCGCCCCGCTGCCGCCCATTGCGCCGCCGGTGCCGGTGCCGACGTACATCGAGCCGGACGCGGGCGCTCTCGACGACGATCGCGACACGGAGCCGGCCGTGCCCGACGAGGCGCGCGATCGGATCCTGCCGCCCGAGGCTTCGAGCGCGCCGGTCGATGCGCGGGCGGGAGCGGTCCTCCACGTGCGGTTCGCGCGGCATGCCGCTCCAGAGCGCCTGGTGGGAGCGATGGAGGCATTCAAGGCGGTGCTGCGCGACCGGCCGGGCGCGACGCGGGTGGTGATCCATGTGCCGGGACCGGGCGGCGGTGAGCCGCTCCCCATGGAGTTGCGGCGGGGCGTTGCGTACGACTCGGAACTGCTGGCCGAGGTCCGCCGCCGGCTCGGCGAAGGGGTGGTCGACCTCCAGCTCGCCTGAGGCGCGGCCCGGACTACGTCTCGGTCTGGCCCTGGGCGACCCGGCGCACGGCCTGCACCGACGACAGCAGCTCGTGGTACTCGGCGCGAACCTCGTTCACGGTGTCCTGATCGAGATCCAGCTCTCGCGCGATCTGGTTGATGACCGAGGCCTCCTCGGCGGTGATGACCCCGTTCTGGGCGCCGATCGCAAAGCAGGCCTTCAACATCGACTTGCGCTGCTCCGGCGTCGTGATCGCCTTGAACTCGCGGGTAACCACATAGTCCTCGGTGTCACCGACGGTCCGCGCCTGGAGCCGCGCCATCTCGGCCACGAGCACCGCCGTCGGTTCGTCGAGCATGCCCCGCTCCTGGAGCTGCTGCTCGATCAGCCGCGTCTCCTCGTCGGTGATGTCCAGATCGGCATGCGCCGCACGCGCCAGGATGTAGGCGGCCGATGCGACCAGGCGGGCGCGCTCCGGCGGCAGGGCCTCGAGCCGCCCGACGATCCGCCGGACGGTTTCGGTCTCGCCGGCCGTCGTCGATGCCTCCGTGAAGGCCTGCTCCGTCTTCTGGGCGGCGGGGGGATTGTCGGGACCGAAGATGCGACCAAACATGAGGACTCCTAGCGTCGGCGGAAGAGTGCAGGCTACCAGCGTTCGTAGGCGGGATGGTCGGGACCCACGGCGACGAACACGCCGCGAGCCGTGGCGGTGATCTTCCCGCCGGACAGGAGCTGCGCGTCGACCGTGACGCGCTCACCGGCGGCCTCGACGACCCACGCCCGCAGATACACGGGCTGGTGCGTCGGCGTGGGCCGGCGCAGCTTGATCGAGTACTCGGCGGTGACACAACCCGGTGGCCCGTCGAGGGTACGTTCGTGCATGAGATACATGGCGGCTGCCCAGTTCGCGTGGCAGTCGAGGAGCGTGCCGATGACGCCGCCATTGAGCACGTTCATGAACGCCGCGTGATGCGGCTCCGGATGCCACTCCGCGATCAGCTCGCCGTGCGAGCCCTCATGGCTCCCGATGCGCATGCCGCGCGCGTTGGCCGGCCCACACCCGAAGCACACGGACTCGGGTGCATAGCGCTGCTGGAGCGACGCCTCGTCCGTCACCGTCGGAGGACGCCCGGGATGTCAGGCTCGGGGCCGCGCCACAGGTCGAGCTCCTCGGTAGCGAACCGGCCGTAGTAATTCGTGAAGTGACCGCCGCGTTTCCGCAGGATGTCGTGGGCCCGGCGCTTGTCCGCGTCGCCCGGCGCGCGGACGATCAGGACGCTGCGGCCGTCGCGCAGGGCACGCTCGTACAGGACGAAATCGGGCAGCTGATCCATGACCGTGAAGGCGAGCAGCCGCCGAAGCCGGCTGCCCAGCCCGTGCGCCCGTCCCATGCCGTCGATACGGTCAGCGCCCGCGGCTCCCTGGAGCACGGTGACCGCGCCGTTGCTGAAGCCGGCCGACCGGAGCTCCGAGACGGCCGCCTCCGCTTCGGACTGGGCATCGACGACGGCGACGATCGCCCGATTCGGGTAGGCAATGAAGCGGTCGGAGCGTTCGGTCATCGGGGGTGTGGCACACGTTGTGGCTGGTGCCGACGCCGGGGGTCGAACCCGAACGAGGTTGCCCTCAACGGTGTTTGAGTGCGTCTCCAGGGGTCCGTGCGTGTCCGCCAGCGTTCGGTTTGTGCGGGGGAGGCGTTCCCATCGGCCTGCGATCATACGCCCGCGTCCGTGCGTCCAGCTGCCAGATTGACTGCCGCCCGAAAGAAGCATTCCTTCGAGCGTCACGCCTACGGCTCGAAGAAGCCGATCCTGCTCGTCCGCACCGACTTCCGGTCCGCGGCGGGGAATGCCGGGGATTACAACCTGATGCTGACGCAATCCGCCACAGTCAGACTCGACCTGCGGGCGGCATCGACCACGGAGGTCGTATCTGCGATCCTCGAGGCGATGGGGGGCGTCGAAGCCGGGATCGGCTCGTGCTGAGGGCGACTCGCGCGGAGCCGGGGCCACCGCGAGGCTAGCGGCCGGCGCTCAGTTGTGGCTTGGCGCGTCGCCGTTCATCGAGTCGGATGCGTAGGTTGGTGATGGCGGCGAGATCATCCTCGCCAGTGCCGCTGATCGTCTCCTGTGCCTTGCCACGGCCGGGATGCGGTCCACGGGCCGTCACGGCCCATCGGCGTACGTCGGGATTCCAGGACGTCTGACCGATCCACCAACCGTCTGGGAGCATCGCGAGGACGTGTAGGGCGATCATATCGCGCTTGGCGGAGTCGTTCCTGTGCGGCGCGACTTCAGCTTGCAGGAACTCGGGCTCAGGGGAGCCCTGTTCGGTCGACTCGAGCTCGCGCTCGACGTCGTGCCAGATCGCCAGCACGACCTGCGACTCACGTTGGTACGGCATTCGCTGTGCCCTCGCGTCATGCCCCCGCACGAGAATACCCCGCGCGTCCAATAGCAGAGCAATAGGTCACTCGCCCTATCGCGGCCTTAGGAAGCGCTCGGATCGCGCCATTGCGAGCGAACGTCTCGACAGCAGGCGTATGGTGGGTGAGGCTCCCGTCCACACATCGTTGCCAGACGGTGACCGTTCGAGGGGTTGTCGGCGTCGCGCGTTCCAGGGCCGCGCCCGACGGATACTCTCGGGACCCTGTCGAAGGGCCCGCGCACGTCCGGTTCGATCCCCTCTGGGCCGATCGCGCTGCGGGCCCATAACCCGAGTCCGTCTAATGTCCGAGCGGACGCGCCATGTCGCCAACGTCGCGTTCGAAAGGCCCTCACGTGACGGCACGGCTTCCGCTATTTCTATGCCCCTGTCCGTCTCGTGAAGCTGCCAAGAGGCTGGCAATGGTGGTGCCGAAGCCGGGACTTGAACCCGGACGAGGTTGCCCTCAACGGTGTTTGAGACCGTCGCGTCTGCCTGTTCCGCCACTTCGGCACGGGACGATCCATCGTACCGCGCGCCGACGCTGGGAACCGCCCGTGCCCGTTCACGTCTGCTCTCGGACCGATGCTAGACTCGCCCGACCTCAGAATCGCCGTCCGGAGGAACCCCCTGCCCGTGGAGCGGGACCTTCGCTCGACGACGGTCCCCGACGACCCCGTCCAGCGCCGCGATCTCATCCTTCTCGAGCGCGCCCGCGACGGTGACCTCGACGCGTTCAACGACCTCGTCACGCTCTACCAGGACCAGCTCTACGCGCTCGTCGTTCGCATGGTCCCCGATCGCGACCAGGCAGCGGATGCGGTTCAGGAGGGGTTCTTCTCGGCGTTCCGGAACCTGCACACGTTTCGTGGCGGCAGCGTCAAGGCGTGGCTGAACCGCATCTGCGTCAATGCGGCCATGGACACGCAGCGGGCGCGCCGCCGCCGCCCGTCGCAGCCCTATCCCGAGCTCGAGGACGACAGCTGGCAGCCGCCGGCCGGCGAGGACGCCGACCCGGAGCGCTCGGCGGTCCTGGCCGAGCGGACTCGCGCGCTTGGGGCCGCCCTCGCGTCGATCACGGACGACCAGCGAACCGCGATTGTGCTGTACGACATCGAGGGCTACGACTACGCCGAGATCGCCGAGATGACCGGTGTCTCGCTCGGAACCGTCAAGTCGCGGATCCATCGAGGGCGCCTGGCGCTCCGCGATCGGCTGGAAGGCCGGATGGAGCTGTTCCGTGGCTGATCACCGACGCGGAAGGGAACATTTTCGGTGACCCGACCGTCAGAAACCCAGATGCACGAACAGCCCATTTCTTCGAATCACGACCGGCATGACCTGCTGGCCGTTGCCGCATTGGTCGATCGCGATGCGACCGGCGAGGAGGCCGTGCGTGCCCGGGCTCAGATCGATACCTGTCCTGAATGCGCGACGCTCCACGCCGAGCTTGTCAGCGTCGCGTCTGCGACGCACCGGCTCCCCGCGATCGAGCGACCGCGCGACTTCCAGCTCCGGCCGCAGGACGCCCAGCGGCTGCGCCCGAACCGCGTCCGTCGCCTGTTCGGGTCGTTCGGGACGGCCCGCGACGGCTTCAGCCGGCCGCTGGCCATGGGTCTCACGACGCTCGGCATTGCCGGGCTGATGCTCGGGATCCTGCCCGGCACGTTGTCGTTCGGCGGCGCGGCAAGCGGGCCGGGTGGCGCAGCGGCATCGGCTGCGCCGGAGATCCAGCAGACACTCGGGACCGCAGCGTCGGCGGCACCGGCCGCAGGGGGCGCGCCCGCGGCGCAGCCGGGCACAAGCCTGCAGCCGGCAGAGGGCCTGGGCTTCGACAGCGGCGCCCGCGCGATCGCAATGGCTCCACCGGCCGCCGGGGACGAGTTCAACCAGCGCGACGCGTCCGGCTACGGGCCGGTGTCGATCGCCGGCGAACCGGAATCGCTGACGTCAATCGCCGATGATTCGAGTGGCGCGTCGCAGCTCGTCGTGATCTCGGGAACACTCCTCATCGTCGGGCTCGGGTTGTTCGCCCTGCGCTGGACAGCGCGCCGCTTCGGCGGCTGACGGCAGCCGCTCCGAGCCCAAATCGCCCTGCTACGATCCGGTTCGTGGAGGGGTCCGGTGCTACCGATCGCGACGGCGGTCGCCGTGTGCCTGCTTTCCCGAAGGGCCTCGCACTGTCGCCGCGATCGCGATCGCCGTCGCGTGCAATTCCTCCACGGCAACGGCGACTCCCTCGCAGACCGCCGCCCCGCCCCCTTCGGCGACCATTGCCTCCCCTTCGATCGCACCACCGGCCGATACTGCGTCCGCGGCTCCGACGTCCTCTGCGCCCGTGTCGCTCGCTCCTGGAATGCTCCCATCCACGACGGTCATAGCGACGGAGGCGCCGCCAGGCGCAGTCGAAGTCGTGATGGTTGGACCACCACCCGTGTTCCGACCGAAGGCGCTCGCCGCGAAGGCCGGTGACGTCGTCTTCTACCTGGAGAACAACTCCCCGTCGGGTGACAGCCATGGCGTCCACACGCTTGCAATCGGGCGCGAGATGGGAACCCCGATCGTGGTCAGCGACGAGGTCCGTGGCGGCCGTCGAGCCATCTTCACCGTGCTCGGGCTGGAAGCCGGTGAATACGTGACGTGGTGCACCTTCCCGAACCACGCGAGCCTCGGTCAGACGGGAAGGCTGACCGTCGAGTAGGCGGGCCGGTCGCAGGGGATGCGCGACTACACTGAGAACGTGCCCACCGAACGCTTGATGCTGCTCGACGGCTATGGGCTCGTCTACCGCGGCTACTTCGCGCTTCCACCGCTGACCACCTCGAAAGGTGAGCTGGTGAATGGCGTCTTCGGGTTCGCGAGCATCGTTCTGCGCGGCATCCAGGATCTCCAGCCCGACTACCTCGCGGTCTCCTTCGACCTTCCCGGGCCCACCTTCCGGCACGAGCAGTACGCGGACTACAAGGCAACCCGCGTGAAGATGCCGGACGACCTGCGCGACCAGTTCCCGAAGGTTCGCGAGGTCGTCAAGGCGCTGCGCATCCCGGTCTACGAGATGCCGGGCTTCGAGGCCGACGACGTCATCGGGACGATCACCGATCAGCTCGACTACCGCGACGACCTTGAGACGACGATCGTGACCGTCGACCTCGACATGCTCCAGCTCGTCACCCCGCGCGTACGCCTGATGACAACGCGATCCGGCGTCGAGAACACCGTCATCTACGATGTGGACCGGATCGACGAGCGGTTCGGGCTGAGGCCGGACCAGATGATCGATTACAAGGCGCTCAAGGGCGACCCAACGGACAACATTCCCGGCGTGCCGGGGGTCGGCGAGAAGACCGCCGCAAAGCTCATCCGCGAGTTCGGCACGCTCGACGCGCTCTTCGAGGGCCTCGACGACGTCATCCCCGACAAGCTGCGCGACAAGCTGCGCGAACACCGCGACCAGGTGTTCATGGGCCGGGAGCTATCGACGATCGTCCGAGACCTGCCGATCGAGATCGATCTCGAGGCGGCGCGGCTGGGCGACTACGACCGCGACACCGTCGTGCGCCTGTTCCGCGAGTACGAGTTCCGAACGCTGATCGAACGGCTGCCGCCGATCGCCGGCGAATCCGCCACCGAGCGGGCCGACAGCCTCCGGGCGGTTGCCCAGAGCGGGACCGTGCCCGCGGCGCGCGTCGCAGGCCAGCCCCGACCGTCGGGCTGGGGTCCCGGCCGGGCAGCCGGACGTACCGAGGGTGGTGAGCTGCAGGCCTGCGGCTCGACTTCGATGCCGTCGCGACGCAGACACCCGCTCCGACGGACGGCTCAGGCCCGCCCGCCACAGCTGATGGCGCTGCAGCGGCAGAGGACCTGCCCTCCGCACTTGCGGCGGCCATCGTCGATCCGGGTCGGATCGAGGTCGTCGACGCCGGCGGCGTCGCGGGACTTGAGCCGTGGCTCGCCGCGCAGGCGGACGTCGGCGCGTCGCTCCTGCTCGATGATCCCCGGCCGCGCCGCGGCACGCCGCTGGCGCTGGCGGTCGCCGGATCGGACGGACGGGTCGTGGCTGCCCAGGGCGAGGAGGCGGCCACGTCTCTGCGCCGCCTCGTCGAGCGGCTCGGCATCCCGCTCGTCGGGCACGAAGTCAAGCCGGTGCTCGTCGCGCGGTTCGCGGAGGACGAGGCCGCGCCGGCTACGCCGGTTGCCTTCGATACCCAGATCGCGGCGTACATCCTGAATGCCGCGCTGCGCAGCCAGACGATTGCCGACGTCGTGGCCGAGCAGCTCGACCAGATCCTGCCACCCGCTGCAGAGCTGCCCCCGACTGCACGTGCCGGCCTCGAGGCCCTCTCAGCGCTCGCGGTCCGTGATCCGCTCGAGCGACGACTCGCCGACGAGCGCCTCGATCGCCTGTTCCGCGAGGTCGAACTGCCGCTGATCCCGGTGCTGGCCCGGATGGAATCCGTCGGGGTGGCGCTCGATCGCGAGGCCCTCGCGCTCCTCGATCGCGAGTTCCGGGCCGAGATCTCCCGGCTCGAGCTCGAGATCTACGCGGACGTGGGCCACGAGTTCAACCTCGGCAGCCCCAAGCAGCTCGAGCAGATCCTGTTCTTCGAGCTCAACCTGCCCAAGGGCAAACGGACGAAGACCGGCTACTCGACCGACGCATCGGTGCTTGAAGAGCTCCGACCCGCCCACCCGATGATCGACAAGCTGCTCGAATGGCGGGTGTATACGAAGCTCCGCTCGACGTACGTCGAAGCCCTCCCGTCGCTGATCGCCGAGGCCGACGGGCGGCTGCACACCACGTTCCACCAGGCCGTTGCCTCGACCGGGCGCCTGTCGTCGTCCGACCCGAACTTGCAGAACATCCCGATCCGCACTGCGCTCGGCCGGCGGATCCGCCGCGCGTTCGTGGCCGGCAGCCCCGACACGACGCTGCTCGCAGCAGATTACTCGCAGATCGAGCTGCGGATCCTGGCCCACGTCTCGGGCGACGAGCACCTCAAGGACGCCTTTGCCCGGCAGGCCGATATCCACCGCGAAACCGCGGCCCGGGTGCTGCACAAGGAGCCCGATGACATCAGCCATGCCGAGCGATCGATGGCCAAGATGGTCAACTTCGGGCTCGCCTACGGGATGAGCGACTTCGGGCTGGCCTCGCGGGCGAACATCCCGCGCAAGGAAGCGCAGGAGTTCATCAACAGCTACTTTGCCGCGTATTCCGGGATCAGCTACTACATGATGGCGATCAAGGAGCAGGCGAAGAACCAGGGCTTCGTCGAAACGCTGCTGGGCCGTCGTCGGCAGATCCCGGAGTTGCGGGCGGCGAACCCGACGCTGCGCGGTGCCGGGGAGCGGATGGCGATCAACATGCCGATCCAGGGCACGGCGGCGGATATCCAGAAGATCGCGATGATCCGTGTCGCCCCACGCGTGACCGACGAGGGATTACGGGCCCGGCTGCTGCTGACCGTCCACGACGAGCTGCTGTTCGAGGTCCCGCGCGACGAAGTCGAGCCGCTCGCCGCAGTCGTGCGCGAGACGATGGAGGCGGCCCTGCCGCTCGACGTCCCGCTGATCGTCGACGTCAAGGTGGGTGACGACTGGGAGTCGATGACGCCGCTCACCCGTGAGGACGCAATCGCGGCCGAGGCGGACGAGCTGCCGCTGGAGGCGCCGGTCGCGCCCCTGGCGTCCTAGTGGACAGCGAACACCGGCAGTTCATCTCGTTCGTAGAGGAACGCCAGCAGAGGGTGAAGCAGCGCTCGTCAGCGGTGACGTCGGGCCGCGCCTCGAGATGTGGTCGCATCACGATCCAGTCACCTTGTTCGCGGCGGTCGGACCGACAAAGGCCGGCTGGTCCGAATTGGAGCCGACCTTCCGGGCCGTCGCTGCGCGGCTCTCGGGCGGCCGTGACGTCCGCTACGACCTGCTCGCGTTCGACGTGTCGGGCGATGTGGCCTGGAGCGCTGGCGTCGCCCGGTTCGTCGTCAGCATGGACGGCGCCCCGATGAGGTCAATCGTCATCCGGCTGACCCACGCGTATCGCCGCGAGCACGGCGCCTGGAAGGTCGTGCATGAGCACAGCGATTTCCAGCCGCCGGATCTCGAGACGCCGCCCGCAATCGGGTCCTGATCGATCGTCGCCAGCGTGCCGGACGGCGCCTGACCGTCCCGCTAGGCTTCAGCCATGCCCGAGCTTCCCGAGGTCGAAACCGTCGCGCGCGACCTGCGGCCGCTGCTGGTCGGCGCCACGATCGTCGGCGCGCGGACGAACTGGGTCCGGACGCTGCGGTCCCAGGATCCAGTCGCGTTCGCGGATGGGGTCTCGGGCCGGACGGTGCTGTCGGTCGGGCGGCGCGCGAAGCAGCTCGTCGTCGGGCTGTCGGGTGACGCCGCGCTGACGATCCATCTCAAGATGACCGGCCAGCTGTTCGTCGTGCCCGCGGACCGCCCGGAGGATCGGTACATCCGCCTCGTCCTCGAGCTGGCGGACGGCCGCGAGGTGCGCTTCCGTGACATCCGGAAGTTCGGGAAGATCGGCCTGTACGGCAGGGACCCGGGCAGCGGCGAGCTGGTGGAGGAGGTCGGCGGCAGCGCCGTGTTTGCAGCGGTCGGTCCCGAACCGCTCGACCCTGCGTTCACGCTCAGAGACTTTCGGAGAGGGATCCGGCGCCGCAAAGGCCGCCTCAAGCCGCTGCTCACCGACCAGTCGTTCCTCGCAGGCGTGGGGAACATCTACGCAGACGAGGCGCTGTGGCGTGCGCGCCTCCACCCGCTCCGCTCCGCGAGGTCTCTCCGCCCGGCGGACGAGCGCCACCTGTACGAGGCGACGCGCGCGGTCCTTTCGGAAGCGGTGGAGCGGCGCGGCTCCTCCATCGATGACTACACGGCACCAGACGGCGACGGCTCGATGCAGGAGACACTGGCGGTCTACCAGCGGACCGGCGAGCCGTGCCCGCGGTGCGGCCACCCGGTCAAGCGGATCGTGATCGGTGCGCGCTCGACGCACTTCTGCTCGTGGTGTCAGCGCCTGCCTGCTGCCGAACGCACAGGCGCACGGGCCATCCTCAAGACCATGACCGGTGGGGCGCGTCGACGCGGGCGGCGCTGGACCGACCTGGATTCGGGCGGGCAGGGGAGTGCCGACACGGTGGCGCGGACGGAGCGAACCCGGCGTGCTGCGGCAACCCGGAGGGCGGCAGCGCGCTCGGCGGCCGGTGGCTGATGTCGATCCTGCGCCTCGCGCGGGTGACCCGCGAAGTCGGCACGTTCACGATCCTCGACGGCGTGGACGCCGCGATCGCGCTCGGGGACAGGGTCGGCCTCGTCGGCCCGAACGGTGGTGGCAAGACCACGCTGCTCAGGATCGCCGCCGGACGTGACGATCCCGACCGTGGCGAGGTGCATCGCAAGCGCGGCCTGTCGCTTGGGCTCCTCGCGCAGGAAGCGCACTTCGACGCCGTATTCATGGCGGCCGCGGACCTGCGTACCGCCGTCCGTTCAGGCGCCGAGCATCTCGACGTAATGGCCGCTGAGCTTGCCGCCCTGGAGCGCACCGGCCGGGCTGCCGATGCCACCTACGCGGAGCTCCAGCACCGCTTCGATGCGCTTGGCGGGTACACGCTTGACCAACGCGTCGATGCCGCGTTGTCAGGCCTTGGATTCGATCGCGGCGAGTGGGCGAAGCCACCATCGGCACTGTCCGGTGGCGAGCAGACGCGCGCATCGCTGGCCCGCCTCGTGATCGCCGACCCCGACCTGCTCCTGCTCGACGAGCCAACGAACCACCTCGACATCGACGCACTCGAATGGCTCGAGGTGCACCTCCAGCGGCGCTCGGGCTCGCTGCTCGTGGCATCGCACGACCGGGCATTCCTCGACGCGACCGTGACGCGCGTCTGGGAGCTACGCGACCGGCGGCTCACCGCGTTCCGCGGCGACTACTCCGCCTACCACCGGCAGCGGCAGGAGCGCGACGAACGCGCGGGGAAAGAAGCGGAAACGCATGCCGAACAGGTGGCGCGCGAGAAGGAGCTCGTCCAGCGCTACCGGAGCCACCGCAAGTTCTCGAAGATGCACGAGCACGAAGCGCGGCTCGAGAAGCTGCAAGCCGAACAGCGCGCCACGCCGCGGGCGACCCGCAAGCTCGCGTTGCCGAGCCAGGCGCTCGCCGGCGACGGGCCGAGCCGCTCGGGCGAGATCGTCGTCCGCGTCGAGGACGCCGTGGTCGGCTATCTCCCGGGACGTGGCGCGCACGACGTCGATGGCCGGCCCGCGTCCGAGCCGACGGTGGTTGCCCGCGCCCCGTTCCTGGCCGCCCAGCGCGGCGAGCGGATCGGGATCGTCGGGCCGAACGGCGCCGGCAAGACCACGCTCCTGCGCACGATCGCCGGGGAGCTGCCGCCGCTGGATGGCGCCATCTTATTCGGCCACAACACGCAACTCGGCTACCTCGCGCAGCTCCGCGGCAGCGCGATCCCGGGTGCGACCGTGCTCGATGCACTGCTCGAGGCGATCCCCATCACGCCCGGCGAGGCGCGCGGTTACCTCGCGCGCTTCCTGTTCCGCGGCGACGACGTGTTCAAGGAGGTCCGCCAGCTGTCGGGCGGCGAGCGGTCGCGCCTCGAGCTGGCAATGCTCGGCATCCAGCCGTCGAACCTGCTGCTTCTCGACGAGCCGACCAACCACCTGGACATCGCGGCCCGCGAGGCGATCGAGGGGTTCCTTGTCGAGGCGTCGGCGACGCTGCTGATCGTGTCGCACGATCGGCGCTTGCTCGAGACGGTGTGCGATCGGTTGTGGGTCGTCGGCGACGGGCTCGCAGTACCGTTCGACGGCGGCTACCGGTCGTGGCGCGCAGCCCTCGGGAACGGCTGGACGACCACCGCAGCGGCCGATGCCGAGGCCCGCCGTCTCAGGGTCGGTGCCGCCGCCCCGGTCGGCGGTCGGCAGGCTGCCGTGGCGGCTCCCGCCCGCCCGGCGACGGCCTCGATGGCGAAGCCCGCGGGCAGGCCGCGTGCCGCGCGCAGGGACAAGCTGTCGAAGGATGCGTATCGGCGCCAGAAGGCATCGGTCGAAGCCGAGCTGACCCGCCTCGGCCTGCGCAAGAACCACCTCGAGCTGTCCCTCGGCGACCCTTCCGTCGCGGCGAATTTCGTGGAGGTTCGCCGCATCTCGAGCGAGCTGGCGGACATCGAGCAGGCGCTCGCCGCCG
Organism: uncultured Chloroflexia bacterium; assembly: GCA_963750125.1. Taxonomy (GTDB): domain Bacteria; phylum Chloroflexota; class Limnocylindria; order Limnocylindrales; family CSP1-4; genus DASTYU01. The sequence goes on along the minus strand of CAVVPT010000010.1, from coordinate 199,157 downwards.
CGGAGGACTCCTGGCTCGAGGTCGAGGAGCGGGCGCCATGAGGACCATCCGGATCGGGATCACGGGGCCAATCGGCTGCGGCAAGTCGGCCGTCGCCGGAATGCTCGCAGAGCGCGGGGCGGTGGTCATCGACGCCGACGACCTCGTCCGCGAGGTCTATGAGGACGCGGCCGTCCGCGAGTTCGTTGTCGACCGTTTCGGGCCCGGCGTTCGAGCGTCCGACGGCTCGATCGACCGACGCGCGTTGGCGAAGATCGTGTTCGACGATCCGGCAGCGCTGCGCGATCTCGAAGCGATCGTCCATCCCGCCGTGCGGCCGCGAATCCTGGCCGGGATCGACGCGGCCGAGGCTGCGCGTGCACCGGCGGTCGTCGTGGAAGCGATCAAGCTGGTCGAGAGCGGGCTCGCCCGACTGTGCGACGAGGTCTGGCTGGTCACCTGCGACCCGCCGATCCAGCACGGGCGCCTGCGGGATCGCGGTGTCCCGGACGATGACGCCGAGAGGCGCATCGCCGCGCAGCGACATCTACGTGATCGGGTCGAGCCGGTCGCCACTCGCCGCATCGACACGTCCGGTTCCCTCGACGACACGCGCACTCATGTCGCCGCTGCATGGCGCGAAATCAACCGTTGACGGCGGCAGGTTCCGGGACCGATGATCGACGCTCGAAACGGCGCGGCGGTCTCGCACAACCGCCGATCGGGGGGTCGTCGCCGGTCTGAGGGGGCCGGCGACCGCGAGGATGGAAGGAGGGCCGTCGGTCGCCGCTCTGCGCGCTTGGGGGGCGCGTGAACACCACGTTCACGAATAGGCTCGCGGGCCGTGCGCGGTTCCGCGGGTGGAGGGACCAGCATTGCGCAGACTGATTGCGATCCTCGCGGCACTCGTACTCATCGCCGCGATCCCGGCGGCCGTCACCGCCAAGAAGGCGATCAAGGAAACTGATCACTTCGTCAGTATCAACTGCGACGGGATCGCGCCGACGTCGGGGTCGGGGTTCCTGTTCCTGGGTGTGTCGATCTCAGACTCATTCGGACCCGACGCCGGTGTGGAGATGTGGAACGCTGCGTCGCCCGTGGGGCCGCCAGACGTTTTCCGTGACTTCGAGACGCCGGTCCAAGCTAGCTACGTGGGCGGCGTGTTCACCGCGTCGATCCCGCTCGCAAATACCAGCGGAGACCCGGCCGGGACCGGCACCGTCCAGGCGACGCTCACGCCGGTCGGCGAGCCGTTTCCGATCGATGACAACTTCCGCTTCGGCAATGTGACCGAACGTTTCACGGGGCTCGTCCAGCCGCTGGCGGCGGAGGGCACTGCGATGATCGGCGGCAAGACGTTCGACCTGGCTGAATGCTTTGCCGAGGACACCCAAGTGACCACGTTCCGGACCAATCCGAATTCGTTCGTCGAGCGGTTCGCGACCGCCGACACCAACTGCACCATCGAGAACGCGGACGGGACCATCGGGGCGATGTTCATCGACGCGACTTCGGATGACGTGTTCGTCGATGCATTCCTGTTCGAGGGTCCGGGATCGCCGGTGGCTGCCAATGGAACCGTGCCCCTGGTCGACGGCTCGGGGAGCGGAAACCTCGACCTGTACGACCCGGAGACGGGAGAGCCGCTCGGAGGAACCGCGTCGATCGACCTCGCGCTGACAGCCGGCGACAGCTACAGCTACGTACTGAACGACGGGTCCGGAAAGCAGGTCGTCCGCGGTCAGCTCATCGACGTCGAGGGCACCCTGACCTTCCCCGGCCTGTCGTCCTTCGACCTGACCGATTGCGTCGCCTTCGCCGGAGAGGCCAAGAACTCCTTCCACAACCCGCAGGGACCGAAGCCGATGGGCAAGGCGCCGGCGAACGACCCGCCCTCGGGTGCGCTTCATCTCAGTGTCGGCGGGAAGACGAGTCAGGCGACACGGGCAGCAGCCCTGGATCAGGAGGCTGACTACCCGTGCATGGTGTTCGACGACCCGTTCTCCGGCGAGACGGAGGTGATCCCCGTGGAGCACACGGTCTGGTTCACGATCACGGGCACGGGCGGCGCGATCACGGTTGACACCGCCGGCAGCGACTTCGACACCGTGGCCGGCGCCTACGTGTCGGACGGTTCGGGTGGGTTCACCAACATCTCATGCGTTGACGATGTCCCGCTCGACCCGATCGGCCGGACGCTCCAGTCGGCGGTCACGTTCCCGACGGCCGTCGGCACGACGTACTACGTCCAGATCGGCGGGTTTCCGGGATTCCAGTCGTACGGCAACCTACGGGTGGCTGTGCGCTAACCGATCTAGAGCAGCACGACAGCGCTCCCGCCCGGATCACGGCCCTCGGCCAGCCGGGCGAGAGCGCTTCGGCCGCGAACGACGAACCGCCCCGGCAACGCGCCGCTCCCGACAAGTCGGCGGTTCGCCGCGGAGTCCAGCAGTAGAAGCAGCACCTGGTCGAAGCCGCTGTCACGCAAGTTGAGGGCGATCCGGCGATCGAGCGCCTGCATGTCCCGAGGTCGTGTCTCGGCTTCAACCGGCAAATGCCAGTCAAGGCCCTTGATCACGGCGTCCCAGGCACGTCTATCGCCCGCGATCGGGAGTGGGACCTCCGTCAGAAGCACCAGGCTCGAATGAAGCCGAACTCGAAGGCGTTCGATCAGCGCGACATGGGCAGCGTCGCGGATGGGATCACCCGACGGGTAGTACTTCGCCGAAAGATCCAGCCCGACCGCGAGCCCGAGTCGCGCGGCCTGCTCAAGGGTGAGACTCGGAACGAGAGCTCGTTCGATTCGGCTCGCCTGTGACGTCGACATGCCCGCGGCCGCCCCGACCTCCCGGAGGCTGAGGTCCGAGTTCAGGCGGGCTACACGCAGGTTTTTTCCCAGATCGATGCGGATCGATCTCGTCCGCTCAATCGCGAGGTCCCGCTGGCGTTGACGTGCCGGCATCGAGCCAGCCTGACAGGGAGGGCTCACCGGAGGCTTATCGGGGTGGCGCGGGGCGGTCGCGTGGCGCCCGGTGCACGAAACCGGCCTGAAGACTTCAGGGGATTGAGTTCGAACCCCGATCGGGGGCTTCGCGGCCAATTCGTGGGCAGTTCCGTGCCCCACGTGCAACGAAGCAGCTCATTCGGACGGTTATCGTTGCCAGTGGCGCAGATTGCGGCAGGATGGCCGGGGGTTGGTGCACCCGGTGCAAGTCGCGCGCCGGGCCCGCTACGGCGTGGCTCACCGGACGAACCTGACACGTCCTGGCGGACGCACGCGTATCCTCAGCCCGTGCCCGATTTCAACCTCGTCGCGCCGTTCGAGGCGACCGGCGACCAGCCCGACGCGATCGCCAGGCTTGTCGACGGCGTCCAGCGTGGACAGCGCCACCAGACGTTGCTGGGCGCGACCGGGACCGGCAAGACGTTCACGATGGCGTCGGTCATCGAGAAGGCCAACCGGCCGACGCTGGTGATCGCCCACAACAAGACGCTCGCCGCGCAGCTCTACGCCGAGTTCCGCGAGTTCTTTCCGGACAACGCCGTCGAGTACTTCGTCAGCTACTTCGACTACTACCAGCCCGAGGCGTACCTGCCCCGGAGCGACACCTACATCGAGAAGGACTCGAGCCGCAACGACGAGATCGACCGGCTGCGTCATGCGGCGACCCACGCGCTGTTCGAGCGGCGTGACGTGATCATCGTCGCGAGCGTCTCGTGCATCTACGGCCTCGGCGCCCCTGTCGACTACGGCGCGACCGTGCTGAAGCTGCGGGTCGGTGGCAAGTATCGCCGCGACGCCGTGCTGCGCCACCTCGTCGACCTCCAGTACCAGCGCAACGACCAGGCGCTGACCCGCGCCCGCTTCCGCGTCCGCGGCGACACACTCGAGCTCCAGCCGGCTTCGGAGGACCGTCTCGTCCGGATCGAGTTCTTCGGGGACGACGTGGAGCGGATCACGGAGCTGGACCCGCTGACCGGGGAGTTGCTCGCCGAGCGCAAGGAGACCAACGTCTACCCGGCCAGTCACTACGTGACCCCATCGGACAAGCTGCGCGCCGCGATCGCCGACATCGATGTCGAGATGGAGCAGCGCGTCGGAGAGCTCGAGGCCGAGGGCCGTGCGCTCGAGGGCGCCCGGCTCCGCCAGCGCACGACGTTCGACCTCGAAATGATGCGCGAGCTCGGCTACTGCACCGGGATCGAGAACTATTCACGCCACCTGTCACGACGCGAGGCAGGTTCCCGGCCGTGGACGCTGCTCGACTACTTCCCACCGGACTGGCTGCTGGTCGTCGACGAGTCGCACATGACGATTCCGCAGGTCGTCGGCATGTACAAGAACGACCGGACGCGCAAGGAGATCCTGGTCGATTTCGGGTTCCGGCTGCCGTCGGCGCTCGACAACCGCCCGCTGACGTTCGAGGAATTCGAGACCAGCGTCCACCAGGCGGTCTACATGAGCGCGACCCCCGGTCCGTACGAGCTGGAGCGGAGCGAGCGGGTCGTCCAGCAGCTCATCCGGCCGACCGGTGTGGTCGATCCGCACATCCGGGTCCGCCCGACCGAGGGCCAGATCGACGATCTGCTCGAGGAGGTTCGGCAGCGTGTCGACCGCGGCGAGCGGGTGCTCGTCACGACGCTCACCAAGAAGATGGCCGAGGACCTCGCGGACTACCTCAAGGAGCTCGGGGTCAAGGTCCAGTACCTCCATTCGGAGGTCGACACGCTGGAGCGGGTAGCGATCCTGCGCGACCTGCGCCTCGGCGTGTACGACGTTCTCGTCGGCATCAACCTGCTCCGCGAGGGGATCGACCTGCCCGAGGTGACGCTGGTCGCGATCCTCGACGCGGACAAGGAGGGCTTCCTGCGCAGCGCCTGGTCGCTGATCCAGATGATCGGCCGGGCCGCGCGCAACATCGGCGGGGAGGTCGTGATGTACGCCGATAACGTGACCGAGTCGATGCAGGTGGCTATCGACGAGACGAACCGGCGGCGCGCGATCCAGGAGACCTACAACACGGAGCACGGGATCGAGCCGACGACGATCGTCAAGGAGATCCACGACCTCAACATGCGGCTGCACAGCGTGGCGGAGAGCGCGATCGTCTACAGCTCGGAGCGGGGAGCCGACCTCGGCGAGGCCGGTCGCGCCGAGGTCGAGAAGGTCCTCACCCGAATGGAGGCCGAGATGAAGGCGGCCGCCAAGGAGCTCGAGTTCGAGCGGGCGGCAGCGCTGCGAGACGAGATCCAGCAGATCCGCCTGCGCGTCCTCGAGCAGGACGCATCGGTTATCGTCGGGCGAGCCGCCGAGCGCGCCGCGGCGAGTTCGGGCGGCGGCCTGGTCGCCGCCGCCGAGCGTGCGCGCGGACGGCGGCGCGACGAGGAGCGAGCCGCGCGACCCGCCATGGAGGTCACGAGCGTGGCGGTGCTGCCGGCTGATGAAGAGCCCGCGGCAACGCTCGACGGCGAACCCGGCGGGGACGAGGGCACCGCGTCGGACTGGCTCCCGGGCATTCGGGACGAGCACGACGATGAGGCAGGCTGGCAGGCGCGCTGGCTCGAACGCCCGACGTGGGACGTGACGGTCACGCCGAACGTCATCCGCCGCACCGGCACGCGTCCCCCGCGACCCGGCCGCCGGCGCCGGTGACGTGGCTCGCCGCCTGGCTGACTCGATGACATCGGATCCGGGCACCAGCTGGCGACGCCGCACGAAGCTCGTCTGCACCCTCGGTCCGGCGACGGCGGATCGGATCGCCGAGCTGGTTGGGGCGGGAATGGACGTGGCCCGGCTCAACTTCTCCCACGGCGAGCGGACGTTCCTCGCAGCGTCTGCGAGTCGGGTGCGAGAGGCGGCGCGCGCGGCCGGTCGGCCGGTCGGGCTCCTCGCCGACCTGTCGGGACCGAAGATCCGCCTGGGCGAGCTGGACGGCGGCACGCTCACACTCGAGCCGGCAGCGCCGTTCGCCCTGCGTCCGGGGAACGGTCCGTCCGTCGGTGACACGACCGGCGCGCGCGTGACCTATGCAGCGCTTGCAACGGACCTCCAGGCAGGGGACCGCGTGCTCCTGGCCGATGGGGCCGTCGAGCTGCGGGTGCTGGCCACAGGCGACGACGTTGCCACGGAGGTCGTGCGTGGCGGAACGATCCGTTCGCGCGCGGGCGTCAGCGTGCCGTCCGAGCGGCTGACCACGCCCCCGCTCACCGACAAGGACCGCGCCGACATCCCCGGCGCACTCGAGCTCGGCGTCGACTACGTGGCGCAGTCGTTCGTACGCCGCGCGGACGACGTCGAAACCCTCCGGGGCCTGCTTGGCGACCAACCGCCGCCGATCGTTGCCAAAATCGAGACGCGGCCCGCCATCGACGACTTCGACCGGATCCTCGACGTTGTGGACGCCGTGATGATCGCGCGCGGCGACCTCGGGGTGGAGCTCCCGTACGAGGAGGTGCCGATCATCCAGAAGCAGCTGGTCCGGCGCGCCCTGGACCGCGGCGTCCCGACGATCGTGGCGACGCAGATGCTCGAGTCGATGATCGAGGCCCCGCGTCCGACGCGAGCCGAGACCAGCGACGTCGCCAACGCCGTGTTCGATGGCGCGGACGCGATCATGCTCTCGGGCGAGACGGCGATCGGCCGCTATCCCATCCTCGCCGCCGAGGCCGCCGCTCGGATCGCCCGCCTCTGCGAGGAGAAGGGTCGCGCGCATCTCGCGCCGGGCGCCGGCGACGCTTCGGACACCGACGTCGGTGCGCTCACGTTCGCCGCCGTCGCCCTGGCGCGCGCGGATCCGGACCTGGCCGGGATCGTTTGCTACACCCGGAGCGGCTGGACGGCCCGCATGCTCGCTTCGCTCCGACCGCCGGTGCCGGTCTTCGCGTTTGCCCCCAGCGACTCCGTGGTCAACCAGCTGGCACTCGTGCACGGCGTGCTCGGGCGCTCGTGCGGGTCGAGCGATGCCGAGTCCGGCGGCCTCGATCTCCTCGAGCGGTTGCTTGGTGAGGAGCCGCTCGTCCCGCCGGGCGCCCCGGTCGTATTGATCGCCTCGACCGCGCAGCCGGACACCGGACCGAACGCCATCGAGGTCTACCGCGTTCCGGGCGGGGAGCGACACGCCTAGGGCGCGCAATTTCCACTTCGAACGCCTGTTCGAAACTGCCGCCGAACCGTATACTGGAACCGACATGCCCCAGGATCAGCTCGTCGTTCGCGGCGCCCGCGAACACAACCTCAAGGACGTCACCGTCGCGTTCCCGCGCGATCGGCTCGTCGTCATCACCGGCCTGTCCGGGTCGGGCAAGTCGAGCCTCGCCTTCGACACGATCTACGCCGAGGGCCAGCGCCGCTACGTCGAGAGCCTGAGCGCCTACGCCCGCCAGTTCCTCGGCCAGATGGAGAAGCCCGACGTCGACCAGATCGACGGGCTGTCGCCGGCGATCTCGATCGACCAGAAGGGCGCCTCTCGGAACCCGAGATCGACGGTCGGAACGGTGACCGAGATCTACGACTATCTGCGTCTCCTGTTCGCGCGGATCGGCGTGCCGCACTGTCCCAACGGACATCCCATCGAGCGCCAGTCGGTCCAGCAGATCGTCGATCAGGTCCTCTCCCTGCCGGAGGGGACGCGGCTGCTCGTGCTCGGTCCGCTGGTGAAGGACCGCAAGACGGAGGGCGACCGGGTATTCGAGGGGGCGCGTCGCCAGGGCTTCGTCCGCGTCCGGGTCGATGGCGAGATGTACGACCTCTCGGAGGCCCCGACCCTCGATCGCTACAAGCGCCATTCGATCGAGGTCGTCGTCGACCGCTACGTGGTCCGTCACGCTGAGGCACCCGACGGGACGCCGCTGTCTCCGGACGGGCGGCCGATCGATCCCGATACCGGCGAGGCGACGCCCGATCCAGACGCCGCGCGCCTGGCCGACTCGATCGAGACCGCGCTGCGCCTCGGCGAGGGCCTCGTGCTGATCGCGCCGGCGCCGCGCGACGGCGAAGCGCCGGACTTCGAGGAGCGCCGCTACAGCGAGCGTTACTCGTGTCCATATGACGGCTTCATGATGGAGGAGCTCGAGCCTCGCAACTTCTCGTTCAACTCGCCGCACGGCGCCTGCCCGAGCTGCACCGGGCTCGGCACGCAGCTCGTCATCGAACCCGACCTCGTCATCCCCGACCGCTCGAAGAGCATCCAGACCGGGGCGCTCGTGCCCTGGGCAAAGATGCCGACCGATGCCTCGTGGCGGCTCAAGATCCTCGAGGCGATCTGTCAGTCCCACGGCTGGGATTTCCGGGCGCCGATCCGCGACCTGCCGCCGGAGGCGGTCAAGTACCTGCTCTACGCCGACAAGGACGAGAGGGTCGTGGTCCGCTACCGCCACGAGCGTGGCGAGAACACGTACAACGCCACGTTCGAGGGCGTCATCACGAACCTCGACCGGCGCTTCCGCGAGACCGACTCGGACTTCGTCCGCACCGAGCTCCAGAAGTACATGGTCAGCAAGCCGTGTCCGACCTGCGGCGGGAAGCGGCTCCGCCCCGAGATCCTGTCGGTGACGATCGGGGACCGGAACATCTGGGACGTCTCGACGCTGTCCATTACGGACGCGCTTGCCTGGGTGATCGGTCTCGGCGAGACGCTCAGCGAGCGTGATCGCACGATCGCCTACCAGGTCGTCAAGGAGATCGTCGCCCGGCTCGGCTTCCTCGTCGATGTCGGGCTCGACTACCTCACGCTCGATCGAACGAGCGTGTCGCTGTCGGGCGGTGAAGCGCAGCGGATTCGCCTGGCGACCCAGATCGGCACGACCCTGATGGGCGTCCTGTACATCCTCGACGAGCCGTCGATCGGCCTGCACCAGCGGGACAACGCGAAGCTGATCGCGACCCTGACCCGGCTGCGTGACCTCGGCAACACGGTGCTCGTCGTCGAGCACGACGAGGAGACGATCCGGACCGCGGACTGGGTGATCGACATCGGCCCGGGAGCGGGCGAGCACGGCGGCGAGATCATCGCCAACGGATCGCTCGAGGCGGTCCTTGGCGGAGCCGCGCTCGATCACCGGGGCATACCTGCGCGGTGAACGATCCGTCCCGGTTCCGAAGCGCCGCCGGCGCGGCAACGGCAAGGCGCTCGAGGTGATCGGGCGCACGCGAGCACAACCTGAAGAACGTGAACCTGCGCGTGCCGCTCGGGACGTTCGTCGCGGTCACCGGCGTGTCGGGCAGCGGCAAGAGCACGCTCGTCACCGACGTCCTGTACCGCGCCCTGGCACGCGAGCTCAACGGCTCGCGCGAGTCGGTCGGCGCCCACGAGCGACTCGAGGGCGCGCGCCACGTGGACAAGATCATCGAGATCGACCAGAGCCCGATCGGGCGCACGCCGCGCTCGAACCCCGCGACGTACACCGGGTTGTTCGGATACATCCGCGAGCTGTTCGCCGGCGTGCCCGAAGCCCGAGTCCGGGGCTATACACCGGGACGCTTCAGCTTCAACGTCAAGGGCGGCCGCTGCGAGAACTGCAAGGGCGACGGCATCCTCAAGATCGAGATGCAGTTCCTGCCCGACGTGTACGTCACCTGCGAGGTGTGCAAGGGCAAGCGCTACAACCGCGAGGCGCTCGAGATCCACTACAAGGGCCGCTCGATCGCCGACGTGCTGGAGATGACGATCGAGGAGGCGCTCGGCTTCTTCGCGGCGGTGCCGAAGGTCGCGGCGAAGCTCCAGACGCTGTACGACGTCGGCCTCGGGTACGTCCATCTCGGGCAGCCGGCGACTACGCTTTCCGGAGGCGAGGCGCAACGGGTGAAGCTTTCCACGGAGCTGTCGCGGCGAGCCACCGGGCGCACCCTGTACGTGCTCGACGAGCCGACGACCGGCCTGCACTTCGCGGACGTCGAGAAGCTGCTCCAGGTGCTCCACCGCCTGGTCGAAACCGGCAACACCGTGCTCGTGATCGAGCACAACCTCGACGTGATCAAGACCGCGGACTGGATCGTGGATCTCGGGCCCGAAGGCGGCGATCGCGGCGGCCGGATCATCGCCGAGGGCACGCCCGAAAAGATCGCCGCGACTCGCGGGTCGGCCACGGGTGAGTACCTGGCCCGGGTGTTGCGCGGCGAGCCGCTCGTGCCGCTGAGCGACGTGACCTTCGCGGACGAGGCCGGGCGGGGGAACGGCCGCGACACCAACGGCCGATCGAAACAAATCGAGGAGGTCGCCCCGATCGCGGTGCCGCGCAAGCGCGCCGCGGCGCGCCGCTAGCCGAGCGCGTGCCGGGCTGCTGGGCCGAGCGCGTACCATTCGCCAATGCCCGACATCGATTTCGCCTTCCTGGCGGACGCGGCCGAGACCCTGCCGGGCCAGAAATTCCACGTCCTGGGTGGCGGTGTGGCGCGTATCGGTGGCCGCAGCTTTCCGCTCCGGCATCCGCACCTCGCGCTGGTCATCGGGCTGCGCGTGACGGCGCCGGAGACCGACCGTGAGCACGAGATCCAATTCGTCCTGCTCGACCCGGACGGCGCCGAGGTTGCCGGTGCCACGGGGAGCCTCGTCGCGCGCAGCCAGCGCGACGGGCGCGACGCGATCCTGACGTTTTCCATCGACCTGTGGAACCTGACGTTCCCCGCGCCCGGCGACTATTCCTTCCGGTTGCTCGTCAACGGCTCGGAGCGCAAGCGCCTCCCGCTGCTGCTCCTGCGGCCGCCCGAGGCTGCCGACCACGGGACGCGACCGGGGGATGCCTGAGCCGCAGGCGCGCCCGGCTCCTGGCCCGGCCCGCCACGAGCTACCGGTCATCGACGATCTGGCGCTGGTTGCCGCCCGCCGCGCGGACCTGCTGCTTGCAGCGGCCCGCGAAGAGGGGGACGCGCGCTGGACAACCTTCCTCGAGCCGATACCTGACCGGCTGCGCGATGACGAACTGCGCGCGCTGCGCTCGACCGCGATGCGGGCGCGGGCGGCCTACGGGCCGAAGGACTCCGTCCGCGACGTCCTGCCGGCCGAGGTTACTGAGCCGTTCCTCGAGGCGCTCGACCGCCTGCTCCGCGAGCTCGCCCGGGAGTTCAACCGAGCCCGGCGATGAAGCGGCGTGTGCGACCGCGGTAGGCGTCATAGCCGTCGAAGCGCTGCTCGAGCCATCGCTCTTCGATGCTCGATTTGAGCCAGAAGAATGGAATCAACGCCGCGGCCACGGCCAGGGCCGCCGGCGATGCCGTCAGCAATGCCCAGCCGAATCCACCAAGGATGATCCCGCCGTAGATCGGGTGGCGCACCTTGGCGTAGATCCCGCTCTGGACCAGCTGGGCGTCCGCGGAAGGAGAGGGAAGCGGCGTAAGATTCGCCCCGAGATCCCGCGCGCCCCGCCGAACCTGGTTCGCGCCGAGGAGCGCCAGTCCAAGCCCGAGCACGGACGTCGCGACCCGGGCCGGGCCGAACCACGCCGCCCCGAAGTATCCGCCGGCTCCGGCGAGGCCCAGAAGGCCCGCGACCCCGAGCCCGGCCAGGAGAACGGCCTGCAGGACTACCCAGCCTTCGCCACGCGAACCGAGGGCGGGAAGGCGGCTCATGGCCGGGATCGTAGCTCTCGATCAGGCGGCGACGGTGGCGGGCGGGAGCCCGAGCTCGTCCGGGCTGAAGGCCTCGAGCAGGAACAGCGACGGAGCGAGCGGGTCGTACAGCAGGGTCAGCGTCCTTCGGGCGCGGGTCCATGCGACATACGCCAGGCGGCGCTCCTCCTCCATCGCCCGCGCCGGCTCGGCGGCGTCCTGGATGGATCGCGCGCCCGGAAAGCGGCCTTCCTCCATCCCGATGACAACGACGTGGTCGAACTCCAGGCCCTTGGTCGCATGGGCGGTGGCGAGGCTGAAGATCGCCTCGTCGCGGCGGAGCGTGGCGATTCGCGCGCGGGTTTCGCGGACGGCTTCGATGAATGCCGCGGCGTCCGGGAAGCGACCCGCCCAGCCCAGCAGGTTGCGCAGCACCTCGCCGAGGTCCGCACGGCCGACGTGTCGGGCTTCGCTCCGGAGCCGGCCGATCGAAACCAGGAGCGGTTCTCGCACGACGGGTCGCGCCGCCAGTCGTTCGAGCGCCTCGTCGACGAGCGGCGACTCGACGGGCAACTCGAGTCTGGGTGCCCGGAATGGCCAGCCGAGCTCGAGGGCCACGGCGACGGCTGGCAGCAGCTCCCGATTGGTCCGAGCCAGGACCGCCCGCGTCGATCCATCGTCCGGCCATGACTCAAGCACGCGCCGGAGGCGGACGGTTTCGTCGCTCCCATCCGGCGCGAGCACAAGGCTGCCGTTCGCTCGCGTCCCGGCCCTGATGCGCTTGGCGAAGCGCTCCCGGTTGTGGGCGACGAGCCGGACCGCGCGCTCGACCACCGGCGGCGGACAGCGATGGTTCACCTCCAGGTCGACCCGGCGCAGCCCGGGCAGGAGGGCCGCGAGGTCCAACACGCGCCGCACGTCGGCCAGCCGCCAGCCGTAGATGCTCTGGTCGTCGTCGCCAACGAGGAAGATGCGGTTCGCGGGCGCGGCCAGCAGCAGGGCGAGCCGGAGCTGCGCCCGGTCGACGTCCTGGACCTCGTCGACCAGCAACTCGCGGCAGCGGCCGCGCCAGCGCGCGAGGAGTGGCTCGTCGCTCGACAACGCGGCGATGGCCCGCAGGACGAGGTCGTCGAAGTCGAGCCCGCCGGTCGCGTCAAGCGCGAGCTCGTAGGCGATGAAGGCTCGCGCCGTCGGGCCGGCGTCGGGATCTCTCGCGACCTCGTCGGCAACTACGCCCAGCTCCAGCTTCAAGCGCGAGATCGCGGTGCCGAGCCGCACGCGTTCGGCGGCGTCGGCGCCCGGCAGGACACGGCGAATGACCGCGTCGCGATCGACGAGTGGCTCCACGGCCACCCCGGCGTCAAGCAGGATCTCGCGCCCGAGCGCATGGAACGTGCGGACAGCGACGCCGCCGGCCGCGACGCCAAGCGGCTCCAACGCCGCGTCCAGCCGCTCGGTCATCTCCTCGGCGGCCCGCTTGTTGAAGGTGATCGCGCGGATGGCGTCGGGGGGCGTGCCGCTGTCGATCAGCCACGCTGCCCGGGCAACGAGCGTCGTCGTCTTGCCCGACCCCGCAGGCGCAACGCACAGGATCGGGCCCGATGGGGCGGTCGCTGCCGCTCGCTGATCAGGCGCCAGCCGCTCGAGTCGTGCTTCGACCTCGAAGTGCACTGACGAATGGTGGCGGAACGGACTTCACTACTGGTTATCCGGTGCTTCGAAGCACCGCTTCTCGAGACGGCTCAAAAAAGCGCGGAATGCCTATTACCACGGCGTTAACGAGGCGCTATCGTAGGGGTCCTGTACTGACCGGTGCGGTCTGGAGGAGACCAGCCCCGCAGTCCTGAGACAGTCCCGTGCCCCAACGAACGTGTGCCCCGTCCGTCGTGGAGGTGTTCCGTGATTCGGTCCACTCGAATCCCGGTCTTGTTGACCGTCCTGGCCCTTCTGTTGTCATTGGCCCCGGCAACGTCCGCAGCGCCCCCGCCCAAATCAAACGGGGTCGGCAGCGCCGATCGAACGGTGATGTTCGCATCCGACGGCATGCGTCCGGACCTCGTCGAGAAGTACATCGCCGAAGGCGTCATGCCGACGTACGAGGAGCTGATCAACGCCGGCGTCAGCGGTGACAACGGCATGGTTCAGGCGTTCCCGCCCAATACGGGCGTCGGCTGGTACACGATGGCCACCGGGACGTATCCCTCCGAGCATGGCTCCACGAACAACACCTTCTTCCGTGCAGGAGATGCGTTCAACAACCGGACCTCGTTCTCTGGCGCAGGCGTGCTGCAGGCGGACACGATCGCCAACGCCGCCGAACGCGCTGGCAAGAAGGTCGCGCAGATCGATTGGGTGGGCGGCGCCGCTGCCGGCATCCAGGGCCCGACCGTCGACTTCACGAGCTTCTTCTCGAATCGCGGCGTCCTCGTCGGCGAAGCCATCCCGGTCGAGCAGGCCGGATCGGCCTTCTTCGGCGTCGGCTACGAAGATGCGACCCTTGCCGATGCGAGTGGCTGGAGCGACGTGCCGGCGGGGGATCCAGCCGCAACGCCGAAGCAGACGATCTGGACCATCCCAACGACGTTCGCGGCCCAGAACCCGACTCGGGTCTACAACGTCTATCTCTATGACAGCGTGGTCGGTGGGGGCGTCGCGTACGACCACGTGATCGTTAGCCCAGTCGGGAAGACCGGCGCCAGCCCGTCGGTCGACCTTGCCGTTGGCGATTTCGAGGCCATCAAGCTGACCGGGGGGGACGGCCTGATCGGAACCCGTGCCGGCCAGACGGCAGGGCACTACGTCAAGCTCATCTCGATCAACCCGGACGCGGGCCAGTTCAAGCTGTACATCACCTCGATCTCGCGCGCCATCGCTCGCTGCGGTACACCCTGCAACGGCCTTCCCGCCGGCGGAACCGGCGAGGATCGACTCGAGAAGTACATCGCCGACAACCTCCTGCCGTGGGCCGCGGGCGACTTCGCCCCGCTCGAGGCGGGCGTCATCGACGAGGACACTTACGTCGAGCAGGGTCGCGACCTCGAGCGGGCATACAGCCTCCAGGTCATCAACTACATCCTCGGAGAGCTGCAGCCGGACACCGACCTTGCGATGGTCGGCTACCCGTTTACGGATGAGGTCCAGCACCAGTTCATGGCGCTCATCAGCCCAACCGACGCCGACGGCGATCCCAACCCCTGTTACGACGTCATCCCGAAGTTCGACGACGTCCAATGCACCGGGACCGGGACCGCCGGTCTCGTGGACACGCGCGAGGGCTACATCCGTAGCGCCTATGTGGACGCGGACGAAAAACTTGGCATCGCACGCGAGCTGCTGGGCGGCAACCCGACGACATTCGCGGGGTCCGACCACGGCTTCGCGCCCCAGTGGTACGCGGTCAATGCGAACAAGGTGCTCAACGACGCCACGGTTGGCGGCCAGTCGCTCCATGTGAGTGGCGAGAGTGCGTCCAACTGCAGCGCGATCGTGGCCACAGCCCCCGCCCCCGGCGAGCCGGTGCCGCCGGTCAGCGAGACGAACACCGACCTGACCAAGGCGTGCTGGGCCGGCGGGACGATCCAGATCTACATCAACCCGGCGCGCCTGCGCAGCACGGCACAGCCCACCTGGCCGACCTCCGCGCAGGTCAGGGACGCGATCCGGACCGCCTTCGAGAACGTCACCGATCCGGCCAATCCCGGCAAGCAGGTCATCGAGCGGATCATGAACAAGGAGGAGCTCCGGAACGTCGACGGTTCCGACTCGCTCCATCCCAACCGCAGCGGTGACGTCGTCGTCGTGACACGCCCGCCCTACCAGTCGGACGCCGGGACGCCCGGTCAGACGATCGCGCTTTCCCACTTCTTCGGGCAGCACGGATACCTGCCGAACTACGTGGACCTGGCGAACAACATCAACATGCACGCGGTCTTTGTGCTCGCCGGCCCCGGTGTGAAGCACCTGACCGATGTCGCCGGCCTGCGCGCCGTTGACGTCGCCCCGACGCTGTCGTTCCTGATGGGTATCCCTGGGCCGCAGAACGCCCGCGGCGCCATCCTCTATCGCCTCGTCAAGGGTGCCGACTCTCTCCGCGAGGTCACGATCCTCGACGTGAGCGACTGGCACGCGCAGCTGACGCCCCTTGCGGAGGCGTCCGATACGCTCGGACCGACCTTCGCGACCGGTGGGGCGGCGTTCTACAAGACCTGGTTCGACATCTACGAGGCCGAGGCGGCCCGGGCACCGAAGTCGAAAGTGTTCGAAGTCATGGGTGGCGACTCGTTCGGGGGCGCCACGCCGCCGATCTCGAACTTCTTCGGAGACACGCCGACGCCGCCGATCATGGGCATGATGGGCATCGACGTCGACGCGATCGGCAACCACAGCTTCGATCGCGGCGAACAGTACCTGCGCAACACGCTCATCCCGCTCGCCCCGTTCCCGATGATCTCCTCGAACGTGGTCTTCCCCGACGGGCAGACACCGGCCGAATGGTCGAAGTCGGTCGTATTCAACATTGGCGGTGGCCAGAAGCTCGCATTCGTCGGCTTCACCACTGAATCCACGCCCGAGGTCGTCTTCCCGGGCAACCTTGGACCGTTCGAGTTCCTGTCAATCCTGACGACCGTCAACGCAGAGGCCGCCAGGTTGGCGAATTCGACCGACGTGATCGTCGCTCTCGGGCACGAGGGCGCAACGGCAGGCACGGTCACCAATCCCACGGGTCCGTTGATCGATCTCGCCGATGGCGCAGTGAACGTCGACGCGGTCATCGGCGACCATAACGACCTGCAGGTCGACTCCCTGCGTTCCAACGGCGTGCTCGTCACGGAGAACCGCGGTAAGGGTCTCCGGTTCACGCGGATGCGCCTCGTCGTCGGCACCGGCAAGGACGGCGTCGTCTACAAGACCGCCGATTACCACAAGCCGTGGGACATTGGTCTGGCTCCCGATCCAGCGATCCAGGCCGAGATCGATGAGCTGACCGCGGAACTCGCCCCAATCCTGAACACGCAGATCGGGGAGTCGACCAAGCCGATTACGCGGTTCGACCAGTGTGGCAACGACGTCGGGCGTCTCTGCGAGTCCCTCGTCGGGAATGTCGTGACGGATGCCATGCGCGAGGCGTACGAGCCGATCGGCGTCGAGTTCGCGATCACCAATTCGGGCGGTCTCCGGGCCGACCTGACCTGCCCGAGCCCGGACCTCCCGGGCGACTTCTGCCCGGATTACGCGCCGCCGCCGTACCTGATCACGCGCGGCCAGTCTCTCGCGCTCCTACCGTTCGGGAACATCGTGGTCACCCTTGGAGTAAACGGCGCCGAGCTCAAGACGATGCTCGAGAACGGCGTCTCGGCGAGCGTCGGCCCGGCGCCCGGCTTCCTGCCTTCGGCGCAAGGGCGCTTCCCGCAGGTATCCGGTCTCTGCTTCTCGTACGACGTCGCCGCTCCGTCCGGAAGCCGGGTGACGGCCGCTGTTCGTCAGGCGGCCGACGGGTCGTGCACGGGCGCTCCGATCGATCTCACCGCGGGATCGACGTACTTGATCGCCGAGAACGACTTCATGGCAACCGGAGGCGACGGCTATCCCAACTTCAGCAGCCGCATGACGTCGCAGGACATCATGGAGGAGGTCGTGGCTGACTACATCACCGCGACTACTCCCATCGCGCCTAGCGTGCTCGGTGATGCCGCCGGGCGCATCACCTGTCAGGACGCCGACACGGTGGCGGCTCCGAATTGTCCAACCAAGGTTCCGTCTCCCTGACGTACTCCGCCCGGGTACCCCGGGCTCTCGATCGGGCCGGCGCCCCGTGGCTTGAGGCCGCGGGGCGCCGGCTGCTTTCCGCCGCGCTGCTCGGGCTGATCGCACTCGGCCTGCCCGCAGCCGCAGCCGGACACGACGGCATCACCGGCGTCTTTGTCGAACCGGGTCGGGTCAATCCCGGAGGGGTCGTCGTCGTCCGGGGCGACAACGTCTCGACCGACGACCCCGTCCGCATCGACCTCATCGCCGGCGGCACCCGGATCCGGCTCGCTACAGCTATTACCGACGGCGAGGGCCACTTCGCGGTCGGGGCCACGATCCCGCCGGACATGGCGGTCGGTTCCTGCAAGATCGAGGTGACCGGCCTTTCCGGCGTTCGCATGTCCGTCGACCTCCTCGTGGAAGGAGCTCCGATCTACGACGGCCAGAATGGGGCGCCCCCGGGACGCGACGAAGGGCTGCCCACGATGCCGTCCGTGGAACGTTCGATCCCGGACCAGGTGGCTGGTCTGCCGGACGCTGCCCCGGCCCCCGAATTCGATCTCGTGCCGCTGGCGGCCCTCGGGCTCGCCGTGGGCGGGTTCCTCCTGTTCATGCGCTGGAGCCGACGACCAGCCAGGCCCACGATCGGTTCGACCGACTTGCCCTAGCATCGTGCGGTGACCCCGCAGCTCCAGGCGACCCTCAAGCGACTACCCGATCGGCCCGGCGTCTACCTCCTCAAGGACGAGCGTGGCGACGTGCTGTACGTCGGCAAGGCACAGAGCCTCCGCAGCCGGGTGCGTTCGTATTGGCAGAAGCAGGCGCCGCCGCGTGCCCTGGGCGACGTCCACCGGATCCGGGAAGTGATCGACCGCGTCGCCGACGTTGAGTACACGCTGACCGACTCGGTGTCCGAGGCGCTGCTGCTCGAGGCGAACCTCATCAAGCGGTTCCGGCCGCGCTTCAACGTCCGGCTCAAGGACGACAAGAGCTACCCGTACATCAAGATCACGCTCGGCGACGATTTCCCGCGTATCGAGCGGACGCGCAAGCTCGTGAACGACGGTTCACGCTACTTCGGGCCGTACGCATCGGCGTCGTCGGTGGACGAGTCGATGAACCTCGTCCGGCGGCTGTTCCCGTTCCGGACCTGCACGATCGACATCCGTGACGGCCAGCGGGCGCTCCAGCGGCCGTGCCTGCTGTACCACATCAAGCGCTGCCAGGGCCCGTGCATCGAGGCAATCTCGAAGGCCGACTACCGGGCCGATATCGAGCAGGTCGAGTTGTTCCTGGAGGGTCGCCAGGAGGTCGTCGTGCGGACGCTCCGGCGCGAGATGGCCGCCGCGGCCGACCAGACCGAATACGAACGCGCGGGCGTCCTGCGCGACAAGATCCGGGCCATCGAGCGGACCATGGAGAGCCAGAAGATGGCCGCGTTCGCCCGAACGGAGCTCGACCTGTTCGGGATGGCGCGCCAGGACGCGCAGGCCGCGACCCAGCTGTTCGCGATCCGGAACGGGAAGCTGATCGGGCGCGACGTGTACCTCGTGGACGCGACCCGGGAAACGGCTGACGAGGAGGTGCTCGGCAGCTTCCTCGGGCAGTACTACGCGCGCGCGAGCTCCATTCCGCGCGAGGTGTACGTGCCCTTCCTGCCACCGGATGCGGCCGACATCGAGGCGTTCCTGACCGAGAAGCGCGGAAGCCATGTCCGCCTCCACGTCCCGCAGCGCGGGGAGCGCCGCGAGCTCATGGCGCTCGCGGCACGGAACGCAGGGGAGACGCTGGCGCGAGAACAGGCGCGTTGGCTCGCCGACCAGGGCAAGACGCTGGCCGCCCTGGAGCAGTTGGCCGAAGCCCTGAGCCTGACCGGCCCCCCGATGCGCATCGAGTGCTACGACATCTCGAACTTCCAGGGCGCCGAGTCGGTCGGGAGCATGGTCGTGTTCGAGGAAGGCAAGCCGCGGAGCGGCGAGTACCGGCGCTTTCGGATCAAGGGCGTCCAGGGGCCGAACGACTTCGCCAGCCACCAGGAGGTCCTCCGCCGCCGGTTCAGGCTCACCAAGACGGGCGATGAGGGAAGCGACGAGGAACGCCGCTGGGCGATGCCCGACCTCGTCATCGTCGACGGCGGCAAGGGCCAGGTCAGCGCCGCCAAGGAGGTCCTCGACGAACTCGGGCTGCACGACCTGCCCCTGGCCGGTCTCGCGAAAGAGCGCGAGGAGCTGTTCCTGCCCGGGCGCTCCGATCCGATCCTCCTGCCGGCGACGTCGTCGGCGCTGTACCTGGTCCAGCGACTCCGGGACGAGGCGCACCGCTTCGCGATCACGTACCACCGCGACCTGCGCGCCAAGCGCTCGGTGCGCTCCGCGTTCGACGATCTCCCAGGCGTCGGGCCGAAACGCAAGCGCGAGCTGCTCAAGGTGTTCGGATCGGTGAAGCGAGTCCGCGACGCGCCGGTGGAACAGATCGCAGCCGTGCCCGGGATCTCGCGCTCGCTCGCGGAGCGCATCAAGGCCACCCTCGAGGCGTGACCCATTCCGCGCCGGTGAGGCGCCGGGCGTCGTGGAAGCGTCCCGCCGCCACGCGGGCGAGAGACCCGGACGCGGCCGGGATGGGTTCCGTGTAACATCCCGCCTCGTGCGTAGAGCCGGACCCATACTCATCCTCCTCATCGGGCTGGCAGCCCTCTTCATCGACTTCTTCCCGAACGCCGCCATCCCGGGTGGCGACCCCGACGCAGGCGGCTTTCGAGAGCTCCAGACCAAGCTCGGGCTCGATCTCGAGGGCGGACTCCGCGTCGAGTACCTGGCGCAGGAGCTCGATGGCGTAAAGCCGGACGCCGGAGCGCTGGGCGTGATCCGCGACATCGTCGAGGACCGCGTGAATACGACCGGCGTATCGGAGCCGGTCGTGCAGACCCAGGGCGCGGACCGGATCGTCGTCGAGCTCCCGGGCGTGACCGACCCCGACGCCATCCGACGCCTGGTGGGCCAGACGGGACGCCTTGACTTCGTTCCCCTCGGATCAACGCAGATGACCGAGGGCCAGGAAATCGATCTCGATCAATTCCCGCCGCTGTTCCCCGGCAGCGAGGTGTCCAGCGCTTCGATCGGGCAGGACCAGACGGGCGGGTTGACCGTCAACTTCCAGCTCAAAGACAGCGGCTCGAAGCTGTTCGCCGACTACACGCGCGACCACGTCGGCGAGTACTTCGCCATCGTCCTCGACGGCAAGGTCGTGTCCGCGCCGCGGATCAACTCCTCGATTCCCGGCGGGCAGGTCCAGATCGAGGCGGGTGGGGTCGGCGGGTTCCCGGTCAATGAGGCGAACAACCTCGTCACGGTGCTGAAGTTCGGCTCGCTGCCCTTCCCGATCGTCGAGCTGTCGAGCGAGCAGATCAGCGCCACCCTCGGTGAACGATTCCTGAACCAGTCCCTGCTGGCGGGCGCGATCGGCATCGGGCTCGTGATGCTGTTCATGCTCATCTATTACCGGCTGCCCGGCCTGGTCGCGAGCTTTGCGCTCCTCTACTACGGGATCGTGGTCCTCGCAATCTTCCGGCTCATCCCGGTGACACTGACGCTTGCCGGCATCGCCGGCTTCGTCCTCTCGATCGGCATGGCGGTGGACGCCAACATCCTGATCTTCGAGCGGATGAAGGAGGAGCTCCGGGCCGGCAAGGCCCTGCCGTCCGCAGTGGAGGCCGGCTTCAACCGGGCGTGGAACTCGATTCTCGACTCGAACGTGTCGAGCCTCATCACCGCGACGATCCTGTACCTGTTCGGGACGTCGACGATCCGCGGGTTCGCACTCGTCCTGATCATCGGCGTGCTCGTCTCGATGTTCAGCGCAATCGTCGTGACGCGCACCATCATGCGGGCCGTCGTCCGTCAGCCGTGGGCCCGGAAGGCAAGCCTGTACGGTCTCCGCGAGGGCGAGTTCGCGGCAATGGGAGCGACCCGGCCGGCCGGCCGCCGAGAGGCACGCGCGCGTGTTTGACATCATTGGCAAGCGGCGCTGGTTGTACCTCTTCTCGCTCATCCTCACGATCCCCGGCCTGGTCCTGATCCTGCTCACGCCGTTCACCGACCTCGGCCTGCAATTCTCGATCGACTACACCGGCGGCACCCGCTGGGTCATCCGCTTCGATGACCGGAACGTGACGCCTGAGCAAGTCAGGCAGGTGTTCGAAGAGGACGGCCTCGCGGCCTCGGTGATCCAGGAGTCCGACGGCTACCTCGAGATCCGTACGGAGCAGGTCGTCGGTCTGCGCCAGGCGCCGGAGCCGTCTCCCTCGGCCGGTCCCAGCGCCGCGCCGTCCGGGAGCGTTTCCCCGGCGCCAAGCGGCAGCCCGTCGGCCGCACCGAGCGCGAGCCCGTCCCCGAGTCCTTCGCCGTCTCCGTCCGCCTCGGCGAGCCCTGGCGCATCAGCCTCGCCCGGGGCTTCTGCCTCGCCGGGCGCGTCGGCCTCGCCGAGTCCGGCCACACCGGTCGGCAACACCGAGATCCCGAGGGACGGGCAACTCGGCGCGATCGCGACGACCCTCCAGGACCGGTTCGGCCCGATCGAGAGCCAGACCGCCCTCACGTCGATCGGCGCTGTCGTGAGCAGTGACCTGATCCGCGACACGCTGATCCTGATCGTCGCCGGGTCCCTCGGAATCATGCTCTGGATGACCTACCGGTTCCGCGATGTCCGGTTCGGGGCGACGGCGCTGGTCTCCCTCCTCCACGACGTGCTCGTGGTCGTCGGCTTCTTCGCCCTGCTCGGAACGCTTGCCGGCGTGCAGGTCGACGCCCTGTTCGTGACCGCGATGCTGACCGTCATCGGGTTCAGCGTCCACGACACGATCGTGGTCTACGACCGCGTCCGCGAGAACCGCGCCCGCCACGCCGGGGAGCCCTTCGACGAGATCGTCAACCATTCGATCCTGCAGACGATCGGCCGCTCGATCACGACGAGCTTGACCGTCGTCATCACGCTGCTCGCGTTGCTGCTGTTCGGCGGTGCAGCGATCAACAACTTCATCATCGCCCTCCTGATCGGGATCGTCTCGGGGACGTATTCCTCCATTTTTGTGGCCGCCCCGCTCCTGGTCGACTGGCATCTCTGGGAGGATCGACGACACGGCCGGGCCGCAGCGGCTCGGGGTCCGCGCGTCCGGCGCGCGACGTCGTGACGGGTCGCTCCCGCCTGGCCGGTGAAGCCGCGGTGCAGCGTTCCGTGGCATCCTGACCTTCGTGCTTGAACCTCGCTACCGCTGGGCGTTTCCGGCGGCCGTCCCCCTCGACGCGGACCTGCTCGCCGCTGCCCAGCGGCACGCCCTCTCACCTCGGGTCGCCGGCATTCTCGCCGCGCGTGGGGTGGCTGGTTCGGTCGAGCTCGACGCCTGGTTCGCCGAGCCGGAGGCCGGCCTCCACGACCCGTCGTTGCTGCCCGACGCAGGGATCGCACGGGCGCGAATCGTACGAGCAGGCGATGCCGGTGAGCGAGTCCTCGTGTTCGGTGACTTCGACGCGGACGGCCTGACCGGGCTAGCGATCCTCGTCCTCGCGCTGCGCCGCTTCGGGATCGATGCGCTGCCCTACGTGCCGAGCCGCCTCGACGAGGGACATGGGCTGTCGCTCGCGGCGCTCGACGCGGCCGTCTCCGCCGGCGCCGGACTGATCGTCACCGTCGACTGCGGGTCGACGAGCACGGCCGAGATCGCCGAGGCGGGCCGGCGGGGGCTCGACGTGATCGTGACGGACCACCATCGTCTCCCGGCGGTCCTTCCCGACGCGCTCGCGATCGTCAACCCGCATCGGGCTGATAGCGTCTACCCGGATCGCCGGCTCGCGGGGAGCGGCGTGGCGTTCAAGCTTGCCTGCCTGATCCTTGACGAGGAGCCTGGCGGCCGTGCGGCAGCGCTCGCCCTCGCCGACCTCGCAACGATCGGCACGGTCGCCGACGTCGCGCCGATCGTGGGTGAGAACAGAGCGATCGCCCGGCTCGGACTCGACGTGATGCGACGCCGGCCACGCCCCGGGCTGGCCGCGCTGCTGGAACGCAGCGGTCTCGCGGCTGACGCGGTGGATCTCGAAGCCGTCGCATTCACGATCGCCCCGCGGCTCAATGCCGCCGGGCGAGTGGGGGAGGCGGCAGAGGCGGCCCGCCTGCTCCTGGCCGAGGACCCGGCCGACGCCGCCCAGCGTGCGGAGGCACTCGAGACCGCCAACTCGACGCGGCGGGATCTCATGAAGACCGCCGTCGCCGAGGCACGCGCGGTGCTCGAGGGCGCCCCCGACGCACCGGCAACAATCGTGCATGGTCCGTGGTCCGTCGGGATCGTCGGGCTTGTCGCCGCGCGCCTCGCGGAGGATCGTGGGCAGCCGGCCGTCGTTGGTGCCGAGCTTGGAGACATGATCCGCGCATCGTGTCGAAGCGACGGCTCGCTCGACCTCGGCGCGACGCTCGAGGCCTGCGGAGACCTGTTCATTCGCTATGGCGGCCACGCCGGCGCGGCCGGGTTCGAGCTCCTGGCGGACCGCTGGGGCGAGTTCGTGGAACGCTTCACTGGGCTCGCGGCCAACGCGGCTCCGCGCGATCCGCGCACCGTCCTGCGGGTGGACCTCGCGCTGCCGGCGCTCGATGTCGACTACGCACTTCACCGCGATCTCGCGCGCCTCGCGCCATGCGGCCCGGGCAACCCCGAGCCACTGGTGGCCGTCCTCGGGCTCACCGCGACCCGCGTGCGCGCGGCGACAGGCGGGCACAGCCAGCTGACGCTGAAACGGCGCCTCGACGTCCTCGACGGGATTGCGTTCGGCCGGTCGGACATCGCGGAAGTCGTCCGTGAAGGCGATCGGCTCGACGTCGTGGCGCGGCTGACGAGCCGGCGGTTCGGCGGGTACGAATTGCTGCAACTCGACATCCGTGACGTCGCCCTGTCGGGCGCGCATCCCGAGGCGGCTGCCCTGCTCGGCACGGAGGCGGCGGCATCGCTTGCCGTTGCGCCCGTATGACGCGCCCGGTGCGCGCCGATCCGCCGCGCGTCGGCGACCCCTACGGGACGGGCATCGTCGGGTCGCTCCTGGCCCCCGGGCTCGCGATCGTCGGCCTGCTGATCGTCGCGATCGTCACCATCAACCTGCTCAACGGCCAGCTCCCGTTCGGGCTCGGTCAAACGCCGAGCGACAACGGCGCAACCGGCAACGACGGGCCGGACCGCACGCCCGCGCCGTCGAACGTCGTCGTCGTCCCCGATCCGCCCAAGGACGAGCCGCTGTTCGCCGGGGCGATCACCTACGCCAAGGCGGGCAACATCTGGGTCCAGACGCCGGACGGAGCGACCCAGCTGACGGACAGTCCGGACGGAAACGACTCGATGCCGTCGTGGTCGCCGGACGGCGAGTACATCTACTACATCGAGACCAAGCGCTCCCGCGGGTTCTGGCCGGTGAACGGACGGCCCGGCACGTACGACATGGAAGTCCCGCACCTCATGCGCGTGAAGGTCGACCGCAGCGCTCCGCCGGAGGACCTCAAGTCCGGCCGCTTCCGCGACGGCAACCTGACGTGGTTCTCGTGGATGCGCCAGCCGGTCGTGTCGCCGAGCGGCAAGACCGTCGCCATGGTCACCGACCAGCCGCGGCCCCAGGAGCGCGACGTCGTGGTCCAGCTCTACAATCTCAAGACCGGCAAGTTCAGCCGGCCCGACCTGCCGGTCACATCTCCTCTCGGGCACCAGGATCCGACCTGGCGTCCGGACGGCAAGTTCCTCCTGTTCGTGCGGAACGGACGCGAGGGGGCCACGGGTGCACCGGTGATCTACCGCTACGACGTGAAGGAGAACGCGGCGCGCCCGTTGACGTCGGCGGGCTACCTGGAGCCCTCGTACTCGCCCGACGGGAAGTACGTTGCGGCCACGCGGACGAGCACGCTCGGCACAGACGTCGTGATCCTGGACGGTCGGACCGGGACCGAGCTGCTGCGGGTGACGGACGACGGCCGGTCCTGGGCGCCGAAGTGGTCGCCGGCCGGCGACGGGATCGCGTTCTTCAACATCGTTGGCCAGAGCGTCGACCTCCACCTGGCGAAGCTCGGCGGCACGCCCGGAGCGTGGACGGTCGACGAGGTCGTGCCCCTGACCGACGTGTCCGGCCTCGACGCGGCGTCCAAGCCAGACTGGTACATCCCGTCGGAGGAGCTGCCGGCGGCATCGCCGTCACCGGCCCAGTGACCGGCACCTATCTCGATCGGCTGGCGGCCCGCTCCGCCGAGACGAAGACGGTGCTCTGCCTCGGGCTCGATCCGGACCCCGAGGCGCTCCCCGAGGGTTTGCCCACGACCTTGCCGGGGTCGCGCGCTTCGCCGAGCTCGTGCTCGAGGCGGCGCTCCCGCACGTCGCCGCGGTCAAGCCCAACCTCGCGTTCTTCGAGGCCTTTGGGTCGCCGGGGCTGGCCGCCCTCGAGCGGCTGCGCGCGTCGATTCCGGACGACCTCCCGGTAATCGCGGATGCCAAGCGCGGCGATATCGGATCGACCGCAGCGCGGCAGGCCGCGGCGCTGTTCGACGTGCTCGCGGCCGACGCGATCACCGTCAACCCGTACCTCGGTGAGGAGGCGATCGCCCCGCTCCTGGCGCGCACCGACCGGTTCGCGTATGTCCTGTGCCGAACCTCGAACCCGGGGGCCGGCGAGGTGCAAAGCCTGCGCGTCGCCGTGGACCCCGCGACGAACGCCCCCGAGGAGCCACTCCACGCACGGATCGCGAGGCGGGCGGCCGGTTGGGGTCCGGGCGGCACCGTCGGGCTCGTGGTCGGGGCCACCGCTCCGGAAGAGCTGCGGACGATCCGCGCGATCGCTCCGGGACTCGCGTTCCTCGTACCGGGCGTTGGCGCCCAGGGTGGGGAAGTGGCCCCGGTTCTTGCGGCCGGGCAGGCGTCCGCCCCGCCGGCCGGTGGGCGCCCCGGCGGCGGTCTGCTGGTGAACGTATCGCGGGGCATTGCAGCCGCGGCGTCGAGCGTCGTCGGCAGCGGCCCGCGGGACCCGTTGGAGCGTGTCGCGGAGGCCGCCCGCGAGTGGGCCGGCCGCCTCCCTGTGCTACCCTAGCCGCCGCAGGGGAGGCGGCCGTTGCGAGCGTGCGCCGCATGGTCCCGCCGTTCCCGACCGCAGGAGAACGACGTAGCATGCCGATTGGAGCACCCGAGCTGATCATCATCCTGGTGATCGCCCTGCTCATCCTCGGCCCGGGCAAGCTGCCCGAGGTGGGGGCATCGCTCGGCAAGACAATCCGCGAGTTCCGCAAGGCTTCCACCGACATCCAGGAGTCGGTCAAGATCGACACGTCGCCGCTCCCGCCGAGCCAGCAGGCACCGCAGGCGCCGAGCCAGTCGACGGTGGTCCCGCCGGTCGCCCCCGTGGGCCCGGTCACGCCGGTCGAGACGCCCGCCGCCCAGCCACCGGAGCCGGGCACGGCGGCGAATCCGCCGACGACGGAGACCGTCGCGTCGGGTGCGGCCTCGAACGCTGATCCCGCCCCGCGCGCCGACTAGGTCGCGCGTCCCGGCAGCCCATGGCTGACGCCGACGCACTGCGTGACGTCGGCGCCTCCGGGCGCCCGTCGAACGAGCCACCCGCGCCGGGTCCCGGTCCTGTAACGACCGGCGACGACCCGGCGGTCATGACGCTGGTCGACCACCTCAGCGAGCTGCGCTGGCGGCTGTTCAAGTCGCTCCTCGTGATCGCGGTAGCCGGGGCGCTCGGGTTCGCGGTCAGCGATCAGGCCGTGGCGATCCTCGCCGCGCCGATCCCCGGCGACGAGCCGCTCTTCTTCACCGGGCTCGGCGACGCGTTCGCGATCCGGCTGAAGATCGCGTTCGTCATCGGCGTCATCCTCGCGATGCCGGTCTTGCTCTATCAGGGGTGGGCCTTCATCGCGCCTGGGCTGACGGCCCACGAGCGACGCGCTGCGCGCCCGTGGATCCCGCTCGCACTATTCTTCTTCGCGCTGGGCGTGTCGATCGCCTACATCGTCCTGCCGTTCGCGGCGTCGTTCCTGCTCGGATTCACGACCCCCGACCTGCAGCCGCTGATCACCGCCGGCTCGTACTTCGACTTCGTAACGACGATGTTTCTGGCCTTCGGGCTGGTGATGGAATTTCCGATCGTGCTGTACGGACTGTCGCGGGTTGGCATTGCCACCTCGGCCCGCCTGGCCGCATCGCGACGCTACGTGATCCTGGCAATCGCCATCTTCGCAGCCGTCGTCACCCCGGGTGGCGACCTCGTCAGCCCGCTGACGCTCGGCCTCACGATGTACGTCCTGTTCGAGCTGACGGTCTTCGTGATCAAGCGCACGGGCAAGTGACGATCCAACCGCAGTCCGCCGCGGAATCGAGGGTCCGCCCGACCGTCCACGAGCAGGACGTCGTCATCCTCAGCGGCCTGTCGGGCGGCGGCAAGACGGCCGCCTCAAAGCTCTTCGAGGACCTCGGCTACACCGTCGTCGACAACCTGCCGGCGGAGTTGCTGCCCGAGCTGGCCGACCTCGTCTCGTCGGATCGCAAGCGGTTCGCGCGCGTTGCGATCGTCGTCGACGTGCGGGCCGGCGACGCGCCGATCGCGCTTGCATCAATGCGCGGTGCCCTGGAGGGCCGCGGGGTCCGGCCGCGGGTCGTGTTCCTCGAGGCCCGCGACGACGTGCTGATCCGCCGTTTCTCGGAGACACGGCACCGGCACCCGCTGGCCGACGATCGCGGGATCGCGAGCTCGATCCTCGAGGAGCGGAGGCGGCTCGAGCCAATTCGCGCCGATGCCGACGTCGTCGTTGACACGTCGGACCTGTCGCTGCGCGAGCTCCGCGAGCGGTTGTTCTCACAGCTCGGAACAGTGAGCCGGCCCGACCAGCTGGCGATCCAGCTGATCAGCTTCGGCTACAAGTACGGACTGCCGCTCGAGGCCGACCTCGTGTTCGACGTCCGCTTCATGCAGAACCCCTTCTACGTCCCCGAGCTCCGCCGGCAGTCCGGCCTGACCGACCCGGTCCGCGAGTACGTCCTTGGGCAGGCCGTGGCCGGGCGCTTCCTCGACATGATCAAGGAGTTCCTCGACTTCGCCGTGCCTGCCTACATCGGCGAAGGCAAGTCGCGTCTGACGGTGGCGCTGGGCTGCACCGGTGGCTTCCACCGGTCCATCGTCATGGCCGAGGAGCTCGCCACGTGGCTGCGCGAGCGGGACTACGGTCCGGTCGCGGTCTTCCACCGGGAGCTTGAACGGACGTGAACCTGCGGCGCTGGCTGACCCCGGGGATCGGCATCAAGCGCTGGATGCTGCTCGTATTCGTGGGCCTCCTGTTCCTGGCCCTGGCGTTCGCATTTGCCCTCCGCCAGGCCACGCGCGAATTGGAGCCGGGCGGGATCAGCCAGACGCTGATCGACCTCCTGACCTTGAGCGCACTGCCCGCTCCGACCCGCGTCCTCGTTGTTGCGGGCATCGGCCTGACCTGCGTTGCGGTCGGCGCCGTGATGGTCATCCGGGCATTCATGGACCCGTTCCGCTCGGACGACGGGCGTCAGCCGCTGGTCGAGGTCATCTACCAGAAGCGTTTCCTGTCCCGTGGGCCCCGGATGGTGGCGATCGGCGGCGGGACCGGGCTATCGACGCTGCTGCGCGGGCTCAAGGAGCACACCAGCAACCTGACGGCGGTCGTCACCGTTGCCGACGATGGCGGTTCATCCGGCGTGCTCCGAAACGAGCTCGGGATCCCGCCCGTCGGCGACATCCGCAACTGCATCGCGGCACTCGCCGACTCCGAGACGATGATGGACCGCGTGCTCCAGTACCGGTTCCCGGACGAAGGATCAGGCGCTGACGGTCAGGGCCTCGCCGGGCACGCGATGGGCAACCTGCTGATCGCGGCCATGACGGCGGTCGAAAACGGCGACTTCGAGGAGGGCGTGCGGCGGATCAACCGGATCCTCGCCGTGCGCGGGCAGGTCGTGCCGGTGTCGGCGACGCCGCTGACGCTGCACGCCCGGCTGGGCGACGGGCAGGAGGTCGACGGCCAGTCGACGATCATGCGCACCTCCGGGATCGAACGCGTCTGGCTCAGCCCCGACGACGTGCTGCCGTCCAGCGACGCGCTCGAGGCGATCGCCGATGCCGAGCTGATCGTCCTCGGGCCGGGCAGCCTGTTCACGAGCCTCCTGCCCAGCCTGCTGATCCCGGGCATCCGTAACGCCGTGGCGGTCGCGCAGGCCCCGAAGGTCTTCGTGTGCAACGTCGCGACGCAGGAAGGCGAGACGACCGGCTTCGACCTGGCGGCCCACCTCGAAGCCCTCATCGCGCACACGCAACCCGGTTTCGTGGACGTCGTGCTGGCGAACACGCATTTTGACGCGCGCATCCCCGAAGACTGGACCGCCCAGCCCGTCGGCCTGCGCTGGCCGCCGAAGCTCGAGCCGGTGCCAAGGCTCGTGCTCGAACACGTCGTCGATCCGGAGAACGCCCACCACCACGAACCCGAACGGCTCGCGGTGGCACTCATGGCGATCCTCGAGCGCGAGACGCGCCTCCGGCGTCGCAGCGTCAGCAGATCCGCCGACCGGACGGCATGAAGTGACGCGCTCAGAACGGGATCTCGTCGTCGCGCTCCGGTCCGAGCTCGCCGGGATCGATCCGGCGCGTCCCTGCGACCGGCTGGCCGAGGCAGCGGGACTGGGCGACGACGCCTGGAACCGGGAGCCGGCGGTGACGCGGCTCGCAGTCCGCCTCGAACGCCGTTCCGGCGAACGTGCAGACACCGGGGGAGCGCCGCCGTTCGACTGGGACGCGGCAGCCGACCATTGCCGGTGGGCATGGCTGCGCGGCCGCTTCCTCGCCCGGGGCTCGCTCAGCCTGGCCAATGGCCGGACGCACCTCGAGTTCATCGTCGCTCCCGACGAGGCGCATGAGCTGGCGGATCGTCTCGTCGAGGTTGGGCTGCCGGCCGCCTCGCGTCTACGCCGCGGCCGGGGCGTCGTGACGTGGAAGAGCGGCGAAGCGGTGGGGACATTCCTGCGCCGGATCGGGGCCGGCGCGTCCCTGCTGGAGCTCGAGGCTCGGCAGGTCTCGCGCGCGCTCCGCGGCGAGCTGAACCGTGTCCTGAATGCCGAGTCGGCGAACCTCCAGCGGGCGGTCGCGGCCGCGGGCCGGCAGCTCGAGGCCATCGACCGGCTCGAGGCCGACGGCCGGCTTGCGGCTCAGCCGCGGGTGGTCCGGGCGGTCGCTGGGGCGCGCCGGGAGACGCCCGAGGCGACGCTCTCGGAGCTGGCCAGCCGACTCGATCTTCACCGGTCCGCCGTCCAGCGCGCGCTGGAGCGTCTCGAGGGGCTAGCCCTTCAGGATCCGGAAGGGGCCGATGGGCCCTTGTCGCCGACGCCGGTCGCTCTGGCATGATCGGTGCCATGCGTGACGTGATCGTGGCCGCCAACTGGAAGATGCACACCACCCCGGCCGACGCCGGGGAGCTCGCCAGGACCATCGTGAGCCGGACCAGGGAGGCGGGCGTCGTCCGAGTCATCTGCCCGCCCTACCTGTGCCTCGCGGCGGTTGCGGAGGCGGTGGCCGACGAGGACCCGCCGGTTGCCGTCGGTGCGCAGAACGTGCACCACGAACTCGCGGGGGCATACACCGGCGAGATCGCGGCACCGATGCTGGCGGGCCTCGCGACGTGGGTCATCCTTGGCCACTCGGAGCGACGGCGCGACGCGGGCGAGACCGATGAGCTGATCGGTCGCAAGCTGGGGCGTGCCGTGGACGCCGGCCTGCGCCCGATCCTGTGCGTCGGCGAGCAGCTTGCAGACCGCGAGGCGGGCCGGGCGACGGACGTCGTCGACGAGCAGCTCTCGGGCGCGCTCGAAGCCCACGAGGCTGAAACCCTGGCCGAGGCCGGCCTCGTGATCGCCTACGAGCCCGTGTGGGCCATCGGCACGGGACGCAACGCACGCGGTTCGGACGCCTCCGAGATGGCCGACGCGATCCGTTCGACGCTCGAGCACCACGGCTGGGGCAGTCGTGCCGCGGCCGTGCCGGTGCTCTACGGGGGCAGCGTCACGTCGGCGAACATCGACGAGTTCCTTTCCGAGCCCGCGATCGACGGCGCGCTGGTCGGCGGCGCTTCGCTCAAGCCCGACGAGATGGCCGGGATCGTGGCCCGAGCCGCGATGACCGCCCGCGCCCGCGGTGCGGCGCGGTGACCTCGCCCGGCACCGGAGATGGAGCACGCCCTCGGCCGATCGTTCTCGTTGTGCTCGACGGGTTTGGGATCGGGCCGGACCCGGCGGTCGACGCAATCCGCGCCGCCGATATGCCGGTCTGGCGTGAACTCCTCGACCACTGGCCGAACGCGGTGCTGCGTGCATCGGAGGACGCGGTCGGCCTGCCTCCCGGACAGATGGGCAACTCGGAAGTCGGCCACCTCAACCTCGGGGCGGGGAAACCCGTCCTGCAGGACCTCCCGCGGATCGACGCCGCGATCGCAGACGGCAGCTTCACCGAGCGCCCAGCGCTCCTCGAGGCCTGCCGGCGCGCCGCGGGCGACGACGGCCGTCTCCACATCGTCAGTCTCATCGGACCCGGCGGAGTGCACGCCAATGACCGCCATCTCGTTGCGCTCGTGGGGCTCGCCGCCCGTGAGGGCGTCCGGCACGTGCGGATCCATGCCCTGCTCGACGGGCGCGACACGCCGCCGTCCTCGGCGCTGGGGTTCGTGGCGGACCTCGAGCGGCGGCTGGCGGCCACGCATCCCGACGCGCGCATCTGCTCGGTTGGCGGGCGCTACTGGGCGATGGACCGCGACACCCGCTGGGAACGGACCGAGCGCGGCTATGACGCGATCGTCCACGGCGAAGGCCGGCGCGCGCCCTCGGCTGTCGCCGCGATCGAGGAGGCCTACGCCCGTGGCGAGACCGATGAGTTCGTCGAGCCAACGGTCATCGACGGGGTCGACGGCCGCGTCCGCGACGGTGACCCAATCGTTCACGCCAACTTCCGCGCCGACCGCGCGCGGCAACTGACCCAGGCGCTAGCCGTCCCGGAATTCGACGCCTTCGACCGCACCTCGCCGAGCGGCCGCCCGGCCCCGACAGTCCCGTTCCTCGTCACGATGACCTCGTACGAGGAAGGGCTGCCGGTCGAGGTGGCCTTTCCTCCGGAGGCTGCCCGGTCGCTTGCGCAGGCGTTCGCGGAAGCGGGCTGGGCGCAGTTCCACGTCGCCGAGACCGAGAAGTACGCGCACGTCACGTACTTCTTCAATGGTGGGGTGGAGACGCCCTACCCGGGGGAGGAACGGCTCCTCGTCCCAAGCCCAAGGGTCGCCACGTACGACCTCCAGCCGGCGATGAGCGCGCAGGGCGTGACCGAAGCGCTGATCGACGCAATCGCCTCGGATCGGTACGACTTCATCGTCGCGAACTTCGCGAACCCGGACATGGTCGGCCACACCGGTGTCTGGGACGCGACCGTTGCCGCGCTCGAGACGATTGACGGGTGTCTCGGCCGGATCGTGGAGACGATTGAAGCCGTGGACCACAACCGACCGACCGCCCCTGGTGCGCTGCTGGCGATCACCGCGGATCACGGCAACGCCGAGTACCTGCGGGACAGCGCGGGGAATCCGGTCACCGCGCATTCGCTCAACCCGGTGCCGTTCGTCCTCGTCGGCCGAGCGGCGACCGGCGTCCAGCTGCACGACGGCGTCCTCGCGGACGTGGCTCCGACCCTGCTCGCATTCGCCGGTCTGCCGCGCTGGCCTGGGATGAGCGGACTGCCGCTGCTCGGTGTCGAGGTGACCGCCGGGCGGGCCGCCGGACCGGGCTGAGCTCCGACCTGTGGTAGCATCGCCCGCCGAACCCAGACAAGAGGCGACTCCTTCGTGAATCCCATCCTGGCCATCGGCCAGCTGCTCGTGAGCATCGCGCTCATGGCCGCGATCCTGCTCCAGGCCCGCGGTGCCGGCCTGTCCGGGACGTTCGGCGGTGACTCGGCTGTCTATCGCAGCCGGCGCGGCGTCGAGAAGCGGCTGTGGCAATTCACGATCGTCCTGCTGGTGCTGTTCGTGATCTTCTCCATCGCGTCCTACAAGCTCGTCGACGCGACCACGACTACCGCCCCGACCTGATCACCCTCCAGCGGGCAACGGGGGCGCCCGCACCCCTGGTTTGATGACCCGAAGAGATTCCGCGCTCGTTTTCGCCCTCGTCGCGTCCCTTGCCATCGTCGCCGTCCTCGTCGGGGCCCCTGCGTTCCAACCTGCCACGACCCCGGCACCGACCAACCCACCCGTCGCCACCGCCGTCGATCGGCCCTACCGCGAGGGCGTGCTCGGTCATCCCGAGTCGATCAGTCCGCTGACTGCGCGCTCACAGGCTGACCGGGACCTCGTTGCGCTGCTGTTCGCCGGGCTCGTCCGGAACGGGCCCAATGGTTCGGTCGTGCCGGACCTCGCCTCCCGCTGGTCGACCAGCGACGATGGTCGGACCTGGACGTTCGAGCTCCGTGAGGACGCCTTCTGGAACGACGGCCAGCCGGTCACCGCGGCCGACGTCGCCTTCACGATCCACACGCTGCAGGACCCGGACTACGCGGGCCCGCGCTCGACTTCGTGGGCCGGGGTGACCGTGCAGACAATCGGCGAGCGCACCGTCCAGTTCACGCTCGACACGCCGATCGGCGGGTTCCTCCAGGCCGCGACCCAGCCCATCGCCCCTGCCCACCTGCTCGCCGACGTGCCGGTCACGAGTCTGCCCGACCATCCGTTTGGGCAGCACCCCGTCGGCTCGGGGCAGTTCGAGCTGGTCAGCCGCGAGCGTGACCTGGTCATGTTGCGGCCACCGCAGGCGTCCAGCAGCGGTTCGCCCATGGTCGGTCCGTCCGTCGAGCCGACCGACTCCCTCGCGACCATCGCTCCCACGGCGCGCCCGGAGCTGCCGCGTCCGTACCTCGACGGGATCGAATTTCACTACTACGAGGACGGCGAGGCACTGGCAGCTGACTACGCCGCGGGCCGCCTCGATGCGGTGTCGGGCGTCGACCCGGCGGTCGCCGCAGAGATTGCCGAGCCGGGGGACAGCCGGCTCCTGCGCTACCCGGGCTCGACACTCACCGCAGTCCTGTTCAATCTGCGACCCGGACATCCGGCCTTCGCGTCGTCCGCTGCCCGCGTCGGGCTGCTCCGGGCGATCGACCGCGAGGCGCTCATCGACGAGGCCTACGGCGGTTCCGGCATCCGCGCCGACGCGCTCATCCCGACGAGCTCGCCGCTGTTCTCGGGCGAGGCGTCGCCGCCGGTCGAATACAACCTGGAGGACGCGGGGAATGCGCTCCGCAAGGCCGGCTGGAAGCGCATCGATGGCCAGTGGCGCTTGCGGGGTGAAAAGAAGCCACTCACGATCGAGCTGTTGAGTCCAGATCAGGCGTCCAACCCGGCCGCCTACGCGGCAGCGGTCGCCGTCACGCGTGACTGGAACGAATTCGGGGTCTCGGTCAAGCACACGGCCATGCCCGCGGCGGAGTTCGTCGGTGAGCGCCTGATGCGCCGGGAGTTCGATGTGGCCATCGGCGATATCACGATCGGCCTCGACCCCGATCTCTACCCATTACTGGCCTCGACGCAGACGCTGAGCGGCGGCACGAACGTCAGCGGCGTCCAGGACCCAACGCTCGACCGGCTCCTGGAGACGGCACGCGCGCCCGGCACGGAGGCAAAGCGGAGGGACGCCTACATCAAGCTCCAGGAGCAGCTCACGAAGGGCAGATACGTTCTCCCGTTGGCCTTCGCAGACGAGACGACGGTGGTCCATGACGTGGTTTCCGGACCGGTTGTGCGCCAGGTTTCGGACCCCAGTGACCGATTCTGGGATGTGCTAACATGGCGCCTCGCTGACGACCGGTAAGCGGTCGTGTGCGCCGACGCCGAGGTGGCGGAATAGGCAGACGCGCTAGGTTCAGGACCTAGTGGCCGCAAGGTCGTGTGGGTTCAAGTCCCTCCCTCGGTACCACTCCCTCAGGTTCGGACACGAAGCATCACCTGCCCAGGTGGCGGAATTGGTATACGCGTACGTTTGAGGGGCGTATGAGGCAACTCATCCGGGTTCAAGTCCCGGCCTGGGCACCACCCCCTTCCGAGGGGGTTTCTTCATGCTTCGAACGAGCGCATGAAGTGGCCGATCGTCACGACGAGTAGATTCGGCGCGTGTCGGTCAAGCTCCCGCCGAGCGGCTCCCGGGGCATGCGGTTCCCTCGGTTCCTCGCGGGCCTCGGCAACCGCTTCATGCTGTGGCAGTTCGGACGAGGCGGCGCGCGAACGCAGGGTGGTGTCGACACGCTCATGCTGGAGACGGTTGGAGCGAGATCGGGCAAGCCCCGTCGGTTGGTGCTCGGCTGCCTTGCGGATGGCGACGATGCGTGGCTCGTCATCGCTAAGCTGGCAGGTGCCGCGAGACATCCAGCGTGGCTCCACAACCTTGCCGCCCAGCCCGACGCGACGGCGCAATTCGACGACGGCCGCCCGATCGATGCCCGCCCCGAGACGCTCGAAGGAGAGGATCTCGGGGCGGCGTGGGCGCGCATCTCGAGGGAAGTCCGGATTTATCAGGTACCGTTCCAGGACAGACCGCGAGATCCCTGTCGTTCGCCTCCGCCGACGCTGATGGCAGCGCGCGGGGCGAGTATGCTCCGCTGCCGGGCGGTTAGCTCAGCTGGTTAGAGCGCCTCGCTTACACCGAGGAAGTCGGGGGTTCGAGTCCTGTACCGCCCACCACATACCACGCACGAAATCGCCCTCCGGCCGGTCTTCCGACGAAGGGCGATTCCAGTTCTGCTAACGGATTGCTATCCTGCCTCGGCGATCGCGGGCTCCGCGAGGATCGTGTCGAGCGCCGCGGCGGCCGCTTCCTGGAGCCCGGGCAGAACGTGCGAGTAGGTGTCGAGGGTGATGTTCACGCTCGCGTGACCGAGCCGCTCGGACACCATCTTCGGGTGAACGCCCTGACCGAGCTTCAAGGTCGCATGTGCGTGGCGGAGATCGTGGATGCGGAGGCCGGGACGCCAGCCGCCCCGCGTGATCGTCAGCCACGACCGGCGCAGGTTCCCCGGCTCGATCGGCGTCCCGAGCCAGGTGGCGAAGACGAGGTCGCGATCTCCGTAAACGTGCCCGCGAGCAGACGCGCCTCGGCCTGTCGGCGTCGGTGGCCGCGTCGCAGTGCGACGGCCTCGGGTGACAGGGCGATGAGCCCGCCGCGACAGGCGTGTCTTCGGCCGCCGGAAGACGATCCCGTGGCCGGCGATCCGTAGCGCCGTCTGCTGGATGTGGAGCGCCCCGGCGTCGAGATCGACTGTCCGCCCACCCGAACCCGACGAGTTCGCCGCGCCGCGCCGGTCAGCAGGGCCAGACGCACGAACGGCCCGTATGGTGTCTGGTCGGCCGCGGTCATGATCGAGCGGGCCTGCGCCGGCGTCGTGGCGCGCAGATCTCGGCGAGCTGAGCGTGGCGGCTCGACGGCGTCGGCGGGATTGCCGGACGAGGAACTGCCAGCGCACCGCCTGGACGCCATTGCCGCGCGGGAGGCTGCGCGTCGGAGGTTCGGGCGATGACGTACATCACGATAGTGATCACCGGCAGCGAGCCGGTGCCGATCACCTCCCCCTCGACTGCACCCACGGGCGGTACCGAGGAGTAGCTCGACCCGGTGCCCGGCCGGCTGCTACATGCCGCTGGTCGTCGTCTTCGCCCGTGCCCTGGGGCGCGATCGTACCCGTGTCCTCTCTATCTAAAGAGGGGTATGCACCATCACCATCGACCCAGACGATATGTCCGGGTTCGCCCACTCGTGCGGCCTCAGGTGGGATATCGAGATCGTAGGTGGATACGAGCAGGACTTGAGAACGGTCGGGGAGTGCGTAATGGAGTACGTCGCGGTCGGTGCAGCTATCGGCTTGGCATTTGGGCTGTTCGCTGCATGGCGTAACGGCAGACTTGTCAACTTCATCAACGGATGGCGTGACGGTGAAGGCTGACAGGCGCTACAAGGCCCACCATGGCGACGATGTTCGGACGCAGTGTCGTTTCTTTAGGAGGGCAGTGTCCTAGCGAGCGCCAGTCGGGCGTCTATACACAGAACGACCACACGCATGCCTTCCGCTGATCCTCGCGTGATCCGCCTGTTTCTCCACTGCAACCGCGAGTTACCGGCGAACTCCGGCCCGGCGCGCAAGTTCTGCTCGTCGGCCTGCCCGTTACCGGCACTGGAACGCGATGAACCCCACCCGGCCCACGAGGAGCGGCTGGAACCGGGGCCGTTGGGGACCAGCCTGAGAAGGAGAGAAGGCTCATCCCGCTGACGACATCCTTATCGAGCGGGGCGCCGGTTCCCACGGATGAACCGCACAGATCCGGGCGCTGTTCGTTGCTGCGTTTGAGCAACTCGCGCGGCGTGCGGCTACAGGAGCGAGTCGCGTTGCTGACTGTCCGCAACCGATGACGTTTTCCCCTCACTCTCCGGCGGCCGAGGCCGCGCGTCCACCAGGACGGGCCCAGGAGCCATCGCGGGATTTCCCAACCGGTGTGCCCGGACAACGCGAGTTCGCGGAATTGATGAGTTCCTCAAATCCTGGGCAGGTAGACTGCCACGACTCAGGGGAGGGCACCGGAAACGCGTGGGGGCGCGGTTCACGGAGCAGCGCGGCGTCCCGTCACGGTCGCCACCGTCGCGCTGGGCCAGTGGCGAGACCGATCGGCCTGGTTTCGGGCGCGACGGCGCCCACGGAGGTGTCAAGTGAAGCGCCTTTCACTGGTTCTCGGGGCCATCCTGCTCGGGCTAATTGTGGCTGCTCCGGTTGTCCAGGCTGCTCCGGCCGCGACGGGGTTTACCGGAGAATGGATCGGCCAAGACCCTGCGCCACCCGACGGCGATGGCAGTACGGTCCATCTCTCCATCTCCGGGGGCAACCACCCGCGCGTCGAATTCACCGACGAGTTCGCAACGGTCTGCGTGAACGAGGGGTGGCCCGTCACCTTTTTCGCGAGCATGCTGCGGGGATTGGTCGATGGGGACACGCTGTTCACCGAGTTCAACGTCGCGAAGTGCGGTCCCATGACGCTCAAGTTCCTGACCGGCGAGCCGGGGATCTGGACCCTCGACGACCAGGGGACTGCCGATCCAGCGGACGACACCCTCTTTGACGGCAGCGTCGTCTGGCATCGCGTGTAGAGCCTCCTCGACTAGACCCCGGTCACGGACTGGCGAGACGGCCCGGCTACGGTCGGGGGCCGTGGCCTGTCCGCCATGACCGACCCTGCAGAGCTCGCGCCTGCCGCCCTGCTGGCGACGCGACGACGAAGCGACAGTGCCTGACCCGGCCAAGCGAGAGCGTGCCGCGCTCGACGTCCTAGCCCTGCTCCCGGATCGCTGGGCAGTGGCCCGACCAGCTACGACCCCGGCATCGGACGCTGGTCGTATACGGCTCGTGGACCCCATCCCGGTCGTGGCAAGTATCCCGAGACGATCACCGGGATCGGCGAGGACGACCTGGCCGCCATCACGGATCTGGCCTCCCGGCTCAATGCAGCTAAGCCGCAACTAAGCGCGGACCGCTAGCCTCAGCGCCGGCCCAAGCTCCGCGCGTTCGCTCCGTCGTGACAGCGAAACGGATGGCGATCGGGGCCGTCTATGCTCCCGAGGCGAGGACCTGGTCTATCGCCCGTGGAGCTGGCCAAAATGCCCGTGCCGATCGAGAGCCGCGTCGCTGCCGTACTGCTGTGGGTCGTCGCGTTCGGGTGGGCCCTGCTGCCGACGCCGTGGCTGATGTGGTGGATGATCGTCCGTGGTCGTCTGCCGGTCCTGCCGCTCATCGGCGAGCCCAACGGCGGTCCCTTCTACCTGAACTATTCGCACGCGGTCTTCGTGGTGCTGCTGGCCGCTGCGTTCGTCCTCGGGCTCGTGCAGGTCTGGGCTGGCTGGTTGCTGTGGAACGGCGAGCGGTCGGGCGCTTTGCTGCAATTCGGGCTGCTGCCCGTCGAGGCGGTGTTCTGGTATGGGTTCGCGCTTCCCATTCCGCCGATCC
Source organism: uncultured Chloroflexia bacterium (assembly GCA_963750125.1). Taxonomy (GTDB): domain Bacteria; phylum Chloroflexota; class Limnocylindria; order Limnocylindrales; family CSP1-4; genus DASTYU01. The sequence goes on along the minus strand of CAVVPT010000010.1, from coordinate 159,800 downwards.
TCGCGCTCGTCCGCGTCGTCCTCGTGGTGATGGCCTGGCCGCGACTGGTCTAGACCATGGTGCGCGACGGACGCGACCAGGGCCTACTGCGATTTGCCGAGCTGTTCATCGATCCACGTCGTGCCGGCGTCCCGGAAGCGCGTGGTCATCCGCTCCAGTCCGCGCGAGTCGCCCTCGACCTCCCACGCCGCCACGAGCGCCTCGGCGCGTTGCTCGGATAAGCGGCGCTCCTGGATGAGCCGGCAGAGGACGGCGGCTCGTCGGCCGCGAATACCCGATCGGGGGATGATCGTCTGGGCATGAGCGAAATGGTGGGCGGGCGTTTTGCTAACGGCATTGCTAAGGGACTGGTCGGCACGGGCCGTATCAGCCGTTTATCGGTAGGCGGGGCAGAGGCGAATTCACGCACGAAATCGCCATGCGATACTGCGAGTCGGCACCCGGCGGCATGGCTGGGGCGTCGCTTGCCCCGAGGAAGTCGGGGGTTCGAGTCCCTCACCGCCCACCACATGCCACGCACGAAATCGCCCCCCGTGCAGTCGATGCAACGGGGGCGATTGGCGAAAGCCACGGTCGTTTGGATTCAATCGCCGTCAAGGGAACCGTCGTCCTCGAGGAGCGCCTTGAGCCGCTTGTTCCGCTTACGAAGGTCGCGACGGATGAACGGCCCCGACACCGCGACGAGCAGGCGACCGCCCACCGACGTGTGTCGGAGGGTATCCGCGGTAGTCGCGCGTGTCCCGCCCGATGTCCCTTCGAGCGTCGTCTCCTCGATCAGCTCGTAACCGGCGCCAGTCAGCCGCATGCCGACCCGCCTCCCGGGCTCCAGCTCCAGGACGATCCAGCCGTTCGTCACTCGCCTGCCGGCGACGCGCCGCGTCATCGTCCCGCTCATGCCCACGGCCAACGAGCCACGTGGCGTGACGTCCATGAGGGTGGGGTCCAGCGCTGCCCAAGTGTCCTGGTCGACGAGGACCGCGTAGACGCGTTCCGAGGGTCGCGCGATATCCAGGCTGAGCGTCGCAATCATTGGTCCGACCCTGCTGGTAACGCCGCCGCCGCCGCTTCGTTAGGCAGACGCGCGAGACCCTGCCTACAGACCGCCTCAAGACGGTTTCGCAGCTTAGGCTCTCCGCCACGGCCGGTCGTTGCGCGGTTGACCGGGAGTCACTGTACTCGGGCTCCCTCGAATAGCAGGCTAAACAGCGGGCAGACGGTCCCGCATTCTACGAGATGACTGGGCGATGCGATTTCATGGCGGGAGCCGAGACGACGGTTGTCCCGTTGATAATGCAACACGCCCGAGAGGTGACCTCGCCCCACGGAGCCCGCGGACGTTCCCTCCCGCCGTCGATTTTGCTTCAGTCCCAGATTGAATGTCGCACGGCCATTTCGCTTGGTGGTCGGCTGCAGCCTGATCCAAGCAAGGAGCAATGCCATGCAGGAGATTGACGTTTTCAAGATCCAGTCTGGCTGGAGTGCCTACGACGTGAGGGGCGAGAAGATCGGCCACGCCATCGAGCGAGGCGGCACCTATGTCCTCGTCGAAAAGAACACGGTCCTACTAACGGACGTCTACATCCCGCTGTCGCGCGTGAATTCGGTCGATGAGACGGAGGCACACTTCACCGTGAACGTGCCGAAGGACGAGATCGGCTCGATTGGCTGGGCGAGCCCGCCGGCGGATGGCAGCTGGGAGGCCTCCGACACAACAGGTGCCCTGGCCATCCCGCTCCGTGAAGCGCGCTCCAACGCGGTTCGCGGCCACGTTGACCTCGACGATGACTGGCGTTAGGCCGCAACTCAGCCACTAGCAACGCAGTCCCGGCAACTCCTTGCCGGGGCCGTACCCTGTCAACCTGAGTGTCACCTCTCGGGTGTCCGGCGGCTTGGCTTGTACCCTGATTGCCCACCCGACGGGTCCGGCCTTTATGGGATTTGCCGGTCGCCGGGCATGACCGACAGGCCCACCGAATGGGCGGTGATAGGCGAGTCGAACGACCCACTGTTAGTGATGCAGCCCGCACGCACCACCGAAACCAGCCGATTGCCCGTGTCCCCAAGCGACCCCCGACTAGGTCAAGTGACCTAATTGCGCTGATTGGCGTCCTACGCCCACGATCAGGAAGCCTCGCCATGCTCATGGGGAGAGGCGTTCAGGTACGATGGCACCCAAGCGGAGGGGATGCCGCGGAATCGAGGTGTCGATCCGGGGGCTGAAACACGCGTCCCAATGCCGCGTCAAGGAGGGGAGGATGGCCAGCTTGTCGGGAACACCTCGGCGCATCGCTGTGCTCGGCGCAGCTCTGGTGCTTGCGGCCACGGTATTTGTTACCCCAGTCGCGGCCGCGAAGCCGACGTGCCATGTCGAGAACGTTGCCTCGCACACGAGCTTCCGCAGCCTTCAGGCAGCGGTTCAGGCGGCCCCATCAGGTGCCGAACTCCGCGTCAAGGGAACATGCGTCGGGAACACGACGATCCTCAAGGACGTTGCGATCCGCGGAAGGTCGAACGGCGGATTTGGTCCGGCCACGCTCGACGGCGCCGGCGCAGGGCGCGTTCTAACGATCAAAGGGGGCGTGAGAATTGTGCTCGACGGCCTGAACGTGACGAACGGACACGCGACGTTCGGCGGGGGCATCGCAACCGTCATCGACCAAGACCATCCAGGCCTGAATGTCGTGAAAGTCATCAACTCGGTCATCCACGACAACAGCGCGACGGACTACGGCGGTGGTATCGCAAACGACCACGGCATTGTCAAGCTGATCGACACCGCCGTCCGGGACAACTCAGCCGTAACCGGCGGAGGCATACACAACTCCCGCGATCAGGGCGACCTGTCGCTGAACGGCACCAGCTCGGTCAGTGGCAACCTTGCGAGTGACAACGGAGGCGGAATTCTACAACGACATCCATGGCAGCCTGAACCTTTACGACGAATCCTCGGTCCACCACAACACCGCGGGTGGACTCGGGGGCGGCATCTTCGTGGGTGACAGCGTCGTGAGGCTGAAGGACGGAAGTTCGGTGCACGGCAATAACGCCGGCAGTGGCGGTGGTGTCTTCATCGCCGCGATCTTTGGAGTGTTCGAACTCCTGGATGCCAGCTCGGTCAGTGGCAATTCACCCAACAACGTGTGTCACGCCGACTTTCCCGGCTCGCCAGGCTGCAGCTAACAGACGGCATTCCGTTCACTCCGGCGAGCCGACCATCTGGGCGTGTCGACCTCGTCGCCGACGGTCGACGCGGGTAGAGGCGCAGCCTCCGGCCATCGAGGGCCGCTAGCAGCCGACAACCTTGAGGGCGTGCCACGAACTTACGCGGGGGCTGACGCTTCCTTCGGGATTGCTTACATCTTGCTCACGGACCGCCCGGCACGGGCCGACATCAGCCATCACCGACAGGCGGGTGGTGCAGAATTCACGCGCACGCCGCTACACGACGCTACGGGTCGACACCCGGCGGGATGGTCCGGCGCTCGTCTAAACCCAGGAAGTCGGGGGTTCGAGTCCCACACCGCCCACCACCGCTGCCGCGGTAGACTTGTGGCATCTAGGCAGGGCTCCACCGGAGCCGCGCGGAGGAGGGCATGGACAATCTCCCGCTGATCATCGTCGTGGTCTTGCTCGTGCTCCTGGTCGTATTCGTGATCGGGATCTACAACGGGCTCGTCCAGCGACGCCTGCGGATCGACGAGGCCTTCGCCCAGATCGAGGTCCAGCTCAAGCGTCGGCACGATCTGATCCCGAACCTCGTGAACGCGGTCAAGGGCTACATGGGCTTCGAGCAGAAGGTCCTGACGGACGTCACCAACGCGCGCGCCGCGGCGGTCGCGGCGGGGGCGCAGGGTCCTGCCCAACAGGCCGCCGCCGAGAACGCGCTGACGGGTACCCTCCGTTCGCTCTTCGCTGTGGTTGAGAACTACCCGGAGCTCAAGGCGAACCAGAACGTCCTCGAGCTGCAGGAGCAACTGACGACGACCGAGAACCAGATCTCCTTCAGCCGCCAGCATTACAACGCGACGGTCCTCGACTACAACACCTCAATCCAGGTCTTCCCGAACGTCCTCCTTGCCGGTCCCCTTGGGTTCTCGAAGCGCGAGTTCTTCGACGCAGAACCCGAGGCCGCCAACGTCCCGACGGTCGACCTGAGCATCAGCTGACCGCGGACCCGCGCGAGGGCCCGTGGCCGCAACCACCTTCTTCGCCCAGGCTTCGGCGAACCGGCGGAACTCGTTCCTGCTGGCCCTCTTCGTCGTGGCCATCCTCGGGCTCCTCGGGTTCGTCATCGGCTATGCGATCGTCGGCGATCCGTCCGGCGGCGTGGCGGCGACCGGTGCTGCGCTCCTGCTCGGTGGGTTGATCGCGGTCGGGACGTACTTCCAGGGCGACAAGCTCGTCCTCGCCGCGTCCGGTGCACGGCCCGTCGACGAACAGACGTCGCCGCAGCTGATGAACGTCGTTCAGGAGATGGCCATCGCGGCGAACATCCCGATGCCGGCCGTCTACATCATCGACGACTCCGCTCCGAACGCCTTTGCGACCGGGCGCGATCCGAAGCACGCCTCGATGGCCATCACGACCGGGCTTCTCGAGAAGCTCGACCGCGAGGAGCTGCAGGGCGTCATCGGCCACGAGCTGTCGCATGTGCGGAACTTCGACATCCGCTTCGCGCTGATCGTCGGCGTCATGGTCGGCGCGATCGCGATCCTCGCGGACTTCTTTCTCCGTTTCACGTTCTGGGGCGGCGGGCGCCGCAGCAGCAACCGCGAGGGCGGTGGTGCCGCCCAGGCGATCATCTTCGCCATCGCGATCGTGCTCGCCATCCTGGCGCCGATCATCGCCAGGTTCATCCAACTCGCGGTAAGCCGCCAGCGCGAGTACCTGGCCGACGCGTCATCCGTCGAGCTGACGCGGAACCCGTACGGGCTGGAACGGGCGCTCGCCAAGATCTCGGGCGATCAGGAGGTGCTCGAGGTCGCCAATCGCGGCACGCAGCACATGTACTTCACGAACCCGATCAAGAAGTTCGAGGCGCGCTCGTCGAACCTGTTCTCGACCCACCCTGCGATCGTCGACCGGATCAATCGCCTCCGCGAGCTCAGCGGAGAGGGGCCGCTGTCGTCGCCTGAGGCTGCGACGCTTACCGGCCTGGATTAGGGCAGGCCCTTCGCGGCCAAACGCCCGGGCCATTCCGACGGTCGCATTCCGCTCTGGTCTATCGATGCTCAGGACTCGCGGCGCCAGCCTGCTGGACACGATCGTACAGAGCAGCGCATTCACTCGGCGCATATCCCGCTCGATAGCATGGCCGCTGGCAGCAGATTCGGACGCTTCGAGCGTCGTTTTGCGCATCGGTAGCACCCCGAGGAATAGCGCCGGGACAAGAGCCGCTGCGTTTGCTGGCCGATCGGGGCGCATGGTAATCTTCGCGTCGCCGACGGGCGGCCAAAGCCTGGTTGGCCATCGGGCCGAGATAGCTCAGTTGGTAGAGCACGCGACTGAAAATCGCGGTGTCGCCAGTTCGATTCTGGCTCTCGGCACCACCATTCGGTGGTCGAAATCAAGCGGGCGGAAGTGGCTCAGTTGGTAGAGCATCACCTTGCCAAGGTGAGGGTCGCGGGTTCGAGTCCCGTCTTCCGCTCCATTTCTTTGTCCGGGACGAGGCGCTGCCCCTTCGTCTAGTGGTAGGACAGCGGACTTTGGATCCGTGAACCGAGGTTCGAATCCTCGAGGGGCAGCCAACATCCGCCGCACCCGGAACGGCGGACCTCGGCGGCGACGTGGCGAAGTGGCCTAACGCGGCGGTCTGCAAAACCGCTATTCACCGGTTCGACTCCGGTCGTCGCCTCCACAGTTCACGCACGAAATGCCGACTCCGTGGCTGCAGTCGGGGACTCGAGGTTGGTCCGCGCTGCCGCATCGTCCGCGCCACGCTGGACGAGCGAACAGCTCCAACTCCCGGAGCCACACTCCTCCAGCTGCACGACAGCGAGGCGTTGATGTGGTACGGCTTCTTGGCCGACGAGTGGATCAAATCAGCTGGCGTGCATACCGAGAATGCCGAACGCTACCGGACCACGGGAACCGCTCGCTGGGACAAGGCGGTCAGCGACACCTATCGTCTCGGCGGCCAAGTGGCGCTGGCCCGATAACCGTTACGGGGGAGACGCGCTCGGCTGTCAGACCATCGGCATCTTCGATCAAGAACGGGAGCAACGCGGCGGCTTGCGTCGGCTAAGCCGCAGCTAAGCGGCGACCGCTAGCCTCACGGCGGCCCCGGCTCCGCGCGTTCGCTCCGTCGAGGCGAGGGACGACGGACGGCGATCACGGCCGTTCTATCCTCTCTTCGATTGCTTTCACCAAGGTCCGACGGATTGGAACAAGGGGGAGCGTCATGTTTGGGTTGGACTTAGGTTGGCTTGGCAAGTACGGAGGGCTCTACTGGCGCAACATGACTTCGATTGTGGCGGTAGGGCTGGTCGCGGCAGTGATGATCGCCGCGTGCAGCCAGGGCACATCCGTCTCGCCCACGGCACTGCCGTCCTCGCCCACGGCACTGCCGACCTCGCCCATCCCATCGCCATCGACAGCCGCGTGTCCGAACCCGGAGGGCGGCGAGTGCCTCGGGCCGTTGACAGCCGGCACCTATGCCACCACCGAATTCCAGGCAGGGGTGACGTACACGGTGCCCGATGGATGGGCGAACTACGAGGATCTCCCCGGCAACTTCCTGCTGGTTCCGCCGAGCGGCACGCTAGAGGGAGTGAACGCCGGTACCAGCGACTACATCGGCATGTACGACGGGATAGCGCCAGCAAGCGCCAACTGCGAAGAGGTACCGGAGCCAGGCATCGAGAGTACACCCGAGGCGATGGCTGAGCTGGTACGTATCCCTGCCTGGGCTCGACACGACGGAACCGACGCCCGTGGACCTTGGCGGGCTGATGGGCCGGGTGTTTGACGTCGCACTCGCCGAGGGACACGAGGAGGGCTGTCCTTTCCCAGGCGTGGAGGACATCCCTATGGTCCCGCTGATCATTGGCGTTGGGCCAGCCTCACTCCACCACGTCGTGTGTTGCGACATCACAACCCGGCTGTACCTTCTGAGTGGCCCATCCGATGAGACGATTGCGATCGAAGTCAGCGACGTCGAGGGAGGGGAAACGCTGCGAAGAGCTGGAAGCCGTCGTCCGTTCGTTCGAGTTCGAGTAACCGGCAGCTAAGCCCCGACGCCTAGCCTCACCACGGTCCCGCTCCGCACCGCGCTACGTCGTGACTGCGAGACGGACGGCGACCGGGGCCGGTCCACCGGCCACGTTCCGAAACCCTACCGACTGGACCTCGCCCGCAGGCCGCCCTATCAAGGACACGCGCTAGGCTCTGGAGGTGAGGCCGCAGAACCTTGATGGCGCACCAGAAGTCTCAAGAGCGTGGCTGGTTCCGTTGGAAGGAACCCGCCATCGGGTTGAGATCGGCACCAGCACGCGGACTTTTTCGGTCGATGGCGTCTCCTGCGAGGGCGGCTTCTTCGCTCGAAATCCGAGAATCACGACCTTCGACATCGTGGGGCATGAGGCGTCCCTAACCGTGACGCTGATAGCACCGTCGATGAGGTCAAACCTCAGGAGGTTGCTTTCGACGAGCAACATGCGCCGCATGCCGCAGGTGCTCCTTGCCTACATCGTTGGAGGTGCGGGGGCCGGCGGCGGGGTGGCCGCAGCGTCGATGGTCGACTCAGTCATGTGGGTTCGGCGCACCATCTACGAGCTTCGGGTGGACGGATCGAGTCGCGGCACCTGGATCGCCACACCAACCGGCGATGGCGTGACGGCGACATGGACGTTCTTCAAGCCGGACGAACCGTTACCACCAGCCTGAACCCCCGAAGCTCAAACCCCAGTTCTCGCCGAGCTGCTCGAAATCCACGCCGTGCCCGCGTCCCAGAAGGCCGCGGTCATCCGCTCCAGGCCGCGCGAGTCGCCCTCGGCCTCCCACGCCACCACGAGCGCCTCGGCTCGCTCCCCGGATAGCCGGCGCTCCTGCGTGAGCCGGCTAAGGACGGCTGCTCGTCGGGCGGCGTCGATGAGTTCCGGCGTCGAGCGGCGAGACACGAAAGCGTGCTGCGGCGTTATCCGAGAGACTCATGAGAAGACCGCTGAGGAGGGGCATGGGATTGGCGACTCGCGCCCCTCCTCGACGATTCGCGTCAGCTACCCCGACAGTCCAACGAGAAGTCGCTTGTCTCGGAGATGAGGGTGCCGTCTGAGGCGAAGACCTGGTGGAGGCGGATGGTGATCCGCATGTTGGGCGAGCTGCCCTTGCTCACGAGAACGAAATTGACCAGTTGGTCCGCCGTGTAGCTGCCGTCCGCAGCGACGTGGACGGGCGAATTGATGGTGGTGTTGTAGACGTACGCGTCGCCGCTCGACTCTCCGATCGCCTCGAGGTGGAGGTTGACGTGAACGCTCGGCTCGGGGGAGGCGTTCTCCTTGAGGACAGTGTGGACTCTGCCGTTGTTGTCAAAGAACTCGCCGGTGCACGAGTTGAAGGCCCTTCCCCCGATGATGTCGCCCCACTCGTTCTCGACAGGAGCCGCGGCCGAGGCGGGCGCGACCAGGCCGAGCGTGAGGACTGCGGCACCTGCGAGACTCATGAGCTTGCGCATGGGGGAGGGCCCTCCTGTTCGGTCAGCCGTTCCACCCGGGCACGGGTGTGACGTGCCGGACGCATTCGTACACCCCGGGCGTCTGGGTTGCGTCTCGTGCCCGGCTATACAGTCGTCCAACGTTTGGCAGCGGCCCCATTGACCGCCGACGAGCTGGAGCGAGTTAACGAGGCGGTATCCAGGCTAACGGGATAAACCTTTCCATTGGACTGGTACTCGGCCTTCTCCTTCCTGTGCCCGATGAACTCGTTGGTGGCCACGGTGAACGTCGTCATACCTCGATTACCGACTCTCGACTACCGACTAATGAGAGTGCGGTGTCAGCTCTCGGGGTATCGCTTAGTGATCCGCTCCAGCTCGTCGGCCGTCAGGTGCCGACCCCCGTGTGCCGAATAGCCGGGTAGGGGTCGGTCCCAGGGCGCGCACCTGTCTTCGCCCGGCGGCGCCTGAGGGAAACGCCTTACGGAGTTGGTCCATAGAGCGGCGCTCAGGCTGTCCGGCCAGATGCGGAAACTGTCATCGACATCGACTCGGGCAGGGCCACGACCTCGATGGCATCGGATTTTCCGCGGACGACGAGCGTTCGGTGCTCAAGGGCGGTGGTATCGAGGCCGCCCGCCAAAGCCGCCTCGATCGAGACGAGGAGCTCACCTCCGGCCGCCTCGCTCGCGAGGCGGGCCGTCGTATTCACCACGTCGCCCAGCGCCGTGAAGTCGTTCACCGCATCGTTCGCGCCGGTCGATCCGACGAACGCCTGCCCGCGATGCACCGCCGCGCCGACCGGGATCGGGCCCGTCCGGGTCGCGTCGGGACGCCCGACGGCACCGAGCAACGCCCGAGCCGCCGTGATCGCCGCCGCCGTGTGGCCGCTGCCGGAGATCCCGACGAAAAACAGCCCGATCGCCTCGTCGCCGACGAACTTATCGACGATCCCGTCGTTGTCGAGGATCGCCTTCGACGAGATTTGGTAGAAGCGATCCAGGAACGTGCGGAACTCGGTCGGGCTCATCCGCTCGCCGAATCCGGTGGAGCCGCGAATGTCCGCGAACAAGAGGCTCACCGGGATCTCCGCGCCAAAGACGCCGATCTTGTTCAGGTCCTTGATGCAGTTGCTGCAGATCGCTGGATTGCCGGGGTACCGTGCGAAACCAACGTGCCGCAGCACGGCGCCGCCCGGGCCCTCGAACGGCGCCGCGCAAAGCTTGCAGTTGGGCCCGCGAGGCACTCGCCGCAGTATCCGGCGCACTCGAACGAGGCCCGGGTCCTCGCCCGAGAGAATCCACGCATCGCCTCTTCGGGTGTGGATGGGCGTGGCATTGCAACCAACATCCTAGCCGTCGACCGCCTCTGAGAACACCCGCCCCGCGACGCTCGATCTCGGCGAACTTGGCGTCGCGTCGCCGTTCATCGAGGCGGATGGCCAGGTCGATCATCGTGGCCAGCTCGTCCAAGCCGGTCCCCGTGATCGTCTCGGGCATCTTGCCGCGACCGGGATGCCGTCCGCGGGCGGTATACGTCCAGCGCCCGGTTCCCGGGTCCTAGGAGGTCGGGCCGAGCGCCCAGCGATCCGGGAGGAGCTCGAGGACATCGAGCGCGGCACGTTCGCGCTTCGCGGGGTCGGTCATGGGCGGACAGGGTACGGCCCCGAACCGTAGCCGGGGCCCGGGTGAGGCTAGCGGTCGTCGCTAGCTGCGGGTCACCGGAAACTGGCACCCTTTTGAGGGAGTTTCTGGACCCACGATCCGCTTCGCCGAGTCAATCAGAATGACGACTAGGTCGCGAACTCCCTCAGATCGTCGCAGAAGTTGCGGCCGTCGGTATCGGTGCGCCCCGCCCTTTCCTTCACGAGCCGGAACGAGTCAGGGACGTCCGTGTCGTCGCTCGGGTCACCGGGCGTGCCGTTGTAGTCGATGTCGAAGGCGATCTGGAACTGACCAGTGTCCGAGAGCACGAACTTGCCGTCCGAGATCGAGAACCGTTGACCACCGGAGACCGCGACGGTAATGGTGATCGTGCCGTCACCGTTGTCCACGATCGTGTGGTCCCTGCTGTTGGAGGTGAATTTCGCGGTGTAGGTGCCGCCGGTGTCCAGGTTCGTGGTCACGACGGTGCCGTGCACGCTATCCCGGAAGTACGGGAACGGTGATGAGCCGCGCTGGTTGCCCAGGAAGTTCCCTGAGATGTCCGTCTGATCCTGGGCCGGGGTGCCCTCGCAATCGTAGACGTCGCTTGTGAAGACGTCGTGGAAGTGGCCCTTGTCGATCGGTTGGGCGAAAGCGGGCGTGCTGGCGAGCACCGTCCCCGCGATGGTCAACCCGGCGATGAGTAGTCCGGAACGTCGGCTCATGACCCACCCCTTCCTGGGCGCAGTCGCGCCCGGCCCCAGGTGGATCGGTCTCGCCATTGGCCCAGCGCGACGGGGCGACCGTAGACGGGTCGTCGCGCTGCTGGAAAAACGTCCCCCGCGCGCGGCTCCGGTGCCCTCCCCTGGGTCGCGAAAGTCTACGCGATCGGAGAACCAGAAGATAGCCCGGTCGCCGTCCGTCTCGCTGTCACGACGGAGCGAACGCGCAGAGCCGGGGCCGTGGCGAGACTAGCGGTCGCCGCTTCACTGCGGCTTACGCGCGTCGCTCGTCAAGCCGTTTGGAGTTCACGCAAGGCCATGCAGAGGGGGCACGAGCCGTCGAGTTGCGCGAACGGATCGTATGTGTGGCCACATGGTTGATGACCGTCCTCAGCCAGCCCCGCTACGGTCCATACCGCAACGACTCGCGGCGACTGCTTGTCCTCGGTCCGGTCCTTGACCTCCGGGGGCAAGGTCGTGTCCTCGAATGGGTCTCCAAGCCGGGAGGGATCGCGGTCCGACGGGATCGACAACTCCGGAGCCTCCACCCGAATACTCAGGCCCGGGCCGGAAATGCCACGCAAGGTGAACTGTGCGGTCGCCGGTGCCGGTGCCAAGCCGTCGAGCACCTGGGATCGACGTGAGTCGTACTCGTCACCGGTGATCAGTTCTTTGTCGAGAAGGGTTTTCAGCATCTCGAGCGTTTCGATCAGGCTGGTCATCGTGGGACTCCGTGATTGGATAGTGGTTACGGCCCCGGCGAGGAGGAGCCGGGGCCGTGGGGTGATTTGCGATGTGAGGGGGTTAAGGCCCCGGCTGGGGGAGTGCCGGGACCGCGATTGAGCCTGATCGATCCGGGAGGGGCTTCCCACGCATCAACCAAGCAGAACCGCGCGCCCTCGGTTGCTGCCTTTGAGCAACGGAGCGAGACGCCACGAACGCCGGCCTAACGAACCGGCGGCGGCCACGTTGTAGGAGGGTGAGGCCCTACCGCGAGGGGGTCCGAGGGGGACCGGTCGCGGTTGGGGTTTCGCCATGTCGAGGATCTAACGCGGCCCCGGTGGCCGTTCGCCTCGCACCGGTGACAGCGTTAGATCAGTCGGGGCCACGCCAGCACCACGAGGATGACACGGAGGGTCACGCCTCCGAGCTCGCGGAGCGAGGCCCGGAGGCGTTCCCGGACTGAGGTCTAGTGCGGGGTCTCACCCGGCTGCGGATCCCGGACGTTCAGCTGGGTCATGATCGACTTCAGCAGCTGAACAGTTCCGCCGTATCGCCCCGCCGCCGGGAAGCTGTCCACGCGGCCCATCTGGATCACGGTGACGATGCCCTTCTCGGGATCGCCGATGAGGGCCACCGGCATCGGGTCGTCACCGATGAGCGCGATGATGGCCGGCGCGCAATCCTGCTCCCCGACGCACATCGGCGTCGGCGTGTAATCCGCTGGACACGCTGCCATGGTGGGTTCGTCGCACAGCTCCAGGTGCACGGCGTGCAGGCCTTCCCAAGACTCCAGGTCGGCCCCGGTTGGGGCAGGCACCTGGGACACCACCATGACGATGTCATCGCCATCGATGTCCCTGTCGTTCAGGAAGATGTCCGCCCATGGCGTCGAATCCTCGTTGGCGGGTTCCCCTGGCTGCCATTTGTGGCTCGCCGGAGAGGCGACGGACCAATCCGACGGGTAGGACATGGTGAAGCCGTAGACCGCGGAGGTGTACGGCGTCCACCCAGAGATCCCGGGCGCAACGAGGGATGGCGGCGCAGATGGCGCGGCCGAAGCCACGGGGGTCGGCGTCGGTGATGGAGTCGGCGCCCCGCCGACGCCCGATGCGTCCGGTTGCCCGAAGTACGCGGCGCCCGCGATGACGAGCACAGCGATCGCAGCGGCGCCGGCCGCGAAGCTGATGACCTTGCGATCCATCTGGAAGCTCCTCCAGCCCGGGAGGGCGCGAACCTGCCGCGTCACCGCCGCCTGGTGGAAGGTCTCTGCGAGCACCCGATCCGGGAGCTCGTATTCCCCCTCGCCCACCAGCCAGTCGCTGATTCGCTGCTCGGTCGTTCGATCCCGGGTCATGCTGTCCGTCCATCCGCGGCGTCGGCGTCGGCGTCGGCCTCGAGAGCCGCTCGCAGTGCCTCGGTCGCGTAGTAGATCCGGGACTTGGCCGTGCCGGTCGGAACGCCGAGCGCGTCGGCGACCTCGGGCACGGACAACCCCAGGTAGTAGCGGAGGACCACGGCAGCTCGTTGGCTGGGCTTCAGGCGCCGGAAGCCCCGCTCGAGCTGGTCGCGATCCGCGAGCATCGCGCTGCTGTCGGCTGTCGTCGGCTCCGATCGGATCATCCGAACCTCGGCCGACAGTCGGCGTCGCCGCCGACCTTCATCCGCGCATGCATTGACGATGAGTCGGTACAGCCACCCGTCCCACCGCTCCGGGTCACGCAGCCGCGGAACCTCGCGCCAGGCGCGCAAGAGCGCTTCCTGGACGGCGTCCTCGGCTTGGTGTGTGTCCCGAAGGATGAGCCGCGCGATCGTGTAGAGCCGGTCGCCGGCAGCGCTCGCAAGCACCTCGAAGGCCTCGAGATCACCGCGCCGTGCCGCCTCGACCAGATCCTGCTGCACTACTCGCTCCGCTCGTTGTCGCGACCGATCTGGCCGCGATCCGACACTAGATGACGGATCGAGTCGGCAAACCGTTCATTTCGATGATTCGGCGGGGTCTGCCCATCCGTGGGTCGACATCCGGGAGCTGCAGGGAGGCGCGGCTCGAATCATCATCGAGCTCGGGGCCCTCCCGCCGCTCCTGGCTCCCTCGGAGCAATGGATCGCCTACGGCGTGGTCGTCGATGACGATCGCGACGGCATCCCGGATAGGCGGTTAGGGATCGACAACATCCCGGTCACCGCGCCCGGTAATTTTGAACACCGGACGTGGATCACCGACCTCCACACCGGCCGAACGCTTGTGGGGGATCTCGGGGCCTCCTTTTTCGACACCTGGTACCCGGGCGAGTGGAATGGCGTGCGGCTCGTTTTCGGCGGAGAGACTGCGGGTGGAGGTGGGGACCCCGGGCTGGTTGACCCCTTCTACGCGTGGGCCTCGGTGATCGTCGATGGTCGGGTCGTGGCCACGGACTTTGCCCCTGATGTCGGGTGGTTGCTGGAGCCATCGCCCTGACGCGAAGCCATGATTGGCGCAGGCGTAGCCGGGTCCAGCCGCCCTCAAACGCGACCGACCGAAGGCGAAACCGCCCAAGTCCCTCCTCAAAGTAGGCCCGCGGTACGACCGGCCCGGGGGGTGTAAACGAACGCGGGCGGGCCACTCGGGCAGGACTCGGTGCAAGACAACGGTGGAACCCTTCGCGCAGCTCACCACCGTCGCGGGGCACAGGGCCCACCGTTGGATCGGCAGCGTAGGTCGGCCCGTAGCCGTGTTCGCAGAGCTGCCAACCGTCCCGGAAACCTTTCGAGTTCGTAACGCACGAGCCCGGCGCTCAGGGCGAGGACCAGCGGCTGCGGAGACACCGAGTGCGAAAGCGTGCGATGCCTCGGCGCACCGTCGGCAGACCCTCCTGACAAATGGATACGTCGTTTCGACTAGGACAGTAGTCCAGTGGGTCGTCTAGATTGTCGCAGCCTCCGGCGAGCCGGGGAGCCTGTGGGGAAGGAGGTGCCTGAAGCTTCATGTCAATGCTTACCGCTCTCATCGCGTCGCTCCGCTCTGATGACGAAGGCCAGGGTCTCGCCGAGTACGCGCTGATCCTCGCCCTCATCGCGATCGTCGCGATCGTCGCGCTGCTCTTCCTGGGCGGCCAGATCTCGGGGATTCTCAACACCGTCGGCTCGAGCGTCTAACGACGCGCAGCTCCGACTCTCGAACCGCCGGGCCGAAAGGTCTGGCGGTTTCTTATCGGGACACCATCGACCGGCACGTCCAGCGGACTATCAACGACGCCATCGAGCACAGCGCGCTGGTGGAGTTCTATGCCGCGCCCGACGCCTGCCTCGTGTGTCGCGCTTTGCTGGGCAAGGTATTCGAACCCCACAACGCCCCGGTGATCCCGGTCCCCAACTGCACGAACGCAGCTTGCCGCTGCGACCATCTCCCGGCGGCTCCTGGCCGTTCCCGCACGAATTGGCAACTCCGGGGCCGGGAGGTGTATCCAAGTTGGGTACCAACGCGGGTACCCAACTCATCTCCACGGCCCCGGTTCAGCCGGAGTCGTACCTTTTCCTCGCCTTCCTTGGGGCCAGTCAGCCGGAGGGTGGCCGACCGGCCGAGGCCGAAGCCGCCGATTGCACCCATGCATCGCTCGCGTAGTCGATCACTGTGCCGGCTCCAACTGATGCGCGCATGGGGAGGGGCGTTCAGGTACGATGCCACCAGGCGGAGGGGATGCCGCGGAAGCGAGTTGCCGATCAGGCGATGCGCGTGTCCCGAAGCCGCGTCATGGAGGGGGGAATGATCAGCTTGTTCGGGACACCTCGGCGGATCGCTCTGCTCGGCGCAGCTCTGGTGCTTGCGGCCACGGTGTTTGTCACCCCGGTCGCGGCCGCGAAGCCGACGTGTCATGTCGAGAACGTTGCCTCGCATATCAGCTTCCGCAGCCTTGAGGCAGCGGTTCAGGCGGCCCCTTCAGGTGCCGAACTCCGCGTCAAAGGAACCTGCGTCGGGAACACGACGATCGCCAAGGACGTTGTGATCCGCGGAAAGTCGAACGGCGGATTCGGCCCGGCCACGCTCGACGGCGCCGGCGCAGGACGCGTCCTCACGATCCAGGGCGGCGTGACCGTCACGCTCGACGGCCTGAACGTGGCCAACGGACACGCGACGTACGGCGGGGGCATCGCGACCGTCATCGACCTGGACCATCCGTTGAATGTGGTGACCGTCATCGACTCGGTCATCCGCGACAACAGCGCGACGGACCGCGGCGGTGGTATCGCAAACGACGCAGGCAGGGTCACCCTGATCGACACGGCTGTCCGGGACAACTCAGCCGTAACCGGCGGAGGCATCCACAACTCACGCGATCAGGGCGAGCTGTCGCTGAACGGGCACCAGCTCGGTCAGCGGCAACCTTGCGAGTGGCGACGGCGGCGGCATCTACAACGACGTCCATGGCAGCCTGAACCTTTACGACGAATCCTCGGTCCACCACAACACCGCGGGCGGACGCGGGGGCGGCATCTACGTCGGTGACAGCAGTGTGAGGCTCCACGACCGAAGCTCCGTCCACAGCAATACCGCCGGCGACGCTGGCGGTGGTGTCTTCGTCGAGATGCTGGAGTTTCGCTCTCCTGGACGCCAGCTCGGTCAGTGGCAATTCGCCCAACAACGTGTGTTACTCCGACTTTTCCGGCTCGCCCGGCTGCAGCTAGCAGACGGCAGGCCCTTCACTCCGGATAGCCGACCATCTGGGGCGTGTCGACCTCGTCGCCGACGGTCAGGATGGACTGGATCGACGCCTGGACGGCAGACGGCCCGGACGCGCCAATGGTCTCGCCCGGCGGTCTCAATAGGCATGACGCCGCGCCCCGCGATACGTCAGGCTCCGTCGGACATAACGAAAACCCCGCCGCGTCGGTCCCCCTCGGACCCCCCTCGCGGCAGGGCCTCACCGCGCAGCATAGGTCGTCGCCACCCCTTCCGGATGACGAACCGTCATACGGTCAAACGCCCCCGCCTTCACACTCCGGATGTGTTCCCGTTGCGCTCACGCGGTCGGCGGTAACGTCGAATCTTCGCTGGTGCGTGCCCGCACTAGGGGGGCTGCGGGACACAACTCGCTGGCCTACCAAACTGGGGTTAGGTGGCCGGCGGAGGCGTTTGTCGGGGGGAGGCGCTCCAGGGTGGCAGGGCTCCGGGGCGGAGTTGTGGCACGGAAGACGCGGCGGTTGGGGGGACGGCCCGCTGCCATTGTCCGCTGACGAAGCGCTGGGGTCCTGTCGCCACCAGTCAACTCGTTGCCGGACCGCTGGCGTCGCCGACCCGGGCCATCGCCAGCCCTGATGCGGAAAGTCACAGATTTCGATCCGACTCCGGGTAACCGACGTCTCGCGGGGCTGACGAACATTCGGAGGGTCGGGGCCCGCAACGCGAACGGCCCTGGGGGTAAAGGACGGACGTGCGCGGGCCCTGGCGGCAGGGTCCCGGGAACAACCGTCGGGCGCGGCCCTGGAACGCGCGACGCCGACCCCCTCGAAACGGTCACCGTCGCGCATCGATGTGTGTACGGCAGCCCCGTCACCATACGCCCCCTGTCGAGGCCGCCGCGCAAGGGCTAATTTCCAGGCCCCCGATAGGGCGAGTGACCTATTGCTCCGGCCGTCGTCCGACGCCGACGATATCGCGAGGGCACGCGCCAGCGAACACAACGAGCCGACGTCCAACCTCCGGTCGTCGGCTCGTCCGTTGTCGCGGATCGGTCATGGCGGGCAGGGTACGTGGATTTACGGGCTTCCACGGATCAGGACTGATGAAATCGATTCTTGCTCAATCTCGGTTGGTTTCAGTACAGGTGGCGGTGTAGTGGCAGGGCCGCCGACGGCCGACGAGGTTGGGGGCGGGCAGGGCCTGCGTGCGCTGCGGATGGACAACTGGAACTCGGCCTAGACTTCGCCGATGCCAGTAGTCGATCCGTCACCCGACTCCGAGCAGGGCCTCCAGGACTTACCCGCGACCGAGCCGGAGGTCGAGGCAATGTGGCGCGGCATCCTGCTCGGCACCGATCCGCGCTATCGGGACAGCCACGCCTTTCTGCGCAGGCTTCCAGGCACGCCGCGCTGCTACATGTGCAGCGCGCCGTTCAAAGGCGCCGGCGCCGTCGTGGCTCGGCGCATGGGCCGCCATCCGTGGGCCAAGAACCCCCACTACTGCTCGGCCTGCTTCGATGTGCTCGAGCAGCAGCACGGCGGTGCGGAGGTCGAGTGCTCGCTGTTCTTCGCCGACATCCGCGGCTCGACCACGCTCGCCGAGAAGATGAGCCCGACGGAGTTCCGGCGAATTCTTGACCGGTTCTACGAAGCGGCGGCGAAGGTCCTCCACGAGCATGAGGCGATTCTCGACAAGTTCGTTGGGGACGAGGCTGTCGCGATCTTCATCCCGGCGCTGAGTGGCGATCAGCACGCTTCACGCGCGGTCGCGGCCGGTCGGGCGCTGCTGCGTGCTACTGGCTATGGCACGCCGGGCGGCCCGTGGGTGCCGATCGGCATCGGCGTCCACACAGGGATCGCGTTCGTCGGCGCCGTCGGCGAAGGCGCGAGCGCCAGCGTCACGGCGCTCGGCGATATCGTCAATGTCGCGGCCCGGCTCGCGTCTGCCGCCGGACCAGGCGAGCTGCTCGTATCGGCGGAGGCGGCCCGGGCGGCCCAGGTCGATGCCGCCGAACGACGCGAGCTCGACCTCAAGGGCAAATCGGAACGAGTGCCGGTCGTCGTTCTGCGCGTCGCGGAAGCTGCAGCTCCCGCCTGACCCTACCCGCTGGATGCGTCGACGGTGAGGATCGACATCGGGCACAGGGCGTAGGCTGCACGGACGATGTTCGAGCAGCTCGACTACGTGTACATGCCGAGCCGGGATGTTGCGACAGACGTCGCGTACTTCGTCGAAACGCTCGGTGCGAGGCTCGTGTTCGCGATCGACGCTATGGGGACCCGCGTCGCGATGGTCGAGTTGACCGAGGGGCCGCCACGAATGCTCCTCGCCGGTCATCTGCATGGCGAGACTCCCGTGCTCGTCTATCGCGTCGCCGACCTCGAACGCGCCACCGCGGAGCTTCGGGAGCGTGGCTGGACAGGCGATCACGCCCTCGAGATCCCGCAGGGACCGGTGCGCTCCTTCGTGGCACCAGGCGGCCAGCGCCTCGGCATCTACGAACGGACGCGGCCCGAGGTGGAGGCGTCGTTCGAGGGCCGTCGGGACTTCTAGCGTCGTTCCGGCCGGCACCATGAACCTTTGAGGCTGTTCGACCATCTATAGGTGTCGAAGCGTCCGACTGGCGGACGCAAGAGGGAGGGCCCGGTGACGGTCAGCCTGGTCGAACGGGCGCGTGATGGGGATGAGGCCGCCTTCACCGAGCTCGTCGACCTGCACGGGGACCGCTGCTATGCCATTGCATACCGGATCCTGCGTGATACCGAGCGAGCGCAGGATGCCGTCCAACAGGCGCTCCTGTTGTGCTGGCGCGAGCTGCCCAAGCTTCGCGATCCGGAGCGGTTCGGCGTGTGGCTCCACCGCCTCCTCGTGAACGCCTGCTACGAGGAGTACCGCCGCTACCAGCGCTGGAGTGGACGCATCCGCGCCCTGCCGGTCGATGGGCCGGCCGGTCCCGATTCGACCGTGTCGGTCGCCGACCGCGACGTGCTCGACCGCGCGTTCGGCCAGCTGACGCCCGAGCACCGGGCCGTCTTCGTGCTCCATCACCACGTCGGGATGCCCCTTGCCACGATCGCCGACGTTGTCGGCGTTCCCCTGGGCACGGTGAAGTCCCGGCTCTTCCATGCGACCCGCTCCCTGCGCGCGGCCATTGGCGCCGACAGCGACATCGACGTCGCGGAGGTCCGTCCGGCATGAACGACATGCGTGATCCGAACCTGGTCATCGGCGCCTGGCTCGAGGAGGGCCCCACGGTCCTGCCGGACTCGACGCGGCGCGCGATCACGACGTCGATCCGGACGGTCAACCAGCGGCGTGGCTTCGGACTCCGGTGGACGCGACCGGGAAACACGCCGCTCCGGCCCGCGCTGCTCGTGGCAGCGCTTGTGGTTGCCCTGGCGGGGGTGTATCTCTTCGGACGGTTCGGGTCGAGCGAGTCCGTCGGGCCGCCGATCACGACATCGTCACCGGGCCCGACCGCGTCTGCTTCGGTCGTTGCGACTCCGCCTCCTCCGCTCGTCGGACGGATCGGGTTCACCCGCTACGACAGCGAATTCGGACCGTTTGGCGAGAACTTCGGAACGTTCACGATGAACGCGGACGGCTCCGACGAGCGCCAGCTTGAACTCCCGTTCGCCTCCGACGGGATCGTCTGGTCGCCCGACGGATCGCACATCCTGCTGCCGAACGCCCACCGGGAGGGACAGCCATTCCGGCCGGCCGTCGCCAACGCGGACGGATCGGACTACCGAGTCCTCGAGGTGGAAGGCGCGTTCCAGGACATGTGGTGCGCGGCGTGGTCGCCCGACGGACAGCGCCTCCTGTGCAGCATCGCGGACCAGAACGACTCGAGTGTGGATGGCATCTATTCGGTCGCGGCCAACGGCTCCGACCTGCAGCGCCTGACGTCCGACACGTTCGGTGGCGTGAAGGGGAGCGACAGCGAGTGCAGTGGGGCCGACGTGCCCGGCGATTTCTCGCCGGACGGCACAAGGTTCGTGTTCCTCCGCGAGGTGTGCGGGCCGCCGCCCGATCCCGCCAACACGCAGACGGCGACAATCCACGTGGGCACGATCGGCCAGGAAGAGACGGTCGAGATCACGATCCCGGGCTTTGTCCACCCGCATCTCGGGGCGCCGCACTGGTCGCCCGACGGTGACTGGATCCTGTTCGGGGGGATCTCGGGCCTCGTCTACAAGGTGCGCCCGGACGGGACGGAACGGCAGGCCGTTCCGATCTCGCCGGCGAGCCTCGACGCCTACCTCTATTCGCCCGACTGGTCGCCGGATGCAGGACGGATCGTGTTTACGATGGGATCGGCGGAAGGGTCCGACGACGACGAGCTGTATTCGGTCGCGGCCGATGGCTCGGACCTGCAACGGATCACGCATAGCCAGGGGACGGAGGACCTGTCGAGTTGGGGGCCGCCCGCTCCCTGATCCCGCGGCCGCGGCGCACTACCCTTCGAGGGTGCCTGACCCGAAGCGTCCGCCGCGCGCCACCTCGCGACCCCGCCGGTCGCCCGCCGCCCCGTCGGCCTGGGATCGCCAGGCCACGTGGTACGACGGGTGGGTCGGGGGGCAGGGGAGTCGCTACCACCAGCGCATCGTGCTGCCCGTCGCGCTCGAGCTGCTGAATCCGGATGAGGGAGAGGAGATCCTCGACGTTGGGGCAGGCCAGGGTGTGCTGGCGCCCGCGGTGGTCCGAACCGGAGCGGGCTACACGGGTGTGGATGCGAGTCCGCGCCTCATCGATGCGGCGCGGCGACGTCATGGGCGCGTCGGTCGCTTCGTGGTCGGCGACGCACGGCGCTTGTCCGCAGTGAAGGAGTTGCGCCAGGCCGGCTATGACGCCGCTGCGTTCGTGCTCTGCATCCAGGATATGGACCCGCTCGAGCCGGTGTTCGAATCTCTGGACTGGGCGCTCAGGCCGGCGAGCCGGGTCGTGATCGTCATGACCCATCCCGCGTTCCGCCAACCGCGCCATTCGGGCTGGGGCTTCGACGAGGGCCGCAAGCTCACGTACCGGCGGGTGGACGCGTACCTCACGCCGATGGCCGTGCCGATGAAGTCGGTCGGCGGGAGTGCCCCAACCCGTTCCTTCCACCGTCCGCTGAGCGAATACGTCAACGGGCTGGCTGCCTACGGCTTCGCGGTAGACGCACTGCGCGAGCCCGGCGACCTCCCGGAAGGCGAGCGACCCGGCAAGCGGCCCGCTCGCGGCACCGCCGACGCCGAGATCCCGCTCTTCCTGGCGTTACGAGCGCGCCGCGGCTAGCGATCGCCGCAGGTACGCTTCTGCGGGCCGGAGTGGCGGAACAGGCAGACGCAGCCGACTTAAAATCGGCCTCCCGAAAGGGAATCCGAGTTCGAATCTCGGCTCCGGCACCAAAATGGTAGCAACGCGGTAGCAACGGGCGGACGCGTGCGGCCCCATCGGCAGGGTCCCGAGAGCATCGGTCGGGCGCGGCCCTGGAACGCGCGACGCCGACAACGCTACGGTCACCAACTTGCGTCCGAATGACCAACCGTAATGCGGACAAGCACCGCGCTCCACAGAGCGCAGACCGGCCAGAGCCTCAGCCACGTAACCCTTCGAGATAGAGTCGCTGCCCGATGTATGCCAACGCCTCGGCAACCGCAGGGAGTAGGTCCGGCGGTATGGCCAGGACCTGCGGTTCGTCGAGGGCATTTTCAGGAACGATCACCAGAGTTGCCGGGCGGTCCCGCTCAACGTCGAACTGGATGCGACGGAGTGCGGCGATCTCGATGTCGAGCGCGAGGCGCTCCTCGTCAGCAACGGCGACGCGCTGGTCGGTGACCACGATGTCTGTCGCCGCGACCGGGATGTAAGCCTGGATGCGCTCGCCCGGGCGCAGCCGTCGCGCAACTGGATGTTCAGGATCGAGCGCTTCAGCCATGTGCACCCCACTGTTCGATCGCCAGCGTAGGTCCGCCAATAGCCGTGTTCGCAGCTGCGAACCGCAATGCAGAGCTTTCGAGTTCGTAACGCGCAAGCCCGTAACCTTCTGACATATGATCGACCCCGCCACGTCCCTCCGCGCGTGCACGGGTGGTCGCCGCCCGGAGCGAAGCGGCAGCTCGTCCGGCTAGAGAGCAGCGACTGAGGGAAAGGGGGCGGTCGTGAGGCTGTCGACCGGGCGCAGCTCCGGCTCGCCCTGCTGCTGGCGGCGCCCGCGGACCGCATCTTCCTCGTTGGCGACGACGACCAGAGCATCTACGGCTGGCGCTCGCCGACGTCAACCGACGTGTTTACCGTAGCCCGGTTGGTCGGGACGGGACCAGGGACGTTGGCAGACACCGTGATCAACTAGGGTGCGGGAATGGTCCCCTGAAGATTTCGGCGTCGGGCGACTAGCCGCCCAAGGACGAACGAGGTCAGCTGCCGGGCGTGCTGCCCTTGACTCGGCCAGGCTCGGCCGGCGCGTCGCCGGCGGGTGCCTCGTCTGTCGGGTGCTTCGCTGGCCTGGTTGCTCGTCGTCGAGTGCCTCGCTCGCGCCCGCGCCGTTGCCGTTCCCGTGCCCAGCGCCGTTGGCCTTGTCGGCCTTGTCGGCCTTGTCGGCCGCCTTGTTGGCCTTGTTGGCCGCGGCGTTGGCCTTGCCGGCCGCTGCGTTGGCCTTGCCGTTGGCCTTGTTGGCGGCTGCGCGCGCCTTCGCGGCCGCGGACACTGCCTTGCCGTGGGCGCTGGCGATCGCCGAGACGGCCTTGCCGTGGGCGTTGCCCTGCGTCGTGTGGACGGCTTTCGCAACCGCCGATACATCGGCACCATGCCCGGTGGCTCCGTTCGGGTCCGCGGCAACCGCGACGGCCGCCAGCGCCAGCACGAGTGCGGCTGCAGTGGCGAATGCCAGGATCGAGCGGATCATGTTTGGGAACTCCGGTTGCGGGCCCCGCGAATACTAACGAGCAGCGTACGCACTCGCTAGGACAGGTGCCATGGGATCGGACCGTCTTTCGTTGCCTCATCGCACCGCGTTCCTCGGGCTTGCAGCGCTCCTGCTCGTAGTCGTCGCGGCGTGCGGAACCAGCGTCACGCCGACGACCGCAGACGGCCAGCCGAGCCGAGCGACCGCGGCGATCCCGACGTCGATCGCACAGACGCCATCGGCGGCAGAGTCGTCGGTGCCGGCGTCGGCTGCGGTCGCGTCCGCGTTCGCCGATGTCCCGTTCGCGTTCCCCGCCGATTCCGCGGTCGGGTTCTACGAAGGCGAGGGACTGAAATGCGCTGCGCCTGTCCCGAGCACGAAGGCCGCCGGCTGGATCGTGACGACATGCCAGGGCGCTGACGCCGCCGGTCGCCCGATCGCGTCGGC
Organism: uncultured Chloroflexia bacterium; assembly: GCA_963750125.1. GTDB lineage: Bacteria > Chloroflexota > Limnocylindria > Limnocylindrales > CSP1-4 > DASTYU01. The sequence goes on along the minus strand of CAVVPT010000010.1, from coordinate 136,075 downwards.
GTCGTGACCGACCCGGCCGGCCGGCTGGGCAACGGTTTCGCGAGCGTGACGGCATTACCCGACGCCGACCTCCTCGAGCCCACTGACGCCCTCGACACGCTCTCCGGGTTCCTCGGCGCGATGGTCGGCGACGCCGCGGCCACCGACCTGCTGCCGTGGCTCGCCGGCCATCTCGGCGATGAGTACGCAACTACGACGCTTCGGCGGCGGGACGATCGCCACGTACACCGAATCGGCGGACGACCCGACCCGCATCTACGTCGAGGTCGCCGGTCCCGCCTACCTGGCTGCGCCGGCACCCTAGTTCCGCCGTTGGGCTGTGCGCCCGCGAGTCTTCGACCGGACGCCTTATGGGTACCGCTTCGACACCCGCTCCAGCTCGTCGGTTTTCAGCGGCCGGCCCTCAACCGTCCTTGACCGCTGCTCGGCTCCCTCGAGGAACGCGGCCCGGCCCCGGCGGTCAATCTCGGCCAGCTTTGCGGCGCGTCGCCGCTCGTCGAGCCGGATAGCTAGGTCGGCCATTGCCGCCAGCTCGTCATCGCCCGTCCCGGTGATCGTCTCGGTAAACTTCCCTCGACCCGGATGCGGCCCACGAGCCGTATACGACCAGCGCCCGATGCCGGGGTCGTAGGACGTCGGGCCGAGTGCCCAGCGGCCCGGGAGCAGCTGGAGGACATCGAGGGCCGCGCGCTCACGCTTCGCGGGATCGGTCATCGCCTAGAGGGTAATCGCCTGACGGGCGTGGTCTACGATGCTCGCCGCAGTTGGAGCGCGGCATGAGTCCCGTCACACCACCTGATCAGGGCCCCCTCGACGGCAGGCAGTGGCTACGCGATCCGGCTTCGATCGTGTTCGACCATCCCGCCGCATCATTCGCCGCTGCGGCATCGACACTGGTCATCTTCCGGGCGTTGAACTTCACGGAGTTCCACATTCAGGCGGCCATCGCAGTCCTCGCGACGGGCGGAGTCGAGGGCATCCTGCTAGGCTCGGTTGCGGCGCTGCCCCGACTCTGGCCGGCGTCGCCGTTGTGCTCGCCGTTCTTGGGTTGCGATCGCCGCGAGTCGCGCCATCGGCGGCCTTCGGGCGGAAGGTGGCCCTCTGGACGATCCTAATCGGCGCATTGTGGACGTCGTACTACCTCACGCCGCTGCTGTTCTTCGTCGTCGTCGGGATCGGTGTCGTCTATTTTGTCCGGGTCATTTGGAACGACATCCCGAATAACCCCGCCGCGCCGTTTTTCGTCGGCGGGCTCCTGTTCTCGGCGATCATTCTCATTGCCTACGCGCCTTGGCTGCCGCCAGAGCGAATCACGGTGCGGGCCGAGACGTTCACGGGATACGTGCTGGACGAAAACACGAACTGGACAAAGATCCTCCGCCTGAGAGGAAGGATTGCAATCGTGCAAAGCGACCTGATAACCGAGCGCGTGGTTTGCGTTCCGCAGATTCCGTTGCCGCTCCCAAGGTCGACTGCGAACGACTTGGTCAACGGACTTCTGGAACGCCTTTCGCTCGTGCCCCAGACAGATCGCGAGCCGCCCTGTCCTCAAGACTGACCCCAACGGACCCCTACTTCGCAGCGCCAGGACGTCGAGCGCGGCTCGCTTCCCGCTTCGCCGAGTCGGTGATGGCCGACAGGGTACGGCCCCGGCGAGGAGGAGCCGGGGCCGTTGGAGAAGGTGCTGACGGACATTCAGGCCGCGCGTGATCGACATTGCCGGGAGCGTGCTGGCGGGGCCCGCGCGCGATCCAATGCCTCCCCCCAAGGGCCGATCGCGCGGCGGGCCCCTACCCCGAGGCCGACAACCGAAACGCACGTCGGGCGTTGCGGCCGTCGAGACCGCCGGGTGAAGAGAACTTCAGCCGCCTCGGTCCGCCGTACATCCTGCAAAGGGCCTATTTCGGCCTTGCAAAAATGCCCGACAGCCCGCCGGCGGGCTGACCCGCAACTTCTGTCACGCCGATGTAGCGGAGCGAGCCGTACCAATCCGGCCGGCCTGTCGTTAGTGGAATAGAGGCCCCGCGGTGCGGCGTGGGGGGTCGCCGCACCGCGGGGCTTCGAGTAACCTACGCCGCCGTCAAACACCCGGAGAGTCGCGTACGACACAGGTGGCCCGGCGGACCACCGACATGCGTAGCCGCGACCGTTGGCGAAACGGGGGCCGGCGGGGTCTCGCCGCTTCTTCGTAACGAAACGTCTGCTGCGGGGTTGTCGCTGTCGAAACCCTCGGGGCGAATACATCGGCCCCCGACGGTGATCGTTCTGGGGTCTCCAACATCAGTAGGTCCGGCCCGGTCGCCGTCCGTCTCGCTGTCACGACGGAGCGAACGCGCGGAGCCGGGGCCGGAGTGAGGCTAGCGGCGGGCGCTTAGCTGCCGGTTACTCGACGTCTTTCGACTAGGGATCTTCGGGCGGGGCATCGGCCCCGGAAACGAAGGGTCCGTCCAATCGAGGCGCACGCTCACGACGCGGAGGCCGACGACGACGACAACGGTGATCACGATCGCTGCGTAGAACGCGACGTACACGGTGAACAGCCAGAAGACCACCGCCCCGATCACGATCGCGGACAAGAGCCAATGACGCTCACGCAGCATCGCGGCCTGACGCCCAGCCAGAACATCTGCGAGCGCGCCCCCGAATGATCCGGTGATTACTCCAAGCAGGATCGCACCAGGAACCGGGGTGTCATATACGACCGCCTTCTGGACACCGATCCCGATCAGCAGCCCAATCGCGAAGGCCTGCGCGACCACCAACGGCAGCTGGCTCCTGATCGCGACCCGTCCGACTGCTCCCCCCAGGAGTGCGGCGATGAGGACTGCGGGGATGTAGTACCAGGTCGTGATTGCCACCGGCTGGAGCCCGAGCAGCACATCCCGCACGATCCCTCCACCAAGCCCAACCACCACGCCCTCGAGAAGCACCCCGAACAGCACTATTCCCCGCCGCCGCGCCACATGGGCACCGAAGGCCGCGGCGATGACCATCGCGCCCACGTCCAGCCACGCAGGCAGCTCGGGGGTGACCGTCGCGGGCATCAGGAGCCTACGAGCACCGCGTGCGAAGCCCGTTGGACGTCAGGCCGGCACACGCCTCGCGTCCAGCCCGGGAAAGAAGTGGAATGCGATGTCTCGCACGAGCTGCACGAGGTCGGCCCGGGACAGGTTCGAACCGTCGTCACCGGTTCCCGGTGGCAGCTGGATCCCCATCTCCCGGGCGTGCGCGATCATGCCGGAGACGACGGCCTTGCCGAGACCGCTGAGGGCCTGGCCGACGACCTCGGGGTCCATCGTCCACGCGGGCACGGGTCGCGCCTGGACGTCGGGCCACGTGCCGGGGTCGCGGGGCTCGTCGAGCGTGAAGACCTGCTCGAACGTGCGCGCGCTGGCGTCGCGCCCGGTGAATGGCTCGCCGAGGCCCCAGACCTTGCGCAGCGTGGCGATCAGCGAGGTGTGCCGGTACTCCTCGTTGTACACCGAGCCCTGCTCGACCCAGGGTGAGACCATGATCGCGGGAACGCGGTAGCCGGAGCGGTCGAAGGTGAACCCGAACTCGCCCGCCGGTGCCGCCGGGTCGGGCGGGGGCACCGGGCCGGGCGGGACGTGGTCGTAGGTTCCTCCGGGTTCGTCCCACCCGATCAGCAGGGCCGTGTTCCAGACGTTCGCGCCGGTCTCGGAGGTCGCGGACCGGTAGGCGTTGAACACGCGCTCCAGGAAGGCCTCCCCGGACAGGATCGAGGACGGCGAGTCGATGCCTGAGGTCGGCGATCGGATCCGATCGCCCGCCCCATCGCAGGGTGGTAGTCGCCGTGGCCCGAGAGCATGTTCGGTTCGATCAGCGCGAAGTCGGGCAGGGTCCCTGCCGCCGCGTCCTTCTCGAACTCCTCGAAGCGCACGACGTGCGTCGCGAGCTGATCCTTCAACCGGGAGTAGTGGATGATCCCGTGGAACGAGAGGGGCATCGGTTCCATGACGTAGATCTTCCAGGTCTTGCCGTGCGCCTCCAGCCGCTCGAAGATCGTCTCCGCGTTGTTCTTCGGTGAACCACTTCCGGTCGCGGGGCGTTGACGACCAGCCCCGAGGACGTCGCGGCCGTCCAGAACGATCGGTTCATGAACGTTTGCGACGGCACCTCGCAGAACCAGTGGTCGAACACGCCGAACTCCCGGGCGATGCCGCTGAGCACGGGCACCTGCTCCGGGGTGTACCCGGTCATGATCTGGGCGTACTCGTCGTAGGTCGGTTGGCGGCCCATCTCGGCGGTGAACGTGCTGATGTAGTCGGTGACGAACCCGTCCATCGTCGGCGTCGCGCCAGCAGGTGGTGCGTTCCATGGCGCGGTCACGCCCTCGCCGATCTTGAACCGGTTGTGCTCATCGAGCGTGTTGAACAGCTGCGTGTTGGTGTGGTAGTACTCCTCGCCCGAATCCGGGTTCGGCGAGTCCATGTCGGTCGCGATCCCGTACGGCACCACCTTCCGATCGGCCCCGTGCTCGGCCCACGCCGGGATCGGATTGCTCAGGTCCTTCCCGATGACGCCCTCGAACGTCTTGCCGTCTCCTGGGCCGTACAAACGCCCGAGCAGGTTGTCCAACGATCGGTTCTCGAACAGCACGACCACCACATGATCGAGCGCGTTGGCGCGCGCGGCTGAACCCGTCATCTGACCTCCCCTGGTCACGATCCCCGGCGCGTCGCGCCGCCGCCCATCATCCCCCCGACAGCAACCCTAGGTCGCGTTTTTACTCGGGGCCGAGCCCCAACAACCGCGCCCGGTCAATCTCTCTCCCCTGAACGACGACAACGGCTGTCTGGGGCCGTATCGGCCTCTGGCGCAGGTTCTCGGCGATGGCCGGCGCCACCCGCTGCTACCGGGCCGGGCCCGTGCGGAGATAAGCCTTCGCGGCCTTCGGGGACGGCCTCCGACCAGGTGTACGGCGGCTTGAGCCCGGGACACTCCGGCGGGCACCCATCCGGCCCGCGCCAGTACCCCGCGCGGTAGTCCCCGGCCAGCAGGGTCGTTCCGCCTCCGTGCCAGTGCAGGCGCACGAGCGGCTCCTGAGCCTCGTACCAGGCAGGGCCGGGATTGGCCGCGTTCCAGTGCCGGCCCCTGCAGGACGACGAGCAGAACTTGCGCTCGGGACGCGAGTTCGCCGGTAGCTCGCGGTTGCAGGCGAGGCAGCGCCGAATCGGGCGAGGATCAGCGGGGATCACGGTGTCGTCGTCGTCTGTGTGTATATCGACAGGGCAGGCTGTCGCTGCCACCTTCCGCCTACCAAAGGTCCGGAACGAAGCGCTGAGCCGACTTCGCCGGGCGCACGTAATCATCGTCCCGTTGGCGTGGCGGCAGGACGAGCGGTGGCGACGGCACCTCCTCGTAGGGGATCTGACCAAGAAGGTGCGTAATCGCGTTCAAGTGCGCTCGGCGCTTGTCGTCGGACTCAACGACCCACCAGGGCGAGTCTTCGGTGTCGGTGTACTCGAACATTTCGTCCTTGGCGCGCGAGTAGTCGACCCAGCGTGTCCGTGCCTCGAGGTCCATCGGGCTCAGCTTCCATCGCTTCGCCGGATCGTTGATCCGGTCCTGGAACCGCCGCTCCTGCTCCGCATCGCCGACCGAGAACCAGTACTTGAGGAGGAACGTTCCTGAGCGGATCAGCATTCGCTCGAACTCCGGGACCGATTGGAAGAACTCCTCGACCTGCTCCTCGGTCGCAAAGCCCATCACCCGGTCGACGCCGGCGCGGTTGTACCAGCTTCGGTCGAACAAGACGACTTCGCCGGCGGTTGGCAGTTGTGCCACGTACCGTTGGAAGTACCACTGCCCCGTTTCCCGCTCGGTTGGTGCAGCGAGAGCCACGACCCTGACGATGCGGGGGTTCGTGCTGGCCGTGATCGCCTTGATGACACCGCCTTTCCCGGCCGCATCCCGGCCTTCAAAGATGACAACAACGCGGAGGCCCTTCGCCTTGACCCAATCCTCCATTTTCACGAGCTCAAGCTGGAGGCGAGCCAGCTCGCGCTCGTATGTCTTCTTCGCGAGCTTCTGCCGGCCATCGTCGCGCCCGTTGGCCAAGTAGTCAGGCCCAGCGTCACCGACACGCGGCTCGTTCGGAGCGATGCCTGTGTTCGCCGGCGCGTCAGTCACGCGTCCTCCTCGTGCCCCTAATTCCTGTCCAGTCGCCGGGTGCTGCTCCTGCCGTTCTGCTTCGATCGGGCCATTGGATCATGAAGATTCAGCTACCGCGGTTGCCCGCTCCTCCGCTGCGGTCTCGCGCTCAACCTTGCGCTCCTCGCGCTTGCCCTTGCGCTCCTCGCGCTGGGTCTCGGCCTGCGCGCGCTTGCGCTCCTGCTCCTGCGCGCGCTCGCGCTCTGCCGCTTCGATCTCGCCCTCGAGGTCGTCGACGACGGTCGCTCCACCCGAGGCCTTGTCGACTGTCGCTTCCGCCTCAACCTGCGCCGGGGCGCGCATCTCGTCCTTGGCGAATTCGACCTGCGCCTTGTAGACCGAGCCGAGCAGGCTATCGAGACCACCGGCGTCGTGTGCTCGCTGCACCGCCTGGTGAGTGATGATGTCGCCCAAGTCCAGAATTACGTTGTCCTCGCGATCGAGGATTACCTTGGTCACCGGCCGCCCGATCGCGTCAGCGATATCGGCGAGCCTGCCCTTGGTCTTCTGCTCGTCCAAGCGCTTGCCCGTCGCGTCGGTCATCTGTGAGATCTTGGCGGTGAACTGGTCCCATAGGCCGGTCGCCGAATTGCCGGCTGACCCGAGCGCGTCCTTCGCACCCGCGCCTGCGTCCTGCGCGGTACCCACGGCGACCGCGGACGTGAGCGCCGGCAGCTTGCCAGCCGCTTTGGCCGCTTCGATGTCCACGGGCCGGACGTGCCGACCGCGCGGCACGATCACCGCGCCGCTGTCGGTCTCGACGTCCGCTCCGGTTCGCTTGCCGACGAGGGCGTCAGCTGACGCTTCGCCTCCACTCCCGGCTGCGTCGTCGCGCGCCTGGCCGACCTTCTTGGCAAGCCCGTCCCTTGTCTCGTCCAGCTTCTGGCCAGCGTCCTGAAGCGCGCCCTGGATGCCGCCGACCTGCTGATCGAGCACATCAGCGACCTCGGGCGCCACCAGGACCACGTCGGTCCCGATCGAGGTGATCTCCTCGCTCGGAAGGTAAGACGTGCCCTGGGCGACGTCCCCAATCACTCCCCCGGATACCTCGTACCCGAGCACCTTGCCGGACGACTCGTCGAAGTAGATGTCCGCGATGGTGCCCTGCTCGTCGCCGGTGACCGTGAAGACCTTCTTGTCGACGATCTTCTCGCTCTGCTCGACGAGTTGCTTGAGCCCGGGCGCCTCCGCCGTCGTCACGATGGACCCCCGACCTCCGATCACGACCGCGTCGCGACCGAAGCTCGAGACCTCCTCGATCGGCACCACCCTTGTCGACGACATCAGGCCGCCCTGGTCGACGACTAGGGCAACGAGCCGCTGGCCGCCCGGGTCGACGATGACGCCGTTGACCTTCTCGAGTTTCGTCCCGTCCTCGAGCGTGAGGATGTCCTTGCCGATGAGCGACTTGCCCTTGCGCATGTAAGAGATCTCCCTTCGCCTAGCGGCGCGAGACAACGAAGAAGTTAGGCGGCCGCCACGATCACGACGATCGAGATCACCAGCTGATGCATAGCGGCCATTGAGCGTCAAACCGGTCCCTCCTGGTTCAGGCCAATGGCTGGCTCGCGACCGCGGCGCGGCGCCTTGACCTCATCGGTGCGTTCCCGTGGGTGCGGTCACTGTGATCGCGGCGCTCCCGGCGAAAACAGGCCGGTTCGGAGCCCTCTCCTAACAAGGCCCTCTCAGACGCTCACTACGGAAGGACGTCTTGCACGTCCCGGCGCCCGGGTGGAATGGCGCGGTGGCCCCGTGGCGGACGGAGATTGCGATGCCCGGTGTTTGCCACGGCGCGCCCGGGATGCCTGGCCATTTGTCGGCTCTTTCGGTGGGGCCAGGCACCTCGAACATCCCTGGACCGACATCACGCAGCTGACTATCACGCGCCCTCGACGCAGCGTTTGTCTGTCCTTGGTCGAGTTGGGCCCCGCTCATTCAACCGCGGTCTTCAAGCGTGAGCGGTCACGGGGTGCAGGCCAATAGAAACGGGCCACCTGTTGGTTTGACCCGACAAGTGACCCACGTATAGGACACCACGAGCCAGACGTACTCCGTCATCACTAAATTCACGGGACACCTATCAGGGGCGTTGCGGCCACCTACAGTCCCGGCGCTGGGCCGGCACCCTTTTTCAACAGCCTTCGGAATGTCGCCGCGAGCCCGTCTGGTGTGCCCATGACGCGATTGTGCACCGATACATCATCGACCCACCGATCCATGGTCGAGGCCACGGCAATACGCGGCGGACTCAATCGACCTGCGCGGGCCGATTTGACGTCAGGAAGGTCGCGATCTCTCGCGCCAGTTCCTCAGGCACTTCTTCAGCCATGTGATGGCCTGAAGCGATCGGGCGGCCGCGCAGGTTGACCGCCCAACGTCGCCACACGTCGAGCGGGTCGCCGTACAGTAGCTCCAGGTCGTCCCGGGAGGCCCAGAGCACCAAAGTCGGACACGACACCATTCGGCCGTTGCGCATGTCCGCCTCGTCGGCAGACCGGTCGATGCCGAGCCCTGCCCGGTAGTCCTCAAGCATCGCGTGGACCGTGGCCGGTTCGTGGATCGCTCGGCGGAAGTCCTCGTAGTTCTCGCCGCCCATCGTGTCCGGGTCGCTCTGATACCAGGCCTCGGGATCGGCGAGGATGGCGCGCTCTGGCTTGTCCGGCTGGGCGAAGAAGAACCAATGCCACCAACGCTCCGCAAAGGTCGCGGTGGCCCGAGCCAGTGCCTCACCGATCGGCACCGCATCGAGGATCACTAGATGCGTCGTGCGGCCCGGGTGGTCCAGGGCGGTGCGAAGGGCGACATAGGCCCCCCGGTCATGGCCGACTACCGCGAACGATCCGTGCCCGAGGACGTCCATCAGCCCGGCGACGTCCGACGCCATCGTCGTCTTCGATGCCTGCAGATGGTTTGGCTGGTCAGGGGTGGTCGTCGACTCGCCGTAGCCACGCAGGTCCGGGCAGACGACCGTGAAGGTGCGCGCCAGGAGCGGTGCGACTCGATGCCACGTCGTATGTGTCCGGGGATGTCCGTGGAGCAGGACGACTGCCGGGCCGGAACCGCCATGTCGGACCCGTAGGACGACATCGCCCACCGGAACGCGATCGAGCTTGAAGCCATCGAACACGGACGAACTTTATCGGGCGCAGCACGGGAAGTTCGCCATCCGCGGCGCTCCCGCGATCCTCGCGCGGTACAAGAGCCAGGGCATCGAGCTCGTGCCCGTCGGGGACGGCTCGGACGTCATGGTGGTCACCGCCGGCGGTCAGCTCTTCAATGACCATCGCGACGCGGTCCAGCTCCCGTCCTCACTGCTCGTGCCGTTCATCCTCAACGGTGCGGTCCACTGCGATGTCAGCAAGCACCGCGACCCAGTCGATGCGGTCAACCTCGCTTTCGCCGTTCCCGATCCGATCCCCTGGTGCCTTGTCTGTGGAGGGCCGACGTGAACAAGCTTTCGACCCATCGCCCCGCCACCATCCGCGCCGCCGTGATGAACCACATCACCCGGAAGATGGACGCCGTCGTCCAGCGGCTCGATGACCTGAGGGACGCCGAGGAGGAACGCAAGCGGGAGCGGCGTCGGAGGGGCCGATGACGATGATCACCAATCGACGTCAGCACACCAACGTCGTCGCGGCGACGTCCTGCTCGCCCATCGTGATCATCGCCGCGATGAGCCGGTTCGCAATCAAGGGGGTGTTACCGTCGCTCTCGACCGTCCGTACGAGGAGAGCGTCGAGCGATGACGATCCTGAGGTGGCTCGCGTGGTCCGTTGGAGTCCTGTTCCTGATCGGGACCGCGCTCCAGGTCGTTGACCAGCTGAACCTGTACGCGACACCGCCTGAGTTCGGGCCGCTCAACATGGTCGAGGGGCGTCTTGCGGCCCAGGACTACCGGATCGCGATCTGGCCGATCTTCGCTCTGGGCAACTTCTCTTTTGCCCTGGGCTTCGTCGCACTCGCCGGGCTCGGCCTCGCGCTGGCATCCAGGCTCGGGAGCGGCGATCCGCAGCGGATCGTCATCCCGACGAGCCTCGGCGTCGCCGGGGTCCTCGGGGCGGTCGGACAGTTCATCCTGATCGGGGCGGCACAGGTCACCGTCGATATGGCGTACTGCGACTGCGGGTTCAAGAACGAGGAGATCGTTAGTCAGATCTGGGGGCAGATGCTGATCGAGGGCGCGAGCGAGTGGCTCGTCAACGCAGGCACGGTGCTCGCCGCGATCGGCATCGTGGGCGTCGATGTCGCGTTCCGCCGCCGCATGCCAGCTGCATGGGACATCGTGTCGTGGCTGACGGCGATCGGGTTGACCGCGACGGTCGTGGTCGGGTTCCTGGATGTTCAGGGTGACCTCGGGCTCTACCTCCTGATCCTCGTCTCGGGTGTCCTCGTGCCCATCTGGACGATCTGGCTCGGAGCTTCGCTGCGGGCCGACCCTGAACCCGATGCCCGGGCCGGGACATGACCAGGAGCCGATGCAATGAGGCCCGTTCTTTTAAGGAACGTGCCTCCTAACGACCGCCCAGTCGCAAATATATATACACAGAACGACAACGACAGATGCCTTCCGCTGATCCTCGCCTGACACGGCGGTGTCTCGCCTGCAACCGCGAGCTACCGGCGAACTCCCGTCCGGGCCGCAAGTTCTGCTCGTCCGCTTGCCGCTACCGGCACTGGAACGCGCTGAACCCCAGCCCTCCCTACGAGGAGCCGCCGCGCGTGCGCCTGCATTGGCACGGTGGCAGGACGACGTACTTGGCCGGTGACTATCGCGCGGGCTACTGGCCCGGTCCCGAGGGGTGCCCGCCGGAGTGTCCGGGCCTCACGCCGCCGTACACGTGGTCGGAGGCCGTCCCCGAGGGGCGTGAAGGCTTGTCGCCACGAACGGAACGGGAGCGGGCGACGGCGAGGTTGGCCGAAGGGCGGCGGTAGGTGTCCGTCGTTGTCGTTTCGTGTGTAAAAAGACGATAGGCGCGCCTAATAAGATGCGGCGCCTCCGGAAAAACCCGCTTCGACTCGACTTCCGTCGCCGCCGGCATGACGGAGGCCAGATCGATCAAGTCTCCTCTGGTCCAAGCGTTCCAGGACGGCCAATTCTTGCAATAGACGGCTCGTTTTGATTCGGCCCCTCGTGACTCGACGACGGGTTGGCCGCCGCGTTCGCAGCGACTAGGAGGGCCAGACCCGAGCGCCAAAACGTACGGCGAGGCGTATCCGGCGATCGAGTCTGGCCTGTGTGGTGTACTTGCTGAATTTGGAACGTTTGCCTCCGTAGCGCGCTCATCATGGTGACGAGGCCAAAATGGCCTGACGGATGCGGCGGTGACATGGCAACGCGGCGCGAACTGGTCGAGCGGGCGAAAGACGGCGATCACGACGCCTTCGTCGCGCTTGCGGACACTGCGTACGACCGGATGCATCGAGTCGCCGATCTCATCCTCCGTGATCGCGACCTGGCCTCCGACGCGGTCCAGGAGGCGATCATCTCGGCGTGGATGCATGTTCGCGCCATTCGCGACCCTGACCGCTTTGACGCCTGGCTGTATCGCATGACCATCCGAGCGTCCTACCGCGAAGCCCGGAGGCGATCCACGGCCGTCGTCCAAGTCACAGCGAGGCAGATCGACATCGCCGACGACGTCGATGCCGTGTCCAACGTTGATTTGCGGGATTCCCTCGACCGCGGCTTCCGCCGGTTGAGCCCCGAGCAACGCGCCGTCCTAGTCGTCCACCACTACCTCCAGCTGGCCGACACCGAAGCGGCCGCCGCGCTGGGTGTTCCGGTCGGAACGATGAAGTCGCGACTCAACCGGGCGAACAGCGCCCTTCGTGCGGCACTCGATGCCGATGACCGTCTCCCGCAGGTCGCGAAGGAGGCCCTGGCATGACCGCTCGGTCCGAACTCGATCGAAGTCTCGCGGCCTGGATGGCCGACGAACCCATCCGCGCACCGCGGGAGCCGTTCGATCGAGCGATCGCAGCGACCGCGCGGCTGCGGCCGAGGGCCCGCGCCGTGGCGACGTTGGGCAGTCACTGGCTCGACGGCCCCGCTGCTCGAGCCGACTTGCTCCGGGAGGTCGTAGGTCCGCGACTCGCGATCGCGGCCGTCGCGATCCTGGTTGTCCTCGCCCTTGTTGCTGCCGCGGTGGTAGCCGGCCGACCCGAGCGCCACCTGCCAGGTCCCGGTCCTTTCGCGTACGGCCGCGACCGTGACATCTTCCTCGCGCCGGTTCCCGGAGCAACGGCGATTAGGATTGCTGACGGGAGCCCGACCGGGCCCGGCTACGGCGACCCGCGCTGGTCCCCCGACGGTCGGTTTCTGCTGTTCGGCTATTACGAGAGTGGGGAGACGACGGTGAAGATCGTCGACCCACAGGGCCGGGCACTCGCGAGCTATCCCGGTTGGTTGCCGAGCTGGTCTCCGGACTCCACCCGCATCGCGGCGTGGGAGGGTCCCGGCATCGGCATCCACTCGGTGGCTGGCGATCTCTTGCAGATGCTGCTGATTCCGTCGGAGGTAAGGCTCTCCGGCGATGTCGAGCCGTCGTGGACGGGCACCGGCGATGCGATCGTCCTAAAAACCTGGGTGGTCCCCCTCGACCCAACCGTGGCTCCGCGCCACGTGAATGCGAATGGGTGGCGAGGTTTGGGGTACGGCCCGAATGGCCAGGTCGCGACCGCGGCCCTCGATGGCGGCCTCTTCGTCTCAGACAGCGACGAAGCGCCCGCTCGGCGGCTTGATGTCCCGACTGGTTCCTACGAAGAGCTGATCTGGTCGCCGTCAGGGGACCAACTCGCGGTCGGCTTCAAACCAGATGGAGAGCGATACAACCCGACGGCCATTGGGGTCGTCGATCCTGTCTCCGGAGCGTTTGCTCGAGTGCTGGAGGCGACCGGCAGCGCCTCGGTGCATCCCATCCGATGGTCGCCAGACGGCCGGTGGATTCTTGTCGAGGAGATCGGGCCCGACGTCCGGACGAAAGTCTGGAAGGTCGCTCCTGACGGGTCCAGCACGGAGCTGCTCGTCGAGACGGACATCGGCTCTGGCGGAGCCGACTGGCAGCCTGCCGCCGAGGTCGTCCCATGACGACGCGGCCGCCGCGGCGACCGCTCTTCGCCGCGCTGGGGACTGCGATTGCGTTGGCAGGCTGCACCGGCACGCCGGGCACGAGCGCCCCGATACACGGCTGAGGCTCGTTGAGGGGGTGCGACCAATCCACTGGCCGAGCGATCGCGTAAGCCGCAGATAAGCGGCGACCGCTAGCCTCACCACGGCCCCGGATCCGCGCGTTCGCTCCTTGGTGACAGCGAGACGGACGGCGACCGGGGCCATCCCGATCTACCCCCGAGCTGCTCCTCGATCCACGTCGTGCCGGCCTCCCAGAACGCCGCGGTCATCCGCTCCAGGCCGCGAGAGTCACCCTCGGCCTCCCACGCTGCGACGGATCGCGCGCCGGCTGGTTCAAGATCAAGGACCCCTCGTGGTACGAGCGCGAGGTATGGCGGTTCGACAGGCGGTAGGTGAGCGACGCGTGAGCGTTGTGGTTGCGGTTCCCAGAGGAAACACCGCTTCCGACACAAACGGACGGCACTCGCGTCTCAAAGGCGGCTCGCCTTATCAAGAGAGCGGGCCGCCGGCAGCGGGTGCGGTACACCCGTAGAGGGATTCAGAGTGTTTCAGATCGCCAACCAGCATCTCGATGACGACCCGACCATCTTCCTGTTGAGCTACCAGTACTGGCTGCACGCGTCCCTGGCGAACATCCACCCTGATGCCCGCGATGGCCTGCTTCTGGCGCATCTCCATGCCCTGAGCTGGATGCTCAGCGAAGCGGATCACCGGGCGCTCGTGCAGAAGCCAATATCCATGTTGCTTGCTGAGCTGAGCCAGGGGACCGACTATGTTCGGCCCCCGAGCATCGCGATTGTTTACGTGAGCCCGGAGGACGCGCGCTTGGCCGAGCCGGGTGACAAGGTCGTGCTCGCATACAGCATTGCTTTTGTCCCTGCGACCGGCGGCAACCTCGCTCTCCAGGCTATGCCCCCCGCAGGCGGGGTGATGGGCTCAACGCCGGCGCTGACCTTCCCCGATTCGCTCTCGATCGTGCCAACGGGCGGCCTCCCGAGTACCGGGACTCTGGTAATCCAGCGGGGCTCTGAGGACCTTGAACCCGGGAGTTGGAGGATGGCCATCACGATGGGCACCTTCGGCGGCGAGGAAATCTATGTACCTTTCACAGTGGTTGACACCGCGGGCGAAGCCACAACCGAGGCGGCCTAGGTTCGTTGACGTCCCCACGCCACCCGCGAACGCGCCGCGCTCGACATCCTGGCAGTGACCGACCCGGCGAAGCGTGAACGTGCCGCCCTCGACGTCCTAGCGCTTCTCCCGGAATGGTGGGCCGTCGGGCCGACGTCCTACGATCCCGGAACCGGGCGATGGACCTGGACGGCTCGTGGTCCGCATCCCGCACGCGGCAAGTATCCCGAGACGATCACCGGGACCGGCGAGGACGAGCTGGCCGCGATGATCGACCTCCGCATCCGCCTCGACGAACGCCAGCGTGACGCCAAGCTCGCCGAGATCGACCGCCTTGGCCGTGCCGCTTATCCCGAAGGAGCCGAGGAGCGGTCCCAGAAGGTCGAGGGCCGGCCGCTTACGGCCGATGAGCTCGAGCGGGTGACGAAGCGGTATCCCGCGTGACCTGCGGCAAACCCGACGCTTGACGTCCCGCGGCAGCCTCGTCGCGCCAGTAGACTCGGGCGATAGACGAAGCGCGAGCCGGTCCTCTCACGACCGACCCGCTAGTCGACCTGTTTTGCCGAGGTCGACCGTGGACAATTCTGCGCGGACCGCCCGGCCGCCGTGGCTCATCGATTCGATGTTGTTGCGGAGGAGGGCCATATGAGCGGCCTCCGGGAGCGCGTGTGGTGGCTCCTCATCGTCTTCGCGGGTGCGATCACGATCTTCGGGGCCCAGGACATCGTCTTCGGCGCCGCAGCGGATCGTGCCATTGCGCTCGGCTTGACCGGACGAACCCATGAGGAACTGCTCGCGGAAAGCGCCGACACATACCGGATGTATGACTTCACGGCCCGGACCCAAGCCGTGACCCTGGTGGTGGCGGGCGTGCTCCTGCTCGGTATCCTGCTCGTCCCGTACCGCGCTGGCGAGAGCTGGGCGTGGCGTCTGATGTGGGTGCTGCCGGTATATGCGCTCAGCGTTCCGGCGATGTACTTGATCTACGGCCTCGTCCCCGGTGCTCCGCCGCCACCGCCGCTCGTCTCCGGGTCGATTGTCGGCGGGCTCAGCGTCGCCGTCCTGCTCACCGACCACCGACGGTTCGCAGGGGCGCAGAGCGACTAGCGTCGTCCCAGAAGCCCGCGGTCATCCGCTCGAGCCCGCGCGACTCGTTCTCGGCCTCCCACGCCGCTACGAGCGCCTCGGCGCGTTGCTCGGACAGGCGGTGCACCTGGGTGAGCCGGCTAAGGACGGCAGCGCGTCGGGCGTTGTAGATGCGGTCAGGAGTCGAGCGCCTAGACACGGGCTGATGGTAGGGCGGGGAGTCGGAGTGGTAGCAACGCTGGTAGCAGCGCCGACGGACATACCCGGATTCTCGTCCCGAGCGGCTCGCCGATTCGTGCGCAGAACCGGCGGTGACGGACGTCCGCGGACGGTATCGGCGGGACTTAAAATCGGCCTCCCGCAAGGGAATCCGAGTTCGAATCTCGGCTCCGGCACCACAAAGTCAGTAGTGGGCCCCGGTTCCAGCCGGGGCCGTAGCCTGTCCGCCATGAACACGCGGCCGGACGAGTCGTTTGTCCCAGGGACGACAGACACCCCAATCTGCCCGACGTGTGGCCTATGAAACGCCTAGCCGTCCCGTTGGCCGCCGGCCTCCTTGCCTCGACCACCGGTGCCGTCCTCGCCTCAATCCGCTCCCCGACGAGGCCGGCCCAGGTCTCGAACGGGCCGCCGAACACGCGGATCGCACGTTGCCCGCCCGCCCGGCCAGCCTGCCTGACGCCATCGAGGCGGTCATCGATCTCATCGTGAACACCGCCCAGGCAGCCGAGGCCGCCGCCCACGGTGCGGCGGTGTCGGAAGCCGCGAAGGCCGAGGACACGACGCCCGACACGAACCACGGTGCAGACGTCTCAGCCGTCGCCAAGGACAACCACGGCCAGGCCACCGCCGCTGAGTACAAGCCTGCCGACGTCGGCAAGCCCGACGATGCCGGCAAGCCCGACGATGCCGGCAAGCCCGACGGTGCCGGCAAGCCCGACGACGTGGGCAAGCCTGAGGGCGCAGGAAAGCCAGTCGAGCCAGGCGTCCCCGATGACCCCGGTCCCCCCGAAGGCGCTGGTGCGCCGGACGGAGTCGGCCGCCCGTAACGTCCGCCTGGCACAACAAAGACCCCGCTCAATACCAGTTACGAGCGGGGTCATTTCAGTAGGCCGTTTCCTATACGTCCGTTTTGACATGACGAAACCCCACCGCGCTGGTCTCCCTCGGACCCTCGCGGTAGGGTCTCGCCCCCGCAGCCAATGTTCCAGCCGCCGTTTCGTAATTGCCCAAAGGCGGCAATCGTCGGCGCGCGTTTCTGCACGGTTGAGGCGTAGGAACTTGCTCCCAGGCGGATCAGGCTCTTATCGCGGTTCCGTCCTATCCCCGGCCGGGGCCGTGACCCTCCTCACATCGCAAATCACCGCGGCCCCGGCTCCTCCTCGCCGGGGCCGTAACCCTGCCCAATCACGGAGTCCCACGATGACCAGCCCGATCGAAACGCTCGAGATGCTGAAAACCCTTCTCGACAAAGAACTGATCACCAGTGACGAGTACGACTCCCGTCGATCTCAGGTGCTCGACGACTTGGCGCCGGCACCCGCGACAGCTCAGTTCACGTTGCGTGGCGGCACAGAGCTGATCGTTCCGGTGGCGGTCGCCGAGTGGAAGGGGCCATCGAACGATGTAAAGCCAGCGGAGGACTTCTTCCACCTACGCGTCCCGAGCGGGGGGACTGTAACGATCACGGTCCATCTCGGTACTTCTGAGGAACCAAGTCCGACAAACCCTTACCTCGACGCGCTCGCGCACGTCGCGAGGCTGGCCGAGGATGGCCATCAACCCTGTGACCATACGTACGATCCGTTCGGGCAGCCCGACGGCTCATGCGCCCTCTGCGTGGCTTTGCACGAACTCCTGACAGGCGGATCGCGAGGTTGATGGTCAACCTGGCGAGGGAATTGCCGCCATGACTGATCCCGCCAAGCGCGAGCGTGCCGCGCTTGTCGTTCTCGCCCTGCTCCCGGACCGCTGGACAGTCGGACCGACGTTCGTCGACCCCGAAACCGGACGATGGACGTATACAGCGCGTGGACCCCATCCTGGAAGAAGGATGGCACCCGGGAGGATCACCGGGACCGGTGGGTCCGAGCTGGCCGCCATGGCGGACTTGGCCGTCCGACTGACGAGGCCGGAAATAAGCCGCAGCTAAGGGCCGACCGCTAGCTAGCTGAGCTAGCCGACGCGCCGGTCTCGCCGCAGGATCTCGAGGTAGACACCAGCACCGACGACCGTGGCGATCACCCAGACGAGGAAGTTGCCGGAGCCGAACAGCCACCGAGCCACAAGCGAGATCGCGAGCCGCGATAACGAACGAGCCGAGGGCGATACCGACTCGGCGAGCGACCCTGACCATGGACCGACCCCTGACAAGTGCAGAACGGCTCGCCGTAGTTTGCTGCCTGCGCGGAAGGTGGGAGCCGCGGCTAAGCGTGCACCGGCAGCCTCACCCGCCCCGACTCCGCGCGTTCGCTCCGTCGTGACGGCGAGATGGACGGCGACCGGAGTCGCGGCGCGTCCAGTGATCACATCCCGGCTAGATTCTGGTCGCCTGGGCGGTTAGACTTCCGCGACCAGGAGGAGGGCACCGGAGCCGCGCGGGGGACGTTTCCCAACAGCGCGACGACCCGTTACGGTCGCCCCGTCGCGCTGGGCCAATGGCGAGACCGAGCCGCCTGGTCTCGGGCGTGCTTGCGCCCAGAAAGGCAGGGGTGGGCGTGCCCATGATCAAGACGCTTCGTCGAGTCTCGTTGGGAGTCGTCGCCTTGACGGCCGCGGCCCTCATCGCGGCCGGACCCGTGTGGGCGAACCATTGCATGAATGCCAGCAAGAACCAGGCGGCGGGCGTTCAGGTCGTCATCGACAACAACACCGGAGCGATCGTCTGGATCTCGAACGGCCTGCAGCATCGCATCGACCAAGGTCTCGTCGACCCCGACACGGGCGAAGGCTTCTCGGGCCTGCTGGGGTTCGACTTCGATGGTGATGCCGTGGCGGATATCAGCACGTTCATCGTGGGACCAAACTTCGCCATTCCCGAACAGGCGCAGCTCAACGGCGCGGCGTGTCATGGCGTCATCAGCATCGAGGCGTTTTTCACGCAGTGTGTGTCGTCCTGACGATCAGTTAGCGCCTAGTCCTAGCCGTCGACTTGAATTCGGCCCCGGCCCACGGTCGGGGCCGTACCCTGTCGGCCATGACCGATCCGGCGAAGCGCGAGCGCGCCGCCCGCGACGTCCTGGCGCTACTCCCAGATCGCTGGGCCCTTGTCCGACGTCCTGCGATCACGGAACCGGGGCGCTGGACGTACACAGCGCGTGGCCCGCACCCCGGACGCAGCAAGTACCCCGAGACGATCACGGGGACTGACGATGACGAGCTGACGGGGATGGTGGGGCCTCCGTGACGGAGTTCGTCCCCGCCTTGTTTGACCCGCCCGTCGGCCTTGACCACGTGGCCTTCCGGCTGCGGCCCCTCGGCCCCGAGCACAACGTCTCTGACTATGCGGCGTGGAGTTCGAGCATCGACCATGTCCGCTCGACTCCAGGCTGGGCGGGCCTCTCCTGGCCCTACCCGATGACGCTCGAGGAAAACCTTCGCGACCTGGTCCGCCATGCCCGGGACTTCGCGGCGCGGGCGGGTTTCACCTACACCGTGCTCGCCCCGGATCAGGACCGTGCCACCGTGATCGGATGCGTCTACATCTACCCGACTGATCGGGCTGACTACGACGCTCGCCTTCGGTCCTGGGTCCGGGCGGCCGACGCACGCCTCGACTCGGTCCTCTATCGGGCCGTCACTGATTGGCTTGATGAGGCGTGGCCGTTCGAGCGAGTGGAATACGCCATCCGACCCGACGTGACGTCGCCGGCTTGAGCCCGGTAGCCCAGCAGAATAGACCTCGCGCGTTCAGGAGGGGCACCAGTGATCGCCGCCCGGCAGCCAATTGCAAGCCGGAGCTGACAGCGGAACGTATCCCGGGCAGCCGATTCCGGGTATCACTCCATGTGGCGACCGTCTACGCGCCAGACCCGCGGGCGCCACGGTCGTCGGAACGTGGAGGTCAGCCCCATGCGAACCACGCGCTCGATCCTCGTCATCCTCGGAGTGGCAATCCTGATGGCTACCTCGGCGGCCACAGTGGCGGCTGGTGGTCGGCCGATCGTCGTGGAGATGACCGGCGCCCAGGAAGCGCCTGGGCCCGGTGATCCCGACGGCACGGGCACGGCCTCGTTCTGGATCAACCCGGGCCAGGAGGAACTGTGCTACGTCCTCGAGGTCCAGAACATCGCTCCTGCCAATGCGGCGCATATCCACATCGCGCCGGTCGGCGTGCCCGGCCCCGTTGTCATCCCGTTGACTGCTCCCACGACGGGAATGTCCTCGGGGTGCGTCTCGGCCGATCGTGAGTTGCTCGTCGCGATCCTCACCGACCCGTCCGCCTACTACGTGAATGTCCATAACACCGACTTCCAACCCGGCGCGATCCGGGCCCAGCTCAGCCGCTAGGCGGCGCACACAAAACCGCATCCTCTGGGGGTACGGGACCTCGCGGTATCGCTGCCGCGGGGTCCCGACTCTCCACAGCCGAGGCGACGGCGTGGCTGGTCGCTGGTCGGGGACCCGCAGCGCGAACGGCCCTTGGGGTAAGGCAGGTGGGACCTGGAGCGATGGATCAGCGCGTCCGGCGCATCAAGGTCGCGGACATTATCACGACACCCGCAGTAATCGCGATCAGGCCCGCGGCCACGGCGACCGATCGTTCCATGGGTCGGTTTCCCGACCGCATATTCCTTGTCGCCGATTCCTGCTCGCCCTGCCTCTTCGTCGAGAGGAAGCGGCCGCGCTCGTCGCGACGGACATTCCGCTTGTTCATACCGGTGTCGCTGAGTTCGCGCTTCGCCATGGGTGACGTCCTCCTCGAGACACTCGCTGCACTCTCGGCTGGACGGAGTCAAAGAAGGCCATCAATGCGCCCGGTTTCGATTGCGTCCGGCGTGCAGCTCGCCGACCTCGTGTCCAAGGTTGACAACGCTGCCCGCGATCGAGCTGGAAGCCCCGCGACAATCACCGCCGCGGGAACGATCCTCTGGTCGGGGGTATCGCAAACAGTCGTGCCGCGGAAGTGCGCTCCGTTCAGGGCGGAATCGGGTCGGGGCCCGCAGCGCGAACCTCCTGGGGGGTTAGGACGGACGTGCGCGGGCCCCGGCGGCAGGGTCCCGGGAACGACCGTCGGGCGCGGCCCTGGAACGCGCGACGCCGACAACCCCTCGAACGGTCGCCGTCTGGCAGCGACTGTGGGCGGGAGCCTCGCTCACCATACCCGTGCTGTCGAGCCGGTCACGGGAATGGCGAAACCCCACCGCGACCTGTCCCCCTCGTACCCCCTCGCGGTAGGGCCTCACTGTGTACAACGTCGCGTCCGGCGTTTCGTTAGGCAGTCCCGGTCTTCATCAACGACGCCGTTCAGGTAGGGCCCGCGGTACGACCGCTCAGGGGGGCCAAACGGACGCGCGCGGGCCACTCGGGCAGGATTCGTGCGTTGTCGGCGGCTCGAGTCCGCTCGAGCAAGATCGTCGCATCACCGCTATTTGGCGTACACCGTGCCGACCGGTGTTTGTGCGCGCAACTGCCGCTAGGGCGTTGGCTTGCCCCGCGTGTTCGAGGGCTCTCCGTGGCCATGCACGTCCTGGCTGGACAGATCGACGGTTCGCCGATACGCCTCGTGAAGCCGCTCGACCTCGGCGCCGAGTGCGCGCACCTCGTCGGGATCTTCGCAGGCCTCGAGTCGGCGCTCGGCCTCGCGCCATGCTGCAAGCGTCTCTGACACCTGTGACATGAGGATCGCTCCCAATCGCGACGGGGTGGGGGCGGCTGCGACTCCGCGATTTAAGCACGTCCGTCTCGGCCGTCAAGGGGGTCGAGGCCCGAGACGTACGAGTATTCACCTACCGCGCGTCAGGCGCTATGCAAGAACAACGGTGAGACCACCCCCACCGTCGCAAGGACGGGCCCCACCGTTGGATCGCCAATGTAGATCCGTCAATAGCGGTTTTCGCAATTGCCAGCCGTCGCCGAATCCTTTCGAGATCGTGTCGTCGCGGGCCCGTTGGCTGGTTTCCAGCCGTTCTGGCACGGATCAGCACATAACCGGCGGCGCGATCCGCTCCTCTGTCGCGGGGCTTCCGGCGATCCTCGTCCGTCCCCAGTAGACAGGGTTGATCGCGCGAAGCCCGTTGCCATCGTGGAAGACCAACATCTCCGAGTCGTAGTGGTCGCCGTGCCCATTGATGCCGCACAGAACCAAGACCATGCCACCAAACGAACGCTGCCCTCCTGCGGAGGTTGTGGGGATGGTCTCCGTCATGACGATCGTCGGAGGACCGGGAGGGACGGCGTCCCTCCCGGCATCCTCAAGGTGTCGCCTGCAGTTCCCGTCACCGACGGCACAAAGGCCGTCGAAATCACCCGCCTGGGCGAGCGCGACGACCTGATCGAGGAAACCGCGCGCTTCCCCGACCGTCGGAATCGTTCCGGCCGGAGGCGCGCCCGAGGAGCAGGCCAGGACGACGACGGCGATTGCAACGAGCGGGATCCCGCCGGGCGTCGCCATTCCTAGTACGGGCTGCCCTGGACAGCAGCCGGCATCGCGAAGGAGGCCGTGCCGCCCTGGGCGACGCGCACGGCGATCTCGAAGTTCAACTCCCGGTTGCCGCGGGTTCCGAGCCCGAACCACGTTTGCGTGTAGTCCGGTTGCGATCCATTCGCGGACTTGCTGAAGGTCACCTGGTCCGGGCAGCGCTCGAACGACTTCGAGATGCCGCCGACGGGCGTAGAAATTCCGATGCTCGTCGTTGAACAGTTGCCTCCGTACCAGTCGACGCGAGGATTCCAGTCTGCCCACGACTGAGACGAGCCGCCGCTCCGATAGGCCCGGAGCCGTGCGAGGTCGAGCACCCACGGCGAGTTGCGGTGCGCCGTCCCGTACCGCTGCAGGGCGTACCAGTCATATGAGCTCGAGCCGTCGTTGGCGAGCTTGAACTTGTAGTAGCAATGGTCGAGGACGGACCACGTGTCGCTGATCTGGGTGAAGCAGTGGTTGCGTGACGAACGTCCACGTTGGTCGCGGCGAGCGCGGCGACTTCGCGGGCCGCCGCGTCCTCGTGGACCCACGCCGGATCCTCGGCCGTAACCGGCGCGAGCGCCGGGACCTGGCTCCCGTCCTCGAGGGTGGCCGTGTACGTCTCGAACGTCGTGTCGACGGGTGCGATCACGATCCCGGTCGCGTCCTTGACGGCGCGCAATTCGCCCGCCTTGTGGCCGCCTTCGGCGTAGCGCGCCTGTCGCCTCGCGGATCAGCTTCTGTCCCTTCGCCGTGTCCGTGATGTCCGTCGCGCCCCTGGGCAGCGCCGGGCCGGCGATCCGGGGCGCCGGCCGAGGCGGCGCTCGACGACAGCACCACCCCGGACACGAGCAACGAGAGCACGACAGCGGCGCGCGACCTCCGTGCGATGACCATGGTCTCAACCCACCTTCCTTCCGGACCTGCGGTCCGCGGCGGGTTGCTGCCGACGGTGATCGGACGCTAGCGGATGGCGCTTCGCTGCGCGCTTAGCTGCGAGGCGGAAGCCAGCGCCCGGCCAGCGCACATTGCAGCGGCATTGCAGCGGTGGATAGCTCGCACCGACCGCTCGTGCACTAACGGGCGCTTGTCCCCACGTTGTCCACACGTCCGGTCGCTGGAGGGAGATGGGCCTGCAACGCTGCCCGGCTCAGCAGCTCCGCGGGTGGGGCTTCGGATGTGCCTCGGCGTGGCTCACCTGCTTGCGCCCGACCAGCTTGCCCGCGACCTGCAGCTTCGGGTACGAGGCGTTCGGGCCTTCGGACGTCTGCAGCCAGACGGTCTCGCCGCGCGCCGCGTAGACCGGCCCGAAGTCGCGCGCGTGCCGGCGCACCCGGGTGATCTTGTAGCGGAAGCGCACGTTGTCGCCGGTGTAGACGTGGACCTCCATGCCCAGCATCGCGTCGCCGTTGCGCCGCTGCGATTGCTCGAGCAACTCGAGGAACATGCCTCGACGCGCGTGTGCGTACAGGTACACGGGTCCGCCCTGGCCTGGCTGGTCGAACCGCGGGAGGTACATCGCCACGTCACACGACGGGTAACTGCCCTTCTGATGCGTGACCGGCAGGTCGATCCCGAGCTCGGGCACGACCACCCGCGTCGCGACACGGTTCGTCGGTCCCTTCGCGATGTCGGGCTTGTCCGTGGGCGCCGGGGTCGGGGTCTCCTCCGGGATGAACGGCGTGGGCAGGGTCGATCTGGCGGGGGATCGCCGGCACTCGGCGCGCGCGTTGGGGAAGCCGGCGACCTGCTGGGCAGGACGGCTGCCGCGGACGGCTCGGGTCCGCTGACCGTGCTCGCCGATTCCGAGGCCGGCCACGAAGAGGACGAGCGCCAGAAACCGCGAGGACCGATACCGCCGAGGCGCGCCCGCCCCGATGGGGACTGTGACTTCACCGGTCAGCTGCGGCGGCGCAGGCCCCCGAACAGGCGGCGGCGTTCGGGTTCGGCAGGCGGGAGCGTGAATCCGTCCTGGCCGAAGACCGAGCCCGCCAACTTCACGAGCTGCTCCGCCGGAGGCGAGCCGGCCGCGCCGAGGACGATCGGCACGCCCTCGTTCACGGCCTTGAGGTACAGGAACGGGTCGTACGGCAGGTCGAAGACGATCTTCGTGCCGAGGGCGTGCTCGATGTCGCGCGGCTTCAGGATTTCCCGTGCGAAGGCGTTGTTGAGCACGAACACGGCCTTCGAGCCGAGCGTCCCGGCCTCGTTGAGGAAGTCGAGCAGCGAATGCACGGACTTCAGCGCCGGGATCTCCGGGTAGACCGGGATCACGACCGTGTCCGCCGACTCGAGGGCCAGCATCGTGCGCTCGTCGAGCACCGATCCGGCATCGACGATCACGTGGTCGTAGCCATTGACCAGCGTGGCAAGGATGTTCTTGACGGCGTCCGGCGTGACGAGCTCCGCGAGCTCCGGCGTCGGTGGGGCGCACAGCACGTGCAGCCCCGTGCCGTGCTTGACGGCGTACCCGCGCAGCAGCTCCGATGCCTTCAGCGCCGACGCGTCTCGTGCGACGTCCGCCAGCGTCTGCTTCGGCTCGATGTCGAGCTGCGGGGCGACGCCCCCGAACTGCAGGTCGAGGTCGAGCAGGACGACCCGGTCGGGCCGCTGGCCGGCGGCCACGAGCGCGATGTTGGTCGCGATCATCGTCGTCCCGACCCCGCCCTTCGGGCTGAACACCGTGACGATGCGGCGTGGCGCGGTCATGACCACGCCGTCGCCTGGTGTCGCCGGCGTGACGTCGCGGGACCGCTGGAAGCGCAGCAGCAGCGCCTCGATCCGGGCTTCCAGCTCGCGCGCGTCGACCGGCTTCGCGACGACGTCGTCCGCGCCGGCCTCGAGGAACCCGATGCGCTCCTCGACCTCGTCGGTCTGGCTCACGCACAGGACGGGGATGCGGGCCAGCGCCGGCGTGCCCCGGATCTCGGCAGTGAACTCGACCGCCGACTTCTTCCCCTCGACGACGTCGACGATGACGAGCTGGTGCTCGCCGACGTGGGTGAGGGCGTCGGCGGCATCGGCGATGGTCGTGACGGTGTACCCGACGCCGGCCAGGATGTTCAGGATCTGGGACGTGGCGTCGGTATCGGCGTCGACGAGCAGGATGCGGGCTGCGGGCAACGATCCCTCCGGGGCATTGATGACACGCGTTCGTGGGCTGACCGTCGGAGAGAATACATCGGACGCGTTTCGCCGGACCCGGTCCGAACCGGGACTCGTGGTAGACTCGCCGCCGTTTCCTTTCCGCTCCGTGCCGGATCGCCGTCAACGGGGCATACCCACAGGAAGGAGTGTCCTGCGCGCATGCGCCGCTACGAACTCATGCTCGTCATCCGCCCCGATGTCGCGGATGACCGAAGCCAGGCGGTCATCGACCGCACCACTCGCCAGATCGTCGCCTCGGGCGGCCAGATCGTGAAGGTCGCGCCCTGGGGCCGACGCCGCCTTGCGTACGCGATCGACCGGCACCGCGAGGGCTCGTACCACATCATCCTCTTCGATGCCCCGGGTGAGGCCGTCACCGAGCTGGAGCGCGGACTCCTCATCACCGAGGAAGTCCTGCGCCACCTGGTGACCCGCGTCGAGCGACCCACTCGGCCCTCCCGTCGCGACGGCGAGGAGGAAGAAGCCGGTGAGGAGCGCGACCTTCCATCGGGCGTCGACGAGGAAGAGGACGAGGACGACGGACGCGAGCGGATCGACGAATCCGAGAGCGAGGCGGCTCCTGCCGCCATCGACTGACGAGGGACCGACACGATGGCACTGTGCAAGGTAATGATCATCGGGAACCTCGGTTCGGATCCCGAGATGCGCTACACGCCCAACGGCCGGGCCGTGACCCAGTTCAACGTCGCGGTCAACCAGAGCACCAAGAACCAGCAGACCGGCGAGTGGATCGAGGAGACCGACTGGTTCCGCGTCAGCGTCTGGGGTGACCGCGCCGAGCGCATGGCCGAGAGCCTGCGCAAGGGCAACAAGGTGTTCGTCGAGGGGCGCTTCAAAACCCGCGAGTTCGAAGGTCGCGATGGCCAGAAGCGCACCGCCCTCGAGATCACCGCCGACAGCATCGTCAACCTCGAACGCAAGCCGCGCGACGAGGACGGCAGCTTCGGAGGCCAGTCGGGACAGGGCTACGGCAGCGGCCAGACCGTGCCCGCCGCGAGCCCGACCCGCGAGCCCGATCCGGGCGACTTCGACGACCTTCCCTTCTGACCTGACCAGGAGAACCTGAACCCATGCCTCCCGCTCGCTCCCGCAAGCGCGACGACTTCTACCGCGATCGGCGCCGCCGCAAGGTCTGCGCCTTCTGTGCGGACAAGACCGCCGTGATCGACTACAAGGAGGTCAACCGCCTCCGCCGCTACCTGTCCGAGCGCGCAAAGATCGAGCCGCGTCGCAAGACCGGCACGTGCGCCGGACACCAGCGCGAGCTGGCCGTCGCCCTCAAGCGGGCGCGACACGTGGCGCTGCTTCCGTACGCGCCCCAGCACCTGCGCCCATAGTCCGCGGGCCTCGATAGCCTTCCTTCGGTGATCGAGGCGCTCTGGCTCCTCGCCGGCGGCTCGGCCGCCGGCGGGTTCGGCTCGCTCCTGGGCCTTGGCGGGGGCGTCCTCCTCGTCCCGATGCTGACGCTCGTCTTCGGCCTCGACCTGCGTGCCGCGGTCGGCGTCTCGCTGGTTTCGGTGATCGTCACGAGCAGCGCCGCGGCCGGCGTCTACCTCGAGCGCAACCTCGCGAACCTGCGCCTCGGGATGACCCTCGAGCTGTTCACGGCCGTCGGCGCCCTCGTCGGCGGTCTCATCGCGTTCCTCGTCGACGAGCGACTCCTGGCGTTCCTGTTCTCGGGTCTCCTCGTCTACGTGGCCATCACGATGCTGCGAGCCCGCGAGCCTGCGCCCGACGACGGCGCCCAATTGCCGCCCGACCTCGACGTCGCGGACGACCGTCACGTCGAGCCGCTGCCGTCCGGCGACCTGGCCCTGTTTCGGTCGGTCGCGCTCCAACGGCTGTCGGGCGACGCCTACGCCGTGCGCAACCTCGGTCGCGGAGTCGCCGGCTCGACCGGGGCCGGCGTGGTCAGCGCCATGCTCGGCATCGGCGGCGGGCATCATCAAGGTGCCGCTGATGCACGTCGGGATGGGCGTGCCGCTGCGCGTGGCGACCGCCACGAGCAACCTGATGATCGGCGTCACCGCAGCCGCGAGCGCAGTCATCTACCTGCTGCGCGGCGAGATCGATCCATACGTCGCCGGACCTGTCGCGATCGGCGTCTTCGTGGGCGCGAGCGTCGGTTCGCGGGTCGCGCACCGGATCGAGCTGCGCCTGCTCAACCTGCTGTTCGTCGCCGTCCTGCTGTGGACTGCGCTGCAGATGTTCCTGGAGGCGGTCGGGTGAGCGGGCAGCCGAGTCGCGCCCCGGCCTTCGAGCGGCGCCTCGGCCGGTTGCTGACCGCCGTCACCTATGTTGCCGTCGGACTCCTCGGGATCGGCGTCGTCCTGATGCTCCTTCGGCGGGCATCTCGCCGCTGGCAGGCGGGCCGCCGTTCGACCCGTCCGAGCTCATCCCGGATATTCGCGCGCTCGAGCCGGCGGGATTCCTGTGGCTTGGATTGCTCGCCGTCATCGCCACGCCGCTGAGCCGCGTCGTCGGCGCCGCGATCGGCTTCTTCCGGCGCGGCGAGCCGCTCATGGCCGCGATCTCTGTGGCGATCCTGGCGGTCATCGGGATCAGCATCCTCGCCGCTCTTGCCTTCGGCTGAGGGCCGCACCGGGACCTTCGGACGAGGGCGGTTGTGCGTGGAGCCGCTGCTATACTCGGCCACCACGCTCAAGGAGGTCGCATCCGGATGCTGACCGAGAAGTCGTCCGACGCCGCCGCGCCGTCGACCCACCATGCGCCGAAGCCGGGCGATCTCGACGAGCTGATCTGCTACTTCGAGGGCCAGTTCGTCCCGATGCGCGAGGCGAAGGTCAGCATCATGACCCACGCCTTCATGTACGGGACCGCCACGTTCGAGGGGATCCGCGCCTACTGGAACGAGGACCAGCAGCGGCTGTACGGGTTGAAGATGCGTGAGCACGTCGAGCGCATCCGCCAGTCGTGCCGAATCCTGTTGATGGACGACATCCCGTCGGTCGACGAGCTGATCGGGCTGATCGTCGACACGGTCCGGCGCAACGGCTTCCGCTCCGATGCCTACATCCGCCCGTCCTTCTACAAGTCGACGCGTGCGATCGGCGTCCGCCTTCACGAACTCGCCCACGAGCTGTACATCGTGGCAGTCCCCTTCGGGAACTACATCGACACCGAGAACGGCGTGCGCGTGATGACCTCGTCGTGGCGGCGCAACCCGGATGACGCCTTGCCCGCCCGCGGCAAGATCGTCGGCGGTTACGTGAACATGGCTTTCCAGAAGTCCGAAGCCGAGCTGAACGGCTTCGACGAGGCCGTCGTGCTCACGCTTGACGGGCACGTCAACGAGGCCTCGGCGGCAAACCTGTTCATGGTCCGCGACGGCGTCGCCTTCACCCCACCGGTCAGCGACGACCTGCTCGAGGGGGTGACCCGCAAGGCGCTCTTCGAGATCCTCAAGAACGAGGGCATCCCGTACGAGACACGGTCGATCGATCGCTCGGAGCTGTATATCGCCGACGAGGTGCTGCTGTGCGGCACCGGCGTCCAGGTCTCACCGGTGATCGAGGTCGACCATCGCAAGGTCGGCTCGGGCGCGATCGGCCCGATCTCGTCGCTGATCCGTGAGCGCTACTTCGACGCGGTCCGCGGCCGGCTGCCGGAATACAGCCACTGGCTGACTCCGATCGAGTAGATCCTCGGGCCAATCGCGCGTCGCGGAGCTCCGCCTTGGACCTCGGAGCGTCAGGCGGCCGCTCCCAGTTCCGACCTACCCCTAGATCGGGGGAGCCAGCGCCGGCGTGTCCTTGCCGATCGTGATCACGAAGTCCGCGCTGACGCTCGGATCCGTCTCCGTCTTCACTTCGACGTCGAACGTCTTCTCGAGGTAGTTGACCGCGGCCGGGAACTGCTCCTTCGTCGCGTTGTAGAGGACGATCCGCGTGTGGGCGGGCACCGCCCCGTCAGGACGCTGGCGCGGCGCCGAGGCCGCCAGGCCCTGGTATGCCAGGAAGCCGGCGAGCTTCGACCCACGGCCGTCACTGCTGGTCCCGTTGAGCACCCACACTCGCGCACCCTCCTGGGCGAGCTTCTGGCGGCGCTCCTCGTTGGCGGGGTTGCCCCGGAACGCACGGTCGAGCGTGTCCCGGATCTTGGACACGTCGGGCAGGATGATGTAGCCGCGCGGGCTGTTGAGCACCTGCGTGCCGTACAGCGGCGGTGCGAAGACGTACGAACGGATGTTGCGGGTGTCGACCTCGGACGCGAGTCCGAGCAGCTTCGGGATCTCCGAGGGCGGGATGTCGGTTCGAACGGCCTTCTTGAGCGCGGTCGTCAGTTCCTCGAGCCGCGGGATGAGCTCGATCGGATTGACCTGCTCACGCATCGCCATGAGCAGGCGCTGCTGGCGGGCGCCGCGATCGAAGTCGTCGGACGTGTGCCGCGAGCGCGCGTAGCGGAGCGCCTGCGAGCCGTTCATGTGCTGCAGGCCGCTCGGGATGTACAGACGCGACGTCCCCCGCTCGCCGGGGTACTGGTCGTCGGCGACCGGGACCTGGACGTTGACCGTGACCCCGCCGATCGCGTCGACGACCTTCTTGAAGCCCTCGAAGTTGACCTCGACGAAGTACTTGATGTCGAGCCCGTACAGCTCCCCGAGGATCGCCTTGAGGCCGTTGTAGCCGCGCGTGCGGCTGTTGCCCGGGAAGAGGTCCGAGCGATTCCGGACCGCCCCGAACCAGCTGTTGATCTTGCCGGCGTACACGCTGCCGAACAGGCGTCGGGCGGGACCGCTCGGGATCGGCACGTCGACCACGTCGCGCGGGAGGCTGAACATCGCGACCTTCTTCGTCTCCGGGTCGATCGACACCACGATCAAGGTGTCGGTGTTGTAGAAGCCCTCGTTCGGGCGCTGGTCGCTGCCGATCAGCAGGATGTTGAGACGCTTCTTGCCGTCCCAGGGCGGGATGACAGACGTTCGGCAGCGCGGACCCGACCGGGCTGGGCTCGGCGGTGGGCGACGGGGCCACGCTGGCCGGCGCCCGGCTGACGTCGGGGGAGTTCTCCGGGGAGGACGAGGGCGACGGTGACTCGTCGACCTCGCAGGCCGCCTCGCCCTGCTCCTCGCCGATGAAGATGCAGCCACCCTCGAACAGGTCCATCGCCAGCATGTCGTAGCGAGCGACCGCCACGTGCGTGCCGGTCATGACCAGCACGATCGCGATCAGCCCGGCGACGGACAGCGGGTTCAACGGCAGGCGGGCGGGCCCAAGCCGGCCGTCGCCCGAGGCGGCGTGTGCGTTGAGGTACGTCGTCACCCGGTACGCGTCGACGATCGCGACGAGGCGGTAAAGCAGAGCGATGATGTTCAGCACGAAGACGGACGTCAGCACGGTTGGGTTCACGACCAGCGTGACGAGCTCCTGCCGATCCATCCGCAGGAGGAACCCGCCGGTCAGGGCGAAGATCAGGATCGGCCCTGCGGCGAATCCCAGCGCCCGGTACCAGGCGCCAACGTAGGCCTGCCCGAGTCCGGGAAAGATCAGGGAAAGGAAGGCGGCCGCAAACGCGGACTTGGCGCGCGGCCGCGCGCCCTGCTGACGGTGCATCGCGGGTAGGATATCGGAACCTGCCTGAGGGCGCGGTGACGGGCGTCGCGACGCCGGCTGTCTGCCCGGTCCACGCTCGAGGTTGCATGTTCCGTCCCATCGACCCCAAACAGGATCTCGTCGAACTGGAGCATGGGGTCCTGGCGCTGTGGCAGGAGCGGCGGACATTCGCACGGCTGCGCGCGCAGCTGGCCGGGGGCCCGCGCTGGAGCTTCCTCGACGGCCCGATCACCGCCAACAACCCGATGGGTGTGCACCACGCCTGGGGCCGCACCTACAAGGACCTCTACCAGCGCTTCAACGTCATGCTGGGGCGCGACCAGCGCTTCCAGAACGGCTTCGACTGCCAGGGCCTGTGGGTCGAGGTCAACGTCGAACGCGACCTCGGGTTCACCTCGAAGCGGGACATCGAAGCATTCGGCCTCGCCGAGTTCGTGTCGCTCTGCAAGCAGCGGGTCCTGACCTACGCGGCGCGCCAGACCGAGCAGAGCATCCGTCTCGGGATGTGGATGGATTGGAACGATCCGGACGAGCTCCGCCGGCTGCGTGACCTGCTCGCGGAGGACCCGATGCAGCAGGCCACGATCCAGGGCGTGGACGGCCCCGTGACCGACACGGTCGAGATGCTCATCGGGCGACTCGGCACGAAGGACCTCGGAGGCAGCTACTTCACGTTCAGCAACGAGAACAACGACCTCATCTGGGGCTTCCTCGCCGAATGCCACCAGCGGGGGTGGATCTACAAGGGCCTCGACTCCATGCCGTGGTGCCCGCGCTGCGGCACCGGCCTGTCCCAGATGGAGATGAACGAGGGCTACGCGGACCGCGAGGATCCTGGGCTGACGATCAAGCTGCCGCTCGTCGACCGGCCCGGCGAGTCGCTGCTCGTCTGGACGACCACCCCGTGGACGCTCGCTGCCAACATCGCAGCGGCGGTCGGTCCCGAGCTGCGCTACGTGCGGGTTCGTCAGGGTGAGGAGTCCTTCTGGATCGGCCGAGGTGTCCTCCGAGCGGCCGTCATTGGCGAGTTCACGGTCGAGGACGAGAAGGCCGGCAGCGAGTTGGTCGGCTGGCGTTATCGGGGTCCCTTTGACGACCTGCCAGCCGTCCAGCGGACCTTTGGGGAAGCCGCGTACGAGCACCGTGTCGTGCCGTGGGCTGACGTCGGCGAGGAGGAGGGCACCGGCATCGTCCACATCGCCACCGGAGCCGGCGCGGAGGACTTCCAGCTCGGCAAACAACTCGGGTTGCCCATCATCGTCGCGATCAACGAGGACGGTCGCTATCTCGACGGTTTCGGGTGGCTGAGCGGCAAGGAGGCCCCGAATGTCGCTCAGGCGATCGTCGACGACCTCGAACGCAGAGGGCTGTTCTACCACCTCGAGCCATACCAGCATCGCTACCCGCATTGCTGGCGGTGCGGCACGCCGCTGCTGTGGCGCGCGGTCGACGAGTGGTACATCTCGATGGGCCCGGTCTACGACAAGCCGCGCTCGGAGCTGACTCCCGACGAGGTCGACGCCAGCCTCCGCTACCAGATCATGGACGTCGTCGACCGCATCCGATGGATCCCGTCGTTCGGCCATGACCGGGAGATCGACTGGCTCCTGAACATGAGCGACTGGATGATCAGCAAGAAGCGTTACTGGGGCCTGGCGCTGCCGATCTACGACTGCCGCACATGCGGCTCCTTCGAAGTCATCGGTGGAATCGACGAGCTCAAGGACCGCGCGATCTCGGGATGGGAGACGCTCGAGGGCCATACACCGCATCGCCCGTTCGTGGATGCGGTGGCGATCGCCTGCACGTCGTGTGGCGAGCCGATGTCGCGGATCCCCGACGTCGGCAACCCGTGGCTCGACGCCGGGATCGTTCCGTTCTCGACGCTCCACTTCCGCGAAGACGCCGAGTACTGGCAGCAATGGTTCCCGGCCGACTTCATCACCGAGAGCTTCCCGGGCCAGTTCCGTAACTGGTTCTATTCGATGCTCGCCATGTCGACGGTCCTCAAGCGGACGGAGCCGTTCAGGACGATCTTCGGTTACGCCACGCTGTTCGGCGAGGACGGGCGGCCCATGCACAAGAGCTGGGGCAATGCGATCGAGTTCGACGAGGCCGCCGAGCGCATGGGTGTCGACGTCATGCGCTGGATGTACTCCAAGGCGCGGCCGGAGGAGAACATCCTCTTCGGCTGGCACGCCGCCGACGACGCGCGCCGCGAGCTGCTGATCCTGTGGAACGTCTACGCGTTCTTCGTCACGTATGCACGGCTCGCCGGTTGGGTTCCGCGAGCGGGGAATCGACGAAGCGGCCGTCGCGGCCGGATCGTGGCCGGTGCTCGACCGCTGGATCCTGTCGCGCTCGGCTGGTCTGGCGGCGGAGGTCGGCGATCAGCTCAACGACTACGACTCGGTCGCGGCGACCCGCGCCTTGAGCGCCTTCGTCGACGATCTCTCGACGTGGTACCTGCGCCGCTCGCGTGACCGCATGCGCCAGGGCGCCGACCCCGCCGACCAGGCCGCAGCGTTCGCCACGCTCCACGCGGCGCTCGTCGTGCTGAGCCGAACGCTGGCGCCGATCCTGCCGTTCCTGTCCGAGGGCTTGTACCAGAACCTCATCGTGTCGGTGCTGCCGTCGCTGCCGGACAGCGTTCATCTGACGGCGTGGCCAGCCGACGCGGTTGCGCCATTCCGCGACGAGCCACTGGAGCGTGCCATGGCCACGGTCCGCGAGGCCGTCGAGCTGGCGCGGACGCTGCGCGCCCAGGCGGGCATCCGCGTGCGGCAGCCGCTCGGCCGGGCGTGGATCGCGGTCCCAGAGCGCGGTCTCGCGCTCGGCGACGAGCTGCTCGCGCTGTTCGCCGAAGAGATCAATGTCAAGGACATCGAGGTGATCGCCGACGGATCGGCGCTGGTCGAGCGACGGGTGAAGCCGCTCCTGCCCAGGATCGGAAAGCGCCTTGGTCCGGCGATCCCGGCGGTCATGGCCGCAGCCCGTTCGGGCGCGTTCGAGATCCTGTCCGACGGGTCGGTCCAGCTCGCGGGCGTCACGCTGGCGCTCGACGAGGTCGAGATCCAGGCGACGCCGCGACCGGGCACTGCCGTGGCCGAGCACGACGGGGTTGTCGTGGTCCTCGACACCGAGCTGACGGCCGACCTGCGCGCCGAAGGCGACGCGCGCGAGCTCCAGCGTGCGGTCCAGGACCTGCGACGTGAGGCGGCGCTCGAGCTGGACGACCGGATCGACCTGTGGATCGGTGGGGTGGATGGTGCGGTCTCAGACCATCTCGGGGCCGTCGCCGACGAGACGCTCGCCGTGCTCGTGCCGGGTGAGCCGCCGGCCGACGCCGTCAGCGGCGAGGTCCGGCTCGAGGGCGGCGTCGCCCGGATCGGGCTGCGCCGGCGGGCGCCCGGCGGTCAGGATCGGTGATGGCCGTCGCCGGCTCGACCGTCGAACGTCGGGCCACCCGCTGGGGACTGTTCCTCGGCATCGCCAGTCGCGGTCGTCGTCGTCGACCAGCTGTCGAAGGCATGGCTCGTCGCCAACGTGGCGCCCGGCGGCGCGATCGAGGTCGTCGGCGACTGGTTGCGACTCGTCCACGGTCGGAACGATGGCGGGCTGTTCGGCCTCTTCCAGGGCTCCGCCATCGTGCTGGCGATTGCGTCCCTCGCGGTGATCGGCCTGATCGTCGCGTACCACGCCCGATCGAAGCCGAGCGTGGTCCTGTCGGTCGCGCTGGGGCTGCTGCTCGGCGGCGCGATTGGCAATCTCATCGACCGGATCCGCTATGGCTACGTCGTCGATTTCGTTGACGCCGGGATCGGCGGCCTCCGCTTCTACACGTTCAACGTGGCCGACAGCGCAATCAGCGTCGCGATCCTGCTGCTCATCCTGCTCGCGCTGTTCCCTGCGCTCGGCGGCTCGGGAGGGGACCGCGCCGATGGCTGAGCGGTCGAGCGGCACGGCCGTCGGGGTTCGCACGGTGCGCGTC
This sequence comes from uncultured Chloroflexia bacterium, assembly GCA_963750125.1. GTDB lineage: Bacteria > Chloroflexota > Limnocylindria > Limnocylindrales > CSP1-4 > DASTYU01. Next base: position 101,198 of record CAVVPT010000010.1, on the reverse strand, counting down.
CCGGACAGTGGCCGGGGCCGCGCCGACCGGATCGTCGCCGACGCAACCGGGCTCTCCCGGAGCTACGTCCAGAAGCTCATCTCCGGGGGACGGCTGACAGCCGGCGGCCAGCCGCTGCGCGCAAACGCGATCGTGGACCCGGGCACGGAGCTGCGCCTCGAGGTGCCGCCCGTCGAGCCGCTCGAACTGGCCCCCGAGCCGGACATCGCACTCAACGTGGTGTACGAGGACGACGACCTGTTGATCGTCGACAAGCCCGCCGGCCTCGTCGTCCATCCGTCCCCGGGCCACGCGACTGGCACGGTGGTCAATGCCCTGCTCGGGCGTGCCGGTGGAGCCGAGTACGGCGGGATCGCCGGCGTCCAGCGGCCCGGCATCGTCCACCGCCTGGACCGCGACACGAGCGGGCTGCTGATGGTCGCCCGCCACGACGGCGCGCAGCACTCGCTCATGGCGCAACTCAAGGCGCGCCGCATCCGCAAGACCTACCAGGCCCTGGTCCACGGCTCGGTGTCGGCAGCGGTGGGTCGGATCGAGGCGCCGATCGGGCGCGACCCGAAGCACCGCACGCGGATGGCCGTCGTCCCCGACGGGCGCCCGTCGATCACCGGCTATCGCGTCCGCGAGCGATTCGATGGCTGGACGCTGCTGGAGCTCGACCTCGTCACCGGGCGGACGCACCAGATCCGCGTGCACCTCGACGCGATCGGTCACCCGGTGGCGGGCGACCCCGTGTACGGGTCCGGGACGTCCCGCCGGGGCCCCGACGGACTCGACCGGCTGTTCCTCCACGCCTGGCGGCTCGAGCTCGCGTCGCCGACCGACGGCCACCTCATCCGCGCAACCGCGCCGCTCCCGCTGGAGCTCGAAGCGGTGCTCGAGGGGATGCGGGCAGCGGAGGCACGCCGATGACCGTTCGACCGCCGGATCACGACGGCCGGAACCTCGATCCGTATGCCGGCATCGATGTCTCGGAGGACCCGGGACGACCGGACTTCACGATCGAGGGGGCCCCCGGGGCGATCCTGGCCGTCATCTCGGGGCCGTCCGGCGTCGGCAAGGACACGATCATCGATGCCATGCGTCGTCGCGAGGCCGAGGCCGGCCACAGCGGCGACCGCCACTACGTGACCACGGTGACGACCCGTCAACCGCGCAACGGCGAGGTCGACGGGGCCGACTACCACTTCGTGTCCCGCGAGGACTTCCTGCGGTTGCGTGCGGCGCGAGGGTTCCTCGAGGCAAACGAGGTCCACGGCAACTGGTACGGCTCGCCCCGCCAGCCGGTGCGGGACGCGCTGGCGTCGGGCCGCGACGCGATCCTCGTAATCGACGTCCAGGGCGCCCAGGTCGTGAAGGAGCAGGTGACGGAGGCGCTGCTCATCTTCGTGATCCCGCCGTCGCTCGAAACACTCTTCGCTCGACTGCGCACGCGCGCAACCGAGACCGCCGACGAGCTCGAGCTGCGCCAGGCGAACGCCGCGATCGAGCTGGCGCGCCAGGAGGACTACGACCACGTCGTCGTGAACGAGACCGGCGAGGTCGAGACGACCGCCGCCCGGATCGAGGAGATCATCGCCGACGAGCACCGCCACCACCCGGGGCGTCGGGTCCGGGTCTAGGAGTGGAGCTCGAGCTCGGCCTCGAGACCCCGGCCGCCGAAGCGGTGTCCGGCGGGACCGGCCGGTTCGTCGAGGTGGCGATCGACGCAGCGGGGGCCGGTGGCATGCGGACGTACACGTATGCGGTGCCGGATGCGCTCGTGGATGTCGAGGCCGGTGAGGCGGTGATCGTCGAGTTCGGCCGCCGCCAGGCGCTGGCCGTCGTCCTGGGCGACGCGACCGAACCCAAGGGGATCGAGGCGAAGCCGTTGGCGGCGCGCGTGCGAGCCGACGGGCCGTTGCTGCCACCGCTGTCGCTGGCGCTCGCGCGGTGGATCGCCGGCCACTATCTCGTCGCGCCGGCGCTCGTGCTCCGGGCGATGCTCCCGCCGCGGATGCTCGAACGGCTCGAGCTGGTCGTCGAGCGGACGCCGGCAAGTGCCGCCGATGGCGGCACCGGCGGCGCAGACGTGGTGACGCTCGATCTGCTCGACCAGCTCGCGGCCGGTCCGCGACCCGCCCGGGACCTCGCCGCGCCGGAGGGTCGCGCGGGCCTGCTCCGGCGGCTCCGCGCGCTCGAGGCCGACGGGGTCGTAACCGTGGACTGGACGCTGACGACGGCCGGGGCCGGGCCGCGCTTCGAACGCTGGATCCTCCCGACCGAATTCGGGACGCGCGGCAGCAGCGGACCCTGCCGCGGTCGATGGACGCCCGCTCGGCCCGCGCCAGCGGGACGCCCTGGCCGAGCTGGCCACCGCCCCGCCGAGCGGTTTGCCCAGCCCGGACCTGTCGGGACGCCACGGCGGCGGGGCGATCGCGGGCCTGGTCCGGCGAGGACTTGCCCTGACCAAGATCCGGGAGCGGCCGCGGCGGCCCCTGGCCGCGCGACCCGCCGGACGTCGCGGCGCACGGCCCGTGGACTCGACGCTGAGCGACGAGCAGGTTGCGGCCGTGGAAACGGTGCGGACCGCGCTGGTCGCCCGCGACCCGACCCCGCTCCTCCTCGAGGGCGTGACGGGCGGGGGCAAGACCGCGATCTATGTCGAGGCGATCGCCGCGTCCCTCGAGGCCGGCCGGCCTGTTCTCGTGCTCGTCCCCGAGATCGCGCTGGCGACGCCGCTCGTCGACCGGCTGCGTGCCGACCTTGACGCGGATATGGCGCTCGTCCATTCGGGCCTCGGCGAAGGCGAGCGAGCCGACGAATGGCGGCGGATCCGGGCGGGAGCGGTGTCGATCGTCGTCGGGACGCGGCTGGCGGTCCTCGCGCCGCTCGCCGACATCGGCCTCGTGATCGTCGACGAGGAGCACGAGGCGGCCTACAAGAGCGACCGGACGCCGAAAGTCCAGGCACGCGACGCGGCCATCGAGCTCGCGCAGATGGCCGGCGCCGCGGTCGTCCTCGGCTCGGCGACGCCCGCGGTTGACAGCGCGGGTCACGCCGCCCGCGGCGCCTATCGACGAGTGGTGCTGCCTGCTCGGCTGAGTGGCGCACCGCCGGCCGTTGAGGTCGTCGACCTGCGGGAGGAGCTGGCGGCCGGCAACCGCGGCCTTCTATCGCGCCGCCTGTCCGAGGCGCTGGAGGGTCTCGAGACGACGGCCGGCGAGCAGGCGATCCTGGTCCTCAATCGGCGGGGGACTGCCTCGGTCGTGTTGTGCCGCGACTGCGGCCACGTCCAAGCCTGCCCCGATTGTGAACGGCCGCTCGTCTACCACCAGGCCGGCATCACGCTGCGCTGCCACCATTGCGGCCGCGCGACGCCGCTCGCGACCCGCTGCCCGAACTGCGGCTCGCCGCGCATCCGCTACCTGGGCGGCGGCACCGAACGCGTCGAGCGCGAGGTCCGAGCGGCCTTTCCGGAGCTGCGTGTGGGACGTCTCGATCGGGACATCGTGGAGCGACGCGGAGCCGCCGACCGGGTCATCGATGCGTTCTCGGGTGGGGCGCTCGACGTCCTCGTCGGCACGAGCCTGGTCGCCAAGGGCCTCGACATCCCCGGAGTCACGCTGGTCGGCGTGGTGTCGTCCGACGTGGCGCTCAACCTTCCCGATGAGCGCGCGGCCGAGCGGACGTACCAGCTCCTCGCGCAGGCCGTGGGCCGTGCCGGACGCGGTGACCGACCCGGCCGGGCGATCCTGCAGACCTACCAGCCCGACCACCCCGCGATCCAGGCCGTTGCGACCGGGGACGCGGGACGGTTCTACGCTGCGGAGCTGGCCCTGCGCGAGCGCTTCGGCTCGCCCCCCTTCGGTCGCTTGGTGAAGCTCACGGTCGGACTGCCGGACCGTGATGCCGCCGAGCGCGAGGCCGCCGCGATGGCCGACCGCGTCCGTGAACGCGTCCAGGAAATGGGTGCACGAGTGACGGTGATCGGGCCGGCGCCCGCGTACATTGCGCGCCGGGCGGATCGCTGGCGCTGGAACGTTGTGCTCCGTGGAGACGACCCGGCATCGCTGCTCGAGGGCGGGCTTGAGCCGCCCTGGTCGGTCGACGTCGACCCCGAGTCGCTCCTCTAACCAACCACGCTCCGTGGCTCGTGCCGACTTCGGCGAGTCGTGCGAGGATGTGCGCCCACGATGAGGAGACGGCCCGCCATGGACGAGCACACGGAACACACGAGTCAGTCGAACGGCAACGGCAAGGGGAGCGCCCGCGAGACGCCGGAGACGATGTTCGACTCGCTGCGAATCGCCGCCGGCGATCTTGCCGAACGTGCCGGTCCGACGGTCCGTGAGCTCTCGGCGCGTGCGGCCGAGTTGACCGCGACGGCCGCGAACAAGGCGGCGCCCTACGCCCGCAAGGCCGGGGCCGCGACGGCCGACGCGAGCCTCAAGCTTGCCGAGTCCGCGCGTGGCTGGGCTGCGGACCTCCGCAGCGCGAGCGGTGGCGATCCGCAGACCGCTGACGACTCCGCGACCGCGGCCGGTGCCGCGACAGCCGTGGCCGAAGCGCCCGCTCCCGCGTCCGTCGAGGAGTCGCCGGATGAAGATCTGGCTCCATCCGACCAGGCGGCCGACGAGCCGCCCGCTGCGACGGACCCGACGCCCTTCGAGTCGACCGCCGAGGCAGAGACTGCGAGCCCCGCCTTCGAGGAGGACCGCCAGGACGACGACCGCCCGTTCGGCTCGCCCGGCATCTGAGGAGGGGGCCCGGCCGTCCTGCCCGGGACGCTCGCTATACTCGCCGCCATGAGTGTCCGCCCCATCGTCACGCTGGGTGACCCGCGCCTCCGTCTGAAGGGCGAGCCGGTCGACAGCTTCGGCAAATACCTCCACGAGCTCCTCGACGACCTCACGCAGACCATGCGCGACGCGCCGGGCGTCGGCCTCGCCGCACCCCAGGTTGGTGTCGCGCTGCAGGCCTGTGTTGTCGAGGTCGAGGACACGCTCCACGAGCTCGTGAACCCGCGCATCGTCCGCTCGACCGGGGACGACACGGACCTCGAGGGCTGCCTCTCGATCCCCGGCTACGTCGCCTACGTCACGCGCCGGGAGAAGGTGTGGGTAGTCGCCCAGAACCGCCAGGGGCGCAAGTACAAGGTCGCCGGCAGCGGGCTGCTCGGGCGCGCGCTGCAGCACGAGCTCGACCACCTCGATGGGAAGCTGTATATCGACTACCTCGAGTCGATGGACGAGCTGATCGAGGTTGGCGCAAGCGACGAGGCGGAGGAGGGCGTCGAGGAGCGAGCGGCCGCGCTGGCCTGACGTCGATCACGCCGGCCACCACGTGACCGCCTCCATGACCCCGAAGATCGATTCGGCCCGGCGCGGCCGCACCCGGACGTTGTTCATCGGGAGCGGCGGCTTCGGCGTCGAGGCGCTTCGACAGCTGGCGGGGATCTCCTCGGTCGACATCGTGGGGATCGTGACAGCGCCGCCCAAGCCCGCCGGTCGCAGCGGTGCGATCACGCCGACCCCCATCGCGGAGGAGGCGCGGCTGCTCGGCATTGGCCCGGTTCTTGTCCCCGAGAGGCTGCGCGAACCATCGGCCGTCGTGGAGGTGCTCGCGCTCGGCGCGGACCTGGCGGTGCTGGCGGACTACGGAAGGATCGTCCCAGAACCACTGCTCGACTTTCGGCACAGCGCGCTCAACCTCCACCCGTCGCTCCTGCCGCGGCATCGAGGCGCGGCCCCGATCGCGGCCACGATCCTCGCCGGCGACGCCGAGACGGGCGTGACGATCATCCGGATGGACCGAGGCGTCGACACCGGAGCGATCGTCGCGGTCCAGCACGTGGCACTGACCGGCCACGAGACGGCACCCGAGCTGGAATCGCGCCTCGCGACACTGGCCGCGGACGTGCTGGCACGCACCGTCGAGCCATGGGTCGCAGGCGAGCTGCTCGCACGGCCACAGGACGACGCCGCGGCCACCACCACGCGACCACTCGAGCGGGCGGACGGCCGGCTCGACGCCAACCGGCCGGCGGTGGAGCTGGAGCGCGCGGTCCGCGCCTACCTGCCGTGGCCCGGCACCTTCGTCGAGACGAACCTCATGGGACGGCTGATCGTCCGGTCCGCGATCGTGGGGCCGTCGGCTTCGACCGATCAGCCCGGCCATCTCGTCGCCGAGGGCGACGGGCTGGCGCTCACCACGGTCGACGGGCGCCTGCTCCTGGGCCAGGTCCAGCTCGAAGGACGGCGAGCGATGGATGCGTCAACGCTCCGCCGTGGGGCCCCGGGCCTCGTCGGCGCCGGCGTGGCCTGATCCGACCTGCGCGTCTGGTCACCCGGCGCGCAGGAGTGCGCTGATCGTCGACGGTTGCAATCCTGCGGCGCGCAGGCGGGACACCATCGCCGGCAGCGCATCGAACGTGTGGTACCCGCCGAGGTGCATGAGCACGATGGACCCGGTCCGGGCGTTCGTGGTGACCTTGGTGATCATCGACCCGGCCGTCGGGCCGCCGTCTGCGGTCGGCTTCCAATCGATCGTGTCGATGTCCCACATGAGGGTCTTCGTATAGCCGATTGCCGCCGCTGCGGCTCGGACGCGCGCGTCGTGGGCGCCGTACGGGGGCCGCCAGTACGGAACGCCGGTCTTCCCAGCCAGCGGGCTGAAGACCGCGTCGGCGTCGAGCAGCTCGGCCTGGATCTGCGCGTCGGTCGGCGGGTCGGCCGGGCATGCCGCGCCTCCACCCCCATCGCGCAGGTTGCAGTGGTTCTGGGTGTGGTTGCCGATCTCGAAGAGCTCGGGATGCGCCTTGATCAGGGCCATCACCGCCCGGCCCTCGGTGGTCGATGCCGCGTCGCCAGTCGGGAAGATGGTCGCGCACACGCGATCGAGGATGAGCCGCTCCATGATGTCGACCGCCGGCGTCATCCGGCCGCCCATGTCGAACGTGAGCGCGATCTCCGGATCGGTTGTCGCCACCCGCGTGTACGTCGCGGCCGAGCCGGGCACGACCTTTGCCGGCGTCGTGCAGGTGATCTGTTGGGCTGACGTGGACCCGGCCGAGGCGATCGGCATCCAGTAGCCGGTCCACGAGCCGCTGCTCATGAGGACGTACGGCCTACCGTTGATGATCGCCCGCCGGGACGCCGTGGCGGTGAACGCCGTGGTACGGGAGCCGAACCTCGTGGTGGCGAGATCGGCCGAGCTGTCGAACGTGTAGCCGAGATAGCGCCCTGCCACGAAGGTGATCATGCGGGTTGGGCTCCAGGTGACCTCGCCGACCTTGCCTGGGACGTGCGCGATGATCGACTCGCGGATGCGGTAGCCGGCAAACTGTCCAGCCGTGACGCGGAAATACGTCCCCGGCTGGTTCGGCACCGAGGAACGGCTGTCGGCAATTGCGCTCGAAGGGGCAGCCAGTGTGATGGTCTTGCGGCCGAGGATCGTGCCGGTCGCCGAGAACCGGTAGCCCGTCTGCGGGCCGGCCTCGAGTTGCACGCTGTACGTTGCGGCCTCGGCCACGGCGGGAGCCAGGGGCAGGACGGTCAGGGCAACAAACGCGGCAATTGCAAGCGCGGCGCCGTGACGGAGCGGTAGGTAGTGACGGAGCACCATCAGGAAAACCTCTCAGTACGGTTCCATTGTCCTGCATGCAGGATTCGAGGCCAAGGTCCGGACGGCCCGTCATCGGTCACAGCTCTGTCACAGGTACGACGCGTCGCGCTAGCATCGGGCGTGATGGATGGCGAGGCGCGCCCGGGGTTGTCCGGCGTCCGGCCCGAGGAACTCGCGGCCTGGCTCGTCGAGCATGGCGAGCCGTCGTACCGCGCCCGCCAGGTGCTTGACGGACTGTGGCGCGCCAATGCCCGAACGGCCGCCGCGATCGCGACCCTGCCCGCATCGTTGAGAGAGGGACTGGATGCGGCCTTCCGCTTCGACTCGATCGAGACGACCGAGCTCGTCATCGGGGACGCTGGGCTCACCGAGAAGGCGCTCCACCGTCTCGCCGATGGCGCGGTGGTCGAATCCGTCCTGATGCACTACCCGGCGCGCCCCGGATCGCGCGAGCGGCACACACTCTGCCTGTCGAGCCAGGCCGGCTGCGCCGTCGGCTGCCCCTTCTGTGCCACCGGGGAGCTCGGCTTCACCCGCGACCTCGACGCGGCCGAGATCGTCGACCAGGCCCGCGACGCGGCGCGGCGACTGGCCGGGGAGGGCGAGCGACTGACGAACATTGTGTTCATGGGGATGGGCGAACCGCTGCTGAACCTCGACAACGTGCTGGCCGCCATCGAGGGGTTGAACGATCGCCGCCGGTTCGGGCTCGGCGCGCGCCACATCACGGTGTCCACCTCGGGCGTCGTACCGGGCATCCGCCGGCTCACCGCCCTCGGCCCGCAGTTCACGCTGGCGGTCTCCCTGCATGCCGCCCGGGACTCGCTGCGCGATGTGCTCGTGCCGCTCAACCGGCGCTGGCCGGTGGCGGAGGTCGTCGACGCCGCGCGCGACCATGCGCGCACGACCGGCCGCCGGATCAGCTACGAGTACACGATGATCGGTGGCGTGAACGACACGGATCTGGATGCAAGCGCCCTCGCCGAGCTGCTTCGAGGCGACCATGTACACGTGAACCTCATTCCGATGAACCAGGTCGCGCATACCCCGTGGTCCGCCAGCCCGGCGCCCGTGATCGAACGCTTCGCGACGGGCCTCCGATCGGCCGGGATCCAGACGACGATCCGCTGGAACCGCGGCCAGGAGGTCGGTGCCGCGTGCGGACAGCTCGCCGCCCAACGCGCCGGAGAACCACCAGCGCCGGTGGTGGCCCGCCGCCGACGGTTGCTCGTGGAGGCGAGCGCGGCGGCCCTCCGCGGCGAACGCAGCCACGACGCCGTCCCGAGCGGAGTGGGGGACTGACGTGGGCGTCGGTCGCGCCCGGATTGCGGCAAGCGTCCTCGATTCCGACCTTTCGAACCTGGCGCACGCAGTGCGGCGGGTCGAGAACGGCCGGCGCCGACCGGGTCCATCTCGACGTCATGGACGGTCACTTCGTCCCGAACCTGACATTCGGCCCGAAGACGATCCGCCACCTGCGCCCGCGAACCGAGCTGCCGTTCGACGCGCACCTGATGATCAGCGAGCCTGGCCGCTACATCGAGGAGTACCTCGAGGCGGGCTGCGACTCGATCACCATCCATGTGGAGGTCGAAGAGCCGATCGAGCCGACGCTGCGCCGCATCCGGGAAGCGGGCCGCGCCACCGGGCTGGCCCTCAAACCGGCCACGCCCCTCGCGGCGCTCGAGCCGTACGCGGAGCTGCTCGACATCGTCATGGTCATGACGGTCGAACCCGGGTTCGGGGGCCAGTCGTTCATGCGCGACGTGGCCCGCGAGAAGCTCCTGCCGGCGCGCGAGGTCCTGCGCCACAAGGCGTACGGCGGCGAGGTCCACGTCGACGGCGGCGTCAACCGCGAGACGGCCGAGTTCGTCGGGGCGTTGGGGGCTGACATTCTTGTCGTGGGTTCGGCGTTGTTCGTCAAGGGACGCGACATGGGTCGAGAGGTGCGCCTCGTCCGGGCGCTCGCCGACGAGGGCTACCAGTTCCAGCTCAACGACGGCCAGCCGCCGATCCCGCGTGATCGCATGGTCCGCTTCACGGCGCTCCCGCAGCACCTGGCGCGAGAGCTCATGGACTTGATTGAGGCCGGTGGGATCCCGGTGATCATGCTGCGGAGCGACGGCCGTATGAACCCCGACGGGGTCCGCGACTACGACCTGCTTGTACCCGCGACGGCCGAGGCCCTCGTTACCGAGCGCCACGCGGCCGATCGGGAGGACTACGGCCGGCGCGCCGACGCATGGCGCGACTCCTCCGGCGAACCGGCCGAGTCGCGACCGCGGTGAGGGCGCTGCTGCAGCGCGTCGCGCGCGCCGAGGTGCGCGTGGATGAGGAGGCTGTCGGGGCGATCGGGCGCGGACTCGTCGTGTTCATCGGAGTTGGCCCAGGCGACGATGACGCGGCGGCCGATGGACTCGCCCGGACCGTGGCCGAGCTGCGAATGTTCGCCGACGAGAAGGGACGGACGAACCGGTCGCTGCTCGATGTCGGCGGGGAGGCGCTCGTCGTCAGCCAGTTCACGCTCTTCGCCGACACCCGCCGCGGCCGGCGGCCGGGGTTCTCTGGAGCTGGGCCACCCGACCTCGCGGAGCGCCTCTACCTGCGGTTCGCTGCCGCGCTCCGTGAGCTGGGGGCAACCGTGTCGACCGGCCGGTTCGGGGCGGCCATGGCGGTTGAGCTGGTGAACGACGGCCCGTTCACGATCTGGCTGGACACCACGGAGCATTGAACCGAGGATCGGGCATGCGGCGGGTCACGTGTGACCCGTTCCTCGCACAGGCTTGGAGCATCGTTCGTCGATCCGGCCGATCCGGTGCGCGATCCGCCAGGCACCGTGCATGGCCGACTGATCGTTGTGTCAGCGGTGGTTCAGGTGCTGTTGGCCGCGACACGGTTCCGCGTCCGGGACACGAAGAACCGGCCATCATCCGTGGCCGGTTCGGGGAGCGCTGCGCCGGCCGGGAGCCGGCGAGGATCAGCGGGAGCTCTTGGTGAGCGTCCGCCGGCAGCGCGTGCAGACGAGCGCCTTGGTGGGCACGCCCTTCTGCTCGATGACGAGCGGCTGCAGGTTCGGCTTGTAGCGGCGATGCGCGCGGACGCGGTTCATGCCCGACGACTGCGGGTTGAACCCGCCCATCGACGCCTTGCCGCAGATTGCGCAGGAGCGGGCCATGCGTGGACCTCAGGAGCGAGATGAACAAAGGGTGACGGGCCGGGAAGGCCCAATCGGGGCGGTATGATAGCAGACGGCCTCCGACGCTCCGCTCGGTCGGCACCGGCACCACGAGGAGGACGCCGCGCGCGTGCCCACCGAACCCATTCCCGGTCGATCGCTCGTCACGCGTCGCGCGGTCGTCGACATCGTCCGGACCGCGACGCTCGGCTCGTACGGCGTGACCGGGTTCAGCGGCGGGCTGTTGGGGAGCATCCGCGAGTGGTTCGGCTTTGGGCCACGCGGACTGCGGATGTCGTTCGCCCCCGGGTTCGAGATCGAGCTCGACCTCATGGTGGCCTACGGGGTGCCGATCGCCGAAGTGGCGCGCCAGGTCGACTCGGCGGTCCGCTACGGGATCCGACGCGCGCTCGAGCGCGAGGTCGACCGGCTGACGATCCACGTCGACGGCCTGCGCTACCAGCCCACCGCGCTGCCCGCGCCCCCGGTCGTGGAGCTCACTGCCGTGCATGTCGGCGACCTGGCCGAGAGCGGCACGGACGTCGCTTGATGGACCCCAGCTGATGGCCCGCCGTTCGTGCGACGGCAGCGGGCTGCTCGAGGCCTTCCGGGCCGGGGTCGCAAACCTCGAGGCCCACACCGACGAGATCAACGGGCTCAACGTGTTCCCGGTCCCTGATGGCGATACCGGCACGAACATGGTGGCGACCGTCAAGGCAGCGCTCGAGGAGGCCGACGCCGTGGCCGGCCAGCCGGCCGACCGCATCGCGGCCGCCATCAGCTTCGGGGCCCTCATGGGCGCTCGTGGCAACTCCGGGGTCATCACCAGTCAGATCTTCCGGGGAATGTCCGAAGGGCTCGCCGGCAAGCGGCGCTTCAACGGGCTCGACCTCGCCTACGCCTTGTCGCGGGGAACCAGGACCGCCTACGGCGCGGTCACGAAACCGGTCGAAGGCACGATCCTGACAGTCATCCGTGAGGCGGCCGATGCCGCCGTTGCCGCTGCCGAGCGCGACGAGGACATCGAGGCGGTGCTGACCGCCACGGTGGAGGGCGCCGAGAAGTCTGTCGCCCGCACGCCCACGCTGCTCGCGATCCTGCGCGAGGCCGGCGTCGTCGATTCAGGGGGCCAGGGTCTCTACCGGCTCCTCCAGGGCGCCCTGCTGCACCTCGTGGAGGGCAGCCGGCGCGCTCCTGGCCCGACAACCCAGGCGGCCCGGCCGCGACCGTCGACGCTCGTCGCCCATGCCGACGAGGGCTTCGGCTACGAGACGATGTTCCTGCTCCAGGCACTGCCGGCCCACCCGATCGACATCGATGCCCTGCGCGCGCGCTTCGAGGAGATCGGGGAGTCGGTCCTGGTCGCCGGCGACAGCAAGGCGGTCAAGGTGCACGTCCACAACGAGCGCCCGGACCTCGTCATCGGGCACGGACTGACGCTCGGCACGCTGAGCCGGATCAGCGTCGAGAACCTCGACAACCAGGCTCGTGACGTGCGCGAAGCGCGCGCCGAGTCGTTCACGGGGGTTGCGGCCGAACTCGCCGAACCCTCGACCAATGGCACGGGACCCGCGCTGACCACCGACACGCCTGGCTCCCGTTCCTTGGCCGTTGTCGCGGTGGCTGCAGGCGACGGCCTGGCCGCGATCTTCCAGGAATTCGGCGTGGCGGCGATCGTGCGCGGCGGACAGTCCGCCAATCCGAGCACCGGCGAGCTGCTGAACGCGATCGAGGCGACCGACGCGGCGGAGGTCGTGGTGTTGCCCAACAACCCGAACGTGGTGCTTGCCGCACGGCAGGTGGCGAGCATGACGAAACGGCCCGTCACGGTGATCCCGACCCGCAATGCCGCCGAGGGGTTCGCTGCGCTGCTCTGCCTCGATCCGGCCGAAGGCGCCGAGGCGAACATCGGACCGATGACCGAGGCCGCACGCTCGATCCAGTCGCTGCAGGTCACCGAGGCCGTCCGCGACGCGACGATCGGCAAGAAGAAGGTGAAACACGGGCAGACGATCGCGCTCGACCCGGACGAGGGGCTCGTGGCCGTCAACAACGACCGAATGCGCTGCATCCTCGAGGCGGTTGGCAAGCTGAAGCCCGGCTTCGAGCTCGTCACCGTCTTCTACGGCACCGACGCTCACCTGGACGAGGCTGAGGACGTGGCGAAGCGGATCCAGCAGAGCCTGTCCGGGGTCGACGTCGAACTCCGGCATGGCGGTCAGCCGCACTACCGCTACCTGATCTCCGCCGAATAGGCGTGGCCAGCGGACCCGTCCCGACCGTCACCCCGAGCGACCCCGCAGGGCTGCTGCAAGCGCCGCTGGGCAAGTCCGGGCTGACCGCGCAGGCAACGCTCAGGAGGGCCGGCATCCGACTGGGCTGGTACACCGTGCGCGACCTGCTGTTCCACTTGCCACGCCGGTACGACGACCTGCGCGAGATGCAGCGACTTGGCGATCTGACCTGGGTCGAGGACGGAACAGTCGCCTCCGCCCGCGTGCGCATTACCGAGATCCACGTCGAGCCCACGTTCCGCCGGCGGGTCCAGCGGACCGTGGCCACGCTGGCCGACGAGACCGGCACCGCCCAGGCCACGTGGTTCGGTCGCCGCTACATCGAGCGCCGGCTGAAGGCCGGCGACACGGTCGTCGTCTCCGGCAAGGTCAAGCGGTTCGGCCGCAAACTCACCTTCGACAACCCCGAGTTCCAGCTCGCCGAGGGCGACGCCGAGGTGCTCCACGCCGGGCGGATCGTGCCCGTCTACCCGCTCACGGCGGGTTTGACATCGGCCCGGTTGCGTTCGGCCATCCGCGAGGCGCTCGACCGCGCGGGCAACCAGTACCCGGAGTACCTGCCGGCCACGATCCGCGAGCCCGAGCGGCTCCCGCCGATCAACGTTGCCCTGGAGGAAGCCCACTACCCGTCAACGTTCGAGGCGCGCGATGCCGCGCTGCGGCGGCTTGCCTTCGATGAGCTGCTCGCCCTCCAGATCGGGATGGTGGGCCGGCGTCGTCAGCGAACGCGGGACGCGGCACCGCGGATCGAGGTAACCGACGAGGCCGATGCCGCGATCCAGGCCGCCATCGTCGAGGCGCTCGCCGCGAAGGTCGGTCGGTCCCTGGAGCTGACCAGGGACCAGGCGTCCGCGATCGACGCCTTGCGGGGAGACCTCGCCCGGGACACGCCGATGCTCCGCCTGCTCCAGGGAGACGTCGGGTCGGGCAAGACAGCGGTCGCTGCATGGGCACTTGCCGCTGCTGCGCAATCCGGACGCCAGGGCGCGTTGCTCGCCCCGACCGACCTGCTCGCCCGACAGCACCTGGCGACGGTGGCTGGGCTCCTCGATGGCGTCGCGGTGCCGGTGACGCTGCTGACAGGTTCCCTCTCGGCGGATGGCCGGCGGAACGCGCTCGAGCAGATCCGGTCGGGGCAGGCGGGAGTCGTGGTCGGGACGCATGCCCTGATCCAGGAGGCGGTCGAGTTCGCCGATCTCGGCCTCGTCGTCATCGACGAGCAGCACCGCTTCGGCGTGGAGCAGCGCCATCAACTCGAGGCGAAGGCGGGCGGACAGGCGCCCCACGTCCTGCTGATGACAGCGACGCCTATCCCGCGGACGCTCGGCCAGCTGCTCTACGCGGACCTCGACGTGTCGGACCTGCGGACCGCGCCCGTGGGACGGGTCCCGATCCGCACCGGGATCCGGGCCCCGGGCGACCTCGACGGGACGTGGCAGCGGGTGCGCGACGAGGCGGCAGCCGGCCATCGGACGTTCGTCGTTGTGCCGCTGATCGAGGAGGTGAACGCGGATGCTGCGGGCGACGAGGCGAGCAGCGCGGTCGCCGCCGAGAGCGAGGCGGTCCGCCTCAGCGAGCTCCTCGCGCCGCTCCGCCTGGGTCTCGTTCACGGCCGCATGAAGGCGGTCGAGCGCGACGCCGAGATGGCCCGCTTCCGCGATGGCCAGCTCGACGTGCTCGTCGGGACCACGGTCGTCGAGGTCGGGGTCGACGTGCCCGAGGCGACGATGATGATCGTCGAAGGGGCCGACCGGTTCGGCCTCGCCCAGCTTCACCAGCTCCGGGGCCGGGTGGGCCGCGGGACCGTCGAATCGTTCTGCGTGCTCGTCTCCGACACCACCGATGAGGTCGCCCAGGCCCGCCTCAAGGCGGTGGCCGAGCTGCGCGACGGGTTCGCACTCGCAGAGAAGGACTTCGAGCTCCGACGCGAGGGCGACGTTCTCGGGCTGGCCCAGAGCGGGCTGCCGCGCCTCCGCGTCGCGTCTATCCAGGAGCGCGACCACCAGGAGCTGGCGGTTCGTGCTCGAGGTCACGCCGAGGCCCTCCTCGACGAGCGCGGACGATTGACGCCGGGTCACGACGAGCTTGCCGCCGAGCTCGCCGGGGGCTGGCTGCGGCAGGTTGCCGAGGCCGACCCGAAGAGCGCCGCCTGACGTGGCCGAAGCAGGCAGGGTGATCGCGGGTAGGGCGCGCGGCATCCGCCTGGAAGCACCCGGTCCCGGGACGCGACCGCTCGCGGATCGCGTGAAGCAGACGCTGTTCGCGATCCTCGAACCCGACCTGCCAGACGCCCGGGTGCTCGACTTGTTCGCCGGGAGTGGGGCGGCTGGCATCGAGGCGCTGTCGCGCGGCGCGGCGTCGGCCACGTTCGTCGAGCACGACGCCGCAGCGACCCGGGTCATCGCCGCAAACCTGGCCCGGACCGGCCTCGGCGGATCGAACGCCGTGGTCGTGCGCGAGGACGCCATTCGCTGGCTTCGCCGGCGGGTCGAAACCGGCGACGCTGCGGAGCCGTTCGACGTCGTCGTCGTGGACCCGCCGTACGACCGCCGCGAGCTGCTCCAGCAGGCGCTCGAGGCGGTCGGCCAGGTCCTGGGGCCCGGTGGCCGGGTCGTGGCCAAGCACTTCTGGCGGGACGTCACGCCGGCCCGGATCGGCCTGCTAGCATCCGAGCGCGACCGCCGCTTCGGCGAGACCGCGCTGACCTTCTACCGGCGCCAGGAGGATCGATGAGATTTCGCGGTCTACCCCGGTTCGTTCGACCCGATGACCAACGGCCACGTCGACGTGATCCGGCGGGCGATCGCCGTTTTCGACCAGCTCGTCGTCGCGGTCCTCGCCAACCCGCGCAAGACGCCACTCCTGCCGGTGGACACGCGCGTCGGGATCATCCGCGCCGCGCTGGAGGCCGAACGGATCGACGCCGATCGCTTCGAGGTCGCCTCCTTCGACGGGCTGACCGTCGATTTCTGCCGGGCGCGCGGCGCGACCGCGATCGTCCGCGGTCTGCGTGCCATCAGTGACTTCGACTCGGAGATGCAGCTCGCGCACAACAACCGGGTGCTCGCGCCCGACGTCGATTTCGGTCTTCTTCATGACGTCGGTTGAGAACGGGTTCGTGAGCTCGAGTCTGGTCAAGGAGATTGCATCGTTCGGTGGCGACGTCTCGTCGATGGTGCCGGCGGCAGCCGCCCAGGCGCTCGCGGAGGCTCTGCACTCCGGCCGTTGATCGTCAGGAAGCGGCGGCCCCGATGGCCCTGATTTCGCGGCCGTTCAGTCGACGGCGCACGGTTTTGGCTACCCATCAGCCGGGGTAGTCAGCGGCCGAACTGTCGCCCTGGTTTGCGGCCAACCATCAGCCCGGATACTGGATGGCCAGCCACGCTTCCGAATCTCGGCCGAGGACGACCTCGAAACCGGCCTTTCATTACGGCCGCTGATATCTGACCGCTCACTGGGCCTTGCGGAACGCCGCCGCGACTCGGAACCGTGGTCAGCGTGCCATAATCCGAGGCAGGCAGCCGAGCCACCTCCAATCCGGCACAGGAGGACACTCCGATCGACATCATCTTCCTCGTCGAGCGGCTTGAATCCCTTATCGCCAACGGAAAGAAGCTGCCCCTGACCACGAACGTCGTCGTGGATCAGAACGCCGCACTTGGACTCATTGACGAGTTGCGCGTCGCCGTGCCCGAAGAGGTCCGAGCCGCCAAGCGCATCAACTCCGAGGGCGAGCGCATCATCGAGAAGGCCCAGGAAGAAGCCGAACGGATCGTCGCGAAGGCCCAGGAGCAGGCGGCATTCCTCATCGACGAGCGCGGTCTCACGCAGGCCGCCGACGAGGAGAGCCGGCTCATCATCGGCAACGCCCAGACGGACGCCGACCAAATTCGGGGCGGGGCGGACGAATACGCCGTCAGCGTGCTCGTGGGCCTCGAGGGTGACGTGGTGAAGACGCTCCAGAGCATCAAAAAGGGGATCGCGATGCTCGACGAGCGTCGGTCGGAGCTGATCGACGGGCGCACGCCGGAGAACGGCGTGGGCGAAGAAGAGGCCTGGGAGGGCGAGGGCGAGGCCGAACCAGCTCGCCGATGACCCGGCCGCCGGCGGAGGCGCCGCTGTCCTGGAATGTCGCCGGGCTGCTCGGCGACGACCCCGGAACGAGTCGCGAGTTCGACGTCACCGACGTCTCCTTTTCGCTGGACGACGGACTCGAACTGTCCCGTCCGATCAATGGGCATGTCCGCCTCCAGCGCACGAACCGCGGAATTCTCGTCGCCGGCAGGCTGACCGCCGCCCTTCAGACCGAATGCAGCCGCTGCCTGCGCCCCATGGAGGTGCCGGTCGACGTCGCGATCGATGAGGAGTTCCTGCCGGCGCTCGACCTCACGACCGGCCAGCCGTTGCCGGCCGATGCCGAACCGGACGTGGCCCGCCTGACGGACCACCACGAGATCGACCTCGAACCGCTCGTGCGCGACGAGCTGGTGATTGCAGAGCCGATCGCGCCACTCCACAGTCCGGATTGCGCGGGCCTGTGCGTCGAGTGCGGCCTCCCGCTCGATGAGGGCACCCACGATCACCCGACGGACGACATCGACCCGCGGCTCGAGGCGCTCCGGGCATTCAAACCGGACGACTCAACCAAATGAGCGCTACTCCGTAGCGGCGGGCTGAGTGAGCGCAGCGTCTGTCACGGGTGATTTGCCTGCCCGCTGATGTGGTGGACCCTCGAGGACAGCCTCACATCCGGGATCTCAGCACGTCGACCTCGCAGCCTGGCGAGGACGGGTCGAAGCCGTGCTCGACCAGCCAGCGGATCGCCAGCAGGCTTCGCAACGACCACCACGCGCGGATCACGTCGAGGTCGACGTCGGTGCCGTAGC
The DNA here is from genome assembly GCA_963750125.1 of uncultured Chloroflexia bacterium. Classification (GTDB taxonomy): domain Bacteria; phylum Chloroflexota; class Limnocylindria; order Limnocylindrales; family CSP1-4; genus DASTYU01. Next base: position 83,238 of record CAVVPT010000010.1, on the reverse strand, counting down.
CGGCGACGACGTCGCCAAGGTGCTCCTCGTGTCCGAGCGTCAAGATGGCGAGGTCGTACAGGGCATCGCCCTGGCCCGCCTCGGACCAGTCGACCACGCCGGTGATCTCGTCACCGTCGACGAACACGTGGGTGACCTGCAGGTCGCCGTGCGTGAACACCGGTGTCCACGGCCGGAGCGCAGCCTCGGCAACCTGGCGGTTGCGCGTGACCAGGTCGGTGGGAAGGACGCCGTTCGTGACGAGCCACTCGCATTCGCCGTCGAGGTGCGATGCGATCTCGTCGAGGCTCCGACCGGGCCATGGCGGCAGCGGCGCGTCGTGCAGCATCCGTGCGGCGGCACCCGCCGCGGCCCACGCCGCCGGCGACGCGGTCGACGGCTCGCCGAGGCGGCCGAGTGCCGTGCCTGGGAGGGCGGCGAGCGCGAGCACGGGCGGCTTCCGCCACAGGACCTCCGGAGTCGGGATCGGCGCCATCGCCATCGCCTCGACCTCGACGTCGGTGCGCGTCTGATCAGCGTCGATCTTCAGGAACACGTCACCGACGCGCAGGGTCGCGCGCTCGTGATGGGCGACGACGACCTCGACCTCCTCCACGTCGGCCATTATCGCGGGGATTGCGACCGTGTTCCGTCTCCGGCAGACGCGGTGCGTCCCGCGCGATAGGGTTCACCATCCGAGCGGACCGCTATGCGTCGCCGCGACCGTGACACCCCCGGCCATGGAGTCGTGCCGATGCTGAGCGACTACCCCGTGTTCCCGATCCTTCTGTCGATCGACCTGGAGGCGAGTCGAACCTTCTACCGGGATACGCTCGGTTTGGAGATCCTGCGCGAGGATGCCGGCGATCGCATCGTGTTCCGGTGCGGAGCCGGAACCCAGCTCGCCGTCACCCACAGCACAGTCGGGACGAGTGACACTCAAACGCAGCTGGCGTGGAAGGTTCCTGACATTTCGGCTGCGCTCGCTGACCTGCGGTCGCGCGGCGTGCCCATCGAGGAGTACGCGACGCCTGATCTGGTGACTGTCGACGGCGTCGCAGACATGGGTCATTCCTGGGCCGCGTGGTTCCTCGACCCGAGCGGCAACGTGCTCGCTGTCGTCGAACCGAAGTGACGGCGACGGGGAGCCGCGTGGCGGAGTTGTCCTTGAGCACGGGCTGACGGCGTGCCCGATTTCGCGGTAGACTCCCCGGTCGGTGCGGCCCGGCCCCCACTCTCCAGGTGTTCTGCGCGGCCTCACGGATCTCGAACTCAGAAGGAGCCCACGAACCCATGGGTGTGCCGAAGCGACGCGTGTCGCACGCCCGCCAGGGTGAGCGCCGCGCTCACCAGGCGATCAGCCTGCCGAAGCTCGAGGAGTGTTCGCACTGCCACGAGCTGAAGCTGCCCCACCACGTCTGCCCCAACTGCGGCTACTACCAGGGCCGCCTCGTCGTCCCGCCCAAGCCGGTGGGCGGACCGGACGAAGCCACCCGCTGACACGGTGACCCAGTCGGCCGGGTTCCGACCCGCAACGACCGGGTCGACGGCCCCGGATCCGGGGACGGCCCCGGAGCACGGCGTGCGCGTCGCGGTTGATGCGATGGGCGGGGATCACGGCCCCGTCGAGGTCGTCAACGGGACCCTTCGCCACGCGAAGAGCCACCCCGTGGATCGATTTCATCCTCGTCGGCGATGAGGCGACGATCGCTGGCATCGCGGGTGAGCTGCCGGAAAACGTCTCGATCGTTCATGCGAGCCAGGTCATCGGCATGGACGAGGCGCCGGCCCTCGCGCTCCGCGAGAAGAAGGACGCCACGATCCTCGTCGCCACGGAGCTCGTGAAGCGCGGTGCGGCCGATGCCGTGGTGACCGCTGGGCACACCGGAGCGGGCATGGCTGCGGCGGTGCTCAAGCTCGGGCGCCTGCCCGGCGTCGATCGGCCCGCCCTCGCGGTCCAGATGATCACCGACTCGGGCCCGTTCGTCCTCCTCGACATCGGGGCGAACCCGGATTTAACGGCCCACAACCTGTCCCAGTACGCCCAGATGGGCGCGATCTTCGCAAAGGGGGTCCTCGGCGTGACCGACCCGCGCGTCGCGCTGCTGTCGATCGGGGAGGAGAAGGGCAAGGGCGACGCGCGCATCGTTGCCGCCACGAACCTCCTCGATGCCTCGGACCTGCGCTTCGAGGGCAACATCGAGGGCAAGGACCTCACCAGGCACCTTGCCGACGTCGTCGTCTGCGATGCGGTGCTCGGCAACGTCGTGATCAAGTTCTTCGAGGGCCTCTCGACCTTCATCTTCGACCAGTTCCGTGAGGAGTTCCGAGGGTCGTGGCGTGGCCGCCTTGCGTACGTCCTGATGCGCCCGGGGATCAACCGGATCCGTCACACCTTCGACTACGAGCTGGCCGGCGGGTCGCCGCTCCTGGGCGTGCGCGGGACGGTGATCATCACCCACGGCCGGGCGCGACGGCGGATGATCGCCTACGCCTGCGACGTGGCCGCTACGATGGCCAGGGCGCGCGTGCCGGAGCTGATCGGCGAGGCGCTCAAGCCTGGGCGCGGGGAGGCGGCATCGTGACGGGACCGATCCTGACGGTCGGGCAGGAGGTGATCACCGAGATGGTCCGCCTCGCGGCCATGGAGGTGCCCGGCGTGGCGCGGGTCGGGCGCGGCGGACCGGGCTGGCGCGCGCTCGGCGGACCGGCCGTCCGTGCACGGTTGCACAGAGACAGAGTTGAGGTCCGGGTGTGGATCGTTGCCCGGCCCGGGCAGCCGCTGGTATCCCTCACGGCCCAGGTGCGGAGCGCGGTCGCGTCCACCGTCGAGCGGCTGCTCGGCCTCGAACTGGGGGGCGTCACCGTCCTCGTCGATGGCGTCGGGGGCTGACCGCGCCCGCGGACGACGCCACGGCCGCCGTCTCGCGCTCGCCTCGATCTTCGAAGCGGACTTCGGCCAGCGAACGGCCACCGCCGTTCTCGAGCGTCACCTGGCCGAGACGGAACGCGACGAGACGGCTACCGAACTCGCCCGCGAACTGGTTGCTGCCGTCCACGAGCATCGGGTGGAGATCGACGACCTGATTGCCCGGACGGCTCCGCAATATCCGGTGGTCGGACTGGCGCGCATGGACCGCGCACTGCTCCGTACGGCCATATCCGAGGTGCTACACTCCGCCACGCCGGCCCGGGTGGCCATCGCCGAGTGGGTCGAGTTGGCACGGATATACAGTGGCGAGCCGATGCGACGCCTCATGAATGGGGTGCTCGGCAAGATCGCAACACAGCCCGGCGGGACCCAACCGTAAACCCCACCACCCAACTCCGAGGAGGGAGTCAGTGGCCACAACGTACGATCGGCTCAAGAAGATCGTCGTCGAGCAGCTCGGCGTCGACGAGGAAGAGGTCAAGCCCGAAGCGTCGTTCGTCGACGACCTCAACGCCGACTCGCTGGACCTCGTTGAGTTGATCATGAGCCTCGAGGAGGAGTTCGGGACGGAGATCTCGGACGAGGATGCGGAGAAGATCCGCACCGTCCAGGACGCCGCCGACTACATCGAGGAACACTCCTCCTAGCCGGCCGGCACAGGAGTCGTGGACCAGGCACGGACGCTCGCGACGCGGCTCGCCCTTCCCGTCGGCGACCTCGACCTGCTCGAGCAGGCGCTGACGCATTCGAGTTGGCTGCACGAGCACCGCGAGGTAACCCGCGGCCACAACGAGCGGCTCGAGTTCCTCGGCGACGTCGTCGTCAGCCTCGCCATCTCCGAGGCGCTCTACGCCCGCCATCCCCGTGACGACGAGGGCGTCCTCTCCGCCCGCCGGGCGGCCATCGTCTCGACCCCTGGACTCGCCCGCCTTGCGTCGCGCATCGACCTCGGCGAGCTGCTGCTGCTCGGCGAGGGTGAATCGCAGCGCGGCGGGCGCCGCCGGCCCTCGCTGCTCGCGTCGTCGTTCGAGGCGCTCGTCGGAGCGCTCTATCTCGACCTCGGTTGGGCGCCCGTCCGCGACTGGCTGACGTCAATCGCGTCTCCCGAACTCCTGTCCGACGGGCCGCCGGCGGCCCTCAAGAGCCCCAAGAGCCGCCTCCAGGAGTACACGCAGCGGCGAACCGGGTCGCGGCCCGACTACCGGGTGCTCGACATGGTCGGGCCGGATCACGAGCGCGTGTTCCGGGTCGAAGTCTGGGTCGAGGGCGAGGTGCTCGGCGCAGGCGAGGGGCCGTCACGACGCGTGGCCGAGACCGCGGCGGCGTCGGAGGCACTCGATCGGCTCTGGAAGGACCGCGCCGGCGGCACGGCCACGGCCGTCGTCGAGCGCGCGCCGCGGACGACGCACTCATGACCATCGATCCGATGGACGGCCCGGCACCCGCCCGGCTGCTCGCACTCCGCCTGCACGGCTTCAAGTCGTTCGCCGAACGGACGGTCGTCGAATTTGGCGCCGGCATCAGCGCGGTCGTCGGTCCGAATGGCTCGGGCAAGTCGAACCTGGCCGACGCGCTCCGCTGGGCGCTCGGCGAGCAGGGCCGGGCCCTTCGCTCGCGCAAAGCCGAGGACGTCATCTGGGCCGGCTCGGAGCGGCGGGCCGCGCAGGGTATGGCGGACGTGACCATCCTGCTCGACAACGCGGACGGGCTGCTTCCGGTCGACTACCAGGTGCTCGAGCTGGGCCGCCGGCTGTACCGCTCCGGTGAGAACGACTACCTGCTGAACAAGCAGCGGGTCCGTCTGCGGGACCTCGTGGACCTGCTCGACGGAGCGCACCTCGCCGACAACGCCTTCCTGTTCATCGGCCAGGGCATGGTCGACCAGGCCCTCGCCTTGCGACCCGAGGAGCGGCGTCCCCTCTTCGAGGAGGTCGCCGGGGTCCGGCGCCATGAGCGACGGCGACGGAAAGCGGAGGAGCAGCTGGCCGAATCGGAGGCGAACCTTGCCCGCGTCGAGGACATCGTCGCTGAGCTCCGCCCGCAGGCGCGGCGGCTCGCGGCCCAGGCCGAGCAACAGGCCACGCGTGTCAGCGCGGCAGACGACCTGTCCGCCGCGCTGCTGTTGGCGGCACATGCCCGGTGGTTCGAGGCCAGCGCCCGAGCCGGCGAAGCCGCCGACCGCCGTGCGAAAGCACAGGCCGAAGCGGACGCCGCGATGCAGGAGCTCCAAACGGCGGAGGAGGCCGCCTCCGGGCTGGCAGCGGAGCTCGGTGCGCGATCGGTCGTCGAGACCGAGCGGCGGGTGACGCTCGACGCGGCCCAGGCCGCGGTCACGGCTCTCCGCCTGCGCGAAGAGCGAGCGGCGGCGGATCTCGATGGCATCACGCGCGACCGCGGTCGATTGCACGACGAACGTGCCGTCGCGGAGGCGAGCCTCGTGATACAGCGGCGGGCGCTGTCACGGCCGATCGTCGCGCGTGACGTGGACCTCGACGGCGAGCTCAGCGAGGCCGAACGCGCGCTATCCGATGCGCTGGCCGAGCTGGCGACGCTCCGCGCGGAGCACCGGGCGCGGGGCGAGGATCTCGCTGCCGTTCGGCGGGCTGAAGCGGTCCGCCAGGCCGAGCTCGAGACGGCGCGGAGGCGACTGGCCGACGTCGAGCGACGTGCGACCGAGGCCGCGGTCCAGGTCGACTCGGCTGGCGAGCAGCAGGCCACGGTCGAAGCGACTTTGGAAGCCGCGCAGAAGGCGCTCGTCGAGGCCATGGGCGCCGAACGGCGGGCAGCGGTCGCCCGCGAGGGGGCTCGGGCCGGAGCAGACGAGGCTGACGGAACCAGCAGGGCCGCTGCCGAACGGAGCGTCGCCGCGGCGAGTGCCGTGGCGGAACTCCGGGGCCGGCTCGACGCGCTGCTCGCGCGCCAGGCCGATGAAGAGGCTCGGGGCATCGCCAAGGCCGCGCGACGCGTGGGTGGCCGGCGGCTCGATGAGGATCTCGTCGTTGATCCGGGGCTCCGGGCCGCGGTCGAGGCGGCGTTGGGCGAGGCGGCGCGGGGATATCTCGTCGACCCTTCGGCCGTCCCGGGCCTTGCCACCGAGCGCGGGATTGTCGTCACCGACCGGACGGACGAGGCTGGGGCCCGCCGCCAGGCGGGCGCGCTTGCCGACGCGACCATCCGTGAACGGGTGATCGAGCGCGGCGGGGGCATCCTCGCCGAGGCGGTTCGCCGTGACGGACACGGGGCCGCCCGCCGCCTGCTAGGCCGGGCCGTCTGGCTGACTGACCTGGATGACTGTCTCGCAGTTCAACGGGACCTGCCGCCGGGCTGGGTTGCCGTGCCGCGTGACGGCGCGGCCGTCGTCACGGATCGGACCGTGCAGCTCGGCGCCGCGGAGGGTCTCCTGGAACGGCGCGCAGAGACCGAGCGGCTGACGGCGGATGTCGCCCGCCTCGAGGCCGAGGTCGAAGCGCTCCGGTCGGCTGCCGCCGCGGCGGCGAAAACCGCGACGTCCGCCCGGGAGGAGGCTGAACGCCGGCGCGACGAGGAGGCTGAAGCTGCCGCTGCGCGGAGACGGGCCGAAGACGCCGAGCGGATCGCCGTTCGGGAGCACGAAGCGAACCTCCGCGAGCGCGGCTGGCACGAGGCGCAGGCCGAACGACTGGAGGCGGAGGCCGCCAGGGCTCGCGCTGCGCTGGCGGTTCTCGACGGGACAGCGGGTGCGGGAACCTCGGGCGAAGCAACAGCCGGCGTCGCCGATGGCGACAGGGCGACCGACGGGGCTGCCGTCGCAGCGTGGGAGGCACGCATCGCCGAACTGCGGTCGCGGCGTGACCGCTTGGCTGCACAGGTCGCCACCCACGACGCGGAGCGGCGTGAGGCCGATGGCCAGCATGCGCGAGCCGAGGCGTCACTTGCCATGGACGAGGAGCGAATCGCTCGCGTGGACCGCGAAACGGTCGCGCTCGCCGAACGGGAGCAGGCGCTCGAGAGCGAACGCGAGCGGGTCCGGACGGAGCTCGCGACTGCGGCCTCCCGGGAGCAGACCGCGCGGACGGCAGTCGAAGAGGTCCGCGCCGCGGACGCGGCCGACCGCGAGCGGCTGTCCGCCGCCGAGCGTGCCGCGACCGGCGCCCGCGAGCGGTTGCGCGCCGCCGACGAGCGATTACGCAACGCAGACCACGCTCGGCTCGAGGCGCGTCTGGCCCTGGACGCGCTGCGGGAGCAGCTTCTCGTCGAGCTGGCCGGACTCGGCGCGTTGGGGCTCGCCCGGCTGCGCGAGGAGGCTGGCATCGAGGACAGCGAGCCGCCGCAAACCGAGGCACGGATCGACGAGCCAGGCGCGGACGACGGCGAACCCGACGAGGACGTCGAGATCGACGCCCTCGCGGCCGCGCTCGACATGGTCGCCGGCCCATGGTCGGCCGCGGCCCCCACGGGCGAGCCTCCCTCCCCGGGCCGCCTTTCGACGCTGCGTCGGCGGTTCCACGAGCTGGGCGCCGTCAACCCGTTCGCGGTCGAGGAGTACGCCGAGGTCAAGGCCCGCCTTGAGCTGCTCGAGGGTCAGACGGCCGACCTGCAGGCGGCGATCGCCGGAACGCGCAGCTTGATCGACGAGCTGAACACGATGATCGCGGACCAGTTCCGGCGCACGTTCGCCGCGCTCGAGACCGCGTTCGGCGCCCGCTTCCAGCAGCTGTTCGGCGGCGGCCACGCCACACTGGCCCTGACCGACCCGGGCGACTTGAGCGCGACCGGCGTGGACATTGTCGCGCGGCCGCCGGGCAAGAAGACTCAGGCTCTGGCGATGCTCTCGGGCGGGGAGCGCGCACTGACCGCGGTCGCGCTGCTGCTGGCGATGCTCGAAGTCCGCCCGGTGCCGTTCTGCGTGCTCGACGAGGTCGACGCCGCGCTTGACGAAGCGAACATCGGTCGTTTCGCCGATGCTGTGCGGAGCCTGGCCCACCAGACCCAGTTCATCGTCATCACCCACAACCGCGGCACGATCGAGGCCGCCGACGCGCTGTATGGCGTGACCGTCGGCGACGACTCGGTAAGCCGCGTGATCAGCCTCCGGCTCGACGAGGCCCAGGCCCTCGCCGACCGACGCGAGGAGCTCGCGCCGGCGGGCTGACCCGACAGGAGCCCGCCCGTTGTTCTGGCGCCGCCGCAAGCAAGCCGAGACCGAGGTTGCCGACCTCGACCTCGAGCCGACCGTCGACCTGTCCGTGCCACCGGAAACGGTCGCGCGGCCGCCGGAGACCGAGGCGGAGGATCCGGTTACCCCGGCAGACGAGGCACCGATCGATGCGGACGTCGATCCCGAGGTCGAACCGGAGCCCGAGCCCGAACCGCTGGCAGAACCTGCTCCGGTACCTCAGGCAGACGCCGCCGTGAAGCCCACTTCGGCACCCCCGACCGCCCCCGCCTCGCCGTTCGCCCAGCCCGGCTGGTCGGCGTCCAGCATGGCCGCCGCCCCCGCGGATCGCGAACGGCTCGACGCCGGCCTGGCCCGGTCCCGCGGCGGGTTCATGACCCGACTTCGGGAGGCGATCGGCGAGGATGGCGACACCTCGTGGGACGACGTCGAGGAGACGCTGATCGCGGGCGACGTCGGCGCGGCCCTCGCCATGGACGTGGTCGAGAAGGCTCGCGCGGCACGGCACCCGGAAGGCACGGAAGCCGCGGTACGGGAGCAGCTCGGCGCGCTCCTCGTGGCGCGGGACGTCGCATGGGAACCGCGTCCGGCGGGCGAAGGCCAGCCGGCGGTCGTTCTCGTCGTCGGGGTCAACGGCACCGGCAAGACGACGACGATCGGAAAGCTCGCAACCCGCTACGCGGGGGAGGGCCGCTCGGTGATCCTGGCCGCTGCCGACACGTTCCGTGCGGCGGCCATCGACCAGCTCCAGATCTGGGCCGAGCGCGCCGGTGTGCCGGTCGTGGCCCACGCCCCGGGAGCTGACCCTGGCGCCGTCGTGTACGACGCCCTCGACGCGGCCGTCGCCCGAAATGCCGATCTCGTCATCGCGGATACCGCGGGCCGGCTCCATACCAAGTCCAACTTGATGGACGAGCTCTCAAAGATCCGACGGATCGTGGACAAGCGCCTGCCCGGCGCCGAGGCCGAGACGCTATTCGTCCTGGACGCCACAACCGGCCAGAACGGTCTCGCGCAGGCACGTGCATTCCACGAGGCGGTCGGCCTGACGGGGATCGTCCTCACCAAGCTCGACTCGACGGCGAAGGGCGGCATCGTGTTCGCGATCGAGGACGCCCTCGACGTGCCCGTCCGATTCGTCGGTGTGGGTGAGCAGGTCGGCGACCTCCTGCCGTTCGATCCCGACGCGTTCGTCGACGCCCTGTTCGCGGAACCCTACGCGCCGACCGGCTGATCACGCTCCACGTCGACGACCACTTCGGCTGGCGAGCGGCCGTCCGTCGTCGGCAACTCGCGCAGGCGGCGGACCGGTGACGCGACGAGGATGCCGGCGGCCACGAGCGTTCCCAGGGGCGCAAGGATTGCCGTCGCTCGGAGGCCGATGACCTCGGCCAACAATCCCGCAGCAAGGGTCGCCGCCAGCTGGGCGCCGCCCGATCCGACCTGGACGGTCGCGGCCACACGCCCGAGCGCGCGATCGTGGACGCGCGCCTGGCGAACCGAGGTCTCCGCGACGTCGAACAGTGTGACCGCCCCGTCGCCGATGAGCTGCTGGCCAACGAGAAATCCAAAGGCAATGAGTGGGAGGCCGGCGGGCGCGAGCGGGATGAGGGCGAACCCGACCGACGCCACGAGCATCGACGCGATGGCGGCCCGCCCGACGCCGAGACGCCGCGTGACACGCTCGGCGATCATCGCCCCGACGAGCGAGCTCAGGCCACCGAAGCCGGCGATGACCCCGATCGCAGCGGCGCCGAGTCCGAGCTCATCAACGGCGAACAGGATCCAGATAGCACCGAAGACGCCCCACAGCGTAGACATGGCCATCTCGGCAAGCGTGAATGCCCGGATGATCGGGTCGCGCGCGATGATCGCCAGACCCTCGCGTATCTCGCTGAGGACCGGCTCGCGGTCCGCTTTGGGCGGTGGCGGCGGTTCCCGCCGCCGGATAGAACCGAGCAGCAGGGCCGAGACGACGAACGAGATGGCGTCGATGAAGATCGTGATCGGGGCGCTCAGCAGCTGGACGAGGAAGCCGCTGATCCCGAAAGCCGTGAACTCGGCGGCAGAGCCCGATGCCGCGAGCGCGCCGTTCGCGCGCACGAGCTCGTCGCGCCGGACGATCGACGGGAGGTATGCGTTGTCGGCGGCGTCGAAGAACGTGCTGAGGATTGCGACCACGAATGTGACGAGTAGCAGGTGGGCGAGGGTCAACCATCCGCCGATGGCCGCGATCGGGATCGTCACGAGCAGCACCGCCCGACCGAGGTCCGCCCAGACCATCACCGGACGACGCCGCAGCCGATCGACCCAGGCGCCCACGATCAGCCCGAACATCAGCGCGGCGAGGAGGTCGATGGAGCGTACGAGCGCCACCTCGAACGCCCCGGCGCCGAGCACGAGGATCGCCACGAACGGGAGCGCCATCCGGGTGATCAGCGATCCGAAGATCGAGATCGTCGCCGCCGACCACACCCGGACGAACGCGCTGTTCTGCCAGAGTGGGGCTGCGAACGGGTTGCGCACGGGCTCGCAAGCCTAACCGGCCGGTCGCGTCGCAGACGGGCCTGCGCTACACTCCGCCTGCCTCGGTGCGTCAGAACTCGCGCACCACCCGGGCCGGCCAGGTGTCGGTCAGGTTCATCCAGTCACGGAGCTCCGCACCCGACCATGTTCGACACGCTCAGCGAGCGACTGCGCAAGACACTCGATGGCCTGACCGGTCGCGGCCGGATCAGCGAGGCCGACGTCGACGCCGCCATGCGCGAGATCCGCCTGTCGCTCCTTGAGGCGGACGTCAACTTCAAGGTCGTCAAGGACTTCGTGGCGCGCGTTCGGGAACGCGCGGTCGGTGCCGAGGTGCTCGAGAGCATCACCGCCGGCCAGCAGGTCGTGAAGATCGTCCACGATGAGCTCGTCGAGCTCCTGTCGGCCGGGGACCGGGTATTCCACCTCACCGGCAACCCCGCGGTCGTGGCGATGGTCGGTCTGCAGGGCTCGGGCAAGACCACCTCGACGGCCAAGCTGGCCAGGCACGTGATCAAGCAGGGTCGTCGCCCGCTGCTCGTGGCCGCGGACCCGTACCGGCCGGCTGCCGCCGACCAGCTCGAGACGCTCGGTCGCCAGCTCGAAGTCCCGGTCTATCGCGCACCGGTTGGCACCGCGGTCGTCGACATCGCCCGCGGAGGCGTCGAGGCCGCGAAGCGCCAGGTACGTGACGTCGTGATCCTCGACACCGCCGGCCGCCTCACGGTCGACGAAGCGCTGATGGCCGAAATCTCGGCCGTCAACGAAGCGGTCAAGCCGGTCGAGACGCTGCTTGTCGTCGATGCGATGACCGGTCAGGAGGCCGTCGCCGTCGCACAGGCATTCGCCGCCGCAGTGCCGGTGACCGGCCTGGTCCTGACCAAGATCGACGGCGATGCCCGTGGCGGTGCCGCGCTGTCGATCACCGCGGTGACAGGCGTGCCGGTGAAGTTCATGGGTACCGGCGAGAAGACGGATGCCCTCGAGGTGTTTCACCCCGATCGCCTCGCCGGCCGGATCCTCGGGATGGGCGACGTCCTCACGCTCGTCGAGCGCGCCCAGGAGCACGTTGACCAGGAACAGGCAGCGAAGATGGAGGAAAAGCTTCGCAGGGCCACCTTCACGCTCGAGGACTTCCTCGATCAGCTCCAGCAGGTCCAGAAGATGGGGCCGCTTGGCCAGATCATGGGGATGATCCCGGGAATGGGCGGAATGGCGAACGAGGCGCAGGCCGCGGTGGACCGGGGCGACCTCAAGCGGGTCGAGGCGATCATCCGCGCGATGACGCCGGCCGAACGGCGTGATCCGCACATCCTCAACGGCTCGCGCCGCCGTCGAATTGCTGCAGGCTCGGGGACCACACTCCCCGACGTGAACCGTCTCATCAAGCAGTTCGCCGAAATGCAGAAGCTCATGAAGCAGCTGGCGGGGAGTGGCGGTCGTCGCGCCGCGCTCGGCGGCCTGCTGGGACCGCGCTAACCATGGAAGGGGCCACGAGGTGACGTACCGGGATCCAAACGAACCGCTGCTCGGCGCTGATTTGCCGACCGAGGCCTACCGCGCTCCAGCGACGCCGCCGGCCGCTCCCTACGAGAACGGCGTCACAAGCCCGGCGCCCACCGCACCCGCGGTCCCGCCGCCAACCAAGGGCCGGCCGAGCCGCGTCCGGTGGGCCGCCGCGCTTGCGGTGGTGGCGATCGTCGTTGTCGTGTCGGGGGTGGCCGCCGCCCTGCTGGCGGGCCGCGCCCCGAACGCCAAGATCCTCGCCTGGGCGCCAGCCGATTTGATCATTTACGGCGAGTTCCGACTCGACCTGCCCGGCGACCAGCACGACAACCTCGCCGAGTTCCTGTCGCACTTCCCGGGCTTCGACGACCAGGCGGCCATCGACACCAAGCTCGACGAGGCGCTCGACCAGTTCCTCACCTCGGCCACGAATGGCGACCAGTCGTACACCGCGGACATCGAGCCGTGGTTCGACGGCGAGGTCGGCTTCGTTGCGAGCGACCTGCCGAACCCCGGCGCGGCCCCAGACGCCGAGTCGTTCGATACCGGCAGCGCCGTCGTGCTCCTGTCGGTCAAGGACGTCGAGCTCGCCCGGGCCTGGTTCGACGGCGCGGTCAGCGACGCGAACTCGACAACCCAGGACTACGACGGCGTCACGATCACAACGGTTCCCGCCCCGGAAGGTACGCGCAACGAAGAGTACGGGTACGCGATGACGGGCGACGTCGCGGTGCTGGGCGAGGTGGGCGCCGTCAAGGAAGTCCTCGACACGAAGGGCGCTAGCCCACTCACCGACGATCCTTCCTTCTCCGCGGCGCTCAACAGCGGGAACGGCGACCACATCGGCTTCGTCTACTACGACTTCGCGGCCTACTGGGACTGGGCGATGGGCCTGGCCGAGAACAACGGCAATGTCGAGATCGGCGCGATGCCGGCCGCTGCGGTCGCTGAGACCTTCCGCGACACCCTGCCCGCATGGGGCGCGTTGTGGACCCGCGTGGAGGGCGACGCGCTGTCGTTCCAGGTGACGTCGGCGCCGCCGAAGCAGCGCCTCGGCGTGACCGAGAACCGGGCGTCCACCCTGGCCTCCCGCGCACCCGGCACCACCATCGTCTACGGCGAGACCCACGACTACGGCAAGGTCATCACCGACATGCTCGGCCTGTACGACGGTGTTGAGATCCCCGAGGAGGCGACCCAGCAGCTGAACCAGGTCGTCGGCATGTTCGGCGGTGTCGAAGGCCTCGTCGGCTGGATCGGCGACGTCGCGGTCGTGGTCAACGACCCCGGCGAGGGCCTCGAAGGCGGGATCCTGATCCAGCCCACCGATGCAACGAAAGCCGAGAACCTCTTCCTGACGATCCGCGGCGCGCTCAGCCTCGGTGGCGCGAGCCTGGGCCTGACGGTCACCGACGAGCAGCATGGTGACGCCACGATCACGACCGTCGACTTCGGCGAGCTCGGCGCGCTGCTGAAAATGGCCGGCTCGGAATACGGCGCCGAGGACCTCGACGTCTTCGGTGGTCGCGACGCGCACCTGCAGCTTTCGTGGACGGTGACCGACGATCTCGTGGTCATCGGCTTTGGCCCTGATTTCGTCCGTCACGTGCTCGACACCGAACCGGGCGCGTCGCTCGCGCAGAGCGATCGCTTCGAGAGCCTGCTCGGGCGCACCGGCACCGAGAACACCGGGCAGTTCTTCGTGGACGTCGCGGCGATCCGGCTGGCGCTCGAGGAGGTGGCCCCGGACGCGCCGGAGATGCTCCAGAAGTACGAGCGTGAGGTCAAGCCCTTCCTCGAGCCGTTCGACGCGCTCGTCGGGTCGACGGTCATCGGCGGTTCGAATCCCGACAAGGCTACGTTCCTGATTACGGTCAAGTAACGGGAGGAGATGCATCACCCATGGCAGTTCGAATCAGGTTGACGCGCGTCGGCGCGACCAAGCAGCCGTCGTATCGCGTCGTCGTGTCCGACTCGCGCAATGCGCGTGACGGGCGCTCGATCGAGACGCTGGGCCACTACAACCCGCGCACCGAGCCCGTCGAGTTCGCGGTCGATGAGGACAAGGCCAAGGCCTGGCTCGCCAAGGGCGCCCAGCCGTCCGACACCGTCGCCCGGCTCTTCCGCAATGCGGGCATCCTGCCCGCGTCCAAGTAGGGGTCACCGATATGGCAGCGAAGGAACTGGTCGAATACGTCGCGAAGTCGCTGGTCGACGACCCTGATGCGGTCACGGTTGAGGTCGTTCACGAGGACGGGACGACAATCATCGAGCTCCACGTCGCCGAAGACGACATGGGCAAGGTGATCGGCCGCAACGGGAGCGTCGCGAAGGCGCTGCGCACCCTGCTCAAGGTGACGGCCGCCCGCGACGGCGAGCCGGTCTCGCTCGAGATCCTCTGAGCGAGCCTCAACGGCTCGTGGTCGCCCTCGTGCGGGGTGTCCACGGGCTCCGGGGAGCGGTCCGCGTCGAAGTCCTGACGGACGATCCGGAGAAGCGCTTCGCCGCGGGTTCGGTGCTGCACCGCGAGGGCGCCGACGATCCACTGACCATCGTCTCCGCCGAGCCGGTCGCCGACGGGCCCGGCTGGCGGGTGCGGTTCCGCGAAATCCCTGACCGGAACGCAGCGGACGCGTTGCGCTCCACCTTTCTCGAGGCGGTCGTCGACCCCGCCCGCGAGCTCACGCGCGGCGAGTACTACTGGCACGAGGTCGTCGGGTCCGCCGTCCGGGGCGTGGATGGCGCGGAGCTCGGGACCGTGCGCGACGTGTATCGGGTGGCCGAGACCGAAGTGTTCGAGGTCGCCGGCGGCCCGGTCGGGCCGTTCGATCTCCCTGCGGTCCGCGACTTCATCCGCGTCTTCGCCCCGCGCCGCGGCGAGATCGTCGTCGACGCGGAGGCCCTCGACCTCCAGATGCCGCCCGACCGCGGAGCCCCGGACGAGCGGGCGCGCGCTCCCCGCCGTCGAAACAACCGCCGAATGGCCCGCGGAAAGCCGGCCACGGACGGAGCGTCCTGATGGCCCTCGAGATCGACATCCTCACGCTCTTCCCGGCGATGGTCGAAGGGCCGCTTGCGGGGAGCATCCCAGGCCGCATCCAGGAACGGGGTCTCGCCACCGTTCGGGTCCACGACCTGCGGGACTGGGGCCTCGGCCGTCACAGGACGGTCGACGACATGACATACGGTGGGGGAGCGGGCATGGTCCTCCGCCCGGAACCCGTCGCGGCGGCACTCGCCGCACTCCGCCGTCCCGACACGCTCTCGATCCTGCTCGACCCGGCCGGTGAGGTGTTCCGCCAGTCGCGAGCCGTCGAGCTCGCCGCCCGGGAGCACCTGCTCCTGGTGTGCGCCCGCTACGAGGGTGTCGACGAGCGGATCCGCTCGATGGTCGATCTCGAGCTGTCCATCGGCGACTATGTCCTGACCGGCGGCGAGCTGGCGGCGCTCGTCGTCATCGACTCGGTCATCCGGCTGCTGCCGGGCGCCATCGACGAAGCGTCCACCGCCGAGGAGTCATTCACCCACGGCCTCCTCGAGTACCCGCAGTACACCCGCCCGCCATCGTTCGACGGCGCGGACGTCCCGCCGATCCTGGTCTCTGGCGATCACGGCGCGGTGCGCCGCTGGCGCCTCAAGGAGTCGCTGCGCCGGACACTGGAGCGCCGCCCGGATCTCCTCGTCGACCGGCCGGCAAGCCCCGAGGAGCGGCGCGTGCTCGACGAGCTCGACCACGAAGGGGACGGTTCGGCCGGTCGCGACTAGGACGCGTGCTATACTCCGCCACCGGTCGCCACCTCGCGGCCCCTTTCCGACGCTAATCCCGCAGTCTCGGCTGCCCACGCCAGTCAGGAACCGCAACGTGAACGTGCTCGACGAGATCGTCAAGGACCAGCTTCGAACCGACCTTCCGGAGATCGCCACGGGCGACACGGTCAAGGTTTCGGCACGGGTCGTTGAAGGCAACCGCGAGCGCATCCAGGTCTTCGAGGGCACCGTGATGCGCCTCCGCGGCGGCGGCATCACCCGCACGATCACGGTCCGCCGGATCGCCTCGGGGGTCGGCGTTGAGCGCACGTTCAAGATCAATAGCCCGCGCATCGACAAGATCGAGGTGGTCCGGCACGGCGTCGCGCGGCGCGCCCAGCTGTACTTCCTGCGCAAGCGCGTCGGCAAGGCGGCAACCCTCCGCGAGCGCCGCTCGAACAACTGACGCGGTCCACAGCCTGCGATGCCGAAATCCGGGCCCGCGTTGGCGTTAGCACCACCCCGGTTCGTATCTGCGCCCTTGGCCGCGGCGAGCTCTCCGGATGCCGAACCGCGGCGAGCCCGGCCGACGGCCGGCCGGGTCGCGCGCTAGGCTAGACGCCGATGACCCTGAAGGTCCCGACACTCCGCTATGAGCGCCGCCTGTGGAACGAGGGCCTCGTGCGCATCGCGGGGGTCGACGAGGTCGGGGTCGCGCCGACCTGCGGGGCCGTCGTCGCGGCGGCCGTCATCATGAGGCCCGGCTGCCACCGGATCCCAGGCGTCCGCGACTCAAAGACGCTGTCGATGGCCCAGCGCGAACGCCTCGCACCGATCATCCGCAAACGGGCCGTTGGGATCGGCGTCGGGGCCGCGTCCGTGACGGAGATCGACCGTCTCAACATCTATCACGCGACGCATCTCGCAATGCGCCGAGCGATCGCACGCCTCGGCGGCCACGAGCACGTCCTCGTCGACGGCAACCGGATCGCCGGCTTCGAGGCGCAGGTCGGGCCGTATACGAACATCGTCGACGGCGACGCGAAGGTCTACTCGATCGCCTGCGCATCCGTTGTGGCCAAGGTCATCCGCGATCGGATGATGGCCAAGCTGGCGGCGCGATACCCGGGCTACGGGTGGGAACACAACCAGGGCTACGCCACACGCGACCACAGGGCCGCGATCCGCGAATTCGGGCTGACGCCGTTCCATCGCCGCTCGTTCCTGGCGCTGCAGCGGACGCTCGCGGGCGACCAGATCGAACTGGACCTGTTCGGGGAAGGCCAGCAGCCCGACCTGGAGGTCTCTCCGGAGGCCGCCGCCGAATTCGAGCTGGTTGCCGCCGCCGGTTGAGCGACCGATAAGTCCCGGCGGCGAAACTGCCGCCAGATGGACGACCGGCACAGGACCGATGCGCAACGTCTCGGCGATGCGGCCGAGGATCGCGTCGCCGAACAGCTGCAGGCCGCCGGGTGGACTGTCCTGGCCAGGAACGTGCGGATGGGCCGTTACGAGCTCGACCTGGTCGCGGTCGATGCGGGTCCCCCGGCGATGCTCGTCATCGTGGAGGTCCGCTGGCGTCGTACGCGCGCTTTCGGCCTGCCCGAGGAGACCGTCGATCACCGCAAGCGGGCGCGGATCCGTGCCGGTGCCTACGGGCTGCTCGATCGCGGCACCCTGCCGGACGGCTCGCCGTTGCCGCGCGCTCCGCTGCGCTTCGACCTTGTGGTCCTCGAACCGAACGGCCGGATTCGCCACTACCGCGCAGCGTTCTGACCGCCTTCGGGGCCGCTGCACCAACCCGTGCTACACTCCGCCGGGCTCGCGGGACCCTGCGAGCAGATCACCGCCCGCGCCACAAGCGCGGAGCACACACGTGGACCGTTCCGACCGGGACGGTGCCGGCAGACCGCAAGGCAGCCGGCCCCCGGCGACGAGGTCCACGGAGGAACCAACCGAACAGGAGGTCACGCACCGTGCCGACCGTTTCGATGCGGCAGTTGCTCGAGGCCGGGATGCATTTCGGCCATCAGACACGCCGCTGGAACCCCAAGATGCGCCCGTACATCTTCGCGGAGCGCAACGGGATCCACATCATCGACCTCGCCCAGACCGCACAGCGGCTGGAGGTCGCGCTCGACTTCGTGCGCGAGACCGTCGCCCGCGGCGAGCTCGTGCTGTTCATCGGCACGAAGAAGCAGGCCCAGGAGCCGATCGCTGCGGAGGCCGCCCGCGCCGGCATGCCCTTCGTCAACAAGCGCTGGCTCGGCGGCATGCTCACCAATTTCGTCACGATCCGCAAGCGGATCGGGCTGCTCGAGCAGCTCGAGGCGCGCCAGCAGGCCGGCGACTTCGACCGCATGACCAAGAAGGAAGCGGCCAAGCTCACCGAGACCATGATCAAGTTGCAGATGACGCTCGGCGGCATGCGCAAGATGAAGCGCGCCCCCGGTGCGATCTTCGTGATCGATCCGCACCGAGAGCGGATCGCGGTGACCGAGGCGAACAAGCTCGAGATCCCGGTCATCGGCACTGGCGACACGAATGTGGACCCGGATGAGCTCGACTACATCATCCCGGCCAACGACGACGCCATCCGCTCGATCCGGCTGCTCTGCTCGCTCGTCGCCGAGGCCGCGATCGAGGGCGCCAATGAGCGCGCCGTGCGCGCCGAGCGCGAACCCGAGGTGATCGAGGCGGTCATCCTGCCCGAGGAGGACGAAGAGCCGGGTGCGGCCGACGAGCTGGTCGCGGCCCTGGCCGGTGGCGCTGCACTCACCTTCGAGCCCGACGCGGATGAGGAGGATGACCTGCTGCCCGGCGACCGGGTCGCACGTGCCGAGGCGGCCGCGGCCGAGGCCGACGCGGAGGCAACCCCGGAGGACGTCGCCGCCGAGCTCGCCCGCGAGGCGGCTGAGGCGGCAGAAGACGCGTCGGCCACTCCCTCCACCCCGGCCTGACACCGGGCAACGCCCAGACACGTACCCCACGCCCGCCGGCAGCGGCCGGCCGGGAACACCACAGGAGTAACGAACGAGCATGGCGGAGATCTCTGCCGGACTGGTCAAGGAACTGCGCGAGCGCACCGGCGCCGGCTTTATGGACTGCAAGCGCGCGCTCGAGGAAACCGGGGGCGACCTCGACAAGGCCGTCGCATTGCTGCGCGAGCGCGGTGTCGCGGCCGCAGAGAAGAAGGCCGGTCGCGAGGCCCGCGAGGGCCTGATCGGCAGCTACATCCACACCGGTGGCAAGGTCGGCGTCCTGATCGAGGTCAACTGCGAGACGGACTTCGTGGCCAGGACCGAGGAGTTCCAGAAGCTCGTGCGGGACCTCGCGATGCAGGTCGCGGGACTGTCGCCCCTGTACGTCGACGCCGACGCCATCCCGGAAGTGGACCTGGCGGCCAGGAAGGCCGAGCTGCTCGCTGACGAGTCCGTTGCGAAGAAGCCCGAGAACATCCGCGGGCAGATCGTCGAGGGCCAGGTCAAGAAGTGGTTCGCCCAGGTGTGCCTGTACGACCAGCCGTTCCGCGACGAGGAGCGCACGGTCCGCGAGCTCATCACCGAGCGCATCGCGACGATCGGCGAGAACATCCGGGTCCGGCGGTTCACCCGCTACTCGCTCGGGGAAGACCAATGAGCGAGTCCGCGACTGCCAGCGCGCCCCCGCGGCAGGACGTGCGCTACGGCCGGATCCTGCTCAAGCTTTCCGGAGAGGCGCTGCTCGGCGATCGGGCCTACGGCGTTGATCCCACCTTCTGCGCGTTTATCGCGCGCCAGGTGGCCGAGGTCCACCAGCTCGGCGTCCAGATCGGCATCGTCGTTGGCGGCGGGAACATCTTCCGCGGGCTGGCCGCCGCCGCGAAGGGCATGGACCGCGCGACAGGCGATTACATCGGCATGCTCGCGACGGTCATGAACGGCCTCGCCCTGCAGGACGCCCTCGAACGGGCCGGCGTGCCGACGCGGGTCATGACCGCGATCGCCATGAACGAGGTCGCCGAGCCGTACATCCGCCGCCGCGCCATCCGCCACCTCGAGAAGGGCCGCGTGACGATCTACGTCGCCGGCACCGGGAACCCCTATTTCACCACCGACACGGCCGCGGCCCTGCGCGCCGTCGAGATCAACGCCGAGGTCCTCCTCAAGGCCACCAAGGTCGACGGGGTGTACGACCGCGACCCCCTCACCAACGAGGGGGCCCGCCGTTACGCTCGACTCGAATACGCAGACCTCCTCCGCGACCAGCTCAAGGTCCTCGACGCGACGGCCGTCTCCCTGTGCATGGAGAACGACCTGCCGATCGTGGTCTTCGACCTCAACCAGCCCGACAACATCACACGGGTTGCCGCCGGCGAGCCGGTGGGTACTCTCATCTCGGGCGCCCCGAGCGCCGCAGGAGGTGCGACCGAATGAGCACCGAGACCCTGTCCGCCGCCGAGCACAAGATGGCGCGTGCCGTCGAGGCCATGGAGCGTGATTTCCAGGGAATCCGGACCGGACGCGCATCGACCTCGCTCGTGGAACGCATCCACGTCGAGTACTACGGAACGCAAACGCCGCTCAACCAGCTGGCCGGTATCAGCGTTCCGGAGGCGCACCAGATCGTGATCCAGCCCTGGGACCGCGGGGTCCTGGGTGCCATCGAGAAGGCGATCATCAAGAGCGACATCGGACTGATGCCACAAGTCGACGGCACAGTCGTCCGCTTGAACATCCCGCCACTGACCGAGGAACGTCGCAAGGAGATCGTCCGAGTCGTCCACAAACGCATGGAAGAGGCACGCGTCGAGATCCGCAACCTGCGACGCGAGGCGGCCGATGCGCTCAAGCGCGAAGAGCGCGAGGGCGACGTCGGGGCCGACGAGGCGCATCGCCAGCACGACCAGGTGCAGCGCCTGACCGACCGGTTCATCGCGGACGTGGATCGCCTCGGTGGCGCCAAGGAGGAGGAGGTCCTCGCAGTCTAGTGGCCCGCACCCCGCTGGCCCGGCCAACCGATGCGCCGCCTCAGGCGCATGAGACCGTGCCTGAACCAGAGCCTCGCGTCGTCCCGGACGCCGCCCCACCCGACCCGGGGTTCGCGCCGGGCGACGAGCTTCCCCGTCACGTGGCGATCATCATGGACGGAAACCGGCGGTGGGCCCGCCAGCAGGGCTTGCAGGAGATCGAGGGCCATGCCGCCGGCGTCGAGGCGATCCGGGCCCTGCTCAAGCACGCGGTCCGGCGCGCGGTGCCGGTCCTGACGTTGTACGCGTTCAGCCGCGAGAACTGGGCTCGCTCCGACGACGAGGTCATCGGGCTGTTCGGCCTGCTCGAGGACGCGATCCGGAGCGAGACACCGGAGCTCAGGGCGCAAGGCGTCCGCGTCCAGCTCCTCGGGCGACTCGACGAGCTGCCCGCGGCGACGCGTGAATCGATCGGCGATGCGCTGCGCGAGACGTCCGACGGGGGCCGGCTGCTCCTCAACGTCGCCTTCAACTACGCGGGGCGCACCGAGCTCGTCGACGCGGTCCGCAAGCTGGTTGCATCGGGGGTCGATCCCGAGACGGTCGACGAGACGACGATCAGCGACGCGCTGTACACGGCCGGCATGCCCGATCCGGACCTCGTGATCCGCACCGGCGGGGAGCAACGCCTGTCGAACTTCCTGATCTGGCAATCTGCCTACGCCGAGTTCTACTGGTGCGAGACGCTCTGGCCCGACTTCGGGCCCGAGGCATTCGACGCGGCGCTCCTGGAGTTCGCGCGACGACATCGGCGTTACGGTCGCTGATCGCGCCGCCCGGAGGGATGTGATGCGCGAACGGGCGATTAGCGCTGCGGTCCTTGTGCCCGTCCTCCTCGTCGTGCTCGCATTCGGCGGCGCCGTGCTCGCGCTGGCGATCGCGATCATCACCGCCATCGCGGCCATTGAGCTGTTCCGGCTGCTACGCGCTGCCGGCCACGATTCGTTCCCCGCGCTCGGCACTGTCCTGGCGCTCACGCTCGTGCTCGACGCGGCATTCCCGGACGTCCTCGATGGCAGCGGCCTGCTGCTGTCGGCAATCGGGATCGTGCTCGTCGCGGTAGCCGCGTTCACTCGCCCGGATCCGCGAGACGGCCTGGTCGCCTGGATCGCAACGGTGTTCGGGGCGTTCTACGTCTCCCTGACGGCGTTCGTCATCCGCCTCGGCAACGTGGCGCCGACCGTGCCGGATGGCGCGCCGCTGGAGTTCCTCGGCGGGGAGCGCGGCTGGATCCTGCTCCTGCTCCTTGCCGTCTGGTCGTACGACACCGGGGCCCTCCTCGTCGGCAAGCAATTCGGCCGGGCGAAATTCCTGACCCACATCTCCCCGTCGAAGACGTACGCCGGGCTCATTGGCGGGATGGTCGCGTCGACGATCGTCGTGACCGTGCTGCTGTGGGGCCTGGGCCAGCAGCCGATTCATGGCCTGCTCCTTGGACCCCTCGCAGCCCTCGCCGCCCAGGCGGGTGACCTGGCCGAGTCGATGATCAAGCGCGCCGCCGCCACCAAGGACTCGGGCAATCTCATCCCGGGCCACGGCGGCATGCTCGACCGGATCGACTCGTTCCTCTTTGCCGGCCCGGTGGTCTTCCTGTATGTCATCGTCGCCCTCAACTGAGCCGCGTCGAGTCGCCCTCCTCGGTTCAACCGGATCGATTGGACGTCAGGCGATCGACGTGCTCGCTGCGCACCCGGACGCGTTCCGGGTCGTGGCGCTGGCAGCGGGCAGCAATGGACCGCTTCTCGCTGAACAGGCGGCGTTGCTGCGACCCGCCGTGGTCGCCCTCGCCGACGAGATGACGATCACTGCACTCGAGCTGCCGGCCCAGACCGCCCGTGCGAGCGGTCCTGACGCGCTGGTCGGGTTGGCCACCCGCGACGACGTCGATCTGGTTGTGGTGGCTACCGGCGGCATGGTCAGCCTCCGCCCGGTGCTCGCTGCGCTCGGGACCGGCAAGACAGTCGCGACCGCGAACAAGGAAACGCTCGTGGCCGGCGGGCATCTCGTGATGCCGGTCGCTCGTCGCCTCGCGGACGGCGCCTCGGACCCCCACATGCGAAGCCCGCTTGCCTGGCTGCGCCCGATCGATTCCGAGCATTCGGCGATCTGGCAGTGCCTCGTGGGCGAGCGGATGCCAACCGTGGACGGCCTCATCCTGACCGCGTCCGGCGGACCGTTTCGGGAGGCGGCCCCGGAGGAGATGGCCGCAGCGACCCCGGAACGGGCGCTTCGACACCCGACCTGGTCGATGGGCGCGAAGATCACCATCGACTCGGCCACCCTCGCGAACAAGGGCCTGGAGGTGATCGAGGCGCACTGGCTGTACGATGTTGGCTACGACGCGATCGAGGTGGTCATCCATCCGCAGAGCGTCGTCCACTCGGCCGTCCGGTTCGTCGACGGCTCCCTCAAGGCCCAGCTGGGCACCCCTGATATGCGACTACCGATCCAGTACGCCATGACCTATCCGGACCGCCTGCCCTCGCCGGCGGCGGCCGCAGACCTCATCGCCACCGGCCGACTCGACTTCGAGGCGCCCGACGAGGCGCGGTTCCCCGCGTTGCGCATCGCGCGCGAGGCGGGCCGCTCCGGACCGCGAGCGTCGGCGGCCCTGATCGCCGCCGACGAGGTCGCCGTGAAGCGGTTCCTTGACGGGACGCTCGACTTTCCCGGCATCCCGCGCCTGCTCGAGACGGCCGTCGAACGGTTCGGTGGAACCGGCGGGGCCGACCCCGACGTCGAGGGGCTCATTGAACTCGACCAGGCCGTCCGGGCTGTCTTCGCTTCCGGACCCATCGGAGGCACGCACTGATGCCCGTCGTCCAGTCCCTGATCACGATCCTCCTGTTCTTCGTGGTGCTCGGCATGCTCGTGCTCATTCACGAGCTGGGTCACTTCCTGACCGCGCGGGCGGCGAACGTGCGCGTGCTCGAGTTCGGAATCGGCTTCCCTCCGCGGGCGAAGGTGCTCAGGTCCAGGGGCGAGACCCTCTACACCCTCAACTGGCTGCCGATCGGCGGGTTCGTCAAGCTCGAGGGCGAGGACGGCGAGGGGAAGGGCGATCCGCGTTCCTTCTCAAGCCAGAACCTCCTGACCCGCCTGTGGATCCTGGTCGCCGGCGTCCTGATGAACATCATCCTGGCGTTCGTGCTGTTCGCCGCGATCGCGTGGTTCGCGTCGCCCTACGCCGGTGTGAAGATCGGCACCGTTGTGCCCGATTCGCCGGCGCAGGCCGCCGGGTTGCAGGACGGCGAGTCGATCTACGCGCTCGATGGCAAGCGCTACCAGTTCATGCTCGGCGAGACGATCCTGGAGGACCTCGCAGCACGACCGGGCGAAACGGTCACGCTCACCATCGTCGGCACGGACGGAGCCCGTCGCGACGTCGAGGTCACGCTGCGCGACGCAGCCGCGATCAAGGCCAAGCAGGGCGCGCTGGGGGTCAAGGCCTCGCCCACAGGGTTCGAGATCTACTGGTCGGGCGAATACGCGCAGAACGACCCGGCGAACGCCCTGGCGACCGGCGGGCGGCATCTTGTCGGGGCGCTCGGTCTGATCCTCGGCGGGCTCGGCACGCTCGTGAGCTCGGTGGCGTCGAATCCGACCCAGCTGCCACCGGTAGCCGGTCCGGTGGGCATCGCCACGCAGCTCGGGGACATCTTCTGGGGCGCCGGCCCCATCCTCACCCTCTACGTCGCGGCCATCCTGTCGGCGAACCTGGCCGTCGTGAACATCCTGCCGTTCCCGCCCCTCGACGGCGGCCGGATGCTGATGATCACGCTCAAGTCCTTGTTCGGGCCGCGGATCAGCCTGCGCGCCGAGCAGCTCACGTACATGGTTGGGTTCGTCTTCCTGTTCGCGTTCCTGATCTGGGTGACCGGCTCCGACATCATCCGCCAGCTTGGCGGCGGCACGTAACAGGACCCCCCTTGTCCACGCCCGATCAGCTGAGGCCCTCCCGCCGGCCGACGGTCAGCGTCGACGTCGGCGGGGTCCTCGTTGGCTCCGCCCATCCCATCGTCGTCCAGTCGATGACGAACACCGACACCGTGGACGCCGACGCGACCGCGATCCAGGTCGCCCGCCTGGCGCATGCCGGCTCGCAGCTCGTCCGCGTCACGGTCAACACCGAGGAGGCCGCGGCCGCGGTGCCGGAGATGGTCCGCAAGGTCCGTGGCCTGGGGGTCGATGTACCGGTGATCGGCGACTTCCATTACAACGGGCACAAGCTCCTCGTCGAATATCCGGAGACTGCCGCGCTGCTTGCGAAGTACCGGATCAACCCCGGCAATGTCGGCGCCAAGCGCCACGACGAGCACTTCGCGACGATCGTCCAGGTCGCCATCGACAACGACAAGCCTGTCCGGATCGGGGTCAACTGGGGCTCGCTCGACCAGCAGCTCCTGACCGAGCTCATGGATGCGAACGCGACCGCGGCCGAACCGCGCGACGCGCGCGACGTCATGATCGACGCAATGCTCGAGTCGGCGCTCCGCTCGGCGGAGCTGGCCGAGCGGACCGGCCTGCGCCACGACCGGATCATCATCAGCGCCAAGGTCTCCGGCGTGCGCGACCTCGTCGACGTGTACCGCCTGCTCGCGGCGCGCTGTGACTATCCGCTCCATCTCGGGTTG
This sequence comes from uncultured Chloroflexia bacterium, assembly GCA_963750125.1. GTDB lineage: Bacteria > Chloroflexota > Limnocylindria > Limnocylindrales > CSP1-4 > DASTYU01. The sequence continues at coordinate 57,751 of CAVVPT010000010.1, read as the reverse complement.
ACCGAGGCCGGGATGGGCGACAAGGGAGTCATCGCCTCGACGGCCGGGCTGGCCATCCTGCTCAACGAGGGGATCGGCGACACGATCCGCGTGTCGCTCACGCCCGAGCCCGGCGCGCCGCGCGAACGCGAGGTCGAGGTCGCCCAGCAAGTCCTCCAGTCGCTCGGGCTCCGTTCGTTCCTGCCGCAGGTCTCTGCGTGTCCCGGGTGCGGCCGGACGACATCGACGTTCTTCCAGGAGATGGCGCTGCAGATCCAGACATATCTGAAGGACCGGATGCCGGAATGGCGCGAGACCTACGCGGGCGTCGAGGATCTCCGGGTCGCGGTAATGGGCTGCGTCGTGAACGGCCCAGGAGAGTCGAAGCACGCCGACATCGGGATCAGCCTGCCGGGTACCTTCGAGGCGCCGGTCGCTCCGGTGTTCGTCGATGGGAGGCTGGATCGGACGCTCCGCGGCGAGGGGCTGGTCGACGAGTTCATCGTGCTCCTCGAGGAGTACGTGTCGCAGCGCTACCCGGGGCCCGAGGCCACCGTTCGTGACGCAGGTGGTGCTGGCGCCGAGGCGACGGTCGAGGGCTGATCTCGCCCGACTTGCGCGTCGGCGACGACGCTCCATCGGACGATCGCGTTCGTCGTCAGCTCTGGGCCGTACTCCTCCGCAGGGAGGACGCGCGTCGCAAGCGTGAAACACGCTGCCTGGGTGCGCGTCATCCGTTCATGGATGCCGACCACCATGGGATCCGGATCGAGAACGACCGGCGTGCGACCACGACGATCAGGGCAACGGCCGGTGTCAACATGACCCGCGTCCGTGACGAGCCGGGGCCATCCACGGCACGCGAGGCCTCGAACGGGGCAGCGTCCGATCTGGATCGTGATGGGGGCCGGGGCGACCCGTCCCGGATCGTCATCGTCCCGCGCGATCCCGGTCCGCTCGTCCCGATGTTCGCCGGTGACCGTCCGCCGGACGAACTGGATGCTCTCATCGACGAGGTCTTCGGGCCGTCGCCACAGGCACGTCCCGGGCCGTTCGACGTCCTGCTCGTCGTCGGCGGCAGCGTCCTGTTCGCCTGGTCGCTCCTGGGTGGCTCGACGCTGGGGCTCTGGCTGGGCGTCATCGCGGTCCTCCTTGGTCTCGCCCTTCCCCTGCGGGCGCTCGGCCGACACCGATCCGCACGGCGCGAGAACCGTCTCCGCCGCCAAGCCGTCGGGCGTGGCCTTCCGCTCGATACGACCGATCACGTCGTCCGTTCGCTCGTGACCGCCTATGGTGCGTTGCTTAGCACCGAGCCGGCCAGAGGGCCCAGCCACGAGACGGGCGCCGAGGCCGTGGCCATCGCACATCAGGCGGTCGTCGAGGTGGCTTCCCTCCTGGAGGGCATGCCGCCCCAGAGCTCCGCACAGGTCGCTTACGTTCGGAAACGCAGCGAGGCGATCCGCGGGGTCACGGACGCGCTGAAGGGGAAGCACGCGTCGAGCGCCAGAAGCGTTGGTGTGGCGTCGACCTCGATGCCGGACGACACGCTCGTTCGAGATGCCATCGTGCGCGCCCGCGAAGAGCTCGAAACGGCGACCGGGGTCGGGTCGGTCGACCAGTTGGGCGACATCGCGGCCCGGTTCGGCGATCGCACTCGGGAGGGGGAGGAGGGAATGCGCGATGGCGACCGTTGAGCGTCCGCCCAAGCTTCCGCCGCCGCCATTGCGTCGAGGGCGTCGATCGTCGACCAGCGAGACGGCTGGCGCCGCCCCGCCAAGGCCACCGACGCCGTCCGGAACTTCCGTCATGAGCCCGCCGCTGGATCCCGTCCCGCAGGGCGTCGATGGATCGCCGTGGACCCGGATGCTCGCCATCCTGCTCGCGCCGTTCGTGGCCATCTACCTCGCCTGGCGGTGGCTCGCTCGCGTGGGGCCGCCGGCCGCTCGACGACTGGCGGCAGCCTTGGGTCAAACCGTGGCGCTCGTCGGACGCGCCATTCTCGTCACGTTGCGGGCTTTCGGTCGAGCGACGGCCCGGATGCTGCGCCTCCTCGAGCACGAGGCGGCCGTCGTCCTTCGGATGCTGGGGTGGACCCTTGCCGCCGCCGGGCGGCGACTCGTCGTGCTCATGCGCTCGGCAGCGAGCGTCGTCAATGCCGCGACGCGCCTGGCGTCCGCCGCGGTGCGGGCCGGATTGACCCGGTCAGTCGTCCTCCTCAGCCCGATCGGCGACCTCATCGTGCGCGTCGTTCGCACCATCGCCGCTGGCCTCCGCCTAGCCGGAGCCCGCATCGCGGTGATCCTGCGGGCCGCCGCTGCCCCGATTGTCGCCCTCCTTCGTGCCACCTGGCGGTTGACCGTGGCCGTTGGCATGCGGATGGCGGTCATGGGGCGCGCGCTCGGGCACCAGGCCGCCGACGCGATCCGAGCCGCCTGGCGATCGGTTCGCGCCGTCGGAGCACGCATCGCCGTGATCGTTCGAGCCGCGGGCCGGGCGACCGCCGAGACACTCAACGCGACTTGGCATGCGGCGCGAGCGCTCGGTTCACGGATCGCGGTCGTCGCGCGCGCGGCTGGGCACGCCATGGCCGACCTTCTTCGCTTCACGTGGAAGTCCCTCCGTGCCGTCGGAGCGCGGTTCATCGTCGTTTTGCGCACCGTTGCCCGCCGCTTCGCTCGACCGGCTCGCGTGCTCGCTGCCGGGCTCGTGCGCCTCTTCCACTGGATGCGCCGAGGCGTCGACGCGACCAGGCGCGGGCTGGAGGCCCGGATGGCGGTGCTCGGACATGCTGCCCTCGTCGGCCTGGAACGCGGCGCCGCTGGCGTGGTGACCATGCTCCGCACGGCAGGCCGGCTGACGACCGCAGCCGCCCGGGCGTTGGCGGCCGTCATCCGATGGTTCGCTCGAAGGACGGCGCCTTTGGTGGCACGGATCGTCGTCCTGGGGCGAGACGTCGTGTTCCGCCTTGACCGGATCGCACGAGCGACCGGCCGAGGCCTCGTCGCCGCTGCCAGGACCTTCGATCGCGCGGTGCTCCAGCCCGCAGCCCGCGGGACGCGGCGATTGGCCATCGCCGCGCTCATCGCCGTCGCGGCGCCGGTCGTGATCATCGGTCGCGCGATCGGAGCGGCGGCGCGAGCGGCGGGGGCGTCGATCCGATCCGCCACGAACGCCATGCGGGACGCGGCGCGCCGCGCCGCCAACGCTGTGCGAGCAGCCTTGTCCGAGGCAACGAGGGGCGTGCGACGGTCCGTCCGCGAGGCCACGACAGGGCTCCGGGCTGCTGCCTCTGAGGCTGCGGCTGGCATCCGTCAGGCCTTCGGGGAGGCTCGGGCGGCCGTTCGTGGCTTGAGTGGCCGCGGCGACGAGCAATCCGTGGCCGGCCATCACGGCGGCGACGCCGATGACCCTGGCGAAGATGCGCCCGCGGAGGCGATCAGGCAAATCGGGCGGCGCCGGCGCGCCCGCGGAATCAGTGACGTGGATCCAGGAAGGAGACAAGCATGAGCACGATCGGACGATGGTGGCGCTATCTGGGGACGAAGATCGGTATGACCCTGGAGGAGAGTGCCGATCCCAAGGTGCAACTGGAGCAGGCGATCGCTGATGCTCGCGACCAGCACCGAATGCTGGCAGAGCAGGCGGCGAATGTCATCGCCAATCAGACCCAGCTGCAGATGCGGCTCGACCGCGCGCTGGATGACTATGCGAAGGCGACGGCGTCGGCGCGTCAGGCGCTCGTCCTCGCCGACGAAGCCCGGAAGGCCGAGCGCACCGAAAAGGCGGCCGACTACGAGCGGGCCGCCGCCAGCTACGCGACACGCATCGTCGAGCTCGAAGGAAGGGTCGAGGACCTCAAAGGCGCGCTTGTCGGCGCGGCCGAGGCGTCGGATCGCGCCAAGCACGTCGTCGCGGACAATGCCGTGGCGCTACAGCGCACGCTGTCCGAACGCGAGCGGCTCCTCAGCCGTCTCGACCAGGCCAAAATGCAGGAGCAGATGAACTCGGCGATGCGCCAGTTGTCCCAACCGGTCGGTGGCGATACGCCGTCCCTCGATGAGATCCGTACGAAGGTCGATCGTCGCCTCGCGACGGCGCAGGCGATGACGGAGGTGTCGGGCGCGTCGGTCGACATCGGCATGCTCGAGGTGGAGCGCGCACAAACGGAGGCCGAAGCCGCGTCCAGGCTGGCGGCGATGCGGGAGCAGATGGGGCTCGAGGACCCGGCCACGCGCACACCGGCGTAGATTGCGGCCCGGGCATCGGGAGAGGGTGGTCCGTGAGTGATTCACCCCTCCGGGTGTATACTTCGCGCAACTGAACGGCCGCTCCGTGACGTGGGTGACCCCCACGTTTCTTCTTTGAGCGGCCGGTTGCATAGCGAACGAACCACAACGGAGGCCATCGTGAGTCGAGACTTCGTCGGTGCCCTCCTCCAGCTGAACGCCGAAAAGCAGGTCCCGCGAGAGCAGCTGATCCGGACCGTCGAGGAGGCGATCCAGTCGGCGTACCGGCGCGTCGCCGGTGACGAGGACATCCACGTCGCAATCGACGCCGAGACGGGCAAGATCCGGGTCTACCGGGCGCGTCACGTCGTGTTCGAGATCGAGGACGAGCTGACCGAGCTCACCATCGACGATGCCAAGGCCATCGACCCGGACGCGAAGGTCGGCGACCTTGTCGAGACCGAGCAGCTCGACGGCGACGTCTTCGGCCGCATCGGCGCCCAGACGGCCAAGCAGGTCGTCCTGCAGCGCCTGCGCGAGGCCGAGCGCGACGTCGTGTTCGACCAGTTTGCGAGCCGGGAGGGGGAGCTGATCACCGGCACCGTCAACCGGGTCGAGCCGCGGGCGATCATCCTCGACGTCGGCAAGGGCGTTGAGGCGATCCTCGCCACGACCGAGCAGTCGGCCCTCGAGCATTACCGGATCGGGCAGAACGTCAAGGCGTACGCGCTCGAGGTCCGTCGCTCGACCAAGGGCCCGCAGATCTTCGTCAGCAGAACCCACAAGGGATTTCTGAAGCGGCTGTTCGAGCTCGAGGTACCGGAGATCCATAACGGCACGGTCGAGATCAAGGCGATCGCGCGCGAGGCGGGCAGTCGCTCGAAGGTGGCCGTTGCCTCGCGCCAGGACGGCCTCGATCCCGTCGGCGCGACGGTCGGCCAGCGGGGCGCCCGTGTCCAGGCGGTCGTCGCCGAGCTGAGCGGCGAGAAGATCGACGTCATCCCGTGGAACGACGACCCCGGCCTGTTCGTGGCCAACGCGCTCAGCCCGGCTCAGGTGCTGTCCGTCGACATCGACGAGGAGCATCGGATCGCAAGCGTCACCGTGCCCGAGCGGATGCTCTCGCTGGCCATCGGCCGCGAGGGCCAGAACGCGCGGCTCGCCGCGCGCCTGACGGGCTGGCGCATCGACATCCGGAGCGACGTGTCGGTCGCAGAGGCGAAGGCCGCCGCCGAGACCGAGCAGGCCGAGGCCAATGCCGCGCTGGCCGCTGCCTCGACGAACGGCGCGACGCCGCCCGCTGAGGGAACGGCCGAGGCACCGGCCAAGCCGAAGCGCGCCTCGCGAGCCAAGACCGCAGCCGTCCCGGCGACAGATGGTGCCGATGGCGCAGCCCCGGCCGCTGAGCCGCAGGCCGCGGCCGAGGCACCGGTCAAGCCAAAGCGCGCTTCGCGTGCGAAGACGGCCACCGCCGTCCCGGTGGCAGACGGGGCCGGCGGCGCCACGCCGCCCGCGGAGACCGCCGCCGAGTCACCGGCCAAGCCCAAACGCGCCTCGCGTGCCAAGACGGCCGCCGCCGACACAGCGGCAGATGGTGCATCGACAACTGAAGAGACCCTTGCCGAGGTGACGCCCGCAGCCGAGGAGGTATCGTCGTAGGCCGGCCCGCGGTCGCCGGACCCGTCCGGCGCGTCCCGAACCGGTCCTGCGTCGCGTGCCGAACCGTCCGGCCGAAACGTGACTTGCTGCGTGTCGTCCGTTCGCCGAATGGAGCCGTCGCGATCGACGTGACCGGCCGGGCTGCCGGTCGCGGCGCCTATGTGTGCCGAAGCAACGCCTGCCTCGACCGAGCGATCACCAGCGGAGCACTCGGGCGAGCGCTCTCGACCCGATTGCCGGACGATGTGTGCGCTGCGCTCGCCGGCGCGATCACCAACGACCACCCAACCGACATGACCACACTGAACACCGAAGGAGGAGCCCGTGGCCAGGAGTAGGAGCGGCACCCGCGGCCGACGCGGCCCGCGCAAGCCGCCGCGCCGCGACGGCGCGTTCGGCGGGCCCGTCCAGGTTGCCGATCCGCGCGAACGCGGACCCATCGAACTGCCAGCAACCATCACCGTAAAAGAGCTCGCGGACCTGCTTGCGGTCAACCCTGCGGACGTCATCCGTGAACTCATCAAGAGCGGCATCTTCGCGACGATCAACCAGCTGATCGATCGCGATACTGCATCGCTCGTCTCGAGCGAGCTCGGCTACGAAGTGGCCGAGGCCGTCCATACCAATGGCACCGACGGCGCCGATGGCGCCGGCGACGAGGCCGTCAGCGAGGCGACCAAGGAACCGCTGTTCGAGGAGGACGATCCGTCGCTCCTCCAGCCCCGCGCGCCCATCGTCACGGTCATGGGTCACGTCGACCACGGCAAGACGAGCCTGCTCGATGCGATCAGGACGACCGAAGTGGCGGCCGGCGAGCGCGGAGGCATCACCCAGCACATCGGTGCGAGCGAGGTCGTCAAGGACGGCAAGCGCGTGGTGTTCCTGGACACGCCGGGCCACGAGGCGTTCACCGCGATGCGCGCCCGCGGCGCGCGCGTCACGGACATCGCCGTCATCGTGGTGGCCGCCGATGACGGGGTCATGCCTCAGACCCTCGAGGCCATCAGCCACGCCAAGGCGGCCAAGGTCCCGATCGTCATCGCCCTCAACAAGATCGACAAGCCGGATTCGAACCCCGACCGGGTAAAGACCGAGCTGACCGAGGCTGGCGTCGTCATCGAGGAGTTCGGCGGCGACGTGCCGCTCGTGCCCGTGTCGGCGAAGACGCGCGTTGGGCTCGATGAGCTGATCGAGATCCTGCTGCTCGTCTCTGACCTCCAGGAGCTCAAGGCGAACCCGAAGCGATCGGCCATCGGGACGATCGTCGAAGCGCAGCTCGACAAGGGCCGCGGTGCGGTCGCGACCGCGCTCGTGCAGACCGGCACGCTCAAGGTCGGCGACATCATCGTCGTGGGCGAGACGTTCGGCCGCGTCCGTGCGCTCGAGAACGACAAGGGGAAGCGGGTCCCGAAGGCCGGCCCGGCGTCGGCGGTGGTGGTGCTCGGGCTGTCCGAGGTGCCTCAGGCGGGTGACATCCTGCGGGTCGTCAAGGACGACAAGGAAGCCCGCACGATGGTAGAGGCGCGCAAAGCCGAGGCTGCCGCGAAAGCCGGGGACGGGAGCGGTCGCGCGACCCTCGAGGACCTGTACCGGCAGATCCAGGCCGGCCAGGCCAAGGAGCTGCGCATCATTCTCAAGGCCGACGTCTCAGGCTCGCTCGGTGCGATCTCGCACTCGCTGGAACAGCTCGACCAGGAGGAGATCCGCGTCAACGTCCTCCACGAGGGCGCCGGCGACATCACCGACAACGACATCATGCTCGCGGCCGCGTCGAACGCGATCGTCGTGGGCTTCAACACGAAGATCACCGACACCGCACGGCGCGCCGCCGATTCCGAGGGTGTCGACGTCCGGCTGTACGACATCATCTACAAGCTGACCGACGACATCGATGCGGCCCTCAAGGGCCTGCTCGAGCCGGAAATCGTCGAGGTGGTCGAGGGTCGCGCCGAGGTGCGCCAGATCTTCCGCGTCGGCAAGAGCACGGTCATCGCCGGCTCGTACGTGACCGAGGGACGCATCGTCCGTGGCGGTGCACGCGTCTGGCGTGGCGGCAAGATCATCGCGACCGACCGGATCGAATCGCTCCGGCGGTTCCGAGACGACGTCCGTGAGGTTGCGGCGAACTACGAGTGCGGCATCGGGCTCGCCGGCTTCCACGACCTGGAAGAGGGCGACATCATCGAGTGCTTCTCGTCGCAGACAGTGAGCCGCGTCGCGACCGCGTAGCGGCGACTGCCTGACCGTCCATGCATGCGTTGCGCCCATCCTCGGACCGATGGCTCGCGGGAGCGTCGCCTCGGACCTCGGAGCGACCGTTCTGCGCTCGCTCCCGTGCTCGGTCGCGCCTCTGCCTGAACGGCCAGCCAGCCGCCGAGGCGGGGCGGTTCGAATGAGCGAACGGACGAAGCAGCTCGACGAGCTGTTGCGGCAGGAAATCGCGGGGATCGTGACGCGGGACGTGGCCGATCCCCGGATCGGCTTCACGACGATCACGGACGTGGAAACCACGCCCGACCTGCGCCATGCGCAGGTCTGGGTGAGCGTCATCGGTCAGCCGAAGGAACGCGATGCGACCATCGCCGCCCTCGGCCGGGCGATGCCGTTCGTGCGGCGTGAGCTGGGCCGGAGGCTTCGGCTCAAGCGCATCCCCGACCTGCACGTTCGCCTGGACGACACCGCAGAGCGCGGCACGCGTGTGCTGCGGCTCCTGCACGATCTCGAGGGAGGCGGCGACGTGGAGTCCGAAGTGCCGCCGGGCGAGTCGCTGCCGACTCCGGTCGCGCGGCTGCATCACGAAGGTGACCTCGCGGACGAGCCGCCGTCCGCCGCCGTCCCGCCAAAGCCGGCGCCGCGTCGCCGAGGCGGTGCACACCCGCGGAAGACGAAGACGTCGTCCCGGACGCACCGCCGATGAGCGTCGACCTCGGCGCATACCTCGAGGTGGTTCCGAGCCCGGTCGTTGAGCGCCTGCGAGAGGCGCGACGGGTGCTGGCCGTCGGGCATGAGAACCCGGATGCAGACACGCTCGGCGCGACCCTCGCCGTGACCGCGATCGTGGAGGCGTGTGGCGGCCGCGCCGACCCTGTCTGCACGGACCCTGTTCCCGAGCTGTACGGCTTCCTGGCGGGAATCGAGCGGTTCCGCACGGACCCCGAGCCCGACGTAGATTACGACCTGCTCGTGATCTCTGACTGCGGCACGCTCGATCGGGTGGGCGCTGTGCGCGAGCGGCATGCCGAGCTCTTCGATCGGCTGCCGCGGGTCGTCATCGACCACCACGCGTCGAACGACGACGAACGCCGGCCCGCCGACTGGGTCGATCCGGCAGCCGCCGCCACTTGCGAGATGGCAACGCTGCTCGCCGCTCGCCTCGGCATTCCGCTCGATACCGGCGACGGGTCGCTGGCAGCCGCGCTCATGGCCGGCATCGTCATGGACACGGCCACGTTCGCCCATCCGAACGCGACTCCGCGAACGCTGGTCGTTTCGGCGGCGCTCGTCGAGGCGGGCGCGCCGCTGTCCGACATTTCTCGCCGCCTCTACCGCTCCAAGCCGGAACGGCAGCTCAAGCTGTTCGGCCGCGTGCTCGACCGGCTGGCCACGAGCGAGGACGGGCGGATCGTGTGGTCCATGCTGGCGGACGCCGACCTCGCGGACACGGGCACCGTCCCGTCCGACTCCGAAGGGATCATCGACCTGCTCGCCCAGGCGGAGACCGCGGAGGTAGCGATCCTCTTCAAGGAGGCTTCGGCCGGGACTAGGCTGAGCGTTCGGACGAAGCCGGGCGGGGTCGATGCGACGGTCCTCACGGGACGCTTCGGGGGCGGCGGCCACGCAAGGGCCGCCGGTGCGACGATCGAGCTCCCTCCGGACGAGGCACGCCCGGTCGTGCTCGCCGAGGCGGCCCGCCTGGCCGCCGCCGTCTCGCGCTGAGCGTGGCACACGCGTCGCTCGGGCCGGGGTTTGACGGCATCCTCGTCGTCGCCAAGCCGCCCGGTCCGACGTCGCACGACATCGTGGCGCTCGTTCGGCGCCTCGCGGCCACGAAGCGGGTCGGGCATGGCGGGACGCTGGACCCGTTCGCCGCCGGGGTGCTTCCGGTGTTCCTCGGCAAGGCGACCCGCGTGGTCGAGTTCCACATGGGCGATCGCAAGCGGTACCGCGCCACGGTGTGCTTCGGTGCGTCCTCGACGACGGACGACCTCGAGGGGGAGTTGACCCCTGGCGAGGCGCCGGCTCCGGATCGTGCCTCGGTCGAGTCGGCACTCACCAGCATGAAGGGCACCATCCGCCAGCGCCCGCCCGCCTACAGCGCGATCAAGCTGGATGGCCGCCGCGCGTACGCGATCGCCCGGGCCGGCGGGACCGTCGAGCTCGCAGAGCGCGAGGTCACCATCCATCGGCTCGGCCTGCTGTCGTGGGACGATTCGGAGCCGGACCGGCCCGTGGCGATCCTTGACGTCGAGTGCTCGGCCGGGACGTACGTCCGCGCGCTTGCCCGTGACCTCGGCGCGGCCATGCGCAGCGGCGCGTATCTTGGCGCGCTGACCCGGACGGCCTCGGGTCCGTTCACGCTCGACGACGCGGTCACGCTCGATGCGGTGCGGGAGGCCGCCGCAGATGGAGCCGCCGGCCTCGGGCAGTTGCTCCGTCCGGTCGACACGGGGCTCGATGCCTTCCCGGAGGTCCGCCTGACCGAGGCGGAGGTCGCGGCCGTCGCGCGCGGCCAGTTCGTCCGCCCCGCAGCCGGCATTCCGGGTCAGGCGGAGCGCTACCGGCTCGTTGGTCCCACGGACACGCTGGTCGGGATCGCCGCGGCCCAGGGCGACCGGCTGGCGCCGGACAAGGTGTTCGTCGACGCGGGCGCGCTGACGCGCATGGACTGATGGACGTCGTCGAGGGGGTCGAGGCGCTCAACGCCGGCCACGGCCGGCTGTTCGTGGTCATCGGCGTGTTCGACGGGATCCACCGCGGGCACGCCTACCTGCTGGAGCACCTCTCGAGCGAGGCTTCCAAGCGCGACGCTCGCCCCGCGGTGATCACCTTCGACCACCATCCTGACGAGATCATCCGCGGCTCTGCGCCGTCGCTCCTGCTCCATCCGGCCGAACGCCTGGACCTCCTCGAGGCAGCCGGCGTTGCCGTCACCGTCGTCCAGCATTTCGATGAGGCGGTGCGCCGCACGCCGTACGACGCATTCGTCGGGGCAATCAGCTCGCGCGTTGACCTCGCGGGCTTCCTCATGACCCCCGATGCCGCCTTTGGGTTCGAGCGCCGCGGCACGCCGGAGACGGTCGCCGAGCTCGGACGGCGTGACGGGTTCGACGTCGTGGTGATCGCGCCGTTCACGCTCGACGGGCGGCCGGTTCGCAGCAGCGACATCCGGAGCGCGATAGCGGCCGGCGACCTGGCCACGGCGCGCGAGCTGCTCGGACGTGAGGTAACCGTGACCGGGACGGCGCGGTCGAACGATGGCGGCACGACCGTGGAGTTCGAGTTGCCGATCGCGCTGCCGCCGGCCGGCACCTACCTGGCCTCAACCGATGGCCGGGATGTCGAACTCGAAGTCGGAGACGACGGAAGGGCAAGCATTCGACCCGCCGTTGACCGCACGGGTCTGGGGACGCCGCTGCGAGTCGTCCTTCACGGGCCGGCGGAGGTCGGCTGATCCACGGGGTTCGTGCCAAATGCACGCCGCATGAGCATGAGTCTGCGATCTGTTGCGAGATGTTGCCTGGTGTGAGCAGGTGACAGCTTTTTCCCGTTCGGCTGAGCGTGGAGGCCCAGCCTCAACCAGCTGAGACCTTGTCCAGTGCTCACCCGGCGGGCATCTTGACGGAAAAGGACCTGGGGTCGGGCGGTCGCCGGCATTTGTTTCTGCCTCTGATGAGCCGTCGCGTGAGGGACGCGGCGACACCCACGTTTGCCCGGATTTCGGCCCGCCTGCTACCATCCGTCGGTCATATAACAGGATTGGTTAGCAAACAAGTTCGTGTCGGAGGACCGAGTGCCGCTCGCGCGGGAAGAGAAGCAGGAGATCATTACCGGGTATGCCACCAAGGAAGGTGACACCGGTTCCCCGGAGGTCCAGATCGCGCTCCTGACGGAGCGGATCAAGCAACTGACCGGGCATCTCCGGAGCTTCCCGAAGGACAACCATTCGCGCCGCGGCCTCCTCAAGCTCGTGGGCCAGCGCCGCCGCCTTCTCGCATACCTGATGAAGAAGGACAGCGCGCGCTATCGAGTCGTCATCGGACGGCTCGGACTCCGCCGCTAGGCGCCGTCACTGCGAACCCCGGGTCGTTCCCGGGGTTTCTCGCATCACGCGTCACCGGCGAAACCGGCTCATCCGCTCATAGGTCGGGCCCTCCTCCGCGACAAGGAGGAACGGTTCCCTTGTCCCAGATTTTCGAGACCGAGTTCGGTGGTCGCACGCTGACCATCGAGACCGGCAAGCTCGCCCGCCTCGCCGGCGGTTCGGTCACTGTCCGCTACGGCGACACTATGGTGCTCGGCACCGCCAACCGGTCGGAGCCGCGCCCCGGCCTCGACTTCTTTCCGCTCACGGTCGACTTCGAGGAGCGGATGTATGCAGCCGGCAAGATCCCCGGCGGCTTCATCAAGCGCGAGGCGCGCCCGTCCGAGCACGCGATCCTCGCCGCTCGCCAGACCGACCGGCCCATCCGGCCGCTCTTCCCGACGGGCTACAAGGACGACATCCAGCTCGTCATCACGGTCCTCTCGACGGACCAGGAGAACAACCCCGACGTCGTCGGTACCCTCGCCGCATCGGCTGCGCTGACGATCAGCGAGATCCCGTTCCTCGGCCCGATTGCCTCTGTCCGCGTCGGACGGATCGACGGCCAGTTCGTCGTCAACCCGACGCACACTGAGCTTGCCGACTCGGAGCTCGACCTGATCGTCGCCGGCACGCGTGACGCGATCATGATGGTCGAGGCCGGCGCGAAGCTGCTGCCCGAGGCGGTCATGGCGGAAGCCATCCTCTTCGGCCACCGTTCGCTCCAGCCGCTCATCGACCTGCAGGAGGAGCTCCAGAAGGCGGTCGGGAAGGCCAAGCGGATCCCGTACCTCGAGCCGCCGATCGAGTCGGTGCTCGACTTCGCGGCTGCCACCGATGCCGAGCGCGAGCTCGTCGTCATCGACGTCGAGACGACCGGCACGGACCCGAAGATGGCCGACCTCGTCGAGATCGCCGCGGTCAAGGTCAAGGGGAACGCGATCGTCGACCGTTGGTCGACCTTCGTCGATCCGGGGCGTCCGATCGTCGGCAACCAGATGCACGGCATCACCAATGACGACATCCGCGGCGCCCCGTCGCCCGCCGAGGCGGCCCGCAAGGCGCTCGACTTCGCCGGCGACGCGATGATCGTCGGCCACAGCGTCGGGTTCGACATCGCCTTCATCGAGGCTGCACTCGGCGATGGCACCAAGATCGAACCGGGTCGCTATCTCGACACCCTGGTGATTGCCCGCGAGGGCTACCCGGATCTTGAGAACTACAAGCTGCCGACGCTGTCGAACTTCTTTGGCATCGACCTGACCCAGAGCCATCGGGCCCTGCCCGATGCCGAGGCGACCGCCAACCTGCTGCTGTGGTTCGCGAATGACCTGCCGGGCCGTGTCTCCGCGCTGCGCGAGAGCATCGCCGAGGCCGTCCGCGCCAACCGGACCGGGGGCGACACCAACGCGCTCCTCGAGCAGGCGCGCCGTAACGCCCGCGTCAGCAAGGGCCTGTTCAGCCTCATCCAGAAAAAGACCGTGCGCCGGCTCGTCCTCGACGAGGGGATCCGGATCGACGGGCGGGGGCTGACCGACATCCGGCCGATCTCGGTCGAGGTCGGGCTGATCCCGCGCGCACACGGCTCCGGCCTGTTCACCCGTGGTGAGACGCAGGCGCTGACCGTCGCCACGCTCGGCGCGTCCTCGGACGTCCAGCGCATCGACACCATCAGCCCGGAGACCGAGAAGCGCTACCTCCATCACTACAACTTCCCGCCGTACAGCACCGGCGAGAACAAGATGATGCGTGGTCCCAGTCGGCGTGACATCGGTCACGGCCATCTCGCCGAGCGGGCGCTCGTGCCCGTCCTGCCGAGCCAGGAGGAGTTCCCGTACGTCATCCGGCTCGTGTCGGAGTGCGTGACCTCCAACGGCTCGACATCGATGGCGTCGACCTGCGGATCAACGCTCGCGTTGATGGACGCAGGCGTGCCGATCAAGGCTCCGGTCGCCGGCGCGGCGATGGGCCTGATCAGCGAGCCCGACGGCCGGTTCGTCGTCCTCACCGACATCCTCGGCAAGGAGGACTCGATCGGCGACATGGACTTCAAGGTGACCGGGACGCGGGACGGCGTGACCGCCCTGCAGATGGACATCAAGGTCCGTGGCATCAGCGAGGCGATCATCCGTGATGGCCTCGCCCAGGCCCGCGAGGCGCGCCTCACGATCCTCGACAAGATGACCGAGACGCTGCCGACGGCACGCACCGAGATGAGCGAGTTCGCTCCGCGCATCATCACGATCAAGATCAACCCCGAGAAGATTCGCGAGATCATCGGCAAGGGTGGCTCAATGATCCGCAAGATCCAGGAGGAGACCCAGACCGAGATCAACGTCGAGGACGACGGCACGGTCGAGATCGCGGCCGTTTCCGGCGAGAACTCGCGAAAGGCGATCCAGTGGATCGAGTCCCTGACGCGCGAGGTCGAAGTCGGCTCGCTGTACCTCGGCAAGGTCACCCGGATCATGGGCTTCGGCGCGTTCGTCGAGATCCTGCCGGGCAAGGAAGGCCTCGTCCGGATCGGCGAGCTCGCCGACTACCACGTGCCGACCGTCGAGGACGTCGTGTCCGTCGGCGACGAGGTGATGGTGGTCGTGACCGAGATCGACCGGCAGGGTCGCGTCAACCTCTCGCGCAAGGCAGCGATGCAGCGCCACCTGGCCAAGGAACCGGTCTGAACGAAGAAGCCACACGAGACGGCCGACCCGCGAGGGTCGGCCGTTCTAATTCCTGATCCGTCCCTGGAACGGCGAGCGTTCGAAACGGCAGGGCGCAGGCGGGGCCGCCGTGGAGGGTCCGCCGGGCATGCGCGACCTTCGGTTTGGCCTGCCTGACCGGCTATACTCCCGGCGTGCCCGCCCCGGTAAGTACGCGCGGAGCCATGCCTTCGATGAACCGCCGACACCTCACCGTCGCAGTCGTCGGCGCCACTGGCGTCGTCGGCCGGACGATGATCCAGGTCCTGAACGAACGAGAATTCCCCGTTGGGGAACTGCGGCTGCTCGCCTCGGCGCGATCGGCCGGCAGGATGCTGTCGATCGACGGCCAGACCCACGAGATCGACGAAGCCACCGAGGCCGCGTTCGAGGGGGTCGACGTGGCGTTGTTCTCGGCAGGAGCCGGTGCGTCGCGCGTCCTCGCCCCGGCTGCGGTGGCCTGCGGGGCAACGGTCATCGACAATTCGTCCGCGTGGCGCATGGACCCCGGCATCCCGCTGGTCGTCTCGCAGGTCAATCCCGACGACATGGAGGGCCACGAGGGCATCATCGCGAACCCGAACTGTTCCACGATGCAGCTCGTCCCAGTGCTGATGGCGCTGCGCGATGCCGTCGGGCTGGAGCGCGTCGTCGTCGACACGTACCAATCCGTCTCCGGGACCGGCGCCGACGCGCTGGCCGAGCTCGAGGGCCAGATTCGCGCCCACGTGGCCGGCGAGCCGAAACAGGCCTCGGTGTATCCGCACCCCATCGCGTTCAACGCGCTGCCCGAGATCGACGTCTTCCTCCCGAACGGCTACACGAAGGAGGAGTGGAAGGTCGTCACCGAGAGTCGCAAGATCCTCGGCCTGCCCGACCTGCGCATCTCGTGCACCGCCGTGCGCATCCCCGTCCACGTGAGCCACTCGGAGGCCGTCCACGTCGAGACGCATGAGCCGATCACCCCGGAGCGCGCACGCGAGCTGTTCGCCGCGGTCCCGGGCGTCGTCGTCCGCGACAACCCCGAAGAACACGAATACCCGCTCGCGAGCGATGCCGCCGGCCGTGACGAGATCTTCGTCGGACGGGTGCGCCGCGATCCATCGATCCCTGACGGGCGCGGGCTGGCCGTGTGGGTCGTATCGGACAACCTGCGCAAGGGCGCGGCAACGAACGCCGTGGAGCTGGCCGAGGCGCTTGTCGAGCGCGATTGGGTCACGCACGCGTCAAGGCGTGGTGCGCCGCGCTACCGAGGGCCCGTGCCGGAACCGGCGGGTGGGGGAACCGCGTGACACGGGCCGAGCGCCAGGCGGCGCTCGAGGTCATCGCCGGCGAGGTACGGGCGTGCACCCGGTGTCGTCTCCACGAGACCCGCACGCAGGCCGTGCCCGGTGAAGGTGATCCCTCGACCGAGGTCGTTTTCGTCGGTGAGGGTCCGGGTTTCAACGAGGACCGCCAGGGACGCCCGTTCGTCGGCCGTGCCGGCGATCTGCTGGTCCGCCTGCTCGGATCGATCGGCTGGCGCCGCGAGGACGTGTTCATCACGAACGTCGTGAAGTGCCGTCCACCCGACAACCGCGATCCCGAAGCAGACGAGATCGCAGCGTGCGAGCCGTACCTTCGACGCCAGCTCGACGTGCTCGACCCGGCCGTCATCGTGACGCTCGGTCGTCACTCGATGGGCCGCTTCATGCCGGGTGCCCGGATCTCGCAGGCCCACGGCACGATGCGTCCCGCAGATCCCGCGACGGGCGCTCGTGACGCGTTGGTGTTCGCGATGTACCACCCTGCGGCCGCGTTGCGCACGCCGGCCATCGAACGCGAAAGCTACGACGACGTCGCCCAGGTTCCCACCGCGCTGATCGCCTCACGCGAGCGGCGGGCGGCGCGCGAGCGATCCGCGGTGTCTGCCGCCGTCGGTGTGGCGGTCGCTGCGCCGGCCGTCGCCACGGCGCCGGAGCCGGAGCCCGAGCCGGAGTCGGAGCCTGGCGCCACACGCACGAACTCGAACCTGTCGTCGAGCCGCAACCGGCCTCGGCCGAACTCGTCCCGACGGACCAGCTCACCCTCTTCTGACCACCAATCCACAGGAACCGCATGCCAGATACACCTGATACGCCGCTCCGCATCATCCCGCTCGGCGGGGTGGGGGAGATCGGCAAGAACATGTACATCTTCGAGTACGGCTCCGACATCGTCGTCGTCGACTGCGGACTGATGTTCCCGGACGAGGAGATGTTCGGGATCGACCTCGTGATCCCGGATGTGACCTACCTCCGCGAGCGGCGCGAGGACGTCCGCGCCTTCGTGATCACGCACGCGCACGAAGACCACGTCGGCGGTCTGCCATACGTCCTGCCCGGCTTCCCGGGCGTCCCGATCTACGCCTCGACGCTCGCCCGTGGCCTGCTCGGCAACAAGATCAAGGAGCACAAGCTCCACAACAACCCGCTGCTTGCGCTCGATCCGGGCGACGAGGTCGAGATCGGGCCGTTCCGCATCATTCCATTCCGCGTCGGCCATTCGATCCCGGACGCCATGGGCGTCGCAATCCGCACGCCAGTCGGGACCGTCGTCCACACGGGCGACTTCAAGTTCGACCACACGCCCGTCGACGGCAAGCTGTCCGACTTCGCGATCCTCGCCAGGCTCGGCGAAGAAGGCGTGGTCTGCCTGCTCTCCGAATTCGACCCGTGCCGAGAACCCCGGCTACACGCCCTCGGAGCGCACCGTCGGCGAGGCCTTCCGCGAGATCATGGAGCCGCTCGAGGGCCGGGTCATCGTCGCCACCTTCGCGAGCAACATCGCGCGCATCCAGCAAGTGCTCGACGCAGCCGCCGACATGGACCGCAGCACGGTCGTGATCGGGCGTTCGATGGAGCAGAACTTCCGGATCGCGACCGACCTCGGCTACCTGACGTACGACCCGGCCAAGGTCCTGTCGAAGGACCGCATCAAGGACCAGCCCGACGGGAAGCTGGTCATCGCCACGACGGGCGCCCAGGGCGAACCGATGGCGGGCCTTGCCCGGATGGCCAACCGCGACCATCGCTTCGTCGAGATTCAGCCCGGCGACACCGTGATCGTGTCGGCCAGCCCGATCCCCGGCAACGAGGAATACGTCTCGCGCACGATCGACAACCTCTTCAAGGTCGGCGCCAACGTCTTCTACCACACGATCAAGCGAGCGCATGTCTCCGGCCACGCGAGCCAGGAAGAGCTCAAGTTGATGCTGGGGCTGACGAAACCGAAACACTTCATCCCGATCCACGGCGAGTTCCGGATGCAGGTCCAGCACGGTCGCCTCGCGATCGAGACCGGGGTCCTGCCCGAGAACGTGTTTATCATCGAGAACGGCACGCCGATCGAGATCTCGGCCGACGGCAGCGCCAGGCGCGGCACGCCGGTCCAGGCGGGGTACGTCTTCGTCGACGGCCTCTCGGTCGGCGAGGTCGGCGAGGTCGTGCTGCGCGACCGGCGCGCGTTGGCCAACGACGGAATCTTCATGGTCGTCGTCACGGTCGACAAGCAGACCGGCTCGGTGGTTGGGCGTCCCGAGATCATCACGCGAGGCTTCGTCCCGCTGAACGAGCGCGACCCGCTCATGGAGGAGGCGGTCGACCGGGTCCTCGCCGCGGTCGACAACCCCGGCGACCACATCAGCGAGATTGGCCTGCTCAAGAGCCAGATCAAGGACGGCCTGTCGCGCTACCTGTACGAGCAGACGAAGCGCCGTCCGATGGTCTTCCCGGTCGTGGTCGAGGTCTGACCGTGGCGACCCGACGGCGCACCTCGACCAGCCGGCAGGCGACCCCGCGGCGACGACGCCGCAACAGCGGGATACCCACCGTACGCCTGCCCACGATCAGCCCCGAGATTGCGCGCTCGATCATCGGCATCACGTTCCTGTTGCTCGGCGCCGTGACGCTGATCGCGCTGCTGTTGCCGGGCGAGGGCGAGCTCACCGACCGCTACCGCGACTCGATCGCGCCGTGGTTCGAGACCGGCCGCTGGCTCCTGCCGTTCCTGCTGCTCAGCGCCGGCTGGTACCTCGAATGGGGTCCCGGTCGAAAGCCCAACTCCGGCTGGGGCGCAACGGTCATCGGTCTGACCATCGCGTTCATCGGCTTCCTCGGCTGCCTCGAGGTCCTCAGCTTCGAGCTCCTGGGGGTCGAGCGCGGCGGCGGGCGAATCGGCCGGTTCCTCGAAGAGCTCCTCGTCCCGCTCGTCACCGGGCCGGGTGCATTCATCCTGCTCGCGGGCCTGATCGTGATCGGCCTCATGATCGCGTTTGCCTTGCGTCCGGCCGAGCTGGCACGGCCCCTGACCGGCACCGCCCGCTGGCTGGGCGGGGTCACGGCGGCGAGCATGAAGCGGGAGTCGCCCAACGCCGCGAACGGCGGATCGCCGAACGGGGCTGCCGCCGCGACGGCTCCCGCAAAGGGCCGGCGTGGAGCGGCCGCTGTCGCGGGCGGGACGTCAGACGGCCAGACTGGCATGTGGGGCGAGAACGGCGATCAGGCGACCAGCATCCCGGTCGCCATCCCGAGCCCGACGCCAACCTCGGCCACCTTCGCGCCCGCTCGCGCCGCCGGTGCGGCCGCCGTGGCAACCGCGCCGCGTCCGGTGCGCCCGCTTGACGACATCACCGAGGCCGGCGACTCGGCCCCGACGCGCGAGGCCGAGTACCGCCTCCCGGACACGGCGATCCTCGATGACCTCCCGCTGCCCGTGAACGGCAGCGGGGAAGAGACGATCCATCGCCACAACGAGGAGATCATCAAGAAGAAGCTGGCCGGCTTCGGCATCCCGGCCGAGATCACCAGCCGCAACGCCGGCCCGGTCGTGACCCAGTACGAGGTCCAGCCGGCGCCGGACATCAAGGTCAGCCGGATCGAGGCGCTCGCCGACGACCTGGCCATGGCGCTGGCGGCCCGCTCGCTGCGCATCGAGGCGCCGATCCCGGGCAAGAGCGCGGTCGGCATCGAGATCCCCAACAAGGACTTCAACATCGTCGCGCTGCGGCGGATCCTCGACGAGCTCGACTTCGAGGCGACGGGTTCGAAGCTGACATTCGCCCTGGGCCGCGACGTGGCCGGCAAGGCCCAAGCCGTCGACCTCGCGCGGATGCCCCACCTGCTGATCGCCGGCGCCACCGGGTCAGGCAAGAGCGTCATGGTCAACGCGCTCATCACGAGCCTGCTGTGCAAGGCCACGCCGGCTGAGATCCGGCTCATCCTGATGGACCTCAAGCGCGTCGAGCTGGCCGCCTACAACGGGTTGCCGCACCTGCTCGTGCCGGTCATCACCGAGCCCGAGAAGGCCAAGGCGGCGCTGCTCTGGGCGATGAACGAGATGGAGGGCCGCTACCGGCGGTTGGCGGGCGCCACGGCACGCAACATCCGCGCCTTCAACGAGACGCGCGCCGACCCGGCCGACCGGATGCCGTACATCGTCATCGTCATCGACGAGCTGGCCGACCTGATGATGCGCGAGGGCAAGAATGTCGAGGATCCGATCGTCCGCCTGGCCCAGAAGGCGCGCGCGGTCGGGATCCACATGGTCCTGGCCACGCAGCGCCCGTCGGTCAACGTCGTTACCGGCCTCATCAAGGCCAACTTCCCGAGTCGCATCGCGTTTGCCATGGCCTCGCAGATCGACTCGCGGACGATCCTCGACGCACCCGGGGCGGAGGACCTGATCGGTCGCGGCGACATGCTCTACCAGCCGTCCGACCTGCCGCGCCCGATCCGCATGCAGGGCGTCTTCGTGTCCGACCACGAGATCGCCAAGGTCGTCGAGCACTGGAAGGACCAGATCGACGACCCGCACTACGACCTGTCGATCATCGAGACCGGCGATGAGGGAAGCGGTCGCGCGGGCGACGCCGACGACGAGGAGGCCGACCGACTGCTGCCCGACGCGATCGAGGTGATCCGGGAGTACGATCGTGCATCCGCTTCGCTATTACAGCGACGGTTGAAGGTGGGCTATGCTCGCGCAGCGCGGATGATCGACCAGCTCGAGGCGCGGGGGTATATCGGCGCCTTCGACGGGTCGAATGCTCGAGCGGTGCTCCGGCGGGACAATCCGTCACCGGCCGGGGCGGGGGATGACGGGGAAGACGAATGACCACGCGAGACCAGGTGAAGCGTGCGGTCGGCATCGACCGCAGCGAGTCGGCGCGCGGCTCCACGCCCGATTACGGTCCGAACCTGCCGGAGCGGCTGTTCACGGCTCGCGAGCGCAAGGGCGTGGACCTGTACCGCGCCGAACGCGACACCAAGATCCGGGCGCGGTACCTGGCGGCCCTCGAGCGGGGCGACTACAAGGAGTTGCCCGGGGCGGTCTACACCAAGGGCTTCCTGCGCAACTACGCGCTGTACCTCGGCCTCGATCCTGATGACGTCCTGCTCCAGTGGCGCCGCGAGCGCGGCGAGATCAAGGAGACGGAGCCGGTCATTGTCGTCCCGCGCCCGATCGCCGCTCCTCGCAAGGGCCTGACCTTCTCGCCGGCCATCATCGTGGCCGCGATCATGACCGTCGCGGTGGCCGCCTTCGCGTTCTACCTTGCGATGCAGATCCAGCGCTACGTCGAGCCGCCCACGATCGCGGTCACGCAGCCACCTACCGCAGTCGTCGACGTCGACGAGACGGCCACGTCGTACGTCCTGCGTGGCTCGTCGATCCCGGGAGCAACGGTCTCGATCGTCTCGCCGAGCTGGGACCAGCCGATGCACGTGACCGCCGACACGAGTGGCGCATGGATCGCCGACATCGACCTCCGCCGCGGCCGCAATCAGTTCGACATCAGTGCCCGCGACCCGACGACGCAGAAGACCTCGGACGAGACGAAGCGCATCTTCATCACGGTCCCGTTCCGCGAGATCGAGACGCCGACGCTGAGCGTCGACCAGCCCGCCGACGGGGCCACGTTCGAGAACGGCGCAATCCCTGTCCAGGGCACCGCGACCAACGCGAAGGAGGTCGTGGTCCACGCGAAGTACACAGGCCCCGCCGAGGGCGATACCGGGCCGTCCAGGACGCCGACCCCGGCCCAGGTCAAGGTTGCCGTGGCCGAGGACGGGACGTTCAGCGCACCCTATGAGCTGACGACCGGCCGGTGGTCGCTCACCGTCACGGCCTCAAGCGACGCGGGCAAGACCACGTCGCTGACGCGCAACGTCACAGTGGCCTACAAGGGCGTGAACCTCGTCGTCCGCGTCAAGGGCGGGCGCGCGTGGATCAAGGTCTGGGTCGACGGTAAGGTCGACAAGAAGGTGGGTTCGGCCGGGACCGTGTACAAGAACGGCAAGACGCTGACGTTCCAGGGCAGGAAGTCGGTCGAGGTCCGCACCGGCTCGTCCGGCGTGACGCTGTTCACGCTCAATGGCACGAAGCTCGGCGCGCTGGGCAAGTCGGGGATCCCGGAGACCTGGCTCTTCGAGCCTCCGGACGAACCGCAGAAGACCAATCGCCGCTAGCAGCCGGTGACCGACGATCGCCTCGTCGCCCTGGCCGAGCGCCTGTTCTTTGTCTGCGTCGACCGCGGTCTGACGGTCGCCACCGCCGAGTCGTGCACCGGCGGCCTCGTGGCCCACGCGATCACCGAGGTCGCCGGCTCCAGCGCGTACTTCCTCGGCGGCTTCGTCACGTACGCCGACAACGCCAAGCGTGAGCAGCTCGGCGTTTCCGTTGAGCTCCTCGCCTCGCACGGCGCTGTGTCGGCCCAGGTCGCGCGAGCCATGGCCGAAGGCGCACGGGAGCGGCTCGCGGCGACGATCGCCGTGTCGATCACGGGCGTCGCCGGACCCGGCGGCGGGAGCGACGAGAAGCCCGTGGGGCTCACGTACGTCGCGGTGGCCGATGAGGCGGGCGCCGACGTCCGGCGCCACCTGTGGACCGGTGACCGCTCAGCCAACAAGCGCGACAGCGCGGTTGCCGCGCTCGACCTGCTGCTCGAACGGCTCGGCTCGTGACGCGTGACGCCGCGGCCGTCGGGTCGGGCCTCGCCCGCACGCGCGCCGCCCGGCCGATCGTTGCCGGTGAGCGGATCCACGTGGTCGGCGCCGCGGGGGCCGGGGCGAGCGCCGCGGCACTCCTCGCCCAACGCGCGGGTGGGACCGCGAGCGGCTGTGATCCCGGTGGCCCGTCGCAGTACACGCCGGCACTCCAGTCGGCCGGGATACCGCTTGCCTGGGCGCATGATCCCGCGCACGTTACCGGCCCGGAGCGGCCGCACCGGCTAGCGGTCACGAAGGCCCTCACCGCAGTCGACCCCGACCACCCGGAGCTCGTCGCCGCCCGTGCGGCGCGAATCCCGCTGGAGCCCTGGCAGCAGGTGGTTGCGGACGCGGCGGCGGGACGGACGCTCGTGGCGGTAGCCGGGACGCACGGCAAGAGCACCACCTCGGGCTGGCTCGTCCATACCCTCGTGGCGGCCGGTGCCGATCCCGCGGCGTTCGTCGGCGCACTGCTGCCGACTTCGGTGACCGGTGGAGCGCCTGCCACGGCCCGCTGGGGCCCGGGGCCGTTCGTCGTCGAGGCAGACGAGTACGCCGGCAACTTCGACCCGTATCGGCCGGACCTCACCGTGCTGACCTCGGTCGAGTGGGATCACCCCGACGTGTTCGCCGACACCGCCGCCGTGAGCGGCGCATTCGAGACGTGGGTCCGGTCCGCTGCGGCCGGCCGGAGCGGCCCCGGCCCGAC
Organism: uncultured Chloroflexia bacterium; assembly: GCA_963750125.1. Lineage (GTDB taxonomy): Bacteria > Chloroflexota > Limnocylindria > Limnocylindrales > CSP1-4 > DASTYU01. The sequence goes on along the minus strand of CAVVPT010000010.1, from coordinate 34,175 downwards.
GCTCATTGCCAATGTCGGCGACCCCAACGTGGCGGCGCTCGGACGCCGCCTCGTCGGCTCGTGGACAGGGAGGCTGGTCCTCACCGCGGTGATCGACGCCTCTTCGCAGCGACTCGACGGCTTCGCCCGTGGACTCGCCGAGGAGTTCGCCGAAGGGCCGGATCCCGTGCCGGTCCTCCTCGCCCGGATCGCGGAGGCCGACAGCGAGGGCACGACGGTCGAGCTCTTCAGTCGCGCGCTCCTCGGCGAGCCTCGCACCATTCGCCTTGCGACGGCGGGGCGCCACAACGTCGCCAATGCGCTGGGCGTCGTCGCTGCGGCACGTGCGCTGGACATCCCTTCGGACGCCGTGCTCGCCGCCGCAGCCTCGTTCGTCGGCGTCGGACGGCGCCTCGAACGGAAGGGCGAGGCGGGCGGCGTCACCGTGTACGACGACTACGGGCACCATCCGACGGCGATCCGCGAAACGATCGGCGCGTTGCGCCAGCGCGAACCTGGCCGCCGGCTGTGGGCCGTGTACGAGCCACTGACCTTCCACCGTACGGCGGCCATGCTGGACCAATTCGCGGCGGTCCTCGCCGGCGCGGACGCCGTGGCGGTGGCCGACATATGGGCAGGTCGCGACCCGGACACGACCATTGCTTCTGCAGCGGGCCTCGCCGAGGCCGTCGCGGCTCGCCGCCCCGGGATCCCGGTCGCGGCCCCGGGATCCGTGGAGGACACCGCGGCGTGGCTGGCCGGAGAGGTCCGCAGCGGGGACACCGTGCTCGTCATGGGCGGCGGCCGGAGCTACCGCATCGCGGAACTGCTCCTCGAACGGCTGGGGTCGCCTCGAACCGGCTGATCCGGGCATACTGGCGTGCCGCAGGAGGAGGATCCATGGCAGGGGAGAGTTCCTTCGACGTCGTCAGCGACTTCGACGAGCAGGAGCTGCGCAACGCGCTGGACCAGGTGCGTCGCGAAGTCCAGCAGCGCTACGATTTCAAGGGCGTCACCGTCGAGATCACCCAGAGCAAGACCGAGCTGACCCTGCTCACCGACGACGAGCATCGTGCCGCCGCCGTTCGTGACCTCATCGAATCGAAGGCGATCCGCCGCAACCTGTCGCTCAAGATCTTCGACTGGGGCACGGTCGAACCGGCAGGCGGGAAAAGGGTCCGCCAGGAGATCGGGTTGCGGCGCGGCCTGCCTGACGACCTGGCGAAGCGGCTGACGAAGCTGATCCGCGACGAGTTCCCGAAGGTCAAGTCGCAGATCCAGGGCGACTCGGTCCGGGTGTCGGGCAAGAGCAAGGACGACCTGCAGAAGGTGATCACCCGCCTGCGCGAGCTCGACGAGCCGGTTCCCCTCCAGTTCCAGAACTACCGCTGAGGGCAACGTCAATGCCGAGTGAGCGCGTCAGCCGCGTCGTCATGTTCGTGGTGGTCATCGTCGTCATCTTCGGGCTCATCCTGTCCGCCGTCATCGCGCCGATGGCCCTGTAGCGCCCGCAAATCCCTTCAGGAGCGTGTCGTGACCGAACCGCAGCAGCCGGCCGCCCCGCTCGAGATCAACGATCTCGAGCCCGCCCCGGCGGAGCAGAACCCGACCCTCGAGGCGCCGCCGGCGCCCGAACCGCACGAATTCGATCTGAGCCCGGCCCTCGACGCACCATCTCGATTCGAGGCGCCACCGGCGGTCGAACCCGAGGTTTCGGAGCCGGACGCCGATGAGCTCGAGCCGGACGCCGATGAGCCCGAGCCGGATGAGCACGTCCGCCGGCCGGCCGAGGAGGCAGCTGTCGCAGCCGAGTCGGCCGCGATCGAGGCACCGCCACAGCCGCGTTCGGCCGGTCATCTCGTGGCCGAGGCCCTGCGCGCCGCCGGTGTCCGGTACGCGTTCACCGTCCCCGGGGAGAGCTTCCTCGGCGTCCTCGAGGCGCTCGGCGATGTGGGGATCCGGGTCGTTGCGACTCGCCACGAGGGTGCGGCGGCCTTCATGGCGGAGGCCTACGGCCAGCTGACCGGGCGACCGGCGGCATGCCTCGGGACGCGAGCGGTCGGAGCGGCGAACCTTGCGATCGGGATCCACACCGCGATGCAGGACTCCACGCCGATGTTCGCGATCGTCGGCCAGGTCGAGCGCACCTATCGCGGCCGGGAGGCATTCCAGGAGGTCGACCAGACCGAGTCCTTCGGGCGGCTGGCCAAGTGGAGCGCCGAGCCTTCATCCGTCGATGAACTTGCGAGCGCGCTCCCGGAAGCCGTTCGGCAGGCGCTCGGTGGCCGGCCGGGTCCCGTCCTGCTGTCGCTGCCCGAGGACCTGCTCGATGAGACCGTCCCGGCGGAAACCCGGGTCGAGCTCAGCCGACCGCCGACGGCCCGGCCGACCGACGATGACGTCCGTGCCGTGCTCCGGCTGCTCACGGCTGCGGAGCGGCCTCTGATCCTGGCCGGGGCGGGCGTCCTCCGTGCCCGCACCTCGACCGACCTGACGCGCTTCGCGGAGCTGCTGCGCGTCCCGGTCGTTGCCTCGTGGCGCCGCGGGGACGTGATCTCGAACGAGAACCCGCTCTATCTGGGCATGGCCGGCCTCGGCGCGCCCGAGATCGTGCGCGAGCGGATCGAGGCCGCGGACGCGCTCCTCGTCCTCGGTTGCCGCCTGTCCGAGACGACGACCTTTGGATACAACGTCCCGGCGGCCGCGAGCAGCTGGGCACACGTCGACATCGATCCTCGCGTGCCGCCGGGCCTGCCCGCGCCTTCGCTCTCGATCGCCAGCGACGCACGGTCGTTCCTCCGCGCTTCGATCGACCGGCTCCTGAACCACGCGGTGCTCGACGTCGCGTCAGTCGACGAACGGCAGGCCCGAAACGAGGCAGACCGGGCTGCCTGGGAGGCGGCCACGATCGTCGACTACGGTGCGTGGGACGGACCGGGCGTCCACCCGGGACGGGCGATCGCGACTCTTCGCCGGGTGCTGCCCGACGACGCGATCGTGACGAGCGACGCCGGCAACTTCGCGGGCTGGCTGAACCGCGGGTTCCGCTTCCGCAAGCCGGGCACGTTCCTGGGTCCGACATCGGGGGCGATGGGCTATGGGCTGCCGGCCGCGATCGCCGCTGCGCTCGTCCACCGCGATCGCCCGGCGGTGGCGCTCGTGGGTGACGGTGGTCTCGGGATGACGCTCGCCGAGCTCGAAACCGCCGTGCGCGAGCGGGCCCGTGTGATCGTCGTGGTGTTCGACAACCAGCGGTACGGCACGATCCGGATGTGGCAGGAGCGGCGCGGCAGCGGCCAGGGTGTCGCGACCGAGCTCGGTCCTGTGGATTTCGCCGCCATTGCCCGCGCCTTTGGCGCGCGGGGCGCCGTCGTGGAGCGCGACGACGAGTTCGAGCCGGCCCTTCGACAGGCGCTCGTCGCCGAACGGTCATCAGTCATCCAGGTCGCGCTCGACCAGGCCTGGGTATCGGTGGGCGACCGGCCGGAGCGCTGAACGCGGTCGTCAGCCGCGCCTCGCGACAACCGAGAACGACAGCGGAACGCGGCCGCGCTCCTCGGGCCGGACGTCGCGGTGACCGCCCCACCAGTCGACTGAGTGTTCCGCGAGCCGCTCGAGCCGGAGCCCCGCGCCGACGAGTGCGGTGACCACCTCACCGATCGTCCAAGCCCGGGCGAATTTCCAGCTCTGTTCAGCGTCGGGGATCGACAACCGGTCGATGTACTCGGGCGCCCATCCGCGCGACGCCTCCGCGCCGCCGAAATAGTCGTATCCGGTGGCGACCCAGTGGCCGTCGGCATCGCCATCGAAGAGCCACTCGGCGGGGTGGCCATCGAACAGGACGAGCCGGCCGTCGGGTGCGAGGAGGCGGGCGATCACGGCGGCCCACGCGTCGAGGTCGTGTAGCCAGATGAGTGCCCCCCGGCCCGTGTACACAAGGTTCGCCGTGCCATCCAGCTCGGCCGGAGTGTCCACGACGTCGGCCAGGATCCAGCGGGCCGGCGCACCGACGGCCTCGGACAGCCTCCCTGCGAGCTCGAGCATTCGCGGGCTGAAATCGATGCCCACGACCTCGTCCGCACCCAGGTTCCAGAGCGACAGCGTGTCCCGTCCGCCTGCGCACTGCAGGTGTACGGCGCGCCGGCAGTTGCCGCGCAGGTCCCCGATGAGCGCCTCCTCGACGGTGAACAGGTTGCTGCCTCCCGACTTGATCAGCTCAATGGCCTCGGGCAGCCAGCGCTCATAGCGTTCGGCGGCCTCGTCCCATGCGGCGCGGTTGGATCGGTGCATGCCAGCCGCATCCGCTCGCTCGCTATCTGAGGCGGGGCGGATGTCGTCGGTTTCGGCTGAGGGCTCATGCATATGCGCCCGAGTCTATGCGGGGCGCGCGCCGGGGATCAGCGCCGAGCTCAGCGCGTCGCGGCCTGCACGCGTTCGAGGCGGCGCGACTGGGCGACCAGCAGCCCGATGACGGTGAGTGCCTGCATCGCCCCTTCGTCCCCCTTTGCGTGAACGACCAGGGGCCGGTGGCCGTCGAGGAACGAGATCACCACGTCACCCTCGATCCCGGCCGGGCCGACCTGCGTGATCGCCCGGTAGTCCCAGGTCTCGACGCGGTCCCCGCTCCGCGTGAGAAGCCGTCGGTCCGTGGCGAGCAGCGTGAGCGAAGGCAGCGCGAGCATGGCCCACACGTCCTCCCCGGGCTGCAGTTCGGGGAGGAGCGGGCCCGTAGCGGCGGTTGCTGGCCGATCAGGCATGTCTCCTCCACTCGGGCGACGACGACGCGCGGTCACCCGAGGCCAATACCTTCAGGATCGCCAGCGTCCGGTTGCGGTCCGCCCCGTGCCCGGCGCGGCGACATTGCAGAACCATTGCGCGTCGCACCTGCGCGCGCGGCGTTCGTGCACCACCGGGCCCGTTCGTCAGTCGCACGCAATCTCCCGGTACCCGCGCTGTGGCGGGCGCGCAATGGGGCATCGCGCACGCTCTGCTGGGGCAATTGGGCAATGAATGCGAAGGCGGCGGCCGCCCCGTCGCCGAAGAAAAGGAGCAAGAATGGGAATTGTCGCATGGATCGTCGTCGGCGCGATCGCCGGCGTCCTCGCAGGGTTCCTCGTCACGGGTGACGAGGGCCTCGGGATCATCGGTCGGGTCCTGCTCGGGATCGTCGGCGCGGTGGTCGGCGGGTTCATCGCCGGCCTGCTGCTTCCGGGTTCGGATTACGTCACCGGAATCAACGTGCCCACGATCATCGTCGCCACGATCGGCGCGGTAATCGTGGTCGTCGCCTACAACTTCTTCACCAGCAGGAGTGGATCGGGACGCGGGGCGGTCTGACGCTCCAGCACCGTGACAGACGCAGCGCCCGAGCCAGTGGCCCGGGCGCTGATCTTTTCCGGGCTGTCGCCCGATCGCGCCATGCATTCACGTTCCTGTCACCCGTGACCCGTCAGGCTCCAGTTCGAAGGATCGGCCGGTCCGTCCGCATGGCAGTCAAGCCCGTCACACAACTCGGAGGGAGAGCAGCAATCTTTGGTGACCATCGTTTTCGTTGCCGCCGCCAACGCGTACGGTGCCGCCGCCGAGCTGAAGCGCCTGTACACCGCCCAGACCTGGGGTGACATCGAAGTGCGGCGGGTAGGGGATCGTGCCCAGATGACGCTGCCGGCGCACACCTGGCGCGACCCCCAGCTCCGCGAGATCGTCCGTCGCTTTGGGGGCGTCCAGGCCGGCTGACTCGCGGCTATCCTGTCGACAATGACCGGTACGACCGTCCAGCTCCTGTTCGACGCCGTCGTGATGATCGCAGCGAGCTGGTTCTGGGTTCGACGGGCCCGGCCAACCCTCGCCGAATTGGGCGCTGAACCGCTCGCGCTCCGGCTCGGTTTCCTGGCAACGATCGTGCTCGTCGCCGCGATGGGCGTGCATGCCGTCGCGCTCGCGATGGGCCAGGATGGGCCGGGGGCCACCGCCGTGCGGCTGCTCGGTGGCCTTGTCTGGATCGTGATCATCGGCGTCGGCCACCCCGAGTACCGGTTCCTGCGCCACGCCACGGGCTCCCGGCCACCGGGTGCGGACCGATGACCGTCGACACCCGGGCCGGACAGCCGGCCGATCCGGCTGCGCTCGTCGACGTCGGGCGCCTGCTCGCCGCGTACCACGACGAGGTGCCGGACCCGGCGGTCGCCGGCCAGCGGATTGCATTCGGCACGTCGGGGCACCGCGGTTCCTCGTTTCGCACGTCGTTCAACGAGGCGCACATCCTCGCCACGAGCGAAGCCGTCGCGCGTTATCGCCGCACGCAGGGCATCGACGGGCCGCTGTTCTTAGCCCGTGACACGCACGCGCTCTCGGAGCCCGCCACGCGGACCGCCGTCGAAGTTCTCGTGGCGGGAGGTGTCGACGTCCTGGTCGACACCGCGGACCGCCCGGCACCGACGCCGGCGCTGTCCCACGCCATCCTGGCCCACAATCGCGGCCGGCACGGCGGGCTGGCCGATGGCATCGTGGTCACGCCATCGCACAACCCGCCCGAGGACGGCGGCTTCAAATACAACCCGCCGAACGGCGGTCCGGCCGACACCGATGTGACCGGCTGGATCCAGGGGGAAGCAAACCGCCTCCTCGAGTCCGGGGTCGAGAAGATCGAACGACTGCCGTTCGAGCGCGCGATCGCCCGGGCAGGCCGCTACGACTTCGTTGCGCGCTACGTTGACGATCTCGACTCGGTCCTCGACATGGACGCGATTCGCTCGTCGGGCCTGCGCATCGGGGTCGACCCGCTCGGGGGTGCTTCAGTCGACTACTGGCCGGCCATCGCGGAGCGCTACGGCATCGACCTGACCGTGACGAACGATGTCGTCGACCCGCAGTTCGGGTTCATGACCGTCGACTGGGACGGGCGCATCCGGATGGATCCGTCGTCGCCCTACGCCATGGCCCGCCTGGTCGGGTTGCGTGATCGCTTCGACATCGCGTTCGGGAACGACGCCGACGCCGACCGCCATGGGATCGTCACGCCGTCCAACGGGCTGCTCAACCCGAATCACGTCCTGTCGACAGCGGTCGGGTATCTGTTCGGCGGCGGTCGCGTCTGGGACGCCAAGGTCGCTGTCGGCAAGACGCTCGTGTCGAGCGCGATGATCGACCGTGTGACCGCGGACCTCGGACGGCCCCTCCTGGAGGTTCCGGTCGGCTTCAAGTGGTTCGTCGACGGGCTCGTCGACGGGACGGTGGGCTTCGGAGGCGAGGAGAGTGCCGGGGCGTCGTTCCTGCGCCGCGACGGGACGGTGTGGACCACCGACAAGGACGGCATCATCGCGTGCCTGCTGACTGCCGAGCTGACGGCGCGGACCGGGCGGGATCCGGGTGCCGCATACGCGGAGCTCACTGCGCGCTTCGGGTCGCCCGCCTACCGCCGGATCGACGCGCGCGCGACGCCTGCAGAGAAGGCAGTGCTGGGCCGGCTGGCACCGGACGCGGTGCGTGCCGCCACCCTTGCCGGCGAACCGATCAGCGCGATCCTCACAACGGCCCCTGGGAACGGCGCCCCGATCGGCGGCCTCAAGGTCGCGACGAAATCGGGCTGGTTCGCTGCGAGGCCGTCCGGGACCGAGGACGTCTACAAAGTCTACGCGGAGAGCTTCCGCGGCGAGGACCACCTCGTCCAACTGATCGACGAAGCCCAACAGCTCGTGACGGACGCGTTGGCCCGCGCCGGGAGCTGACCGCCGCGGGGCCACCGCCTCAGTGCGTCGGGCCGGTCCGCGCGTCGGCGCCGGAGATCCCAAGTGCGGCAAGCGCCGCGGCGAAGCCCTCAAGATCCTCGACCGTCACGTAGAGGGCAGTCTGGCGGAACGGCCCGAAGGGGATTGGCTCGTGGAAGTCGAGCCGCACGCCACCGGTGTGCGTCCCGTCGAACGAGATGTCGCCGTGGCGAAAACTGCGGCGCACGCCGATCGCGGTGATCCAATGCCATGGACCCTCGATCCGCCAGCCTGCAAGGTTGCCCACGGGCGTCTTCACGCCGAAGAACCCGAACCGGGCATCCAGGTCTTTGCCCAGATCCACGTACGCGTTGACCGGCGCGGACGCCGAAAAGAGCGAGGATGGGTCGCGACCGGCGCCCGACCCGAATGGGAAACCGCCGGATCGGGGCGTCAGCGGAGCTCGTAGTCGAGTCGGTAGCTGACGGACCGGCCGCCGGCGGCCTCGAAGCCGCCGCTTCCTGCGATCCCGGCAAGCTCGCCGCTGCCGCTGCCACCGACGACCTTCCACGTTCCGGATGACTGCTTGCCATCATGGTCGGACGTTGCCTCGATCACGAACGCGCCACGGTGCCCGTCGATCGTCCCGTGGATGTGCTGCAAGCCAACGAGCCGCGCGCCGACGTTGCCGTAACAGGCGACCCACTCGACCACGCCGTCACCCTGGATGTCGCCGCTGAACCGCTGCGTGCCACCGGCCCGCGTGAGGCGCGGCTCATCGTCGTCCTGATGCCAGGGGTCTTCGTGTATCCCCGTGATCTCGAACGTGCCGATCGCGTGTGGCATTCGTGGCCTCCTTCTCGCAAGGATGGCCTCGTGGTGCTTGCGATTGTCTATCCGACGGGCTGGAGTTCCGAACGATCCCCGGTCGGCAACATGATCTGGGCATGCTGACATGCGCCACCGCGTCGAATGTGCCGATCCGCCAGTCCCGCACCCTCACGATGCGGTCGCACGCCTGCCCGACCGCTGAATCGTGGATCACGAGCACGATCGACCCGGGATCAGCGCAAGTGCTACCTTGCTTATCGGGGTTCAAAGTGGCACAATGCCGCGCCAGATGGATCACGCGACAGGCATCCGCTTCAGCTGTTCGTGTTGCGCCGCTGCCGAGCAGGGCAAATGGTGTCCATGAGCGCGGAACGCGCCTGACGATCCGCGCAGCACCCACCGTCATCCCTGCTCCGTCCGAGCGGGGTTTTTGTTTGACTGCGACGCGACACTGGAAGGGATCCGAGCGATGACAACACTCCATATCGTCCAGGAGGGGACCGGCCTGGCAATCTCGACCGAGGAACTTCGCGGCAGCCTGGGCGACCCGGAGCTGACGATCGTCGACGTGCGTCCGCTGGCCGCGTTCAATGGCTGGCGCCTGCGTGGCGAGCCCCGAGGCGGCCACATCCCTGGGGCCGTGGCCTTCCCCGCCGATTGGTTGCGATCCATCGACGCACCCGAGATCGAGCGCCTCCTTCGTTCGAAGGGCGTCGAGCCGGGTCGCTCGATCGTGATCTATGGCAACGGGCCGGACGAAGCGGTCCCGCTCGCAAGTCACCTGCTTGCAAGCGGCGTCGAAGACGTGCGCACCTATGACGCTGGCTGGCCCGCGTGGGCGGTAGACGAGGGCCTGCCGCTCGAGGCCCTGCCGAACTACGACAAGCTGGTGCACATTGACTGGTTGCGTGCCGTGCTCGCGGGGGAACGGCCCGAGGCGGCCCCGGCGACCCGCCACGTGCTATTCCACGTCAACTTTGGGGTCCCCGAGGAGTACGCCGACGGTCACATCCCCGGCGCCCACTTCCTCGACACGAACTGGCTCGAGTCGCCGGCCGACTGGAACCGGCGGACGCCCGCCGAGCTTGACCATGCGCTGCGGTCGCTCGGGATCACGGCCGATACGACCGTGATCCTCTACGGCCGCGATACGGAGGGCGACGCGAACGAGAAGTGGCCGGGGCGCCGGGCGGGGCAGATCGCCGCCACCCGAGCCGCCCTGATCCTGCGCTACGCAGGCGTCGATGACGTGCGCCTGCTCGATGGCGGGTACGACTGGTGGGTCCGTGAAGGCAACCCGGTCGAGACGACGCCACGCCAGCCAGTATCGGTACCCGAGTTCGGCGCGGCGATCCCGGTCCGCCCGGAGCTGATCCTCGACATCGGCGAGGCAAAGCAGATCCTGGCCGACCACGACGGCGCGGCACTTGTCAGCATCCGGACGTGGCGCGAGCACATCGGCGCGGTAAGCGGCTACAACTACATCGGCCCGGCCGGGCGGATCAAGGGCGACGTGTGGGGCAATTGCGGCTCCGACGCGTACCACATGCAGCACTACCGGAACATCGACAACACGATGCGGCCGTATCCAGAGATCACCGCCAACTGGGCGGAGGCCGGGATCGTCCCCGAGAAGTGGGTCGCGTTCTACTGCGGCACCGGCTGGCGGGCCAGCGAGACGTGGTTCTACGCCTACCTCCAGGACTGGCCGCGCGCAGCCGTCTACGACGGGGGCTGGTTCGAGTGGAGCGCGGACCCCGTCAACAACCCGATCGAGATCGGCGAGCCGAAGGACGTCTTCGCGGCCTAGGAGCCGCCGCGCGCTCGCCCGGCGCTCGTATCGGACCGCACCGGCGGTCCGATGCTATCGTCCGCTTGATGGCCCTGGAGATTCGCCCGGTCCGCGAGGACGAGGCCGCCTCGTACGTCGAAGCTCTCAGTACCGGGTTCCTCCACCGACCGGATGTCGAGCGGGTCGCCGGTGAGATCTGGCCGCTGTGGGAAAGCGGCCGAACCTGGGCCGCAATCGTCGACGGGCAGATCTGCGGCACGTTCCGCAGCTGGCCGACCGAGATCACCGTTCCAGGTCTGGCCTGCCTTCCTGCCGCAGGCGTGTCGGGCGTCACGGTGCTACCGACGCATCGCCGGCGTGGCGTGCTCCGCTCAATGGCTGCGACCGAGCACGCGGCGATCCGCGAGCAGGGCCAGGTCTTCGGCCTGTTGTACGCGTCGGAGTACCGGATCTACGGACGCTTCGGCTACGGGCCTGCCTGCCGCGAGGCGACATGGACGCTGGATGCCGAGCGAACGACCTTCCACGCGGCGCCTGAGGGCTCGGTGGAGCTGGTGACACCGGGCGAGGAAACGCGCGCTGCCATTCGCAGCGTCTTCGATGCGTGGCGAGGCCGGCAGGTCGGCGAGATCCGACGACGCGAACATACCTGGGACTTCGAGCTCGGGTTGCGCGACGAGTTCTGGGGTTCGAAGTGGAGCGGATTCCTGGCCCTCCACCGGAACGGCGCCGGGGAGGTGGACGGCTATGCGCGCTACCGCGCCGAGGAGCGTTGGGAGCAGCGCCAGCCACGCAACACCCTGCAGGTGGACGAGCTCCACGGCCTGACCGAGAACGCCCGCACGGCGTTGTGGCAGTTCCTCGCCGAGGTCGACTGGGTCGCCACTGTCAAGGCCTCACGGCGCAGCCCGTCCGACTCGCTGCCATGGTTGCTCACGAATGGTCGCGCGGCCGTCGTGTCGGACGTCGGCGATGGGGTGTGGGTCCGCATCTTCGATGTTCCCCGTGCGCTCGAAGCGCGGACGTACGACCGGGAGGCACGAGTCGTCCTGGAGGTCATTGACGCCGAGGCGCCGTCCGGCCGCATCCGGGTCGACCTCGATGCCAGTCCCGCTGGCACATCGTGCCGGGCCACCGACCGGAACCCTGATCTTACGCTCGACATTGCGGCACTCGGTGCAGCCTACCTGGGTGGGACGCGGTTGCGCGACGCGATCCGTGCCCACGGTGTCCAGGAGCACCGGAATGGTGCGCTCGCGACGGTCGAGGCGCTGCTGCGAACGTCCGACGAGCCATGGTGCTCGACGTTCTTCTGACGGGATCACCCTCGCCCCGACCCTGATACGCGGTCAGCCGTTGGGTTGGATCGGATCGGTCCCGGATGGTTTCGTGCTGTCTCCGTCGGGCATGGGCCCCGAATTCGTACCAAGTCTCACGTGGTACTCGAGTGGCCGGTGCCGCCGCGCCCCACCGAGGTGCGCGCGTGCACATAGGCATAGAGGCGACCAACGAGCAGTGGAGTGGGCTACGGCTAGTGCCGTATTCATTGCTCGCGCCATCCGGGGGTGGCGCAGCCACTCAGATCGTTGGGCCCGCTGTTGGGCTTCGTGGGACGTACGAGAGGTCCGGGGATGAAGGAGATGTCGCGAGCGAGCCGGGGGCGGACTGTCGTCCTTTCGGCGCTCCTCGGTTCCGTCCTGACGTTGATGCCGGCGCCACTCGCGATGCATGCCATGGCAGCCAACCCGAAGGCCACATTCCTTGACGTCGAGGCCGAAACGGCCGACGTCAGCGCCGGAAGCACCGTCGTCCTCACGGCCACGGTGTATGACGAGGATGGCCAGCCGTACGCCGGCGGGTCGCGCGTAAAGCTGTGGTGGTTGAGCGGCCCGAATGATCCCCACAGCCCTGGCGGCAGCACCGACCTGGACTGCACCACGGCGGCGGACGGTCAATGCAGCGTCAGCTATGTCGCATCCAGCAGCGGTACCGACCTGATCTGTGCGTCGATCGGCGGGTCGCGGAATCAGTGCACCGAGTCGTGGAACGATCCCGAGCTCGACAACGGGGACGACACCGTCCGGCGGATTGTGTCGCCGACGCCTGAACCGACTCCCACGCCAACCCCGGATCCAACGCCGACGCCGACGCCCGAACCCACCCCCACGCCCACGCCGGATCCCACGCCGACCCCAACCCCGGATCCAACGCCGACGCCTACCCCCGAACCGACCCCCACGCCCACCCCGGATCCGACGCCGAACCCAACCCCGGATCCAACGCCGACGCCTACCTCCACGCCCACGCCCACGCCAACTCCAACTCCAACGCCCACGCCAACTCCAACTCCAACTCCAACGCCCACGCCAACTCCAACTCCAACCCCGACGCCGACGCCTACGCCCACGCAATCCCCAACGCCCGATCCGACGCCGACGCCGAATCCGACGCCGACGCCGGACCCGACGCCCGATCAAACGCCGGAGCCCACGCCTTCCCCGACCCCTGCTCAGTCACCGACGCCGACACCGACGCCGACACCGACGCCGACGCCGAGCCCGATCGTCGGTCTGGGCTCCTCAACTGGTCCGGCCACGCCCGGAGGTTCGGGTTCGCTCGACCGGACCGGCGCAGAGACACCCGGCCTGCCCACGGGCGGCGGCCCCGTGGACCTCGGCGGGATGCTCAGTTATGTCGCTGATGCAGCCGCCGACCAGGCCGCGATCATCGTCAAGCCGGCCGCCGCGGCCGCGGTCGCCGCGAGCTTCGCCTTCCCGTTGATCCTGATGCTGGCCGTGCTCTTCTTCCTGGTCGTGCAGCCGCGCATCGACGGCCGCGACCCGAAGCTGCGCAACGCACCGCGCACCGCCGGCGAAACCCTCGTCCAGTTCGAAGAGGAAGGTGCTCCGTGAACGTGCCGCAGGACCGCGATGACCACGCGTCCCTCAACGACCGTATGGGCTACCTCTTCGGGATCCGCATCGCCGTCGCAGTCGTCACGCTGATCGGCGGGGCGATCAGGCCCGAGGCCCTGGGTGTGCCGTACGGCACGGTCGCCTCGGTGGTGGTCGGCTACGCCGCGATCTCGATCGTCTTCGAGGCCGCCCGGCGACGTTCCACGCGCTTCAACTACAGCCTCCTCACGGTCATGCTCCTGATCGACGGTGCCTTCCTGGCAACGGCGATGTACGTGACCGGGGGAACCCGAGAGCCCATTCCGCTTCTTCATCTACCTGCACCTCGTCGCCGTGTCGCTCCTGGCGTCGTATCGGACCGGCCTCAAGATCGCCCTGTGGCACTCGCTGCTGCTGTTCGTCGTCCTGTACGCGCAAGCGGCGCATCTCCTGCCGCCGGTGGACGTCGTTCCCGGACGCGAGATCGAGTTCGAGCGCATGCCCCTCCTGAGCGTGACCTCGTTCTGGCTCTTCGCGCTGGCCACATCAGTCTTCTCGGCGATCAACGAGCGTGAGCTCCGCCAGCGGCGGGGCGACCTGCAGGCGATGGTCGACATCGGCGCTCGCCTCGACGAGGCTCGCGATCCCGTCGTCCAATCCAGGATCGTCCTCGACGGCCTCATCGACCGCTTCGGGTTCGTCCGCGGCCTCATCCTGGGGGCCTCCGAGGGCCAGCTCCTGGTGCTTGCGTCGCACGGCGTCGACGATGCCCCAACGACCCTTGTCGACCCGGACGCCATCGTGACCCGCTCCTGGGACGAGCGCCATCCGCTGCCGGTCCGTCGGCTGGACGGGGCGGCGAACCCGTTCCTCGCGTCGGTGCTGCCGGATGCCCGGAACGTGCTCGTCTCGCCCATGCTCGCCGACGGCCGCGCGGTCGGCGCGATCGTCCTCGAGTACGGGCGACGGCGCTCGCTCGGCATCGAACGACGCGTCGTGTCGGTGGTCGGCCAGCTCGGCGCGATCGCCGCACTCAACCTGCGCAATGCGGTGCTCCTGCGGCACGTCCAGGACCTCGCCGAGCGTGACTCGCTCACCGGGGCGGCGAACCGCCGCATGTTCCAGCTGAGCCTCGAGCGGGTGCTCGATCCGCACGCTGCGCCGCACCTCGCGGACACCGTCAGCGCCGTGCTCTTCATCGACCTCGACGACTTCAAGGTCGTCAACGACACGCTCGGTCACGCGACCGGCGACGCCCTTCTCGTCGCCGTCACGGAACGGATCTCCAGCCTCGTCCGTGGAAACGACCTCGTGGCCCGCCTCGGCGGCGACGAGTTCGCCGTCCTCACCGTGGACCAGCCCGACCTGGCCCGGGCCCGCGCCATGGCCGATCGTCTCGTGCGCGAGCTGCGTGCGCCATACATGATCGACGGGAAGCCCGTCCACGTCAGCGCGAGCATCGGCGTTGCGAGTGCCCGCGACGCGGTCGATGGTGCGCGCGACCTCGTGCGCAATGCCGACGTGGCGATGTACATGGCCAAGGCCAATGGCAAGGCCGCCTTCGCGGTCTTCGACCCCGGCATGCACGCCGCCATCCGCGACCGCCATGAGCTCGCCGGAGACTTGCAGCTGGCGGTCGAACTCGACCAGCTTCGGCTCGTCTACCAGCCCATCGTCGAGCTCGAGACGCGCCGGATGGCCGGCGCCGAGGCGCTGGTCCGCTGGGACCACCCGACACGCGGCACGATCCCGCCGGGAAAGTTCATCGAGATCGCCGAGGAGAACGGCGCGATCCTGCCGATCGGTCGCTGGGTCCTCCGCGAGGCCTGCCGGCAGACAGGGGCGTGGCAGCGCGATGGCGCGGTACCTGACGACCTGTTCCTCAGCGTCAACGTCTCCGCCCGTGAGGTCCAGCACGCAGATTTCGTCGAAGGTGTGAAGGAGACGCTCGGCGAATCCGGCATCGATCCGAAGCGGCTCGTCCTCGAGATCACGGAGACTGCTCTCCTGCGGGCAACCCCGGCGACGGTCGCCACGCTCGACGAGCTGCGCGAGCTCGGCGTCCGGATCTCCATCGACGACTTCGGCACCGGCTACTTCTCGCTGAGCCATCTCCGCCAGTTCCCGGTCGATGTGCTCAAGATCGCCAGCGAGTTCGTCCAGGGTGCCGATGCCGGCGACCGCTCGTCGGCGCTGGCCGGCGCCATCGTGGCGCTCGGGGGCTCGCTCGACATCCAGGCCGTGGCCGAAGGCATCGAGACGGTCGAGCAGGCCGAGCGCATGCGTTCGCTCGGCTGCGCGTACGGCCAGGGCTACCTGTTCAGCCGCCCGCTCGCCGGTGCACAGTTCCGAACGCAGGTCAGCGACCCGATCGTCCGACAGACCGCACCCGCCGAACCGGCGCCGAGTGACCCCGTTGCGGGCAAGCAGCCGGCGCGCCGCCGGCGCCCACGGACCAGCGGCTCGCTCGCCCCGAACCCGTCGGTCGGCTGACGCTCAGCCGGGGCAGTCGCCGCCGGCCGTCGCTGTCGGGCGGCCGGCAAGCCGGTCCTCGATCCAGTCGAGGACGTCCTCGCGGCTCGACTCCACGACGCCTCCGTGCGAGGCCCCGGGGTAGCGGCGATACGTGACTTCGTCGCCGATCGCGCACAGCCGCGCGACGAGCGCATCGGTGAGTTCGGGGACGACGAGGGCGTCGGCCTCGCCCTGGCCGACGAAGATCGGCATGCTCGTCTTCACCCGACCGGGCGTGTTCTCGTCGAGCAGGGCCGGCCACGGCGGCTGCATGAGGCCCTCGAGTTGAAGCGTTTCCGCGACCGGTCCTGCGTACGTCGCGAGGATGTCGTCGATGCAGCCGGTTTCGATCACATCGACCGCCGCGAGCGCCTCCGGCGTCAGGATGTCCTCGAGTCGAACCTCCGGGTAGGCGGCATCGAACCCGGCGCCGATCGCCACTGCGAACCCGACGACCGACTCGTCGCCGAGCAGCAACATGGCAGCCTGCGCGAGCTCGGCACCGGGTGCCAGGGCCACGACCCCGAGCAGGCCGACGTCGGGTGCGTACGTGTCGGCCAGCTCGCCCGTGAAGAGGGCCGCATGCCCTCCCTGCGAGATGCCGACCACCACCGCCTGATCGCCCGCGTGCGCCTCGGGGAGCGCGCGGACGGCGCGGATGCTGTCGAGGACGCCCCGACCTTCGCTGCCTCCGACGATGTAGGGATGCCGGCCCGGCGTCCCGAGCCCTTCGTAATCGGTCGCCACAACCACGTATCCGTCCTCCCACATCGGTGGGAGCGGGAGGTCGCCCAACGCGTCGTTGCCATCGCCGTCGGCGTCGGACAGCGGCCGTGCCGCTTTCGAGGGAGCGCACGGATCGGCGAGGCCCGTCGTTCCGTGGGCGTAGGCGATCACCGGAAATCCGCCGGCCGGCGGCGCTGCGTCCGGCGCGACGACGAGGCCCGAGACGGCGATGTCCTCGTCGTGGATGGTGCGCGAGTGGTAGAGGACCCGCCAGGCGAGCGCGCCCGGTGGTGCGGCGACTCGCTCCGCCCAGATCGGGGAGCCGGGCGGGCCGGCCGGCAGCGTGTCCGGTACTGCGTAGAAATCCCCCGTGGGAGCGGCTGGCATGGAGTCCTCTGATGGTGCGGGCGTGGCAGGAGCTGCCGAAGCCGGGAGCGGCGGGACCGTCGGTCCGGCCGAGGTGACCCGTTCGCCTTGTGCGCAGCCGGGCACCGCGAACGCGAACAGGAGCACGGTGGCCGGGACGCGCCATGCACCTCGGCGCGACAGAGCACGATGATCGGGCATTTGGCGGGATCCGAAGGGGTCACCGACACGATACCTGAGGCTGCGACCGGGGTCAGCCCTCCACGGCCACCGTGAGCGCCACCGTGTAGCCGTCCGCCGCGCTGCCGGTCACGGTGCCGAGCTGGCGCACCCCGCCGTCGTCGCTGAAGACCATGTCGCTGTCGAGAGATACCTGGTCGAGCGTCCGCACGCTCTGTTCATATCCGGCAGTCGCGTACACGGTCTCGCACGCGTCCTGCGGCAGCGCGATCTGCGACGTGGCGATCTTGTTCTGTTCGTCGGTCGCCAGCTCGAGACTCGGGTACACCTCGAAATGGATATGCGGCCAGCGGCCCTGGTAGCAGGCTGGGAAGATGCTGCTGAAGGTGACGAGACCCGTGTCGTCGGCCTCCTGGACACCGCGCAGGTAGTTCTCGTCGGCTGCCGCCTCGGAGTACATCGAATAGTCGCCATCCCGGTCGCAGTGCCACAGGTAGACCGCCGCGCCCGCCAGCGGTGCGCATTCTGCGTCCTGGACGGTCAGCTGGATCGTGAGCGGGACGCCCTCGGCCACGGTCGTCGACGAGCCGAAGCTCGAGCGGATGTCGCTGCGGACGACGCCGCTCTGGGCGAGGATGTTCGGACCGTTCGACCCGTCGCCCGGGAATGGGCCGGCGGTCTCCTCCGGAACCAGCGCACAGCTGGCCCCGGTCGCGTCCGTCGCCGCTACCGCGGCGCTCGTGCTGCCGGTCGCTCCAGTTGGCCCGCAACCGACGAGCGTGAAGAGCCCGGCGCTGAGCCCACCGAACCCGAGCATCTTCAGGACGCGCCGCCGGTCCAGCGTCCCGAGGTCGTAGACGAGCCCGCGGTCGTGCTCCTCGTGCTCATGGTGATCGTGCGCGGGCGGGGACTGCATCATCAAGACGGGCCTCCGGGATGGGTCGAAGCTGTCGCGATGTTGGGCGCCGATCCTGACAAGTTGCTGACAGCGGCCTAGGCTCATACCCTCAGCCGCGTCCCGGGAAGTGTGATCGAAGGAGCACCACATGAGCCAGCTCGTGGTCGTCGGGTTCAACCAGCTGGAGGACGCCCGCAACGCGATGCGCCGGCTCCGGGACCTCGAGCGAGCCGGCAGGATCCGCTTCGAGGACACCGCGGTCGTCGAACGCCTGGAAAACGGGCAGGCGCACGTCCGAAACGAGGCGAGCGGCACGACGGAGACCGGCGCGGCAGTCGGCGCGGTCCTGGGCGGTCTCCTGTTGTTCGCCCTGCCGGTCGTCGGGATCGCGATCGGGGCCGCCGTCGGTGCTGCGTTCGGGGCCCTGCTCGACCGGGGCGTGAGCGGTAAATTCGTCGACGAGGTCAAGGAGACGCTCAAGCCCGGTCGCTCCGCCCTGTTCCTGGTCGTCAAGGACGCCGACGCCGACGGACTGATCGCGGCGCTGCGGGACTTCGAGGGCGACGTGATCCAGACCTCACTCGACGAGGAAGCCGAGGAGGCGCTTCGGCAGGCGCTGCACTAGATCGTCGAGCCATGGAGCCGGCAGACGACGACGTCCTCATCCAGCGGATCCGCGAACGGGCCGCAGACCCGGCCAGCCGCGTCGAACAGCGCTCGTCCGAGTTGTGGTCGTCGGTGACGACCATGGACGTCGGCGACCTCATGGGCATGGGGCGCTCGCTCGCCGCCGACCTCGGGCGGCTCCTGCAGCATGGCCCTGACCCGGAGATCACGGCCCGCGCCGACTCGATCGAGCGCTCGATGTCGACCCCCGCGGAGACGCCCCTCCCAGCCGTCGCGAGCGAGGAGCAGCTGACTGCCGCGGAACGCGGACTCGGCTTCGCGTTGCCGCCGCTGCTGCGCCGGCTCTACGCCGAGGTCGCGAATGGTGGCTTCGGGCCGGGCAGCGGGATCCTGGGGATCGCCGGCGGATGGGCCACGGACCGGCGCCAGACCGTCGAGGACCTCTACCAGGTCATGCTCGAGGCGGTCATTGAGAACCAGCACTGGGTCTGGCCACGCGCGCTGCTCCCGATCGTCGATCTGAACGGCGCCTACGGCTGTGTCGACGCCGCGAGCGCTCCCCATCGCATTGTCGAGTTCGACTTCGAGGAGCTCGACGAGGAAGGTCGCGACGGCGGCTGGTCGCGCGCCTTCCAGGACGCGGCGCCATCGTTCGAGGGCTGGCTAGGTGAGTGGGCGAACAAGCCGACGCCTGCCGAGCGCGAGGCGGCACGCGACTCCCATTCACTGTCGGCGATGACGAACGTTCCGGAGGTCACCCGGTCCTACTGGGCGGCGATGACACCCGAGCAGCGGGCCGAACACGGATTGCCCGAGAAGGGCTGGGGACGGGCGCTCTTCGGTGACGCGTGGGGCGACGACCCGCGCGACGGATCCGGCGAGTCCTGACCCCGGGCATTCAGCCCGTCCCGCGGAGTACCCACGCCTCGACCGCGCCGCGCCGCCCTTTCACGCGCGTCGGTCCCAACGGGATGCCGTCGCGACCCTCGCCAAGTGCTGCCCACGTCGACTGCGCGACGACGACCTGCCCCGGCTCGCCCACTGCCATGAGGCGCGACGCGGTGTTCGTCGTATCGCCGATGACCGCGAAACTGCGGCGCTCGGTGGACCCGACGTTGCCGACGACTGCCGTTCCGCTGTTGACGCCGGCCCGGAAGAGCGGCCAGTTCGGGTGCTCGGCGGCAAGGCGGCGTCCTGCCCCGGCGATCGCGAGTGCGGTTTCGGCGGCGCGGCGGGCATGGTCGGCCATCTCGCCGGTGGTGTTGAAGCTCGCCATGACGCCGTCCCCGGCGAACTGCTCGATGACCCCACCGGAGGCGTCGATCAACGGGACGATGTCGGCCCAGTAGCGGTTGAGCATCGCGATCACCTCGGACGGCGAGCGCGTCTCGCTGAACGTGGTGAAGCCCGCGAGGTCCGCGAACATGACGCTCACCTCGCGTTCCACGCCGCCAAGACGACTGACGCTTGGCTCTTCCCGCAGCCCTCTCGCTACATGTGACGGGAGGTAGGGCCGGAACAGCGCGTCGAGGCGCTTGACCTCCCCGGCTGCCTCGGCGACAAGAGCGACCTCGTCGGTGCTGGCTCCCTCGCGACGCAGCTCGTCAAGGACTCTGTCCGACGCCTCGGGGCGGTCGCCCGCGGCAGCGACGGCGGCGATCGCGCGTGCGTGCCAGCGATCGATCCGCGCCAGCGTCGCCTCCAGGTACAGGCCCCCGAACGCCCCCGTGAGCGAGCCGCTCCGCCGGTACTCGGTCCGCGTGCCGAATGCGATCGAGAGGAAGGACACGAGCATCAGCACGTGCCACGACCACCAGCTGAGCTGCCAGTTGCGGCTGATCGCGATCGCGAGCATTGCCTCGCCCAACAGGACCATCGCCACGGCGACGGCAAGGACGAGGACGCCGCCTCGCTCGACGTAGAAGCGGAAGGACCGCAAGGCTGCGAACCCATAGAGGCCCACGCCGGCGATGGCGAGGAGAGCCAGCGGCCCGGCGGCTTCGGTCGCGGGTAATGGGCCGTTGAGCGGCGGCAGCGACGCAAGCGAGACGAATGCCCACGTGAGCAGCAGGCCGATGATGAACCCGAGCAGGACCGGCCGCAGCCGCAGGACGATCACTGCCCGCGGTCCACCGAGCGTGGTCACCGACGCGGCCGCGAAGAACGATGCGATGAACAGCCCGACCGGCGTTGCGAGGACGAACCCGGCGTTCGGCGTGTCGAGCAGCACGCCGGGTGTGGCGAGCGCATGGAGACCGAGGAAGCCCGCGCTCGCGAGGAACGCCAGCGAGACGAGCACGAGTCGCGCATCGCGCTGGCGCGTCGCGACGACGTTCGTGACGTAGGCGAGCGCGACGGCGCCCGCGGCGGTCACGAGGACGAGCCAGAAATGGCTAGGGTGGTGCTCCCAGTGCAGGTCGAGCTCCGGCCGCACGACGAGCAGGATCAGGCCGATGACCGGGAGCGCGAGGAGGAGCATCCAGGGCCACGGGGTCCCGGTCGCCGCCCGCTCCCCCGGAGCGGCTGTCGTCATGCGCTGATCTTACGGTCGAGGTGCCGGCATGGCGAGGTCAGGCGCCGGGTGCGCCGGGTTCTGCGGCGGGCGACTCCTGGGGCACTGACGCATCCGGTGGGGGTTCATCCGGCATTTCGTCGTGCGCTTCGTCGCGTCGATAGGGGACGTCGACCACCACGGTGTGTGGCCGCCCGAGCAGGGCGCTCCGCAGCCGCTTCGCCGACTGGTTGTAGAGCAGCCGCTCCCACCAGCTCCGGGCCACGTATTCGGGGATCACGACGAAGGTGATGGGCTCGGGCTTGTCGGGCGGCCAGGCGGCCGCCAGCACATCGAGGTAGGACAGCAACGGCCCGACGAGGGCGCGGTACGGGGACTCGACGACGACGAGCGGGACATCGGGCAGCTGCCGGACCCACCGGTCGCGGATGCGCGCACCCTCCTCTGCGTCATCGGCGACATACACCGCCCGCACGTCGGACGCGATCGAGCGGCCGACGTTGACCGCATTGACCACGGCCCTGTTGATCCCGGGCACCGGCACGACCACCCGTTCCTCCCGCGAGGGACCGGGCAGGACCCCCTGGTCCGGGACCGCGAGACGTTCGCTCGAGGCGCGGTATTGGCGGTGGATGAACAACATCATCAGGACGAGGATCGGGATGACGATCGCCACCAGCAGCGATGGCGGTGCCTTGGCAAGGGTGACGACCACGGCCACCACACCGGTCAGCACCGCACCGAGGCCGTTAATGGCGATGCGTCCGCGCCAGCCGGGTCCGCGCACGCGCAACCAGTGCCGCACCATACCGCTCTGGCTGATCGTGAATGCGAGGAACACGCCGACCGAGTAGAGCGGGATCAGCGCGTGCGTGTCTCCGGCGAACACCACGATCAGCGCGATGGCCACCGCCGACAGGATAAGGATCCCGACGGTGAAGGCGAGGCGATCGCCCTTGAACGAGAACTGGCGGGGCATGAACCCGTCCTGCGCCAGGATCGCGGCCAGGCGCGGGAAGGCGTTGTAGCTGGTGTTCGCGGCGAGGAACAGGATCAGCGCGGTGAACACCTGGAAGAAGTAGAAGGCGATGCTGCCGTCGCCAAAGATCGTCGCAGCGACCTGACTGATGACGGTTTTGGTCACCGGCTCGTCGATTGGCACGATCCCGAAGCTGTCGGCGACGAACGTGATGCCGATGAACAGGATCGCCAGGAGCGCCGCCATCGCCACCAGCGTCTGGGCAGCGTTCTTCGCCTCGGGTGGCTTGAAGGCGGGCACACCGTTGGCAATGGCCTCGGTACCGGTCAGCGCCACCGACCCCGAGGCGAAGGCCCGGAGTATCAACAGAATGCCGACCGCATCGAGCGGGTCCGGGGCGCCGGGCAGCGGACTGGGTGGCGGTGCGCTTTCACCGAGGACGAGGATCCGGAACATGCCGATCCCGATCATGAGCAGCGCGGAGCCCACGAACAGGTAGGTCGGGATCGCAAAGATGTTCCCGGACTCGCGCAGACCGCGCAGGTTCCCGATGGTGATCAGCACGATCGCGCTGACGCCGATCAGGACGCTGAACGGAAACAGCTCCGGCACCGCCGACGTGATCTGCTGAACGGCCGACGACGTCGATACCGCCACGGTCATGATGTAGTCCACGAGCAGGGCGCCTGCCGCGACAAGCGCGGGCAGCACGCCGAGATTTGCCCGCGCCACCGCGTAGGCGCCACCCCCGGACGGGTAGGCAAAGCCGATCTGGCGGTAGCTCGCGGCGACGATCGCGAGGAGGAGCGCGATGGCGATTGCAACGGGCAGGCTGAGGATCAGCGCGCTCGCGCCGGCCAGGACAAGGACGCGGAGGATCTCCTCGGTGGCGTAGGCGGACGAGCTGATCGCGTCCGAGCTGAAGATCGCGAGCGCCTTCCTCTTCGGCAGTCGCTCCTCGATGTCCTCGTAGTTCGCCAGCGGACGCCCGAAGAGCGCCCCGCGGACCCTGGCAAACGCCCGTCCCGACCGCGACCGCGGACGGGAGGCCGCCTGGCGCGCGACCATTTGTCCCGGGCCGGTATACCGGAAATAGGCCGTGTGCGGTCGCTCGACCCGGACCCGTCGATCGCCTGCCTTGCGCCCCTGCAGCGGTCGTCTGCCGCCGATCATGCCTCGCGTGGACCGATATGGACCGTCACCGACCCAGAGTCGTCGCGCGACAGGCGGAACACAACCCCGGACGCCCTGGGCGTAGGCCAGCGCGTCCGATGCGACGTCCTCGACGCCTGGGAACGCGGAGAGCACGATCCGCCGAACCGCCCCGGACGCAACAAGGTCGACGGCAGCCGTCGACTCCTCGAGCAGTTCGGTCGTCGACTCCGGTCCGGCGACTGGCAGGCGAATGACGCGTGGGCTGTCCACGTCTCCACGCTACGCGCGGGCTCCAAGGTGCGACGCGGCCGGGAGGAGCTCGACGCACCTCAAGACCGGCTCAAGGTTTCACCCTCCGGGCCTCGCACGCGATAGCCGACACCCGGTTCGGTGGCGATCAGGTCGCGCAGGGCACCCATCTCGTCCACCGCAGCAAGCTTGCGCCGCAGCTGGCTGACGTAGACGTGGACGTAGTGGTCTTCGTCCTGGTATGCCTCGCCCCAGACGGCCCGAAGGAGCCGGCCTCGAGTCACCAGCCGGCCCTGGTGCGTGAGCAGGACTCGGAGGACCTCGAACTCGCGTGGCGTCAGTTCGACCGAACGGCCATCGACGGTCACGACGTGACGGCTCGGCATCGAGGACGAGTGAGCCGATCGTGACGCGGCCGACTGCGTCCGCCGCCGGACCCGCCGCCCTGCGCAGGAGCGCGCGAAGCCGTGCGAGCAGCTCGGCCGTCCCGAAGGGCTTGGTGACGTAGTCGTCGGCACCGAGCTCAAGGGCCTCCACCTTGGTCCGCTCGGCGTCGCGGGCCGACAGCACGAGGATCGGCGTCTCGGCTTCGCGCCGGACCCGGCGGATCAGGTCCGTCCCGTCGCGGTCCGGCAGGCCCAGGTCGAGCAGGATCACGTCCGGCCGGCGTGCCGCCCAGCGGGTGAGCGCCAATTCCACGTCGTGAGCCTGGTCGACGCGGTAGCCCCGGGCGGTGAGGTGACGCTCGAGGGCGGTTCGCGTCGCATCCTCATCCTCCACGAGCAGGACGCTCGGCCCGGTCTCCGTCACGGCATCGCATCCGCGTGCTCGGGCTCGTCTGCCGGGATCGACGTGGCCGGGAGCTCGATGTCGACCGCGAGCCCGCCCAGCTCGCCGCGCCGAGCCGCGACGTGCCCGCCCATCGCCTCGACGAAGCCCCGGACGACGGCCAGCCCGATGCCCGTGCCCTTCGTGCCTCGTCGTCCCGCGTCGCCGCGGTAGAAACGATCGAACACCCGGGGAAGCGCGGCATCGGCGACGCCGGGCCCTGAAATCCTCGACGGTCAAGCGCACGAGACCGTCGTCCGGTGCCTGAGCGGCTGCTACCCGCAGCTCGCGACCCCGGGCCCCCATGCGTCACGGCGTTCTCGAGCAGATTGACCAACGCCTGCTCGAGCAGCACCGGATCCCCGCGGACGAGCGTGCCTGCAGGGACGATGACTTCGATTTCTTGGGCTGCCGCTGAGCCGAGGTCGCGCGCGACGACGTGCGACACCAGATCCTCGACGTCGATTGCCTCGTCGGCTGCACGCAGCGCCCCGCCTTCGATGCGGCTCAGGTCGAGCAGGTTGCCGACAAGCCGGTTCAGCCGTTCGGCCTCGCGGTCGATCGATGCCGCAGCGGCACGCGCGTCATCGGCGGTGACGGCGATCTCCGGATCGATCAAGGTCCCGGCCAAAGCCCGGATCGTCGCGAGTGGCGTCCTGAGGTCATGCGAGACCAATTCCAGCAGCGCCGTCTTCAGCTCGTCGCTCTGCCGCGCGACCTCGGCGCGCCGGCGCTCCTCGATCAGCCGCTCGTGCGCGAGGGATTGCGCGACCAGGTCCGCGGCGACCTGGAGGAGCCGGCTCGTGGACGCGCCCGGCTCCGGGCCGGACGGCGGGCGGAC
This sequence comes from uncultured Chloroflexia bacterium, assembly GCA_963750125.1. Lineage (GTDB taxonomy): Bacteria > Chloroflexota > Limnocylindria > Limnocylindrales > CSP1-4 > DASTYU01. Next base: position 9,098 of record CAVVPT010000010.1, on the reverse strand, counting down.
CCCCCAGATCGACCCGATCGGCCGTCCGCCCTCCTCGATCCTGATCCGGAAGTGGCGGACGGGCGAACCGGGGGCACCGCGCAGTGCCGGCGGTCGAACGACCGTCCAGCCCGGCCCGCCACGCTCGGTGGGCCGTTGCAGCACCGCGACGGAGCGCGGTGGCCAGGGTTGGGGCCGATCATCGCTGCGGGCGGCGACCCGTTCGGCCGCATCGTCGGCCCCAAAGGCGATCCAGACCTGGTCCATCTCGGCTTCCCGGGCAAGCGCGGCGGCGATGGCCGGCAGAGCGTCGCCAGTCGACTCGCCGACTGCCAGCGCACGGGTCATGTCGAACAGCGCCCGCGATTCTCGCTCGCGTTCGAGGGCGGCCTCCGCCCGGCCGCGTTCCAGTGCCGCCAGCTGGCCGACCGTGACCGCCACGAACAGCAGCAGGACGAGGTTCAGCCACTCCCCAGGGTCAGACACGTCCAACGTCTGGAGCGGGTGGACGAACAGGAAGTCGTAGACGAGCACCGACGCAACTGCGGTCAGGATCGCGCCAGGGATGCCGAAGCGGATCGCGATCGCCGCCACGGCCACGAGATAGAGGCTCGAGGCGTCCGGGACGCCGACGCTGCCTTCGAGGAACGCGACGGCAAGCGAGGTGAGCGTCACGCCCACGATCGCCGCGAGCACGACGCGTCCGACGCGCGGGATCAGCGCACGAGCCACGCGAAGGATCGTACGCTTCGCCGATGGTCACACTCGACGGCCCGCGCGCAATCTTGATCACCGGCCCGTACGGATCGGGCAAGTCATCCCTCGCCGGCGAGATCGCGGAAATCGTCGAGGGCGACCTGCCGTACGCGGCCATCGACATGGACTGGCTGGCCTGGTTCAACACCGGAGACGGCGCTAACGGTCACGAGGTGGGCGCCGTGGAGCTGCGCAACCTGTCGGACGTCGTGCGCAACTACCTCGAGGTCGGGGTCCGGCTCTTCGTCATCGCCGCCGCGATCCGCCACGCATGGGAAGTGGAGGCGCTACGAGGCGTCCTGCCGATGCCGGTCACGGTCGTCCGCCTCCACGTGCCGCTCGACGAGATCGAGCGCCGGATCGGGTCAGACGACACCGCGGGCCGTCAGGACGACCTGCGCCGCGCGCGTGAATGGATCGAATCGGGGGAGGGGATGGGCTTCGAGGATGTCGTCATCGCCAACACGGCCCCGCTTCGCGAGGTCGCGCGGACCGTCATCCAGCGCGTCGTGTCGCCTTCGGCTTGAGGCCGGCGACGTAGGCGCGACTGCGTTCGAACCAGGGCGCCAGGGACGTCGTGTGATCCGCCAGGGCGTCGGGGACCGACACGTACTCACGCATGACGGTCCCATGTGCCTCGTGCAGGCCGGCGCCGTAGCGCTCCATGAACGCGGATCGATCGTCGGCCCCAAGCCGCAGGACCACGCTCCCGTCCTCCGCCACGAAGCTGAACATGTGTCCGTTGAGCGACGTGTACGGAACGGTCACGCCTTTGCGTTCCACACCCGGGATGGTCGCGACCAGCCGCTCGTATCGCTCCAGGTTCGGGGGAGCCTTGCCGGTGCCTTTGGCGCTCACGGGTTGGATGCTACGACGACAATCGGATAACCCGCAGCTGCCCGAAAGGTGACCCATGTCCACAACGCCTGAGCCGACTGCCGACCGACCTGCCATCCCGCGCGAATACGGCGTCGCCAGCGGCACCGAGGGCATGCTGACCTGGGCGTCCGTCGAGGCCCAGCTCGCCGCGGCCAAGCTGTTCTGGGTGGCGACGACGACCGCGGACTGCCGGCCGCGGGTGCGCCCGGTCGATGGAACGTGGTTCGAAGGCGCGATCTACGTCGGCGGCAGCCCTGAGACGGCCTGGGTGCGTGACCTGCTCGCGAACCCGAGCGTCAGCGTCCACCTCGACAGTACCGACGGCGTCGTCATCGTCGAGGGCGTCGCTGAGAGCGGGGGAGGCGGGATCTCGGGCGAGGCCGCGGAACGCCTGGCGGATCTGCTCGGCGAGCGCTTCCCGTATGGCCGGCCGAAGGCCGAGGATCTCGCGGTGCAGGGATCGATCGCAATTCGGCCGCGGACGGTCGTCGCCTGGCGTGACTTCGCCAAGGACCCGACGCGGTTCCGGTTCGGCTGACGGCCTGTCAGCGGCGCTTCAGCGCGAATACCGGGATCTGGCGGGACGTCTTTCGCTGGTAGGTCGCGTACATCGGGAAGCGCTCGACGACGAGGTTCCAGGCGCGCTCGCGTGCCTCGCCGGAGAGCTCGTGCGCGGTCACCTCGAACGTTTCCTTGCCTTCGGTCACGGCGGCGTTGGGCTCGGCCCGCAGGTTGCCGGCCCAATCGGGGTCACGTTCGCGACCGGCCCACGAACCCACGACCAGTACGTCGCCGCCATCGTGCCATCCATACAGGGTGACGGTTCGCGCGCGGCAGGACTTCCGACCGGTGGTTGTCAGCTTCATCTGCATCGCAACCCGTACCATCGCACGCCATGGCCGACTCGGATCTCACGCCGACGCTGCGCCGGGCTGTCCACGCCGATACCGAAGCGATCACGGAGCTCGTCGCTGCCGCCTATCGCCCGTACGAACCGCTGATCGGTCGCACGCCGCTGCCCATGCTCGTCCACTACGCGGACGCGGTGCGTGAGCACGAGGTCTGGGTGCTCGAGCTGGACGGAGGGCTGGTCGGCGTGATCGAGCTCGAACGTCGGCCAGACCACCTGTGGGTCGAGAACGTGGCCGTCGTTCCACGCTGGCAGGGCCGCGGCTTCGGTCGCCTGTTGCTGCGCCATGCCGAGGTCGAGGCGGCCCGCCACGGCCTTCGCGAGATCGGCCTGCTCACGAACGAGCGCTACCTCGACAACATCGCGATGTACGCGCGCCATGGATACCGGGAGACGCATCGCGTGCCGCACGAGGGCACGGATCTTGTCTTCTTCCGGAAGTCGCTTCAGGCGGGTCCCGCTTAGCCGTCCTGCGGCCGGCCCTCGAGGTCGCGCAGCAGCTGCTCGAACGGTGCGGGTTCCGCGAACGGGTCCCGCCTCGGAATCGGCTCTCGAGCGGCCATCGCATGGGAAAGTTCGCGCGCCGCGCGATCGATGCGCTGAACCAGCGTGCCGTCGGCCGGGACGCCGGCGCGGCCCCAGTCCTCCGAGGCCGCGTAGACCGCGGTCCGCACCGTATCGGCGCCGAGGTACGAGAACAGCGGGCGCAGCGCGTGCTCGAGCGCCAGCGAGTGCCGGGCGGTGCCGCCGGTCGCGGCGAGGAGGACAGGCCGGCCGTCGAGGCTGTCGTGCTCGATCACGTCGAAGAACATCTTGAACAGCCCGCTGTAGGACCCGTTGAAGATCGGGCTCGCGACGATCAGGCCGTCGGCGGCGGTCACGCGGTCGATCGCGATCTGCAGGCCCGGGCTCGGAAAACCGGTCAGCAGGTTGTTGGTGAGGTCCGGCGCATGGTCGCGCAGTTCGATCACGTCGGTGACGGCCTCGATCCCGGCGTCACGCAGGTGGCGTTCGGTCGCGGCGAGCAGGCGGTCCGCCAGCAGGCGCGTCGAAGACGGCTGGCCAAGCCCTGCGCTGACCGCGACAAGCGAGCGGGTGGGGGTCGCCATCCTAGACCGCCCCCGCCACGGCGAGTCGCTCTTCCGCAACACGCGGATGCAGCGGGGCCTCGGGTGCGTTCGGCGCACGAGCGGCCGCGAACTCGCGGCGCAGCACCGGAACGACGAGCTCGCCGAGCATCTCGAGCTGTTCGAGCACCACCGACGGTGGCAGCCCGGCGTGGTCGATCAGGAACAGCTGGCGCTGGTAGTCGCCGACGTAATCGCGGAAGCCCAGCGTCCGGTCGATGACCTCCTGCGGGCTCCCGACCGTGAGCGGCGTCTGAGCACTGAAGTCCTCGAGCGACGGACCGCCGCCGTACACCGGGGCCTTGTCGAAGTACGGCCGGAACTCCCGGATCGCGTCCTGGCTGTTGGCGCGCATGAACACCTGGCCGCCGAGCCCGACGACCGCCTGGTCGGCCGGTCCGTGCCCGTAGTGCTCGAACCGCTGCCGGTAGAGCTGGACCAGCCGTTGCGTGTGCTCCTTGGGCCAGAAAATGTGGTTGGCGAAGAAGCCGTCGCCATAGTAGGCGGCCTGTTCGGCGATCTCCGGGCTGCGGATCGAGCCGTGCCAGACGAACGGCGGGACGCCGTCCAGCGGACGCGGCGTGGACGTGAAGCCGGTCAATGGCGTGCGGAACTTGCCCTCCCAGTCCACGACGTCTTCGCGCCACAGGCGATGGAGGAGTGCGTAGTTCTCGAACGCGAGGGCGATCCCGTTGCGGATGTCCTGCCCGAACCAGGGGTACACGGGACCTGTGTTGCCTCGTCCCAGCATCAGGTCGACGCGCCCGCCGGCCAGGTGCTGGAGCATCGCGTAGTCCTCGGCGATCTTCACCGGGTCGTTCGTCGTGATCAGCGTCGTCGCGGTGGACATGATGAGCCGCGAGGTGCGGGCCGCAACGTAGCCGAGCATCGTGGTGGGCGAGGAGGGGACAAATGGCGGGTTGTGGTGCTCGCCGAAAGCGACGACGTCGAGGCCGAGCTGCTCGGCCCGCAGAGCGAGGTCGATCATCGAGCCGATCCGCTCCTCTTCACTGGGCGTTCGCCCGGTCGTGGGGTCCGGCGTGACATCGCCGACCGTGAAGACCCCGAACTGCATCTGTGCTCCTCGATTGCCCGCCATCGGGCAAGCAGCCTACTTCGAGCGGGCGGATCGCATCGTGCGACCTCGTTGCCCCGCGCGACCACCACTCTACAACATTATCGTTGCGTACGCAACTACATTGGTCGGGCTGCGCCGCAACTTCCATCACGCACGCACCGCTCGCGTGCTAGGCGCGGATTCGGCGAATTCCTTGGACGTAGCGTCGAAGCCACTTGTAGTAGGCCTGGCGGGTGATCCCGTAGTAGCGGCACGTCTTCGAGACGTTGCCGGTCACCTCCTGGGCGTGACGGATGATCGCCAAGCGATGCACCGCGCGCCGGTCCAGCTCCCGTTCGGTCATCGGTCCTCCTCTCGGCCAGAGGACCCGATGTGTACACCATGTCCGTCAGTTCTATACCAATGCTGATTTAATGCGCAACGAACAACGTTCAGGCGCCTATGACGCGCCGCGTGCGTAGAAGGACTACGTCGGCCATGGTCGGAGTCGCGCTAGATGACGTCTGCAAACCGGCGTTCGGTCCTGCGGAAATACCACAGTCCGCTCGCGAGAAGCAGGAATGCCATCGCGATCGATATCGCGAGCCCGGGCCAGTAGAAGTCCGGGGTGCCACGCAGGATCGCCCAGCGGAAGCCATCGATGACGCCGACCAGCGGGTTGAGGGAATAGAGCACCCGCCAGTTTTCCGGCACCACGCTGCTGCTGAAGCCAACGGGCGAAATGTAGAGGCCGAGCTGTACGACGAAACCTGCGATGAAGCGGAAATCGCGGTACTACACGTTGAAGGCGCACAGCCACAGGCCGCCCCCCAACGCCGCGCCACACGCCAGCGCCATGAACAACGGCACGGTCAGCAGGCGCCAGTCGGGGGCGACGCGATACCATAGCATCAAGAGCGCCATCAGACCCAGCGTGATCAGGAAATCCACCAAGGCGGTGATCACCGCGCTGCCCGGGATGATCAGCCGTGGAAAGTAGACCTTGGAGATCAGGTTGGCGTTGCCGATCAGGCTGCCGCTGGACTCGCTCAGCGCCGGCGAAGAACTGCCAGGGCAGCATGGCGGCGAAGACGAACAGGGCATAGGGCAATGTTCCGGGACGGAAGGCTGGCGATTCTGCGAAACACAACGGTGAACACCAGCATGGTCAGGAACGGCCGGATGACGGCCCAGGCGATGCCGATGACAGTCTGCTTGTAGCGCACCAGGATGTCGCGCCAGGCCAGGAAGTAGAACAGTTCGCGGTAGCGCCACAGCTCGAGCAAGTACAAGCTGTCGCGCCGGCCGGCCTCGATGATTCGTTCCTGGGGTGGGTGGCCGGGTGCCGGGTGCGCAACGGCGGCGGCAGGTGACATCGGCATCCGCTGGATCATGGGGCCTTGCGGGACGCCTGCCAGTCGCCAGCTGCGCCGGGTGCTGTCAGCTGCTTTCCATGAATCGGCGGAAGCGGTCTTCGCTTCGGTCGTCGCGCGGTCCCAGCAACTCATAAAGGGGCGTCGGGTCGAGCCAGGCAGGCGCGGGGCGGAATCCGCAGCTGTGTTGCGCGCTCGAATAGGGCCATTCGATTGCGCGGCGGCACAAGCCTGCGCGAACCGGGGAAAGCAACGCATGGCGGGCGACCTCCAGCAGGTAGAGATCGAGCTTCACGAGCGTTGAAAGCGCGTGGCCGTGGCGCAGCCGCGAGCCCGCGAGCTCTTCGGTGGCGAGCGCGAGTGATGTGGCGCCACCCCGTGGGACGACATGCAGGCATCGATCCGTCATGCACCACACGATGCAGCTCAGGCCGTGGCGCAGGCAAACGTCGGCAAGTTGCTTGCCCGCTGCGGCCCGGGCCCTGGCATCCGGATAAAGACTGTGCCGGCCGCGCGAGCGGGCGAACACGTGGCGGATGACTGGCGCCGCGGAGAAATCGATGCGTAGGGCCATGTTCCGCCTCCCTGCATGGAGGCGTCGAGGATGTCAGCGCTTCGGTTTAGCGGCCCCGTCTGTTTCCTGCCTATAATCTGAATTATGTAATCCGGGTGGGGGATGCAGGGTCAGCATGGGGCAGGACCGGGACTTCGCGATTCTATTCGCCGACGTCGTCGGCAGCACACGGCTGTTCGAAATGCTGGGCGACATCGCCGCGCGCGACAAGGTCTCGATCTGCATCGAGATCATGCGCCGCGCGACCGAGCAGCACGGCGGTTCCGTCGTCAAGACCATGGGCGACGAGATCATGGCGACGTTTGTGGACTGCGATGCAGCCATTGATGCCGCGGTGGAGATGCAGGCGGCGATTGCAGGCCATCCGGACCTCGAAGTCGAGGGCCAGCAGATCACGATCCGGATCGGCTGCCATTTCGGCCCGGTCGTGATCGAGACCCGCGACGTATTCGGCGCCGCGGTTCACACCGGCCAATGGCGTGACGGCCCAGGCCAAGGCTGGCCAGATCATCATCACGGATGCGATCCAGCAGCGGGTGTCCGACCAATGGCGTGCCGTGGCACGCCGGGTCGACATCGCAGTCCCGCGCGGCCAGCACGAAGAGGTCACCATCTTCGAAGTGCTCTGGCAGCACGGCGAGACGACCAGCATGCTGCCGGCCATCGCCACGATCACGGAATTGCAGAAGCAGTTCCGTGTCCGGCTGCGCTACCTCGGCACGGAGCTCGTCCTCGACAATCGTGATCGCACGTTCGCGACGCTCGGTCGAGGCCAGGAAAACGACCTGGTGATCAAGGGCAACCTGGTCTCGCGCCTGCATGCGCGCGTCGAGGCGGGCAAGAACCGATTCATGCTCGTGGACCAGAGCACGAATGGCAGTTTTGTGCAGTCCCAGAACGGCGACGACGCTTTCGTTCGGCGTGACGCGATTCCGCTCAAGGGGCAGGGTGTGATCGGCCTCGGGCGCGTGCCCGAGCCGCAGTCCTATCACACGGTCGAATTCTTCTGCGAGGACGGCCCGGAACTGTCGTCGGACCGCTAGCGGGTCCTGCTATCCGGCTCGCGTGAGCCGTTCGGCCAATCTAGAGAGTTCCTCGCGCATCGCAGCGGGCAGACGCGCACCGTAGCTGTCGAGATACTTTCCGACCTCCGAAGCTTCCTGGCGCCAGTCCACAGCATCCACGGCAAGCAACTCGTCCACGGTGGCCGGGTCGACCGCGATTCCCGGAGAAATCGAGCGCATCGCGGGTCGGCACGGCACCGATCGCGGTATCCGCCGCCTGCGCGCCGCCGGTGCAGCGCGCGATGATCCAGGCGAGCACGCGCAGGTTCTCGCCGTAGCCCGGCCAGAGGAAGCGGCCTGCCGAGTCGCGGCGGAACCAGTTGACGTGAAAGATGCCGGGTGGCTGCTTGAGCCGCGTCGCCATCGACAGCCAATGACCCCAGTAATCAGCGAAGTTGTAGCCGGCGAACGGCTTCATCGCCATCGGATCGCGCCGGACAACGCCGACGTCGCCGGCAGCGGCCGCCGTCGTCTCCGACGCCATGCCCGCGCCGACCAGCACGCCGTGGGCCCAGTCGCGCGCTTGGTATACCAGGGGCGCGAGAGTCCTGCGGCGGCCGCCGAACACGATCGCCGTGATCGGCACGCCCTGGGGCGCGTCGGCCATCGGTGAATAACTCGGGTTCTGCTTCGCGGAAACCGTGAAGCGCGAATTCGGGTGGGCGGCAGGTCCCTTCGCCGGATAGTATGGCCGTCCCTGCCAGTCGAAAACCGGCCTTCCCGCGTCGAGCCCTTCCCACCAGGGCTCGTTGTCCTTCGTGAGCGCGACGTTCGTGAAAATCGTGTCGCGCCGGATCATCTCGTAGGCGTGCAGGTTCGTCTTTTCGTTGGTTCCCGGGACCACGCCGAAGTAACCCGCTTCCGGATTGATGGCCCACAGGCGACCGTCCGGCCCCCGGATCAGCCAGGCGATGTAGTCGCCGACCGTCCAGATCTTCCAGCCCGGCATCGAGCCCGGCGGGATGAGCATCGCGAGATTCGTCTTGCCGCAGGCGGAGGGGAAGGCGCAAGCAAGGTAATGCGTCTCGCCGGCCGGATTCTCGACACCGACGATCAGCATGTGCTCGGCGAGCCAGCCTTCGTCGCGCGCCTGCCAGCTTGCAATCCGCAGCGCGTGGCATTTCTTGCCGAGGAGCGCATTTCCGCCGTAACCCGACCCGAAACTCTGGATTTCGAGGGACTCCGGGAAATGCATGATGAAGCGCCGCTCGGGATCGAGCTCGCCGATCGAGTGCAGGCCCTTCACGAACACGCCGTCCTTGGCGATGCGCGCAAGCGCCGGCGCACCCATGCGGGTCATCAGCTTCATGTTCGCGGCGACATAGGCGCTGTCGGTGATCTCGACGCCGCAGCGCGAATAAGGAGAATCGATGGGGCCC
>CAVVPT010000009.1:0-91071 GCA_963750125.1 uncultured Chloroflexia bacterium | reverse complement strand
GCAGCGAGGGGATCACCGGTGTTGCCACCGCCCTGAACCGCTACCTCGACACATCGGGCTAGCCAGGACGGATCAGCCCATCGTTTGACGCGCGACGGTCCGCGATCTTGCCCATCACCTCGCCGTCTCATTGACCCGAGCGTGCCTGCGGCGTAGCGTTCGGTCGCCGGGGCTGGAGGGGCCGAGCAATGACCACGCGTCGATCCCTGGTTCCCGCTGTCCTGATCATCGGAGCGCTGGCGATTGCCCCATCGGTGTTGGCCGCTGGCTCGTGGATGCCAGCTTCGAGCCTGCTTGCTGCGAGGGTGAACTTCCCGGCGACCGCGTTGGCGAACGGCGACGTGCTTGTCTCTGGTGGTGGACCAATCAATGCCGTCGGCGCCAAGGCCGAACGGTACGACGTCTCGACCGGCAGTTGGGTGCAGGTCGGCGACAACGCCGTCGGCCGCGCGGGACACACGCTCACCGCGCTCGTCGACGGGCGCGCGCTCGCGGTTGGTGGCAACAGCGCGACCGGATTGCAGGCGTCGGCAGAGCTCTACGGCCCGGCGACACAGGCCTGGACGAACGCCGCGCCCATGCGGGCCGCCCGCACGAACCATTCGGCAACGATGCTGGCTGACGGCCGCGTTCTCATCGCTGGCGGCGTCGTCGGGAGCGGCGGCGCGACCAATGAGGTCGAAATCTACGACCCGGCGACCGATCGATGGACGCGCGCCGACTCACTCCACAACCCGCGCTACAACCACACCGCGACGCGCTTGCCGGACGGCCGAGTGCTCGTTGCGGGCGGGTTCACGCCAGGTGCCAATCACGCCCCCTCGAAGAAGGCAGAGGTCTACGACCCGGTCGCAGACCGCTGGGACGTGGTCGGGTCGATGGCCGTCGCCCGCGGGGTCCACGCGGCGACACTCCTCGAAAACGGTACGGTGCTGGTCGCCGGCGGCGTGGTGTCGCCACCGAACGCGCTCGTCGTCACCGCGACGGCCGAGATCTTCGACGCCGCGACGCTGAAATGGATGCCCACGGGATCGATGACGATGCCCCGTCGGGCGATCGAGGCCGTGCGACTTGCCGATGGGACCGTCCTCGTCGCAGGCGGCTTCGGACCCGCAGGCCTGACGGCGACGGCCGAGCGCTTCGATCCCAGTGCGGGAACCTGGACCTCTACGGCCTCCATGTCCGTCGCGCGGGCCCCGGTCGTGGAGCAGCTTGCAGACGGTCGGGTCCTCGCGATTGCTTCGGTTGGCGGTGTGAATACGACAGTTGTGGAGGTGTACCAGCCGTAGCGTCTCTCTACGGCATTGGCGAGGAACGCGCACGCGCCGACAATGGGCGGGCGACCCCCAGCCGCAACGGGTTGATCCGACGCGGAGAAGATGCGGTTGGATTAGGTTGCCGACGGAAACAATGAGCCAGCAAGGGGGACCCGATGGGCGTCGACAAGCGGTACTTCTCCGACCTCGTCGAGCGGCGGCTCGTCGACTATTGGCCGATCTCGCTGACGTGGATCACCGGCATCGAGGTCACCCAGTCGATCCAGTACCACCGTGCCGCCCAGCACCTGACGGACCCGGCCGACCGCGGCGCCGACAACTCCGTCCGCCTCGTTGCCGACAAGCCGGCATGGGTCCGGGTGTACGCCGGGAGCTTCTACGGAGCGAACGTCACCGCCAGCCTGCAGATCGAGCGGCGGGAGTACGGCTTTCTCTGGTTCCCGGTCGCGACGCTCAGCCCGCAGGGTGCCGGCACGATCAGCGCGAACCTGTCGGAGCCGTACGCGAGCCAGCGCAGCAACCTGTCCAAGACGATCAACTTCGTCATTCCGCGCGCGCAGTTCACCGGGAACCTGCGGTTGCGGGTACGGCTGACGAGCACCGACGGCGCGAGCGAGTACGACACCGAGACGGTCTTCGTCAACGCAACCCTGCGCCAGACGCTTCGCCTGCGCTCGATCCTTGTCAACTACGACGGCCCGAACACCGCCAATCCCCCGGCGGGGACCACGCCGCCGAACATCACGCTGGCAGCGCCGACGCTGGCGGACGCCGCGACCGCGTCGGGCCTGTCGTTGTTGATGATGCCGGTGCGTTCGACCGGCGTGTACACCAGCGCAGGGACACTGAATTGGCGGATGCCGCTCGACGACCCGCGCACCAGCGCCGGCGGCTGCTCGAACAACTGGAATTCGCTCCTGGCCTGGCTGGGCCTGATCCGGACGAACGACGGGAACCGCGCGGACGTCGTCTATTACGGCCTGCTGCCGCCCGGCATCCCGATCGGCGTGCCCGGCTGTGGCGTCGGCGGCCTCGGGGCCGGACGCTCGAACGACCAGGGCACCCTCGTGCACGAGATCGGGCACGGCTACGGTTTCCAGCACACGCCGTGTGGCAACGCCGGGGCGACCGACCCCAACTACCCGACATACGAGCCGTACCCGTCGGCTTCGATCGGCGAATACGGGTTCAACATCTCCAATGGGCAAATCTTCTCGCCCGCGAACACCTTCGACTACATGTCGTACTGCGGCCCACAATGGATGTCGCTCTATCAGCACAACCGGCTCATCAACCACGCTCGGCTCGACCCGCAGTTCGTCGGCGACGAGCCGATCTGGGTCGACAAGCTGGAATACCGCGAGTATCGGGTCGAGCGCGACCTCCCCTACCCGCCCGAACCCTGGAAGGAGCTCGAGACGCGGTTCAATCCGGTCATCGCCATCACGGGGATCGTCCACTCGCTGCGCGAGATCGAGGTCACGAGCGTTGCTCGGGTCGAAGCGGCCGGATCGCCTCCGGGCGACGTCACCGACCAACGTGCGCAACTCGTCGGCGATGACGGACGTGTCCTCGCGAGCGCCGCGATCGTGCGTCTGCATTCGCACGGCGACTGCGGCTGCGGTCCCGGCGGCGGAGATGACGCGGCGGCCCCATACGCGTTCCAGGCGTACGTACCGAACGTCGATCGCGGCGCGGCGATCCGGATCGTCCGGGACGAAGACACGGTCTGGGAACGACGCGCAAGCGAGCGCCCGCCGAAGGTGGGTCGGGTTTCCGCGACGGCCGACGACGAAAGCCGGTTGACCGTTGCGTGGGAGGGCGACGTCGCAGGCGAGGACCGCGAGGCCTGGCTGCAGTGGTCCTCCGACCGCGGAGAGACGTGGCAGGGCCTGACCGCGGGGATCCGCGACCAGGAGACCGTCGTCGATGCGAGCGGGCTCCCGAGCGGGTCCATCCAGCTGCGGCTCCTGCTGAACGACGGGTTCGAGACCGCGATCTCAAAGCCGACCACCGTCCGCCTGCCGGATCGGCAGGCACAGGCGGCGATTCTGAGCCCGCGCGAAGGCGAGACGCTCATCGTGGGCCGCCCGTTGCGCCTGTGGGCGAACGCGATCTTGCCCGATGGAGAACCGGTGGACGATGAGTCGGCCGTTGGGTCCTCGACGACACCGAGGTTGGCCGAGGCGTCGACATCTGGGCGGAAGTGCCGCCTCCGGGCGATCACCGCGTGACGCTTGTCGTGCGGCCCCACACCGAGGTCGCCGTGACGTTCCGCTCGGTCGACCCGGAGCACGATACCGAGGAGCGACGGCACAACCGTTAGACGTGAACGTTCAGGATCGACGGGCCTGGCTCGAAGAGCGTCGCGCCGCCGTCGAGCTTGACTACACCCGGGATGCCCCGACCTACGAGATCGACAACTACCCGATCAGCGACGCGCATCGCCGGTTCGTGACCCGCGTCGTCGAGGAGTGTCCGCCGGATGGGGTCATCCTCGACGTCCCGTGCGGTACGGGACGCTACTTCGAGCTGGTCGTCACGCAGGGACGACGCGTCGTTGGCGCCGACCAATCAGCCGGCATGGTCGAACAGGCGCGTGCCCGCGGAATGGCGGAATCGGTCGAGCAGACCGGGCTCCAGGAGCTGGCGCACGTCGCAAGGTTCGACGGCGTGCTGTGCATCGACGCCATGGAACACATTCCGCCCGAAGACTGGCCGCGGGTCGTGCGCAACCTCGGCCGGGCATCACGCGCGGGAGGGTTCGTCTACATGTCGCTCGAGGTGCTCGCCGACCAGCAGGCCCATCTCGAGCGAGTCCTGGCGGATGCGCTCGCCCAAGGGCTGCCTGCCGTGCGCGGCGAAGACGTCGGCGAGGACACCGGCGGGTACCACTTCTACCCAGCCGACGAGCAGATCACCGAATGGCTGGACGCCGCTCGACTGCAGATCGTCGAAGACACCTCCGACATGACGTACGGCGACTGGGGCTACCGGCACCTGCTCCTTCGGGGTCCGGGATGAAGCTCGTTGTGACGTCGTATGTAACGCTCGACGGCGTCGTCGAGGCTCCGGGGTTCGACGAGCACCGCTATGGGCGCAATGCCTGGGCCTTGCGCGTCCAGAACGACGAGGACCAGCTGTACAACAAGGAGCTGCTCGCCTCCGCTGATGCGCTGCTGCTCGGACGCCGAACGTGGCAGATCTGGGCGGCCTTCTGGCCCACGGCGACTGGCGACCCCGAGCTCGCCGGCAGGATCAACGGGATTCCCAAGTACGTGGTGTCGAACACGCTGGAGCGGGCGGACTGGAGCAACTCAACCATCATCTCCGGCGACGTCGCCGCGAAGGTCCGGCGGCTGAAGGCTGAGCGAGAAGGCAACCTGCTCGTATATGGCAGTCCAGACCTGCTCGACGAGCTGCTGAAACACGAGCTCGTAGACGAATACCGGCTGCTGGTCTACCCCGTCATTCTCGGCAGCGGCAAGCATCTCTTCCGCGACCGGATCGACACGCATCATCTGCGCCTCATCGGCTCGCGGACCTTTAGCTCGGGGATCGTCCTGCTCTCCTACGTTCCCGAAAGCGAGGCTCCGACGAGTCGTTTCGTCGACCCATATCGCTGGACCGCGCAACAGATCCGCTCGCTCCAGGCCGCGGAGGACCTCGACCGGACGCTCGGCACCGTCCTGTTCTCGGACATCGTCAATTCGACCGGTCGCGCCGCCGCCATCGGAGATCGGGCCTGGAGGAAGCTGCTCGATGACTTCCAGCGGGCCGTCCGGTCGGAGGTCGAACGATGGAACGGCCGCAACATCGAGTTCACGGGCGACGGCGTGATGGCGGTGTTCGATGCTCCGACACGGGCGCTTCGCTGCGCATTCGGGCTTGTCGATGCAGCGCGCGGCCTCGGGGTCGAGATCCGTGCCGGTCTGCATACCGGGGAGATCGAGCGTCGTGAGAGCGGCATCGGCGGGATCGCCGTCCACATTGCCGCCCGACTGCTCGGCCCGGCGGTCGGCGGCCAGGTGATCGTCACGAGGACGGTCCGCGACCTTGCCACCGGCGTTGACCTGGTCTTCACGTCGCTCGGCCCTGCCAGCCTGCGCGGCGTTCCTGGCGAGTGGGAACTGTTCGAGGCGTCGCTGGACTGAGTTGCGGTTCGCTCAACCTGCGACGCGGAACACCTGGCGTCGCCCGGTCAGACCCTTGAGCTCGTGTGAGCCGGCGTCTTCGAACCTGACCCCCGAACCCTCGAGCAGGTCGCCGGTCATGGCCGAGATGTAGACCTCGTCCGGTCCTGCGAGGGACATCACGCGCGCAGCGGTATGGACGGCGACGCCACGAACGTTGCCACCGACGAACTCGACCTCCCCTGTGTGCACTCCGACCCGGATCGGGAGACCGATGTCGCGGGCCGCGCGAGCCATGGCGACGCCGCATCGCACGGCCCTCGTCGCGCCATCGAACACCGCCGAGGAACCCGTCGCCCGTCGTCGTCACCTCGCGCCCGCGGAAGGTGTTCAGCGCATCTCGCAATCGGGCGTTGTGGTGGAGCAGCACATCGCGCCATGCGGCGTCACCGAGTCGCTCGAGCGTCGCGGTGGAGTCGACGATATCGGTGAAGAGGACGGTGGCGAGCGTCCGCTCGCCGGGCCCGTCGGGGGCGATACCGACGATCCGTGCGCTCGTCCACTCGACGGTCACCCACGGTTCGTCGCCGACGACCCATGCGTCGTGACCGGGCGGAATCTCGTAGACGGAGTCCGGCGGGATGTCGATCGATTCGCCGGCGTCGGTCTGCACCCGCAGAAGCCCCGAGATCGAAAACCCGAGGTGATGTACCTGGCAACTCTCGGTGCCGGCGATCGGCGCGAGCTGCGTCGACCAGCGCCAGCCGGGCTCCCACCGCGCTCGACCCACGGCCGCCTCGTCGAGATTCACGAGCTCGGCACGGCCTTTCGGGAAGGTGCGTCGCTCGTCCGGGTCGGCGAATGTCTTGACCTGAAGTCTCGGCAGTTCGTCCTCCTTCAGGTCGTACCGACGGCTCGGTGGATGCGGTCGTAGGCGATCTGGCGGATCTCGGCGTCGACGGACGGCGCGTCCAGCATCAGCTCGCGGAGGGCAGCGGCTGGCACCGCGAGGAGCCGTGTGGGAACGGTGGCGGTGACCGTCGCGGTTCGACCGTAGCTGAAGTCGCGGCCCCAGTCGATCGCGGCGATCTCGCCGAAGGAATCGCCGCCGGCGAGACGATTCACCTCGATTCCTTCGATCGTCACCGCGACGTCGCCATCGAGCACGATGTAGAACGTACGCGCGTGCGCCCAGCGTTCGGTCACCACCGTGCCCGGCGCGTAACGCTCCTCCCTTCCGACGGCCAGGAAGCGGTCGGCCTGGTCGTCACTGATCCCGTCGAAGCCGCGCACCCTGCGTAGTTCCGCAGCGCCGAACCCGGAATGGCTCGACGGGACTGGATTGACGGTCGTACCTGAGACCGGCAGCCGGGTCGGAACGAAGGTTTCCACGTCGAGTTCGGACAATTCCGCCTCGGCGACTCGATCGATCGCAAACGTGACGTCCTCGTCCTCGGTCGTGTGGTTGAGCACGCACAGCCGGATGGCGTACCGACCCTGGATCGTCGTCGATGTCAGGAGTACCTCGCCACTCGCCGCAAGTGACTGGACGATCGCCTCGTTGCGTCGATCGGTGACCAGTGCGGGCTCGTCGGCGGGCCCGCAACGACGGAACGTCAGGATGCCGAGCGACGCGGGTGTCACGAGCTCCAGCCGCGGGTCCGCCTCGATCCGGGCCTGGGCCGCCAGTGTCTGGTCGAGGGCGCGGTCGATCGTCGCCCGGAAGGCATCCAGGCCGAACGTCTCGATCGCAAGCCAGACCTTGATCGCCCGGCTGGTCCGGGTCAGCTGCAGGCCTCGATCGGCAAAATTCACGCCGGCCTCGTGTGCCTCCTTGAGGTACTCGGGGTGCAGCTCGAACGCCCGCTCGAGCAGGCGCCCTTCGCGCACGAGCAGGCAGCCGACCTCGAATGGCATCGCGAGCCACTTGTGCGGATCAAGGGTGATCGAGTCCGCCCTGTTCATCCCCTGCATCGCGGCTTTGCCACGCTCCGCCAGGACGGCAAACGCACCATAGGCACCGTCGACGTGGAGCCAGACCCCGCGCTCGTGGCAGGCATCGGCAAGGTCGCCGATGGGATCAACTGCCCCGGTGTTTGTCGTGCCGGCATTCGCGCTCACGAGGAACGGCAATCGATCGGCGGCAAGGTCGGCGTCGATCGCCGCGACGACGTCCGCGGGGCGTAGCCGGAAGGCGTCATCCGTCGGAAGCACGCGAAGCTGGTCGGGCCGGAACCCAAGGTGGCGTGCGGCGCGGGCAACGGACGAATGGGTCTGATCGCCGGTGTACATCACGATCCGCGGCGACATCGGGCCGATGAGCGCCTCCCGTGCGCACGCGATCGCGGTGAGGTTCGCGGCCGATCCGCCGGACACCAGGACCCCTGCCGTTGACTCCGGGTACTCGACCCAGTCACGGAACCAGTCGAGCACGGTCAGCTCGAGGGCGCTCGGTCCTGCGGCTTCACGCCACGAACCAGCGTCGATCATGGTCGCCGCAGCGATCAGGTCGCCGAGGGCGGCAGGCCACGTGCCGGCGCCGGGGATGTAGCCGAAGAACCGCGGATGGTCGAAATGGCCGACGAACGGCAGGACGTCATCATCGAGGACGCGCAGCAGCTCGCCGAAGTCCCGCGGGCCGCTTGATGGTTCTGCGGCCAGACGCTCGCGCATGGATGCGAGCGTGTCGGTCCTGAGGGCCGGTCCGTCGCGGAGCCCTTCAATCCTGGCGATGAGCATCTCGACGACGGCGAGCCCCATCGCCCGCATGCGGTCGGGCGGCAACGCAAGTGGATCGGAACCCATCTACCCCTCCGGCTCGGGCGTGGATCGCCCGAGCCGGAGTGTAGTCGCGAACCAGTGGGAGTTCGTCAGGGAGCCAGGCGCTGCCAGGTATTGGAGCCGGGGTCAATCCAGGTCTTCAGTGTCCCTGCACCGCCGCTGGCATCGAACAGCCACGTCTGCTTGTTGTAGTGGTGGGTGACGATCAATGATCTGCCATCCGGCGACCAGCGGAACGCGGCTGCTATCCCGAAGAACCTGGCGCCCGTCTCGGTCGGCTCGGCGGACCCGTCGATCGGTTCGACGCGGATCGTCCACGCGTCGCCCGCGACGTCGGCGTAGGCCACGCGTTGCCCGTCGGGTGAGACGACGGGGCTGTACGTCTCGGTACCGGTTGTCGGTTCGATCCTCCTGACCGGCGTGCCGTTCGCCTCGAGCACCTGGATCCTCGTGTATCCGCCGACGGCAGCATCGGCAGTCTGCGTCAGGATTCGATCGCCTGCCGGCGTCCAGGCGACGACACCGTAGTCGTAGCCGGCCCCGTCGGGCGAAGTGATCGGCCGCAGATTGCTCCCGTCCGAGTTCACGGTGTACAGCCCGATGGCGGACCCGGTTGGATCCTGGGCGCCGCCCAGGATGTCTCGGTAGCCGTCGTCGGGAAGGAAGCCGAGCGATGGCTTCGTAGACCCAACCAGTAGCAGCTCGTCACCGTCCGGCGGCAGCCACTGCGGGAGGACAACCGACAGATCCGTGCCAAGATCAACCCTATTGGCCTCGCTGCCGTCTGATCGTGCGAGCCACAGGTTGGAGAACTTGCCCTCACGCGCCGCAAACGCGACCGTCTGGCCGTCCGGCGACCACACCGCGTCGTCGATTTCCTGGAGGGGCTGCTGGGTCAGCGGTCGAGGGTCGCCTCCTGCTGTGTCCACGACGTAGAGCATCTGGCCGCGATCGTCCTCGCGGACGAACGCCACGCGTGTGCCGTCCAACGACACGACCGGGTAGCCATCGACCGTCGGGCCGCCGACGAGCACGGAGGACGTGCCGGAGACGGGGTCCACGGTCATGATGTCGCCCACGGGACGCTGATAGGCGCCCTTGGCCATCCACGCCGGGTCGGTGGGAGCCGCGTACACGATCACCCCGTTGGCCGCCGGGCCGAACGGGGCCGGCAGGCGGCGTTGCGAGGCGACGAAGAGGGTTGCCCCGACAGCAAGTGCCAGGACGACGAGCGCAACGAGCCCGATCAGCCGCAGCGGAACCTGCCGCCTCGTGATCGTCGGCGCGCGGGCCGTGATTTCCATCGGAAGCCACCTTTCGGGGAAGCGCCACGCGGATCGCTGGCGTGAGCTGCGCGGTTCGCGCGAGCAGGTCATCGACGTAGTCGGGGCGCGGCGTGATCGCAGTGGTCTCGAGCCACTGGGTGAGCTCGCCTTCGGTGTACAGGCGGTCGCTCATGCCACATGCCCCTCAATGGACGGTTCGGTTTCGAGATCGCCAGGGGCGACCACAACACGCATGGTCGAGAGAGCGCGGTTCAGTCGCGACTTGGCGGTTCCCAGCGGAATACCCATGACCGACGCGATGTCGGCCATCGGCAAGCCTGCGAAGTACCGCAGCACGACGACAGCGCGCTGTTCGGGTTCAAGGTGCGCAAACAAGCGGTCGAGCTCGTCTCGGTCGGCGATTGCACCGGCCGGATCAGGCTCGATATTCGGGACGATCGGCTGGAGCTCGACTTCGATCGGCCGGCGACGCCGCCGGCGGATGGCCATCAAGCTGGTGTTGACGAGGATTCGGTGGAGCCAGGCGTCGAATCGCTCCGGGTCGCGGAGACCGGGCAAATCGCGCCAGGCCCTCAGGAGGGCGTCCTGGACCACGTCGTGTGCGAGTTCGCGGTCCCGGACGATCAGCCAGGCGGTCGCGTCCAGCCTCGCGACGGAGACGCCGACAAGCGCGGCGAAGGCGTCATGATCGCCTCCCCGTGCCCGCTCGACGAGTCCTCGCTGGTCCACGTCCTCCCGGCCCCTCGGTTTATCGGCGACCTCATGGTCGCGCTGTTGGTCAAGGTGCCGGCGCGGACCGAAACGTTCCCGCGATCAGGGCTGAGCACCCGATTGCGCGAGGTCCAGCGCCGGATCCTTGCCGGCGAAGAAGTCGGCGGCGGTCAGCTCGAAAAGTAGTGTCCGGCAGCACGGCATCACGCGTGTCCCCGTTGGCGAGGAACTGCGTCGGGACGCTGACCACGAATTCGGAGTCTCCGATGGGAATGTCGACGCAGTCGCAGAGGAAGTTATCTGCCCGAGCCGGCGTGGGCTCGCCGATGAGTACGGCCTCGGTTTCCCGATCGAGGGCACCCGCCACGATCGTTCCGGCTGATTGGTTCTCTCGCCCGATGAGCACTATCAGGCCGCCGGGGCGGTTAATTCGCTTGTCGCCTTTGAGCGTCTCGATCAGCGGGTCTGCCAGGCTGCCGTTTCCTCCGCGGAGGTAGCGCATGTCGACCACGACCCGTTCCGCCGTGCCGTCATCGAGGGCTGCGTCCATCTCCGCAAGCGCAGGCTGAAGGTCGTTCTCGGTGTAGTCGTTGTACGAGAGCACGAATGTCTTCGTAGGCTCGTCGAGGCGGGTCCAGACCGGCTCACGGCGTCGAGCGACTGCTTCTGGGGCATCGCCCATCAAGTACCCCGGGAGGCTCTGGTTCCACTCGCTGTCAACCGCCTCGGGTTCGAGGTCGACGGTGATACGAGCGCCGTCGGGTTTCTCGAAGACGAATCCTGGTTTGCTCGTATCGTCGACGAATCCCAGCCCGTGCAGGAATTCCACAGTCGACATCTGATCCTCGAGGCCGAGGAGCTCGCCGCTTTCGTTGTCAGCTGGCACAAGTGGCCGGAGGGCGCTCTCGACCTCGTCGACCGGGGTGCCGCCGATGGAAACGAGGCGTGAACCGACAAGCGTTTCGTCCCTGGCCGCGACGACGAACCAGACCTTCCGGAAACGCGTAGGCATAGAACGGATAGACATGGGATGGCCCGTACAGGCCAGAGTGAGTGTCCAGCAGACCGCTGAGGCCAGCCAGCTGCACGAGCTGCTTGTCGGGCGCCGCGTTCAGCAGCGTCTTCTCGAGCTCGGCCAGCTTGGCCACCCACGCCGATTCCGGGTTGATCGCAAAGGGGTCAGGGTGACGCGCGCGCACTTGCTCATCGACGAATGCAAGGTCGTCCGCCCAGGACGAGCCGGAGGCGGTCGCCGACGTGGATGGGCTCGCGGGTGAGGGCGACGCGGCGGGTATGGACGCGGGTGTCGTCGGTGTCGCCGCACAGCCGAAAGCCAGGACGGCCATCAGGCCGATGACGACGAGTGACTTTGGACGCACGACCCCTCCGGTTGACGTCTCGCGGCAGCGTACATCCGCGGTCAACCGGGTCGAGGAGACTGGGCGGCAAGCGCGCCTGTTGCCTACCTTGCCACGGCTGTAGCCGACGCTTCAGCAGTTTTCATGACACGATCGTGGCCCAGCGTCCACGTGCTGATGCCATGGACGTCCGTCACGTTCCGGGGCCGTCTCCGGTGGTTGGAGGGAACCTCTCAGGCCACCCCGTGCCTCGTAGTGTGTAGAGCCCGGCCGAATGCGCCGTGCCGAAACCGGTGGCCACATGCAGCGAGCGCTCGTCGAACGAGCACAATCCGGCGACCACGAGGCGTTCTCTGTCCTGGTGAGAACCTCGTATCCCCGGCTGCATGGCGTCGCCAACCTGGTCCTTCGCGACCGAGACCGCGCCCAGGATGCGGTCCAGGACGCGCTGGTCCTCGCCTGGCGCAATATCCGCGCGCTTCGGGACGCCGATGCGTGGGACGCCTGGCTCTACCGCCTCACCCTGCGGGCCTGCAATCGCGCGGCCCGCACGTCGCGACGCCGGGACGTGGTCGAGCTGCACGTGGAGCCCGACCGTCATCCTGTCGTCGACGCGGACCTCGCCCGGGTCGTGTCGGACCGAGAGGTCCTGGCGGCGGCGCTCGAGCGCCTGCCGTACGACCAGCGCGTGGTCATGGTCCTGCACTTCCACCTTGACCTGCCGCTCAGCGAGGCGGCGACCATCCTCGACATCCCCGTCGGGACCGCAAAGTCCCGGCTCCATCGCGGGCTCGCGACCCTGCGGACGACGCTCGGCGTCGAACCAGATCGTGAGCTTGGCAGCGTCCGGGAGCGACCGGCATGACGACCGAAGCGATGCTCGACCGACGGCTCCGTGAGCTGATGGCCGAGTTGGCCGCACCCGGCGACCAGTCCGCCGCGATCGACAACGTCATCTCCGTCACGCGCGCAGTGCGGCCTGAGCCGCGCTGGCGCGCGCTGCTCAAGGAGCGTCCGATGCGTACCAATTCCATCGTGATCGCCGGCTCGCCGCCGTTGCGATTCGGGCTGATCCTCGCCGTGATCGCGCTGATCGGCCTGCTCGCCGCGACCGTTGTCGTCGGTGCTCTCGTGCTGCGTCAGCCGGCCCTGCCACCTGCCTACGGGCCAGCCGGGAATGGCGTGCTTGCGTACGCCGAGTCCGGCGACATCGTGACGACCGACGCTGCAGGGGCCAACATCACCAAAATCTCGACCGGACCGGCGTTCGACAGCCGGCCGGTGTTCTCGCGGGATGGCACCCAGATCGCGTTCCTGCGCAATGAGTCCGGGACGACCAAGCTCGTTGTGGCCAACGCCGACGGGACGGAACTCCAAACCGTCTCGCCCGCGCTGTACGACGATGTCCACGCAATCGACTGGTCCCCGGACGGTGATCGTCTGATGGTCCTCGGCGACCTCCTCCTCGCCCGTCCCGGAACCATGTCCATCCTGGTGCTTGCCGCCGACGGCACCGGATCCCGCGAGCCGATTGATCTCGGTACCGTCTCCCCCAACGGGTGGGCCGCCTGGCGTCCCCCGGCAGGCGACGAGATCGTGTTCCGAGGGCATCCCACAGTCGATGATCCGGCCGTGGCCCTCTACGCGGTGCCACCGGGTGGCGGCACCCCTCGAATCCTGTCGGAACCGGTAGGGCTGCCTGAGTTCGATCCGGCGATCGACAGGCCCGCCATCTCGCCCGATGGGCGGAGCGTCACGTTCTGGAGCTGGAATAAGGTCGAGCAGAGCGGTTGGGGACGCGTCCTCGATCTGGACGCCGGGACCGAGCGTATTTCTTCGACCTGGGGTGGGTCGGTGAGCCCGGTCAGTCCGGACGGCCGCTGGGTGGTGGGCGCCGGCACCGGTCTCTCGTTCGAGTCCGTTGACGGTCTCGAAACACGACCTTCGATCGGCCTCGATCTCGACGTGAACGGCGCGGACCTGGCGTTCTCGCCGGACGGCACCCAGGTCCTCGGCCGTTCCAACCCGGACAGCGGGCTGGACGGCTGGTTCTTGATGGACATCGAGAGCGGCGTATTGACGCCGCTCGACGTGCCAACGAATGCCACCGTCTCCTGGCAGCGGGTCGCGCTGCCCTGATCCTGACGTGACCGCCGCCGGGCCTCCCGGCGGCGGTTACCCTCGCTTCGTCAGCGACGCGAGCCACGCATCGCGGTCGAGCGGGCTGGGGCCCGAGCGTGGTCGCTTTGGCGGGTTGTCACCGATCGGCTGGTAGCCGTCGGGGCGCGCCTCGAGGATCCCCTCCCCCATCGACAGGCCCGGCAGCTGGTGCTGCAGCGAGCGCAGCTGGGCGACCGGCAGCACCGCCTGGACCTTCGACAGGCCGTTCGCCGAGAACTGTCCGCGAACGCGACCGCCCAGCCGTCCGAGCACCGCAAGAACTCCCTGTGCGGACGAGGCCGGCATCTCCAGGGAGAGATCGCTGAGCGGCTCGCACACCCACGTGCCGGCCCGTTCCAGCGCGGTCATCAGGACGAGCTGCGTCAGTCGTCGAAAGTCGGCCGCGCTCGTGACCGGCGAGGCGTAGCCGCAGTCGGTCATCGTGACCCGACAGTCGGTCACCTGCCAGCCCGCCAGGCCCTCAACCAACGCCTCGCGGACGAAGGCCTCCATCTGGGTCAGGAACACATCTGGCGTGCGGAAGAGGTAGAGCGGGACGAAGCGCGGCTCGACCTCCGCTCGGAATTCGATCCCGGATCCGACTGCTGCCGGCTCGATCCGCAGCGCCAGCGTTGCCATGAACGGGTTGGTGCTCAGTGGCGAGCTGCGGCCTGTGATGTTCGTGTGTGTCTTCGCGCTGATCACCTCCTCGGCCTCGCCCACGCGAGCCGGGCGCTCGATGCAGACGGTTGTCGTCTCGCGGAAGTCCGCCACGACGCCGTACTCGTGCTCGAGCGTCGACTGGATGACCTCCTTCTGGACCTCGCCGTACAGCGAGACCGCGATCTCATGCCGGGCGTCGTCCTGGCGGACGTCGATGAGCGGGTCCTGCTCGGCGAGCTGGCTGAGGGCAGCTCGGAGCGAGCCCTGCTGCCCAGGCGCACGTGCAAACACAACGGCTTCGAGCGCCGGTCGTGGGAAGCGCGCGGTGACGGCCTCGCCCGGTGGCGGTTCGCCGATCGCGTCGCCAACCCGAACTGTGCCGAGCCCTCGGACGGTCGCCATCTCTCCTGCCGTGACGGCATCCCGCCGGGGAGCGCCCGCTGGCGCGAATACCCGGATCGAGGTCGCCTTGGCCTCGTCCTCGCCTCCGACACGAACCCGCTTTCGGGGCTTCAGGGTGCCCGCGAAGAGCCGCACGTAGGCGACGCGTTCGCCGGACGTGGTGCGTTCGATCTTGAACACGCGGCCGGACACGGGCGTCTCCGGATCACCGCGCTCCCCAACCAGCAGCTCGTCGATACCGGCGAGGAGCTCCGCGATGCCGACGCCTCGCCCTGCGGAGCCGACGAAGACCGGGTGGACGTGACCAGCCTTCGTCTGTTGGGCGAACGACGACCGGAGTTGGGCGTTCGTCAGGCTCACGCCATCGCTGACGTACGCGTCGAGGATGCCCTCATCGTGTTCGGCAAGTACCTCGATGAGCGCGGTCGGATCACGTTCGGTCGCCGCCTCGATCGCGATGACGCCCGATGACAATCGCCGCTGCATCTCGGCAATGACGCGGTCCGGATCCGCGCCCGCGCGGTCGACCTTGTTGACGAAGATCAGTGTCGGAACGTGGAGCCGCTGAAGGGCGCGGAACAAGAGCGGCGTCTGCGGCTGGACGCCTTCGACCGCGGATACGACGAGGATCGCGCCGTCGAGCACCCCAAGGACGCGTTCGACCTCGGCGATGAAATCCGGGTGGCCGGGCGTGTCCACCAGGTTGACCGCGAGGTCGCCCACGAGGAACGAGGCGACAGCGGATCGAATCGTGATGCCGCGTTCGCGCTCGAGCTCGAGCGAGTCGGTCTGGGTGGTGCCGGCGTCGACGCTGCCGACGTGGTCGATCGCGCCGGCGGTGTAGAGCAGTCGCTCGCTGAGAGTGGTCTTACCGGCGTCGACGTGCGCGAGGATGCCTAGATTGAGCGTGCGCATGGGACCTCATGTCGTGCAAGGAGGTGGTCACCTTCTGGCTGGACATGGGTGCTCCCATTTCGCTCCTTTCTCGTATCGGTCGCTGCTGACTCGAACAGGTTCGCATGCCGAGTCAACGCACGCCTGCGATAGTTCGAGTCATTGATTGAACAGGCAATCTCGAGGAGCTCAGCCTATGGCATCGGACGTCTTCGCGAAGATCGGCAACATCCAGGGCGAATCGACCGACGTCAAGCACAAGGACGAAATCGACGTGCTCGCGTGGTCGTGGGGTGTCATGCAGAGTGGATCCATGGCCTATGGCGGCGCAGGCGGCACACGCAGGGCGAGCTTCAACGACTTCGACTTCACCCATCACATCGACAAGGCCACGCCGCTGTTGATGAAGGCCTGCGCGGTCGGGACGCACATCCCTGATGCGACGATCACTGTCCGCAAGGCCGGCAAGGGCCAGCAGGAATACCTGCTGATCAAGATGACCGACGTCCTGATCACCAGCGTCACGATGAGCGTGGCCGAGGACGCGACCAGCACCGCCGAAAACGTGACGCTTCAGTTCGCCAAGGTGGACCTCGAGTACAAGCCGCAGAAGGCCGACGGGTCACTCGACGTGGGCCTGCATTTCAAGTACGACATCAAGGCCAACGAGGTCGGCTAGCCCTGCGGGCGGTTGGTCAGGAGCGCCAGATCTCGGCCGATGCGGTGTCGACGGCGCAGCTCGCGCACTCGTCTGAGCGCCGGAGCCCGCACGGTGATCAGCCACGCGGATCGACGTCGAGACAGGGTCGACTTTGTCGCGATCGAGGAAGCGTCGGACCAGCGAGCGTGGTGCTCGCCCTCACGCCGGCAGTGCGCTTACCATTTCCGGACTGAAGACGGACGTCCGTCGGCTTGACGATCCCCACGACTACGTCGTCGCATGAGATACAGCGGCTCTCGCGCGGAACGTCGCCTGATTCTGTCGCTCGACGGCTCTGAAATGCCCGCTCGTGAGGACCTCCCAGCCGCTCTCGAGCCCATGGTCAGCCGAAACGCGATCCGGCTCAACCTTGAGACATTCCGAAGGGATGTACGGTCGCTCGTCGAGGCACTAGAGGAACTGGTTCCCGGGGTCGGCCCGACCGCAGCCGGAGAGCCGCCAAAGGCGCTCCTCTGGAGCCACACCATGACCCGCCGAAGGCTTCTGCGGGCGGCGTTGGGAGCGGCGGCGCTCGGCGCGACCGGCTTGGGCCTGTGGAGCCTATCGCGGCTCGACCGCGGCGGCCCGCTTTGGGTCTTTGCGACCGGCGACGAGGTCTACTCGTCGCCAGCTGTGGTCGACGGGGTCGTCTACATTGGCAGCACGGATCAACACCTGTATGCCATCGACGCCGCGACCGGCGCCGAGCGGTGGCGATATAGGGCGGATGGAGCGGTGACCTCGTCCCCTGCCGTCGTCGACGGGGCCGTCTACGTCGGCTGCAACGACGCCCGCCTCCATGTGGTGGACGCGGGGACGGGTGTCCGCCGGTGGACCTTCAGCACCGGTGCCGTCATCCATTCCTCCCCAGCCGTCGACCAGGGCATCGTCTTTGTCGGCTCTCGGGATCAGAATGTTTACGCCATCGACGCGCAGACCGGCCAGCAACGGTGGCGTTTCACCGGTGGAGACTGGTTCAACTCGTCCCCCACCGTGGCCGGTGACGCGGTATACATCGGTTGCCGGGACCACAACATCTACGCGTTGGACGCCGCCACCGGCGCGAAGCGCTGGGATACACAGAGCACGGTCGGCGGGGCGGGTCCGCCATTGGTGGTCGAAGTCGGCTGCACGGCAAGCGGCGGGCTAGATGCTAACGTCTCGGTCGAGCGTGGCACCCACGAACTCGGTCGTGCCGGGACTTCAACATGTACGCAGTCGACGCCGCCACCGGCGATGAACGCACTCACGACTCGTCCCCGATGTAGCGAATGGCCGCTTTGTCGCAGCGACCCAACGTTCGCCTTGGACGCAATTCCGGCGCAGACGCAGCCGCCGGCTTAAGCGGGTTGCGAATGACCGTGAAGGTCGGTTCGCCGCGAGACGTGAGGACGCGCGCGAGGGCGCGGAGCGACGACATTAAGGGCCCACAGCGGTACGAGCAAGGCACTGACCGGGCGGTGCTGAGATCGGCAGCACGCGTCGGCGCACCTGGAATGAGGCCATCGATCCACCACCAACGCTCCGCTGCTTGACGAGTCACTCACGGTCGCCGGCGAAGCGCCTAGGAAGCGTCCCGCGATCCACCCGCTGCGCCCGGGTAGCTCTCGCAGAAATGCATGGCGAACTGCGCATCCTCGGCAATCGAGCGCGGGCCGAAGTCCCAGCCGCTCGACCGATCCTGCGCTGTACGAGCAATAGTCCGCCGCGCGCAGTGTCGCTCCCGACGCCTGTGTCATCGTCCATGTGCAGAACCCAGACGTCGTCGCGGCCTCGCCCGCAGTCCAGGCGCAGCGTGTGGGCGTAGTGGTTGGCGCGGGCCTTGAAGGTGCCGTTGGGTGTCTCGTAGCTTCGCGGGATGCGATCTGGTCCCGCTGCTGACAGCCCCTGTTCGACCACGCGAATCCGCGAGAAGTACCGCCTGGTGAGCTCCCGGCAGACAGCGACGCCAGAGCCGCCGCCGGCCGATCGTTACGCGATCACCAGCGTCTCCCAGGATCGGTGGCGGCGAGGCCTGCTCGCGCATTCGGCGCGCGGTCCGGATCCCGCCGGCGAGCCCGACTGTCGACATCAAGATCGGCAATGTCCATAACACCGAGACATACCAGTCAAGGGGCCCAACCTCGTGCCCGTGGCTCCAACCCACCGAGGCGATGGCGAAGAACACCACGTAGGCCACCAGGAACGAACCAAATCCGGGCTCCCAGTGCCCGTCTGCACGTGTGGACTTGACGGTCCCTGTCGACATCGGGTTGCGTCCCAGGGGGCTCCCGCGTCTCCAACGGGCGCGGCGATTTGCCCTTCCAGCATACGCCCGGTCAGGTTGACTCCAGCAGCACTGAACTGGCGCCAACGGCCCGCCCGATGCTCGGCGATGAGGGCAAACCATCGCACGCACTAGCTTCCTTTCCGCGGACTCAGTCACGGACGGCTCCGCGCGGTCCCGGCGACCGGGCTCCGACCGCGTTCACTGCCTCACCCGCGACCCTCCGCCAATTCCGCTCCGTGGATCTGTCAGCGCTGACTGATCACTGAATTTGTCAGCCTCCGGTGAGGGAGACGATCGCGATGATCGGCGGTCGAACAGCGACGGGCGCGGGTCGTCGCGTCAACGCGGCTACCCGGTCGGCGAACACCGCGGCGTTATCGGATCCCGCCCAGCTGGCGGTCAAGCGCTACTCCTCGCGGCGGTGCGCCACGGCGAGGCTGCCAAGCGCGTCCGGGTCGAGGGCGTCATAGGGCACGCCGGCGACGCGCCCAGGCGTGCGCGCCCACAGGGTTGCCGTCCGGGTGCCGTTCAGCAGCGCTGCGCGCTCGCCCACGACCGCGCCGGGGCCGATCTCGGCGACCTCCTCGCCGTCGACCTCCACCACGAAGATCCCGTCGAGGATCAGGTAGACCTCCGTTCCGCCCTGTCCCTGCCGGACGAGGTCCTCGCCCTCCTTGATCTTGCGGAACTTCGGCTTGGTCCCGCCGCTCATGATCGCGCTCGACAGTGACCGCTCCAGCGCGGACTCGACTGCCGCAACGACCGTCTCCGAGTCCTGCTCGCCCCACGGCGTTCGGTCGCCGTACGAGTCGTGGAACCACTTCGCAAAGTCGATCACCGCGGACTTTTCGACGAGCGTTCCATCGTGGTCGTAGATCCAGTGACGGGGGAACGGGCTGGCGCCGACGAGCTCGTGGCTCGCGCTGCCGTCAGCGTTGATCGTCAGAGCGAGGGTTGTCCACGCGATCGACGGCCAGAACTGGACGAATGGCTTGTGCGGTACAGGCCGTGGCGTCGGGAGGCCCATTCGGCCGCCGACCGTCTGCACGAAGCGGGCCGCCGAAGCGCTGACCTCGGGCTCGGGCCGGATGTCGGGCAGCTGGACCGCGGGAAATCGAAGCGCGGCCGGCCCCATCTTGACCGTCGTCGCGCCGATGTGGCCCTGGCCCAGATGACCGGAATTCACGATGCGACCGTCCTCGACCTCGATGAACGCGCGCAGCTCGTTCGCCTCACGAAAGCGGTCGCTCGTTCGGAGCTCCTCGAGATCGACGAGCCGATCGGGTGGCGGTTCGTCGTAGTGCGTGACGCCGGCCTGGAACGGGACCTTCGACGGGCCGGTGATGGCCTCGGACGGGATCCATGACACCGCGGTGACGGACGACTCGAAGCGTTGGCTGGTCACCGGAGATCACCTCTAGAGGGCGTGGTTGGTCGGAGGTCCCCGACAGACCGCTGATTATGGCGTGCGGCGCAGGGCCTGAAGTCCGGAAACGCAACGGGCGAGTCGTCACCGACAGGCGCCACGATTTTCAGCCAGGGGCGCACGGCGTAAAGTTCACGCCACCGAATCCGGTCCCGGTCTCAGACACCTTCTTAAGCATCGTGTTGCCCGTTCCGTCGTCGACGATCTCCCAGATCAGCGTGCCATTGCCAAGGATTCCACCTCGTGGAACGTCCGCCCATTGGAGCTCGATCGTGAGGTCTTCCTTGATCTCGCCGACCGCAACGTTGTTCCAGTCCCGGCCAAGCTCAACGGGCGGTCCGGACTGTCCAGACATTCCGTTCCACCAGAGCGTCTGATCGATCTGGCGAAGGTAGTAGATCCCGTCGTCATCTGCGAGCCAGGCTCCGGTCAGGTCGAGGTTCGCCGGATCGAAGGCCAGGTCGCGCTTGGTACAGGGGGCGGCTTCGACCGGCTTCTGTGTTGGCGCGGGCGTGGCCAAACCGGATGCACTCGAAGAGGGCCCTGATGCTGACGCGACGGGCAGGGCCGCAGAGGGCTCCGAGCCGCTTCCGCACGCGGCGAACGTCAAACAGAACGCGAGAGCCGCGAAGGCTGGGCGTCGCGACTTCATGTTGTCACCGCCGATCGCTTTGACCCCGGCCGGTGGAAGGTACTGGTCTCGTGTCTCGTAAACGTCTCGCTCGGACGAATTTCGGTTCAGGGAACCGTTTGGGCCTTCCGATGTCTCTCATTCCAGAACGGTGTCACCACCGGTGCGGTTATGGGGAGTAAGCCATGGGACGGCACGGATGGACGCGAACGATTGGAGCAGCGTTGACCCTGCTGCTTGGCACACTCGTCCTGGTACCGACGACGAGTGCGGTCGAACCGGACGACCGGATCGCGTATGCCCGGCTGCTCGAGGGCGGAGGCGCGGAGATCTTCGTCGCGAACCCCGACGGTTCCGACGAGCAACTCGTCCCCCTCGAGAACCTGGCCGAGGACTTCACGATCCCGGTCTGGTCGCCCGACCACGAATGGCTGCTGATCTCGCACATGATGCGGTTCGACGGCAGCGGGGACTTCCTGCCGTGGCGGCCGGCGATCGTCCGTCCGGACGGCTCGGAATACCGGCTGCTCGAGGTGCCTGACGGACCACACGACATGGACTGCACAGCATGGTCCGCGGATGCTTCGCGGATCTTCTGTGCGCTGGGAGGCGATGAGCCAGGCATCTACAGCCTGCGTTCCTCGGACGGCGGCGACATGCAGCGCCTGACCGACCCACCGTTCCCGCCCAACGGCGCGGATACGCCCGCGGATGTGTCGCCGGATGGCTCACAGCTCCTCTTCATTCGCAAGAAGCCCGGGCCAGCTCCGGATCCGCAGCCATTCCGCATGGAGCAGTTCGCGCTCTACGTCGTCGGCACAGACGGGACGAACGAACGCCTGATCGTTCCATTCGGCGTTACGCAGGGCCACGAGATCATGGGTGCCCACTGGTCGCCCGACGGGAAGACCGTCATCTCGACGAACAAGCATGGAAAACTGTTCACCGTGAGCGCGGTCGGCGGACCGCTCCGGTTCCTGAAGCTCGATATCGATGGGTTCGCATTCGAGGCCAACTGGTCGCCCGACGGGTCACGCATCCTGTTTGGGCTGTTCGGGGAGGATCAGCAGGACCTTTACACTGCCGACCCCGATGGCTCGAACGTTCAGCGGGTCACCGAGACACCCGACTTCGAGAACGGCCCCGATTGGCGTTGAATCGTCGCGCCAAGTGACATGAGACAGCCGAACGCCTACCCGCGCGTGCCGTCCGCATCAGCCAAGGCGGACCTCGTGGAGCGAGCGCGGGCCGGCGACCACACTGCCTTCGCGATCCTCGCGAGAACCGGGTTCGGCCGGATGTACGGTGCGGCCAAGCTCATCCTTCGAGACCAGTACGCTGCCGAGGACGCCGTGCAGGAGGCGCTGCTCCTCGCCTGGCGGCACGTCGCGACGATTCGCGACCCGGACGCGTGGGACGTCTGGATGTACCGGCTGACGGTCCGCGCCTGCTATCGACTCGCGCGGGCGCGCGGCGCCCGGGAGGTCCGCGAGCTCCACGTTTCCCTCGACCGCCCCGAGCCGATGACGGATTTCACCGGGATCGTGGCTGAGCGCGACCGGATCATGGCCGCGCTGACCGCTCTTCCACTCGAGCAACGCGCCGTGATCGTCCTGCACTTCTACGTCGACCTCTCGATGGTCCATGCAGCGGCCGTCCTCGACGTGCCGGTTGGCACGGCAAAGTCGCGGCTCCACCGCGGGCTGGAGTCGTTGCGCGTATCCCTCGGCGAGGAGCCGGAGCGGGTTGGGATCGCCATCCGGGAGCGGCCGACATGAGTGCCGGAAACGATCGCGTGCTCGCACGAGCTCTCGTCTCGGCGATGACCGACGACGTTGGTCAACCGCCCGATGAGGTGCTCGCCCGGGTCCTCGGCGAGACGGAACGAGTCCGTCCGCTGCCGCGGCTCGTCGCCCTCGTCGTCGAACCGCCGATCGTGATGCCCGCACGCGTCGTCGTTGGAGTCCGCAGGAGCCGCCTGCTCATGCTCGCTGCGGCCCTCCTGATCGCCACCACATTCGTGGCCTCCGGGATCGCTGGTGCCTGGGTCGAGCGTCTCACGGCTCCGAACAAGCCCCCGACCGCGCTCGAGCGCCTGCAGTCGCTCGGAACCGTGCGGATCGCGATCTCGCCGGACCTCGCAGCAGACAGCTTCGACGCGGACGTCGCGCGGGCAATTGCCGAGCGTCTCGGGCTTCCTGTGCGTGTGGTGCCTGTCGCTGCCTCGGACCTGACCGCCAGTTCATCGTCATGGGACGTGGCGTTGCCGACGGCCCCCGAATGGAGCCTCGACCGCGACGAATTCGTGGTGACGGAACCGTTTTACTCCTGGCCGCGCGAGGTCCTCGTTCCCAGCGGATCCGGAGGGACGTCGCTCGCCGACGTCCAGGGCCAGCCAATCTGCGCCGTTGGCGGCGACCTTGGCGAGCGCTGGCTGATGGGGGCATTGGGTTCCCCTGGCCCCAGCCTTGCGTCGGTCCCACCGCTCCCGAGCGCGATGATCCTCCGCGACACCGACGCCGCCTGCCTTGCCGCCCTCGACGAAGGCACAGTGCGGGCGATCGTGACCGCGGCGATGTCGCCGGAGGACGTCGCGACGCGAACGGACCTTCAGTCGGTCGCGAGGCTCCCGCCCGAACCCCGAGCGGTCGTCGTGTCTCGCGACGGGCCCGATCCATCGACGCTCATCGGGGCGATCGAAGACACCCTTGACGACATGCGGCGGGACGGCACGCTCCGCCGGTATTCGACGGCGCGTTTCGGCGTGGACCTGACGATGCAGCCGTGACCGCACGCCGACAGCCGGGAGGGCGATCCATGCGCTCATTCATCGTTCTCTGCATGACCGGCCTACTCGCTGTCGGCTGTGGCACCACCGTCAGTTCGGGCGAGGCACCGGCCGCATCCAGTCAGCCATCAGAAGCACCCGGATCATCGGTCGCCGTTTTCCCCTCCCCACTGAGTTCGCCTCGACCGGTGCCACCGGGATTGATCGCGTTCGACCGCTATGACACGGCGTTTGGTGCCGAGGGTCCCTATCTCGGCAGCGCGCTGATCCGTGGGGACGGAAGCGGTCAGGCGCCGCTATCGGTGCCAGTCGACTCTGGAGGGTTTGGCCCGGTCTGGTCACCCGACGGCACTCGACTCCTGGTCAATACGTGGTCCCATGGGGAGCTGGTGAGGCCCGCGATCTTCGCGCCAGACGGATCCGAGTTCACGCCGCTCAACCCGAAGGGGCTCGCCTATCACCTCGGGTGTTTCGACTGGTCGCCGGACAGTGCCTCCCTGGTGTGCCAGATCGATGGTGACACGAAGCCAGACGTCGACGGCATCTACTTGCTCAGCATCGAAGATCTCGCGCTGGAACGCCTTACCGAGAGCCCATACCACCACACCGTCGGATCAGCCGGTGAGTGCGGTGGCGGCGACGGTCGTGCGATGTACTCCCCGGATGGAACATCCATCGCGATCGTCCGGCAGAAATGCGGGACCGGTGCGAATCCGTCGGCCGAAGAGTCGGCGGCGATCGTGCTGATAAACCCCGACGGCACCGACCAGCGTGAGCTCGTGGAACAGGGCATGGTCAAGAGCCATCCCGGCGGGCAGATCTCGTGGTCTCCCGACAGCACCTCGATCGCCTTCGGCAGCCAGGAAGGCGACCTGTTCCTCACGGATGTCGGAACCGGCGCGATGACACCGATCCAGCTGCCCGCCGATGTCGGCTCGCACCACGCCGACGGGCCGGACTGGTCGCCGGACGGATCCCGGCTGGTGTTCTCGATGTTCACGGACGGTCAAGGCGACACGGAGCTGTACACAATCGCACCCGATGGCAGCGATCTCCGGCAGGTCACGACGGGCGGAGGGTCGGAGCACTGGGCCCGCTGGGGAGCGCCTACCGGCAACTAGAAGGTCGTCGACGTGTCGTGGGCGCGGCCGGCCTCGATCGAGGCGTAGGCGGCAAGGATGACGTCGAGGACGTGGCGAGCGTGCTCGGCGGTGAGAATCGGGGTCGCTTCGCCGAGCAGGCACGCGATGAAGTGGCGGGCGCCGAGTTCCACCGTGCTGACCACGTCGCGCGGCACCTCGGCGCTGTTCGTCCAGCCCTCAAGTCCCGCGTCGGACTCGTCGTCGGTGTAGACGTTCACCGGCGCGTCCAGGTCCCACGACTTCCCGCCGAGGCTCACGACACCGCGTTCGAGGTGCAGCTCGAGCCACGGCGCGAGCGTGTCGAGCGTTCCAAAGCTCGCCAGTAGCTGGCCCAGCGCGCCGGAGCCGAATTCGACCTGGATCAGGACGTGATCCGGCGTGGTGACGTCGATCGTCTGGCCGGTAAGCGGGCCACCCCTGATCCGGCGGCGCGGGATCGCGATCGAGCCCATCGCCTGGACCCGACGGACGGGCCCGAGGACCGCGGTCATCTCGTGGAGCCGGTACACGCCATGGTCGAACACCGGCCCGACGCCCTCCCGGTAGAACGGCGTGGGGTCCCCGGTGTACTCGCGCCAGGCGGCCGGGCCCGGATCGGCATGATGGGCAACGGCCAGCGTCGGGCGTCCGAGTCGCCCTGAGCCGGCGAGCTCCTTCAGCCAGCGAACCGGGGCGGTGGCGGCCGACCCGGGCGCGCAGAGGAACAACGCGTCGTTGCTGTCTGCGAGCGCGATCAACGCATCGGCCTCAGCGACCGTTGACGCCATTGGCTTCTCGCTGAAGCAGGCGACCCCCGAATCGAGGATGGCCCGGTTCACCGTTCCGTGCAGCGGGGCGGGCGTGAGGTTGAAGACGGCGTCGAGAGCCTCGCGGCGCAGCATCTCCTCGACGTCGCGGTAGGTTCGGGCACCCGGTGACCACGAGGCGACCGCTCCGGCCAGCCGCTCCGCTGCGCCGCGAGTCGGATCCGCAAGTGCAGTGATCGCGACACGATCCGCCCGCGACTCAATCCCCGGCAGATAGTGCCTGTGGGCGACGTCGCCGCAGCCGACGATCCCGATGCGCAGCCGTTCGCTCGTCACCTTCGCTCCTGTCAGGGTCTACCAGTCTGCCTCGTACGGCGTGCGTCCTGCTAGGATCGGCCGGCTCGCGAGGAGGGGCTCGTGCGACCTTTGCTGGCTCTGGCGATCTTCCTGATGGTTGGCCTCATCGGCGCATGCGCGCCGTCCGCGCCACGTCGACGAGTTCACCAGTCGCGACCGCGTCCCCCGCTGCATCCGAGGCCGGGATCCCGCTCGCCGACCGGCTCGAGGCCGAGATCGCGGTCAAGGGTTCGCCCGACTGGCCGCTCGCGGCGTTCGACTCGATGTGGGTCCTCGCGCCGGACCTGCCCCTCGTGGACGACTCCGCAACGCCGAACCTCATTCGAATCGATCCCGCCACGAACGAGGTCACGGCGACCATTCCGCTGCCCGACCGCCTGTGCCAAGGCTTCACCGCGAGCGAGGACGCGATCTGGGCGTGCGCCGCCGACGCGCTCGTCCGCATCGACCCGGCCACGAACACCATCACCGACACGGTTCCGATCACGGGCGCGCAGAGCGCGTAC
Source organism: uncultured Chloroflexia bacterium (assembly GCA_963750125.1). Lineage (GTDB taxonomy): Bacteria > Chloroflexota > Limnocylindria > Limnocylindrales > CSP1-4 > DASTYU01. The sequence continues at coordinate 64,841 of CAVVPT010000009.1, read as the reverse complement.
CGGCCGGCGGCCGGCGGTGGGTACCTGTGGTTCCTCGGCAGCGGTGACTTCGTCGCGGACACCGTGATCGCACTCGACGAAGGGGCCAAGTCGACCAGGACGTTCGCCCAGTCCGGGACGGTGGGCGGGATGACCTACGCCTTCGACGCGCTGTGGCTGACCATCCCGGGCGAGGGTGCTGTCGTCCGGTTCGACCCCGTCACCGAGGAGACGGAGGTTCTCACGACAGACCTGCCGAATCCGAAAGGGATCGTTGCCGGCGCGGACAGCCTGTGGGTCTCACTCCACGGCGCCAACGACGATTCGGCGTCGGCCGGCGATACGCAGCTGGTCCGGATCGACCCGGAGAGCGGCAATGTCACAGCCGAGTTCGCCATTGGCGGATCGCCGCAGGCCGGTGTCGAGGCGTGGGCCGGCGATGAGGCCGTCTACGTTCGAAGCACGACCCCTTGGATGGTCCGCATCGACCCGGCGACGAACGAGATCGCGGAGACGATCACCTCGGACCAATCCGTCCAGGGCCCGTTGACCGTCGCGTTCGACTCGATCTGGACCGTCAACCTGGAACACCCCAATGTCTTCCGCCTCACGCCTTAGTCCGGCTCTTCCAGCGGCACGATCGCGATCGCGTCCATCTCGACGAGGAAATCCGGGTTCGCCAGTGCCGACACGAACGCCGCCGTGATCAACGGCGGGTTCGGCCGGTTGCCCCAGGCGCGCTGGAACGCGGCGTAGCCCTGTTCGATCGACTGACCGTCCACGACCAGCAGGTTCCACTTGATCACGTGCTCGGGGCCTGCGCCGGCCGCTGCAAGGGCGGTCTGCAGGTTCACGAGGACCTGCTCGGTCTGGGCCGCGAGGTCGCCCCTGCCAACGATCTCACCTTCGCCGGTGATCGCGTCCTGGCCGCCGACATAGATCGTGCGGACCGGGCCGGACACGACCACGACGTTCGTGAACGCCGGGTTCCGGTTGAGACCCGCCGGGTTGAGGTGCTCGACGCGTCCGGTTGCCATGCGGGTGCCTCTCCTCGTGCGCCTCAGCTCAGGACCGTCCAGGCGACCGCCGTCGACACCGACACCGCCTTGTTGAGGTAGATCCGCAGCTTGCCAAAGCTCGGGACGTTTGGGCGGACCGCCTCGACATGGACGCCGGCCCGACGGGTCTGGAGGTTCGCGAAGCACAACGGCGTGCCACCGAGACCGCCGAGCGGCTTCATGTCGACGTCGATGTGGTCGGCACCGGCCGGGATCGTCACCTTACCGCTGCGACTGAACGTCGCCTTGCCGTCGACGACCAACGCGAGGCCCGCTTCCGCGCTCGCGCGCACGCCGACCCCGGCCGTAGCGAAGCTGTGACCGTGGACGCCATCGCCCGACAGCGTGATCGTGCCGAAGATCCCGGTCCCCTCCTCGCTCGAACCGAGGACGCCGTTGCCCATCGTCGACGATCCTTCGACGCCGCTGCCGTTCGGAGCGACGCCAAGCACGCCCGAGCCGGTCGTCGCCTCGCCGCGGACGCCGGAGCCGACGTCGTCGTTCGCGCCGACGATCGTCGCGTTCTCGGAGATGCCGCGAACCCGGAAGACGTCCGAGTCGTTGGCGGTGATTCGCAGCGCCGTCGTGGTGGTGGCGGTATTGAGTGCGCCGAGGACGACGTCGCCGTCAACTCCTGCTCGTACGGCCGATCGAGGATCGATCGCCGAGACGGCTGTGGCGGCCGCCGCACCGGCGGCGGCGGCGAGGAAGAGGCGGCGGGATTGGGGCGCGTTCGATTCCGGCATTGCAGCCCTCCGTCGGCTCGGGGATTTGGTCAGGCGATTTGGCTCCCCGATAGCCGAGGTGGAGTCTGCGCCGTCGCCGCATGTTGCGCCGTGTACGCTCGCAGCTAGACTCCCGGGATCGGGGCGATGGCGGCTCAGTGAGGGATCGCATGCGCATCGCCATGGTCTTCGACATGGAAGGCACTTCGCACATCACCGACCTGCGTGAGCCCTTTCCGATCTACCGCGAGTACTGGGAGACCGGACGCGCCAAGCTGACCGGTGACATCGTGGCCGCGGCCAAGGGCCTGCTGGCAGGCGGCGCCACGGAGGTCTGGGTCTATAACCACCATGGTGCCGGCGAGGCCGACTGGCCGAATGTAATCGTCGAGCGACTCCCCGATCGCACTCGGCTCGTCGAAGACTGGAACAAGTTGGGGATGCGCGACCACGTCGACGCGATGTTCCAGGTCGGCGCGCACGCGCGCGGCGGGAGTCCGAGTTTTCTTTCGCACACGATTCTCCCCGGGCTGCGGCTCCGGGTCGACGGGGAGCTGCTGAGCGAGAGCCACTGGTGGGCATGGACCGGCAATGTGCCGGTGATCGGGATCGTCGGATCGGCGGAGCTTGGTGCCACGCTTGGCACGCTCGGTGACGTGCCGTTCCTGGCCGTCCAGCGAAGCCGGGACCGGGCCCACGCGGAGCCACTCAGGCGCGGGGCGCTTCCGCGACTGGGCCCTCGACGACCGCGGGCCGCGGCGTCGTGTCGACGTGGAGCCGGAACACATCCGGCCGGTTGTAGTGGCCCACCGGGTCCAGGACGCGCCGGGCGGCGGCTACCGCCCCCACGTCGAGATCCGCTATCAGCGTTTCCTCTTGTTCGCGTGACGGGCCGGCCAGGATCTCCCCGCCCGGACCGACGATGACCGAGTTGCCCTCCTCGATCCAGGGACCCTTGTCCGCCACCCAGCTGGCGGGGACCAAGCGATCGCGGTCCGGAAAGTCGTCCGGGATTTGGTCGACATGCAGCACAGGATTCACCCCGACGACGAACATCCGGTTCTCCCGGGCGATGTGGCGCATCGTCGCAATCCAGGCGTCACCGGGTGCCAACGTTGGAGCCAGCCATACGTCGATCCCCTGCGCGTACAAGTGGAACCGCGCCAACGGCATGTAGTTCTCCCAGCAGATCAGCCCGCCGATCCGCCCAAAGGGCGTATCGACGACCCGCAGCGTGGAACCGTCGCCCATGCCCCATACCGTCCGCTCCGAGCCAGTGGGCACGAGCTTGCGATGCTTGTCGGCGATTTCGCCGTCAGGCGACAGGTACAGGAACGTGTTGTAGATCGTTCCTCCGTGCGACTCCTTCTCCTGGACGCCGACGGCGAGCCAAACGCCCTGCTCACGCGCGATCGCCCCGAGGCGGTCGGTCGCGGGCCCTGGAACCACGACGGCGTTCTCGGCGAGCAGACGGAACCACTCGGCGTCGCCGTCCCAGATCGGCTGCGTGTCGATCCAGATCGGCGTGCCCGGGACGAAGGCTTCGGGAAAGACGACGAGCTGGGCACCGTCGGCGGCCGCGGCGGCGGTGCGTTCGGCGACGCGGTCGATCGTCGCCTCGCGATTTATGAGGACGTACGTCGCCTGGACAGCGGCGACTCGGACCGTGGTCATTGGGATCCCCCGTTGGGTTGAGTGGACGTGCGGGCTAGGATCGCACGGCCACGTCACGATTTCGAACGCGATGGTCACGCGCCCAGGAGCGAGATCATCTGGTTCGCGACGAACCCGGCGGCACGTCGCGGGTTGAGCCGGTAGAGCCGGTCCCTCAGCTTCGCGTCGCTGCCGACCATCACGCGGTAGGCATTCCGGCTCAGACCGGGACGGCCGGCGACGACACCGCCGCAGCGATTTCGATGGCCCATGCCTCGATGTCAGCCCAGTTCCGGAAATCGCCGTGCGGGAGCACCCCTTTTGCCATTGGGAGCATCCGGACGACGCGCTCCGGGAACGAGCGCGGTGGGTCGTCCGGGTCGTACCTGCCAAGGAAGACTCGGTGGTCGCGTGCGCCGATGGACGCGGCGAGCTCCTGGAGCTTCTTGCGGCCGCCGCTGCCCGAACCCTCGGTCGGACCGAGCGCGTCCGTCAGCGGGTCTCCCGGGTCCTTGCTGCGTGTCGAGCCGGGCAACGGACCGCTGCTGAACAGCCACACAGGTCTGCGGCGGAGCACCGACGGGTGGCTCTCGAGGAACTCGGTCGGTTCCTTCAGCCACCTGCCCATGTACACCCCGCTGCCGACGACGAACGCGTCGGCATCGCGCATCTCCTCATCGCGTACCGCATCTGCGGACACGACCGGCGCCGCAAGTCCATGCGCCCGGAGCACCTCGCCGATTTGCCGGGCGATCCCCTCGGTCGCGCCGTGCCGACTGCCGTAGACGACAAGCACCTTGGTCATGACTGAGCCCTCCTGGCTGGCGCCCGCGCCACCCGGATACCGAGGACGCCGAGATCAGTACACGCGCTCTCGCGCAGCGCGAACAGGGCCGGCTGGCACGGAACCGAGGGGTCGTTCGGGCCGAGCCTGAAGCGCATGGCAGGCGCGACGACCGTTGTCTCGCGCGGCGCGTTGCCTGATTGTGTGTGCCATGCCGAGACCGCCGGCGATCGAGGGCGTGGACCGGTTCGTCGGTCGTGGGCTGCCGGCGATCCGGATCGGCGACGGCCCACGGACCCTCGTGAGCCTTCCGGGTCTGTCGCTCGATGATGGCCATCCGACCGGTCAGGCCCGAGCGATGGCCCTGACGGGCTGGGAGCCGCTGCTCGATCGCTACACGATCTACCGGATCGGTCGACGCGCATACCCGCTCGGCGCGAATTTCCGCGAGATGGCCGACGACGTGATCACCGCGATCGAAGGGCTCCGGCCGCCCGTCGATCTCATCGGGGCGTCCACGGGCGGCATCATCGCGCTCGAAATTGCAGCAGCCCGGCCCGATCTGGTGCGGCGGCTCGTGCTCGTCATCACCGGGACGAAGATGAGTCCGGAGGCCCGCGACCTCGCTGAGCGGGCCACCGCCGCGGCCCGTGCCGGCAAATGGCGTCGGGTCTACGCGCTGATGCTGCCGATCGGCGCTCGAACCAGGCGTGAACGTCTCTTCTATCGGGCGTTCGGATGGTTGCTCGGCCCGGGTGTCGTGGGTGTGCCCGACGATCCGACGCTCATGCTCGCCGAGCTCGAGGCGTGGATGCGGACCGACGGCAGTGCGCTCGTCGGGCAGGTTGCCAGCCCCACGCTCGTGCTGGCGGGAGAGCTCGATCCCGTATTCCCACTGGACGGTGCGCGCGACTTCGCGGCAGGCCTCGCGGATGGACGGCTCGTCGTCATGCCAGGAACCGCGCACGACTTCCCGGCGTCGGCGATCCGCGATTACATCTCCGGGTTCCTCGACGAGCCCGGTGGGCCTGATGCTCAGCCCGTTACTGGGGCGACGGCCACCTTCTGGAGCGCTTCGACCATGGCCTGCGCCTGCTCCCGGTCCTTCTCGTTCGGGTGCTCGTGGTCGGCCATGATCCCGCAGTACACGTCGTGGATGGCCTGCGCCATCGTGTCGACATTGGCGATCGCGAGCCCGTTCTCCTCGAGGCGTCGCAGGGTTTCGCCTTCGGGCAGATGCAAAGCCTGCTCGAGCGACGAGCGCATGGTCATCGTCGTTGCCCTCCCGTGACTGCGTAGTGTCCGAAGCCTACGCCGGGTCGCTCGGCACGGGAAGCCCCTGTCGCATGACCGGATCCTTGCCGAGCACCGAGTCAAACTCTGCCATGAGCGTGCGGCGGTCCGAGTCGTCGAGCCAGGTCGAGGCGATCCCGTCCACCGCCAACCGGCGGAGGTCCGGCAGGGCCAGGCCGTAGGCCTCCCCGACTGCCCGGTATTCGCGCCCGAGATCCCACTCCATCATCGCGGGGTCGTCGGTGTTGATCGTCACGAGCATGCCGGCATCGCGCATCTCGAGCAGCGGGTGCTCTGACAGCGACTCGAATCGGTTCGCGATCACCACGTTGCTCCACGGGCAGACGGTCATCGGGATGCCCTCGGCGGCCACTTGCGCCATCAGCGTGCGGTCCTCGGCGATCGCGACGCCGTGGTCGATTCGCTCAGAGCCGAGCTCGTCGATCGCGATCCGGATGTTCTCCGGGCCGACGCCGACCGCTTCTCCCGCATGGCACGAACGGCGGAAGCCGAGGCGGCGGGCAGTCGCGAACGCCGTCGCGAAGGCGCGGAGGTCGATGCCGAGCTCGGTCGAGTCGGCGCCGACCCCGATCACTCGTTCTGCCCGCCCGTTCTGCCTGAGCTCGCCGAGTCGCTCGACGAGCTCGAGGCCCGCCGTCGGACCGTACGCCCGGTCGATGTCGGCGATCAGCCAGCAGCGGACTCCCTTATCCGCCTCGGCCGCGGCGATCCCTTCGCTCAGGCCGTCGATAATGGTTCCGAGATCCTGGCCGGCGGCCAGGTGACGGGCAGGCGTGAAGAACATCTCGCGGTAGCGCAGGCCGTGCTCGGCCGCGTCGACCAATGATTCGTACGCGACTCGCGCCCAGTCAGCCTGATCAACGAGGGTCTCCTGGACGAGCCAGAAGACTGCCAGGAACGAATCAAGCGAGTCATAGCGATAGAGGTCTGCCGGATCGTCGACCGGCAAGGGACTCCCGGCCTTGCGAGCGAGCTCGACGACGGTCTCTGCCCGGACTGTGCCCTCGACATGGCAGTGCAGTTCGACCTTCGGGATCCGGTCGAATGCATCGCCTGTTTCCCACGAATCGGCGGACGGCATCGTGACGGCGGGAGTGTACAGGTCGCAGAATGGCCGCTCGATGGCGCATTACACCGTTTTCACGCACGTCGCGGCGCCGCCCGACCACGTGTTCGACCTCTGGACGAACCTCGATCGAATTGGTGAGTGGATTGGCGGGGTCACCGGCGTGTCGGACGTGACAGGCCCGATCGAGACGGTCGGAACGACCTACGTCGTCCACTTCGGGCCGGTGAAAAGCCCGACCGAGGTCCTCGAAGTCCAACGCCCTCGACGGTTCGCGACGAAGTTCGGGAGCTGGGTATTGCGCGGCCGATCGAGCGCTACGTTCGAACCCGACGGCGACGGGACGCGCGTCACGCAGGAATTCGAGACAGTCGGCCGCATCTCGGCGATCTCCGCGTGGATCTTCTCGCGCGGCTCGTATGAGGGCAGCTTCAACGGCGAGCTGGAGAAGTTCGCGCGGATCGCGGAACGCGAGGCACCAATCGCCTGAGCGGGCCTCAGCCGCGGCCCGCAGGCGCCTGATTAGCCCACGTAATCGAAATGCGACGAACACGTGGGCCGTTTGGCTCAGAGTGCATCCTGGGGCCACTGCCCCGCGGCGTCATGCCAAATCGATTTCGCGACGTAATCAGGAAGTGGCGAGCGGCTGGAACGGAAAACGCGCGACCGCTGTACTAAGGGTGTGCATCTCCTCCGCGCGGCCGCGAACGCGGCACTGCCATGCCTGCTGCTCGCGTGTGCCTCCGCGGTGCCATCGCCTGGCTCCTCGCCCTTTGCGACTCCCATGCCCACCCGCACGATCCACCTCGGCATCCTGCCGGTTGAGACCGGCGAGCCGATCGCCCTCACGGACCTGTCCGGGCGAATCGTCTTCGACGACTTCGAGGACCTTTTCGCGATGGACGTTGACGGATCGAACGTGGTCACGGTCGCCGGGGATCCAGCTGGCCCCGAGTTCGACGGGGCCTGGTCCGTCGATGGCGAGTCGGTCGTGTATCGGGACTCGACCCGCGGGATCAACGATGACGATGAGATAGCCGTCGCACGTGTGGATGGTTCGGCACGTCGCGTGATCACGAACGACCCCGCGAACGACTGGGGTCCGGATTGGTCGCCCGATGGCTCGACCATCGTGTTCAACTCCGATCGCGACGGCGGCCAGCTGCGCGGCTACCTCGTGGCTCAAGATGGCACGAACCTGCGGCCGCTTGGCATCGATGCCTGGGTCGAATACCCGTCATTCGCGCCGGACGGCACAAAGATCGCGTTCATGGGCCACCAAGGGTCGAACTATGAGATCTACGTCGCCGACATTGCGACCGGCGCCGTGGAGCAGCTGACCAACAGCCCCGGCCAGGACGGCTGGCCCGTCTGGTCGCCGGATGGTGCGACGATCGCGTTCACCTCGGTGCGCGACGACTGCAGCTTCGTCGCCACTGAGGAAGCGTGCTGGCAGACCGACGGAGACGATGAGCATCACGACGTCTGGTTGATCGAGCCGGACGGTACGAACCTGCGGCGGGCCACCGCGGAGACCGGGCAGTTCGTCGCGTGGTCGCCGGACAGCCGGTACCTGCTGGTCTCCGGCCGTGCGCTGTATGTCGTCCGTCCGGATGGCACCGGGCGGCTCGAGCTCCGCGCCGATGGCATCGACCGCCCTCTGGGCGGCATTCCCGATTGGCGGTGAGCTCCATGTAGAGTCCCGGGGCATGACGCAGGGCCAGGCCTCCATCGACCAGGGCCGGTACGACCACGCCGTCCGCAAGTTTTCGAAGCTGATCGCGGCGCAACCGACCGAGATCGATGGCTACCGCGGTCGCGCGGAGGCGTCTCTGCTGCTCGGGCGGTTCGCCGATGCGTACCGGGACTACTGCGCCGGGATCACGGCCCTCGTTCTGCCCGTCCATCCCGACGCAGCGGACGCGATCGAGGCGCACTACGCGTCACGGCTGTCGGACGAGCCGTCGTCGATCGCAGCGCTGACCGGTGCCGGCTTCGCGCAGTGGGTTTTCTTCGACTACCCGCAGACCATCCAGGTGCTCGACGAGCTGCTCGCGGTCCGGCCGAACGACGTCTTCGGCACGCTCTTCCGCGGGTCGGCGTGCCTGCTCGGGGGCATCAAGGAGGAACGTGGGACCGCCGACCTCGAGCGGGCCATCGAGCTGGCTCCCGAGAGCGCCGACGTCCGCTACATCGTGGCCGACGCGTACACCTACGGCATCCCCGATCCCGAGCGGGCGTTCAGCGAGGCGTCGATCGCCCTTGAACGTGGCCTGGACACACCGCGGGTCCACGCCATCCTCGCGTTCGCCCAGTTGGCGTTCGGGAACGACGTCGCCGCCGCGACCCACATGGAGCGGCACCTCGAGCTCGTGACCAGGCAGCTGGCGATCGCGCCCCCGTTGGCTGCCGGAGAGTCCGTGTCGTTGCACCTGGTTCCCGGCCTCGTCTACGACGTGCCCTTGCCGGCGACGGCTGGCGAGACGGTCTCCGTCGCGACGAGTAGCCGCGATTTCGTCGACACGATCGCCGTGCTCTATGCGCCCGACGGGACGCCCATCACCGGAAGCGACGACACGAACGCGCAATTCGCCGCGATCGCATGGCCGGTGCCGGCATCCGGGTCGTACCGTCTGCGCACCTCATCGTTCGAGGCGGTCGATACGGGCGTGTTGCGGGTGACTCGCGACTGATTCGAGGACGAACGAGCGGGCTCAGGCGGGCGCGAGCTGGCCGATCTCCTGAAGGGCTTCCTCGATGACTTCGACCACGATCTGCGGGTGCGACACCATCGACACGTGCGAGGCGTCGACTTCGGTGATCCGAGCGCCAGCGTTGCTGGCCATCGCCCGCTGCGCGTCCGGCGGGATGATCCGATCCTGTGTGCCGATCACGGCCCAGGCCGGGATCTGCTTCCAGGCCGGCGGTCCGGACGGCTCGAGGAGGCCGGCCAGCGAGGCAGGTCGCTGGGTGGCATGGATGAGCTTTGCTTCCTCCCGGGACACGTCATTCGCGAAGCTGCTCGCGACGACCTGCGGGAGGAGATACGTGTCGAGCACATCGGGCGGCGCCCCGGGGATCGGCACGAGCTTGAAGACCTTGGTCGGGTCGGTGAGCGCCGCGGTCAGTACCGACTCCTGACTCGCGAGGACAGCCGCGTTCTGCCCCTCGTCCGGGATGAAGGCGTCGACGTAGACGAGTGCCTTGACATTGCTCGCGCCCGTCGCGGCGTTTGTGATGACGAAGCCGCCGTACGAGTGCGCGACAAGCACTACGGGACCATCGATCGTGTCGAGGTATGTCCGAATCACGGCCGCGTCGGCCGCACCGCCCCGCAGGGTATTCGGCAGCGTGACGGCCTCGTGGCCAGCCGCATGGAGCTTCTGTAGGACGTTGGTCCAGCTGGAGCCATCTGCCCACGCGCCATGGACGAGGACAATGGTCGGCTTGGTCTGGGTCACGGGCGAGACCCTCCTTCCCGTTTTGCGCTCGGGTCGCGTGCGGGCCCGTCTGCACACCTGAATCGTACGGCGTGAGGTCCACCCGCACGGTTTCCAGTTGGTTTCCGTTCGGCCAGCGACGGGGCTTGACAGCGGGCGTTCTATTGAGCCAGCCCCAGTGCGCCCTCGCGTCCCGCCCCCGCCCAAACTCGTGGAGGTTTCCGATGCGCATCCTGGCTCGGCGTCCGGTCGTTCTGTTGACCGTGGTCGCCCTCGTACTTCCAGCCCTCGGTGCCGTCGCGCCGACAGTGCTGGCGAAGAAGGCGCCACCCTCGACCAAGGTTGCCGGCATCAACGTTGATGCCAAGACGGTTCCGGAGCTGCAGGAGCTGATGGACCGACACCGCCTGTCCTCCGTGCAGCTGACGCAGTTCTATTTGAAACGGATCAAGAAGCTCAATCCGACGCTCAATGCGGTGATCCTCATGAGCCCGACGGCCCTCGCGGACGCCCGTGCCGCCGACAAGGCGCGGAAGCGCGGCGTGGACCTCCCGTTGCTGGGTATCCCGGTCCTCCTGAAGGACAACATCAACACGACGGGGATGCCGACCACGGCCGGTTCGTGGGCGCTGGCCGGCAGCACGCCCAATGACGCGTTCATCGTCGAACGCCTGCGCGACGCCGGGGCGGTAGTCATCGGAAAGCTGAACCTGTCGGAATGGGCAAACTTCCGATCGTTCCCGTCGTCGAGCGGCTGGAGCGGCATCGGCGGTCAAACGAACATGGCGTACGTCCTCGATCGCAACCCATGCGGATCGAGCTCGGGTTCCGCGGTAGCCGTGTCGGCCAATCTCGCCACGATCACGGTCGGCACCGAGACCGACGGTTCGATCGTCTGCCCCGCCGGCGCGAACGCCGTGGTCGGCATCAAGCCGACGGTCGGACTCCTCAGCCGCGCGGGGATCATCCCGATCTCGGCCGAACAGGACACCGCCGGGCCGATGACCCGCAACGTGACCGATGCGGCCGTGATGCTCGGCGCGATGACCGGCATCGACCCGGACGATCCGGCCACCGCCGACCAGGCCGGGCACGCCTTCGCCGACTACACACCGTTCCTCGACGACGAGGCGCTTGACGGCGCCCGGATCGGGGTGTGGCGCGAGTTCGCCTACGTGCCGGAGGCGAGCCCCGAGGTCGACGCGATCATGAACGAGGCGGTCGATGTGCTCGAGGCCCAGGGCGCGATCGTCGTCGATCCGACGCGCATCGTCATCGAGGACGTGTTCGGTCCGGAGTTCCTTGCACTGGCGTGCGAGTTCAAGGACGACATCGCCGGCTACCTCGAGACCTACACCGGACCCGGCTACCCGAAGACCCTCGAGGACCTGATCGAATTCAACGACACCCATGCGGACCTCGAGGGCCCATGGAATTCCCAGACGTTCCTCGACGCCCAGGGTACGGGCGGGCGGGCGGATCCCGATTGCCAGGACGCTCGCGCATTCTCGACGGCATTCGCCAAAGCCGCCATCAACGACGTGATGGAGGAGCACGATCTCGATGCGATCATCGCCCCGACCAACGGCCCGGCATGGTTGACCGACCCGGTCAACGGTGATGACTTCACGAACTTCGTCGGTTCGTCCACCCCGTCTGCAGTGTCCGGCTATGCCAGCATCGTGGTCCCGGCGGGGTTCGTCTCGAACCTGCCGATCGGCGTGTCGTTCATCGCCGGTCCGTGGGACGAGCCCGAGCTGATCGGGTTTGCCTTCGATTTCGAGCAGGCCACACATGCGCGCATCCCGCCCAGCTTCCTCGAGTCGACGTCGCCCGATGCGGCAGCGTCAAGCCGTGGGCACAGCGGGCAGCGAAGCAACAGCGGCGGGTCATCGCCGGTGCGGCTCAAGTAGCGATCATCTGACTCGAGGGCCGCTGCGGCGAGGGTTCGATCACGCTCGTCGTCAGCGGCCAGTCGGGAAGCTCTCCTACCGGTGAATCCTGCTACTTCACCGCCAGTACATCGACCGGCCGGATGTCCGGATCCTTCGCAAGCAGCTGCGGACCAACCTCGCCAAGAGCGGCCGGGATCAGGCCCGAAAGGTGCGCCTGTCGGCCTTCGTCGTCGGCGAAGGCGTCGAATATCCCGAACGTAGATTCATCGACCCGGAATGCGTACCAGATGACGGTTCCGGGCTCCTGCTCGACGATCGATCGGCCGCTCTTGAGGAATGCCTCGACCTCGGCCTCTTTGCCTGGCTTGGCCTCCAGCAGGGCGAGAACTCCCACGGTCAGCGTCATGTCGTTCTCCTATGATCCGCGCGGCGTTGCCTTCAAATGACAGTACGCTGGAGCGAGGCAGGCGGACCTTCCGGATCAGCCAGCAAGCAGGCGCTCGACCACAGCGCGGTGAACGGCGCGCCACCCGCGCGGAGCGCGCGGATGGTTTCGCGCCAGCTCGACTCGCCGACCGGCGCCTCGTACCAGGCATGCCTTCCCACCGTGCCCGTGAACTCCCCGGTGCAGTGCGGCGACGAGCCGGCCCAGGTCGGCCGCGTCCAGGTCGAGGGCCGGCGGGCGCAAGTCCACCCATGCCTGGAGCTGCACCTGCTCGTCTTCGATCGTGGCGATCACGTGGCCGGTCCGGGTGCGCCGGACGGCGGGCGTTGGAACACCGGCTGCGAAGGCCGCCTCCTGGAACCTCGCCCCCTCAATGATCTCGGCGAGCTCGTCCGCGTCCGGGTCGATGACCTGCTTGACCGCCCAGGTCCCCGAATTGGTGTCGAGTCGCCAGATCGAGCCGAGCCGTCCACGAGCGACGGGGCCGTTCGAGAGGTGGCCGTCAAATTCGAGGTTGAAAGCGCCCAGGATCCCCGGGACGTGTCGATCGTCGAGGGGATCCAGGCCGTCAGCCCACGAGCCGCTTGTACCGGATCCGGCGCGGCTGGTCGGCCCCACCTGTGCCGAGCTCCTTGCGTCGGAACTCCTCGTAGTCGCTCACGTTGCCCTGGAAGAAGCGGACCTGGCTGTCGCCCTCGAACGCGAGGATGTGGGTCGCGATCCGGTCGAGGAACCAGCGATCGTGGCTGATGACGACCACGCAACCCGGGAACGACTCGAGGCCCGCTTCGAGCGCCCGAAGCGTGTCAACATCCAGATCGTTCGTCGGCTCGTCGAGAAGCAGGACGTTGCCGCCGGTCTGCAACAGCTTCGCGAGGTGGACGCGGTTGCGCTCGCCGCCCGACAGCGTCCCGACGAGCTTCTGATGGTCGGATCCGCGGAAGTTAAACGACGACACGTACGCGCGGGCCGGCACCTCGCGATTGCCGACCTTGATCGCCTCGACGTTGTCGGTGATCTCCTGGAACACGGTCAGGTCGTCGCGCAGCGCGTCGCGTGACTGGTCGACGTAGCTCATGACGACCGTCTCACCGACCTCGACCGTGCCGGCGTCCGACGGCTCCTGGCCGACGAGCATCCGGAAGAGCGTTGTCTTGCCCGCCCCGTTCGGCCCGATGATCCCGACGATCCCTGAGCGTGGCAGCGCGAACGTCAGGTCCTCGATCAGCAACCGGTCGCCGTAGCCTTTGCGCAGGTTGTCTACCTCGATCACCCGGTCGCCGAGGCGCGGCCCTGGTGGGATCGCGATCTCGAGCTCGCGCTCGGTGCGCCTGGCGTCGTTCGACTCGGCGAGGAGTTGCTCGTATGCCGTCAGCCGTGCTTTGCCCTTGGCCTGCCGGGCCCTGGCGCCTATGCGGACCCATTCGAGCTCGCGGGCGAGCGTCCGCTGCCGGGCATCTACCTGCTTCTGTTCGTTGGCCATGCGGTCGAGCTTCTGCTCGAGCCAGCCGGAGTAGTTTCCGGAGAACGGCATCCCGCGGCCCCGGTCGAGCTCAAGGATCCACTTGGCGACGTTGTCGAGGAAGTAGCGGTCGTGGGTCACGGCCATGACCGTGCCGCTGTACTCATCGAGGAAGCGCTCGAGCCACTCGACCGACTCAGCGTCCAGGTGGTTGGTGGGCTCGTCGAGCAGGAGCAGGTCCGGGTGCTGGAGCAGCAGGCGCGCCAGGGCCACCCGGCGTCGCTCACCGCCCGAGATCGTGCTGACGTCAGCGTCGTCCGGCGGGCAGCGCAGGGCCTCCATCGCGATCTCGACGTTGCGTTCCACGTTCCAGGCATCGGCAGCATTGATGCGGTCCTCCAGGGAGGACTGTTCGGTGCCGATCGCCTCGTAATCGGCGTCGGGTTCGGACCACTTGGCCATCACGGCGTTGTACTGGTCGAGTAACGCCTGGACTTCGGCGACGCCGTCCATCACGTTGCCCTTGACGTCCTTCGAGGGATCGAGCTGCGGCTCCTGCGGCAGGTAGCCGACCGTGAAGCCCGGCGTCAGCCGAGCCTCACCGACGAACCCGTCGTCGAGCCCGGCCATGATTCGCAACAGGCTCGATTTCCCTGCCCCGTTCGGCCCGATGACGCCGATCTTGGCGCCCGGGTAGAACGAGATCGAGATGTCCTCGAGGACGGTTCGATCCGGCGGGTAATGGCGGCCGAGGCGGTAGGTGGAGTAGATGAACTCTGCTGGCATCGTCGCCTCAGCCAGGATCCTTCGGGAAGTCCAGGCGCTGCGCTTCCTGAAACGCGTCCCTGGCGTCGGTCTCGGCCGTCGCAGTCTTGCTTACCGCGTTGTCGGCCAGGGTCTGTTCCTGCCCGGCCGTCGCGCTCAGAACGTCGGCTGCTTCGGCCGTCTCCCGCGCGGCATGCTCGGCCCGCTGGGCGGCCTGGAGGCTGAGCCGGGCAGCCTCCGCGGTCTCTTGGGCCGCCCTTGAGGCACGCTGTGCGGCTTCGGCGGCGAGGGCCGCCACGCCTGCCGACTCGATCGCCGCGGCATGGTCGCGTTCGGCTGCCCGCCAGTTCGACAGCAGTTCGGCCGCCGAGCCCTTGCCCAGCCGCTCACCTTCGGATTCGGCCATCGGTAGGTTCCCTTTCGCACTGCTCGGATCGATGGGGCAGCGATGGCTCCAGCGCCGATGATAGCGGGACCAAGAGAGCGGCTAGCGGACGAGACATCGTGCTGACATCCGGCCTGGCGGGGCGGCTCCCGCGGCTCAGCCGCGCGTATCGACGAACTGCCGCACCTCGATCGGCGTGTCGATCGCGAGGGTGACCTTCGACGCCCAGTCCAGGGCGGCGTCGAGATCATCGGCCTCGATGATGTAGAAGCCTCCGAGCTGCTCCTTGGTCTCCGCGTATGGCCCGTCGATGGCGCGGACGCGGCCGTTCGACGGGCGGACGACGCGAGCCTCGCCCGGTTCGCCCAGTCGGCCGCTGAAGACCAGGGCGCTCGCCGCTCGCATCTCGCGTTCGAGGCCGTCGATCTTTTCGAACCCGCGTCGCATGTCCTCTTCGGACATCGGCTCACGAACCGGGCCCGCGGCCATGTGAACGGACAGAAGGTACCTGCTCATCGTGGACTCCTTTGGCGGCCGGGTTGGTTCCCGGCTCTCGTCATCTCCACGAATGAGCGGCCGCCGGGTCGACATTTCTCGCCGAAAGAAAACGGCACGCCGCGTCGCCGCGACGTGCCGTCTCATGCGCTCACCCCGGAGCGGTCAGTTCGTGACGACCTTCTCCAGTTCCCCCGCGTACTCGATCCATCCGTCGATGTCGGAATAGGACGGCACCCGACGGACGATGGCTGGGCGAGCCGCAACGACCTCCTGGAGGGTGGTCGCAAGGTTCCCGGAGTTGCGATGGGCAAGCTCGGCAGGTGACTCGACGCCGGCTGCCACGAGCAGCTCGCTGTACTGCGGCCCGACGCCCGGGATTCGCATCAGGTCGGCCTCGTGTACCCATTCGAGGATCTGCTTGTCGTCGATGCCGGTCGTCTTGGCGAGCTCTCTTCGTCGTGAGGGATCCCCCCCGACGTTGAGCAGGTCTTCCGTGGTCTTCACGCCGGCCGCGGTGAGCTTCGCTGCGTCGGCCGATTCGACCCCCTCGATTTCGGCAACGCGCAGGGGCACGGTTCCGCGAAGCGCTTCTTCGACGGCGACGGGCAGTGGCTCGGCCGAAACGTCGAGCTCCTCGGGCGCCGCCTCGACGGTCTTCGGGTCCTCGAGCAGCTTCTCGACCTGTTCGATGTCGTCGCCGACCAGTTCCTGGACGACCACGGTGCCCCCGAAGCCATGCGACTTCATCCGGGCGACCGCCTCGGCCCAATCGGCCTCTTCGACGAGGAGCGCCAACGCGGATTCGTCGGGCGTCATGTCCTGCCCGAGCTCCTTGAGCAGGCGGTTCTTGATCCCGCGGTCGAAGCCCGCGAACAGGCCGCCGGCGGCAGCGCCCAGGGCGATCCAGCCGACCGGCCCGAAGAGCGCAGCGAACAGGATGCCGATCACGCCGCCCTTGACGAAGCCGCGGCCGATGCTGTCGTCCTTCGTCTGATGGATCTTGATCTTGCCCTTGTCGGTTTTCGTGATCGCGACGGCGTCCCTGAGCTTGACGACGCCTTCCTTGGCGATCTCCCTGACCGCCGCGAGCGCGTCCTCGCCCGTCTCGGCATACGGGTACTTGATGACCAAGAAGCTGTATTGCTTCGCCATGGCACTCCCCTATTTGATGACTGGGACGGACGCGGGCAGGTTCACCCCCTGAATCGACGTCCAACGAGATAGTGGAGGCGTTCGGCACCGTTGCGCCTCCCCCGCATGGGATGACGGTCCGCCAGCTATGCCGGCTCAGGTCTCGCTGGCGTGGACGATGTTGTCGAACTGGCGCCACAAGAGCAGGACGAGCAGGGCCGAGCCGAAGAACCCGAACCAGAACGGTGCCGTGATGCCGAACTCGCGGGCGAGGAGGCCGCCGACTGGCGTGCCGATCACGATCCCGCCGATCAGGCCGACCGTGTAGACGCCGGTCACGCGGCCCAGCAGCTCGTCCGGGACAGCACGCTGGCGGACCACCGTGGAGGTCGTGCCCCACACGAATGCGTGGGCCCCAAAGACGACCATCGTGAGGAGCGCGACCGCGGGTGACGTCGTCAGCGCGAGAACGAGATGCGTGAACGTCTCGATCACCAGCCCGCCGCGCATGATGTCGGCAAGGGAGAACCGGCGCTCCAGCCGGCCGTACGCCGACGTCCCGATGATGCCCCCGATGGCAATCGCCGTCGCGATCAGGCCGAAGCCGACGGCACTCATCCCGAGGCGCTCGCTCGCGTACAGCACGAGTACCGACCAGGCTGCCCCGTAGGTGATGTTGAAGGCGACGATCGTCAGGGCGAGGGTGCGCATCGGTGGGTGAGCGATCAGCCAGCGGATGCCCTCCGCCATCTCGGTCCGCAGACTGCGGCGAACCTCAGAGCGCTCCGCGGCAAGGTCAGCGACGTCCGTCGCGACGCGTGTTACCAGCACCGCTCCGAGCGCGAAGCAGGATGCATTGGCGGCGAACGGCAGGGCCATCCCGGCGGTAAACAGGAAGGCGCCGATCGGCGGCCCCACGAGCTCGTTGCTGAGAAGAAAGGAGCCCGTCAGGCGTGCGTTGGCGATCCCGAGATCGACCCGCGGGACCACCCACGGCACGAGGCTGCTACTGGAGACATCAGCGAAGATCTCGGCCGTCCCCAGGATGAACAGGGCTAGCAGAACGATGGCGATGCTGACCGCGCCCGTGACGATCGTCGCGGCGAGCATCGCAAGGACCGCCGCCCGGGCCAGGTCCACACTGGCGACGATACGGCGCCGATCGAACCGGTCTGCGATGGCGCCGGCCGGGAGCCCGAATAGCAGCCTTGGGAGCTGCTGGGCGAGGACGGCCAATGACACGAGCAGCGGGTCACGCGTCAACGAGGCGATGAGCAGTGGGCCGGCGGCCAACGCGATCCCGTCACCGAAGTTGGAGGTGACCGAGGACGCCAGCAGCCAGCGGAAGCTGCCGCCAAGCCGGGCCGGCGCAACGGTCTCGGTGATCTGCGCGGGTGCGAGTCGCACCGGCCGGAGGATAGCAATGCGCTGCTAGCGCGAATGCCCCCACGGCCCGCCTATCGACCTGTCAAATCGACCTCGTCGAGCTCGAATGCTGGATGCCGTCTCGCAGCCGCGAGGTAGTCATCCCGGGTGGAGTGGCGATCGATGCCGTACCAGCTGGCGATCATCGGCCCGATGAGCGGAACGCGCATGATCGGTCGGAGCCCCGCTTCGAGGACCACGGCCGCCTCCGGCGGTGCGACCTCGGTCGCCGTCACCGTCCGGGTTCGCCGTCCATGACTGATCGTGGCCGAGCCTGCCGCACGGAGGTTGTGCACCCAGCTCACTTCGCCGAATGCCGAGAACAGGTACTCGTGACTGTCCGTCTTGAGGATCGCGACCGGAAACGTCCTCGGTTGGCCGGTCTTTCGGCCGCGCACCGTCAGCAGGACGTTGGGCCCCATCGGAAGGCCGAGGCGTAACGCTCGAAGGACCAACGGATTGGTCCGCAGGACGAACCCGGGAGCGGATGCCGGCGTGGACGCGGATTTCATTGAGGTCACATCGTGCTCCAGTTCCGAGCCGCTGGATCGGGCTCGTCACACTGAACACGGAGCGGGGCCGCGGATCGTGACAACACCGCGTGTCACGTTTCGGCTCGCTGATCCGTGTCGGAGATGATGGCACTCGTGCAGACCGAGGACGCCGAACGCCTCGATTGGCTGGCAATCGAGTTCGAGCGACACCGAGCGCACCTCCGCGCGGTCGGCTACCGGATGCTCGGTTCGATGACCGAGGCCGACGACGCCGTCCAGGAGGCATGGATCCGGCTCCAGCGCCGCGACCCAGGAGACACGAATGACCTGCGCGGGTGGCTCACGGTCACGGTCGGTCGAATCTGCCTGGACATGCTCCGCGGGCGGAGATCGAGGAACGAGACGTATGCCGGCACGTGGCTGCCGGAGCCTCTCGTGACCTGGCCTGGCGCGGATGGGCGCGCCGCATCAAGCCCCGAAGCCGATGCCGTCATGGCCGACTCGGTGGGACTCGCACTGCTCGTCGTGCTGGAAGCGCTGTCCCCACCGGAGCGATTGGCGTTCGTGCTCCATGACGTGTTCGGCGTCGGCTTCGACGAAATCGCTGCAGTCGTCGACCGGACGCCGGCGGCGACCCGTCAGCTGGCGAGTCGGGCGCGACGACGCGTGCGAGCGGAGGCGCCCGAGCCCGATGCCGATCTGGCCGTGCAGCGGCAGGTGGTCGACGCCTTCGTTGCCGCTGCCCGCGCCGGCGATTTCGAGGCATTGCTGCGCGTGCTCGATCCGGACGTCGTCGTGGCCACGGATGGTGGCGGGCGAGGCCCGTTCGCACGCCCGCCGCTGCGGGGCGCGGCGGCGGTTGCCCATCGCGCTGGCCGGATGGGCGCCCGCTTCGCGTCGTACGCGCGGCCGGCAACCGTGAACGGGCAGGCCGGACTCGTCGTCGACGGAGCGCCCGGTCAGCCACGCATCATCGCGTCGTTCCGGCTCCGGAAGGGCAGGATCGCGGCGATCCAGTTCAACGCCGATCCCGACAAGACGCAGCGGATCGCCGGCTAGCGACGGGCTCGAGGGCGAGGCTGACTAACGGGAGTCGACGAGGCCCTCGTTCGTTGCGATCACTTCGTCGATGAGCCGTTCGAGCTCGCGATCCGACAGCTTTCTGTCCGCTTCGGTTTCGATCCGCTCGCGCGCCAACCGCAGGACCTCCTCCCTGGGGACCCGGAAGCCGCTCGGGATCCTGGTCCCCTCGATATCGCCGCTCTTGATGTCGTCGCGGATCGAGTTCGCGGACCTGCCGAGCACCCACGCGAGTTGCTGGGTCGACAGCGAGGTATCCACGGGCGAAGCCTATCCCCAGGGACGACGAGCGTGCCTCAGAGCGTTGGTCGAAGGGAGCGGCGGGCAACGACGTACAGGATGCCCCGCGCGACCGCAAAGCCTGCAACGGCAAGGAGAAGCCCGATTAGCCCGAGTCCGAATGCAATCCAGGCGGTAACGCCGGGAGAGCTCAGCCCGCCGCAACTGTCGCCGCAATAGTTGATCCGATTGAACACCTCAATGGCGCCCCAGACCGAGAACGCCGCGACGATCCCTGCGGCAAGTCCACCGAGACCTCGTCTCCAATCCGGGACGAGCCAGGCAGCGAGCAGCCCCACGACCGGCATCGCCGCATACGCGTAGGCATTCTCGCTCACGAAGAACGCCAGGCTCCCGAGCACCCCGAGTCCAAGTGTGAGTGCCATCGTTGGCCCCTCTGCAAGCCGCTTCGGCTCCCCCGCTTGGCCGCGCGATACAGCTGAGAACGTCCGACGGGGTCGGTTGTTGCGGACCGCTTCGGGTGAAAACGGCTTACTTGATGCTGCCTGCCGTGATTCCTTCGACGATGTGGCGGTTGAACACCACGTAGATGACGATCATCGGGATCGTCACGATCGACAGCGCCGAGAACAGGAGCGCGTAGTCGGTCACGTAGCGGCTCGAGAACGCCAGCAGACCAGTCGGAATCGTCTTGAGCGCGTCGTCCTGGATGTACAGCAGGGCGAGCAGGAACTCGTTCCACGCGGCGAGGGCCGAGAAGATGGCCACCGTGGCGAGACCGGGCCGCAGGAGTGGCAGCGCCAGCGTCCAGTACACCCGGGCATCGCCTGCCCCGTCGATGCGGGCCGCATCGAACAGCTCGTTGGGCAGCGCGTCGAGGTAGACCTTGAGCAGGTAGACCGCGAGCGACATGCCCATCGCGGCGTACGGAATGATCAGCGCGAGGCGCGTGTCGGTGATCGCAAGCTGCGTGAACAGCTGCGACTGGGCGATGAAATAGGACTGCAGCGGCAACAACAGCCCGAGTGCGAACATGGCCATTAGCAGCGCCCGGCCGCGGAACCGATAGCGGCTGAATGCGAAGGCCGCGGCCGAGCCGCAGATCAGGATGATCGTCACGGACGCGCCGGTGACGATGGCGCTGTTGAGCGCATAACTGCCGAGGTGGCCCACTTCCCAGGCCTCGGCCCAGCGGCCGAAGTCGATGGCGGTCGGCAGGGCGAATGGGGCTCGGAAGATCTCCGAGTTCGACTTGAAGCTCGACAGCACCATCCACACCATCGGGAAGAAGAACACGGCCGCGAGCAGCGCCATGCCGGCCGTGGCCAGCACGCCCGGTATGCGGGCCCGTGCGGGCCGTCGCACGGTCCCCCCGGTCATGCTGCGGTCCCGGGTCGGTGCAGTCGGGCGTAGACGAGGCCGACGCCCAGGACAATCGCCGTCAAGACGACGGCCATCGCCGACCCATACCCGACGTCCCCGTTTCGGAAGACGGTCTTGACCAGATAGGTTGTCGGGATTTCGGTGGCGCCGTACGGGCCACCATTCGTGAGCACGAAGAACAGGTCGAAGCCTTGAAAACCGCCGGTGACGCACAGCAGTACGGCGACAGCCACGGCGTTGCGGATCATCGGTACCTTGACCCGCCGGAACAGGGCCCACTCCCCTGCCCCGTCCATACGGGCCGCCTCGAGAACCTCGCCTGGGATCTGTTTGATGGCGGCGTAGAAAATGATCATGTAGAACCCGGCGAACACCCAACCGGAGACGACGCTCACAGCGAGGAGCGCGGTCGAGGTGTCGCCCAGCCAGACGCGCTGCGCTTCCTCGAGTCCGACAGCCCCGAGTCCCGCGTTGATCAGCCCGAAGTCGGCGTTGTAGACGAAGGACCACAGGACGGCGACGACGACCAGCGGCAGCATTACCGGTGCGAAGATCGCAGCCCGAAACCAGAGTCCGCCACGCCGCATGGTCAGCAGCCCGGCCAGTCCGAGGCCCACCGCGACTTCCAGGACGAGCGTTGCGGCGATGTAGATCACGACGTGGACGAACAAATCGCGAAAGACACCGTCCGCGGCCGCGCGCAGGTAGTTGTCGACGCCCACGAAGGTCATCGCCCCGAAGCCGTTCCACTCGGTGAAGCTGTAGCCCACGGTCAGCAGCATCGGAGCGAGCACGGCGAAGCCGAACACCGCCAGCGCGGGCGCGAGGAACAGGTACGGCGTGACGGAACGGGTCGGCTTCATGGGGTCCGAAACAAGGATGCCAGCCGCCCGCACACGGCGGGCGACTGGCAGTGGTGGCGGGGCTAGCGGCCGATCTTCTCGTCGATCCCGGCGAGCGCTTCGGCGGCGCTCTTCTGCCCGCCGAGCACGGCGGCCTCGGCGGCATACAGCGCGTCAGCCATCTCCAGGTCGTAGCCGGTGTCGGGCGGCAGCACGATCGCCGGAGCCTCGTTCAGGAGCGTCGTCAGGTTCGCGGAGCGGCTGTCGATGTCCTGGCCGGCGGATGCCGACTTGGTGAGCGGCGTGACCTCGGCCTCGATCAGGGCCTGGACGTTCTCGTCGCTGTTGAGCAGCGCCATGAACTGCGTCGCCTTGTCGATCTTGGTGCTCTTGGCGTTGACGACGAAGCCCGTCGCGACGCCGATGACGCTGTCCTGGTTGCCCGTGGCATCGGGCATTGCCGGCAGGTTGACGTAGTCGAAATCGAGATCGGGTGCCTCGTCGATCGCCCAGCTGACCAGCCACGACCCGATCGGGTGCATGGCGGCCTTGCCCTGGAAGAAAAGCTGGGCACCTTCGTTGTCGTCGATCGCGTTCACGCTCTCGTTGACGCACTTGTGATCGGCCAGCTCGGTGATGTAGCCGAAGGCCTTCTCCCACTCGGAGGTCGCGAACTTGCCGGTCCCGCCAAGCGTGGCCGCGTACGCGTCCTCACCGACGACACGCGAGGCCATATGTGACAGCCAGTTGCCGGCCGCCCACAGGTCCTTGTTGCCGGACGCGATCGGCGTGATCCCCGCGGCGTTCAGCGTGTCGCAGGCGGCGAGGAGCTCTTCCCACGTCGTGGGAGGCTCGATCCCAGCGTCCGCAAGGAGCTGCTTGTTGTACCAGAGGACATTGGTCACGTCGGCCGAGTACGGGACCATGACGGTCTTGCCGTCGACCGTGTACTGCGACAGCGTTGCGTCGTCGAACAGGCCCGCGAGAGCGCCGCCGTCGGCGAAGGCAGAGGTGATGTCGGCCGCAAAGCCATCCTTGACCCGTTGCTCGAGCCGGCTACCGGTCCACTCGAAGTAGATGTCCGGTGCGTTTCGTCCGTTCAGGAGGTTCTGGAGTCCGATCGTCTGGTAGAGGTCGTCGTCCTGGTAGTTGAGCTCGACCGTGGTGCCCGGATTGGCCGCCTCGAACTGCTTCTTGACGTCATCCCAGACGCGGATCTGGGCCTCGCCTGGTGACCCCATGGCGATGCGCAGGACGTTATCGCTGGTCGGTGCGCTGGTACATGCGGCCGTCAGGATGACCGCTCCGGCGGCCAATGCCGCCAGGTGCTTCGCAGGACTTCTCATGAACTGCCTCCTCCTTGTAGGGCGAGTTGCCGGCCGGGCCGGACGTGGGTGACGGATTGATCGCTGAGAAACATGTCGAGCGCGTCCCCGAAGACGCGGACGCGGGCCTGTCGCAGGCGCGCAAGGAACGGGCGCAACTCGGTCGTCGCCTCGGCGTCGAGGCGGCCCGCCGCCGCAAGCTCCGCGGTCCTGGCCATCGCCCGGGCTCCGAGTTCGAAGGCCTCGATCCAGGGCCGGCATTCCTCAACGAGGGCTGCGTTGCGGACCGGTCCGCGCAGCAGGTGATCGGCCGCCGCGAGCAAGCGCTCCGCCAGATCGCGCAAGTCGGCGGCGGCGGCCTCGCCGTCACCCTGATCGAAGCGGAACGCGAAGCGCTCCAGGGCGTGTGTCACGAGCGGTGCGTCATCCGCGGCGAGGCACGACGAACGCACGTTGTCGGCGAAGAGCGCGAACGCCTCCAGGTCGTCCGGACCGACGACCTCAAGGAGCGCTGCCCGCCAGCTGGCCTCCGGGTCGTAGGTCGCCGGCGATGCGAGATAGTCCGCGATTGTCGCGAAGGGGATCTTCGAGGCCTCGAACAACTCCATGCCGTTCGAGATCACGCCGCGCGCCGTGCGCCACAGGTCGGGGTCGCGCCCGCGATACGGACCGATGTGCAGCTCAAAGCCCATCGCGACGTCGTTGACCGGATAGTTGTCCCAGAACAGCGGGGGCCGCCCGGTCGCCGCCGCGAACCGCACGGCATCCTCGAGGTCGAGCGTCGGCGAGCAGATCGCGCGGCCGGTCCAGAAGATGTCCACCTGCGGATCCGTCCCTCGGCCGAGCTGCACCATGTACGGCTCGTCGCCGCGCCCCCAGTAGGCCGTTGGGCACACGACAAGCCGATGGTCAGGACCGAGTCTCGCGGCAACCTCGTTGAGGACGTGAACGTGAGCTCCCGCGAGGTCGTGAAAGGCGGCCTGATCCTCCGGATGCTGGAGGTCGGTCGGAATGTCGTCGAGCAGCAGACCGAACTTCCGCACCCCCAGGGCCGCGACCGAGGAGAACTTCGCCGAAAGCGCGTTGATGTCGCCCGGGTCCGAGTAGCGGATGGACAGACCTGGGCTGACGCAATACACGAGATCGACGCCGTACGACCCGCAGCGCACGACCAGCTCCGTGAGCGGCTGCAGGTCGTCTCCCGCATACGCCTCACGCCAGGCGCGGCGCACCAGCGGGTCGTCCTTGGGCGCGTAGACGAACGTGTTCATCCCGTGCGCGGCGAGGAACTCGACGAGCTCGAGACGCTGCTCGCGTGTCCACGGATTGCCGTAGAAGCCTTCGATGACGCCCCTGACGGCGAACGGCGCGGCGGCGCTCTCGTGCATCACCGACCGCTGCCGTGCGACTGGTACCGGGCGTTCGCAGCGTCCCCACCGTCGACGTTGCTGCTCGTGTAGACCTCCGGCGGTGTTCCGCGCGCTACCAGCCGCTCGACGGCCTCGGCGGTCATGGCGTTCAGGATCGCGGCGCCAACGAGGGTCGATGTCGGGGCGACTCGGACCTCGAAGCCCTCGATGTCGATCGCCGCGTCGCCGACGATCCCGCCGTTGTCGATCACGACATCGGCGACCTCGTGGAGGCGCGGCAGGCCCTGCGTGCGCGGCTCCTGGGCGGTGGCATGACGGAGGCTGGTCACCGCAATGACGGACGCGCCGGCGGCACGAGCGGCCTGGGCGAGCTCGGCCGTGACCGCGTTCCGTCCCGAGTTCGAGGCCACGACGAAAACGTCGCCACGTGCGATGGGGTGGTCGGCAAGCAGGGCGTCCGCGAGGCCGGGCATCCGCTCCAGTGAGGTGCTCAACAGCGCGCTCGAGTGAAGCATCAGCCCCTCGAACAGGATCGGACTGACGCGCACGAAACCGCCAGCCCGGTAGTACAGCTCTTCGGCGAGGACGTGCGAATGCCCGGTCCCGAAGGCGTGGATCATGCCGCCGCTCGACAGCGCGTCAGCGACGAGGTCGGCCGCTCGATCGATGTTTGGCCACTCGCCGTCCAGCAGCCGCTCCACGAGGTCTCCTGCAAGCTCGAGGTAGCGCCGTCCGGCCGAATCTCGTGGCGCCGTCATACGGTCGCTTCCTGTCGCCACCGATGCACCAGGCGTCCGTACCGGCCCGCGTCGTCGTTCAACCCGAGCATGACGGCTCCTTCGACCGGGCTGCGGTCAGCCGTTCGGGCCGCGACCGCGAGATGCGCGCGACCAAGTCCCACGTCAAGCCGCCGGCGGAGCGGCGTCCCGTCCGCCAGCAGTCGGCCGCCCAGCGCGAGTGGCACCACGACTCGATCGGCCCCGGCCCAGCGAGATGCAGCGGCGACGAGCAACACGAGCTCATCCGCTGCGTCGTCGACAACCTCCGCGGCGACCTGGTCGTCCTCATCGACTGCCTTGAGCACCTCCTCCGCGAATGCGGCGATCGCATCGACGGGGCGTTCGATCGTGTGGAGGCGAGCCGGGATCTCGTCGAGCGGCCCGAACCGGAGCTCGGCCGCCTGCACGAGTCCCGCGCCAGCCAGCTCGCCGCGAAGATCACGCCCCTCCCGCGCGCGGAGGATCGCGGCAAGCGCGCGCCGGCCGATCCAGAACCCTCCGCCCTCATCCCCGAGCAGGAAGCCGTGCCCGCCCACGATCCGCGCGTCGCCGACCTCGGGCAGCGCGAGGCACGCGACGCCTGTGCCCGCGACGACGCTCACGCCCCAGCCACGTGACAGCGCGCCTGCGTGGGACGTCACAGCATCGTCAGCGAGCCAGACCTCTGGGGCTCCGGTCGCATCCGAAACGAGGGCGCACAAGCGGTCGGCGGCCGTGGCGTCAGCGGGCGCGGTCGTGAGTCCGAGGACGGCCCGGTCCACGCGATCGAACCCTCCAAGCAGCCAGGCAGCGGTCACGGCATCCGCAAGCGCCCTGACGGTGTCGCCCTCGAGCCGGCTCACGCCCGCCGCGGTGGCCTCGCGGCCATCGGAGTCACGTAGACGGGTGCCCGACTGGCCGCCGTCGACGCCAAGGACGCGGATCACCCGGCTCGCCTCGCCTGCACCGATGTGAACGCGGCGCCGGCCAGGTTCGCGCTCAGTTGGTAGCGATCGCCCCGGTAGATGCAGTCCGCCACCATGACGACACGGCCGCGCGTATCCGAGTCCACCATACGGAGACGAAGACACGCCTGATCGTCTGCGATCCCGAGGTGGCCGCGGGTCGCATCATCTGCAAGGACGGGTTCGATCGTCACGGTCGCAGATCCGGTGATCAGCCGGTAACGGCGAGCGAGCAGCTCGTACAACGAACCTTCAAGGTCGCCGGGTTCCAGGCCGGGAACGAGCGCCGCTGGGATCCAGACTGTTTCTACCGCCATGGGTTCCTCGCCCCCGAGTCGAAGGCGAGTGAACCGCATCACGGATTCGCCATCGGGGACCTGAAGCAGCCGCGCGAGTCCGGGATCAGCGGATCGCGTTTCGTAGGCCAGCAGCCGGCTCCCGGGCACGAGACCACGCTCGCGCATGTCCTGCGTGAACGAGGTCAGCCCGAGGAACCGGGCGAACGCCTGCGGAGCGATGTAGGTCCCGGATCCGTGCCGCCGCTCGACGAGCCCTTCGCTGACGAGATCGTCCATGGCGTTTCGGATGGTCATTCGCGCGACGCCCCATCGACTGGACAGGATGCGCTCGCTGGGAAGTCGTGTGCCGGCGCGTGACGCTGCGATGAGTTCGCGAAGGCGAGCGCGGACGCTGTGGCGGATCGAGAGGTCTGGTTCCACGGCCGGCGAGTCTACGGTGCCGGCGATGGTCGTTGCAAGACCCGTATAGACCACTTTCAGGGCGATGTTCGACCACTTCCGTTCGCGCCTGGCGTCAAATAGCAGACCACTTTGTCGACCGAGCGAATACCACTTTGGGGACGTGCTACCGTCGCGATGATGCCCTCAATCCGCGCTGCCTCGATCCGTGACCTTCCCGGTGCATATCGCGTGTGCCTGCTGACGGGTGACGCCGGCCGCGACGCGTCCGAGATCTATCGCAACCCCGAGCTACTCGGTCACGTGTTCGTCGGGCCGTACGTGGTCGGACAGCCGGATCTGGCACTGGTCGTCGCCGACGATGCAGGGATCGCGGGCTACCTGCTGGCCGCCACGGACACGCGAGCGTTCGAGGATTGGGCGGAGGAGCAGTGGTGGCCGCCGCTCCGGGAGCAGTACCCGCGGACAGCTGATGGCTCACCGGATTCCGAGCTCATCGAGCTGCTCTATCGATCGCCCTTCGCCGACAATTCGGTGGTCGTCCCGTTTCCGTCGCACCTCCACGTCGATCTTCTCGAGCGTGTTCGAGGGCAGGGTTACGGCCGCCTCCTCATCGAACGATTGCTCGACGAGCTCCGCCGTCGTGGCTCTCCGGGCGTCCACCTGGACGTGGACATCGTCAACGCCAACGCGATCGCGTTCTACCGGCACCTCGGTTTCGACGAGCTGGAGCGCAGCCACGACGCCCTCGTCATGGGGCTTCGGCTGGGGGCTTGACATGCATGGTGCACGATCGGGGAATGACCACCAATGACCGCCCCGGGCCCGACCCGGAAGCCATCGTCAGCTACATCACCGAGACCTGGCCGGAGACAGATGTCGTCCAGGCGATGAACGCCTGGTTCTTCTCGTTGGACCCCGAGAAGCACTGGCCGAACTACGCCACGCTGGTCACGACCGACGAGCACGACGACGCATCGAACCTGTCGCGACCCGGCGCCTTCCGGCTCAACATGGGCGTCGACCGGGAGACGTTCGGGCGGTTGGCCGCGGCCAACCCGGACCCGGACTACACGACGCTTGACCTGGTCCTCCCCCACCCAGTCTATGCAGCCCAGCACTGGATCTGCATCGTCAACCCGAGCGAAACGACGTTCCGCGACGTCGTCGTCCCACTCCTGACACGTTGCCCACGACCGTCTCGCCGCGCAGCGCGCACGTCACGGCCTCGACAAATGACGAGGCGGCGTGAAGACGACCGTCCGATGCCTCGCCCTGGGCCGCGCGCGAACGATCGCAGTCGTCTTCTTCCCCTGAGCTCGTTCGAGGTACCCGAATGCCGACGTCCTCGCCCAGAAACCTGCTGCCGATCGTTGCCGCTTACCTGCCCGTGCCAATCGTCGGCGCCGTGCTGTCCGCGGCGTGGGACGTCGGCGCGACGCCCGCGGGCGGCGCAAGCGACATGTTCCTGCGCGGCACCGCGCTGACGCCGCCCCTGTTCCTGCCGGTCGTGTTGCTGGCCGGAGCGGCGCTTGCCCGCCGGCCCGGCGCGGCAGGACGCGTCGGGGCTGGCATCGCGACGCTCGTCGGCGTGGCGTTCCTGGGCGGGAGCACTGCCAACCTGCCGAACGACTTCGCCGCGGCCGATTTGGCCGGCACCCCGCTGGCGTTGACAGCCGGTCTGGCCGCCATCCATCTCACGCTGTCACTCGCGCTCCTGTACAACGCGCTGCCGACCCTCCTCGGTCGGACTTCCGCTCAGCCGTCGAACCTCTCGAGGTCTGCATCGGCGACGTAGATGTCGCCGTGCCGCACGTAGACGAATGAGCCGTTGGCGGCGGGTCCGAAGAAGGGCGCCAGTCGCGTGGGCCTGGACCCGATGTAAAACGAGGACGGCCGCCGCGAGTGAGCACTGCGAAGGCTTCATGATCGCCTCGCTGTGCCTGCTCGACGAGACCCCGCTGGTCCACTGCCGCCTCTGATCCGGCGCAGCAACATGGTGCGCTCAAATGGTATGTCGGACAGCAACGGGCGATCGTTCCTTGTGCTGGGCGGCTACGCTCTCAATCGATGACGTTCGAGTACGAAGAGAAGCCCTCGCGGTCGCGCTTCGTCGACATCATCTGGCGGACCCACGACTCCAGCGACGGGACGTACCTCGCGGCCGCCGACGCATGCTGGGACATGATCTTCATCCGCAGCGTGCACGGGAACCGGGTCCTCCTCAGCGGCCCCTCGTCAAAGATCACGCCGGTACCCTACCGGGCCGGCAACCGCAACATCGGGATCCGCTTCCACCGCGGCACGTTCCTGACGCACGTGCCCACGAGCGCCATGGTCGACACGACCGAGGCGCTGCCGATGCCCACCGAGGAGTCGTTCCTGCTCGCCGGGCGCGACTGGTCGATGCCCCTGTACGAGTCGGCGGACGACTTCGTGGCCGAGCTCGAGCGGCTCGACCTGCTGAGCGATGACCCGCTGGTCATGGCGGCGCTCCGCGGCGAGGAATCCCCGACCTCTCAGCGATCCGTCCAGCGCCGTGTCTCGAGCGCCACGGGCCTCACGGCGACCCGGATCCGCCAGATCGTGCGGGCGCGGACCGCCGCCGAACGGCTCCAACGCGGCGAGTCGATCCTCGACGTGGCCCACGACATGGGCTACGCCGACCAGGCGCACCTCACCAGGGACCTGAAACAGTTGACGGGCTATACCCCCGGCCAGACGAAACAGCGCGACGAGCCGTTCTAGTCTTCCGCGGGCTGTCGTTTCAGTTCAATACATCCGAGCTCGATTCCGCTTTGATAGAGCCATGCCCAATTCATCGACGGAGGACCGTTTCGTGGAGATCAGCCCGTTCACCATCGACATCCCCGAAGCCGACGTACGCGACCTCAAGGCTCGGCTCGCCAACACGCGCTGGCCGTCGGATGTCGTCTCCGATTGGAGTCGTGGCACGCCGACGTCATACGCCCGTGGGCTCGTCGATCGCTGGGCGAACGGCTTCGACTGGGCGTCCCACCAGGACCGCCTGAACGAGTTCCCGCAGTTCACGACCACCATCGATGGCCAGCTGTACCACTTCGTCCACGTGCGCTCCGCCGTTCCGGACGCGACGCCGCTGCTGATGGCCCATGGCTACCCGAGCTCCTTCGTGGAGTTCATCCGGATGATCGGGCCGCTCGTTGACCCCGAGGCGCACGGCGGTCGACCCGAGGACGCGTTCCATGTCGTCATCCCGTCGCTGCCCGGGTTCGGCTTCTCGACGCCGGCGACTCGGACGGGTCTCGGCATCAAGCGGGCTGCGGCCGCGTTCGACCAGATCATGCAGGGCCTCGGCTACGGGCGGTACGGCGTCCATGGCGGCGACGTGGGTGCAGGGATCGCCGAGGAGCTCAGTATCCTGGCCGGTGACCGGATCATCGGCTCGCTGGTCGTCACCGATCCGGGCGCGATCGCCACGGAGTACACGCCGCCGACCGATCATCTCACGCCCGAGGAGCAGGATCGCCTTCAGGCACTCAAGGCCGCGCGTGCCGAGGACTTCGGCTATCTCGGCGTCCAGACGACCCGACCACAATCGATCGCCTACGGGCTCACGGACTCGCCGGTGATGCAACTCACCTGGATCGTCGAGAAGGTGCGCGAGTGGACCGACCCGGCCCGGGAGCTGCCCGAGGATGCGGTCGACATCGACCACCTCCTGGCGCTCATCAGCGTGTACTGGTTCGGCAAGGGCGGCGCCGGGGCTGCGAACTTGCTGTACGAGGCGGCGCACGCCGAAGCATCGTGGGGCCAGACCCACGACCGGCCGCAGGGCTTCGTGTCGTTCGGCGAGGAGCCGTTGGTCCGTCGCGTCCTCGATCCGAACCACGAGCGCGCGTACTGGAATGAGCACGCCGAGGGCGGCCATTTCCCCGCGATGGAACAGCCGGACCTGCTCGTCGGCGACCTGCGGGCGTTCTTCGCGACGCTCCGCTGAAATCGATCCGGGAATGATCTGCGGCCCTCCGACGCCATAGACCGTGAAGCGCCCTTCCGACGGGCGCTCTCACGGTCCGAAGGAGGGTCAGATGCGCGCCCCACGCCCAAGGTTCGGGCTCCCGCTCGGCATGGTGCTGGTCGCGATCCTTGCCTCAGCCGGCGTCGTCTACGCGACGACCGGCGGCGGGATCACGACCACCCAGATCGTGCAGGGCAACTTCGGGGACATCGACGTCAAGACGAACTTCGACGGGCACAAGGTCGACATCGACACGAAGGGCGACTCCGACCTGTACGTCGTGTCGAACGTCATTGCCCCCGGCGGTCACACCGGCTGGCATACCCATCCAGGCCCGAGCCTGATCACGGTCAAGAGCGGCACGATCACGGCCTACCGGGGCGACGACCCGAACTGCAGCCCGACCGTGTACACCCCGGGCCAGGGCTTCGTCGACCCGGGTGACGGCCGCGTGCACCTGCTGCGCAACGAGGGCGCGGTGCCTGCCGAGACCATCGCCGTGCAGCTCGTCGTGGACGGCGGCACGCGGCGGATTGACACGCCGGCTCCGGGGAACTGCCCCTTCTGAGGACGGCCTCTCGGCCTTCCTCGGTTGGGACGGAATCTGCGATGGTCGACACCGGTACCCTTGAGCGCGGCCTGGTGGATGCACCGAGGGCGGCCATGGACCAGCGGGATCTCGTCGAGCGAGCGGGCCGGGGGGACCATGACGCGTTCAGCGCGCTCGTCAACACGACGATCGCCGGACTGGAAGCTGTCGCTCGCCTGATCCTGCGGGACCATGAGCTCGCCCGGGACGCAGTCCAGGACGCGTACATCAAGGCATGGCGCGACCTGCCGGGTCTGCGTGAACCCGATCGCTTCGAGGCGTGGCTGCACCGCCTGCTCGTCAACACCTGCCTGGACACGCTCCGCAAGCGGAAGCGCCGGCCGGTGGAAGTCGAGCTGGCGCCAATCGCCTCGCCCTCGGTCGGTGATGACACCGGGTGGGTCGCCGACCGGGATCAGCTCGAGCGTGGCTTCCGGCGGCTGGAGCCGGATCAGCGCGCGGTCCTCGTCCTCCACTACTACGTCGGTATGTCCGTCCCGATGGTGGCGGAGACCCTCGGTGTGCCGCTCGGGACTGCCCAATCACGCCTCGGCCGCGCACTCGCGACGCTGCGAACCACGCTCGGGCCTGATTTCGAAACCGAGCACGAGCCCCTCCAGCGAGGAGGGATCGCATGAACAGCAACGATCGCCTCGAGCGCGAGCTCACCACCTGGTTCACCGACACGGCGACGCCGCGGACGCCCGACTGGACCTCGGACATCCTCACGGCGACGGGGACCATGCGCCAACGGCCGCGCTGGTCGTTCCCGGCACGCTGGCTGCCCCCGGCCGTCGTCCCACGGCTGCCGCGGCTGACCCTGCGGCCCATTCCGTGGCGGACGATCGCCTTACTCGCGCTGCTTGGCCTCCTGCTGGCCACAGCGGTTGCGCTCTACGTGGGCAGCCGACCGCGGCTCCCGGCACCCTTCGGACCGGCGGAGAACGGCCTCGTCGCTTATGCCGAGGATGGAGCGATCTGGACCGTCGATCCGGTCACCGGAGATCGCCAACAGGTCGTGTCCCCGACCGGTGAGAACAAGGCCCCCCGCTGGTCCCGGGACGGGACGCGCCTAGCATTCTTGCGGAGGGACGTCGGCGGGGACTTGCTCGCGATCACGAGTGCCGACGGCAGTCACCTGGTGCAATCGAAGACGCCGTTTGTTGCCGCCGACACCGACTCGATCGTCTGGTCACCAAATGGCGAGTGGGTGGCCGTCGTGGCGAACGCTGACGAGCAGCGGACGCCCGGTGCTGATGCGCCGCGCACCACGTACCTCGTCGATACGACCACAGGGTTTGTCCGAGACCTCGACACCCCGGGCGTCGACGTCGAAGTGTATTGGCGCCCGCCCGACGGGCGCCAGCTG
The DNA here is from genome assembly GCA_963750125.1 of uncultured Chloroflexia bacterium. GTDB lineage: Bacteria > Chloroflexota > Limnocylindria > Limnocylindrales > CSP1-4 > DASTYU01. Next base: position 31,703 of record CAVVPT010000009.1, on the reverse strand, counting down.
ATGTATGTGGCCAAGTCGGGGTTGGACCACCGGCGTCCGTTCATCGTCGAAATCGAGAAACCGGGCGCCGATCCTGTACCTGTCTTGGAGCCCGAAGTTCAATTGCGTCCCGGCGGCTGGACGCCGAACGGCGAGCGCTTTGTAATTCACCATTGGGACGATGAAGACCAGCCCTCGACGTCGTTGCTTGATCCGGAAACCGGATCCGACGAAGAGCTGCCGATTGCGTTCGGACGCGTGTCGAACGACGGGGCCCACATCGTCGGGTATCGCGATTTCCTTCGAGATCAGATCCTCTGCGTCATGCCCCTCCCCGCCGGCGACTGCGTCCCGATTGCATCTGGTGATCTCGTGCCCGATTGGGAGCACACTGCCGGGCTGCAATGGTCGCCGGACGATAAATGGATCGTCGTGTTCCCACAGGACGGGAACCTGGGCTGGCTGCTCATGGACCGCGAGGGCGGGCCGGTGATCACGCCCGTATGGTCGGAGCGAGGCATCGAATCCTGGCAGCGCCTGGCGCCCTGATTGCACCGTTCCAGGCAATCCGCCTGAGTGTTCGTGGCGTATCGGCGGATAGGAGCGGCGCACGGGTCACGCGCGCCCAGGAGGTGCCCAGGAGGAATGTCAGATCCGCTCCGCCGGCGAGCGCACACCCGGCCGGCGTTTCCATGACCGAGGGGCTTCGGACAGGTGGACTGGATGTCAGATTCAAGTCTTTACGATCGGCTGGGTGGCGCGTTTGCCATCGCGGCGGTGGTCGACCACTTCAGTAACGCCCTGATCAAGGACGCGGTCGTCGGCCAGGGGTCCAGCAACCCCGCGCTTCGCGAATGGCACACAAACGATCTCGACCGGTTGCCAGGTCTCAAGTTCATGCGAACCCTGTGGTTGTGCAACGTCGCGGGCGGACCCTTCCAGTTCACGGCGACACGGCCGGGACGAACGGTGCTCGGACTCGAGGAAGCTCACCGCGACCTCCACATCTCACCCGAGGAGTTCGACGAGGTCGCCGCCGAGCTTGCCCGCTCGCTGGACGCCGCGATGGTCCCGGAGCGTGAGAAAGCCGAGGTGGTCGCTGCGTTTGCAGCCCACAAGGGCGAGGTGACAGAAGGCTTCCGGGCGCCGGTCGGCGCTGGAACCTAGCGAACGCAGTCGGCTACTGCGGGGTCACGAGGACCTTGCCCTTCGCGCGGTTCTCGTCGACGAATTGAAGAGCGTCCACGACCTGCTCCAGCGGGTACGTACGGTCAACCACGGGCGTGAGACGTCCCTCGAGCACGAGGTTGGCGAGTGTCGTCGCGTCCGCCTGATCGAACGGCTTCCACCACAGCATCATGCCCATCTGCCGACGACCGGCCAGCGTCAGTAGCGGTCCGAGGAAAAGTGACTCGACGAGCGTGCTGGTCGTGCCTCCGAGCGTGACGAAGACGCCGCCGGGTCGCAGCGCACGGCGGTATGCCGGCAGCGAATGATGGCTCGCGACGGCGAGGATCCAGTCGTAGCGTTGACCGGTTCGGGTCGGGTCGGTCGTCCGATAGTCGAGCACGTGGTCGACCCCGAGCGTTCGCACGAAATCGGCCTTGTCCGCGCTGCACGCGGCGGTGATCTCGGCGCCGAGGTCCCTGGCGATCTGCACGGCGAACGGGCCGACGTTGCCCGACGCTCCGTCGATCAGCACCCGGTCGCCTGGTCCGACCGTTCGGCCGTTCCGTCGCCGGAGTCCCTGCAGCGCGAGGATCCCGGAATGGGGCAGGGTGGCGGCCTGCTCGAACGACACGCCGTCCGGGATCGTGGCGAACGCCCGCTGGGGTGCGGCCGCAAACTCGGCGAACGCCCCATGAGCGAACGGATACAGGTCGGCGAAGACCCGATCGCCCGGTTTGAACCGCGTTACTTCGCGCCCGACGGCGTCGACGACGCCCGCCACGTCGACGCCGACCGCCCTGATCCGCGGCGCGCGAAGGCCGGTCGCCGCTCTCGCGATGGTTGGCAGTCCGTAGAGGAAGTCGAGGTCGGCCCGGTTGACCGACGCCGCCACGACCCGGACGACGACAACGTCCCCGCTGGCAACAGGCTGTTCGACATCGCGGACCTCCACGACGCCGGGTGGGCCGTAGCGCTCGCGAACGGCCGCCCTCACTCCCCCGCCCGCTCGCCGATCGCGACGATGACCTTGCCCCTGGCGTGGCCGTCGTCGACCCAGCGGAGTGCTTCCACGATCTTGTCGAGCGGGAAGCGGCGATCGATCACTGGCCGCACCGAGCCCGCCGCGAGCAGCTCCTTCAGGGTCGTCACATCGTCCGGGTTGAAGGGCTTCCACCAGATCAGCAGGCCCGTCCGCTTGCCGCTCGCCAGCTTGATCGGCTGGCCCAGGACCAGGGACTCGACGATGCGCGACGTCGAACCGCCGAGCATCACGTGGACGCCGTGTGGCCGCAGCGCACGACGCACGTCGCGCATGGAGTGCGCGCCGTACGCATCGAGGATCCAGTCGTAGCGCTCGCCGGTCTTCGTATAGTCCGTCGTCGTGTAGTCGATGGCGTCGTCTGCGCCGAGCGAGCGCACGAAGTCGAGCTTCGCCGGACTTGCGACCCCGGTCACCTCTGCCCCGCGTGCCTTCGCCACCTGGACCGCGAACGGCCCGACGTTGCCCGACGCGCCGTCAACCAGCACGCGATCCCCGGCCTCAATGGTCCGCCCGTCCCGCAGGCGCAGACCCTGGATCGCGAGGATCGCCGAGTGCGGCAGCGTGGCCGCCTCCTCGAACGACAGGCCGTCGGGCGTCATGTCGAAAGCGCGTTCGGGCGCGCAGACATATTCCGCGAACGCCCCGCCGCCGAACGCGAACATGTCCCCGAACACGCGAGCACCGGGCTTGAGGCGGGTCACGTCCGGACCGACGGCCTCGACCGTCCCGGCCACGTCGAGGCCAAGGCTCTTCTGACGGGGCGTGCGCGGACCCATGAACAGCCGGGTAAACGCCCAGCGCGGGTACAACCCGTCGAGATCCGCCCGGTTGACAGCCGCGGCCTCGACTCGGACGAGCACCTGGTCTTCCTTCGGCGCCGGCGTTGCAACGTCGCGGACCTCAACCACCTCGGGCGGCCCGTATCGGTCGCGCATGGCCGCCTTCATCGGATGCCCGCCCATCGCATGGCCACATGATGCCGCCCGCTGCAGGGTGGTGCGGGGTCAGAGTGCGGCGACCGCCGCCTCGAGCTGCGTCGTTGCCGTCGCGTGGTCCATGTCGGCGTCGAACCGCATTGGCTCGCCGAGGACGAGCTCGACATCGCCGCGGAACGGCGCCGGGAAGCGCCGTTTGTCGACGATCGACATCGAATTGATCTTCAGCTTCATCGGGATGATCGGCGTTGCGCCCTCGACCGCGATCAGCCCGGCGCCGGCCTTGAACGGTTGGAGCGGTCCGCCGACGGTGAGCTTGCCCTCCGGGTAGATGAGCACGTTGTAGCCCTTGTCGAGCCGGGCACCGAGCAGCTCGAGGCTCTTGCGCACGCCCCCCTCGCGGGCCAATGGGAACGCGTTGGCCAGGACGGATGCGAGGACGCCCTGCAGCGGGTTGGCGTAGATCGTGTCGGCCGCCGCTGCAACCGACAGCTTCCAGCGCACGCCGAACGGCAGCCGCGACAGGATGATCCCGTTGTCGAGGTGGAGACAGTGGTTCGGCGTGAACAGGTACGGGCCGTCCTCGGGGCGGATCTTGTCGAGCCCGGTGACCCGGATCCGATAGAAGACGTGGACGAACGGGTAGATCAGCAGCACCTGCGCTGCGAGGCCGACCACGCGCACGACCGGCGACATCGGCCAGCGCCAGGCCGGTACGCCATGCTTCGCGCCACGAGCCGCCTCGACGAGCCTTGCGAGGTCGGCGACGGTCGCCTCGGGTTCGAGCGCGTCGTCGTCCACGAACACGCCGAGCTCCTCCTCGATCACGCCGAGCAACTCCACCCGCCGCAGAGAGTCCAGGTCCAGATCGGACGACAGCCCGGAGGTCTTCCAGAACCACCGATGGATCGAGCCCGGCGACACTGGCGACAACAGCTGTCAGCGGATCGACGGCCGCATCGACGTCCTCGCGGCGCACCTTCGAAGCCGCACCGGGGATCGGGGCTGACCCGGGCCGTTCCATCTCACCGAGCCTCGCGAGGATGTCCGGCTTGCGCACCTTGAGCGTGTGGGTGCGCGGGAGATCCGGATCAGGCCAGACTGTCGCGCCGCGAATCTGCTGATGCGGCGCTAGCCGCTGGTTCGCCGCCGCAACGACCGCGTCCTCGAGCGATGGATCCTCCAGGAGCAGGACCGCGTGGACGCGCAGGTCCGCCCCGAGGGGCCAGCCGACGACCGCGGCGTCCTGGACGCGCTCGTCGTCGCGCAGGATCGCCTCGATATCCTCGGCGTATACCTTCTGTCCATCGGGCAGCGCGAGCATGTCCTTCTTGCGGCCGCGGAACGTGAGCATGCCGTCGGCCGTGAAAGCACCAAGGTCGCCAGTGTGGTACCAGCCGTCGGCATCGATCGCGGCGGCGGTGGCCTCGGGGTTCTGCCAGTAGCCGGCGAAGCGCCCCGGCCCACGGGCCAGGATCTCCCCGTCTTCGGCGATCCGGGCCTCGACGCCGGGGATCGGCTCGCCCACCGTCCCGACGACATTCCGTTCCGGGCGGGTGAAGCTGACGACGGGACCCATCTCGGTCGCGCCGTAGCCCTGCAGGATGTCGACGCCCATCTCCGTCCAGCGCTGGGCGACCTCCAGGTCGAGGGCCGACGCCCCCACGCCGATCGTGTGGAGCCTGCCACCGAACTCGCCGAGCACGGGCCTGAACAGCAGGCGGCGCAGCCAGCGCGGAGCCCGGCGCGCAAATCGGTGCGCCTGCTCGAAGCGGGCGCGCCGGCCCGTCTGGTCGACCTTCCGCTCGATCGCCGCGTTCAGGAGCCGCAGGCCCTGCGGGACGATCAGCAGGACCGATACCTTGAAGTCGCGAAACGTGCGGATCAGCACAGCGGGCTGGCGGCTGACCGGGTACACGATGCTGGCACCGACGATCAGCGGGCCCATGAACCCGAGCACCTGTTCATAGAGGTGCGAGAGCGGCAGCACGGACAGGAGGCGGTCCCGCTCGTTGAACGGGAGCACCTGGGTCATCGCGGTGGCGCTGGCCATGAGGTTGCCGTGGCTGAGCATCGCGCCCTTCGGCTCACCGGTGGTCCCGCTCGTGAACACGATCTCCGCGAGCGTGGCGCCCGTCACCGGTGCCGGTGGCAAGGGCGTTGCCCGCCTGGCCCGATCCGGGAGCGTCTCGATCCACACGATCGGCAGGCCGAGCTGGCGTGCAGACGCCTCGGTCTGACGACTCGCGACGACCAGCCTGGCCCCGGTCTGGGCGACGATCTTGCGACCGAAGTCGACCGTGTGGCGGACGTCGAGCGGGACCGCGACCCCGCCCGCGTGGGCGATTGCCAGGAACGCGATCCCCCACTCGGGCCGGTTGACGGCCCACACGATGGCACGGTCGCCTTCGGTCAGGCCCTCGTCGGCGAGGACGCACGCCGCGCGCGGCACGATCGCCCCGAGGTCGCGGTAGCGCCAGGTCCGCGTCCGGAAGAACGGACGGATCATGAGCGCGGGTCGCCGGTCGAACCGCGTTGCTCCCGTTCGGACCAGGTCGATCAAGGTCTCCATGACCGAAGCACCTGTTCGTGACGGCTAGTCGAGGCGACGGGCGAGGCTCGCGAGGGTCTCGGATGCGCCCTCTGTCAATGGAGGGTAATGGCTGAACACAATTGTTTCGACGTCGAGCGACGAGAGACGTTGCACGGCACGCCGGGCAAGGGCGATGTCATCGCTGTAGAGGCTGCTTGCGAACGTTACGCGACCGAAGCGGCGTTGGAGAGTGTCGCCGACGAACAGGACGCGGTCGCGCGGACCGAAGAGGCACACGCTTCCCGGGGTGTGGCCCGGCGTGTGGATGACGCGGAGGCCGCCGAGTATCGGCAGGACATCGCCGTCCTCGATCGGAACCGTCTGCGGCGGCTCCGGGGTCATGGCGGCGAAGAACTTCCCACGCGACGGCCGCCGAAGCATCTCCCGCCACGTGATGGCCAGCCGCTCGCCGTCGGCCGGATGGATGACCACCGGGATCCCGGCCAGCGCAAGTTCGCGGGCGCCTCCGGCGTGGTCCGGGTGACCGTGTGTGCAGACCACGCGTGCCAGGTCCGCCAGGGCGTAGCCGTGCTCACTCAGGGCTTTCCCGATCCGACCTCGGGATCGCGCATAGCCGCAGTCGATCAGGGACGGCTCGGGTTCGAGGACCAGGTGTGCAAGAACGCGCCCGAGCGGAACTGCCGCGACGTCGCGGGATCCCGCCGGGCTCACCGCGCGGCGAGCTCGCGTCGGACCGCGTGCGGATCCTTGCCGAGGTCGAAGCCCTTGTAGGCCGCCTGGCGCACGAGCCCATCGCCCGTCCAGCCCGCGAACTCGGCCCGGATCACCACCTCCGGCCGTAGCCAGATCGCGTTCCGGGACACGGCGCGCGGTGGCGGCTCCGCGAACGCCGGCGCATCGACCACGAGCGGCTCGAGTGCCGTCAGCAGTTCTCCTCGGATCCGGTCGTTGAACCCTGCACCGATCTTTCCGGCGTAGCGCAGGGCGCCGTCCTCGTACACACCGACGAGCAGCGCACCGAGCTCGACGGCCTTGCCGGTCCCGCGGGTCATGCCGCCCACCACGAGCTCCTGCTCTGGCCGAATCTTGACCTTCTGCCAGGCCATCGAACGCGCGCCTGGCACGTACGCCGAGTGGCGATCCTTGGCCATGATCCCCTCGAGGCCGCGCACCCGGGCTGCCTCGAAAAGGGCGATCCCGTCGCCCGTGATGTGCTCGCTCAGACGCACCCTGGGGTCGGGTCGCAGCGCCTCGGCGAGCAGGCGCCGCCGCGTTTCCAGGGGTTCGTCGAGCAACGACCGCCCGTCGAGCCACAGCAGGTCGAACACCTCGTAGACGAACGGCGTCGGTGTTCCGATCTGGCCCTGGCCCTTGATGCGCGCCTGGAGGAGGGCAAAATCGGGCTCGCCGCGGTCGTCGAGCGCGATGACCTCGCCATCGACGATCGCGTCGCGAGCAGAGATCCACGATGGCGGCACGAGGAATGGCCCGAAGTAGCGACCCGCGTCCTGCTCGCCGCGGGTCCAGATCCGCACATCGTCGCCCTCGACGACGGCCTCCACGCGGAAGCCGTCCCACTTGACCTCGAACTGCCAGTCCGGGTTGTCGAACGGTGCGGCCACGAGGGTGGCAAGCATCGGTGGAACAAAACGCGCCATCGGTTACTCCAGCGCGAGCGTCGCCAGGGTGTCGGTCATGGCCGGCATTGTGCCACCGGCGCGCGGCTGCTCAGGCCACCGAGGTAGCGCTCCGCATCCGGATGAGCCGACGCACCTCGAGTGCCGCGTTGATCGCCGTCAAGACGAGCGTCAGCGCGACCGAGATCCGGACGACCGTGTTGACCAGCTCGACAAGGTCTTGCTCTTCGCCCGTGGCACCCGCGGGATCGACGAGGACGACCCAACTGCCCAGCATCAGTGAGACCGCGAGGATCGCGATCGAGGCGATGTCCGTGAGCGCGTGGCCGGCGACCCGAAAGCGCGTCCAGGTTGGCCGGAACAGGTTGACGACTGGAATGCTGAGGGCGAAGAGGATCACGACAGTCGCGGCAGGCCACACGTCGGTCCAGCCGGGACCCGGCTTCAGGAACCCGATCTGCTCGGGAAGTCCGATCGCAAGCCAGGCCGTGAGGGCAATTGCCAGCAGGCCGATCTCGAGCACGGACGTCGTGATCGCGACCGCGCGCGTGTGCTGCTTGCCGATCAGCTGGACCGCGAGCCCGTCGAGTGTCGACACGTCCACGTCCGGCCCCATCGAGTTCACGGTGCGCGGGTCCCAACCGTCCGGGTCTCGCAGCCAGCGGCGCTCCACCCACATGAAAATGAGCGTGACGATCGTGAACTGGATGACGAATGGGACGACGACGCCCGCGATCGCCGACCAGATCGAGCCACCGACGATCAGCGATACGGCGCCAATGATCAACGTGATCGCGAGGTTGATCCGCAACACCGTGAGGTACGTCGGAAAGAGCTCCGGTCCGATCAGCTGACCACCGAACCGCACGGATCGGTCGTCTCCGCGATATCGCGCCGCCACAGCCATCGGATGGCCGAGGGAGCGCAGGATTGCGACCTGCTCGTCCTCGGTCAGCGCGCGACCTCGGGCCGCCGCTTCGTCCTCGAAGCGTGACTGGATGCTGTCGGACAGCTCGTTGGTGATGTCGTCCTGCTGTCCACGCGGCAGGAAATCGCGGACAGCGCGCACGTAGCGCTCGACCAGGGTCATTGCGTTGCCTCCCCGTTGATGCGGCGGATGGTGGTGTCGAGGTCTCGCCACTGCTCCAGGAGTCGAGCCAGGACCTCCTCCCCCACCGCTGAAAGTCGGTAAAAGCGCTTCGGCCGGCTATCGGTTTCGCGCCACGTACTGTCGAGCAGCCCCTGGGTCTCGAGGCGCCGCAAGAGCGGGTAGAGCGTGTTCTCGTCGATGTCCATGCCCTGGTCGACCAGCGCCTTGCGGAGCGCATAGCCGTAGTGCTCGGTTCCGAGCCGGGCCAGCACTGCCAGGACCAGGGCTCCGCGGCGGAGCTCCAGGCGGAGGTTCTCGTACGCGGCGTCCGCGTTGGTCGCGGTCGTTCCGACGGCACTCATGTCGCACAGTGTGCGTCACACAGTGTGCGATGTCAAGTAGCGGCTCAGATTGACTCGCGTGCCCAGAATCAGCGGCAATGACAGTTGCGGAGACCCTCTACGCGGTCACCCCGGATGGAGTTCACGTCGCCTATCAGGTGACCGGTGCAGGCGATCTCGACCTGGTGCTCATGCACGGAACCGTCGCGCACCTCGAGATCGCCTGGGAGGACCCGATGCTCCGCAGCCTCTACGAGTGCCTGGGCGCGTTCGCACGCCTGATCCGGTTCGATCGCCGCGGAATGGGCATGTCCGATGTGCTCGACGCGCTGCCGTCATTCGGGGACCAGGCCGATGACTTCGGAGCCGTGCTCGACGCGGCCGGATCGCAACGCGCCGCGCTCATGGGTACCGGTGACGCCGGCCTTGCTGGCCCTGGCCTTCGCCGCCCGCCAGCCGGAGCGCGTGACCCATGTCGTGGCGTACGAGACGACGCCACGTCTGTTGCCGTCTCCGAACGACGACTACGGGGTCGAGCTGGCCGAGCTCCAGCGAATGGCGGCGGCGAGCGCATCGCTGGACCTCGATGCCCATCTTGCGATCGTGGCCCCGGCGCGTAAGGACGAGCCCGGCTTCAAGCCGTGGTTCCGCCGCTTCACCCGCTCGGCAGCGAGCGGGTTCCGGATCGAGAACTTCATCCGCGACCAGATGACATGGGACATCACGGGTCTGCTCGACCAGATCCGGGTTCCCGTGCTCGTCCTGAATCGGACCGGCAACACCATCCTTCCGTTGCGCAGCACCCGCGCCCTCGCAGCCGCGCTGCCGAATGCGACGCTCGCCGAGATCGAGGGCACCGGGACGTCGATCCTTTCTGACGAGGTCGACGACATAGCGGACGAGATCGAGGCCTTCCTGACCGGCGCACGGCCGTTGCCGCGGCGGGATCGGGTGCTGGCGACCGTGCTCTTCACGGACATCGTGGATTCCACGCAGCGCGCCGCGGAGCTCGGCGACCACGCCTGGAGGACGCTGCTCTCATACCACGATCGAGAGATGCTGGCGGCCTTTGACCGGTTCGGAGGACGCGTGATTCACACGACCGGCGACGGCTTCCTGGCGACGTTCGATTCGCCACGACGGGCGGTCGAATGTGCGCGAGTGGCGAGCGAATCCGTCAGCGCCGTCGGCCTGGAGATCCGGGCGGGCATCCACACCGGCGAGATCGAACTGGCCGATGGCGACATCCACGGACTTGCCGTTCACCTTGGGGCGCGAATCGCCGCGTTGGCCGGTCCGCGCCAGGTCTTCGTATCGTCGACGGTGAAGGACCTCGTTGTTGGATCCGGGCTCGAATTCGCGGATCGCGGTGAGCACGTGCTCAAAGGCGTGCCCGGAACATGGCGGATCTTCCAGGTCGTTTGAGTCAGCCCCGGTCGCGATCCGACCGTGCGGCCTTCAAGTCGCCCGAGAGGAGCCGAACCACACGTGTGCCCTCGACCGGGCCATCGCGCTCGACGAGTTCCCAGCCCGGGAGGCCGCGGCGCACCTTTGATGAGCCCAGTGCCTCGACGACCGCTTCGACGACCAATTCCGGCTTCGTGGAACTTCCGACCGCGGCAAGGATCTCGCGCGCCAGGAGCCGGGCCGCGACGACCGGCTGCTTGCCCGTGATGTCACGCCGCACCAGCGCGTCGGCGTCCGCGATCCCCTCCTCCTCGAGGGCCACGATCAGCCGGCGCGCGTGGCGCGCGGCCTCGCGATCTTCGTCCTCCAACTTGTCGAGCCACGTCCGTGGCGGCGGAGGGGGCAGCTTCGGCTCAGCGGGCTCGGGCTTCGCCTTGCCCCTCGAGCCGCCGCGCGCCGATACCCCTTCCCCCTTCGCGATCCGTCCCTCGAGCGGCGATGCGGCCGGGGTCTCGCCGCGCAGCGCTTCGGCCGCAGCCTTCGCGACCTCGAGCGTGTCGAACGGTCCAACGGTCCGCGCCAGACCGAGCTCGTCATGTTGCTCTTCGTCGGTGATGAACCAGCGCGACGGACCCTCGGATTGGATCGAGAACCGCTCGTCGGAGGATTGATAAACGCCGGCTTCGGCCCGCTTCCACGGCGGGACCGGCTTCGGTTTCGCGGAGCGGGCCTTCGGGCTCACCGGGAAACTGCGGCTGGGTCGTCCCGGCGGAGGAGTTTGGCGCTGATCAGGTGGCCAACCGCGTCGCGCGGGCGCCGGCCGTCGGCCACGTCGGGACTGGCGGTCCACGTCGAGGGCAAGCCCGTCAGCAAAGCTCGCAGCTCATCCGGCGTGCGTCGGAGCAGATCGCGGGTGTCGTCCAGGAACTCGGTCATCGAGCCCGATAGTAGACCGACACGTGAGCGCGCATGGAATCTGAAACTTCACCCTGAGGCGCCAGCCGCATGCTTAGCGAGCGCCGACCTCCGCCGGACCCGCGTACGCGGCCTCGAGCTTGGCCACGTCCAGCTTCGACATCTGGAGCATTGCCTCCATGGCGCGCTGCGCACCGGCCGGATCGGGTCCTCCGAGCACCTCGTAGAGCTGCTTCGGGACGACCTGCCACGACAGGCCGAAGCGGTCCTTGAGCCAGCCGCACGGGCCGTGCTCGCCGCCGCCCTCGATGAGGGCGTCCCAGTAGCGATCGACCTCGGCCTGGTCTTCGCAATCGATCACGAACGAGACCGATTCGTTGAACCTGAAGTCCGGGCCGCCGTTCAACCCGACGAACGGCACGCCTCGCAAGGTGAAATTGACCGTCAGGACATCGCCCTTCTTGCCGGAAGGATTGTCGGCGGTCGCGCGGGAAACATTGTCAATGTGGCTGTCGGGCAGGAGCTCCGTGTAGAACTCGGCGGCCTGTTCGGCCTGACCGTCGAACCAGAGACAGGGCGAGAGCTTCGACATTGGTGGTCCTCCGCGTGGTGCCGCGTGGTTTCGCAGCGGCGTTCACCAGTAGAACGCCGGCCGCGGCCGGAACTCATCGGCGCGGGATCCCGACGTTGCATCTGGCGAACGAAACTCCGGCCTGGACAGCCGTCTTGGCCGAAACGTTGCACCACGTGCACGAGAAGCCGAAATCAAGGCTCCGCAAAGGCAGCTTCCCAGGGCCCGGGGGCGCCAAATCTGGAACAGGTGGCGCACGATTTGCCGAGTTTCGTGCACCGGGTGAAACAGCCCCCCGGGTCGGCGGGCTGAGCTCGCCCGACGGCGGCGACCCTGAAACAACCGCCCGGGCCCTAGAGGATCGGCGAGATCGCCGACACCGCCCGGTTCACCGCTCGTTCGCGTCGGCCGGTCGGGATGCGCGCCGGCGTGGCGACCAAGAGATCCCGATCGAACAGTTCCTTGGCGACATGATCCGCCACATCGCGGTCGTGGATCCGGAGCTGCAGCTCCCAGTTGCGGCGCAGGCTCAGTCCATCGAGATTCGCGGTTCCCGCGAAGACCGTGTCGTCGGCGAGGACGACCTTGGCGTGGGCCATGCTCGGATGCTCGCGGATGTCCACGCCGGCCTCCTGGAGCGCGGGGAAGAATGCCCGCACGGCGGCCTTGGCCGGGAACGACTTCGGGTCGGCCGGGACGATCACCCGGACGTCGGCGCCGCGCCGGCCTGCCTCGACGATCCCCTTCAGGATCGCCCGATCGGCGAGGTATGGGTTGATGATGTATAGCCGCCGCTTCGCGCCGTTGATCGCAGCCTGGAATGCAGGGGCGATCGGCAGGTGCTTCTCGCCGGGGTTGTTCAGCAGGATCTCCATCTCCACCCCGGGCCCGTCGGGCTGGATCGGGAAGTAGCGCTGCAGCTCCTCGGCGGTCGCCGGCAACGGCCCGCCCTGGAAGTGCCACGACAGCAGGAAGACTGCCTGCAGCTGGCTGACGATCGGGCCCTCGAGGCGAAGCATGATGTCGTGGAACCGGTCGTCGTTGTAGTGGTCCTCGATCCCCGGCCCTCCGACGAACGCAAGGCGCCCATCGACGACGACGATCTTGCGGTGGTCGAAATGGCCGAAGTCATCGAACCGCCAGTCGATCCGGCGCTGGCCCAGCAGGCCGTCCAGATCGAGGAAGCCGCCCTGGTTGGCCACGATCTGCACGCCGCCCTCGCGAAGCTCCCGGTACAACTGGCGTGACCCAAGACCGGGCTGGCTGTAGGCCCCTTCGACCATCAGCCTGACCGGGATCCCTTCCCCCACCTTGCGGATGAGGAGGTCACGGAAGCGGCTGCCAATCTCGCCGGCCTTGAAGCCAAAGATGATGATGTGGACGTCCGACTGGGCGGCCGCGATGTCGGCCAGCATCCGCGGAAAGAACGCCGGGCCGTCGATGAGCAGCTCCCACGCCGTCGCCGTCGCGGGCGCGAAATCGATCGAAAGTGGGCGTCGCTGAGGCCGCTGACCGAGAACGGCTTCGACCAGCGCGCGCGCACCCTCGGGCTGGACGCCCCCCGGCGCGTGGGCTTCGTGGTCCGCGCCCAATGCGATCGCCTCCGCCTCGCGGGCCGCCTGCCGGCGCCGGAAAGCGAGGATGCCCGCCACCGCTGCCGCGGCCAACAGGACCAGTCGAACGATCACGCGGGGAAGGATACCGCCGGCGGTGCGGCGCAGGACCGCTGGACGCAGCGGGCTCCGACGCGGGAGAATCCCCTCCGAAGCCGGAGGCCTGCCCGATGCCCCCTGAACTCCCGAGCGATCAGATCGAGCTTCGCCACGCGGCGACCGACCGCGCCACAATCGTCGTGGTGCCCGAGCGTCGGATGTTCGCGATCGACGGCCTGGGCGATCCGCGAACGACCGGGTTCGTGCTCGCGAGCGACACGCTGCGAACCACTGATGAGGCCATGCGAGCCCGCATGCAGCGAGTGAACGGCCGGAAGACTGCAGCGGGCATCCTCGAGTGCGCGTGGTGGACCCACCCTGAGCCGCCGAGCCAGGACATCGCCGAATCGTTCGCCGACCGTTCGACGTGGCACTGGCAACAGATGCTGGAGATCCCGGCCGAAGCCAGCGACGAGGACGCGCAGGCAGCGATCGAGGGATCCCGATCGAACCTCGGGCCGTCGTCCCCGCCGGTGCGGGTGATCCAGTTCGCGGAAGGGCGCTCGGCGCAGATCCTCCATGTCGGTGGACCAGCTACCGAGCATCAGTCCGTCGTTGCACTGTTCGATGCAGTGGCCAGCGCGGGCCTGCGGCCGCATGGCCACCTGCACGAAATTCGCTTGTCGGACTACGAGCGCGTTCCGGGCCACCGGGCGCGCTCGATCCTGCGCCTCCCCATCGAGGCCTGAGCGTGGCGACGAGGCGCGTGGCATGGCGACGTTCCGACGAGGTGGCGACCGACGAGCATTGCACGCTGACCCGGCGCGACAGCGGCCTGTCGCTGGTCGGGACGGTCCTCGGCTCGGAGGGCGGCGTGCCGGTGCGGATCGAGTACCGCGTCCTGGCCGACGCCGAGGGCCTTACCACCGCCGCGCACGTCCGGGACCTGCGCGGGTTCGAACAGCGGACCCTCGTGCTCGAGCGCGACACGAAGGGCGGCTGGTCGGTGGACGGCAAGACCGTCCGTGGGCTCAAGGGTGCGACCGACGTGGACCTCGGCTGCAGCCCATCGACCAACACGCTGCCGATCCGCCGGCTGCGGCTCGGCGTCGGGGCCTCGAAGACGATCAAGGCGGCCTGGGTGCGCTTCCCCGAGCTGGCCGTGGTCAAGGCCGACCAGAAGTACACCCGGCTCGACGAGTTCACGTACCGCTATGCGAGCGGAGACTTCGAGGCGGAGCTCACCGTTGACGACGAAGGCCTCGTCGCCGCCTATGCGGATTGGACGCGGACGGGCGTCGCCATCGGCCCGGGCGACACGGAGCCGCTGGACGCCCAGCGCTGAGGGACGGAGACGAAGGAGCCGTATGGAATCACTCCAGGACCAGGTCGTCGTCATCACCGGTGCAAGCGCCGGGATCGGCCGCGCCACCGCGCGAGAGCTGCTCGGTGCGGGCGCACGGGTTGTCCTCGGCGCCCGGCGGCGGGATCGTCTCGACCAGCTCGAGGCGGAGTTCCCGGACCGTGTGGCAGCGGTCACGATGGACGTCCGGGTCCCCGCCGACAGTCAGCGGCTGGTGTCGACCGCACTCGAGCGCTTCGGGCGCGTCGACGCCCTCGTGGCGAACACCGGGATCGGGATGTACGGCGGGATCCTCGACAACTCCGACGAGGCATTGGCCGCGATGATCGATACGAACGTCGCCGGAACGGTGTGGCCGATTCGCGCCGCCGTTCCGCACATGATCGAGGCCGGTCGGGGTGACATCGTGATCGTTGCGTCGGTCGCAGGGTTCCGCGGTGGCGCCGACGAGGCGGTCTACGCGGCGACGAAGTTCGCGCAGGTCGGCCTTGCCGGCTCCCTCGACCGCGAGCTGCGCGAGAAGGGCATCCGGGTCACGACCATCGGGCCGGCCGGCACGTCGACCGAGTTTGCCATCGGCGCCGGACGGACCGAGGACATGCCCGAGCTGAAGACATACCTCCGCCCGGAGGACATCGCATTCGCGATCCGCACTGTCCTCGAGCAACCGCGCCGCCTGCGCACGCAGTACTGGACGATCTGGAGCATGGCGCAGGGCTCATGAGTCCGCTTGCCGACGCCCCGGAGGTGTTCGTCGAGGACCGCGCGACATGGCGCGCGTGGCTCGAGGCCAACCACGCCACGTCGTCAGGCGTGTGGCTTGTGACGTGGCGAACGCGTTCGGGCAAGCGGAGGCTCGGCTACGAGGAGGCCGTCGAGGAAGCGCTCTGCTTCGGCTGGATCGACGGCACGGCCGGCACGATCGACGAGGAGCGCGGCAAGCAGTACTTCGCACCGCGCAAGCCCAACAGCGGCTGGGCGGCAACGAACAAGGCCCGCGTCGAGCGACTCATCGGCGAGGGCCGCATGGCACCGGCCGGCCTGGCCGCCATCGAGCGAGCCAGGACGAACGGGTCGTGGGAGCTCCTCGACAGCGTCGAACGGCTGGAGGTACCGGCCGATCTGGCCAACGCGCTGGACGCGCAGCCCTCGGCCGCAGCCAACTTCGCGGCGTTCCCGCCATCGGTTCGCAAGCAACTGTTGACCTCGCTCGTGATGGCGCGTCGTCCCGAAACACGCGCGGAACGCGTCCGACGGATCGCCGACGCCGCTGCGCGCAATGAGCGGACGCCTGTCTGATCCATGCCACGGTGGGAGAATCCCGCCACGAAGGAGGCCGCATGAATTTCAACAGCATCCTCATTGGGTCCGAGGACCCGGCCCGCATGGCCGAGTACTACACGAAGCTGTTCGGCAAACCCACCTTTGAGGACAGCGGCTACACCGTCTGGCTGGTCGGCAGCGGTGCGGTGACCGTCGGCCCGCACAGCGAAGTGCACGGCAAGAATCCCCAACCGGGCCGGCTCATCTGGAACATCGAGAGCGACGACGTCCAGGGTGACTTCGAGCGGTTCAAGGCAGCCGGTGCGACCGTCGTCCGCGAGCCGTACGGGTTCGACGAGATGCCGGGCTCGTTGATCGCAACGTTCACCGACCCGGACGGCAATTTCTTCCAGCTCCAGACGCCGATGGCGCCACCGGAGGGCTGATCGGCTCGCGGGCCGTCAGGTTTGCAGCCAGACAGCCGTATCGGGCGGGAGGCGGGAGCCCCGCAAGGGACCGCTGGCAAGGAGCACCTCCCCGTGCTCCGGCAGTTCGACCGCCGCCGCTCCTTCCACGTTCGCGACGAGCACGAACCCGCCCTCGCGCTCGATCGACAGGACTCCCTTCGGAGCGTCGCGCCAGCGCATGGGCCCCGAACCGAGCCCGGCATGCTCGCGCCGGATCCGGAGGGCCGCCCGGTAAAGCTCCAGCATCGAGGCAGGGTCGCCCGCCTGCCGCTCGGCGGCCATCGCGGCCCAGTTGGCGGGCTGCGGCAACCACGGTCGCGCGCCGTTGGACGGCCCGAACCCAAACGATTGGCCGTCTGCCGTCCACGGCAGTGGGACGCGCGCTCCATCGCGACCGCGCCGCGTGTGCCCGGAGCGCTCCCAGATAGGATCCGCGAGCACTTCGTCCGGCAGGTCCACGACCTCCGCGAGCCCGAGCTCCTCGCCCTGGTACACGTAGGCACCGCCCGGCAGCGCGAGCATCAGCAGTGCGGCTGCACGGGCGCGCCGCGTGCCAAGCTCGAGGTCCGACTTCGTCGCGTCCTCCACCTCCACTTCTCGCCAACGCCGTTCGTCGGGCTGCGCCATCCCGAGACGGCTGACGACCCGGACGACGTCATGGTTCGAGAGCACCCACGTCGGTTCGGCGCTGACAGCGGCGAGCGCGACGAGCGCCTCATCGATACTCGCCCGGAGGTGCGGCGCCCGCCACGGGGTCAACAGGAAGTCGAAGTTGAAGGCGCTGTGGAGGTGCTCGGGGCGGACGTAGCGCGCCAGTCGTTCAGAAGTCGCGACCCAGGCCTCGGCCACGAACATCTTCGGATCGGCATACGAGTCGGCGACTCGACGCCATTCGCGATACACCTCGTGCACGGTGTCGCGGTCCCAGAACGGGTGATCCTCCCCCGCATCCTCCACGGGCTGTCCGGACCGCTCCCCGAGGTCGGGCAGGTCCTCCTGCTTGTGCAGGCCGTTGGCGACGTCGATCCGGAAGCCGGCGATTCCGCGGTCGAACCAGAAGCGCAGCACCGATTCGAACTCGGCGTGGACATCCGGTTCCGACCAGTTCAGGTCCGGCTGACCCGGGTCGAAGAGGTGCAGGTACCACTCCCCGAGCTTTCCGTCGGGCTCGCGGATTCGCGTCCAGGCTGACCCGCCGAACACGCTCTCCCAGTCGTTCGGCGGCTGCGCGCCGTTGCGGCGTCCGGGTCGGAACAGGAAGCGCTCCCGCTCGTGGGACCCCGCTCCCGCCGCCAGCGCGGCGTGAAACCATGGGTGCTCGCTCGACATGTGATTCGGCACGATGTCGAGCAGCACGCGCAAGCCCAGCGCTCGCGCCTCGGCGATGAGCGCCTCGGCCTCGGCCAGGGTCCCGAACAGCGGGTCGATGGCGCGGTAGTCGGCGACGTCGTAGCCGGCGTCTGCCATCGGCGACGGATACCACGGGTTCAGCCAGATCGCGTCGACGCCGAGGTCCCGGATGTACGCAAGGCGGCTGCGGATTCCGGCGATGTCGCCGACGCCGTCGCCGTCCCCGTCGGCGAAGCTGCGTGGGTAGACCTGGTACGTGACGGCATCTCGCCACCAGGAGGCGGAGTCGGTGCTTGAGGAGGTCATGCGCGCTCCAGGCATGCCCGTGTCACAGCCAGCGACGGGCCCGGGCGATCACCAGGATGCTGACTGCGAAGATCGCCACGCCGCTCACGACGAACCAAAAGCTCATCGGATTGTCCTCGGGCAGTGGGATGAGCATGTTCATGCCCAGCAGCCCCGCCACCACGGAGCCCGGAAGGAGCAGGACAGTGGCGAGCGCCAGCACTTTCATGATGTCGTTGGTGCGCTGCGCCGTGCGTGTCATATAGACGTCGAACGAACCGATCAGGACCTCCCGGCTGTCCTCGACCGCACCGATCGCCGAATCGAAGCGCTCGGCGACCGACTTGAACGCCTCGGCACTGTCCGGGTTGTCGGTCAGCTTCGCGAGCTCCGCCCCGGCGAGCGACGCGAACACCTGGCGGTGATCGGTGAGAACCCGGCGCAGCCGGGCGATCCGACGACGCACGACCACCAGATCGTCGAGGAGCTTCTGGCGCCCGTCGTCGCGGAGCGACTTCGCGTCGAGCACGTCGACGTCGTCCTCGATCGCATCGACCGCGGCGAAGTAGCTCGTCACCGCCGCGCCCAGCAGCGATGCGATGAAGGTGCTCGCGTCGAGCAGCCCGAAGGTCGTGTCGGTTTCGATGCGATCGTCCATGTCGTCCAGGAACTGGATCGGCCTGCGATGGCTGGTGATGACGACGTTGCCCCCGCCGACGATGTCGAGCCATGGCGTCGCCTCCGGCTCGCGATCGTTCGGTTCGACCCCGACGCGGACGTGAAGATACGACCCGTGGACGGCGAGATGCGGGATGTCGCCCGGGGTCTCGAGGGCACGGACGGTGGACTGGTCGAGCTCGAACGCGTCCGCCAGTTGCTGCGCCTGTGCGGCATCGATCTCCTCGGCGATGTCGATCCAGAGCAGCTGACGTTCAGTCGGTTTGGACTCGAGCGCCTCATCAAGCCCGAGTGATTGATCGTGCCGGTCGGCATCGAACTGCCGAACCCGGACGCTCTCCTGCGCCGGTGCTTCCTGGGTCGCCGTCATGGAGGCGAACGGTACACGGCGTCACGCGCTGCCGAATTGCAGCTACAAGCGGACCGAGAAGACCCGCCAGGTCCCGGGCACGCCCTTGAGCTCATGCTCGTCTCGCTCATCGAACTCGAGCCCGGATCCGACCACGAGATCCCGCACCGTGCTCGACACCAGAATCTCGCGTGGACCCGCGAGCGCGGCGATCCTTGCACCGATGTGGACCGCCAGCCCGGCCACGTCCTCGGGTTGGACTTCGATCTCGCCGGTGTGCAATCCGGCCCGGACGACGATGCCGAGCTGGGCGACGTCGTCCCGGATTGCCGCGGCGCAGCGGACCGCCCTCGCCGGGCCGTCGAACGTGGCCAGGACGCCGTCGCCGACGGTCTTCACGGCATGGCCGCCGAAGCGCTCGATCTGACGCCGGGTCAGGTGATCGTGCTCGCCGAGGACCTCCCGCCAACGCGCATCGCCCAGCTCCGCGGCGAGCTTCGTGGAGCCGACGATGTCGGTGAACAGGACCGTGGCAAGGACCCGGTTCGGCTCCGGTGTCGGGCGAACGCCGGTGACGAAGGCACCGATCTCCGAGACGATGGCTTCCTGGTTGCCGGCCCAGATCAGGTTGTCGGTGCCGGGCAGCTCGAGGTAGGTCGATCCTTCGATGTGCTCGGCCAGGTACCTGCCGTGATCCGCGCCGAAGCCGAGCGGGTTCGCTCGGTGGATGACGAGCGTCGGGACGCGGATTGCCGGGAGCACGTCCCGGACGTCACTCTCGTAGATCAGTCGAACGATCGCGACGGTGCTGCCCGGCGTGGCGGCGTGGCGTTCGTACCGTGACCAGGCGCGTCGCAGGCGCTCGTCGCCGGAGACGCTCGGCGCGAACAAGTCGAGCATGATTCCTTGCCCGGTCTGGGCCTCAGCCACCGCGAGCGCATCGACGACGGCCGCCTCGGGGGCACCGATCGGGAAATCGTCCGCGACCTGGAACCGGGCGAAGCAATCGACCAGGATCAGGCTCGTGACGCGCTCCGGATGGGCGGCAGCGAACGGAATCGCGAGGATCCCGCCGCCGATGTTCGCGATCACGGCGGCGCGAGCCGACCCGACCTCGTCCAGCACGGCCGGGATGTCGGCCATGAACTCCTCGAGAGTCGGGAGGGCGGACGTCGGGATCGGGTCCGACAGGCCCGTGCCACGTTTGTCGAACATGATCAAGCGGCCGAACGACGCGAGTCGTTCGCGCAGCGCGGCCATCGGTGGGACGTCCCATTGCGCCTCGACGTTGCCGAACCATTGGTCGAGCAGGAGGATGTCCGGCGGACCTTCGCCCAGCACCTGGTAGGCCAGGTGCAGATCTCCGAGGCGGACGTAGCGCGTTTCGGGCTGCATCGGTCCAAGCCTAGCGTTCCGAAATTGGGGTTGACGGTCTGGGTCGGCGATACTGAGCCCATGCCCGAGCAGCCGTTGCCGGAACCCGAAGTCACCCAATACGCGAACGGCAAGGTCAAGTACCGCGGCGCGAACCTCGACGGGCAGATGCACGGTCCCTGGGAGTTCTTCCGGACCGACGGATCGCTGATGCGCGCAGGATGGTTCGATCGCGGCCGGCAGATCGGAACGTGGAAGACGTTCGACCGGGAGGGCCGCGTCGTCAAGGAGACCGAGTTCGGATGAGCGTGTCGACCGGTGACCGCTGGGCGAGCGGTGCCGCCTACGAGGGATACATCGGCCGCTGGAGCCGACTGGTCGCGCCGGAGTTCGTCGACTGGCTCGCACAGCCAGCCGGCATCCGCTGGCTCGACGTCGGGTGCGGGACCGGGATCCTCACTCGGACGATCCTTGACCGCCGCGACCCGGCTTCCGTGGTTGGCGTCGATCCATCGCAACCGTTCGTCGACCATGCCCGGGAGGCGGTCGCGGACCCGCGCGTCACGTTCCGTGTCGGTACCGCCGACTCGACAGGGTGCGATGACGCCTCGTTCGACGCCGTCGTGGCCGGGCTCGTCCTCAACTTCGTGCCGGACCTCGGCGCGGCGATGGCGGAGGCGCTGCGGGTCGTCCGGCCCGGGGGAATCGTCGCCGGCTACGTGTGGGACTACGCCGCCGGCATGCAGCTACTACGCCGGTTCTTCGAAGCGGCGATCGCGCTGGATCCCGAGATGCGCGCCCACGACGAGGGCGTCCGCTTCCCGATCACCCACGAGGGCCGGCTCGCCGCAGCGTTCGAGGCGGCGGACCTGGTCGACGTCGACGACCTGCCGATCGACGTGCCGACGGTCTTCCGCGATTTCGACGACCTGTGGACGCCGTTCCTGCGCGGAACCGGCCCGGCGCCCTCGTACGTCGTTTCGCTCGACGAGCCGGCCCGCACGGCCCTGCGCGACAAGCTTCGTGCGTCGTTGGCCGAGGAGCCAGACGGGACCATCCGGCTCACTGCCCGGGCGTGGGCGGTGCGAGGCCGTCGACCAGACGCCTAGGAGCGCCCGTCGTCGCGAGACGACTCCCTGGCCTCCACTTCGGCGACCCTGACCTTCACGATTCGCTCCACGAGCCCGAGCGGGATCGGCCGATCGGCCGGGAACCGGATCGTCCCCTTTCCGGCCAGGTACGGTCGCAGGTCGTCGCCGAGCTCGGCCTCCATCGCTGTCGTCGACGGGAAGAGGCTGTAGTGCGCCTTGAACGCGTCGTACGAAACGAGGAAGCGGCCCTTCGCGCTGCGGAACGCGGGCATCGCGTACGCGATCGTTTCGATGGCGGCGGGCGCCTCTTGACGGATCGTGCGCCGCAGTTCCTCCATCGGGCCGCGCCGCGCCGCTGGAAGCGAGGCGAGATACTCGTCGACGGTCGTGGCCGGCACGTGAACCTTTCCGCCACTTGCTCCATCTGTGCAATTGAAGCGGTGGCCGGTGACTCAGGACGGACGTTGGCCGATGTTGCCGATCCCTTAGTCTGAGTCTTTGTTGCTACCGACGCCAACAGCAACACAAGGGGATGCACATGACCATGGCCACAGCCGGCGCTCCGGACCTCGCCGCCATCAAGCGGCGCCAGCAGGCGACCTGGGCGAGCGGCGACTACCACATGATCGGCACCCAGATCCTGCTCGCTGCCGAGCAGCTGATCGAGGCGCTCGACGTCCATTCCACCGATCGCGTGCTCGACGTCGCGACCGGCAGCGGAAATGCGGCCCTCGCGGCGGCCCGCCGCAGCTGCGAAGTCGTCGGGATCGATTACGTGCCGGCGCTGCTGGAACGGGCGCGCGAGCGCGCCATCGCCGAAGGCGTGCAGGCCCAGTTCGAGGACGGCGACGCCGAGGCGATCCCGTTCGAGGACGACAGCTTCGACGTGGTCACGTCGGTCTTCGGCTCGATGTTCGCGCCGAACCAGGAGGCCGCCGCATCGGAGCTTGCGCGGGTCGCCAGGCCCGGCGGCAAGATCGGGCTCGTCACGCACACGCCCGAGGGCTACATCGGGAACGTGTTCAAAGTGATCGGCAAGCACGTGCCGCCGCCCGCCGGCCTCCGCTCCCCGATCCAGTGGGGCACCGAGGATCGCCTACGCGAGCTCTTTGGGGACGCGATCGCCGAGCTACGCCTCGAGAAGCGGCACATGACGTTCCGCTACCGCTCGCCACAGACCTGGGTCGACTACTGGCGGCGCTACTACGGTCCGACCCTGAAGGCATTCGAGGCCGTCGGCGATGAGGGGCGCGCTGCCTTCGAGGCCGACCTGCTCGAGAACATCGCGCGCTTCAACCGGACCGACGACGGCACGATGGTCGTGCCGAGCGAATATCTCGAGGCCGTGATCGTCACTCGCTGACCCAACGTTCGCGATGCCTCACCGCGTGGTGCGCCAGGGTGACCGGGCCATCCACGCGGCGAGGCCGGCCTCGTTCAGAAGTCGCGCGCTCTGGCACTCCCGGCGCTGGGCGGCCTCCCGTCGGATCGCGTCAAGGAAGAAGCGGTCGAACGCTCCGCGTGGATACGCGCGCACCACCGCGTCGCGCACGTCGTTCACGAGCTCGAACTCTGCGCCCCGAACACCCAGGCCGGTCGCCCGGTCGAGCAGGACGGCCTCGACGCCGTCGTCGAGGGTCACGCCCGGCTGCATGTGGAGGATGATCGCGATCGCGACGCGCTCAGCCTGATCCGCCGGCATCACCATCCGTTCGAGGAGCCGCCGCGCGACCTCCGCCCCCTCCACCTCGAAGCACATCGTGTTGCGGCCGAGTCGGCGCAGGCCGTTGTCGTGGAACAGCGACGACGTCCACAGGATCCGCCGATCGAAGCGCCACCCTTCTCGGGCCCCGATCGCGGCGCCCCAGCAGTACGCCCGGATCGAGTGCGCGAGCAGGTAACGCGGCAGCGAGCGGTTGGCCCACGCCCAGGTTGCAGCCGAGACCTCGTCGTGCGGGACCGCGACCCCGCCGATCCGCCTGGGCAGCGACGGCACGGCGCTCATTGGGGGATCATGATTGACGGCGACTGCCCACGCCATCATTCCGGAGGCCAACATGAAGCCCTGGTTCGGCCTGCATCTTCCGCATTACACGTTCACGGACGCACCGGACGAGCGCCTCTTCGACCGGATCGTCGAACAGGCGCGCGCCGCCGAGCAGGCGGGATTCAGTCTCGTCACCGTGATGGATCACCTCTACCAGATCCCGGGCGTCGGTTCCGTGTCCGATCCGATGCTCGAGGCCTGGTCGACGTTGGCGGCGCTCTCGCGTGAGACCACCCGAGTCCGGCTGGGCACGCTCGTGACCGGGGTCACGTACCGCAATCCGGCGCTGCTCGCGAAGACCACGACGACCCTTGACGTCCTGTCGGGCGGCAGGGCGATCTTCGGGCTTGGTGCGGCCTGGAACGACGTCGAGCACGCGGGCTACGGCTTCGAGTTTCCGCCACTTCGCGAGCGGATGGACCGGCTCGACGAGGCGCTCACGATCGCGCGGGCAATGTTCACCGAGGACCAGCCGTCGTTCGAGGGCCGCTACTACCGCATCAGCGAGGCCCTCAACGTGCCACGCCCGGTCCAGCCGAAGGGTCCGCCGATCCTCGTGGGCGGTGGTGGCGAACAGCGGACCCTGCGGATTGCGGCAAAGCACGCCGACATGACGCACTGGTTCGCGATCGGTCTCGACGCGCTTCGCCACAAGACGGAGGTCCTCGAGCGCCACTGCGCGGAAATCGGGCGCGATCCGGAAACGATCGAGCGGACGATCGGCGCGCCGGTCATCGTCGCCGCCGACGACGCCGAGGCGGACTCCTTCCTCGAGCGCATGCCTGCGGACCGCCGACCCTTCATCAAGATCGGGACACCAAGCCAGATGGTCGACGAGATCCGGCCTTACCTCGACGCCGGCTTCACCGGTTTCACCTTCAACAACGCGCTGTATCGGACGCCCGAGCAGATCGCCCGTGTCGGCGAGCTGCTCGAACTGATCGCGTGACGCCTGGCCTCGACGTGGTCGCGGAGCGCCGAAACACATGGCGATGCGATGCGTCTCAATCCCGACGCCGGACTCACCGGCGGCGAGTTGCGTGTTGACCAAAAGCACCACCTTCCTGCAGGACGACTGACCGGTCGCAACCAGGTGGACGGCGGGCCGATGATGCCGTCACAATCGTCGAACAGGGGGCCCAGAGGGCGCGGACCATGACCGCCGTCAGCGACATCCAGCAACCGGCACTCGAGACGCCGGTCGGCGAGGCCATCCAGCGCAGCAAGGCGCGCGTGGTGCAGCGCCTGCTTCTCGCGTTCCTCATCGGGCTCGCCCTGTCCCTCCTCGTCGCGACTGCCGCGCTCGTCGCCTGGGACCTCAGCTACGAGAGCCGCATCCTGCCCGGTGTGCAGGTGGGCGCGACGGACCTGTCAGGGCTCGACCGTGCGCAGGCAACAGCCGCCCTCGCGGAGGCATACAGCGGCTACGGCGAGGGCCAGGTCCTGATTCACACGATCGCCGGCGACGTGGCGGTGGACTACAGCACGTTCGCGCGCCGCGCCGATGTCGCTGCGCTCGTCGATACCGCACTCGCGACCGGCCGCGACGGAAGCGTCGTTGAGCGCGCCCTGGCCGAGGTCCGGCTGGCTCTCAACGGAACGTTGCTCGAACCATCCGTCATGTTCGACGAGGCGGCACTGCGCGCGGCGATTGCGGCAGGGCTCACGCCACTCGAGGCACGCGCAGTCAACGCGGAGATTGGAATGGGCCCGCGCGGCGTACGAGTGTTCCATTCGCGTCCGGGCTGGACCTTCGATGTCCCGGCCGTCCAGTCCAACGCCTTGGCGCTCGTCGGGAGTGCGAATGCCCCGCCGGAGGTCCCCATCCAGGCCGCCGCAATCCCGGTCGAGCCTGAGCGGAGTGACGAGGATGTGCTGCAGGCGCAGAAGGCGGCGACGTGGGTCGGCAAGGCCGTCATCGTCAAGGGAGCCGGCGGACGCTGGAAGATCCCTGCCGCCAAGGTCCGCAGCTGGATCACGTTCACGACGGCGCCCGGGGGCGCGCTGGAGCCGGCCATCAACGAGGCCGCCATCCCGAAGGCGTTGCGCACGACGAAAAAGGACGTTGCCCGGACCCCGGTCTCGGCCCAGTACCTGCGCAGCAAGTCGGGATCGATCTTCGGGGTCATTGCGGGGCACGACGGCCGCAAGCTCGCCACGAAGGCGACGGCCGCCGCGATCGTCGCCGAGCTGGAACGACGAGCCGGTGGCGAGGCGCCGAAGGCCGTGAAGGTCGTGATCGCGGCTCAGGCACCGAAGCTGACGACCGAGCAGGCCACGAAGAAGGCGCCGCTCATGAAGCGGCTCGGCTCGTGGCAGACGTACTTCCCGATCAGTGAGCGCAACCACTTTGGCGCAAACATCTGGCTACCTGCGCAGATCATCAACGGGACCGTGCTCAAGCCGGGCCAGCGCTTCGAGTGGTGGAGCGGGCTTGGGCCGGTGACCACGGCGCGCGGGTTCGGCCTCGGCGGCTTCATCGCAGGCGACCACACGGATCCGACCGGGGCGATGGGCGGCGGGATGTGCTCGGCGTCGACGACGCTATTCAACGCCGCGCTCCGTGCCGGGCTCACGATGGGCGCCCGCGACAACCATCGCTACTACATCGAGCGCTATCCTCTCGGCCTCGATGCCACGGTGTCCAACGCGCAGACGATGTCGTTTGCGAACGACATGAAGACAGCGGTCCTGATCCGTGGCGTCAAAATTCGCGGCGGTGGCAGCGCAGGCTATGTCCGGTTCGAAATCTGGGGCACCGATGACGGCAGGACCGTGAGCATCGGTCAGCCGCAGGTGCGCAACGTCCGCCAGGCAACGACGAAGACCGTGTCCGTCTCGACCCTCAAGCCCGGAGAGCGCGAACAGACGGAGTACGCGGCCAACGGCATGAACGTCACAGTGAACCGCGTCGTCCGCGACAGGAACGGCAAGGTCATCCACCGCGATTCGTTCTTCTCGCCGTACCAGCTCTGGAACGGCCGCATCGAGGTCGGCCGCTAGCTGGTCCCGTCGGCCTGGACTGAGGCGAGGGTCGGTCTCACTTGGGCGGCAGGGTCCCGGCGAACTCAGCGCCGGCGTCGACCCAGCGGGTCAGCTCGGGATCGGTT
The DNA here is from genome assembly GCA_963750125.1 of uncultured Chloroflexia bacterium. Lineage (GTDB taxonomy): Bacteria > Chloroflexota > Limnocylindria > Limnocylindrales > CSP1-4 > DASTYU01. The sequence continues at coordinate 5,033 of CAVVPT010000009.1, read as the reverse complement.
GCGACACCAGCGGGCGCGACGTAGATCATCCCCTTCATCGGCCGGTGGGCGAAATCCATGACGCGGACGTGCGGCTGTGCAAGCGCCGCATCGTGGGCGTCTGGCCCGACCCGCACCATCAGGTCGTCGCGGATCACTCCGACCGCCATGTTGCCGCTGACCATGAACGCGATGCCACCGAACATCTTCCGCTCGGTCACCGCCTCACGGCCGCGAAGCGCGCCGCGGATTCGCTCGGCGAGCTGCTCGTCGTAGGCCATCTCGATCCCTCCTCTTTCGACCTGGATCCGATCCGAGAAAATTGCAAGGTGACGCCGGGTCGGCCCGGGAGTACTGTGCGCACAACGACCGGGTTTAACGGTGGGCGCGCGTTGGGGAAGCGTAGAACGCGCAGAGGGACCGTCCGCCCGGGCTGGGAGGGATCATGGCTCGGCGGCTCGCGCTCGTCGTTTCCATTGCGCTGTGTGCGATCGTGTTGCCCGGAGCGGCCCCGCCCACCGTCTACACGCCGGGCGCGCCGGGAGTCGGCGATCCGTACTACCCGCTCGACGGGAACGGCGGGTATGACGTCGCTCACTACGACCTGGACCTCACCTATGACCCGGAGACCGACCAGCTGTCTGGGACAGCGACGATCGAGGCTCGGGCGACCCAGAACCTGTCGGCGTTCAACCTCGACTTCATCGGCCTGACGATCGATTCTGTCGAAGTCGACGGTGCGAACGCGGCCTGGAGCCGCGACGGTCAGGAGCTGACGATCGCGCCGACCACCGGCATCAGGAACAAGGCGGCGTTCACCGTCACGGTCGAGTATCGCGGCGTCCCGGAAACGCTCCAGGAACTCGGCGAGTCCGGGTTCCTCCACACCGACGACGGCGCGGTCATCGTGGGCGAGCCACATGGCGCCGCAACGTGGTTCCCGGCCAACGACCATCCCACCGACAAGGCCTCGTTCACGTTCCACTGGACCGTGCCCGAAGGGCTCGAAGCCGTGGCCAACGGCGTCCTCGAGCGCCAGACAACAAGCGACGGCTGGACGACATGGACCTGGGATGCCGTCGATCCGATGGCGACATACCTCGCGACGGTGAGTATCGGCGAACTCGAGATCGACCACTACAAGGCACGGGGGCTGCCGTACTGGGACGCGATCGACCCGGCGCTGTTCGAGCCGCCGGTCCCACCGCAGCCGATCCTGCCGACGGACGGGGACGCGTTGCTGTTCTCGCAAGCCACCTCGCAGGAAGAGTCTGCATCGTACAAGCGCCTGACCCGCGTCATCGAGGTCCCACCGGGCGGTGCGACGCTGTCGTTTGACACGTTCCATGACACCGAGCCCGGCTGGGACTTCCTCTTCGTTGAAGCGCGAACGGCGGGCGGCGACGACTGGACGACGCTCGAGGAGCGGAACGGCTTCACGAACCAGGACATCGGCGCCTGCCCGTGGTTCTTCATGTTCGACAACCCGTTCCTCGATCACTACCTGACACCCATCCTGATCGACGCGGGCGACCCTGAAACTCCCGAGGATGACCAGTACACGTGCGATCCCACCGGATCCTCAGGTGAATGGTGGGCCGCAACGGGCCAGGGCTTCGACTGGGAGTCGTGGTCGTTCGATCTGCCGAACACTGGGACCGATACGATCGACCTCGAGATCTCGATCTCATACGCGAGCGACGCATTCGTCCAATTCCGCGGCGTCGCGCTCGACAACCTCGTGGTGTCCACGGGCGAAGGCTCTACCTCGTTCGAGGACGACGGCGATCAACTGGACGGGTGGGTCGCAACCGACCCGCCTGAGAGCAGCGGACCGAACGAGAACACGTGGGATGTCTTCGCCACGGTGGAGCCGCCTCCGCCGCCGCCCGAGCCACCTCTCATCGAGCCAACCGACGGCGCGCAGATGCTGTTCTCGGACGTGGCCGACAACTCGTACAAGCGGCTGACGCGCGTCCTCGACGTGCCACCGGGCGGCTCGATGCTGTCGTTCGACACCTTCCACGACACCGAACAGGCATTGGACTTCCTGTTCGTGGAGGCTCGAACGGCCGGTGGTGACGACTGGACGACGCTCGAGGAGCAGAACCAGTTCACCAATCAGAACGTGGGCGCATGCCCCGACATCATCGATGCGAACCCGTTCCTGGACCACTACCTCACGCCGGTCCTGGACCCTGGCGACCCGGAGGATCCCGAGGACGACTTCCTCACCTGTGATCCCGTCGGGACCTCCGGCGAATGGTGGGCGGTCAGCGGCGAGGGTTTCGACTGGGAGAGCTGGCAGTTCGCGCTACCCAACGCGGGACCGGACCCGATCCAGATCGAGATCTCGATCACCTACGCCAGCGACCCGGGGTTCCAGACCCGCGGGGTGACGCTCGACAACCTCGTCGTCTCCTCGGGAGCCGGCTCGACCTCGTTCGAGGACGACGGCGACACGCTCGACGGTTGGGTCGTCGCCGATCCTCCCGAGGGCAGTGGGCCGAATGAGAACTCGTGGACGCCGATCACCGAGCTTCTCCCACCGCCTCCGCCGCCGCTCCCCGGCGAATCGGCGAAGGCCTCGTTCGCCCGCCAGCCCGAGATCATCGATTTCCTGAGCGACGTGTTCGGGACCTACCCGTTCATGGCCGCTGGGGGCATCGTCGACAACGTCTTCACCGGGTTCGCCCTGGAGAACCAGACGCGGCCTGTCTATTCCCCGGTCTTCTTCACCTTCGGGGGCCCGAACTACGGCGTGATCGTGCACGAACTGGCCCACCAGTGGGTCGGCGACTCGCTCGCCGTCGAGCAGTGGCAGCACATCTGGCTCAACGAAGGATTCGCCACGTACGCGGAGTGGTTGTGGAGCGCCCACGAAGGTGAGGCGACCGAACAGGAGATCTTCGACATCTTCTACAACGAGATCTTCCCGGCAGAGAGCACCGATTTCTGGGAGCTGCCGATTGGCGATCCCGGGAACGGAACGTCTCTTCGACAGCCCGGTCTACTACCGCGGCGCAATGACCCTTCATGTCCTGCGCATGCAGGTCGGCGATCGTGACTTCTTCCGGATCCTGCAGCAATGGGCTCGCAAGGAGGCCGGCGGAAACGTCACGACCGACGAGTTCATCGCGCTGGCCGAGCAGGTTTCGCACCAGCAACTTGACGAACTGTTCGACACGTGGTTGTTCAGCACCACGCGTCCCGAACTGAACGCCGCCGCCGTCCAGGCGCAGCGCTCGATCCCGAAAGGCAAGAGCAAGGAACACGTCCGTGACGCGGTCCGACCGATGCTCGAGCGGTTCAAGCTCGGCTACAAGGCGGGCGCCAACGGGAAGCATCTCGCCAAGGGCCACGCCGGGGCTCGCTGAGCCCGGGGAAGCCCTTGCGTCGGGTGCGATGATCCGCACATGGTCGAATACGGGAACGCGGTTGATCAGGGCTCGAAGGCCGCCGGGCAGGGTTCGGGGGTCGGGAGCGGCAGCGCCGACCTGGGCGCCGGTGCGGTCAATTTCGTGAACAACACCGCGCACGAGGTCGCGGCGCTTCCGCCCGGAATGCTCCTGCTCCTGGCCGTCGTCATCCTTGCCGGGCTGTACTTCCTGAGGCGCGCCTTCTAGCCCGTTACCGGTTCGGCGTCTCCTGCAGGATCCAGCCGTTGCCGTCCGCGTCGGCGAAGCTCGCGAACGAGTTCCACGGCCCGCCCTTCCCGTCGAGCCAGTCGCCGTCCTCGAAGTGACGGATCGGGCCAACCTCCACGCCGCGCGCGGTGAGCTCGGCGCTGGCCGCCTCGATGTCCGTCACGACGAGCTGCAGGCCCTGGTAGGAGCCCGGCTGGGAGGTCGTGATCCCGGTACCGATCGTGACCGAGCAGGCCGACCCCGGGGGCGTCAGCTGGACGACCCGCATGCCACCGTTCTCGGTGTCGAGATCGACGTTGAACCCGCACTGCTCGCTGTAGAACCGCTTCGCCCGATCGACATCGCTGACCGGAACGACCACGACTTCGAGCTTGTAGTCCATGCGCCCTCCACCGATGAATCCGCGCAATGCCGGAGGTCTAACGCTGCACAGCGTACAGAGGAGAACCCATGCTCACGAACTCACCCCTCTTCGCCGGATTCGCCGTCGACGACATTCCGGCGGCCAAGGCGTTCTACGCCGACACGCTCGGTCTCCGGGTCGTGGAGGTCGGCGACAGTCTGCTGTCAATCCAGGCCGTGAACGGCTATTCGGTGCTGGCGTACATAAAGCCCGGCCACGTGCCGGCGGCGCACACCATCTTGAACTTCCCCGTGGACGACATCGAGGCGACCGTGGACCGGCTCACGAGGGCCGGCGTCACGTTCGAACGCTACGACCAGGGCCCGATCAAAACCAACGAGAAGGGCATTGCCCACCCCGGCCCGTGGCAGGCCTGGTTCAGGGATCCTTCCGGCAACATCCTGTCGGTAATCCAGGACTCGTAATCAGCCGTTCGTCGGCGGCAATGGCGCGAACAGGTCCACGCTGTTGCCATCCGGGTCGAGGACCGTGGCGTAGCGCTGACCCCAGAAGGCATCCCACGGCTCCAGATGACCGCGGTAGCCGGCTGTGATCAGCTCCTGGTAGGTGGCGTCCACGTTGGCCGGATCAGCGCACACGAATGCCAGGCCGATCCGATGCCCACCCGATGGCGGTGTCCAGCCTGGGTCGAACGAGCGGATCGTGTCCGCTGTGTCCCAGGCGATCCGCAGGCCACCCGGCAGCGCCGCCTCCACGTGCGGCTCCTTGTCCGCTTCCGATGCCAGGTCGAACCCGAGCCGGCGATAGAACGCGAGTGAGCGGGACATGTCGTCGACGACGATGCCGACAACGTCAAGTCGTGCGGTCATGCGTTCACGGTAGCCGTCCCACGCGAGACTGTCTCGGTAGGTACCCCGCCCGACATCGCCCTCGAAGCGGCAGTCCGCGCTGGTTCGCCGCCATCTACGCAGACGGTGCGTCGTTAGGCCCTAACAGGCGAGCGGTGTGTAAGTGGCAAAAGTCTGCGGCGTAGCCCGCCCAAT
>CAVVPT010000008.1:0-202348 GCA_963750125.1 uncultured Chloroflexia bacterium | reverse complement strand
CACTCGCGCCCGAGGGCATGTCCGCGCGCGACGCGAACGAGCTGCTCAACGAGTACATCGGCCAGAGCGGCCGTGGCCAGATCGTCTCGCACGACCACTTCATCGGGCAGCCGCACGGAGGCTTTGCCGTCTTCGAGGTGCGAAACGAGGACGAGCAGGCGAAGCTCGCCGACCCAGGTCCACTCGAGGGCTGGGAGATCACGACCCGGCCGTTGACCTTCTCGCTGACAGCGGTCGGCTTCGTCGCCCAGGCGGACTTCACGCTCCGCAACTACGGCGGCACGTCACTCGCCGAGCTCGAGGAAGCGGAGGAGCCTCGCAAGCGGTTCTGGTGGCAGAAGCCGAAGCACCGCGGCGCCTAGTGGCATCGCGGCAACGATCCGCGAACCGCGGACGACGCGCCGGTGCCGCGCTGCTCGGCGAGCTCGGCTATCCGTCCTCACCCGCCAGGCGGCCGAGCGGCTCGAGCGGATCGCCGATCCGTCACGTGGATGATCGTCGCCGAGGTCGACTCGGAGCTCGCGGGCCTCGCCGCGCTGCACGTGCAGAACCTCGTCGAGCGCGACGAGCCGGCTGCGAGGTCGCGGGCTCGTCGTCGGTCAGCGCTTCCGCCGTCGCGGGATGGACGCCCTGGAGGCCGAGGCGCGCCGACGCGGCGGGAAGTTCATGGTTCTGAACACGGCCCACCGCCGGGCCGACGCGCATGCGTTCTACGAAGCGCTCGGTTACGAGCACACGGGCCGGCGCTACGCGAAAGAGCTGGCTAGCTCCCTTCCTGCACGATCATCAGGCCGTTGCCGTCTCCGTCGCGGAACATGAAGAGCAGCGGCACGGCCGTCGCCGCCCATCAGCTCCTCGTCGACCTCGACGCCTTTCGCCTTCAGCTCCTCGTGGTCCGCCTTCGGGTCCGGCGAGCTGAGCGCGATCCCGGTCTCGCGGCCGGGCTGGTACTCGCCCATTCCGCGGGAGAGCGCGATCGCCGCCCCGCCGCCCGGCGGCGTGACCTCGACCCAGCGGTCGCCCTCGCCGTAGGGCTGATCCGCGCTGAGCGTGAAGCCGAGCTTGTCCGTGTAGAAGGCGATCGCCGCGTCCTGGTCGGACACCGGGATGATCACCCTGCCGAGTTGCGAGACGCCTGGCACGTTGCCTCCTTGTCGATGGGTCGAGCGAATAGGACCGCCCGGAAGCGGCGCGGAACTCATCGGCGCACGCTAGCGCGCGCCCGTTACGCCGGCGTGCGGCTTCGACCGGCAGCCCGTAGATCTCGCCGAGCTTCGACTTCAGGTACCGGATGTACGGCCCCGGGTCCATCCCGCCGCCCGTGATCCGCTCCAGCATCTCCTTCGACGTGTACTTGCGCCCGTGGCGATGCAGGTTCTCGCGCAGCCAGCCGGAGAGATCGCCGAACTCGCCCTGCTCGAACTGCGCGTCGAGATCGGACAGCTCGCTGCGGGCCTTGTCCCAGAGCTGCACCGAGATCACGTTGCCGAGCGAGTACGTCGGGAAGTACCCGAACGCGCCGCCGGACCAGTGGATGTCCTGCAGCACGCCGTGGGTGTCGTCCGGGACATCGACCCCGAGGTAGTCCGCCATCCGCGCGTTCCACGCCTCGGGCAGGTCCTCGAGCGACAGATCGCCGGCGAGGATCTCCTGCTCGAGCTCGAAGCGCAGGATGATGTGCAGGTTGTAGGTCGCCTCATCCGCCTCGACGCGGATGAAGGACGGCTCGACCTTGTTGATCGCGCCGTAGTACGTCTCGAGGTCGACGTCCCCGAACTGGGCCGGGAACGCGGCCTGCAGCTGCGGGTAGAAGAAGCGCCACGTCGGGAGGCCGCGGCCGACGAGGTTCTCCCACATGCGGCTCTGCGACTCGTGGAGGCTCATCGACGTCACGGACGAGAGCGACGTGCGCTCGTAGGCCGGGTCGACGCCCGCCTCGTAGAAGCCGTGGCCGAACTCGTGGATCGATGCGAACAGGCTGACCGCGAGGTCGGTCTCGTCGTAGCGCGTCGTCAGCCGGATGTCCTTCGTGCCCGCGCTCATCGCGAACGGGTGCACCGTCGGATCGAGCCGCCAGCTCTCGTGGTCGAAGCCCATCCGCTCGAGCACCTTGAGCGAGAACGCGCGCTGCTGCTCGATCGGGAAGTCGCCGCGCAGCGACGAGTCGTCCACGCGGTCGGCGTTCTCGCCGATCTGCGCGATCAGCGGCACGAGCTCGCGCTTGAGCTCGTCGAAGACCGTGCGCACCTCGTCGGCGGTCAGGCCCTCGTCGAAGTCGTCCAGCAGGACGTCGTAGGCGGACTCGAAGCCCATGCCGTCGAAGCAGTCGATGTAGCGGTGCGTGAGCTCGACGTTCTTCTTCAGGTGGGGCAGGAAGATCGAGAAGTCCGACTTCTCGCGCGCCTCGATCCAGGCCGGCAGCGCGTTCGCGCCGGTCCGCGTCATCTCGGCGCGCAGCTCGGCAGGCACCCGCTTCGCCTTGTCGTAGTCGCGCCGCGCGATGCGGATCAGGCTCGCCTCGTCGGAGTCGTACCCCGCGCTCTCCTCGTAGTCGCGCAGCTCGTCCAGCAGACGTCCGATCTCGTCGTCGATGAAGAGCTCGTGCGTGAACCGATCGAGCGTGCTCAGCTGCTCGGCCCGCAGCTCGGCGCCCTTCGGCGGCATCTTCGTGTGCTGGTCCCAGCCCAGGATCGCCTGCGCCATCCGCAGGTCGTGAATCGTCGCCAGTCGGTTCTTGAGCTCGTCGTACGTCTGCGTCACTTGAGGTGCCTCCAGAGCGAGTTGCTTGCGCCTGGAGCCTACTTGAGGACTTGCTCCGTGTAGACGCCCTCCGGGTTCCAGAGGAGGAAGCCGCTGGTCTTGGCGCGGCGCGCGGCGTCGATCTGCGCGCGGACGTCCGCCAGCGCGGGATGCGGGCTCGTGAGCGAGAAGTCCTCGAGCCAGGGGATCAGCTGCGCCTTGCGGCCGAGCATCGCGTTCCGGAAGTCGCGGAGCGAGAGGGCGACCGTCTGCCCCGGCGCAGCGCTCGGGTCGGGCAGGTTGAACTCGCCCGAGTTGTAGTGCGACGGGTAGACCATCGGGTAGACCGCGTCGACGTACTTCGCCAGCCGCCCGGGCACCTGGCCGATGCCGAGGTCGTGGGTCGCCGAGAGGCCGAAGACGTCGACCGAGACGCGCACGCCGAGCGGATGGAGCTGCCGCGTCGCGTAGTGGGCGAAGCGTGCGATCGTCCAGCCCATCGGCTCGGACGACCTTGCGCGGGAAGACGGCGCTCTCGATCGGGCCGTCGCTCGGGAAGCGCACGTAGTCGAACTGGATCTCGTCGAAGCCCGCCCGCGCCGCGGCCTCGCCGATCCCGACGACGTACTTCCAGACCCGCTTGTCGTACGGGTTCGCCCAGCCGAGGCCCGCGTTGTTGACCCAGACCGAGCCGTCGCTGTGCTGGATCGCCAGGTCCGGGCGGGCCGCGGTCAGCGTCGGATCCTCGAAGACGACGACGCGGCCGATCAGGTAGACGCCCGCCGCGCGCGCCTGCCGGGCGACGGCTGTGGCCTTGTAGTACGGCTGCGACGCGCCGATCTTCCGCGCGAGCGTGGTCGCCGGCATCAGGAAGCCGACCTTGCCGGTCTCGTCCTTGACGTCGAGCTCGAGCGCGGTCAGCCCGGGGATCGCGAGGTACTGGTCGAGCTTCCCCGGCTCGTTCGCGAGCGACATCGTGACGTGGACGCCGCGCACCTCCTTCGGGAGCGGCGTCCGCCGGATCGCCTGCTTGTGCGGCTTCGCCGTCTTCGCCTGTGTTCGCGTCGCTGCTCGACCCGTGACCGGCGACGACTGTCGCGCCGAGGGTGACGAGCGCCGCGACGACGATCAGCGCGCCGAGCGCGACGGTTCGTCGCAGCCAGTACCGATGCTTGCGCGCCTTGACCCGCCGCTGTCGAAAGCGCTCATTCGGATCCGGCGACTCGGAGTCGGAGGCCAAGCTGTGGAAAACCTAAGTGGCCCTCTTCGGTCGCGCAACAAAACGCCACTCGTCTCGAACCTCCGGATCGAGCGCGGCGACGAGCGCGTCGACGAGGAAGCTCGCCGCTATGCCCAGGAAAGCGGCGTAGAGCACCACCGATTGCATCAAGACGAGGTCCTGAGCCCCGATAGCTCGATCAGCATCAGCCTCCCCAGTCCCGGTATCTGGAAGGTCACCTCGACGAACAACGAGAGCCCGATCAGCGCGCCGAAATCGAACGCGGCGACCCGCGCGAGAAAGAGCACGCAGGCCCCGGCGACGCTCACGGTCGGAAGTGGCTCGCAGCAATACGGCCCGGATCATCCGCGTGTACACCGCGGCCAGGGCGAGCGAGAGCGTGACGACCGGAAGGATGAGGTGCTTGATCCAGTTGACGGGCCCGCTACAGCCTGTTCCTTCGGAGGCGAAGAAGTTGCAGTAGTTGCCGATCGGCACGACGTCCCACCGGACGCCCAGGTAGTAGGAGAGCTCGATGCCGACCCAGACCGGCAGCAATCCGACGGCGACGTAGATCGGCAGGCCGTAGACCCAACGCCAGCGTGTCCTCGCGAGCGCGAAACCGGCGAGCCCGCCCACGCCGAGCGAAACGATGAGCGTGAGGATCACGACGGAGAGCGTCGGAGGAATCGCGTGGCGCGCGATCGCACCCGTGTCCGGGAACCTCTCCCGTGCGTTGGGATTTGCGAACGCAGGCGAGTCGCCCGCGGTCTGGTGTGCGAAGAGCCGCCACATGTACGAGGCGTACTGCTCGTACAACGGAGCATCCAGATGGAGCTCGTCGCTCACCCGCTCGATCGTGGACGGGGTCGCCTGCTTCCCGCCGGCGAGATTGCGGGCGGGCTTCGAGAGCAGGACGAAGAACATGACGAACACGAGCGTCGCCACCAGCCAGATGGCGAACAAGGCCTGCCCGAGCCGGATCAGGAAGAAGCGCCGGTAGCTCAACGGCCGTCCGCGCCGAACAGCCGATTCACGGTGTCGGAGGCGACGTAGCCCGCGATCTTCGGGTTCTCCTGCAGGCGCCGCAGCGAGTAGCGGTACCAGTGCTCGCCGAACGGGACGTAGATCCGCAGGCGATGCCCGTCCCGCACGAGCCGGTTCGCCGCCAGCTCGCGCACTCCGAGCAGCATCTGGAACTCGTACTGCTCGGGCGTCAATCCGCGCTCCGTCACGAGCCGCTTGCCCTCCTCGATGAGCAGAGCTCGTCGTGGGTCGCGATCGCCATGTACGAGCCGGCCTGGAGCAGCTCGTGCAGAGCAGCGACGAAGTTCTCGCGCACCTCCTCGTACTCCTGGTAGGCGATCAGCGGCGGCTCGACGTAGATGCCCTTGCACGAGACGGACGTTCGGCTGGAGCGGCGCCAGCGCGTGGATGTCGCGGATCGACCGGCGCAGGTCGGCCTGCAGGACGATGCCGACGTTGCTCGTGACCCTCGGCGCGCAGCTCGCGGTACAGCTCGAGCGTGTCCGAGGTCGTCGTCGAGTCCTCCATGTCGATCCGGACGAAGTTGCCGCTCTCGGCCGCGTGGCTGACGACCTTGAACAGGTTCGCGCGGCAGAGCTCGTACGCGAGGTTGAGCCCGAGCGCGGTCAGCTTGACGCTGACGTTCGAGTCGAGGCGCTCCCGCTCGATCGCCTCGAACACGTCGTGGTAGGCGCGGACGATGTCCTGCGTCTCGCGCCGGCTCGTCGCCTCTTCGCCGAGGACGTCGATCGTCGCCATCTTCCCCTGGGCGTTGAGCTCCCTGCACGACCCGGACGGCGTCCGCGATCGTCGTCCCGGCGATGTAGCGGTCCGAGATCCGGCGGACGAACGAGCGCGGCATTGCCGGCAGGACGCGGACGATGGCTCGATCGAGCTTTGCCATAGCGCGAGGATAATCCGACGAGCCTTGACGTAATCTCCGGCTGGACGCAAGATCAAGAGCCGCGATCGAGGGGGAGAGTCTCTGACAGCTGCAGTCACCTACTTCGTGTTCCGCACGGGCCTGGGCGCTGTCTGCCTGCTCGCGGGCATCGAGAAGGCCCAGGCGCCGGGTGAGTTCTTCGAAGGAGTGCGCCAGTACCGGCTCGTGCCGGCCCGCTTCGCGCCGGTCGTCGGCGGTGCGCTGATCGCCGCCGAGCTCGGGCTCGGACTGCTGCTCGTCACCGGTCTCGTCCCTGCTCTCGCCGCGCTCGGCGCGATCGTCCTCTTCAGCATCTTCGCCGCTGCGCTCGGCGTGAGCCTCGCGCGGTCGAACACGGCTCCGTGCCACTGCTTCGGCGCCTCCGAGATCGAGAAGATCTCGCCCGTCGCGCTCGTCCGCGCGCTCGCGCTCGCCGGGGTTGCAGCCGCCGTCCTCGTCTTCGCGCTCCAGGACACCGCGTCGATCGGCCGCCACGAGCTCCTGCCCGTCGCTGCTGATGACCGCCGCCTTCGTCGCGATCACGCGCCTCTCGGGCCTGTTCCCGCTCGCGTGGTCGTTCCTGCGGCAGAAGGCGTCCATGCACCCGACGCCCGACGCGGCGCGTCAGCTTCCGGCACCAGCCGCTCGACGATCCCGTTCTACCCGAGGGAGCAGAAGTGAGCGGCGTCTGGCTCGCGTCGTACCTCGTCCTGTGGCTCGTCGTCCTCGTGCTCGCGTTCCTGCTCGCGGGCTCGCTTCGCCAGCTCGGCCTGATCCAGCTGCGCCTCGGTGACGACCCGGGCGCGCTGATCACCGACACGGGCCTCGAGCGTGGAGCGCAGGCCCCCGAGTTCGTCGCCGCGGACTCGGAGAGCGGCGAGCCCGTCTCGCTGTACGAGCTGCCGCCCGTTCCGAGGCTGCTCGTCTTCGCGTCACCCGGCTGTCTCTCGTGCCGCGAGCTGATGCCGGGCCTGAACGAGGTGCGCAAGACGCGGAGCGGCGAGTTCGACTTCCTCGTCGTCTGCCGCGGCGACACCGAGTCGTGCCAGTCCTTCGGGCGCATGAACCGCCTCGAGGCGCCGATGGTGATCGACACGAACGGGCAGATCGAGAAGGACTACATGGTCACGCTCACGCCGTTCGCCTACCTGCTCGACCACGAGGGGCGGGTCGTGATGCGCGGCGTCGCGAACGACTGGCGCCAGCTCGAGTCGCTGCTCGACCAGGAGGGAACGCTCCAGGCCGGCCGCGGCTGGGTCGACGCCGACGGGAACGGAGACGGCTCGGCCGTCGCCGAGGAGCACTCGCATGGCTAGGACCGCGCGGGTCGGCGGCCTGGTCGCGCTCGCAGGCGCGTTCGGGCTCGTCGCCGCGATGCTCGCGGGCGACGCGGATCCGTCGGTCGGCGTCCCGTCGGTCTTCGTGCTCGTCAGCCTGAGCCTCGTCGTCGGGCTGTCGACGGCCGCCAGCCCCTGAGGACTGTCCATGGTCGGACAGATCGGCCCCCTCGTGCAGGTGGGCAGGAAAAAGACAGCGCTCGCCCTCCACGTTCTCGGCGGCGTCCTCGGCGGCCTCACGATCGGGATCCTGCTCGGCTTCGCGGGCGTGTTGCTGCGGAGCGCGATCGGCGACGCGCTGAACACGGTCTTCGTCGTCGTCGTGCCCGCGGCGCTCATCTACGCGGCGTCCGTCGACCTCGGCCTGCTGCCCGTGCGGCCGATCACGTGGGTCCGGCAGACGCCCGGAGACTGGCCCTGCTCGATGGGCCACTACCCGGGGATCTTCGCCTGGGGCTTCGACCTCGGCCTCGGCGTGACGACGCGGATCCCGTACCAGTCGCTGCTCGTCGTCCCGCTGGCGGCGTTCCTCGTCGGCGACATGGCGAGCGCCGTCGCGATCACGACGGCCTACGGAGCGGCGCGCGCGCTCGCGGTCGTGGCCGCCGTCACGTCCGCGAACGACGACTTTCCGGCGGTCTGCGACGCGATCCAGGACCGGGTGCTCACGTTGAAGAAGCTGGTCGGTGCGACGGCCCTTGTAATTGCTGCCCTAATCGTGATTTCCTAGCGGAACGGGAGGTGAGGGATGAAGGACGGATCGATCTACCTGCTCAGCCGGCGGGTGAAGGGCGACCACGGAGAGTCGTACATGCAGAACGTGACCGTGTTCGCGAGCGACGCGAAGCAGGCGAAGTCGCTCGTCGACGACCAGTTCGCGGCGCTGCGCAAGACGGACAGGTCGCGTGAGCGCGCGTACCAGGCGCTGCCCAAGTTCGCCGTCGAGAAGGTGTCGCTCGAGGAGTACAAGATGATCACGGCCGGGATCACCACGTACTGATGGACCTCGCGAGCACGCAGCTCGATCGCTCGCCAGGCGCTCCTCGCGCAGGCAGTTCTTCAAGTTCCTCGGAGCCGGCACGCTCGGCACGGGCCTCTTCCTCACGCGCACGGGTGTCTCCCTCGGAGCGGTCACGAGCTGCGTCGGCTGCGGCGGCGGCCCGTGCAACCCGTGCTTCTCGCCCGCGCAGATCTGCGAGAACCTCGGCTTCACGTGCAAGACGTGCCAGCAGGGCGGCGGATGCCCGACGGTTGCATCACGTCAGGCGAGTGGTTCTGCTGCCTGAACAGCGGCCGGGTCGGATGCCGCTTTCGCTGCTCCGAGTGCAACTGCGGGCCGCACGGGAACTGCAACGACCCGGCGTGCCACTGCTTCACGAACACGGCGATCCCGTGCACGCCGCGCCTCCACTCGGGCGACCAGCCGTGCGCCTGCCCGCCGGTCGATGCGCCGATTCCGAGCCTGAGCTAGCTCTCGCGCATGAACCCCTGGCGGGCCGCGCTCACGAGCGCAACCGCCTCGGGGAACAGAACCCGCATCGCGTCCCGCAGAGCGATCGACTGCTCGTCGGGGCCGCCCTCGACCTTCATCCGCTTCAGGGCCGCGCCCGTCAGCTCGACCGCGGTGTTGAGGGTCAGCGTCGCGAACTGCTCGCGCTGGGCCTCGGCGACCGACTCAGCCTGACGCGCCGCGAACTCCTGCAGGTTCCGCATCAGCTCGTCGGGATCGCCGCCGAGCGGGAATCCAAAACTGCCTTCCATGCCGCCCACGATACCGACGCGGCTCAGTCCAGCGTCGCCCGGTAGTTCGTCTCGACGTCGCGCACGAACTCCTCGATCGACGGCCATGCCCTGCTTCATCGCCTCCGCGAACGGCGACCCGGTGCTCGGGCCGAGCGCCTGCTCGAGGCGCCGCGCGGCCGCTCCGACCCGGTCGAGGTACGCGGGCTCGGCCAGTCGTGGAGGCGCGCCGATCGTCCGCTCGAGCTCGAGCGCGGCCTCTTCCGCCTCCTCGATCCCTTCCGGCTGCTCGGTCATCCGGAGCGCCACGAGCTGCTCCCGGAGCTCCTGGAGCTCGCCTCCTCCGGCCCGCTCCTCGGCCAGCTCGCAGAGCGCGATGATCGAGGCCGTTCGCCGCACGATCTCGCGGCTCGCGACCTGCCGCTGCGTCGTCGTCGAGCACGAGCCACGTCCGCTCGTCGCCGCGGACGAACGCGCAGAGGTACGTCCGCTCGTCCGGCTCGGCCTGCGGCGGGCACGACGCCTGCCACCTGCTCGCCGTCCTCGGCGAAGCCGCCGGCCGAAACGGCGATGCGCTCGAGGTCCTCCCTGAGGCCCACGGCGCCAGCTTAGACTCGACCGGTGGCCTCTTTCTCCGAGCGGAACCGGGTTGCACGCGACCTCTTCGCGCCGCTCGGCCCGTGCTACGACCGCTGGAGCCGGTTGCTCTCGCTCGGACAGGATCCGCGCTGGCGGCGGTTCCTCGTCTCCCGGGTCGAGTGCGGGCCCGAGGGCTCGGTGCTCGACGTGGCGACCGGGACGGCCGCGGTGGCGATCGAGCTCGTGCGACAGAAGGGCTGCCGCGTCGTCGGGCATCGACCAGAGCCCCGAGATGCTCGCCGGCGCGCAGGCGCGGGTCGAGGCCGCCGGCCTGTCCGACCGGATCACGCTCGTCGAAGGCGGCGCGGAGCAGCTTTCGTTTCCCGACGGCGCGTTCGACGCGCTCACGTTCACGTACCTGATCCGCTACGTCGAGGATCCGGGCGCGACGCTTGCCGAGCTGGCGCGGGTCGTGAGACCCGGCGGGATCGTGGCCGGCGCTCGAGTTCGGCCTGCCGCGCGGTGTCTGGCGGCCGCTGTGGGAGCTCTACGTCCGCGTCGGGCTTCCCGTCTCCGGCGCCGTGATCTCGCGCGGCTGGCGAGAGGTCGGCTCCTTTCTCGGGCCGAGCATCCGCGACCTCCACGAGCGCCTGCCGATCCGGCAGCAGGTCGAGCTCTGGCGGGCGGCCGGGATCGAGGACGTCCGCGTGCGGCGGCTCAGCCTCGGCGGCGGCTACGTCACCTGGGGGCGCCGTTCGTGAGCGCGAGCCGGCCGGCGTTCTACGCGCTGGAGCCGGGCGGCTGGCGCGACTACCTGACGCTGCTCCATCCGCCGTACACGCTGTGGCATCTCTCCTACGTCGCGATCGGAGCCGCCCTCGCGCCGCACTTCGAGGTCGAGCGGCTGCTGGTCGCGCTGGCCGCGTTCTTCCTCGCGGTCGGCATCGGAGCGCACGCGCTCGACGAGTTGAAGGGTCACCCGCTGCAGACGCGGATCTCCGACCGCATGCTCGTCTGGCTGAGCGTCGTCTCGATCGCGGGCGCCGTCGCGCTCGGCATCTACGGCTCGATCGCGTACACGCCGTGGCTGGCCCCGCTCGTCGCCGTGGGCGCGTTCGTCGTCGTCGCGTACAACCTCGAGCTGTTCGGCGGCGCGTTCCACTCCGATGTCTGGTTCGCGCTCGACTGGGGCTCGTTCCCGCTGCTCGTCGGCTACCTCGCGATGGCCGAGCGGATCTCGCTCGGCGCAGTGCTCGCGGCCGCGTTCGCGGGCTTCCTGAGCCTCGCGCAACGCCACCTGTCGACCCAGGTGCGCACCGTCCGGCGGCGCGTGGCCTCGGTGAGCGGCACGCTCGAACTGGTCGACGGGGCAACACATACGTAACTGAACGAATAAATGTACATAAAAAAAAAACAAAACACAACAAAAAAACCAGTTATGAATTGCTGAGGCGAGAGGACCAGGAAGATTTCGCGACGTGCACGATCGGCTCGATCTTCTCGTCACCGAGGCGAAGCGTTCCCGCCGAAACGCATCGGAGCAGCTCGCGCAATTGGTCGAATCAATTGCGCAGACTCGCGAGCTCGGGGATGGCATGGCAATTCGATTTCTCTACGATGAGGAACGACGAATTTTCCCCATCCGTTATCAGGTGGCCGAGCGTCGCCTCGACACCTCTATTATGATCTGCTCGCTGAGCGAAGCGCGCCTAACGAGTTTCCTGGCCATCGCGCGCGGAGATGTGCCGGTAGAGCATTGGTGGGCTTTAAGCCGACCCTTTGGATCTGCCTATGGACGACTACCGCTTCTCTGAGCGGGACGATGTTCGAATATTTGATGCCGCTGTTGTTCATGCAGACGCATGAGAATTCACTGCTTGATCGCGCCTGCTACGACGCGGTGCGTTGCCAGATCGTTTACGGCCGACAAAACGGTGTGCCTTGGGGTATCAAAATCCGCCTTCAGCGAGATCGACCGACACAACGTTTATCAATATCGAGCCTTTGGTGTGCCGGCACTGGCATTGAAGCGTGGGCAGGAAGACAGCCTGGTGGTGGCACCTTACGCTGCGGCGCTCGCTCTTGGCGTGGAACCGGTCGCAGCGATAAAGAATCTGCGGCGGATTGCCAATTTGGATCATTCGACGCTAGTCGGCGGCTACGGCTATTACGAAGCGATCGATTATTCGCGACGCAGCGAACTCGACGGCGCGACAGGAATCATAATCAACTGTTACATGGTTCATCACCAGGAATGTCGCTTCTCGCCTATGATAATGCCTTACATGAGAACGCGATGCGGAGGCGGTTCCATTCCGATCCACGTGTTCGCGCCACTGAGCCGTTGTTGCACGAGCATATTCCCGAGCAAATTCTGCCGACCGCAGGCGAGGGACATGAAGAACGACCCGTTCGTCAGACCATCCCGACTTTGGGCGTCTCCACGTTGAAGCAAACAGCGGACCTCGCGTCGCCCCGCATTCATCTTCTCTCAAATGGAGCCTGCTCCGTTGCTCTGACCAACTCCGGCGGCGGTTACCTACGCTGGCTTGATTTGGACGTGACGCGCTGGCGGGCGGATGCCACATGCGACGAGTCGGGCTCATTTTGCTATATACGTGATTTGGAAAACGGGACGACCTGGGGCAACACCCGTCAACCGGTGAGATCTCCAGAGCTCCGTTATACTTGGAGTTTTACGCCGGACAAAGCAGAGTTTCGGCGGAGGAGCGGGCCCTGCGAGACGATCACGGAGATTGTCATCTCTGCGGAAGATAACGCCGAAGTCCGGCGCGTGACTTTAGTGAATACCTCGCGCAAAACATGCCAGCTGGAGTTGACCACTTATCTCGAGCTCGCGCTTGCACCGCATCGGACTGACCTTGCGCATCCCGCCTTTAATAAACTTTTCATCGAAACTGAGTGGTTGCCGGGTTGCAAAGCTCTGATTGCCCGCCGCCGCCTCCGTGCTTCTGACGATCGTCCCGTCTGGGCTGCGCACCTCTTCGTAGCCGAAGCTTCCACTGGTGCGACGGAGTTTGAAACCGATCGCGCCCGGTTTCTAGGCCCGGGCCGCACGTTGGAAAATCCCGAAGCCCTTACCCGGCACCTGACGAACGCGACCGGCGCCGTTCTGGATCCGATCTTCAGCCTGCGCCAGCGAATCACGATTCTGCCTAACCAACGATTTCAGTTCGCGCTCGTCACTATCGTGGCAGACTCTCGGGAAGCGATTGTCGCGCTTGCGGGAAGATACTCCGAGTTTCACACTTGCGCGCGCGCTTTCGAGACCGCATGGACCCGTTCTCAACTGGAGATGCGCCGACTCCGTATTCGCCGTGCCGATGTGCAGACCTTTCAACAACTGGCTGGCCTCATTATCTTTCCGCAAGCCCAGCTTAGACCGCCACCAGCGCGACTCAGCCGCGGGACGGAGGGGCAGCGCGCGCTTTGGCGACAAGGCATTTCGGGCGACCTGCCTCTTGTCGTCGTCATGATTGGTCACCTTCGTGACATGGAAGTTGTACGAGAAATATTGACCGCACACACCTTCTGGCATCTCCGTGGCCTTAAGGTCGATCTGTCCTCGTGAGCGAGGAAGCGCCCAGTTACGACGAGCCATTGACCGACCACCTGCGCCGGCTCACCGAAGCGCAAGCGCACTTGACTGGGTCGATCAACCCGGTGGCGTCTATCTTCGATCGGCAACAAAAATTTCAAGGAGAGACTGGCCGCACTTCAAGCGGCCGCACGGATGGTGTTAATCGCAGCTCGCGGCACATTACGACAACAACTTGCCGCGAGCGCACCGTCGACTGCGAAACCGCGACCGATGGCCCCCGGACGGCAATTCCAGGAGGAACCCTCTGTGTCCCTGCCTTTCATGGAACTGAAATACTTTAACGGTCCCGGCGGCTTACGGAGGACGGAAGGAATTCGTCATTTACTGGGTCGACCGACATACACCGCTTCGGATCAATGTCATGGCGAATCCCAAGTTCGGCACTCTGCTTTCAGGGTCCGGCACCGAATTTGTTGGGCGCAAAGCCAGAACGATCGTCTCACGCCGTGGTTCAATGATCCGATCAGTGATCCGCCCGGAACCGCCATCTACATCCGCGATGATGACATCGGCGCGGTGTGGTCTCCAACACCCAAACCGATTCGGGAGAAGGACGCGTATCGCGCGCGACACGGTCAGGGTTACACAACGTTTGAACATAACAGCCACGCGATCGAACAACGTTTGTCACCTTCGTGCGGCCGACGATGCCGGGGAAGCCGGTGCGCTTGCAGCGATTGCGTTTGCGCAACAATTCGTCCCGCCGAAGAAAACTAACTGTCACCGCTTACACCACCCTCGTTCTGGGTCCTGACCCAGAGGAAACCGCTATGCATGTCGTTACCAAATGGGATTTGCAGAGCCAGAGCCTGTTTGCGCGCAATTCTTAATCATCCCGGAACCTCTGCGACCCCGCACCACTTTTGCCACTTCTGCTCCACCGCCTACTTCGTTTACCGCTAATCGCGCCCGTTTCATTGGACGCACGCGCCCATTGAGTGATCCGGTGGCGATGCAGCACGACCGTTTAACCAACGATGTTGGCGCCGCCTTTGATCCGTGTGCCGCCGTGCAAGTGACGGTGGAGATCGAACCGGGACACACCGCCGAATAGTTTTTCTCGGCAAGTGGACGACGAAGAGAAGGCACGTGAACTTGTTACCCGTTTTCGCGATCCCGCCAATGTAGAGAGCCGCATTCCAAGAGACCCGCCAATGGTGGGACCGTCTCTAAGCACGATCGAAGTGGAAACCCGGAGTTTTCCACGAACTTTCTGGTCAACCGCTGGCTGCTCGATCAGACCCTCAGTTGCCGAATCTGGTGCCGTTCGGCCCTCGATCAATCGAGCGCGCGGATGGGTTTCGAGATCAATTGCAAGATGTCATGGCTTCGTGCACGCCGCACCACACTTGGCCCGCGAGCACATCCTGCGCGCGGCCGCACGACAATTCATGGAAGGCGATGTGCAGCATCGGTGGCATCCAGAGTCGGGCGCCGGAGTGCGGAGGACAGTGCACGACTTCCTCTGGTCTCCTTTTGTGACCGCGAATTACGTTCGAACCACTGGCGACGATCGATCCTCGATGAGACGGTTCCATTCCTGGCGGCAAACCACTGGAGGCACAACAGACCGAGGAGCCTTTCCATTCCGCTGCTTCGCACCACGCACGCGATTCGAACATTGCCGTCGCGCCATCGCGCACTCCGCCATCTTCCGGTCCGCACGGATTGCCTCTGATCGGGGGTGGCGATTGGAACATGGTCTCAACCGGATTGGACTGGGCGGTAAGGGCGAGAGCGTCTGGCTTGCCTGGTTTGAAATTTGTGTCCTTGAGATTCGGCAGACTTGTGGTCTACTCCGCGAACTGGATGACGAAGCCAGGCTTGCCGTGCTCGCGCGGTACAACTCGCACAAACCATCGATGCGCAAGCCGGACGGAGCGTGGTACCGCAGAGGATACTTTGACGATGGACGCCTTCCGGATCGAAGGAGAACGTTGAAGCCCGAATCGATTCGCTGCCGCAAGCTGGGCTGCCATTTCCGGGTAGGTGACACTGGATCGCCTACCGATCGCGCTGCGGTCCTTGGAGGAACCTGGTGCGTGACGTGGACGATCTGATCCTGCTCTTTACTCCACCTTTCGACAAAACGCCCGCCGACGTCGGGGATTGAAGGGTAACCGCCGGGTGGACCAGAAAACGGCGGCCAATACACGCATGCCGCCACTTGGGTCGCAATGGCCTTCGCCCGCCGGGGCGATGGTGACAAAGCCGTGAGCCTTTTACGGATGCTCAATCCCATCGAACACGCCCGCGACGAGAAAGATTGCGACCGCTACAAGGTCGAGCGATGTCATCGCAGCCGATATCTATTCGTTACCCAGCCAAGTCGGACGTGGCGGTTGGACTTGGTGCACTGGGCAGCAGCTCAACTTATCGCGTCTGGCTTGAAGAAATTCTGGGTTCCAACGTCGCGGCGATGACCGACGTCAACCCAGTCATTCCGCGAAAGTGCTGTTTCAAAATGCGATATCGTTTCCAAAACACCCTCTATCGTATCGCGGTCGAGATCCTAACCACTGTTTGTCCTGTTATCGCGTTAGAAATGGATGGGATTTGGATTGCAGATAAGAGCGTAAAGTTACGGGACGATGGAAACAAACTCACGAAGTGCGTGTTGTCATGGGAAACAAACCGCCTGCGAAAGCCATGGCAACCCCTCGCCGAAGATAGTTTGAGACAAACAGATTGGATCTTGATCAGCGAGACGAGATCACATGTCCCACCGAGCTCGGAGCTCGTCTCTTGTTCTGCTCAACCCTTTTTTCCAGGCGACCGAGTAGTTTGTCCTCTTTGCCCTCGGCAAACATCAAATCGTCGTCAACTAGCGACCGAATTTCCGCTTCAATTTGCCCTTAATCTTGTTCCAAGTGCCCTTCATTTTGTAGCTTCATAACACACAATTCGTGTATCATAGGCTGGGTGGTCTTATTACGATTCTCAGTTTATGACCGCTTAAACGAAAAAAAGGACCCTCACTTTCCTGGCGGTTGGCGGAGTCTCAGTCCATTCACTTCAGACTTGACTTCGGCGATCCGATTTTAGTATTTCTGACCTCAATACGTTTCTTATGTCAACAAATCCTATCGCTCGCGTCGTCTTAATGTTTTTGGCAACAATGGCCTGTTCTTTGGTGTTCCTTTGCTGCGCCCCCCTGCTGGCGTTCTAAATGATAAATGGATGCCGCTGTTGCAGCGGTAACGCATAATTGAGAACGAAGTCACATCGGATTTAGTGCGTCATCTCGATCCTGGGAACTGCAGTTGGAATTGATGCCGCTGGCTTTCCAGTTTTCACGGTTTTACGTCGATCAAGAATCGTCGAACGCAGGCGAGGTGATCCGCAGTTTTCCACGAGAATTTCGGTGTAAAGGTGACAGGTTCATTTGACGGACAGATTTTCGAGCAATGGCTACAGACTTCCCGGAGGCGGAGTGAGCCATACGGCCAAGCAATCAACACCTATCCAATTGGGAATATCTGGTGGCTCGGACTGTCATCTTGCAAACGGACACCGCCGCGGCGGACGCTCGGGCCGCCGTCTCGACATGGGTGTAGGACATCCTGCACATGACCACGTGTTTGAGCATACGATGTATGCAAGGGACACAGGAGACACAGGTGATCCTATTATTCAGCCTGGTTTAATTGACAACACAACTGAAAAAAAAAAAAAAGAAAAGAAAAGAAAAAAAAAAAAAAAAAAAAAAAAAAAAAAAAAAAAAAAAAAAAAAAAAAAAAAAAAAAAAAAAAAAAAAAAAAAAAAAAAAAAAACATTTGTCATGTCGATGATGGGTTCGTCGTCGTCGCCGTTGTTGGCGCCGCTGCCTGCGGCGCTCACTTGCATGCCCATGGGGTTTGCTCCTGCGTCAGCCGCGCGGTGGCGGCTCGGTCATGAAGCCGACCTTGGCGATGCCGGCGTGCTGGGCCGCCAGCACCACCTGGCCGACCGGCTGGTAGTCGATTGCAGATCGGCGCGGATATGCACCTCCGGCTGCGGCCGCTGGCGGCGACCTGCTTCAGCCTGCACCAGGGCCTGGGCGTCGGGCAGGCGCGTTTCGAACCAATACACGCTGCCGTGCGCATCCACCGTGATGATGACGTTCTCCGCATTGGGGTCCTGCGCGCGGTTGGGTTCGCGCGGCAGCGCGACCGCGATCGAGCTGTTCACCACCGGGATGGTGATGAGGAAGATGATCAGCAGCACCAGCATCACGTCCACCAGGGGCGTGGTGTTGATCTCGGCGATGAGCGCGTCCTCGCCCTCGTCCGCGTCGCGGTAGCGGATGGCCATCAGGCGCGCCTTCCGCCGGCCGCCAGCAGCACGGTGTGCAGGTCCGAGCCGAAGGCGCGCACGGTGTCCATCGCCACCTTGTTGCGGCGCACCAGCCAGTTGTAGCCCAGCACGGCCGGCACCGCCACGGCCAGGCCGATGGCCGTCATGATCAGCGCCTCGCCCACCGGGCCGGCCACCTTGTCGATGGAGGCCTGCCCCGTCGCGCCGATGCGCACCAGCGCGTTGTAGATGCCCCAGACCGTGCCGAACAGGCCGACGAAGGGCGCCGTCGAGCCCACCGTGGCCAGCACCGCCAGCCCTTCCTGGGTGCGGCTGTGCACGGTGCCGACGGCGCGCTCGATGCTCTGGGCCACCCAGGTGTTGAGGTCCACCTGGCCGATCAGGCCGTCGTGCTTGTGCGTCGCCTCGAGGCCGGACTCGGCGATGAAGCGGTAGGGGCTGTCGGTCTGCAGCAGGTCGGCGCCCTTGCGCACGGTCTCCGCCTTCCAGAACTGCGCGTTGGCATCGCGGCCCTGGCCGCCCATGCGCGACTGCGCGATCAGCTTGGTGACCAGCACGTACCAGCTGGCCAGGGACATCAGCACCAGCAGCAGCAGCGTCGGCGCGAGACCCCAGTCGCCCTGCCCCCACAGCGCGCCCAGGCCATACGGGTTGTCGGTGGTCGCGGCGGAGCCGGGTTGCGCGTGGGCCGCGGCGGCCCAGGTCAGCACCGCGGCGGTGGCGGCGGTGCGTGCGAGAAGGCGAGGGAGAGATGATCGAAGATCCGTCGATCGCGTTCGCGGCAGTGCGGGCACGCATCGCGCGAGCGTGAACAAAGACTTTTGCAGATGCATATGCGGGGCAGAGAAGCTGCTGGCCTTGCAGCAAGTGCGCTGCACCTGGCGGTGGAACGCAGCAGTGCGCTGGCTGGAAATCAACGCGTCGGCCGGAGGGCGGGCGTCTTCAAAGCCGTTTGCTGAAAGATGCACCCATGCTGACTCTTGATCACGCACCGGGCACCTGTGCCCTTGCTTCCCACATCGCGCTCGAGCACGCAGGGGCCGCTGACCAGGCGGTGCGTGTCGATTTCGCGCAACGAGCAGCGCTCGCCGGAGTTCTGCGTCAACCCGAAGGGCCGCGTGCCAACGCTGGTGACGCAGCGCGGCACCTCGACCGAGACGCCGGCCATCCTGCAGTTCATCGCGCAGACGCACCCGCAGGCCGGCCTGTGCCCTGCTGGACGATGCCTTCGCGCTCGCGCAGATGAACGCCTTGAACAGCTACCTCGTCTCCACCGTGCATGTGGCGCATGCGCACAAGTACCGCGGTAGTCGCTGGGCCGACGACCCGCGGGCGTCGAGTTCATGCGGAGAAAGGCGCCCGAGACCATGGCTGCCTGTCTTCGAGCTGATCGAGAACGAGTTCTTCAAGGGCCCGTGGGTGCTGGGCGAGCGCCTGCACATTCAGCGACATGTACCTGTTCATGATCGCGCAGTGGCTGAAGGCCGACGGCGTGGACGTGGCGCGTTTCCCCAAGGTGGTCGATCCACCGGCAGCGCATGGCGGCACTGCCTGCGGTCAAGAAGGCGCTGGCGGCGAGGCTGAGCGCGCTGCGCCGCTCGGGCGTCGTCACGCCAGCTTCGCCTTGAAGAACGCGACCGTGCGCGCCAGGCCTGCTTGGCGGCCGCCTCGTCGTAGCGCGGCGTGGTGTCGTTGTTGAAGCCGTGCTGCGGTGCCGGCATAGATGAAGGCCTCGTACTGTCACGCTGCCGCCTTGCAGCGCCGCTTCGTAGGCCGGCCAGCCGGCGTTGATGCGCTCGTCGTTGCCGGCGTAGTGGATCAGCAGCGGCGCCTTGATCTTCGCCACGTCCGCCGGCGGCGGGCGCGCTGCCGTAGAACGGCACCGCGGCGGCCAGGTCCGGCAGCCGCGTGGCCAGGAAGTTGGCGATGCCGCCGCCGTAGCAGAAGCCGACCACGCCCAGCTTGCCGTTGCCGTCGCGTCGCGCCTTCAGCGCGTCCGCCGCGGCGACGAAATCGTCGCGCGTCTTGGCCTGGTCGAGCTTCTGGAACAGCGTCGCGCGCCTTGTCCTCGTCGCCGGGATAGCCGCCCAGCGGGTACAGCGCGTCCGGCGCGAAGGCGATGAAGCCCTCGAGCGCCAGGCGGCGCGCGATGTCCTCGATGTGCGGATTGAGGCCGCGGTTTTCGTGCACCACCAGCACCGCCGGCAGCTTGCCCGTCGGCGTTGGCCGGCTGCGACCAGGTAGCCGCGCACCTTGCCGTAGCCCTGCGGCGAGGGAAACTCGAACACGGCTGCTTGATGCGTCGGTGGGCGCCACCTGCTGCGCCTGTGCGAAATCGGCGCTCAGGCCTCGCCCAGGCGGCGGCGCTGGCGCCGGCCGCGGCGTACCTGGCGGCACCGTCGAACAGACGGGTCGCCGAGGCTCCATGCACGTACTGGTCGAAGAGTTCGAGGACTTCTGGGCAAGTCGGGCAGTTGAGTCGGCTCATGGATCGATGCTCCTGTGGTGCGTGTGGGTAGGTCGGGCGGCGCAATGGGGGCAGCACCCCTTCCTTCTGGGGAATGACCTTCACGGGGTTCACGGACCGGGCCGCCCAGGCGTTTGAGGTGTTCGCGTCGGCGGTGAAGTCCAAGGCCCGCGTCTTCAGAGGGTGCCCGCCTACTGCACCGTCGCCGTCCACCACGCGGCCCGCCTGCTGCTCGGAGCGTGGCGTTCAGCCGCGCGGCATCCAGGTCTGCCCCCGCCGGTGCCGACGACGCCGATCCAGGTGTCAGGTGCGTGCCATGAGTTCGCGGCGGCGGGCGCGATGCTTGCGCCGAGATGGGCGAAATCGAACAATCCGGCGATGATGACCCAGGTCACATCCACGCGCTGAGACCGAACTGGGTGTATAGAGGATGATGTATGAAGCGATTGGTGAGCGGCAGGAAGATGATGCCGAGGAGGGGAATGAGCCACGTGCTCAAGGCGGCGGAACAAGTGCTGGCCTGGCCACCCAGACGATGAACAGCGCCAACCGCGGTAATATCCCAGCGAATATCGCGAACAGGCAACCCATCGTGCGGTCCCTCTTCGATTAGGGGGGCCTCACCGGAGTCGGACAAGGCCTCGACCTGAAGGCGTGCCCCGCGCCTGTGCGTTCATGTGGAGGACGGCCGCGCTGACATCGGGGCGGCCGGGGGCCGATTGCATCGCGGCATACCGGTCTGGTGTCGTATTGAAACCGGCGGCCCACGGCCCAAGGTAAGCACGGCGGCGACCCCACGGGCACGAGCGGCGGCCTCGGCGGTAGGTGAACTCGATCGCCGGACCGCGGTGACTTCGTCGACCCCGATGATCCTGGTGGCTGAGGGTCCACCCGTCGATCCCGACGACGACCGGCTGCCCGGTGTCGAACCTGGTCATGACTACCTCCGCAAGAAGGAACGAACCCCGGTCGAAACGCGCGAAGATCCTGGCTGGTTCCGTCAGACCGTGCGTCGGTCGGGTCTGCTGCCGCCGGCCACCGTCGGCCCGCGATGGCCGTGCTGTCGGGACCACCTAACAGCCCGTTCGGGCGGTGCGGCACCACCCGAGCCGGGTGATCGCTGCCGTCATCCTTCTCTCGGAGGCAATGAAGTCGCTGGAGTGGGGGAGGTTGCCAGGCTGGTCGAGGGGTGCGCCCGGAGACGCGGGTCAAACGCGCCGAGCTGAGCCTCGTGAGCCAGTCCTCGAGTCGCGACCCGGCCGGGAGTCAGCCCGGTCCCGGCCGTCGGCAGAGATTCCGGGCAGGGCCGGATCGGCTTCCTGACCCGGAGGAGAGGCCGCGCTCGTGTCCGGACCTAGAGCTGGAGCGCAAGGAGTCACTGAGCAGGGCACAGGCGGCGAGCGGCGACCTCCGCCCACCAGTCTCATCCTCCGGCGCCGCGTGTATTGCCCACTGCACCCAGCCTCACGAGGCGGACCCGCCGACCTGCTCGCGCTCGAACTGCGTGTGTCCTCGACGTCCCCGACGAGGGTCGCGAGGCGCACCACCGCGCGGGCATCGTTCCCACCGGTAGGCGTGGGCCGGATGGCTGCACGAACCTGGTGCTGGTCGGCTGCGTCCCTGCCGAAGACGATCGACCATGTCGGCGCCCTGTCGAGACGTGGCCAGCTCGGGACACGAACGTCCGGAACACCTCTGCTGAATGAGGACTATTGCGATCAGATGCAGCACTAACCCGGACCACCAACCACGAGACGGACAAAAGGCCGCACTCATCACGGGGTCCCGGTGATGCGACCGCTACGTTACGCCGGTTCGATCTGACGGCTACCGCAGCGCGCGGGACGTGAGCCGAGCGGTCCACGGCTGTGACGCCCCGGCTACCCGTCGTCTAGGCTGCCGGGTTCGAGCGCCGGCGCCGCCTACGGTCGGACGCCGTTGCTCGGGCTCGGGCAACGGCAAATCCGGGCGACGCCGGCGAACCGCGGGCTCGTCGTAGGGGGTTGCGCATCGGCATGCCGCGTCCCCGACGAGGACATCCCCACATCGGTCGCAGATCGCGACCGTCACGTGACGAGCCGAAGGTCGAGGCTGTTCGCGCTGGGATTCCATGGCACCGCCCGGTGTAGATCAGCACGGGCCGCCGGGGTCTTGAGCGGTTGAGGGGTGAGTGTTCTACACCCGCTCCTGAGTCGGCCGGCCGAGACAGGTGCTTCGCAGTCGAGATCTACGTGCGGGCGGGCGGTACCCCGAGGAGTACCGCCCGCCTGTCTCGGGATCGTCCGGATCGAACGCGTACTGCACGTCGGGGTCGGCGGCCTCGGCGTCCGGCTCCGGCGGAGGCGGACGCAGGCCCCACGAGGAGTTGCCGCGGCGGTCTGTGAGCAATACGCTGAACGAGTAGATGTACAGAGCCATCTCCCGCCGCTCCTCCAGAACATTGCGGATTGCTTGGGTTTGGCGCCCGACCGGATGCCTCAAGAGCTCCGCATGCAGCTACCTGCCTTCGAGCTGATCGGCCTGTCCAAGACATTCGGCACCACCGTGGCGGCGGATCGCGTCGACCTGGCCGTGCCACAGGGATCGTTCTACGGCCTCGTCGGCCCGAACGGCGCCGTCAAGACAACGGCCCTGTCGATGGGCGTCGGGTTGCTGCGTCCCGATGCCGGCACGGCCCGGGTGCTCGGTGTCGACATCTGGGCTGCCCCAATCCGAGCCAAGGGGATGTTGGGCGTGCTGCCGGACGGCCTGATGCTTCCCGAGCGTCTGACGGGCCAGGAGCTGCTGACCTATCTCGGACTCCTGCGCGGCATGCCGGCAGACGTGGTCGCGTCGCGCAGCGCCGAGCTGCTCGACGTCCTCGACCTGGCCTCGGCCGAGGAGACACTCGTTATCGAATTCTCGACCGGCATGCGGAAAAAGATCGGTCTCGCGGTCGCCCTACTCCACGGCCCCGGGTTGCTCGTGCTCGATGAGCCGTTCGAGAGCGTGGACCCGGTCTCGGCATCCGTGATCCGGACCATCCTCCAGCGCTATGTTCGCGCGGGCAACACCCGGAGCCATGGCCCATCCCGGCGGCGGCCGGCGCGGTGCTCTTCGGGCTCGTTGCCTTGTACCTCGCCTGGCGCGTTGGGCGTCGAGCGTCGATCAGGGCGACGACGGCGAAACCGAGGTCACCGGTCCGTCGCCTCGGAGCGCAACGAGATAGACCGCCCGAGCCGCGATGAGCCGCGATCAGCAGAGCGCGCAGCCTGGGTCAGGGCGTGTGCGAAGGGTCGACCACCCGGCCCATGAACAGGATGGTGCCGGTCTCCACGTCTCGCACGAAGAACAGGAATGGGCGATCGAAGCGGATCTCGATGCTGTCGAGCGCGCTCGGACCGCCGCCGGTATCAATGCCGACCGCGGTTGCTGCAGCCGCTTGTGTCCCGTGCTCGTCGACATCGATATTCGCCTGATGGATCACTGCGCTGATGAAGAGCGAGTCACCGTCATTCTCCGGGACATGGATGCCGGTGAAGTCGGCCGTCGGCTGAAAGGCACGTTGCATTCCGGCAGCCGCGAGCAGCTCTTTCAGCCCCGCGCGCGAGTCGATCGAGAACCGCGGCAGGCGCAGTTCGAGGTCATACGGATAGCAGCCGGCATCGAACTCCGGGGGACACTCGGGCTCCGCAAATGACTTCCGCTCCGCGTCGAGCTTCGTCACGATCCGTGACAGGAGCGCACCGTCGAGCTTCGACTCGAACGCCGGGAGATCTTTCGGAAGAACGAGCGTCATCGCAAGCGGAGGCGACCCCGGGGCCGCCTTGTACCGAAGTTCGGCGGCCTGCCAGCCTGAACCGCGCGCATACGGAACCACCGGGTCCATCGCGCCGAAGGCATGAGCCATCATGTCGACGTCGACCTTGGAGCCATCGAGACGCGCGAACGAAGCCTTGTCCGTCCTGCCCTCCTCGAACCAGCTCTCCCACTCGGCCTTGAGGTACATGGCGTTCACGAGGTAGAGACGCGTCGCCTCAGTGACGTCGGGTGGCGCGAGCAGCTCTGGGATCCGCCCAGCCGTGCGCTGATCGACCCACCCGTTGATGGCACGGCGGGCTCCTTCCGGATCGGACTCGTAGTCCACGAGGTGAAGGCCCGAGCCGAACGTGGAGGCGAGCGCATCGAGGAACGCCTGCTCGATCGTCCAGCCGTTCTGCCCAAACGACGCATTCGCGATCCGAAGCGCCACCTGGCGCTGCTTCTCCTCATCGTCCTTCCACGTCGCGTCGCGCGCCGCGAGGGCCTGGTCGAGGGCGTTCAGACCGCCAAGCAGCTCGTCCGAGCCGCTCACGTGGAGGACGTCGTCGATCTCGGCGGCGGTCTCGCCGCGAGCGCCCGCCCGTGCCATTCCAAGCGCCAGGGCGATGCTCGTCGGGGAGAAGACGACGTTGCTGGACCGGCGGTCGGGCTCTTCGAGGAGCCGTCGGTAGAGGTCGAAACCAAAGGACGTGATCGAATTGGCAGCAGCCTTGGCCTGGCCCTTGTCGACCGGCATGCGTGCAACGTCGGAGATGGCCATCGCGAGCTGCGGGGACGAGTCCCCGGACAGGGCGATCCATGGCTCTCCGTCGTGGTCGGCCATCGCGACCCAGCCGACATTCGCGTCCTGAAGGGCGAACGAAAGCGGCTCGACCTGCCACCACACGTATCCGGTTGCCTCGACTGGGCCGCCGACAACGAGGAGTTCGGTTCCGAGCGGCAACAGGGGCTCGTATTTCACCGAGTCGTCGCTCACTCCTGGCGCGGAACGCACTCGAAGCCCATCCGACACGGTCACCACGGCGGAACCGATGCCGATCGCAGGTTCGAGGCTCGCTACGGGCGTGGCGGCCGGTGACGCCGGATCCGTCCGCGACGGGGTCCGGCTTGCCTCAGGCGAGTGCGGCGAGGTCGGCGGCGTGGCCGGCGCCGTGCCGCAGCCTGCTGCGATCATCGCCACCGCCAGGAAGACCCACGGCTTTCGCATCCGTTCCCCTCGCCCCCGCTACAGCTTCGATCTCAGAGCGGCATTGAGACGCGCGTGGCCGTTCTTTGTTTCGACGAACGAGTCGGCGCGCCCGTCCCGAAGCGCTAAACGTGCCGCACAGCCGTCCGGTGGTACCGTCGAGCCGGAGAGGTGCGTCAATGCGAAAGGTCTACCGAGGCGAAGGAAATCGAGGTCAGCTTCGACCTCGACCGCTGCATCCACATCGGTGAGTGCCTGTTGACGCTCCCGGAGGTCTTCGACCTCAAGCGGCGCCCCTGGGTCGACGCGGACGGCGCCGATCCCGGATCTCGTCGCGGACACGGTCCTCCGCTGCCCGAGTGGCGCGCTTCAGTTCCAACGGCTCGACGGCGGCACGGACGAAATCCACGCGACCACGACCATCGAGCCGATGCGGAATGGGCCGCTCCGAGTGACCGGCGAGATCCATATCCGCCTCGAGGATGGGACGGAGGAAACCCTGCCGCGGGCAACGCTCTGTCGCTGCGGTGGCTCGGCGCGGAAACCCTTCTGCGACAACACCCACCTACGGAACGGGTTCCGCGCGCCCGGCGAGCCGTTCAAGATCCGCCTCAGCAGCGTCCGGCCGCGCGTCACCCAACCGATCGCCCCTGCGGCCGACCCACGCGCCGTCGGATACCCGTAAAAGGGTAGGGATGCCGGCCAGGAGTGCCGGCCGGCATCCCGGGTGGGTTCAGGGTGCGGATCGTTGCCAGTCTGGGTCGCCCGTCCCGGCCCACTCCGTCGGCGTGATACGTCCGGTTTCGGGATCGGCGACGAAGTACGTCGCCGACCCATCCTCTGCGGTCAGCGTACCGACGAGCACGGTGTCATCCGGCGACCAGATCCAGAAGATGCTGTTGACGTTGTCGGGGCAGCCCGTGACGCCCGACGGGTCACACGTGATCTCGACCGCGGGCGCGTCATCCGTCATCGGCACGATCAGGGTTTGCCCGGCCGTCCCTTCGCCACGGAGCACGACCAGCCTGGTCCCGTCGTTGGACCATTGACTCATTGCCGCGTTGTAGGCATTGCCAGCCCCGGCGTCCATCTGCCGATCGCCGGTGCCATCCGCGGCAACGACGTGCTGCAGCGCGCGCAGCCCTGCGCCAGCGATCGCGAACCGGCCATAGCTGATGGCGTCGCCGGTCGGCGACCAGGTCGCTCTGAACACGTCGGTATCCGGCGAGGGTTCGACGATCATCCGGAGCGTCTCGCCGGTCGCTGCGTCTACGACGTATATGCCGCGCGTGGCAGAGCCGGCAGGCTGGGCCACGACGAGGATCTCGCGGCCGTCGGGAGGACGGTAGTTCGCGGGCTCGAGCGTCGTCGGGATTGCCTGGCAGCGAGATGTCGATGGGCGTGGGCTCGCGGGATCCGTCGACGGCGAGCGTGGTGAGTTTCGACGCGCCGCCGACACTCGTCGTCACGAGCAGGTCTCGGCCGTCCGGCGAGATGGTCCACCACTGGAGGCCGGCGAGCGGCTCCGGAGTCGCCTGGGTGATGCCCGATCCATCGGCGCTCGCGACCATGATCAGGGGCCCATCGTCCGCTTCGTCGACGCGCCGCTCGAAGGCGATGCGCGTACCGTCACGGAAGAACACGGGCGCAGTGTCGACCTCTGGGCCGGTGGTGACCTGCGTGACGGCGCCGGTCGCGTGATCCACGCTGACGATGTCGCCGTCACGTTCCATCGCGATGGCGCCGTTCGCGGCCAGGCCGAACGGCGGGGCAGGGGAGGGGTCACGTCGGGTGCCGACATACGCGACGGCGGCCAGGGCGAGGAGGAGGCCGATGAGGGCGAGGATGCCGAGTTGACGCCACGGCATCCGGGCGACCGGAGCCGCCTGGGTCGTGATCTGCACGGGAAGCCACCTTCCGGGGTACGTCCACGCGGGACGCTGAGGTCGGGACGAGGCGCGCTCGATGGCGGCCTCGAGATAGTCGGGAGTGGAAGCGCTGGCGAGCTCGACGAACAGGCTCGGGAGCGCGCGGTCGAAGCGCTGGTCGTTGATGGCCATCAGACCGGCCCTCCGATTGCCGGCGTCAAACCGGCGGTCGAGGTCACCTCGTCGATCACCATCGACGAGCGCAGCGTGCCGAGGGAGCGGTGGAGCCGCGACTTTGCGGTGCCCACCGGGATCCCGAGCATCGTCGCGACCTGCGGGAGTGGGAGATCGAGATAGAAATGGAGAACGACGACGGCGCGGGCTTCGGGCTCGAGACGCGCGAGCGCGCGGTCGAGCTGGTCGCGATCGGCAATCCGTCCGATGTCGTCGTGGGTAGGGAAGTCGAGGATGGGCTCGACATCGACCTCGATCACCCGCCGCTTGCGGCGCCGGATGAGATCGATGCAGGCGTTGACGACCAGGCTATGCAGCCAGTGGTCGAACGACGCCGGGTCACGCAGCCCCGGCAGGCTGCGCCAGGCCCGGATGAGCGTCTCCTGGACCGCATCCTGGGCCAGCTCCGGGTCGCGGAGGATGAGGCGGGCGGTGGCGTCCAGGCGCGCGCCGGACGCGCGGATGAGATCGGCGAAGGCATGCCGGTCGCCTTGCCTCGCTCGGTCCACGAGTCCGATCTGGTCCACGACGGCCCCTCGACTGGCGGCGCGACCACCGCGATCGCGCTCGTTAGCCTACGGCGCCGACAGGCCCGGGGAGGGTTCCAACTTCAGCTGGAAGTTCTTTCGTCCGATAGCTTCGCCTCGATCGCCACCTCGCCTGGCCCGTCGAGGACGACGACAGCACTGCGCCCGGATGCTTCAACCTCGTACGTCCCGGGGAACCCGCCGAAGCGGACGCGGCCGGCTGCGTCGCTCCGCAGCTCCGTCGGCGCCAGCCACCACTCGCCCTTGATCAGTCCGCGCAGGATTTCGTACGCGGGCTTGACCGAGCCATCGAGCCGAACGAGGCCACTGGGTGCCTTGAGCCAGCCGCCGTCAGGCAGACCCCACCACGTGATGGCGGCGACCGCCGGGTGACCGACGAGCGTCCGATAGTGGCGCTCGACCTCGTCGGCCTGGCGGGCCTCGCCGTCGGGCGTCGTCGGCCATTGGTCGACCTGGTGATCGTTGAGGTCGACGATCTCCGGCGGCATCAGCTCGCCGGACACGAGCGTGCTCTCGGTCCAGTGCAGGGGCAGGCCGAACCGGGCGTAACGCTCGAGCAGCTCGAGCGTCCGCTCCTCGCCCCAGTAGCCCTGGTGCATGTGTGACTGCATCCCGATCGCATCGATCGTGATACCAGCGACGAGGCAGTCCTCGATCAGCCGTTCGTAGTCGGCGGACAGGTCGAAGTCGTTGATGAGGAGCGTCGCCGTCGGGTTGGCCGCACGGGCCGCGTCGAACACCAGCCGGACGATGCCGACCTGGCCGAGGTCACGAGCGAGACGCGTGATGCCGTTGTCGTACCGATCGAACACCGGCATGATCACGACCTCGTTGATCACGTCCCACGTGTCGATCAGGCCGCTGAAGTCCTCGACCTCGCGCCGGATCCGGGCGACCTGGGCCGCGGCGATCTCGTCGGTGCTCAGGTTCGACAGCCAGGGTGCCGTCTCGGTGTGCCAGCACAGCGGATGGCCCTTGACGGCCACGTCGCGATCGACGAACCAGCGAGCCGCCGCCCGCAGACGACGGGTGTCCGGCGCCCCTCGTCGTGGCTCGAACCTTGCCCAGTAGAACGGCAGCGTCGCCACGTTGAAGAGCTCCAGCCAGCGGTCGTAGAGGAGAGCGACGCGCTGTCGGTCCTCGCCGATCAGCTCCTCGTTGGCGAGTGGGATCGCCTCGAAACCCGTGCAGCCGAACGTGAAGGCATGCCGGCGCTGGCTGACCCAGACGGGCTGTTCGGCGACGGCCAGCCCTCCCTCATCGAGGAGCGTGACGGTCGCGTCGACGACCCGGTGTGATGCGCTGCCGGCGACCCTCAATGGGCTCGCCTCCTTCGAAACCTTCGGAGTTCACTGTGAAGGCAAAGTAGGGAGCGAACCAGTAGCAGCCGTGTCCGCGTAGTCGAGGAATCCGAGGTTCTGCGGCGACCGCCCTGACACGTCCAGGAGCACGACGGCCTCCTCGAGCTCCTGGATGCCATGGCTCACGACGTGCATGAGGTAATACCAGAGGGGGAACGACTGGTCCTTCTCGTGAGGCGGTGGCGCGGCCAGGTCCTCGTCGGTCAGCGTCTGCAAGCCAACGCTGCATCTCGGCCTGATCGCGCCGCCACCGCTCGGCAATCGCGTGCGAGCGTCGGAAAGTCGGCCGGGTCGAGATCGACCTCCTCGCCGCCGCTCAACCTGGCGCGCCAGCCCAACTCGACGTCGAGCTCGTGGACCAGCGTGGCTCGGAGATCGCTCGAAGTACCGGGCCGAATCGCCTGCCAGGCGTCGGGTCCCGCCTCCTCGGCCGCCGCCAGTACGCGGTCCCGGATCCAGTAGAGGTATCCGAATAACTCCCGGATCCTCGGTGCTCCGCATGGATCGATTCGTTGCCTCAGGAACTCACGAAGCATGGGCTAGAGCCCGTGTCCACGAATGTCGATCCGGCGACCGGGACGAATCGCCACTGGTAACTCGTTGGACTGAGCGTCAGCTCCAGGATCCCTGGGCTGCCGTTGTAGCGAACCAGGCTGTTCAGCGCCACCGATCCGAATGGCCGAAGCATGGCGCCGCCCGTGCCGACGACGAACTGGCGGACCCCACCCGCGGTCGGCGTGTGGTCGGTGTGCGCGCGGGCGAACCGCTCGTAGTCGTGCTCATGTCCGGAGACCACGAGTTCTGCGCCCGCTGCGTCAAAGGTCTCCCACATCCACGTCAGTCGCCTGTCGCCACGGTGCAAGCCCGAGGAGAACAACGGTCTGTGCCAGATCGCAGCGACACAACGACGCGGGTGCCTGCGCCAAGTCAGTTGCCAACCAGCGCCCTGGGGTGACAGCGAGTCGCAGCCGCCAATGACGTCACACTCCGTGTCCATCGAGTAGATGCGCCACGCGCCCAGGTCATACGCGTACCACGTCGTCCCGTTCGGTGTCGCCGCCGGCCCGAAGTACTCCTTGTATCCCGCCGCATCGGGCGTGAGGTATTCGTGGTTCCCGGGAACCGGGTGCGTCCGCTCGCGGTGGCGGCCCCACGACGGTTCATAGCACTGCGCGAAGTCAAGGCTGCTTCCGACCGGGTAGACGGTGTCGCCCGCCGCGAAGACGGTCCCGTCGATCCGTCGAGCAGGTCGGCAGTCTGTTCGTCGCCGGTGCCATCGCACCTGGCAATGTCGCCGGCCCCCGCAAGGATAGGGTCGGGCGCCGGAGGCTCAACGACGATGAGGCCGTCGACGTCCACCCCGCGGGATGCAGCATCCAGGATCTGGATCTTCACGGTGCGCTCAGCGGCGTCGGGCCACGATCGGGTCCACACGACTCGCCGATACCGAACCGTGGCCGCGCTCAGGTTGACAGTCGCCACCCGAACGCCATCGACGAGAACTCGCTGCTCGGCCGCGACCGGGGCCCTGCGTCGCGACCCAGGCGATGCCACGTTTGTCAACCTTGAATTGCGCCGAAGCTCCCGCCTGGGACGCCACTCGGGTGGCGCCCTCGAGGAACGACAGTGAGGTCTTACGAGTCCAAGCGCCTGAGTAGCTGGCATCGTCCTCGGTCTGGAGAGCCTGACGAGCGCGGATCACTTTCTCGGGAGACCAGGCGCCCAGCCGTCCCGACGAGTCCGTGGCCGCCACGCGGAAGCCGTACACGCGCCAGGAGTCGAGCGTCACGACAGCACGGGGCTTCGTCGGGTCAGCCAGTTTGACGTTCATCCATGGACCGCCGTCCACGCGATGTTGGAGGCGGTATGCCGTGACCGACCCCCCGGGAGGACCTGTCCAGAGGACCTCGACTGGAATGCGCAGTGGATCGACGGCGGCGCCGAGCTGGACACGCACTTTCAACGACTCGGGCGCACCGATGACGGCGAGACTGGTTGCGGCGTTGGAAGGGGCCGGGAAGAGGATCGAGCTCAGCGCGAGCACGGTGCCGAGCAGCAGTGCCTGCCGGGCGTGGGCTATCGACGTCATCTTGGCGCAGCGAGGGTAGGCCGTAGGTTCCGCATGGTGTGTCCCCCCTATCCCTACAAGAGAAGCGCGATCTCGTTCGCGTCGTCGACGCCGATCGACGATGGCGGTAGCCGCGGCCTACGGCTTCGGATGGTCGACGAGGAAGTCCATGACCGAGTCTGCGAACGTAGGCGAGAGCGCCGGCTCGTGGCGACCGCGGGGGATCGTCCAGAGCTGGACCGTCGCTCCCGACTCGCAGCCTGACCACTCCTCAACCGACGTCTCGTCCGGGTTGGCGCCTTCCTTGCGATTCGCATCAACATCGATCTTGGCGCTGAGGGTCGACGATGTCATCCCACACTCGTCGTAGGTCGCCCAGAGCTCGGCCGTCGTTTCCGCGCCCGGGTAGGGCGCAGTGGCGTCGGTGAACGGCTCACCACCTTCGTACAGGACGACGTCGTCGAACGTGCCGTGGATCTGGACGACGGACACCGGCTCGCTCGGCGCGCAGTCGGCCGCCTCCGCGAAGCTGGCCCCGGCCAGGCTCACGATCGACGCAACGAGGTTCGCTCGTTCGCAGGCCATCCGATACGACATGAAACCGCCATTTGAGTGTCCGGCGAGAGCGATCCGCTTCGGGTCGATGGCGAGCTCCGCCTGGATCTCGGCGATCAGGTCCGTCAGGTACGCCACGTCGTCGACAGCAGCCCCATCGAAGTTGCAGCACGCGTCGGTCGCGTTCCAGAACCGGTTCCCGTCGCTGTCGAACGTGCCATCGGGAAAGGCATAGACGAAACCACGCGCCTCCGCCTCCGGAGCCAGGTCGAAATAGGTGTCGATCTCCTGGCCGGACAACGAATAGCCGTGCAGGAGGATCAGCAGCGGGGCGGGCCGGCTCGCGTCGTAGGAGGCCGGCACATGAACCGTGACCGGGCGATCCCCACCGACGACGAGCTCCGCTGAGGGGCTGGCGCCCTCCGAGGGCGTCGCGGGCGATGGCGACGCGGGTGATTTCGCCGCGGTCGCTGGGGGAGGGGTCGCCGGGGAGGCGGGACCGGCGCACGCCCCGACGATCAGCGTGACGACACTCGCGCACGCGAGGATGAGGCGTCGCGAATGGCTCAGCGGGCCCATACGACGAGCCTCCTCGCTCGGCTGCACGGTCTGGTGACGGATTGGCCGAGATGATAGGCGCTTCCCATGCGACCGGAACCTCGGTCGCGAGGCTTTACCCTAGCTCGCGACGGTGCGACTTGATGGGGATGACGTGCTGACACTGACGGCAGAGCAGGTTCGGACGCTGGCGCCCGATGCCACCGCCGCCCGAGCAGGTGAAAGGCTCGCCGACCGCCGGCGATGGACCGCAGCCGGGCGGTCCGACGTCGCTGCGTGGGGCCTCTGTCAAGGCAGCGGTTCGACGCCGTACCAGGTGGCCGTGGACATCGCCGGCCCGGCTTACAAGTGCTCATGCCCGTCGCGCAAGATCCCCTGCAAGCACGCGCTCGGCCTCCTGTTCCTCGTCGCCGACGGTGGGGCACCGACAGCCGATCCACCCGAGTGGGTGCAGTCCTGGATGGACAGCCGCGCCAGTCGGGCGGCCGCGGCGGCCACGCGGTCGGAACGCGCCGCCGAGATCGATCCCGAGGCACGCGCCAAACGCGTCGCATCCCGTGAACGGAAGGTCGCCTCGGGCATCGACGAGCTCGACCGGTGGCTGCGCGACCTGATGCGGCGCGGCCTCGACAGCACGCGCAGCGAGGGCTACCGCTTCTGGGAAGCGATGGGTGCGCGGCTCGTGGATGCCCAGGCGGGCGGCCTCGGTCGATCGGTTCGCGGGTTGGGATCGGCTGCGAACTCCGGCGACGCCTGGCCGCACCTGTTGCTCGAAGGCGCCGGACGCCTGCACCTGCTGTCCGAGGCGTACCGCCGTTCGGATCAACTCCCCGAGGAACTGAGGGCCGACGTCCGCTCGCTGGTCGGCTGGAACCTGAAGGAGGACGAGCTCGACCCCGCGAACGCTGTCGCAGACCGGTGGCTCGTCATCGGGCAGCGGATCGACGATCGCGGCGACATCGTGACGGCCCGAACGTTCCTCCTGGGCGAAAACTCGGCACGCATCGGGCTCCACCTCGCGTTCGGGGTTGGAGCGGCCCCGCCAACGCTCCTGGCGGTTCCTGGCCAGGCATTCCGCGCGACCGTGACGTTCTATCCCGTCGGCCACGCCCTTGCGTGTCGCCGTACGAGCCCCGATCGCGCCCGACGGCGACGCAACGGCCATCCCTGGCTCAATCACGCTGGCGGCAGTCGTCGAGGACCACAGCGCGCGCCTGGCGCGAAACCCGTTCACTGGCGCCTGGCCGGTCCTCATCGGCGACGTCGTGCCGGTGCTGCGGGGCGACCGGCTGCTCGTGCGGGATGCGGAAGGGACCGCGCTCCCGATCGTGACCGCCGATGTCGCACCGCGTTTGCTTGCGATCTCGGGCGGCCATCCGATCCTGCTGGTCGCCGAGTGGGATGGCGCATGGCTCCGACCACTCGCCGCGTTTGCGGACGGCCGACTCGCGTCCGTTACCGCAGATGCCGACACGATCGAGGTAAAGATCGACGACCCCGATTGGTCCGCACTCGTCTCGGCAGCCCTGTTGGGGACCGAGCGGACCGGAGGGACCGCGCCCATTCCCGCCGCCGTGGCCGGCCTCGTCGCCGGCGCCGACACCGAGCAGGCGATCCTGGCCGCGGCCGCATCAATGGCCGTCCGACGCAGGGCGGGCCGGACAACGTCGCTCGACGAGGCGCCCATGCCGGACCCGGCCGAACCCGACCCGCGTCCGCAACTCGCCGGCGCGCCGTCACGTTACGTTGGGCTCGCGTTCGAGGAGCGACCGTCCCTGGCACCCGAAATCCTCGAGCTCGTTCGCCGCACCGGTCGACGCGTGTCCGACGAGTGGCTCCCGGAGCTGATGGCTTACGCGGAGCGAACGGACGACGCCGACACCACGTCCGTTCAGCTCGGCGGTCCGCGAGCGACCTGGCTCGCCTCGACGCTTCCCGACCTGGTTGCGGATGCCAGGTGGAGGATGGGGGAGGACTGGGAGGAAACCTGGGCCGCAACTGCCAGCGTCTCGGCGCGAGCAGCACTCGTTCGCCGGTTTCGCCAGTTGGACCTGCCGCGCGCCCGACAATTCCTGGCGGACCGCTGGTCGGGCACCGCGTCCGAGGATCGTGCTCGCATCCTCGCCGCTGTCGAAACCGCCCTCGACCCAGCCGACGAACCCTTCCTCCTCCAGGCACTCAGGGATCGGCGTGCCGACGTCCGGCGAAACGCAGTGGGACTCCTGGTCCTCCTCCCGGAGTCGGCGCCTGACTCGCCGGCTCGAAGACGAGGCACGGCCGCTGCTGGCGACCGGCGGGCTCGTCCGCAAGAGCTTGAAGGTCACCCTGCCGACCCCCTCGGAGGAATTCGAAGGACTGGGATTCACCGGTCGACCGGCGCCCGGATACGGGGAGCGGGCGTGGCTCCTTCGCTCGATCCTCGCCCACGTTCGGCCCGAGCGATGGACTGAATGGCTCCAGGTCGATGCGCCGGGTCTCGTCGACCAGGCGCATGCGATCGGACCGAGGCCCGCCCGCTGATCGAGGGATGGATGGAGGCGACCGCCCGGTTCGGCGACCCGGTGTGGGCAGCAGCCATCCTGCGCAACACGGACGTCCCGAACAAGGTGTCGGTGAACGTCGGCCAGGTCCTGGACCGACTGTCGCCGGCCGAACGTGCACGCGCCGTCGCGGACTCGGCCGCCGTTCTTGATCCATCGCTCCTCGCAGGGCTCGCCGCCGCCGTTCCGGCCCCGTGGCCGACGTCGCTCGGTGATGCGGTGCTGACCGCCGCGCGCTCCGCCGGCAAGAGCAGTTTCCCGGGCGCGGGTCTCTACGAGCTCGTTCGCGTGGCCGCGCTCCGTTTGCCTCCCGATCGGGCCGACGATCTGGAGGCGGTCGCGTCATTCAAGGGTGAGCTCCGTCCGGCGCTCACCGACGCCATCGAGACCATTCGACTCCGTTCCCGGATCCGCGAAGCGTTCGCAGCCGTGCCACCGTTGCCTGCCTGAGGGAGACCCGATGACCGCGACACCGCCAGCCGTCCTGCGCGCCCACGCCGAGCAGGCCCGCGCCGACGAGCTCGACGCCCTTGCCCGCCTCGACGACAAGCAGCGACCGCCCGGTTGGCGCCTGTCGCCGTGGGCGGTCGTGACGTTCGTGATGGGCGGCCGCCTCAAGGACGGAACGGACGTCACGCCCGAAGTACATCGGCGACCGTCGGCTCGTCGAGATCGCGGTCGCCACGCTCGCCACCGACCGGGCCCTGCTCCTCCTTGGCGTGCCCGGGACCGCCAAGAGCTGGCTGTCGGAGCACCTCGCGGCGGCGATCAGCGGCGATTCGACCCTGCTCGTCCAGGGCACCGCGGGCACCGGCGAAGAGGCGATCCGCTACGGCTGGAACTACGCCAGGCTCCTCGCCGAGGGCCCGTCGCGTGCGGCCCTCGTCGCCGAGTCCGGTGATGGTCGGCATGGCCGAG
Organism: uncultured Chloroflexia bacterium; assembly: GCA_963750125.1. Classification (GTDB taxonomy): domain Bacteria; phylum Chloroflexota; class Limnocylindria; order Limnocylindrales; family CSP1-4; genus DASTYU01. Next base: position 166,764 of record CAVVPT010000008.1, on the reverse strand, counting down.
GGCAAGCAGGTCCGGATCGAGGAGCTGACCCGGATCCCGTCGGACGTCCAGGACGCCCTGATCACGATCCTGTCCGAGAAATCGCTGCCGATCGCCGAGCTCGGCGAGGAGGTCCAGGCGGTCAACGGCTTCAACGTGATCGCCACGGCCAACAACCGGGACCGCGGCGTCAACGAGCTCTCCTCGGCCCTCCGACGGCGCTTCAACACGGTCGTCCTGCCGCTCCCGGCGTCGGTCGAGCAGGAAGTCGAGATCGTGCAGCAGCGCGTCGAGGAGATGGGCCGCGCCCTCGACCTGCCGGCCGAGGCGCCGGCCCTCGAGGAGATCCGCCGGATCGTCACGATCTTCCGCGAGCTCCGTTCGGGCCAGACCGAGGACGGCAAGAACAAGCTCAAGGTCCCCTCGGCGACCCTGTCGACGGCCGAGGCGATCGCGGTGGTCAACCAGGGTCTGTCGCTGGCGGCCCACTTCGGCGACGGCCGGCTCAAGCCGCACGACATGGCCGCCGGCCTGACCGGGGCGATCATCCGCGATCCGGTCCAGGACGCCGCGGTCTGGCGCGAGTACCTCGAGACGGTGATGAAGGAACGCGACGGCTGGCGCGACCTGTACCGAGCCTGCCGCGAGGCGGCCGACTAGACCACGGCGGCGCGACGGTGACCACGATCCTCGGCATCCGCCATCACGGTCCCGGTTCCGCGCGGAGCGTGCTGGCCGAGCTCGAGCGGCTGCAGCCGGACGCCCTCCTCGTCGAGGGGCCGTCGGACGCGAGCGACCTGATCGGCCTGATCGAGGACCCGGGCGATGCGCCCGCCGGTGGCGCTCCTCGTCTACGCGCCCGATGAGCCGCGCGTCGCGACGTTCTACCCGTTCGCGGAGTTCAGCCCCGAGTGGGTCGCCCTGCGCTGGGCGCTCGAGCACGGCATCCCGGCCCGGTTCATCGACCTCTCGGCCGGCGCCCAGTTCGCGGTCGCCAAGGCGGAGTTCGAGCGCCGCATGGCCGAAGCGGCTGCCGCCGACGGCCGAGGCCGAGGCACGCCGAAGCAGGAGCAGAGCGAACCGAGCTCGAACCGGAGCTCGTCCGCCACGACCCGCTGACCGAGCTCGCCCAGGCCGCCGGCGAGGAGGACGGCGAACGGTTCTGGGACCGACTGGTCGAGTCCCGACGCGATCCCGGCGACCTGTTCGCGGCGGTCTCGGAGGCGATGACGCGCCGTCCGCGGCGCGATCCCCGAGGAGGACGGCGCTCACCCTCCAGCGCGAGGCACAGATGCGCCGCGGCATCCGCGAGGCGGCCAAGCAGGGCTTCACGAACGTCGCCGTCGTGTGCGGCGCCTGGCACGCACCGGCGCTCGAGAAGCTGCCGTCCGCCGCCGAGGACGACCGGACGCTGAAGGCGCTGCCGAAGCCCATGAAGACCGCGGCCGCCTGGGTGCCGTGGACGTTCGATCGCCTCGCCGCCGAGTCCGGCTACGGCGCCGGCATCGAGTCGCCCGGCTGGTACGCGCACCTCTGGTCCGGCGCGGAACCGCTCGCCGTCTCGTGGATGGCCCGTGTCGGGGCGCTCTTCCGCGAGGAGGGCCTGGACGCCTCCGCGGCCCACCTCGTCGAGGCGGTCCGCCTGGCCGAGACGCTCGCCGCGATGCGCGGCCGAGCCGTGCCGTCGCTGTCCGAGCTGAACGAGGCCGTCCGCGCCTGCCTCGCCATGGGTTCGGACCTGCCGCTCAGGCTCGTCCGCGACCGCCTGATCGTCGGCCAGGTCATGGGCGAGACGCCGCCCGATGCCCCGGTCGCGCCGCTCGCCGCCGACCTCGAGCAGCTGACCCGACGGCTGCGCATGAAGCCGGAGCCCGGCCAGAAGACCATCGACCTCGACCTCCGGAACGAGACCGACCGCGCCCGGAGCCACCTGCTCCACCGGCTCGGGATCCTCGGCATCCACTGGGGCCAGACCCAGCAGGTCTTCGGCAAGAGCGGCACGTTCCACGAGGTCTGGATGCTCGCCTGGCAGCCCGAGTTCGCGATCGATCTCGTCGCCGCCAGCCGCTTCGGCAACACGATCGAGGAAGCGGCCTCGAACTCGTCGATCGAAGCCGCCAACGCGCGCGAACGAGCTGCCGGCGCTGACCTCGCTGATCGAGGCGGTGCTGCTGGCCGACCTCCCGAAGGCCATCGAGCTCGTGGTCGACCGGATCGGCGACGTGGCGGCGGTCGGAGCGGACGTCCCGGCGCTGATGGATGCCCTGCCGCCGCTGGCGCGGGTCCTGCGCTACGGCAACGTCCGCGGGACGGACGCGACCGCGGTCTCGGCCGTCGTCGATGGGCTCGTCGCGCGGATCTGCATCGGCCTGGCCAGCGCGGCCGCTTCGCTCGACGACGACGCGGCCGCGATCTTCGCGCGCCAGGTCGACGGCGTCCACGGCGCCATCGCCCTGCTCGACGATGCCGACGACCGCGCAGCGTGGCGCGACGCGCTTGCGCCGCCTGATCGACCAGGAGGGCCTGCACGGCCTCGTCGCGGGTCGGGCGACGCGGCTGCTCCTCGACGAAGGCGTCATCGACAGCGGCGACGCAACGCGCCGGATGCGGCTCGTGCTGTCGCCAGGCGCCGAGCCGGCCGTCGGGGCGGGCTGGGTCGAGGGCTTCCTGCGCGACAGCGGCACGATCCTGCTCCACGACCAGGACCTGTTCGACACCATCGACCGCTGGGTCACGGACATGCCGCAGGACGCCTTCGACAACGTGCTGCCGCTGCTGCGTCGGACGATCGCGACCTTCAGCGTCCCGGAGCGCCGGTCGATCGGCGAACGGATCCTCGCCGGGCGACGCGACCGGCAGCGCAGCGCTCGTCGACCGGCATCGACGAAGCGCGCGCCGACCTGGTCATGCCGATCCTCGCCGGATCCTCGGCGTCGACGGAGGAGGGGAGTGAGCGACGAGCGGCTCCGGCGCTGGCGCCTGGTCCTCGGCGGTGGCGACGCCGACGGGACCGGCCTCGCGCTGGCGGGCGACGACCTGAAGCGCGACCAGGCCCTCGAGCGCCTGTACGACGCGGAGCGGTCGGCCGGCCTCGGGCGCATCGTCGCCGACGGTCGTCCGCTGGCTCGGCGACATCCGGACGTACTTCCCGTCGTCGGTCGTGTCGGTCATGCAGCAGGACGCGCTCGAGCGGCTCAACCTGCGCCGGATGCTCCTCGAACCGGAGCTGCTGGCGAGCATCCAGCCGGACCTGAACCTCGCGACGGAGCTGATCGCGCTCGGCGGCGTCATGCCGGCGGAGACGCGATGCGACCGCCCGGGACATCGTGCGCGAGGTCGTGGAGGACATCCAGCGCCGCCTGCAGAGCCCGCTCCAACAGGCGATCGCCGGGCGCGCTCAACCGGGCGGCGGTCACGCGCCGTCCGCGCCAGCGCGACATCGACTGGGACCGGACGATCCGGCGCAACCTGCGCCACTACCAGCCGGACTACAAGACCGTCATCCCGGAGACGCTGCTCGGCCACGCCCGGCGGTCGAACGCCCTGCGCGACGTCGTGATCGCGGTCGACCAGTCGGGCTCGATGGCCGCGTCGGTCGTCTACTCGTCGGTGTTCGCCGCGGTCATGGCCTCGATCCGGTCGGTCGAGACGAAGCTGGTCGTCTTCGACACCTCGGTCGTCGACCTGACGGACCTCCTGGACGACCCGGTCGAGGTCCTGTTCTCGACCCAGCTCGGCGGCGGCACCGACATCAACCGGGCGGTCGGCTACTGCCAGACCCTCGTCACGCGCCCCGCCGACACGATCTTCGTGCTGATCAGCGACCTCTTCGAGGGCGGCGTCGAGCAGGAGCTCATCGCCCGCGTCTCGCAGCTGCGTCGCCGCCGGCGTGACCGTGATCGTGCTCCTGGCGCTCTCGGACAAGGGCGCGCCCGTCGTTCGACCACGACCTCGCCGCGAAGCTCGCGGCGCTGGGAGCGCCGGCATTCGCCTGCACGCCGGACCACTTCCCGGGCCTCATGGCCGCCGCCATCGAGAAGCGCGACGTCGGCCGCTGGGCGGCAGAGCAGGGGATCGCCCTGGAGCGCCCGAAGGAATCCTGAACGACCAAGGCTAATCCCCAATCGCTACCTGTGGCGTCAGGCCACTGGCAAATCGTCTCCAGCAACCTCCACCCGATCAATATCAAAAATTCGCCCGTCCGGAACACTGGTGTATAAGGCAGGAGTCGCCCATTCAATATCGTTTCCGTCGGCAAAGATAGTTCTTCGCCCTTCCATGACCGCGATGTCAATGGGCTGGCCCTCGGCCAGTGCCGTGTAGAGCTCGCCGGAAAACGAGAGCATTGCCCTATCCGTCATCTCGAATTGCATGCCTACTACGGCCGGCACCGCACGCTGGATAAGGCTGGTGGCGACACCAAAGAAAGGATCAACAGCCGAGCCCCGGGCAAACTCACTGGCGTTCAGCACGACAAGGCGCAGTGTCCCTGCGTCGCCGAGGATCGAGGCAAGCTGGTCGCCGCTCACAACTCGCGCGCGACCATTTTCATCCTCAAAGAGCAGGCCTGCGTCGCCTCTCGTCGGCTCAACACCGCCGTGGCCGACGAAGTGGAGGACGTGGTGCGGGTCGGATCGGAGCATCCGGGCGAGCCCCACGAGACTGGGTTCCGTAAGCCAGTCGAGGGCGACACTGCCCGCGGCGATGGGCCGCTGCAAGGCCTGCTCGAGCTTGCTGCGCTCGGCCTCCTTGTCGACCGGTTGGACGTCCGAGGGTGCGCTCACCAGACCAAGGATCCGCAGAGGAGGCTCCACCATCAGTGCTTGTGGACGATTCGGGATCTCGAATGAACGGACGACCTGCACACTCGACACCGATAGGAAGTCGGGCTCCTCATACAGAAACTCCCACGGGATGGCCCACAGATCCGGCGTGTCACCGAGCGACAAGGCGATGCGCAACCGCTGGCCCGCGAGTCGCGCTTCGGCACGGGAAATTTGGTACTGCTCGCCGATGTTTCCGTCCATGACGGAACTGAACAGCCGTTCCCCAAACGACCGCGCCAGCTCCAGTTCGGGCGTAGGGCCCTCACTGGTGACGCGGCGCGTGCCGATCCGGGCGCGTCCAATCTTGAGAATGAAGTTCTCGAGTTCGACGTCACGGAACGGCACTTTGAACGATCCGATCGCTTCACCGGCGACGCCGCTTGCGTATAGGCGATACGCGCCGTTACCGCGTTCTGTCTCGAACCGGAGCCGGAATTCGACGAATCGCCTTGGCGTTGCCACATCGATTTCTCGGCGGACCAGCGAGAACGCATCGCCGAGCCCCGTCCGGATCTGCGCTTCGCTCGTTTCGGTGACAACGACAACCGGCCCAATAGGTTCGGGAACCGGTATCTGCCGGGAATGGGTCAGGTCGCCGCGTTTCCAGGTGACCTCGACGAACGGTGGATTGGTCTTGGGAACTTCCAAACGGTGCGCCCATTCCGAGGACTCCGATCCGATCTCGACCGCGCCCTCGAGGAGGCGGACGCGGATGGAGATCGACGCCAGGTTCGAAGGCACAACCCAAGACCACCACGGCGCGTCCTGGGTCTCGGCTGGGTCGATGGGAGTCCCGAGGCGGGCCTTCGCGCCGACGTTCAGCATCCGTGCCGTCTCGTGCCTCTTCACGGGCTGCGGTAACCGATCGAACGCGCGGGCAGTCCAGCGCGCGATGCCGGAGCGGTCCTCATCGACCATCGAGTAGACAGCCTGCTGAAGGAGGCCGTTCACATCTGCGTCGCTTCGCTGCCCCCGAAGGCCGAGCCACGTCAGTTCCTCCTCGAGACTGAGCACCGGTGGAGCGCTCCTGTGCGCGTCTTGAAGGACATCCCAGGCATCGTCGAGCAGGCGTTGATCTGCGGCGAGTTCGGCCCGCAGCGCCTCGACAACGTCGGCACGCAACACGATTGCGAGTGGTGTCCGGGACTGCACCAAAGGCGAGAACCAAAGGTCGGCCTCCGCCGACACATCGAGATGCGGGAGCAGCCGTAGGCGAGCCGCCCGGATCAACTCTGGCTCGATCCACGCTGCGAGGGAGACGACCTTGCCGAGCTGACGCACTGGACTCGTGTGGTCATCGCGCCCGCGGTGTGTCACGTTGAGACCGACAGGGCCCGTCATCGTTCCACGTTGTGGCCGACAGGCACGACACGGCGGACCGTCGAGACCGCCGTCTGGCGGTCAAAAGGCAAGATCTTGAGCCGTGCGGTTAATGCGGGGGGCCACCGATGCTCCGGGTACGGGACAAGCGCGAGGAACGGGCAACCAGCCTTCCGAAGACGCGTGGCGAACTCGAGCCACTCGGCGTCGGTAGCCCAGTCCATCCAGCCGGGTGGCCGGCCGATACCGAGGTCAGTCATCGCTAACACCACTGTGCCCATCGCGGGCGGCACGTAGCTCTTCGGTTCGCCCTCGTCATCAAGCGGCCCGTCGCGAGTTGGAGACGTGAAGAACTCGATTACCTCCGTTCGGTCGTTCCCGGCCACGAGCCGCACGTGGTCGATCAGCCACTCCTGGTCCCGCGCGAACGGCGCGAGCGCGGGACCGCGGTCGATCACGAGTTGCACACCACGGCGCATGGTGGGGCGGGGGAGCCGAGGAATTTGCTTGATCCGTGACTTGGTGGCGATCTTGGGGATGATCGCTTCGGTGTCGATGGCACCGTCATGCGACACTGTGGAAAGAGCGGACGAGAGGACTGCCCGTGACCACCCGGGAAGTAGCAGGGGATCGAATGGTGGCCGGTCGGGCGTGACGGTTCCCTGGCGCGCTAGTGGCTTGGTCACGAAGCCAGGAAAGCCCGCGCTGGCTATCGGAGACAGGTCGCTCGGAATCGGTTGACGCGTCGGTCCAGCCTCGCTCTCGAGTTCGTCTCGCTTGAGACTCGGTGTGGGCTCCCGCGCCGGAGCGGCGGGCACAAGCTCTCGAGTTACGTCTCGCGGACGGATCGGTGCATCGCGGGCCGGTACCGCAATCGTCGCATCCTGGGTTAGGCCGAGCATGAGCGCGATCTCGCGAGGTGTCGTTCCGTCAGCTCCGAGACGCTTCACCGCAATGATCAAGTCCGCGATCGAGATCAACGATCGCGCTCCACTGCGCATCAGGTCATCGTCACGGCTTTGCCGCCGGATCGGCCGCCTTCGACACGATCGCGCCGAGGATGCTCTGCCAGGTCTCGTTGTTTGGGCTTGGGTTCACGTCGAGCTCGAGGCTCGCCTGAATCGCATCGAGATATTCCGCCGTGCTGGGCTGGGTCCCCGGGGACGGCATTTCGCTGTCGTCGGACGGGACGAACTGCTCGGCGATCGTTCGCGCGCGCCCGGCGTCGATGTCCGGGAAGTGTGCGCGCGCGATCTGGATGAGGCGATCCACATTCGGGTCCGGGAGGCGCAGGCCAACGCAGCGCCGCAGGAACGCGGGCGGCAGGTCGCGTTCTTCGTTCGTCGTGATACATAGCAGCGGCTTGTCGTATGCGACAGACGTGACCGGCTTTCCGGTATCCGCAACCGTGAACGTCATCGAGCCGACCGGCACGAGGAGGTCATTCGGCACGTCCGGGTCGGCCTTGTCGATCTCGTCGATCAGCACAACTGCCGGCATCGCGTCCATTGTCGGGTCGTCCCCTGCGGGGTTGGATGACGCGACTCCCGCGGCACCGGCCTGGGCACGAGCGTCAGCCGCATTGAACGCCCACCACAGCACCCCTGGTTGGATGTAGGCATGGGTCGGCTTGACCTCGCCCTCGGCGGCATCACTGAGCCGTCGAACCGCGTCGAAGGTCCATTCCAGGTCGCGCGCTTGAGTTCGGGATGTGACGACAGCCTCGTGGTAGCGCCAGCCTAGCTTCGACGCGACGTTCCGCGCCAGCGATGACTTGCCAGAACCTGAAGCACCACGGATAAGCAGGGGTCGGTCCGTGGCGAGGGCGACGTTCACCGCGAGCACGATCGCGTCGGTATAAACGTATACCGACCCGGCTGCCCGGTCGCCCGCCCGCTGGGAACGACCCTCACTCGTCGCACCAGGGCTCGCGAACCGCTCGACGCGACTAGGGTCGAATTGCTTCTTGTATGCCATGGGCTGCGCTTCTCCTCACGAAGGCCGGGCCAGGAATCGAAGGTCCTCGATCCACGACCCCGCCTTGGCCTCGACTCCCTCAACCAGCATTGGGCTCAGGACCACTGCCTGGCTCTCCTTGACCATGGTCAATTCGGGATCGGGTCCCGTAAGTAGCACGAGGGTGAAGGGTTGAAGCCGCTCCTGGAGCGCGGCCACCTGGTCCGTGGTGAGCGTGTGGCCGGAGGGAATGACAGCGAAGAACCGGTTGCGGACACTGAGCTTCGCCACCTGTTTCAGGACAGCCTCGAGCGGTGCATCCGATCCGACCTGAACCGGACCGCGGGCCGATTCGAGGATCTCCTCGACAATCCGATCCACCTGCTGATCGGCATCCTCGCCGGCGACGTTGTTGGCTTGCACGATCTCCCATCGTCGCGTCCCAAGGCCGGCGCGCTTGACATAGGTCTCGCCGACCCAAGGCTCGGTGCCGTTGATGACGATCGTGCGTGGCTGCCCGGGCCGGCCCGCCACGTCTGGGACGTCGGCGACCGCGACGGGATCTACCCATGCGGGTACCAGGACCTCGACCATCTCGCTCAATGCCTTTTCGTAGGAGGGCAGAACGTCAGCAAATCGCTCGACGACGGCAGTAATCGCCTCGGGTTCGGCGTGAATGAGACGTCGAGCCAGCCGGTCGCTTGCAGAGAGCGCCGGATCCCATTCCAGATCGACGCCGGCCGCGGCCGCCGCCCGCCGGAGGACCTCGGGATTCCGCTTCTCGACCTCGACGAGGACGAGACTCAGCTTCGCGATCCAGCCATCCATTGGCGTCTCCGGGATTGTCCCGATCAGCGCGGACAGGCGGTCAGCGATCTCGGACATCGCGCCGGGTTGGCCAAACTCGATCTCACCGAGGGCGAGCGGGCCGAAGCCATGTTCCTCAAGGTTCGCGCGCCGCACCAGCGGAATCGGACCGGGATGAAGATGAACGCCGGGTCCAGCGACCGACGCCACGAGGTTATGGTCGCTTCCTTCTTGACCCAATCGGACGTCGAGAGCGCTCGGCGAGAAGAGAACGACCGTGGCATGACAGAGTGCCATCCAGGTGTGGATCTCCTGCCGCCACGCCATGTTCGGCTTCAGGCGCTCCCTGTCCAGGAGCACTGTGTGATGAGCCTGCTTCAGTCGGTTTGACAGATCGTCGAGCGCTGCCGAAGCTGCGGGCTCCTTCGCGCTGTGGCTGATGAAGACTCGACCCATAGCCGTCCCTGGATTCAACGCCACGGGGTCGCGGCTGCGGCACCCTAGCATCGCTCTGTCTAAATCACGTCCGCACCCGCTCGAGAGCCGGGCCAGCCCCTCGACCCCTGTCGACGGCCCGCGAGCGAGTCGACGCGCTGACCCTTTTTGTGGCTCTCGTCGACGTCCCGATGTGGGCTATGACGGCAACAGCGCCACAGTACAACGCGATGGACGAGGCACGCGGTTCACGAAAGCCTCAAATGGCTGCCGTAGGCGCCGTCCACCTAGCGTGGGCTCGGGCGTGACGGCGCTGGCCTGGCTGATCGAGGCTGGCTCAGTGCTCCGCTGGGAAAACACTAGGCGATCTCTGCGAGCAGGGCCGGACGTCGTCGAGATAGAACGGAGTAAGTGGCCGCCGAGGGCTGAGGCGCATTGCGCTTCGCGTTGCAGGGACAATCGCCTTAGGCGACTCGGCGCTAAGTCAGACCAGAAATCCGCGCAGACGAGCCGAGGAGCGTTCTCGCTGATCGATGTCGAGGATGCGAAATCCTTTGGCGGCCGGGCGACTGCCAGCGTGATCGAGTCGAACGCCAGCCTCACCAGATCGGCGTCGAAGCAGTCCTCTCACGTATCGAGGATCGTGGGCTGTTCGGTAAGGTTCACGTCGTGTTGCCGTATCAGTCGAAGAAGCAAGATGCTTATCCCAGCCAAACATTGCGCACCTGAAGGTCCTCGCCTGTATCAATACCAAGCGCAACGGATTGGCAATGAATGGTGACGGCCGGGTCGTAGGATCCGGCAACGACAAGGAGACGGTTCGGTAGGGGGTCGCCATGAACAACAGCCCAACCGAGATGGTGCCGGCGAGGCTCGACGAACAAATCAAGTGGTACAGCCGCGCGAGTAGGCGGAATCGCAGGGCGTTCTACCTCTTAAAGATCATCACAATCGTCGCAGCAGCGACAATTCCCGTGCTAGCAGTGCTCGAAGGCAGCTCGCTTGTAATGGCCGTCCTCGGTGCCATCATCGTGGCGGATGAGGGCGTCCAGCAACTGTTCCAAAACCAGCAGCACTGGATTGCCTACCGGGCCGCTGCCGAAGACCTGAAACGAGAACGGAGCCTGTACACAGCCCTCGCCGGTCCCTAACCGGAGCGCCAAGAACCCGACTGCGCTCGCGTGGTTGAACGATCAGAGGCTCGGATCGCCGCTGAGACCGGCGGTTGGCGACAGCTTCACGAGGACGGCGGAGGTGGCCGCCCTGCCTCTGGCTCTGAGCAAGGCGCCGTTGGATCCTAATTGGCTGTCGCGCCGTTGACACAAACACTCGCTTTGACGTCTTCCTGAGTTACTCCCATCACGACGCCGCACTCGTCGAGAAGTTGGGCGAGAAGCTGGTGGACGACGGCGGCTTCACGGTGTGGCTCGATCGATGGAGTTTGATTCCTGCGAGCATTGGCAGCAAGAGATGGCGCGCGGGCTAGATGAGGCACGGACGTGTGCCGTCTGCATCGGTACCACCACTCCAATGGGTTGGTTTACTGACGAGATCGAGCGAGCCCTTTCACGCCAGACGGGAGATCCGACCTTCCGCGTAATCCCAGTGATCATGCCTGGAGGAGACGACAAGCTAGTTCAGAGCTTCCTCAAGCTCCGGACTTGGGTCGACTTCCGCGGCGGGATCGACGATCCGGATGCGACCCATGTCCTGTTCTCCGGAATCCGCGGCGTCCCGCCTGGGCGTCCGGTTCGGCCCACGACAGCCGACGAGGCTGCCCTCCGCAGCGTCCGAGCCAGTCTCAAAGTTCTCCAGGATTTGCGTGTCGAAGTCCTGATCGACGAAGAAGTACACCGCGAGTATCAGCGGTTGATCCTCGACACCGTCTTATCAGTGCGGCACACATGACGCCTGAACCGGTGCTCGACGCCTTCATTAGCTACTCCCCAAGCGATCGACTGCTGGCGGTGCGCATCGCCCGAGCGCTGTCGGAGGGAGGCATTGGGGTTTGGTTTGACGGCTGGGAGTTGGTCCCAGGAGCAAGCTGGCAGGCCGCCGTGTCAAGCGCAATTGATGCCGCGCCGGTGGTGCTCATGCTCATCGGAAGCGAATTGGAGAAGTCTCAGGAACTTGAGATCGGCATGGCTATCCGCGATCCGGCGGGCCTGGGACGCCTCATCGTCGTAACGCTCCCAGGGCTTCGGACCATTCCGGAGCAGCTCCGTGCGGCGCCTGCCTTCCACTTGAGTGGTATCGAGGGGGGTGAGCTCCGCAAGCTGATCAGAGCAGTGAAGAGTCGGATGCTTGACTCACCTCGGACTCTTCCAAGAGGCGAAATCGACATTCTTCGACTGGAGGAATCCGTCGAAGCCTTCATCTCGCGCGGGGACACATACCGATCGATTGGTGCCACCGGGGATGCTTTGCTCAGTTACAGAAACGCCATCAAGCTGATCAAGGCGCGGCCCGCGAGTGAACCGTCCTATTTGGACCAACGCCAACGCCGGTTAGAAATGGCACCGATCCTGAGCCGCATCGCGGCCGTGCACGCCATGAATGGAGATCTGCGCAGAGCCCTCAGGACGTACGATGAATCCGCGTCCATATTTGGCGCCCTCGTCGGGCCGACAGCTCCGGACACACTCCGATGCTGTAGCGAACTCTGCCGTCGTGGCGGCCGCCCTAGGCGACTTCGACGGGGCCCGGAAACGTCAGCAGCGCGTCTACGCGACCCGCCGCGATCGTCATGGCGTCAAACACCCGGGCACCATTTCCGCAGCGTCGAGACTTGCCGACACGCTCTTCGCTCAAGGCCATCACGCACGGGCTATTGAACTGTACAGAGCGGTCATGAAAAGCATGGCCGAAATCGTTGGGCAAACAGCACCCGGATACGCTCGCAGTCAAGAACAACCTTGCGGCGACGCTATTTGCGGCGGGTGACGTCAGCGCCGCAGTGGTCCTCCAGCATGAGGTGTATGAGGCTCGCCAGCACCTGAGCGGTCCGCGTAGCCGAGAAACACTCATCAGCGGAGCTAATCTCGCTCGATCGTTGCGGAGTCTTGGACAGATCGACCAAGCGGAGAAGTTGCTTGACGAGATGGCGTCTACAGGCGCTAGCGCGGGTCAATCGGTTGGGGATGGCCGCGAAGAGCAGTTCATCGGGGCGGTGATGGAGGATCTCGGCGAGCTGGAGCGAGCGAAGGTGCTTTATGAACGCGCGATCCAGTCAGAGCTCTCTTCGTACGGCGCATACAGCGTGGAAACGGCGCGCACTGCGCATTCGCTAGCCACGATCCTTGTTTCACAGAAGCAGTACGGGCCAGCGCGCGGCCTGTTCCAGCTTGCTCTCGACGCCCGCACCGGACTACTGGGTCCGACGCACCCGGACACACTAAACAGCGCTCGGGCCCTCGAATCCCTCGTGCAGGGGTAGGGGATCCCCTAGTCTGAGATGGAATCCGTTCTCGCCCGGAGTAGAGTTTTGCAAGACGCTTCGACGTGTTGGCCAAAGAGGGTCTGGAAATCGTGCGCTTACGCGGCTCGGCTTCGGCTCACACTGTCATGACTGATCAAGGGCAACCAATCTGCGCCATTGCGGTCGGACAGTCACTCGCAGACTATTGGAAGGCATGTCGCATCCGAATCTGACCCGAGGCGGCGGCCCCGTCGGCGTGTTCTTTTCGTATGCCCATGAGGATGACCTCTCCCGGTCCGAGCTCCACGGCCACCTGGCAAGTCTCGAACACGGCAATCTGATCAGCCGTTGGAGCGATCGCCCGAAATAGACCCCGGCTCCGGATGGCGCGGCGAAGTTGACAGCCACTTGCTCCGCGCCCAAATATTCCTGGCGCTCGTTAGTCCCGACTTCATGAACTCCAGAGCTTGCCTGCTCGAGCTCCAGATCGCGGAAACCAAGAGGAAGAACCCGAAAGACAACGTTCTGGTTTTACCCATCTTGATTCGCGATGTATCGCTCAAGGGCTCCGACCTCGAGGAGAAGCAACTCTTGCCACCGGACAGGGTTCCGATTGAGCGTTGGGACCCACGGGATCTCGGCTGGAAACATGTGGCGGACGCAATCGGCAAAGCCGCGGAAGACATCGCGGGTCGACGCGCACAAATCGTTCCGGAAGCCACCAACCTGCGCAAAGCAGACTCCGATTTTTGGGATCGCACCGATGTCCTGGAGTCCCTCTGGATCCAATTCAACGACCGGCGCCGGCGCATCCAGGTTCTGACCGGCCGGGCAGGTCTCGGCAAGCGCTGGGTCGCGCGTCGCTTCGGCTGGGAGCGCCGCCCAGATTACAAGATGAGATCTGGTGGATCGATGCCGGGGAGCCAATCGCGGCCAAAGAGCAAATGGCAGCGCTTGCGGAGAACCGTGGGTTCGACGCTGCCGGATTGGACCGCCGCATCGAACGCCTTCGTCAGTGGTTGGCAGATCCAGCCTCGGGGCCGTGGTTGCTGATCTTCGCCAATGCGGCTAATCCCGCCGCGATCGCCGACTTCCTCCCGAGTCCGGTTCCCCGGCACGGGAACGTGCTGGTCACTTCGGACGATTCCCGACGCGTGGGCCGACCATTCACCCACGCCGCTTGGAGGGTTCGCCGTCGACGAGGCTGTGCGCTTCCTGATCGCAACATCGGGGGATCCGGATGAGGTCGCGGCTCGAGAACTCGCGATCCTGACCGATGGACTGCCGCAATCTCTGGCTGCCGCTTCCCAATATGTCCGGACTGGCCCAGGGGAACTCATCGATTACCTCGACCGAATTAAGACGTCCAGCGAGGGCGGCGTCGGCTAATGAGGCACATTTCCGAGGCTTTGGCGACGACGGCCGATATCGCGCTGGACGATGTCCAGGCGGCAGCGCCCGAGGCACTTGACCTGCTGCCGCTTGGCGGCATTCTTGTTCCGACCGACATCCCCAGCTCACTCTGCTCGGCGGCGCTGGTCCGGAGCTTCCCGAGCCGTTGCGAACCATCATCGGAACAACGACCGGTCTTAATGACCTGATTCGCCTCCTCAATGATGTCTCCCTGGTGGATACCCGGATCGACGCCTTCTCCGTTCGCAGCGGCGTGCCGCAGCAGGTGACGATCGATCGCCTCTCGAACGATGAGCGACGGATGCGGGCACGGGCCGCTGGGGACTGTCCCTGCTGGCGTCGTTTCCATCTCGGCCGGATGACTGGCACACATGGTTCCTCGTGTCCCCTCTGCTGGCGCCATCTGCCGCAGTGGTAGCCCATCTGGAACAGCTGGATGACTCGACCAATCTCGCGCCGCGAATTCTGATCGAGGTGCGGACGGTACCTCCAGAGTATTGGTGGCCGACCGAAGCATCGGAGTACGCCGAACGGGCCATGCGGTACCTCTCGCGTCAAGACGCGGAGGCGACGGAGGCTTACGCGGCGGCACTCAGCCTGGGTGCCGTAACAATGGCGGCGATCGGCGCCCTTGTCGTAGCCGAGATCGGCGCCGAAGAAGCCCTCTCTATTCGGCGTGACGTCCATCCATCGGGCCACGTAAGGATTGGCGATTCATTGGCACAACTCGCTCAAATTCACTCGAAGCTCGGCCGGTACGACACCGCCGCCGATCACGTGCGAGCGGCCATTGTCATTCATCGAACTACGCTGGGCTCGGACTCCCTCGAGGTCGCGGAGGACCTCTTCTCGCTTGGCGAGGTTCTGATATCACGCGGGGCATTTCCGTCAGGACTAGACGCTTGCCGAAAGGCGCTCGAGATCCTCGAGCAGCGATACGGGCGCGACGATCCGACTGCAGCGTTCGTCCGCGTTGTAATGGCGGGGCTCGAGGGCATCCTGCGCGGCGAAGAGGTCCGAACAGCCGACTTGCAGGAGCTAATGCCAGAACTTGAACGCGCGTACGGGCAGGAGCACCACGAAATTGGTGATGCGCTCTCGCTCCTTGCTCGATGGCTGTTTGACAAAGGCGAGTACCAGACGGCGTTCGAGAACCTCGAACGAGCTCTTGCGATCCACATGGCAACCTACGGGCCGATCCACCATGCCGTTGTCAGCGACCTGGTCCAACTCGTTGCCGTTGATTGGGCCATGGGCGACGAAAAGAGCGCGCGGAATTGGCTAGGTCAGGCCATCGAGTATCTGGCAGGGGTAAAGGACGGCGAGCTGGAAGATCCTCGCAGTTGTCACAACTCCAAAGCGGTTTCGGGATGGTCGGCGGACTGCCGATGGCCGTCCCGGCGCTCAGCTCGACGATCGAGATCGCTCGTGAGCGCCTTGGTGACCGTCATCTGGTTGTCGCCCTTGCCGAGTCAGAGCTGGCAGCCGCGCACATCCAGCGTCACGAGTTCGACATCGCGGAGGAACTGCTCCATAAAGCTCTCAGATCATTCGAGTCGCAACTCGAAACGCGCGGTCTCCACGTGGCAGCGACCTATTCGGCCCTGGCGGAGGTAAGTGAAGGGCGCAGCGACTTCGCCCAGGCGCTCGCCTTCCGTGAGCGGGCGCGAGGCATCCGCCTAGAGTTGCAAGGCGAAACCCATTCCGCGGTCGCACTCGACGACCTGGGGATCATGGCCGATCTGGTCGCGCTTGGCCGACGGACGAGGCAAAGTCGCGCCTCGAATTGAGGCATCGAAACTCTCGCGGCTTCGTTCGGCCCGGACTACCCAATGATCGCGCGACTCCGGTGGCAGGCTGGCGAGCTCTTCGAGAAGCTTGGGGAAGAAGCATCGGCGATGCGGCAGCTCGAAGCTGCAATTGCATCCTTCGAGAACACACCGGGACTGAAGGCGAGCGCGGGCGCAGGCTCGCTGAGCTCGCTGAGCGGTACCGCATCCGTGGGAACACCACCGATGCTCGCCGTGCACTCGAGGAGTCCGTCGCTCTCGCTGAATTGCGAGAGGAGCGTGCCCAGGCAACGATCGCGCTCGCCGTCGTTCTCATCGAAAGCCAGACCTATGAGGCAGCGCGATCTCGACTAGAGGAAACCCTCGCCCTGCTGACGATAGATGAGATATCGAGCGGACCAACCGCGCACCTGGTCGACGCGTGGGTCCGCCTCGGCGACGCTTATGCGGCCCAGGGCGGTATTGATCCCGCCATTGATGAGTATCGGCGAGCACTCAAGGTGGCGGAAATCACGGCAACACGCGTCGACGACGCGGCGGTTTCGTTCCGGCTCGCTTACATCGATGCGCTACGAGGCAACGCCCCCTCTGCGAGGGATGGCGTTATCTCGAGCGTCGCGCTACTGCGCGACGAGGGGCACAGCCAACCCGTGTGGTCCATCAGGGCTCATGACTATGCCGCATTGATTGGACTGCTTGGTCCATCTCATATCGTCGAGGAGACGCTCGCTGCCGAGTCGGCCCGGGAAACAAAGGGGGTTCCCCGCATGACCTTCAAGCCACAGCTGAAGTCCGACTTGCCGACAGGGTGGTTCGCAAAGGAGTCGATCACACTCCTCGCTCCTGATGGTCAGGCGAACGTCATCGCGTCCAGCGAGCCACTAGACGAGAGTCTTGATTCACGGGCGTACGCCGACGCCCAAGGGGACATCCTTCGCACCGAGTTCCCGGCGTACAACGAGGTGTCGTACATCGAAACCGAAATCCTGGGGGGCGAGCCGGCTTCCGCCGCCAGTTCGAATGGACGCCGCCAGACGGGCTCCCCGTGACCCAAATTCAGCTCTATCACGCTGCGGATGGGCGTGGTTACACCGCCACGGCAACGACTCCATCCGCTGTGTTTCCCGGCGTTGAGCCCGTGCTCAATGACATACTCGCTTCGCTCGTCATCGACGAGGAGAGAGGGGCCGCTCCTAGCGCATTTCGGCTGGCTGGACATCTGGATGCCTTAAAGACGTGACTGGAGCCAGCCGTATGTAAATCGCGCCGCCAACGTCGCCTGGCATCGTCTTGCCCGCCCCTGATGATTAGGCATCATTTGGGCCGGCTCGCGAGCGGTGCCACCTTCTTCTAACAGGGGATGCAGTGCGTCTCGCCTCCCAAGCGCGCCTTGTTGACCCAAACTCAGCGACGGCGAATGAGATCGGCGCGCCGCGGGACGCACATCTGACTCTGGCGCCTTCAGAGGGCTGTTTCGCGCACCCTATTGAGCTGCATTAGCGGCAAACCAGTTTGAAGTCTGACGATTTGTTCGAGACCGTCCAGCGGGCTGGACTGGGACTGCGCTCGAGCGACGACCGGGATGGTGTCAGCAAACACCTCACGCACCTCGAACTGGGCACGGCTTGCGGCGTCTCGCCGGCACCGCGTTTGCCGCAGCGGGCCGATGAGTCTCCGTTCGACCGCGGGTCTACCTTTCATCGACCCCGACGCGAAGGAGATGACCATGAAGCTGACCGCGACGATGATGCTGACCGTGGACGGCGTGTACCAGGGCCCCGGAGGCCCCGACGAGGACCGGCGCGGCGGGTTCGAACGCGGGGGATGGATCGCGCCCCATCGGTGACGAGGAGAGCGGACGCTTCCTCACCTCCATGTTCGAGCGCGCGGACGCGTTGCTGCTCGGTCGCAAGACCTGGGAGATCTTCGAGGGCTACTGGCCGCACCACGACGGGGGCGATCCGGTCTCCCACGGCATCAACGTCCTGCCCAAGTACGTGCCCTCGACCACGCTCAAGGATCCGGGCTGGAACACCCACGTGATCGACGGCGACGTCGAGGCGGCGGTGCGCGAGCTCAAGGCGAAGCCCGGGCGCGAGCTCCAGGTCCATGGCAGTGGCGACCTGCTCCGGTGGCTGCTCGAGCGCGACCTCGTCGACGAGCTCAACCTGCGGATCGCCCCGGTCGTGGTGGGCGACGGGCTTCGGCTCTTCCCGGAGCACGGCCAGACGCACAACCTGGAACTGGTCGAATCGCTGTCGACGCCGTCCGGCGTGATGCTCCAGACCTATCGACCGGCCGGCCGCGCGACCTTCGGCAACGCGGGGGACTGACGCAGGCGCTGAGTCGGCGGGGCTGGGTCATGTCGACGATGCCAAGTGCCTTGCAGGACCTGCTCGAGCGGCACGTCGCGAGTGGCACCGTGCCGGGTGTCGTAGCGAGCCTCGGCCGAACCGACGTCGAGATCGTGGCCGCCGGCGCGAT
The DNA here is from genome assembly GCA_963750125.1 of uncultured Chloroflexia bacterium. Classification (GTDB taxonomy): domain Bacteria; phylum Chloroflexota; class Limnocylindria; order Limnocylindrales; family CSP1-4; genus DASTYU01. The sequence goes on along the minus strand of CAVVPT010000008.1, from coordinate 148,336 downwards.
GTCCGTCGGCGGCGAGCCCATGCGCGCAGACGCAATCATGCGCATTCAGTCGATGACCAAGGCCGTCACCGCGGTCGCGGCCCTGCGACTTGTCGAGGGCGGACACCTGGGACTCGATGAGCCGGTGGAACGGTGGCTGCCCGAACTCGCGGATCGACACGTGCTGAAGCGTCCCACCGGCGATCTGGCTGACACCTCAGCGGCCGTTTGGGCAATCACGCTGCGGCATTTGCTGACCAACACATCCGGCTACGGCATGATGCTGACGGAGTGTCCGCTCCAGCGTGCGATGGCGGAAAGCGAGGTCGCCGCTGGCGTCGACCCCGTGAAGTTCGGGGCGGACGAATGGCTCGCCCGGCTGGCGGCCCTGCCCCTGGCCTTCCAGCCGGGTGAGGGCTGGCGATACCACCACTCGTTCGGCATCCTCGGAATCCTGGTCGCTCGAGTAGCCGGCCGGCCGCTGCAGGATCACCTGACCGACGACCTCCTCGGACCCCTCGGCCTGCAGGACACCGGACTGTGGGTGCCCGCAGACAAGGTCGCCCGGCTGCCGGCCAGCTACCGGCACGCCGAAACCGGCCTGACCGAACTCGAAACGGCCGGTGGCGGCTTCTACGCCGGGCCCCCGCCGTTCGACGTGAGCCACGGCGAGCTCGTCTCAACAATCCGCGACTACACCCGCTTCGCCCGGATGTTGGCGGACGGTGGCCGGTTCGAGGGGCGGCAGATCGTGTCGGAGGAGCACCTCCGGCTCATGACGAGTGACCAAGTGCCGGCGATCGCCAAGACGCCGGACAGCTTCTTCCCGGGCTTCTGGGACGGTACCGGCTGGGGCTTCGGCGTCGGTGTTGACACCAAGGGCAGGCGGGCCGGTCGCTACGGGTGGTCCGGCGGACTGGGCACCAACTTCTTCGTCGACCCGGACGGCACTGTCGGCGTCGTGCTGACCCAGGTCGAGATGGGCGAACGGATGCAAATCCTGCTTGGCGAGTTCCAACGCTTGCCTGACGCAGCATGACGCTCGGGCCACCTGTCCTGCCCTTCGTCGGAGCGGCACACCCGCTGTAATGGCATGGGCGGCATGGTGATGGTCCATGCAGCCCCACCTGTTCGACGATGTCACCACGTGGCCACCGGCGAGGAAGGGCCGCGATCCCACGGAGGACCCCGACATGGTCGATACCGCCACGCGCACCCCGCGCTCTCCGAAGCCCGATCCGCGCCTTCGCGAGTTCGAGCGATTCATCGGCACCTGGGACATGAAGGGCCGCACCCTCGACTCCGACGTCGACAACGTCACCGCCCGGGCGACGTTCGAGTACCTGCCGGGCGAATTCTTCGTCGCCCAGCGCTTCAAGGCCGACTTCGACGGGATGCCGATCGAGAGCCTCGAGATCATCGGCTACGACCCCGAGACCGGCACGTTCCCGTCGACCGTCTACGCGAACATGGCCGCGACGCCGCTGGCCTACGAGTGGGAGCTCGACGGCGACGATGTGACGATCAAGACCGAGGAGCTCGGTGCGACGTTCCGCGGACGCTGGAGTGGCGACGACGTTCTCCGGCGGCTGGCGCCCGAACCCCGGTCGAGAAGGCCCCGGCAACGTCCCGTACGACGTCTCGGGTCACCGCGCGTAGCCGATCTGGGCGCGTTGAACACGAGTGGGTCCACCCGGAAGGATGGGCCCATTCGCGCTTGTGCCGAATGACGGAGGTCAGCACGAATGGCGAAGATCATCGCGGCGATCACGATGTCGGTGGACGGCTACATCACGGGCCCGGACGACGGCCCGGACAAGGGACTCGGCGAAGGCGGGGAGCGCCTGCACTACTGGGTCATGGGCGGCCCCTGGAGCTACGAGAATGAGCCGCAGGGCGAGCCCGAAGGCGAGGACGCCGCGTACCTGAACGAGATGACGGCGAGGGGCGGCGCGATCGTCGTCGGCCGCAACATGTACGAGGCCGCGGGTCACTGGGGTGAGCAAGAACCCGTTCGGTATGCCCGTCTTCGTGGTGACCCACCGGCCCGAGGAGGAGCCCGATACGGGCGAGTTCACGCTTCGTCGGAGGCTTCGAGGAGGCGATCGAGCGCGCGAAAGCGGCCGCCGGAGACAAGGCGGTGAGCATCGGCGGCGGCGGCGACGTGATCCGGCAGGGCCTCGACGCCGGCATCGTCGACGAGCTCCACATCATCGTCGCGCCGGTCATCCTCGGAGGCGGCAAGCACCTGTTCGAGGACTTCACGAAGTCGCTCGATCTGGAGAACCGGGGCGTGCGACAGTCCCGGTGGGCGACCTTCATGGAGTTCGCGGTGAAGCGGTAGGTTCGGCCCCGGAAGGGATGCGGCTTGTCGCGCCGTAGGCGTTCGAGAAGTCGTACGTCGATGGAATGACGGCCGGCGGGGTTCCGACGGCGATCACGATGACTTTCTGGTCGGTGAGCTCGATCGCCCGAGGATCACCCTCGTAGGGCTCACCGTCGATGTACACGGCGATCGGCGTCGGGTCGCAGTGCTCCGCGACGCACGTCTCGCTGAGTTCGACGCCCCATTCGACGAAGAACTGGCCGAGGGTGTGGGGCTCGGGATTGACCGACTCCGTATGGACGACCCCGGTCTCGTCGTGCGTGTGGAGCGGTGAGATGCACGGCTGGTTGCACATCTCGATGCCGCCATAGCCAACCGGGTTCTCGAACGTGCGGACCTCGGGGTCCTCGATGTTGATCCCGACGCCCGCCGGAACCGTGATGTGCTCGCCGTCGATGAACACGTCGAGGTGGGCGTGAACGTGGTTGACCAGGAACTCCTTCGGCGCGGGCTCGATACCGGCCTCGACCGTGCGCTCGAGCGGATCGGTCGGGGCGGGCCAGAGCAGCGCCGATGGCGGAGCGGCCGACGCCGACCCGCGATCGGACTCGATGGAGCACCGGATCCGACCGTCCCACCGCACGCCGTCGCCACAAGCACGGTGCATGCGATGACGATGGATCGCGACCGGGTCAGCGGCACTCGCATGACGGTCCCTCCGAGTTCAGCCTTCGTCGCGGATCACCCTACGCGGTCTGGCAAGGGCAGCGGACGACGGCGCCACGCCAGCGGATGGCGGCGGAGACGGACACGAGACGCATCAGGAGTAGGCTGCCGAATTAGGACTACCGCACGGGGGACGTTCGCCATGACGTGGTTGGGTTGGGAATCACTCGGAGGCGTGCTGACATCAGGCCCGGCCGTGTCGTCGTGGGCGAACGGGCGCCTTGATGTCTTCGTTCGCGGCACCGACAACGCGCTCTGGCACAAGTGGTGGCAGAACGGCTGGTCGGGCTGGGAGAGCCTCGGCGGCGTACTGACCAGCGGCCCTGCGGCGGTCTCGTGGGGCAACGGTCGCATCGACGTGTTCGTGCGCGGCACCGACAGCGCGCTCTGGCACAAGTGGTACGCAGGGCGGCTGGTCCGGCTGGGAGAGCCTCGGCGGCGTACTGACCTCGGGCCCGGCCGTCGCGTCGTGGGCGAATGGCCGGCTCGACGTCTTCGTTCGCGGGCACCGACACGGCCCTGTGGCACAAGTGGTACCAGGGCGGCTGGTCCGGCTGGGAGAGCCTCGGCGGCGTCCTGACGAGTGCGCCGGCGGCGGTCTCATGGGGCAACGGACGCCTCGACGTGTTCGCCGCGGGACGGACAACGCCCTGTGGCACAAGTGGTTCCAGGGCGGCTGGTCCGGCTGGGAGAGCCTCGGCGGCGTCCTCACGAGCGCGCCGGCGGTCTCGTCATGGGCGAGCGGGCGGCTCGACGTCTTCGTCGCCGGCACCGACAGCGCCATGTGGCACAAGTGGTACCAGGGCGGTTGGTCCGGCTGGGAGAGCCTCGGCGGCGTCATCACCACCGCACCGGCGGCCGTGTCCTGGGGTCCGGACCGGATCGACATGTTCGTCGGTGGAACGGACAGCGCCCTGTGGCACAAGTGGTGGGCAGTCGTCCCGACCGTCCGGCTCCATGCGAAAGTCCTGACCGCGCCGAACGTCGCGATCAACACGATGGTCGCCCGGATGCGCGATGTCTACGGCCCAAGCGGAATCGAGGTTCAACTTGCCTCGACTGAGAATCTCAACCTGCCCACCCTGAACGACGTGGACGTAGACGGGTGCACGCTCGGCGTGACGACTGCTGAGCAGAATCAGCTCTTCGGGAACCGGAACAACGCAGGCGCGAACGACGTCGTTGTCTACTTCGTGCGATCGACGGTCCCCCCGTTCAACGGTTGTGCAGCATTCCCGGCCGGAAGCCCCGGCGCAGTTGTCGCGCAGGGCGCCACGCAATGGACGCTCGGCCACGAGGTCGGCCACGTCCTCGGGCTTTTCCATGTGAACAACAACGACCGGCTGATGACTGGGAACGGCACCGGAAACATCACGAACCCGCCACCCGACCTCATCGCGACCGAGGTCACAACGATGAACAACAGCGCGTTCACGCAGGATCTGTAGGAGGCCCGACATGGCTGTGACGATGGAGGAGGTCCGGGCCGTACTCGATCCGGAGGAACCCGACTACGAGAAGGGCGCGTCGCTCGGACCCGACGCCATCCCGCATCTCCAGGCACTGGTCAACGGCGACGACGCGATGCTCGCATCCAAGGCGGCATACCTTGCCAGCCTCATCAAGTCCGACGCGTCCGCGGACGTTGTGCGAGACGCCGCGCGTAGCAACGCCGAGACTGTGAGGGTTGCTGCGGCCGCCGCGGCCCGCAATCTCCCATCCGCAAAAGCGAGCGCGGTGCTCGAGGAGCTCATCGTCGACGTGGATCCGGGAGTCCGGAAGGTAGCGCGCGATGCCGTACCCAGACGGCCGAGCAGCCGTTTGGCGGGATTGCTCGAGGAGACGAAACCGGACGCGGACAGCATGACGGACACCGCGACCTTCACCCCGACGAGCCCGACGATGCCGGGAGAAACCGTCCCCGAGACGATGGCGGGCGGGGGAACTGGTTTGATGCCTGGGGAAACCGAGTCCACGATGCCCGGTGACCGGGGCCGCTCGGGTGGTGACTCGGGGTCAATGCCGAACTGAGAGGGGCTGGAGCGGCAATCGAGGCCTGAACACGCGCGCCTAGGCGGCGGCGAGGACCTCGGTTGCTTCCGTCGCCGGCGACAACAGGGCCGGCGCCTCGGCGCCGCTGCGCAGGACGTCGAGGAAGATCGCCGACCAAAGCATCGCCTCCTCGCCGATCATGATCCAGCGCGGGCTGACGTAGTTGCGGCCGTAGAGGTCGAGGACCTCCCAGAAGGTGCCGTCGCGCTCGATGAGCTCGACGTAGCGGCTCGTCTCGTGCGACGCGAGCAGGGGATCGACCGCGCGCAGGACCTGCAGGTACATCGCGCCGAGCGAGGTCCAGACCGTGCTGCCCTGGTAGTCGGGGAGGACGTGGCGCGTCAGCCAGACCTCCCGTTCCGGCCGGCGGGTCGTCTCGTAGCGGAGCGGCAGCGGGTCGCAGAAACCCTCGGCGTCGAGGTAGGCGAGGGCGGGCCGCATCAGGACGGGGTCGCTGATGATGCCCGCGTAGAACGGCCAGACGTTGGCCTCGCCCGACACGGTCTCGTCGCCGAGCGCGTCGCGGAAGTGGTCGCCGGACCAGAAGTGGTCGACGAGCAGGCGGCCGTAGTCACCCTCGAAATGGTGCTCGAGCGGGGAGTCGAACCAGCCGGTCTCGGCGATCGTCTTGGCGAGCAGCGCGACCATCGTGTTGCCGTACGCGTTCGAGCGGTTCTCAACCGTGTCGCGGTGTGCCGAGAACGTCCGGTCCAGGCGGACGAGGCCGCTCGACCGGTCTACGACACGCCTGACGTAATGGTCGATCTCGGCGCGCAGCCAGTCCGCGTGGCGGTCGACCAGGTCGATGGCGTCGGCGGCGCGCAGTGCAGCGAGCAGGAGCGGCAGCGAGTCGACGCCGTACTCGTAGACGTCGCCCGGGCGGTCGAAGTAGTGGATCGTCGTCGTGATGTGGCTGCGCCGGCGGGTCCAGGTCTCGAGCGCGTACGCCAGCGACGCGTGGACGCGGTCGCCGTAGCCTTGACGGATGAGGGCCGGCACCGAGAACGACAGGTCGCGCGTCCAGAACATGTCGAAGTGGCCGGGGCTCGCGGTGAACGTCCGGCCGTTCCAGCAGCGTTCGATGCAGGCCTCGATGATTGCCGGCGCGTCGCCCTTGTGGCGCGTGTGGCCGCAGAACTGACGTCGCAGCCGCACGCCGGCGTTGTGGACGTATTCGGCGAGGACGGGCGGCGCGAACCAAGGGGCGATGGCCACGGAGATCTCCGGTGTGCTGGGGGGGCGGTGACGATCGGTGTCGGGGGTGTCAGGTGGAGTGTCTCCACCGGCGCGCCGAACGGCCCTGACCCGGTGGTCCTACCGCCGCTCGTCCGTCCGCATCACGCCTCCGGGGAACTGCCAGGGCGGGGGAGCGGTCTCGGACGCCGACTCGACTACACGGGACGGCTAGACCGAGCCCGCGGCAGCCCAGCGCGCGACGGCGGACGGCCGACAGGGGGCTTGGAAGGGACCCGATGACGGCGCTTGAGATCCGCTCCTATGGTCGACCAATGGCCCGGCCAAGTCCGGCTCGGGAGCGGCGTCCACGCCGGGCGGGCCGGCGAGCAGGTGGGCGCTTCATGGGTAGCGCGCCGTGCGAGTTATCGTCGAAGGTTTGACCGCGGTTCCGAAGGAGGCTCATCTGCGAGCCTCGCCGGTCTTCTCGCCCGCGCGTACCATCGGCGTGTGAGCCGACCGACACTCCTGGCGATCCTTTCGCTCCCGGCGGCCGCGATCGGTTATGCCGTTACGGCGGCGATTCTCACGTCGGTGCTGCCTCGTGGGGAAGGGCCCACTGACCTGCTGCTCATCTTCGTGCCGCTCCTTGTCGCCGGCCTGTGCATGGTTCCGTTCCTCATCCCGTTCGTCGACCGGATGGCAAAGCGCGACCTCGAAGCGCACCGCGCGGCGACGGCCGCCGCGGACCACGCTCCTCCGGATGGCGACGTGCCGGAAGACTGACCGCTGCGGTCCGGCGAAGGCGGGGGAGCGGCGATGAATGAGCATGAAGTAGTGATCGCCGGAGGGGGACCGACCGGGCTGATGTTGGCGGCCGAGCTGACGCTGGCGGGGATCGATGTGCTCGTCGTCGAGCGTCGAGCCAACCAGGAGCTCGACGGAAGGCGGGCTGGGGGACTCCACTCCCGTACGCTCGAGGTGCTCGACCAGCGCGGCGTCGCCGATCGGTTCGTCTCGAAGGGCCAGACGCATCCGTTCGTCGGCTACGCGGGGACGTCCCTGGACATCAGCGACTTCCCGACCCGCCACAACTACGTCCTGGCCCTCTGGCAGAAGGACATCGAGGTCATCCTGGCCGGCTGGGTCGGCGAGCTCGGCGCCTCGATGCTGCGTGAACACGAGGTGGTGGGCTTCACGCAGGACGGGGCCGGTGTGGATGTCGAGCTGTCCGCGGAGACGACGCTTCGGGCCGACTACCTGGTTGGGTGCGACGGGGGCCGCAGCGTGATCCGCAAGGCGGCGGACATCGACTTCGCCGGGTTCGATGCCTCGCGAAGCTACTTGATCGCCGAGGTCGAGATGGACGAGGAGCCCGTAATCGGAATGCGGCCGGAGGGCGGCGGCATCGGCCCCGTCAATCGCGAGAAGGGCGGAAGCCCGTATGGAGTGGTCATCCTGGAGGCGGAGGTCGAGCATGCCAGCGACCCGACCCTGCAGGATGTACGTGAGGCACTCGTCGCCGCTTACGGGACCGACTACGGCGCGCACAGCCCCACGCGGCTGTCCAGGTTCACCGACATGACTCGCCAGGCCGCGTCCTATCGGGAGGGCCGCGTCCTGCTGGCAGGCGATGCCGCGCACGTGCACAGCCCGGCCGGTGGCCAGGGCCTGAACGTCGGCGCGCAGGACGCCGTGAACCTGGGCTGGAAGCTGGCCCAGGTGATCAGGGGAACCTCGCCCGAGAGCCTCCTGGACACCTACCACACAGAACGCTACCCGGTGGGGGCCCGGGTGTTGCGCAACACCATGGCGCAGGTGGCGCTCAGCCGCATCGACGACCGCAGCAAGGCGCTGCGCGAGGCCGTGCTCGAGATGCTGAGCATGGATGAGCCCCGCAAACGCACCGCCGGCATGATCTCCGGCCTTGACATCCACTACGACCTCGGCGAGGGCCACCCGATGCTTGGACGGCGGATGCCTGACCTGGACCTCCTGACGGCAGACGGTCCGACGACTGTGTTCGCGCTGCTCCACGACGCTCGGCCCGTCCTCCTCAACCTGAGCGAATCCGGCGAGTTCGACATTTCCCCGTGGTCCGACCGAGTCCATTTGGTCGACGCCGTCCACGAAGGCAAGTGGGACCTCCCGGTCGTCGGCGCGGTCACCGCGCCCGCCGCAGTGCTGATCCGCCCCGACGGGTATGTCGCCTGGACGGGCGGTCTCACGGACCCAGAACTCCCCGGCGCTCTAACAACCTGGTTCGGCGCCCCGACTCACGAGAATGATGGGCGCGGAACCCCGGGCGGCGGGACGATGAGCCGCAGTTAGGCCGACAGACCGGCCGCGCGGGCGCCCTCAGGCGTCAGCCTCGCGCGCCTCCATGCGCTCGAGCAGCGCCATCGTCGTCGCCCAGCTGCGGATCGTCATCGACTTGTACGCCGGCGTCCCAACGATCTTGCCGAGGCGGCTCTTCGTCCGTTGCTCGCTGAGCCGCTGCGAGTAGATCACGCCCTTGCCGGGCCACACCGCGTCGACGCCCGGTCGCGGGTCGAAGACCTTCATCGCCGTCGGCGCGTCGATCCCCATGAGGAAGACCGCGTCGCTGTTGTACGTGTCCGGCTTGTCGCCGAAGCCCTTCGGCCGGTCTCGGACGACCGCCCGGAGCTGTGCTCGCGTCAGTACGAGGACCGCGATCAGCTCGCTGTCGAGCTTGAAGGTCTTCGGGAGCGCTTCCTCGAGCTCGCGTTTGATCGTGGCCGCCGATCGATCGGAAGCCAGGACCACGTTGCCGCTGGCGATGTACGTGGAGACCTTCGTGTGGCCGTGCGATTCGAGGAGCTGGCGCAGGGCCGCCATCGGCACCTTGTTCCGGCCGCCGACGTTGATGCCGCGCAGGAGGACGAGGTACCTGGTCATCGTGAAACTCATACTGCCGTAATGCGCCGTTTGCCAGCGTATCTCTACCACGGTCTGCCGTGACAGTCGATGGCACGACCATCAGCCGGTTTCGCTCGTCATTCAGGGGTGCGGTCATCGCCCCGGGCGACGCCGAATACGACGCGGCGCGGCGCGTCTGGAGCGCCCTATTCGACCGTCGGCCGGCATTTGTGGTTCGACCGATCGACGTCGCCGACGTCGCCGCGGCGATCCGATTCGGGCAAGATGCGGACCTCCCGATCGCGGTCCGAGGTGGCGGCCACGGCATCACGGGCCACGCCACCTGCGACGACGGCCTCGTCATCGATCTGTCCCACATGCGTGGCGTGACCGTGGACCCGGGCGCCAGGGTGGCCCGCGCCAACGGTGGGGCATTGCTCGCGGAGCTGGATCAGGGGGCCCAGGCGCATGGCCTCGTCTGTCCGGTCGGAACAGTCGGCCACACAGGCGTCGCCGGCCTGGCGCTCGGCGGCGGTGTCGGGCGGCTGCAGCGCCGGTACGGCTTGACCCTCGACAACCTGATAGCGGTAGAACTCGTGACTGCCGACGGTCGCCTCGTGAGGGCGAGTGAACAGGTGGAGCCGGACCTCTTCTGGGCGGTGCGTGGCGCCGGCCCGAACTTCGGCGTTGTGACGGCGCTCGAGTTTCGCGTTCACCCCTTCGGCCCGGACCTGGTGCGAGGCCTACGCATCTATCGCCCCACGGACGCGGTGGACGCCTGGCACGCCTTTCGTCACGTGTTGGCATCGGCCCCGCGCGAGCTGGGACTCAGCTTCGTTGTCGGTCGCGCTGTCCCGGCCGGGGAATACATCGCCGAGATCGCCGGAGGACCGATCGCGCTGATCGCCTTCAACTACATCGGGTCCGAGTCGGACGCACTGGCCGTGATGGCAGGTCTCGCCGATGGTCCGCCTGCCGTGATGGAGACGATCGGCGCGAAACCGTACCTGGAGATTCAGGGCGCCTACGATCAGGCGTATGGCTGGGGCCAGCGCTACTACGCCTACGGTGCCTTCGCCGACGACCTGCGCGACGAGACCATCGCAGCGCTCGTCGACCATGCCGCCGATGGCCCGGGTGACCCCGGTTTCACCGCCTCCGCGCAAGGCGGTGCGATCGCCGATTTGCCAGAGTCGGCCATGGCCTTCGCGGGCCGCTCGGCGACCTTCCGCACGATCGCGGAATGCGTCTGGGAGGACGCGCAGGATGACAATCGTGCGATCGACTGGTGTCGCCGAGCGATGGCGATCGCGGAGCCGGACAGCATCAACCTGCGGTACGTCAACGAGGTCTTCGAGGATGGCACCGACGTCGCTGAGATCTACGGTGCAGAAAAGCTCAATCGGCTCGTCGCGATCAAACGCGCGTGGGATCCGAGCAACGTGTTCCGCTCGAACCACAACGTCCTGCCTGGGTGAACGACACGCCGGCGTGATGCCTTAGGCGGCGCCGGGTCGCCACGGCTCGTGCGCGTGCGCGAGCCAGACCAGCTCAGGGTCGAGCGCGCGCACCAGCTGCTGGCCTTCGGTGTGCGGCTCATCGAGCTCGCCGAACCAGACCGCCACGTCGCCGCAGATGACAACCGGACGCCCGCCAGTCTCGACGACGACCGCCTGGGTGCCGCGGGTGTGGCCCGGCGCCGGGACGAGTCGGAGCCTGGGAAGCAGCTCGTGCTCGCCGTCGACCGGCACGTAGCGCACGCCGGGCGCGTCGACCCAGTCGCGAATGGTGTAGTCGTCAAGGTTGCGCGCGTCGTCGAGCTCCCGTCGCTGGACGTAAATCGGCTTGCCGGCGAAGAGGTGGTTGCCGCCGCAGTGATCGGCGTGCAGGTGGGTGTTGACCACCATGTCGATGCCGGCGAGATCGACGTCCTGCTCGCTCAGCGGCCGCAAGAGGGGGTCCATGTCGGCCAACAAGGGGTGCAGCTCCGTCATGCCGGTATCGACCAGCACGCGCCCATCGGGATGGTCGATGACGTGCACATAGACCGGCATCAGCTCGCCCTCGACGTGCAGGTCGGCGACGCGGACTGGCGTGATGGTGATTGAGGCGGGGGCGTTCATCGTGTCCCGACCGCCGCGGTGCTGGTCATGTGAATCATGGTGACCTCCAGTGCCGGTTACTGGCTGACGCGCTGCCAGACCGAATCGTCTGCCAGATCCGCCGTCCGCTCAACGACCGATTGTCGCCTCGGATTCGGGTCCAGTGCCGGCTACCTGCTCCCGCCTTCGACGCGCCCGGGTTGTCTCATGGCGCTGCCCCATCCGGATAAAGGAGGCCGCCATAGCGTGATCTCCCAGGGCCGCGAGCTAGGACGGTTCGCACGTCTCGGGCAAACTGACGCGCGATGGAGCCACGCGTCGGGATCGCGCATATCGAGGTCACCGCAGCCGACGGGACGTTCGCGATCGGCCGGGAGGCCTTCCCTGAGTTCGAGCGATATGCCCGGCTCGGCGTCCACATTCAGTCTGACCAGGTCCGGATCGCGTTCCCGTCACCTGGCTATCTCGAATCCGCGTTGACCGCGCTGGCAGAAGCGTGCCGGGAGCTTCGGCATCCCGCATGCCGACATCGCGTTCGTCGACACGGTGGTCGCGCCGCCGAAATTCGGGCTGCGCTACGGCTTCAAGGGCGCATACACCACCGATCGGCCCGAGGTGGTCTGGATCTTCGCAAACTGGACCACCGCGGACGAGCTTCGCGCGGTAGTGCGGCACGAGGCGGCGCACCTCGCGTTCGCGCAGACGCACACGCCCGAGGAGTCCGCGGGCCACACAGGACCCTCGGAGGAATTCGCGCTCGCGTTCGAGAACGGCCGATAGGCGGTCTATCGGGCGCCGCTGTCGCTGGCGCGCCTGAGAGCGGAGGAGTTTGGATGAACGACGCAATGCGCCGCCTCGAGGGCCTGGTGGGGGAGTGGAACGTGACGATGACCAACGCCTGGTTCCTCGACAGCCTGGATACCGAGATCAAGGGTTCGGCGACCTTCGAGTGGCTGGCTGACGCGTTCCTTGTGATGCGTTCGCACTGGGAAGACGACTCGACGCAGGAGTTCGTCTTCGGCCGCAACGACGCGCGCGACGCGTTCGTGGTCTTCTCGCACGACGGTCGCGGCATCTACCGCGTGTTCGGCATGACGTTCGCCGACGGCGAGTGGACTCTCGTGCGCGAGGACCCGGACTTCCATCAGCGCATCGTCATGCGCGTCCAGCCCGACCGAATCGACATGCGCGCCGATGCCTCCGAGGACGCGGGCCAGACCTGGCGCAAGGACCTCGACTACATCTTCGAGCGGCGCGGGCCGTAGGCGCCCATGGCGACGTCGATGTGCTGCACCATGAACCGGACGCGGTGCTCTCGCTCAGTGACCTCGTCGTCCGTTAGATGCGCGAAAGGTGAGTCATGTCGAACTTCGAGACCCTGTTGGAGGCGATGCACCTTCCCGGCGACAGCGAGCTTGCTCATTGGCTGCTCGACCGCGGTGTCGCTCTGGCCGACGAGGAGACGATGAGCCAGGCAGTCCACGACGTTTATTGCGGCATCGCGGCCGACCACGACGAACCGAACGCGAAGGACCACGCGCAAGCGCTGGCGATGATCGCAGCGCTCCAGAAGCAGATGGCGAGTCGGCCTCCCGCCTGAGTGATCGTGTCCCGCGCCCTGTTGTCGTCCGGGCAGTTTTCTGCTCTCGGTGCCATCGTTGCGTCGGCATCGAAAGGAGCGTCCAGATGAGCTTCGACAAGGAAGCGTTCGAAGAGCAGGTCATCAACGACATGCGCGAGCACGGCGGCGTCATCTCGTCTGGACCGATGGCCGGGGTGAGGCTGCTCGCCCTCACCACCACGGGGGCGAAGTCAGGGAAGCGACGACGCGCGCTACTCTTCTTCTCGAAGGACGACTCCGACTACGTCATCGCCGGCACGGCCAGCGGCGCCACCCGAGACCCAGCGTGGTTCCACAATCTCGAGGCCAACCCGACGCCGTCGATCGAGGTGGACGGTCGGCAGTTCGAAGCGTCCGCCACGATCGCCGAAGGGGATGAGCGCGATCGGCTCTGGCAGCACCACCTCGAGGTCCAGCCGCAACTGGCCGCGCATGCGGAACAGGCAGGGCGAACGATCCCAATGGTGCGATTGACGCCTCATTGAGCCCGATCCACGCGCCCCAACAGTCGAGTCGCCGATGAGTTCGTCGGCCGGCCGTGGTCTGATCGATGCCAGTTCTACGACATGCCAGGAGGACCGCCGTGACGACCACTGACACAACTTCGACCGTCGGCGCTTATGCCGACGTCAACGGGCTCCACCTGTACTACGAGACCCACGGCAGCGGACGACCGCTGATCCTGCTGCATGGCGGTCTTGGTTCCGGCGACATGTTCGGACCCGTGCGAACGGAGCTGGCGGCCAATCACGAGGTCATCACGCCCGACCTGCAGGGGCACGGGCGAACCGCCGACATCGACCGACCCATCGACGTCCGGCTCATGGCCGACGACATCGCCGCGCTGATCCGCCACCTCGGGCTGGACAAGCCGGACGTTGTCGGCTACTCGCTGGGTGGCGGCGTGGCGATGATGACGGCCATCCACTACCCGGAGCTCGTCGGCAAGGTCGTCGTCGCGTCGGCGCACATCAGGTACGACGCCCTCGATCCTGCGATGTACGCGCAGCAGGAGCAGGTTGGCGCCGCCGCGGCGGACGCCCTCAAGGGCACCCCGATGTACGAAGGCTACGTTGCCGTGGCACCGCACCCGGAGGACTTCCCGCGGCTGCTCGACAAGATCGGCGCGAGCATGACGAAGCCGTTCGACTTCAGCGAGGAGATTCGAGGCGTCCAGGTTCCCACGATGATCGTCGCCGCGGACGCCGACATGGCGCCGCCCGAGCCACTACGTCGAGTTCTTCAAGCTGCTCGACGGCGGCCTGCGGGACGGTGGCTGGATGGGGGAGGGCCGGCCGAAGGGCGGACACGCCCTGGCGATCCTGCCCGGGTTGACCCACTACAACCTGGGAGTGTCGCCGTTGTTCGCGGCGGTGACGCTGTCGTTCCTGGATGGTCCGGACGCCTAGGACCTCGCCGAGGCCTCGTCCAGGATCGCCCACCATCTACCATCGTGCATGTCGCACATCGAGCATCACCTTGCCCCACCGGGGATGACGCCTGGCAACGGGTACAGCCATGCGGTCAGCGCGAGCGGCCGGCTGGTGGCGATCGCCGGTCAGGTCGCGATGGACGAGCACGGCGAGCTGGTCGGCCCGGGCGATCCGGTGGCCCAGACCGAGCGCGTCTTCGAGAATCTCGCGGCTGGCCCTTGCGGCCGGAGGTGCCACGTTCGCGGACATCGTCAAGTTCGGCGTCTTCGTGACGGACATGTCGATCCTGCCCGTGGTTCGCGAGATCCGCGATCGCCACGTTCATCGTGCCCGGCCGCCAGCGAGTACCGCGGTCGAGGTGGTCGCCCTGTTCCGGCCCGGCTACCTCGTCGAGATCGAGGCCCTCGCGGTGGTGGAGGACATGCCGGGCGATCGATCGGCCGAAATGAGCTCCTCGACCTGACGGCCCGCTACCCCGATGCTGCCGTCATTGGTGCCTCGGCATGCAGTGGGGGAGAGAAGTGCTTGTTGAACGTGAAGGCCTCAGCTCGTCGACCCTGCCACCTTCCAGTTCCAGGCACTGATCAGGATCATGCCGGCCAGTGCCTGACGAGCTGGTTCCTCGCACCGCCAACGGACCGGCCGCCAGCGTGGCCTTACGAGTCGTCAGAACGGCACTGAGTCGCCGCAGACGCGGGCGACTCAATCCTGACCACCTAGCGACTGGCTCAGCAGGCTCGCCGTCCGTCACGACCGGATCTCGTCCTGGCCGCCTAGGTCTCGCGTGCGGTTATTCGACGACCTCTTTGGCCGGTCCCGCGGCCGCGGAGGGAAGAGCGGCGCCTGACGTCCCGCCTACTGCAGGGCCAGCGTCCTCGTAACCACTGTACGAGTCGGTTGCAATCGACGCGATGGGTTCGGCACCAACAATCAGCGGCTTGATCTCACCGACGATTTCCACGACGAGCGGGACCCCGTCAACGCTATCCGGCATCGCTGCGTCGATCTCATGAAGCAGGTTCACTTTGACCCCGAAACCTTCATCGGTTCGGGCGATCCCGATGCCGCGAAGCTCCTCGACGCCAGCGAGCAGTTCCTTTCCAGACCCTGATCAACGAATGGGCCTATGCACGGCCATATCGCTCGAACGCCGAGCGCTCGGCGGCGCTCCCGGTATTCGTCGACTTCTACAATCGAAGACGACCCCACACCGCTCTGGGCGGACAATCACCGATGGACGTTGTCAACAACGTCCGTGGGGACCACACCTAGCGACCACGGGCAGACATAACTCACCTTATCGGCAGTAACAATCGGCCACGTGACGCGAGACCCTCGCCATTCGTCAGGCTGGATCGAGCGTCGACAGATCCACGAACTCGACAGTGGTGCCGAGAGTCCGAGAGAGTTTTGCGTCCAGCGTCGTGAACGGCGCGCCAAGAGACCGCGCCAGCAGGACGTATTCAGCGTCATAAGTCTTGGCCCAGCCGAGCTGGCGCGCTAGCGCGACAGCCTCGCGAACCAGGCCCGCCGACTCGTGTGCCTCGATCGAGGCCGCCGCAAGTCGGTCGAGAGCGCCCTGGACGTTGTCCTCGTCAATGTCGGACCGCAATCGCATCTGGCTCAGGGCGGAGCCGACCTCCGACCATAGAAGAGTTGGTGCGTGGAGGGCGAATCGACGGAGCGGGGCCAGCCCGTCCGCAGCGAGGATGCTCTTGACGACGACGCTCGCGTCGATGACCAGGACGTCAGCGGCCAACGCGCGACAAGCGAATTGCTCGGACGACGTTGGGCATCGGCCTTCCGTCCGCCATGCGATCCCATCGAGTCACGGGGCCGCACCCTGTCGGTCATCCCCCCTGCTCGACATAGTCGACGTGGCGATCGGCCGGTCGCCCAGGGCTCGAATGGAAGCCGACGGCGCGAGCCCGGTCGCGAACAAAGAGCCGCTGATCTGCCGCGAGCCAAGCGTCCACGGCATCGCGGACCAGGGACGCCACGGAGCGACCTAAGCGAGTTGCCCGCTCCCGCAGCACGAGAGCTTCATCGTCCGTGAATTGGACCTGCACGCGTTTCACGCGCAGACGGTACCGGCAGCGACATGGCTGATGGACTATTGATGACGTGACGTCGATGATCGCGCCGTGAGCATGTGCATCAGGATGTTCAGCAGAGGGTCTCGGCCCGGTCCTGCTCGACCCGTATCAACAAGCGGCGCGGTCGAGGGCATCGGCGTCGTCGCAAAGCGACCGGCAGGCCGGAGCCGGTCGGGGAGCTCGACTAGCTCCCCCTCCCCCCTACTCCGACCACCGGTGGCTCCGGCGCCTGGGCGCCGGGGCGGCCGGCAGCCGTTCCCGTTCCCGGGCTGCATGACCGCCACGGGGCCGGCCGGGGCATGAACGTCGTCCGGCCGCGCCGCCACCTCGAGCACGCTCGGCGGCAACACGCCCGGCGGCTGGTCGAGCAGGATCGGGACGATCTCGGACCAGGTGTGCCCGACCACGCGCACCCGCGACCGTCGTGCGTTGCGGACCGCGTCTTCGAGGAGGTCCAGCTCGTGCTCGCGCAGCTGCGCGTAGCTCCGCCCGTCGAGCTCGATGAGCGGCGCGAACGTGGCGAACGGCGGGAACGTGTATGCGTCGTCGGTGTTCTCGATCAGGCTCTCGATCGTGAACGGGAAGCTCGGCTCCTCGGCCAGCGGCTGGCGGCCCGCGCTCCATGAGGATCACCGAGTCGATCGGGGCTCGCTCGGTGAGGTCGCAGTCGATCAGCGACTGGACGTGGTACTTCGGCGGCGGCACCAGCAGCTGCACCCACGCGTTGATCGTCACGATCGGCACCGGCAGCCGGCCGAGGGCGTGGCCCGCCGAGCGGCCTTCCTTCGAGTGGACCTTGCTGCGGATCGCGAGCATCAGGCGGTCCGCCCGCGGCAGCGCCTGGTCGTTGACCGCGGCCATCGTGTGCGAGCTGAGCGTCATCGGCTTCGGGTAGCTGAGGATCTCGCCGCCCCGCGTGAGGATCGCCATGTCGTCCGAGATGAAGCCCCAGTTGTGGGCCATGAGCAGGCGCAGGACCGTGCTCGTCTTGCCGGTGTCGGTCTGGGCCGACAGGATCGCGGCGCCCCGGTCGGCGTCGATGGCGGCGCAATGGAGCAGCACGTGGTCGCGGTCGACGAGCACGAACCGGAGCAGCGG
The DNA here is from genome assembly GCA_963750125.1 of uncultured Chloroflexia bacterium. GTDB lineage: Bacteria > Chloroflexota > Limnocylindria > Limnocylindrales > CSP1-4 > DASTYU01. The sequence continues at coordinate 130,850 of CAVVPT010000008.1, read as the reverse complement.
CTCGACCATGTTCGTGTACAGGACGTGGTGCGACCAGGTGAGCAGCCAGTTCGCGTCGAGCTCGATCCGCTTCCCGATCCGCACGTCGAATGCGGCCGACAGCGGTCCGAGGTGCTCGCGGTAGCGGATCACCCCGTCGGCGTCGCGCCAGTTGGCGACGCGCAGGCGCGGGCGGCCCCCGATGAACCGGCGGCGGACGACGATGTCCGGGTCGACCTTGTGGTCGACGTTGAACGCGGCGAGCTCCGGCAGGTTGACGGTCGAGATGAGCCGGACCACGCCGTGGACGTCGTACTGGAACCAGCCCTCGATCGGGCGCTGGTCGCGGCGGTCGCGACCGGCCCAGATCCAGTTGTCGGCCACGAGATAGCGGATCCCGAAGGTCAGGCCGATCGCCACGAAGTTCGACACGAGGTAGTACACGCCGGCGACGATCGGTCAGCAGGTACAGCACCGGCACGCGCACGAGCAGCGTCGCCATGTTGAGCAGGTTGAACGTCAGGTAGCGCCACAGGACGTGGCCCGGCGTGTCGCGGTCGCGGAAGACCCACAGCTCGACCAGCAGGAAGTTGTTGAGCGTCGACGCCTGCGACGCGAGCACCGCCGAGACGCAGGTAGTGGACCCCGAGGTACTCGACCAGGACGAACAGCGCGACCTGGTTGACGAAGATCCCGAGGATGCCGACGAGCGCGAACTTCGAGGGATGGAGCAGTGAGCCGAGGAGTCGGCGAACATGGGTCTGGCGGTGCCAGCGGGGCCCCCCCTGCGCGGTCTGCTCGGCCTGAATGACGTGTCCCTCGGTGCGGGCTGCGGCGTGGTCGCGCGTATTGTTATCCGCCGGATTCCGCAGCGTCAAATCAACTCGGGCGCTTTGTCCGACATTCGCATTGCGGGACGATCGTCGGCGCTCACCCTTGCGCGAGCCGATGCAGCCGGTCCATGAGCGCCCCGTCCTCGGGCGAAGCCGGCACGATCACCACCTGCGGCTCGAGGCGCGCGGCGACGTCCTTCGCGGCGGCGGGGTCCCGCTCGAGCAGGCCGAGCATCCGGTCGAGGGCCTCGGGCGAGAAGTACATGACGTTCGGATCGAACGCCACCTTCGTCGGATCGACCTTGAAGATGTACGTCTCGAGCTCGTTGCCCGTGGCCTGGATCGGGAAGTCGAAGTGGGCGACCTGCTCGAAGCCGTGCTCGGGCGTCGCCGCGGCGAGCACCGTCTGGGCGCTCGTGTCGGTGCCGACGGTGTAGATCCAGTAATCGGCGCCGTCCTTGACGAGGTCACGGACGAGCCAGCCGCCGCGGAACGCCTGGAACTCGTTGACGTTGCGCGGCGCCGTGTCGACCGACAGCCAGTCGTCCGATCGGCAGCTCGCCGGTCCGCTTGATCCCGTCGGGTGCGGTCACCGACGACGACACGTTGCCGTGGCGTGCGTGCGACACCGTGTAGTCGTCGCTCAGCGTGAGCGCCATCTCGTAGCCGAGGAACGAGCCGAACGCGAGCCGTGAGCCGGCCGGGATGTTCTCGCGGACCCATGCGTCGACTGTGGTGATCGCCGCGTCACGGGCCGGGCCGCTGGCGGTCGGTCGCGCCCGCAGGGTGTGGAGGCCCAGCGCGGCCGAGGCGACGCCGAGCGACAGGACGAGGACCGTCGCGACCGTCACGGGCCGCGAGTACGACCAGCCGTCGCGCGCAACGCGCGGACCGAGCGTCGGCACCCAGCCGAGGACGAACCCGGTCAGGCCGCCGGCGATGGCGACGAGCGCCGCCGCGTCGATCCGCAGGCGCCAGCCGATGAATGCGCCGGCGACGAGCCCTGCTGCGGTCGCCAGCGGCACGGTGATCCACGCCCGGCGCTCGCCGAGGAACCACTCGACGGCCCAGATCCAGCCGATCGCCACGAGCGGCGCGACGAGCGCGAGCTGGGCCAGGTAGTTGCGCGGCGGCTCCCCTACCCCGACCACGAAGATCACCAGGGGCGCGCCGCAGATCCCGGCGATGATCAGGTCGACCATCGGCCGGCGCTGCGGGCGGCGCCAGTAGGCCGCGAGCGCCACGAGCGACAGCGCGAGCCCGATCGCGGCCGGCAGGACCGCGAACCAGTACGGCTTGATCCACGTGTCCGCGTACAGATCGAGCTGCTGCGGCGTCAGGATCGGGCCGCCCTTGAGCCGGGCGGTCTTGCTGTACGCGTAGAGCTGGGCGGCGGCCCAGGCCAGCGCGCCGCCGAGGCCGACGATCAGCCGGATCGTCCACTCGCGGCGCACGACCCGTTCGGAGCGGACGACGCGCGAGACGGGCCGGCCTCGGCGATTCGGCCGGCGGTCAGGCCGATGACGACGAGCGCGCCGATCCCGAGGACGACGGGTATCAGCGTCCAGGCCGGCGTCTCGGCGCGATAGACGCGCCCGGTCTCGGACGCGTACAGCGCGAACCATGGCGCCATGCCGATCGACGCGATCAGCACGGTCCACGCCGTGATCCGCCCGATCACGACCCACGACAGGCCCCACAGGACCGACGCGAAGAACGGGATCGGGAGGAACGGGAGGCCGATCTCCTTGATCAGGAAGCCGAGCGCGAAGACGGCCCCCGCGGCAACCGCCCAGCGCGCCGAGTTGCGCCGGAGCGCCTCGATGCCCGACGGCCACGTAGAGGAGTGCGAACGCGGCCGCGGGGACGTCGAGGCGCGCCGTGCGGCTCTGGTCGTGGAGGTACAGCATGCCGACCATCGCGATCGCCGCGAACGCGCCGGCCGCGGGTCGGATGCGCCACCCGAACCACGCCGACAGGCCGACGATCGTGGCGCCCGACAGGCCGTTGAGGATGCGTCCCCACGCCGCCGAGTCGGCGCCGAACAGGACGTGCGGCAGCGTGACGACCGCCGACCAGATCGGACCGTGGAGCAGGAACTCCCTGCCGAACACCGTGGTGAGCCCGCGGCCGGCCCAGATGTTGTAGCCGATCCCGAAGTACTTCCACTCGTCGAAGCTCGGGAAGCCGGCAGGGGCCAGCAAGGCAAAGAGCAGGAAGACGACGACCGCCCCTATCGTCGCGACGAGCGAGATCCGTCGCTCGATCAGGTCCGGTGGCACGGCCGCAATCCTAGCGACTGGCGGTCGACTCCGTGCGCCGCGGCGCCCGAACCGCTCCCGGCGCTTATCATCTCGGCTGGCCGCCGACCGGCGCGCCGTCCCCGAGCGCTCCAGGAGGCTCCCAGCTGAACACGCTTCGCCGCATCGCCAGTCGCATGGCGGGGCCGGGCTGGCTGGGAGGGGTCCATCCGCTGCTCTTCGCGGCCTACCCGGTCCTCTTCCTGTGGTCGCAGAACCTGGGCGAGGTGCCGCCCGAGGACGTCGCCCAGCCGCTCGTGCTCGTGGTCGGCATCGCCGCGCTCGTCACCCTCGGGCTCGCGATCGTGTTCGGGGTGCGCGCCCGCTCGGCGCTGATCGTGACGCCGGCCATCTTCGGCGTCCTGGTGTACGGCCACGTGTTCAAGCTGACCGGCCTCCCGACCGAGGTGCTCGTCGGGTTCTGGGTCCTCGTCGTGTGGATCGCGTTCCTGGCGGCCTGGCGCTTCCCGCTCGAGCGCGTGCTGCGCCTCGACCGCGCGCTGCTCGCCGTCGGCGCGCTGTTCGTCGGCGTGTCGCTCGTGTCGATCGTGCCGTACGAGGTCGACGAGGCGATGGCCGCTCCCCCACCCGTCCTCGTCGGCGGGCGGACGCTGCCCAGCGAGACGGCCGCGCAGAAGCGGGACGTGTACTGGCTCGTCTACGACCGCTACGGCTCCGATCGCGCGCTCAAGAACCTGTTCAACGTCGACAACGACCTGACGCCGTGGCTGCGCGACAAGGGCTTCGAGGTCCTCGAGAACAGCCACGCCAACTACGTGGCGACCTCGCTGTCGATGTCGACCACGATGAACCTCGCCCACCTCGAGGAGCTCACCGGCCTCGTCGGCAGCAGCACGAACAGCTACAACGCGGTCTACCGGCGGCTCCAGTCGTCACTCGTGCCGCGCCAGTTCCAGGCGCTCGGGTACCGCTACCTGCACCTGGGTTCGTGGTGGAACCCGACGCGCTTCGACGAAGCGGCCGATCGCAACTACAACGCCGACGGGGTGAACGACTTCACGTCCGTGCTGTTCACGACGAGCGGGCTGCCGCTCGCGGTGAAGGCGCTCGGCCTCGAGGAGCAGCCGCCGTCCGAGCACACCAAGCACATCAAGCACAACACGTACGCGCTCGATCAGCTCGACCGGCTGCGCGGCGAGCCCGGCCCGAAGTTCGTCCACGCCCACATCCTGCTGCCGCACCCGCCGTACGTGTTCGACAGCGACGGCCGGCCGATGACCGAGGAGGAGGTCAAGGGGCTCGACGACAAGGAGGCCGGTCGCCGCCAGCTTGCCTACACGAATTCGCGCATCCGCTCGTTCATCGAGGGCCTCCTCGCGCTCCCCGAGGACCAGCAGCCGATCATCATCCTGCAGGCCGACGAAGGGCCCGTGGACCGATCCCTACTTCGCGGACAAGGTCAACTACGACTGGAACACGGCCACGCCCGAGGACCTCGAGACGAAGTTCGGGATCATCAACGCGTGGTACGTGCCGGGCGGCACCGAAGACCTGCACCTGCGCCACGACCAGACCGCGATCAACACCTTCCCGGTGCTGTTCGGCCGCTACTTCGGCCTCGACGGCTACGAGGAGCTGCCCGACATCGTGCGCACGTCCGGCGGCTGGAACCGGCCCTACAAGCTGATCGACATCACCGAGAAGCTCCCGAGCCTTCGCTAGGTACCAATTCCGCAACGGGCGTATAGTCCCGCGGGCCCCGCCGTCACCGGGTGCCTGCCATCCGTCGACCGTCGCACATGCCTACAGCCCGAACACCGCTCCCGTTCCACCCGCTGCTCTTCGGCGCCTACGCCGTCCTGTTCCTGTATCGCCTCGAACCTGTCGGAGGCCGACGTCGACCAGGTGCTCCCCGCGCTCCTGGTCGTCGTCGCCATCGTCGGCGTCCTCCTGGTCGTCGGCGCGGCTCGTCCTGCGCGACTGCGGCACGCGCCGCCATCCTCCTGTCGGCGTTCGTCGTTTTCTTCTTCGGCTACCGGCACGTTGCGATCATCGCCGACCGACAGTCCGATTGCCGGCCGGCCGCTCCAGGGGCTGTGGTTGCTGCTCGGCGCCGGGGCGCTCTTCCTCGCGTGGCGCGGGGGTCGGGCGCTGCGCATGGCCACGCAGGCGCTCAACGCGATCGGCGCCGGCCTGCTCATCGTCGCGCTCGTCACGATCGTTCCCCACGAGGTGGGCGAGGCCACTGCGACCGCAAGCGGTCCGGAGGCCACCGCCGAGCCATTGCCCTCGGTCAGCCCGAGCGGCAAGCCTCTCCGCGACATCTGGGTCCTGGTCTTCGACCGGTACGGCTCCGCAGAGTCGCTGCGCCTGAACTACGGGATCGAGGAGAAGCTCACGCCGTGGCTCGCCGAGCACGGCTTCCACGTCACCCCGGACGCCCACGCGAACTACTCCCGAACCCGCCTCTCCCTCGCGTCCAGCCTCAACCTCGACTACCTCGACGCGTTGCGCGGCCGGCCTGTCGCCGAGCTGCTCCATGACCACGCCGTTGGTCGGTTCCTGACCGATGTCGGGTATCGCTACATCCACATCGGGTCGCGTTACGAACCGACTCGAACGGCGGCTTCGGCGCACGGTCAATCGCAATCTCGAGAGCACGAACGACTTCGTGACCGCGCTGTTCGACAGCTCCCTCGCCCCGGCGATCCTCGAGCGGATCGGGGTGACGAGCATGGATCTCCGGCGGCAGCGGCAGGCGAGCTGGGGTCGCTTCGACCTTGACGCCCTCGACGAGACGCTGAACGAGCCCGGGCCCAAGTTCGTGTTTGCCCACCTGCTTCTCCCCCACCCCCCGTATGTCTTCGACGAGGCTGGCGACGCTCGTCCCCGACGACGTCGACCGAGAACGCTCCGACCGCGGAGGCCTACGAGGCGCAGATGACGTACCTCGATACACGCATCAAGGCGTTGCTCGAGCCCCTGCTCGCGCTGCCCGAAGAGGAACGCCCGATCATCGTCCTGATGGCGGACGAGGGTCCGTACCCGAAGCGCTACGAGGGCAATCCGCTGATCCAGGGACCGATCCCGATTTCGACTGGTCGACGGTCACCGACGATGAGCTGCGGATCAAGTTCGGCATCCTGCACGCGATGCTGCTGCCCGACATCGACGACGCAGAGGTCCCGCGTGAGCTGACCTCTGTGAACACGTTCCGCTTCCTGTTCAACAAGTACTTCGACGCCGACCTGCCCCTGCTGCCGAACCGGGTCCTTGTCCCGATGTCCGGAACCGACGTCGACGTGGCCGGCCGGCTCGGCGTGGAGCCGTGATCCGCTAGCGGCGCCGCAGCAGGAACAGGACCCGCGGGCTCTCCGCGATCGGCTCCTCGCGCCACGACCTCGAACCGTTCGCCGGCCGCCGCGCGGAACCCGTCGAGGTGGTAGTCGTCGAAGACGTCCTTCCGCGAGCGAGCAGACGGCGAACCATCGGGTCCTCCTTCGGCACGAACTCGACGATCGCCCACGGCGCGAGGTCGGCGAACAGCCCGAGCACCATCGGCAGCGGCACGTTGCGCGAGATCGCGAGGTGATGGATCGAGGGCCAGGGCCATGACGACGTCCGTGTCAGCCCGCTCGAGGAGGGAGCGGCGTTCGCGGCCCGCCCAGCCGAGTCCGGGGCTCGGGTTGGCGAGGTCGAGGACCAGCGGCAGGATGTCGGTCCTGCCCTCCTTGCGCAGCGCGCGGTAGTGCTGCTCGGCCGCGGCCGGGTCGATGTCGAACGCGAGCACCCGCTTGCCGGCGTCGGCGGCGATCCGGCTGTAGCGGCCGGTGTTCGCGCCGAGATCCCACGCCCGCGGACCGGGTACCTGGCCGGACGAACTCCGCGACGAGCCGCGCCTTGTCGGCCGTGGCCGCGTCGCCGTAGCTGGTGTTGTCCGCGTAGTCCGCCCACTCGGTGCCGGCCGGCGTCCAGTCGAGTGCCTTGACCGTCGAGCGCAGGTTCCCGATCAGGGCCACCAGGCGCTTCCGCGGGATACGCGCCCCCCGGGCGGCCTGGCCCTCGTCGGCGTTGCCGGCATGGCGGCGCTGTGATCGTGCGTGGAGGTGGACGTGGGACAGCAGCCCGAAGTTGAGCCGTGTGCGCCACGGGAGCAGACCGCGCGGCGAGGTCGAGCGGGACGCCGTCGAGCTCGGAGCGGAGAAGGTCGGCAAGGCGCACGTCGAGCCGGGCCATCAGCGCGAGCGGCGCCAGGAAGTGCTCGCAGAACTGGCGATACGCCACCCACGGCGTGCCGTCCTCGTGCGGCTCGAACGACAGTGAGTCGATCAGGACCGGTCGGCCGTCGCGGAACTGGACGTTGAACGCCGAGGCGTCGCGCAGCGTCCACCCGTCGGCGAGCGCGTCGAGCTGGGCGTCGAGCGTGAGGAGCGCCGCGTCGCGCAGCTCGCCGAACGTCCACTCGTACGGGTAGCTGACGAAGTCGATCGGCTCGGGTGCGATCACCGCGTGGGCGCCCGGTGCCTGGGCGAGATCGAGGGGTGCCGCTTCGTACGGGCAGCAGCCTCGCCCGTTCGATCAGCCGTCGCTTCCAGCGAGCTCCCGGCGAACCCGTCCCACTCGGTCGCGAAGCGCTCCTGGATCTGGCGGTACGGGCGTCCATCGAGCCAGAAGACGAAACCGCTGGGGTCGCGGAACGAGCCCGGGTCGCGCGCCGCGCTGAGGCTGCCGGATCAGCCGCCGCGGGCGGCGTCATCCACGGACGTTGGCGTCGATGTCGGAGGTCGGTGTCGAGGTCGGACGTCGGGGCGTCGGACTCGTCGCCGCTCGCGCCGGCCCGGAAGCAGGCGGGCGATCTGGCCCCGGAAGAAGACGGCTGCGGCCACGATCGTGGCGATCGCCCCCTGGATGATCAGGCTCCCGGAGCCTGGATCGATGTACGCGAGTTCAAAGCCGAACATGTCGCTCCTGACCGCGCCGAGCGGCGCTCGGATGCGGTCGGTTACCGCGTGTACCGTCGTTACCGGATGTCACCCGACACGTTAACGCGCTCGCGTCGTTTGCGCATCCTGCGGCTGCGCTATCTGGCCTATCAGAGCGGTAGCGGATTCCGGCACGCGAAGAAGGCGTACACCGGGAGATCGATCGCCGTATGGACCGCGATCGGCATCATCAGCGAGCGCGTCTTGAGCACGAGCAGCCCCGCGATGTAGCCGCCGAACCCCACGCTCAGGACCACCGGGAGCGGCGAGCCCATGAACTGCGCTCCGGCGTGGGCGAGCCCGAACACGACGGCCTGGATCACGAGCGCGCTGCGCAGCCCGATCACCCGCCCGGCGAAGGCCATGAACGCGCCGCGGTAGATGACCTCCTCCCCGATCGCGTTCGAGAGCGAGAAGATCAACCCGGGGACGAGGGCGACCGGGTCGGTCAGGTTGAGGTCGAAGGTGCCGAAGTAGGGCCGCGCGATCGCCGCGGAGAGCAACAGGCCGAGCGGCGCGGCGACGAAGAACCCGAGCACCGACAGACGAGCGATGGGAACGGTCGGACGACGCCACCAGATCGCTGCCGGCCGCACGCTGAGGATGCCCATCAGCACCGCGAGGCGTGCCCAGGGCGAGGAGCGCCTGGGCGAGCCGCCAGACCGCCGGTGGCGAGGCCGCGTCGGCGCAGTCCAGGCCGCCGGGGTCTGCCAGCGGCGCCGACAGCGTTCGCCACGTGAGCCAGACCGCGATCGGGATCGGTGCGGCCCAGACCCATCGGAGCTCCGACCCGCGGAGCAGGGTGATCGAGAACCCGAGCAGGAGCAGGCCAAGAACGAGGAGCCGTGCCTGGCGGACGACGTCGCCGTACAGGATCAGCGCGATCGGGATGGACGCGGCAGCGTAGGTCGCCAGATCGGTGCGGGGGCGGGCGAGCCAGAGGGCACCGGAGGCCGGGGGGCCGCTCACGGGCCGAATCTTGCCACGCCGCGCGGCGAGGGCAAAAGGAAACGCCCGAAGGAACCGCCGATCCGTAGTTAGTCCCGCCGATGTAAACACCTGCAGAACCACTTTCGGTTCGTGGCCCCTTCGAGCAAGACCTACGATACGGGCGCGCCCGACGCGATGGCTACTGGCTTATCCACGAACTTCGCGGAAATCGCGCCGAGCTGCTCGATCTCATCCACAACCCATCCACAACGGCTGTCCACAATCGGCCTCGTGCCGTCGGCGGTGTCAGGCCTCGAGCGGCCACTCCTCCGCATCATCCAGGCCGGCCGGCGCGCCGTCCGCGTCGATCGCCACGCCGACCGCACTTCCCTCCCCTTCCGCGCGCCAGCGGCGCTCGTCGAGCCGCATGAGGCCGATCGTCGACACGAGGCAGCGCAGGCCGCTGTCGACGATGACCGCGGGGCGCTCGGCCGTCTCCCCGGCCGGCGATGACGGCCGCCAGCCGGCGGACGGCGGCCATGAGCACGATCGGGAAGCCGTCGACGACCAGCTCGTGGGCCGGGCTCCAGTCGAGACCGGAGATGGCGGATCCCGTCGGGCGTGACGACGTTGCCGTGCAGCTCGCGCTCGCCGCGGTCCGGGTGGAGCGTCAGGAGCCCGTCGGACGTGCCGAGCTCGAGCCGGGCCGGCCGTCCGGCGGCGTCGATCTCGAGCAGGATGGTCCCCTCGAGACGCCCGTCGCGGACCCGGCTTGCGCGCCAGCGCCGCCCGCGACCGCCCTCGGCGAGCGACCAGGTCAACTGCGCGCCGTCGGGCAGCGTGCCGCGGCCGCCTCGGCGCACGTTCGTCGTCATGCGTGATGGCTCCATCTGCCGCGATTCAAGCACGACGCAGAACATCGGGCGCGTGATTTGAACATTCCGAGTCGCTCGCGGCATCGATCCTGCAGAGCCGGTTGCGGCCGCGCTACTCGCCGGATGGGCGCTGGATCCTGTTCCAGCTCATGGACGCGTCCACCAGCCGACTGTGGGCGATCCCGGCCGAAGGTGGTGACCCGATCGAGGTCCTGCCCGAGTGGCCCGGACCCGTCATGGACTACGACGTACGCGATTCCGACGCGACCCCCTGAGCTCGAGCGTCGGCCCCGTTCAGTGGGCCGTGGCGCCCGATCCGTTGCGCAGCGACTCCGACCAGCGCGCCGCGACCGACTCGAGCTCACCGGCCAGCGTCGGGGCGATGCGGCCCCGGACACGCACGTCGCGCTCGCCGTACTCGAGCTCAACCGTTCCGCGCTCGCGGACGCGGGCGAGCAGCTCGCCCGCCGAGTACGGGACGGCCGTGTCGATGTCGACCCACAACGAGGCGAGGAGTGCCGCGATCTCGGCGCGCAGCGCGTCGATGCCGTAGCCGGTCAGCGCCGAGACGAGCACCGCACCGCTGACCGCCCGGCCGGGCGCGGACGGGTCGTTCGCTGCGCGCTCGACGAGGTCCGCCTTGTTCAGCGCCACGAGCCGTGGCTTGTCGCCGGCGCCGAGCTCGTCGAGGACGGTCTGCACGGTCTCGCGGTGCTCCGCGTGGTGGGGATCGGCCGCGTCGACGACCTCCACGAGGACGTCGGCCCGATTGACCTCCTCGAGCGTGGCCCGGAACGCATCGACCAGCTGGTGCGGGAGCTTGTGGATGAACCCCACGGTGTCGGTCACGATCGCCGTCTGGCCGTCGCCGAGCTTGACCTGGCGTGAAGTCGGGTCGAGCGTGGCGAACAGCTTGTCCTCGGCGCGCGCCACTTCGCTGCCGACGAGCGCGTTGAGCAGCGTCGACTTGCCGGCGTTCGTGTAGCCGACGATGCCGACGGTCGGGATCAGCCGCCGGTCGCGGCCTCGGGCCGCGGTCGCCCGTTGCCGGCGGACGTGTTCGACGCGCTCCTTCATCTTCGCGATCCGCGTCCGGATGATCCGCCGGTCGGTCTCGAGCTGGGACTCGCCGGGGCCCCGGGTGCCGATGCCGCCACCGGTCCGCGACAGGTGCGTCCACAGGCGCGTCAGCCGCGGCAGCTGGTATTCGAGCTGGGCGAGCTCGACCTGGAGCCGGCCCTCGTGGGTCTGCGCGTGCTGGGCGAAGATGTCGAGGATCAGCCGGCTGCGGTCGATGACCTTGACCTTCAGCAGCTCCTCGAGCGCGCGCTGCTGCCCGGGAGACAGCTCGTCGTCGGCGATGAGCACGCCGAAGCCGGTCTCTCGTTTGGCGCCCGCCAGCTCCTCGGCCTTGCCCTTGCCGATGTACCAGTTCGGGTCGACATGGCGGCGGTTCTGCCATTCGGCGCCGACGACCTCGGCGCCCGCCGTCGTGGCGAGGTTGGCGAGCTCGGCGAGCGAGTTCTCGGCGGTCCAGCCCTGATCGTCCCCTGTGTCGACGGCGACGAGGAACGCCTTCTCGACGGGCGGGGTCAGTTCGATCATGTTGGTCATCCGGCCGGAGGATACCCCGCCGGCACCGCCAGCGGTGGACGGGCAACGGACAATCTGTCGGTGGAATTCACGCTCCGTCCAATGGAGCCGGCCGACGGGCCGGCCCTCGACGCGCTGCTCACGACCCAGGCGACCGCGACGGCCGTGGCGATGTCGACCCACTACCGGTTCGACGTCTTCGCATCGCTCATTGCCCAGCATCCCAGCCTGTACGGCGTGGTCGCCACCGCACCCGGTGTCGACGGGCTCGTGGGAATGGCAACCGCGTACATCGACGAGGTCCAGGTGGAAGATCGGCTCTTCCCCTGTGCGCATCTCGAGAACCTCAAGGTGCGCGATGACGCACGGCGACAGGGACTGGGTCGCAAACTCGCCGAGTGGCGGATCGCCGAGGCGCGGCGCCGGTTCGATGTCGAGGGCGTCATCGTCGCCGGGGTCGAAGCGACGAACGTGGGTTCGCTCGCCACTGCCCGCAAGTGGGCAGGCCAGGTCATGGGGCCGCTCCGGATCGCGATCGTCCCGACGACCCGAAAGACGTCGGCCGTTCGGGGCTATCGCATCCGCGGGATCGACGACGACGACATCGAGGCCATTGTCGCGGGGTCGAACGCGTTCCATGCCGATGCAAACCTGTATCCCCGCCTTACGCGCAAAAGCCTGCGCGAGCTTCTTGCGCCGATGGATCCAGGCGGCCCGGTTCGCCAGTACCGGGTTGCTGTGACGCCCGCAGGCGGCATCGTCGCCGGCGCCGTGGTGGTCCAACGGTTCGAGCTCATGACCGACTACATCGACCAGCTTCCGACGCCGCTCGCCCTCCTGAACAAGGTGGTCCATCTCGTGCCGGAGGACGGCGTGATCCGCAATGCCGAGGTCTCGCTGCCGTGGTACGCACCCGGTCAGCTTCAGGCGGGGCGGCACCTCTGGGAGGAGATTCGCCACGAATGGCATGGTCGGGCGACCCATCTCGGCACCGTCGTCGACCCGAGGAGCGAGGCGACGGAGATGTGTCGCGTCGGCCGCCTGACCCCAGGACCGCGGCTGCGGCTGATGGTCCCCGTCAGCAGCCCGGTTGCCCTGTCAGAAGCCCGACCCGTCAGCGTGTGGCGGTAGGCCGCAAGACCGCGCATCGGGTAGACGGTGAGCCGCGAGATAGTGCGGCTCGACACGCCGTCTAGACTGTCGCCACGGCATCGCACCATCGGGCATGGGGCGCGCGGCTCGCTGGCGGGGCCGGTCGAGGGCGGCGCCATGCGGAAGCTCGTTGGGATCGATGGGTACGCCGACGGCCAGGAGATCCCCGTCGGAAACCTGGGCCTCCTCGTCGGTCGCCAAAGCGCGGAGACCCCGCAGCTGCACGGCGACTACCTGCTCGCTCAACGGCATGCAGAAATCCTGTGGTCAGGTGACGGCGGGTTGACCATCCGCGACGCCGGCTCCGCGAACGGAACGTGGGTCAATGGCAGGCGGGTTGACTCGGCTGCCCTGTCGCCCGGCGATCAAATCGAACTCGGCAGCACCTTGTTTCGCCTCGTCGAGGTGCCCACGCCGTCGCACCAAGGCGTCGCAATATCGCATGTCGACGTACAGATGGGAGGCGGCCTCAGCGCGCAGGGAGGCGGCGTCGCCGTTGGTCGGGACGCCCGGGACATCCACTCGAGCAGCGCTCGCATTGACGGCGACTATGGCAGGGCGGCGGGCCGGGACTACTTCGAGGGTGACAACCTCGAGGTCGACCTGACGGGCTTCCGGACCGCCCGTGGCTTTGCGCGCCTGTTCCTGATCGTTGGGACGCTCGTCGCGCTCGTTGGTTTCGGGCTCGTCGGGTACATGATGCTGGACGCCTTCGGCTCGTTTCAGGATGTGATGGCGCAGCACGCCGAGTGCGACCGGAACTTCCCGCTCGGGCAGGAGCAGGTCGAATGCAACCTCAATATCGGACTGCCCACGATCGCATTTGTCCCGTGGGGAGCGGCGGGCGCGACGGTCATGTTCGTCGGCTTGGTGTTATTCCTGATAGGAACGATGATGAACCGGAACACCAACCGCCGAGAGGAACGCGCCGTTCGACGCGCGCGCGCCCGGACTCGCCGGTAGTCAGCGCGTCTGGCGAACATCTCGGGCGTCGCGGCCGATGAAAATGGCGCCATCGCTCACCGAGACGTCGCCATAGACCACCGCGCCCCGATCGGCGAACACTCCCTGGCGCTCGCCCTCGGCGACCAGTGCTGCCAGGTCGCTGCGAAGCTTTGGGTCGTCCTTGAGGAGCTTCTTCAGCTGCAGCTCGAGCGTTCCTCGCGCGGTCTCATCATTCGGATCGGCCGCCACGTCGTTGGCAGCTGACTTCGCGGTCGGTCGTTCTTCAACCGTTCCCTGCAGGCGCTCCCAGACGCGACGCGCCAAGTCAGCGGCTTGGCCTCCAACGGCACTCGCCGCTTCTTGTCCGATCGCCTTTCCTGCACCGATCAATGCGGGCAGCACCGGAGCGAGCAGGGCGACGATGGCGGTCTCCAGGACCATCTGGGCACCCTACGCTCGGGGATGCGGCGCGTCAATCGCGGGGAGGAGCTGGCGGACGAGCGCGCGTGTGGCGTCATCCGGCGATGTCTTCGTCGAATCGATCCAAGTGACCCTCGGTTCGGCGCGGAACCAGGTCCGCTGGCGCTTCGCGAAGGCCACATTCCGCTTTACGTCGAGCTCGATCGCGGCCTCACGCGTCAGTTCCCCGTCGAGGACAGCCCACGATTCGCGGTAGCCGATCGCCGAGAAGGCCGGCAACGACGGATCGAACCGTTCGCGCAGGGCGCGGGCCTCGTCGATCAGCCCGGCATCGAACTGGGCACGGGCACGCTCGGCGATCCAGTGCTCGTGGACGCCTGGCTCGATCGTGAGCCCAATCCAGGCGACCGGGCCGTCGTACCCGAGTGGATCCGGCACGCCCCCGTCACCCTGCAGCTCGGCGACCTCGAGCGCACGAACGACGCGGCGCGGGTTGCGCAGGTCGATCTGCGCGGCACGCGTCGGGGCCAGCTCGCGGAGCCGGTCGACCAGCGGGTCGAGGCCGGTCGTCGCCAGCTCCGCTTCGATCCGTGATCGGACCGCGGGGTCATTCGGCAGCGCATCGGCGTCGAGCCCGCGAGCGACCGCGCGCAGGTACAGACCGGTTCCACCGACGAGGATCGCGACGCCGTCACGCTCCCCGATCCCGGCCAGGGCCGTACGCGCGTGGCGAACGAAATCGGCCACGGAGAAGGGCCGGTCGGGGTCGACGAGGTCGAGACCGTGGTGCGATACCCGGGCGCGCTCGGCGGCCGGCACCTTCGCCGTGCCGATGTCCAGGCCGCGGAAGACCTGCCGCGAATCCGCCGAGATGATCTCGGCGGGCCTCCCGTGCCCCGCGATCCATTCCGCCAGCCGGATCGCGAGACCGGTCTTGCCGGTCGCGGTCGCACCGGCCACGACGATGAGCGGTGGGGCGGCGGTCGTCACCCGGCGAGCGACGTGCCTCGAAGGGCATACGGGCCGGCATGGTCGACGCCGACGTTGATGAACCGGCCGACGAGCCCTGTGTCGCCGCGCAGGTGGACGAGCTTGTTGCCGCGGGTCCGACCCGAGAGCGCATCGCTGATACCGTCCACGGCCGTCCGGTCGTCCTCGTGCTCGTGGCTGCGCGGCGGCACGACCGTGTCGACGAGCACCTCGACCTCGCGACCGAGCCACGCGCGGTTGCGCTCGAGCCCGATCGACTCCTGGAGCGCGAGCAGCTCATTGAGCCGAGCCCGCTTCTCGGCCGGCGGTACGTCGTCGGCGAGCTTCGTCGCCGGCGTCGCGGGTCGCACGGAATACGCCGCCGCGAAAACCTGGTCGTAGCGGACCGTCTCGAGCAGGCGGAGCGTCGCCTCGAACTGCTCGCGAGTCTCGCCGCAGAACCCGACGATCAGGTCGGTCGAGATCGAGATCCCGGGCACGGCCGCGCGGATCGCCGCGAGCCGCTCGAGGTAGTGCTCGATCGTGTACTGGCGGCCCATGCGACGCAGCACGGCGTCGTCGCCCGACTGGACCGGCAGATGCAGGTGCTCGCATACCGACCGGCAGTCCGCGAGGGCGGCCACGAGGCGATCCGACAGATCCCACGGATGCGACGTGACGAAGCGCAGCCGCGGGATCGCGGCGCGGCCATCGGCGCTGCGCAGCGCGTCGATCGCGCGGATCAACTCGGCGAGGTCTGGCCGCCCGTGGAGATCGAGCTTGCGACCGGCCCAGCGCTCCCCGTCGACATGGGCGAAGCGCGGCTCCGGCGACAGGTCGTGGCCGTAGCTGTTGACGTTCTGGCCGAGCAGCGTGACCTCGCGGTAGCCAGCGGCGGCCAGCGCACGCGCCTCGTCGACGATCTCGTCGAACGGGCGGCTGCGCTCCGGACCGCGGCTGAACGGGACGATGCAGTAGGTGCACGTCTTGTCGCAGCCGTAGATGATCGGGAGCCAGGCACTGATCGCCGAGCCGCGCGCGACTGTGCCCTCGGCCACCGCCCGGGCGCGCGTTCCCGCGAGGTGGTCCGCGGCGCCCACCACGGTCCGACCCACCATTGTGGTAGCCCCGATTGCGCCGATCGGTGCCTGCGCGGATGCGAGGCCGAGCCGGTCAACGAGCTCGGGCTCCTCGTCCGGGCGCAGGAACAGGTCGACTGCCGGGTAGCGGCGTTGGAGCCCGTCGCGGTCCGGCTCGCGGACGGAGCAGCCGGTCAGGACCACCCGGAGGCCGGGATTCGCCGCCTTCAGCCGTGTCAGGTGCCCCTGCCGGCCGATGACCTTCTGCTCCGCACCCTCGCGGATCGCGCAGGTGTTGATGACGATCAGGTCGGCCGCCTCCATCGAGCGCGCCTCGGCGCAGCCTGCTGCCAGCAGCCGCCCGGCCATTTCCTCGGAGTCGCTGCGGTTCATCTGGCAGCCGAGCGTCCACATATGGAACGCGGGGAGGGCACGCTCGTCTGGGCGGTATTCAGCGAGGCGCTCATCGGCAACGTCGAGGGCGGGCCGCGGTTTCACCGTCTCGACCGGGAGCAAGTCGAGAACCGGTAATGCGCGATTGAGCGGTCGTGCCTGGGTCATCGGAGCGCCCATGGTACGCCGAACGCGCCCGCGAACCCGCTACCCTTGATGCCATATGGACCTGCTGAGCAACCCCGAGACCTGGATCGCCCTCCTCACGCTGACGACGCTCGAGATCGTGCTCGGCATCGACAACGTGATCTTCATTTCGGTGCTCGTCCAGCGCCTGCCGGCCGATCAACGCGACCGAGCACGGGTGATCGGCCTCGGCCTGGCGGCGGGAATGCGGATCCTGCTGCTCCTGACCATCTCGTGGATCATCGGCCTGACGGCCACGGTGATCACGATCGGGAGCTTCGAACTCTCGTGGCGCGACATCATCCTGATCGTCGGCGGCCTGTTCCTGCTCTGGAAGGCGAGCACGGAGATCTTCGAATCCGTCGAAGGCGAGGGGGCACACGAGAGCGGGGTCAGCGGGACGGCCTCGTTCGGCGGCACGCTCGCCCAGATCGTCGCGCTCGACATCGTGTTCTCGCTGGACTCGGTCCTGACAGCCGTCGGGCTCGTCGACGAGATCCCGATCATGATCGCGGCCATCCTCATCGCGGTCCTGGTGATGCTCGTCGCGTCGGGCCCACTGTCGCGTTTCGTCCACGAGCACCCGTCGGTCAAGATGCTGGCGCTGGCGTTCCTGCTGCTGATCGGCGTCACCCTGGTCGCCGACGGCCTCGGGTTCCACATCGACAAGGCCTATGTGTACTTCGCGATGGCGTTCTCGGTGTTCGTCGAGGTATTGAACCTGGTCCGGCGACGGAAGCGCCACGCCGTCGAGCTCAACCCCACGTTCGTCAAGGACAGCCCGGGCGAGTCGACGGCGCCGCCGGCAAACCCCCCTACGCCGGCGTGATGTCTGCGGCCGCGTAGCGGTCGAGCTGCTCGGCGAGGCCGGCAGGGTTGCTCAGCGCGACCATGTGCCCGCCTGCGATCGTGTCGGGCGTGATGCCGAGTCGGTCCTGTGCGACGCGTCGCTGGAACGCCGCTGGAAACATGCGGTCGTCCCGCCCTGAGATTGCGCGGGTCCGTACCTCGGGCCAGTCTTCGGGGGGCCACGGTTGGTCGAGCGGGGTGCTCGACTGTTCGGCATCGAGCTGGAGCGCCTCTTCGACCAGCTCGTTCGAGAGGTCGTGGTAATACACGACGCGGTCGTCCTCGAGGTCGGCCGGCGTGAGGCCGAGTTGTTGAGCGTATTCGCGCTGAGCGGGCCCCTGCCCCGTGTTCGACCACCACTCGCCGAATGTCTCGCCCGGCCTCGGGATCATCGCGTTCTGAAACACGATCAGGTTCACGCTGGCCCGTTCGCAGACGAGTGGTGCCGTGAACCCGCCGTACGACTGGGCGACGAGTACGACGCCCCTTCGGTCACCGATCGCGGTCGCGACCACATCGGCGTACTCGGCGAGCCCTGCCGAGTCGTCGCCGGCGGGCAGTTCGATCGGAACGGCCGTGTGCCCGAGCCCTTCGAGCGCGGGGGCCAGCAGGTGCCACTCCCATGCGAGGCCGCCGGCTCCGGGGATCAGCACGAATGTCGCCACACCTTAGTCCCTGCCGTGCGCTTCGAGCGCACCGGCGAGCGCAGTGCCGACCTCGAGTGGGACCCACAGCCTGGCGTGCGACTCGGCGTATGTGCCGGTATCGCCGTGGTAGTCCGACCCGCCCGTCGGAAGGAGGCCGAGCTCCGTGGCGACGGCCGCCATCGCCTGCGTCGTCGGCCGGTCGAACGAGCGGTAGTGGACCTCGAGCCCGGCGAGGCCCGCATCGATCAGCTCACGGACCAGATCTCCCTGCAAAAGGGCCTCGCGGAAATGGGCAAGGGCCGCAAGCCCGCCCGCCGCACGGATCGCCTCGATCGCCCCGACCGGGCCGAGTCCGGAGCGCGGAACGTACGCGGGGCAGCCGCGCCCGACGAGCCGCTGGAAGGCATCCTCGACGCTCGTCGCATGACCTGCGCTGACAAGTGCCCGGGCGATCGTCGGCCGGCCGAGCGCGTCGTCGTCGCGCAGGTCGAGCTCAGCCAGTGGTTCGTCGATCGGGAGTTCGAGCTCGCGCAGACGGGCCACGGTTCGCTCGAACCGTTCGCGGCGTCGTGCTCGCTGGGTCCCGAGGATCGATTTCGAACTCGTCGTCCGCCGGGTCCATGCCGAAGCCGAGGATGTGGAGCTCGCTCTCCCACAGGTCCTGCCGATCGACGACCGCGTTGATTTCGATCCCGGTGATCAGCTCGAGACCGTCGGGCACCGCGCCCGTCGACAGGACGTCGCGGCAGCCCGCCAGCGTGTCGTGGTCGGTCAGCGCCAGCAGCCGGACACCGGCAGCCGCGGCCGCGCCCAGCAGCACCGCCGGCTCGAGCACCCCGTCCGAGCGGGTCGAGTGCGTGTGGAGGTCGACCGGCGAGGGCCCCGGCGGGATGACGGGATCGGGCGGACTCCCAGGATCATGCCGTCGTGCGGGAGGCCTGACGGCACCCATCAGAGCTCGACGAGTCGCTGGACCCGCTCCAGCTGGAGCGCCCGGCCCGTCGCCGGGTCGATGTCGACCTGCAGCGCGTTGAGGATTACGGTCCCCTCCCCGACCTCGAAGCGCGTCGGCAGCGCGTTCATGAACCGCGGCAGCACGGTCTTCGGGTCGAACCCGATCACGCTCCACACTGGCCCGGTCATCCCCAGGTCGGTCAGGTAGGCGGTGCCCCCGGGGAGGATCCGCTCGTCGCCCGTCACCACGTGGGTGTGCGTGCCTGCCACGACGCTGACCCGCCCGTCGAGGTACAGCCCGAGCGCGTTCTTCTCGGACGTCAGCTCGCAATGGAAGTCGACGATCCGGACCGGGGGCAGCGGCTCGGATGCCTCGTCGAGCAGCGCGTCGGCATCGGTGAACGGGTTCTCGATCGGCTGCATGTATGTCCGACCCTGCAGGTTGATGACCGCGAGATCGCTGCCGTCGAGCGCGTGGTAGACGCCCCATCCCCGACCGGGAACCTGGTGCGTGCCGTAATTGTGCGGCCGCAGCACGCGGTCGTTGGACTCGAGGTACGGGTAGATCTCCCGCTTGTCCCAGATGTGGTTGCCGGACGTGATGACGTCGACGCCAGCCGCGAGAATCGTGTCGGCTGTCGACGGCGTGAGGCCCATGCCCCCGGCGACGTTCTCCCCGTTCGCGGTGACGAAGTCGATCCCGCGCTCTTCACGGAGCCCGGGCAGCACCTGCTCGATGCACACGCGGCCCGGCTTCCCGATCAGGTCGCCGATCATCAGGACGCGGCAGGCACCGGGCGGCCGCGGGGCGCTGCCGTTGACCGAGTTGCCGAGGCGCGTACGGCCTGGGGGTGCGGCGTTGGGGTCGGTGCTCACGGAGCGGAGTCTAGCCGCCCGCTCCGAAGGTCAGCGAGCGAGGTAGCCGCCGTCGACGGGCAGGATCGCGCCGGTGATGAACGACGCCTCGTCCGACGCGAGGAACGCGATCGCCCGAGCTACTTCCTCGGGCTCACCGAGCCGGCCCATCGGGTGCATCCGCACGATCTGCTCGATGTACTCGGCGCCACCGGGTTCGTCCGGAAGCTGGCGGACCCGTTCGGTCCGGATCGTGCCGGGAGCGACCGCGTTGACGCGGATCCCTCGATCGGCCCACTCGACCGCGAGGTGCTTGGTGAGCCCCGAGGCAACGAACTTCGCCGGGCCATACGTCGACTGGCTCGACTGACCGGCCATCCCGGAGATCGACGAGAGACACACGATCGAGCCACCGCCGTTCTGCAGCATCTGTTCGATCGCGAACTTGCAGGTGAGGAACATCCCTCGGCCGTCGATCGACATGACCTCGTCCCAGTCCTCGGGCGTCGCTTCGGTGATCGTCCGCAGCGGGATGATCCCGGCGTTCGCAACGAGGATGTCGAGGCGGCCGTAGTGCACCACCGCCGCGTCGATCATGAGCCGGGCGTCGTCGGGTTTCGAGACATCGCCGAGGACGGTCACGCATTCGGCGCCACGCGAATCGAGGTCCTCTCGAAGTCGTTCCAGCCCGGCGGCGTCGATGTCGGTCGCGACGAGCCGGGCGCCCTCGGTCGCGAACAGGTCCGCGGTTGCCCGGCCGATGCCCTTGGCAGCGCCGGTGATGACGGCCGACTTCCCGGCGAGCCGGCTCATCTCGTTACTTGGCGTACTCCACCGCGCGGGTCTCGCGGATCACCGTCACCTTGATCTGACCCGGGTAGGTGAGCTGCTCCTCGATCTTGCGCACGATGTCGCGTGCGAGGCGGGTCGCGGTGAGGTCGTCGATCTCCTCGGGCCGGACAAGGATCCGCACCTCGCGGCCGGCCTGGACGGCGAACGAGCGCTCGACGCCTTCGAAGCTCTCGGCGATCGCCTGCAGGTCCTCGAGCCGCTTGACGTACGTGTCCATGGTCTCGCCACGGGCACCGGGCCGCGACGCGCTGATCGCGTCCGCGATCTGCACGATGGGTGCCTCCAGGCAGGCGTACTCGACCTCCTGGTGGTGGGCCGCGATCGCGTTGATCACCTTGAACGGCAGGTTGTGGCGCTGCGCGATCTGCGCGCCAATTGCCGCGTGCGGCCCCTCGACCTCGTGGTCGACGGCCTTGCCGATGTCGTGGAGCAGGCCACCCATCTTCGCGATCTGGACGTCGCCACCGATCTCGGCCGCGACGACGGCCGCGAGATGGCTCGTCTCGACGACGTGGTTGAGCACGTTCTGGCCGTAGCTCGTCCGGAACTTGAGCCGGCCGAGCAGTTTGATCAGATCGGCCGGGAGGCCCGGCACGCCGGCCTCGTACGCGGCCGTCTCGCCGGCCTGGCGCATCACGAGCTCGACCTCGGCGCGGGCCTTGGACACGACCTCCTCGATGCGCCCGGGGTGGATGCGGCCGTCGGCGATGAGCTTGGTCAGGGCCATGCGCGCCACCTCGCGACGCACCGGATCGAACCCGCTGAGGACGACCGTTTCGGGCGTGTCGTCGATGATCAGGTCGACGCCGGTGGCCTGCTCGAGGGCCCGGATGTTGCGGCCCTCGCGGCCGATGATCCGGCCCTTCATCTCGTCGTTCGGGAGGTGGACGACGCTCACCGTATGCTCGGCGGTGTGGTCGGCGGCCACGCGCTGCATTGCCGTGATGACGATGTCGCGTGCCTTCTCATCTGCCTCGTCGCGGGCTTTCCGCTCGATCGCGCGGGCCAGCTTCACCGCATCGTGTTCGGCCTCCTCGCGCACGGCCTCGAGCAGGAGGCCCTTCGCATCGTCGGCGGACAAGCCCGAGACACGCTCGAGCGCCACGACCTGCTCCTGGGTGGCCTTTGCGAGATCCTCGCGGGCACGATCGACCTCGCGCTCCCGCTCGAGCAGCTTGCCCGCACGCTCCTCGAGCATGTCGGAGCGCTGGTCGAGCTGTTCGTCGCGCTGGAGCAGCCGCCGTTCGAGCGCGGCAAGCTCCCCGCGCCGTGCGCGTGCCTCGTCCTCGGCCTCGCGCTGCAGCCGCAGCTTCTCGTCCTTTGCTTCGAGGATCAGTTCCTTCTGGCGGGCGCGCGCCTCAGCCTCGAATTCGGCGGCCTTCGGCCGCTGCGGCCTTCATCGACTGCGACGCCCAGAGGCTGCGCAGGAGAACGCCGAGTATCGCTCCGCCGGCGGCGGCCACGAGGGCCACCACCACGACGAGCTGAATTTCCATCTGACTCCTCCCATCCGGCCCGCGATTGTGGCGGCCGGACGCTTCTATTCGGTTGTGACGGCGGGGTCACCGGCGCGGGGACGTCGGAGGCGACGCGTACTCCCTGCCCGTGGGCGTGACCGAAGCCGTGGTCGGGTGTTGTGCGCACCGATGACGCGGTGCGTGAGCGTTCTGCGGCGTAGCGTACGGCCGCTCCTCCCGGAGGGTCAAACGACGGGGTCGCCGGATCGCAACGGAGTCGCAACCGAACCGCTTCTTGGCATACTCACGTTGGCCGGTGTCGACGGAGGGAGGTGTACCGATGGAACTTCCGAGATCGATCGATACCGCGGTCGTCGGCGCCGGCCAGGCCGGTCTGATCATGAGTCGCCTGCTCACCGCGGCCGGCCGGGAACACGTCGTGCTCGAGCGACGCGAGTCGCTGGGCGGTGGCTGGCAGGACCGCTGGGACCGGTTCCGACTCGTGTCGCCGAACTTCCTCGCCAGCCTGCCGGACTACCCGTACGACGGCCCTGAGCCGGACGGCTACATGATCAGAGACGAGATGGTCGGACGGGTGCGCGCCTATGCGGACGTCGTCGGGGCGCCGGTCGTGGCCGGGACCGAGGTGCGAAAGCTGGCCTCGAACGGCGCCGCTGGACGGCGCTTCAAGCTCCAGACGTCGCGCGGCCCCATCCAGGCGGATTCGGTGATCTCCGCCACGGGCGCGTTCCACATCCCGCGGATCCCGAAGGCCGCCGACGCTTTCCCTGCTTCGATCCTCCAGCTCCATTCGCATGGCTACCGGAACCCCGATCAACTGCCGGCCGGAGGGGTGCTGATCGTGGGATCGGGGCAGACCGGCGTGCAGCTTGCCGAGGAGTTGCACGAGGCCGGCCGGGCCGTCGTGTTGTCGACTGGCCGCTGCTGGCGCGTTCCGCGGCGATATCGCGGATACGACTGTTTCTGGTGGATCCGCCAGATCATCGACCACGGCGCCGACTACGACACGTCGTTCCCGACGGTTGACCAGCTGCCGACACGGGCGGCGAGGTTCGCGTGCAACGCGCATGTGTCGGGCCACGACGGCGGCCACGACACGAACCTGCGCCAGATGGGACTCGACGGCATTCGGCTGGCCGGCCAATTCGCAGGCGCCGACGGGACGGTCGCGCGGTTCGAGCCGGACCTCGCCGCAAACCTGCAGTTCGCCGACGAGTTCTTCGACGAGAAGGTTCGGCCGCTCATGGACACGTTCGCCGAACGCGCCGGGATATCCACGGGGCCCGATGACCGGGCCTGGCCCGAGTTCGACCCGCCGGAGCTGACCGAGCTGGATCTTGCACGGGAAGGTATCTCGACCGTGCTGTGGACGACCGGCTACGCGCCGGACTATGGCTGGCTCGACTTGCCGATCCTCGACGAGTACGACGTGCCGCGTCACGTCCGCGGAGTCAGCGAAGTCCCGGGCCTCTTGTTCCTCGGAATGCTCTTCCAGCACGACAACGGGTCGGCGAACCTCGCCGGGATTGCCCGGGACGCGGAGTACCTCGCCGCGCAGATGTGATTCGAGCCCCCAATGACCGTCGTATGCCTGCCAGGTCTGTTCCGCGACAGGCGAGGACGGAGGAGCTGCCAAACAGGCACATACGGCGCGCTTTTATGCCTCAGGGGCATCGGGCCGACGATAGAGGCCCCTGAACCAGCTGGAATAGCTCCGCATAACCCTGCCAGGAATATCCCGGCTACAGAGAGAGGACGGCGCCGGGCCCCGGCGCCGTCCTCGTCTTCGGGCTGGTGATCGTGCCGCCTAGTTCGGTTTGCCGTGACCCTGGGACTTCGCGGCCTTGGCCGCGGCACGCTCAGCGGCGCGCTCAGCCTTGCGGGCGTCGCGTGCTGCCTTCTGCTCCGCCTTCTTGGCGTCGCGCTCCGCCTTCCTGGCGTCGCGCTCAGCCTTGGCAGCCTCGTGGTCCTTCTTGGAGGCCACGCTCACGGCACCGCCGTGGTTGCAGTTCTTGCCGCCGACGGCCTCGGAGCCGGCCACCCACGAGACCCACGCGCCGTGGCTGTTGGGAGCCGTCGGGTCAAGTGGCGTCTCTGGCTCAGGGGCTGCGACTTCCTCACATGCTTCCTCTTCGGCGGCCGGCGCCGCGTCCTCGGTCGTCTCGTCGGTCGCGTCGTCTGTCCCGCAGTCGGCTTCGTCGGCCGGCAATTCGTCCCCTGTCGCGCCGGTCTCGGCCGCGTCGCCGGTCTCGCCCGTGTCGCCGGTCCGCCCGCCGGCTCGTCGCAGGTCGCGTCATCGGCCTGCGCAACCTGGCTCACGTAGCCGCCGTGGTTGCAGTTCGTGCCGCCGGTCCAGCCGCTGTGGGCGGCCTCGGTCGTCGAGATCTCGCCGTCGTCGTTGAGGTCGGCCGCCTCGAACGCGGCCGTCGCCGCTTCGGTGTTCTCGAGGGCAGCTTCCTGGCAGTCGTCATCAACGCCATCGCCATCGACGTCCTCGAACGTGGCCGTCGTGTCGGTGACAAGCGGTGCGCCCATCGCGGCGCCGCTGAACGCGAGCACGAGCACCAGGGCGCCGCTTCCGGCCAGCCAGCCGGTACGCAGTCGATTCACCATTGATCCGCTACTCCTCGCCCCCGGAGTTCGCTTGATGTCCGGGCATGGCCCGGGCGGGATGAGACCCGAAGCGAGTATCAGGAGCCACATCCGTGGGCTCCAGCATGACCTTGGTCCCGGTCGCCGCTGGGCTGCGGCGAAGAGATGACGTGATGGGTGCAGTGGAGGGCGATCTGCAGTGGTCGTCGGCGGTGCTGACGATCAACGGGTTTCAAGGGCGCCGACCTTTGCAGCCACCTCGCGGCACACATCGGGATCGAAGCCGTTGCGAGCCAACAGTGCGTATGCACGCTCCCGACGCTTTCGCGGGTCGGCGACGCGCGCGAGGGACCGGGCGTTGCGTTCGATGAGGCGCTCGGCGGCGTCGAGGTCCGGCTCGGCGCCGTCACCCTCACGGCGCTCGTCGAGAACGGCGTCGATCGTGGCGCGGTCGATGCCCTTCAGGCGCAGTTCCTCGCGGATCGCTCGCTCCCCGCGCGGCCGCGCGCGATCGCGCGACTCCACCCAGGCCCGCGCGAACGCCTCGTCGTCGAGGATCCCGAGCTCCAACAGCCGTTCGATGGCTCCGTCCACGAGGTCTGGCCGGTATCCCGAACTGCGGAGCCGGCGATCGACCTCGGCAACGGAGCGGTGGCGTGCCTCGAGGAAACGCGCCGCCGCTTCAAGCACGATCTGCGGATCGTCGACCGCTGCCCGCCGCTCGCGCCGTTCCGCCAGCGACTCGCGGTGGCGGGCCGGGCGCATCAAAACGGCTTGGTGAGCATCAGGATGAGGACGATGGTGTTCGACCCGAGCTCGTACACGTGGGCCGCTCGGACGCTCGGATCTCTCCACGCAGCCGCGAGCTCCGGGGTGACCCGATCCTGTGCCTCCGCCTCGCGCATCACCGACTCGAAGACCCGACCCCGCGGGATGAAGACGAGGGGGACCAGCGGCAGGTTCGAGAGGAACAGGACGAGCGCGACGAACAGCCAGTCGACGCTGCCACCGGTCAATGGACCGAGGGCGTTCCGGCCCTGGAGCCAGGCGGCCGCGATCCCGAACAGCAGCACGAAATTCGCGGAGATGATGACGATCCGCTCAAAGGGACCTGCCGCCGCCGAGAGCAACCGCATGTCGCGCAACTCGGTCGCGCGCTGCGCCATACCGAGCACGATCCATCGCCCGACGAGGCCAGCCATGAACAGGAAACCGATGAGGGCGTGCGTGAGGACGACAATCCCGCCGAGCGACACCTGCCTGGCCCCTAGCGAGCTACTCCGCTTCGGAAATGCCTTCGACCGGGATGGCCACCTCGTTCATCTGGGCGCGGATGCGTCCCTCGATGTCGGCGGCGATCGGCGGGTTCGACTTGAGGAACTCCTTGGATGCCTCGCGTCCCTGTCCGAGGCGCGTCTCTCCAAAGTTGAACCACGCGCCCGTCTTGGACACGACGTCCATCGCGACGCCGACGTCGAGCAGGCCACCCTCCCGGGAGACGCCCTCGCCGTACATCACGTCGAACTCGGCGACGCGGAACGGGGCGGCCACCTTGTTCTTGACCACCTTGACCCGCACGCGGTTGCCGATCGACTCGGTGCCCGTCTTGATCGTCTCGACCCGCCGGATGTCGAGCCGGACGCTGGCGTAGAACTTGAGCGCGCGGCCGCCGGGGGTCGTCTCCGGGTTGCCGAACATCACGCCGATTTTCTCGCGGAGCTGGTTCGTGAAGACCAGCGATGTGTTCGAACGCGATACCGCTCCGGTCAGCTTGCGCAGCGCCTGGCTCATGAGCCGGGCCTGGATGCCGACGAACGAGTCGCCCATCTCGCCCTCGATCTCCGCGCGCGGCACGAGCGCCGCGACCGAGTCGACGACGACGACATCGATTCCGCCCGAGCGGATGAGGGTCTCGGTGATCTCGAGCGCCTGCTCGCCGGTGTCGGGCTGGCTGACGAGCAGCTCGTCGACGTTGACGCCGCAGGCGCGGGCGTAACTCGGGTCGAGTGCGTGCTCGACGTCGATGAACGCGGCGACGCCACCGCGCCGCTGGGCCTCGGCGATGACGTGCTGGCAGACGGTCGTCTTGCCCGATGATTCGGGGCCGAAGATCTCCGTGATCCGGCCGCGCGGGATGCCGCCCACCCCGAGCGCGAGGTCCAGCGCGATCGAGCCGGTCGGGATCGAATCGACCTGCTGCCGCTCGTGCGAACCGAGCTTCATGATCGCGCCGCGCCCGAACTGCTTCTCGATCGCGAGGATCGCGGCGTCAACCGCCTTGCCTCGCTCGCCGTTCGCGCGCTCCGCGCTCCGCTCGTCGGTCATCGCCATCGTTCGGTCACTCCTGATCGCTCCGTGACGGGGCGACCGACGGATCCTGACCGACCCGTCGCAGGCTCAGCCCTCGTCGGCCTGCTCCTCGTCCTCGACCGGCTTTGGCTTGCGGGGCTTCCGGATGACCTCGACCTGCATCGGAGGCTCCGTCATCGGTTGCACCTTGGGCAGGCCGGTCTTGTCCTTCGGCTTCTTCTTGGCTTCTCGATGCGGACGGTCTCGCGAGCCCATGTGTTCGCCTCCGCGTCGTGTTGCAGGCTACCGAATGGCCCTTCACGCGGACTTTACCGCGCCTGCACTGCCCCTCGACCGGCCCGCGCGCAAGCGCAATTCCGGCATCGAAGCGGGAAGAGTTCCGGCCCGGATCGCAGTTCGGATCCTGGTCATGAAGTCTAGGGTGAAGGTGAGGTTGTGACAAGTTGCGAGGCGGTACGCGAGCAGCTCGTCGGCCCGGAAGAGATGGGCCAGGTAGGCCCGCGAGAAGCGCCGGCAGAGCTGGCATGGACAGTCGTCCTGGACCGGCGCCGGATCGTCGAGGTGGCGCTGGTTGCGCATGTTCAGCCGGCCGCCCGGAATCCATAGCTGGCCGTTTCGGGCGACCCTCGCCGGCAGCACCGAATCGAACAGGTCCACTCCGCGGTGAACCGCCTCGAGCAGGTCCGCCGGCGAACCCAGCCCCATGAGGTAGCGCGGGCGCGGGTCGTCGGCCAGCAGCGGGACCGCGAGGTCGAGTGTCGCGTCGCGCTGCTCCGGTGTCTCGTCGCCGGCCAGCCCGCCGAGGCAGATGCCATCGAACGGGAGGCTCGCGATGAACCGCGTCGACTCCGCCCGAAACTCCGGGTCCAGCCCACCCTGGACGATCCCGAACAGCGCCTGGTCTTCGCGCCGGTGAGCCGCCAGCGAGCGCTCAGCCCAACGGTGGGTGCGGGTCGTCGCGTCGGCGACGATTTCGCGCGGCGACGACGGCACGACCGGCTGGTCGAGGGCCACCGCGACGTCAGAGCCGAGCGCCTCCTGCACCGCAATCGCGTGTTCCGGCGTGAAGCGATGGGTCGAGCCGTCGATGTGGCTGCGGAACGTCACGCCGTCCTCGTCGACGATCCGCAGGTCGCCGAGCGACACGACCTGGTACCCGCCCGAATCGGTGAGGATCGGCCGGTCCCAGGCCATGAACTGGTGCAAGCCGCCGAAGCGTTCGATGCGCTCGTGACCTGGGCGCAGGTACAGGTGATACGTGTTGGCGAGGATGATCGTGGCCCCGGCCGCGGCGATCTCGTCCGGATCGAGCGCCTTCACCGTGGCGTTCGTGCCGACCGGCATGAACTGGGGCGTCTCGACGACGCCGTGGGTCAGCTCGAGCCTCCCGGTCCGGGCGCGCGTCGAACCGTCCGCGGGCTGCGGGACCTCGACCGTGAAGCGTGCGGCGCCGGGCATCAGCGGCGGTTCAGCAGGCCGAGCACGACCGACACGACGACCGACACCAGCAGCATCGAGCCGAGCGGGATGAAGATCGTGACGTTGTCGCGCTGGATAACGATGTCGCCCGGGAGATGGCCGAGCAGCGGAATGCGCCCACCAGTCACGAACACCAGCCCGACGACCACGATGATCACGCCGACGACCACGAGCGCCCAGCCGAACGGGGCCGAACCCTCCATGGTCAACTCGGCGTCAGGTCGTCCCACAGCGGCGGCATCTCGGGTTCGGCTCGGCGCGGCGGCGGGATCTCGTAGCCGAGGCCGGCGAGGTGCTGGCGGGCAGCCTCGGTCGCGATGCGGCCCTGCGGTGTCCGGTCGAGGAACCCGAGCCGCAGCAGGAATGGCTCGTACACGTCCTCGATCGTCTCGACCTCCTCGGCGAGCACCGCGGCCAGCGCGGCCACGCCGACCGGTCCGGAGGCGAACTTCTGGATGATCGCGGCGAGGAGCTTGCGATCGGTCGAGTCGAGACCCTCGTCGTCGATTTCCATCCGGGTCATCGCGAGTCTCGCAGTCTCCTCGTCGACGTGGCCGTCGCCGTGGACCTCGGCGTAATCGCGGACACGCTTGAGGAGGCGGTTGACGATCCGTGGCGTGCCTCGCCCGCGACGCGCGATTGCCACGGATGCCGCCGGTTCGATCCCGACGCCGAGGATCGACGCCGACCGGTCGACGATCGACGTCAGCTCGGGTTCGGTGTAGAAGTCGAGCCGGTAGCTGGCCCCGAAGCGGTCACGCAACGGTGAGCTGATCCGCCCCGCGCGCGTTGTGGCACCGACGATCGTGAACGGCTTGAGGTTGAGCCGCAGACTGCGCGCCGACGGACCCTTGCCGATCATCACGTCGAGCGCGTAGTCCTCCATCGCCGGATAGAGGATCTCCTCGACGGCCTTGTTGAGACGATGCATTTCGTCGATGAACAGGACGTCGCGCTCCTCGAGCGCGGTTAGGACGGCTGCGAGGTCGCCTGGCCGCTCCACGGCGGGCCCGCTCGTGTAGCGGACGTTCACCCCGAGGTCGCGCGCAATGATCGTAGCGAGGGTGGTCTTGCCAAGGCCGGGCGGGCCGTACAGGAGGATGTGATCCGCCGCCTCTCCCCTGCCCTTCGCCGCCTGGAGCAGCACCGAGAGGTTGGCCTTCACCTCGCGCTGGCCGATGTACTCGTCGAGCGTGCGCGGCCGAAGCGAGCCTTCGATCGCGAGCTCGTTCTCGTCCACCGGGTCCGCCGCGAGGATACGCGAGAGGTCGTCGGCCATCCCGCGAAGTCTAGCACGCACGGCGCGTGTTTCGCACGGATGTTCTACATGCTCACCCTGGCCGCGTCGAAGTACCTCTCAACTGGTAGGAGATACGAGTACGATGCCGCCATGCGCCTGTCCCGCCGCTCCGAGTACGGTCTTCGGGCCCTGACCGACCTCGTCCGCCACGACGGTTCGGGCCCAATCGCGCTCGCGACGCTGGCGGAGCGAAACCGGCTCCCGCCAAAGTTCCTCGAGCAGATCATGTCGACGCTCCGCCACGCGGGCATCGTGCGCACGACGCTCGGAGCGCACGGCGGCTACGCCCTCGGCGCGGATCCGGCCACCGTCTCGGTTGGGCGGATCATCCGCCTGCTCGACGGCGCCTTGGCCCCGGTCGGCTGCGTGAGCCTCCGCTACTACGAGCCGTGCTCCTGCCCCGACGAGGCGACCTGCACGCTGCGCGACGTGATGCTCGATGTCCGCGACGCGATGCTCGAGATCCTCGACAACGAGTCGCTCGCCGATCTGGCCGCCCGCCAGGGCCGCGACTCGATCGATCCACGCGGCCGCCACGCGGACGCCCTCGCGGGATTGCGCCCTTAGCGACGAAGTTTGAAGGGCCGCCACGCCTCGCAGACACATACCGTATGAAGGCGCCGGACGGAACCGGCGCCACCGTTGCGGATGAGGGACGTGGATACCGAGCTCGTGAAGCGGGCCCAGCACGGCGACAGAGAAGCCTTCGGGCAGCTCGCCGCCGACCTCGCATCGAGGTTCCTTCCCGTGTCGCGCAGGATCCTGCGCGATATCGATCTGGCCGAGGACGCAAGCCAGCGCGCGCTGGTTGCGGTCTGGCG
Source organism: uncultured Chloroflexia bacterium (assembly GCA_963750125.1). GTDB lineage: Bacteria > Chloroflexota > Limnocylindria > Limnocylindrales > CSP1-4 > DASTYU01. The sequence continues at coordinate 100,116 of CAVVPT010000008.1, read as the reverse complement.
AGACCTTCCGCAACTGCGCGACCCGGCGCGCTTTGATGCCTGGTCGTACCGGCTCCTCGTCCGCGCTTGCTACGCGGAGGGGCGCCGGGCACGCAGTGGTCACCGAACCTTCGGATCCTGCCGGCTGACGAGCCGGTGGCGTCCGATGGGCTCGACGCGGTCCTGCACCGCGACCAACTCGAGACGGCGATCCGCCGCTTGTCGGTGGATCACCGGACCGTGCTGGTCCTCCATCACTACGCCGATATCCCGCTCGACCGGGTGGCCCAGATCCTGGAGATCCCGGTCGGCACGGTCTACTCCCGACTTCATCACGCGATGCGAGCCATGCGGGCGGCGATCGACGCTGACGCACGCCCCGCGCGAGCGGAGGCATCGTCATGACGACCGAACATGACCCCGGACGCGCATCGTCCTGTCGTGGCTTCGCGAGGACGACGCACGAGAACCCGGAGCGCATGCTCCTGCGCGCCCTCGACGAGGTGGACGCGATGCCACAGCGCCGGTCCTGTGGCCGGCGTGGAGGTCCACCCGACATGAACACCTTCGCTAAGCCGCTCGTCGCGGCGGTGCTCTGGTGGCCGTCGCGTGGTGGGCATCAACCTGCTTCCCGGCAACCGGACTGGGGCGGGCGGCCTCCCGCCTCCCGCCTCCCCGTCCGCGTCTTCCGCGTCCCCGTCCCCTTCGCCGAGTCCGACCCCGGATCCGACCGCGTCGCTCGTGGCTCACTCGATCAGGCCGTGCTGCGACGCAGATGACGCCCGCCTCGATTTCGACTGACGTTCGCGATATTGCCCCGCCGAGCTGGGAGGCCTTCGAGGACATCAGGCGTCATCGCCGACTACCCACCCGGCGGGACCTACGTTGGGCTCTACGGCGGGGGCGATGTGTTCAGCGAACCGTGGCTGACCGACGAAGACGCAGGCGCCGACGTCCCTGTTGGCCCGACCTGTCGACGACCTGGTGACGGCCCTCGTCGACCATCCCTCGCTCGATGCCCACGGACCCCGTCGACGTCACCCTCGCCGGCGACTCGGGCACGTACCGGGATCTCACCGTCCCGGACGACATCAGCGAGTGCGTCCGGTACATGCCGACGGACCGCCACATCTACGCTCAGCGCCCGGGTCAGCGCTGGCACATGTGGATCCTCGACGTTGACGGCGTCCGGGTCCTGGTGAAGATGAACGATTACCCCGGCACGGCTCCCGAGCACTTGGCGGAGGAGCAGGCGATCATCGAGTCGCTCGGGATCACGCCCTGACCTCCGGCTCGTTTCGCAGTTCGTAAGGTGCCGGTGGCCTGCCCCACCGGTGCTCTCGTCGTCGCTTGACTGCTGGCGTCGAGTGGCGGGAGGAGGCTCGCATGGTCGGCGGGAGCGACACCGATCATCACGCCGCGTGGCCAAGCCAGCTGGGAGCGCGAGCCGATCGCTCGCCAGAGGCGCGGCGACCCCGCTTACTCCCGGACCAGGCTCCGCAGCGCCGCCTTGACGCGTTCCTCGAGAGACGACCCCACCCCCGTCTCTGCGAGCGCCGCCCGCGACGCGACCCGCGCCTCCGACAGCGAGTAGCCGAGCGCCTGCAGCGCCGCCACGACCTCGCCTTCGCCGGCCTCGCCCCCGGCAACGGCCCCGCCGCCACCGCCACCCCGGCCGCCGTCACCTTCTCCTTGAGCTCGAAGATGATCCGCTCGGCCAGCTTCTTGCCGATCCCGGGGATCGACACGAGCACCGCCTGGTCCTGGGCCATGATCGCGAGCTGCAGGTCGGGCGTCGGCTTCGAACCGACGATCGCCAGCGCGACCTTCGGGCCCACGCCGTTCACCGTGAGCAGCAGGTTGAAGAACCCGAGCTCCTCGGCCGTCCGGAAGCCGTACAGCGCCTGCTGATCCTCGCGGACCAGGTGGTACGTGTGCAGCTTCAGCCGCGAACCCGGTTGCGCCGACGAGAGCACCGCCGGCGCCGCAAACACCCGGTAGCCGAGTCCGCCAACCTCGATCACGACCGAATTGAGCGTGACCGCGCCGACGGTCCCCTCTACCGAAGCCAGCATATGAGCCCGATCAGGAGGCGGTCCGCCGCGCCCCGCGCTCCCTGGCAAGGGCTTCGCTGACCGCGCGGTCGTAGGCCGACTGACCTCGCGTGATCGGCGCCACCGCCGCACGGTCGACGACGGCGGAACGCCGCGCCTCGACCCCGGGCGCCACGTTGGCGGCCCAGATCGCGACCGCCAGGGCATCCGCCGCGTCGTCGGGAGTCGGAACGCGCTCCATCCCGAGCACCAGCTGGACCATGCGCCCGACCTGCTCCTTGTCGGCCCGCCCGTCGCCCGACACCGCGAGCTTGACCTCGCTCGGGGTCGCCTCGCGGACCGGCACGCCGGCCCGCGCGGCTGCGACCAGCACGACCCCGCGCGCCTGGCCAACCGCGAAAGCCGTCTGGACGTTGCGCGAGAAGAACAGTCGCTCGACGGCCATCAGGCTCGGCCGGTGGAGGTCAATGAGCTCGGTGAGGCAGTCCTGGATTGCCAGCAGACGGTCGGGTAGCGGCGTGTCGGGGCTCGTGGTGAAACAACCGTGGTCGACGGCGCGTAGCCGCCCGCCGGTCCGATCGACAATTCCGTAGCCGAGCGAAGCGGTCCCCGGGTCGATCCCGAGGACGATCACCCGGCGACCTCGGCGAACACGTCCTCGGGGATGTCGAAGTTCGCCGTCACCCGCTGGACGTCGTCGAGATCCTCGAGCTGTTCGACGAGCCGCAGCGCCTGGCGCGCCTTGGTCGAAATCGAGTTCGACGGTCTGCTTGGCGATCATCGTGGACTCGGCCGAGTCGATCCCGATGCCGGCCGCCTCGAGCGCCTGGCGGACCCGTTCGAGGTCCGCCGGCGAGGTGAAGATCTCGATCGCCTCGGGATCATCGGTGTCGACGTCCTCGGCGCCCGCGTCGATCGCGGCCAGCGCAACCTCGTCGGCGTCCTGGCCGTCGGGCGCGATCGCGATCAGGCCGCGCGGCTCGAACTGCCAGCTGACCGCGCCGCTCCCCGCGAGCTGGCCGCCGGCCTTGGTGAAGATTGAGCGGACGTCGGCCGCGGTCCGGTTGCGGTTGTCGGTCGCCGCCTCGACCAGCACCGCGACGCCGCCCGGCCCGTAGCCCTCGTAGACGATCTCCTCGAACTGCTCGGCGTCCCCGCCACCGGTGGCCTTCTCGATCGTCCGCTTGATGTTGTCCGCGGGCATGTTGACCGCGCGCGCCTTCTCGATGGCGAGCCGGAGCCGATAGTTGGCGTCAGGGTCGCCGCCGCCCTGCCGCGCCGCGACGCTGATCTCGCGCGCGACCTTGGTGAAGAGCGCCCCTCGCTTGGCGTCGTTCGCGCCTTTCTGGCGCTTGATCGTTGACCATTTGGAATGACCTGACATCGCGGGCCGGAGTATAGCGGACTATCATGGCCGGACCCCACGCCTCAGCCGTGATTCGACGTCCCGAATGGCTTCCCGCAGCAGTCAAGGACCGACGAACCCATGACGATGAAGAGTGTCGACCTCCCCCACCTCCGAAGCGTCGTCCTGGCCGGCCACGCCGGGTCCGGCAAGACGACGCTGGCCGAGCAGCTGCTCTTCCGGGCCGGGGCGATCCCCCGGCTCGGTCGCGTCGACGACGGCTCCGCCCACCTCGATTTCGAGCCCGAGGAGCAGAAGCGGCGGGCGTCGCTGAGCCTGGCGGTCGGCACCTTCGAATCCAACGGGACCCGAATCTCGCTGCTCGACACACCCGGCTACCCCGACTTCGTTGCCGAGGTCGTCGAGGGCTACGCCGCGGCCGATGGCGCGATTCTCCTCATGGACGCATCCGGCGGCGTGGAGGCCGGGCTCGAGCAGGCCGTTGCGCAGGCACGTGCCACGAACACCGCGGCCTGCTTCTTCATCAACAAGTCCGACCGCGAGAACGCCAACCCGACCGAGGCGCTGGACGCGCTGCGGGCGACGTTCGGGACAAAGATCGCGCCACTCAACCTGGCCATCGGTGCGGCCGAGTCCTTCGAGGGCTACGTCGACCTCGTCCACCGCAAGGCGTTCCGGCTCGATGGTTCGAAGGAGGTCGAGATCCCGATTCCGGACGAGCTTGCCGGCGAGGTCGCGACCCGCCGCGACCAGCTGCTGGAGGCGGCCGCCGAGGCGGACGACGACGTCCTGACGAAGTACCTCGAGGGCGAGGAGGTCGCGGACGCCGAGCTCGAGGCTTGCCTCCGCAAGGGAGTCAAGGAATCGGTGCTCGCGCCGGTCCTCGTCGGGTCCGCGGCCAAGGGCATCGGCCTCCAGGCGCTGCTCGATGCGATCGTCCGCTACCTCCCCTCCCCCGCTGACGAGCCGCCGGTCGAAGTGCGCGACAAGGGCGGCGATACGGTCGGCATCGCGGCCGACGAGAGCGGCCCGCTGCTGGTCCGCGTGTTCAAGACGACCGCCGACCCGTTCGTCGGGCGGCTGACGTACCTGCGGGTCCTGTCCGGCACGCTCCATTCGCAGGCGCACGTCTGGAACACGACGCGCAACGCCGACGAGCGAATCGGCCAGCTGCTGCTCCTCCACGGCAAGGAGCAGGAGCCCATCGGCGAGCTCAAGGCCGGTGAGATCGGAGCCGTCGCGAAGTTGTCCGAAACCGAGACCGGCGACACCCTGGCCACCAAGGAGAAGCCGTTCGCGCTGGCGGAGCTCGAGTTCCCCGAGCCGACCCTCGTGGTCGCGATCGAGCCTCAGACCAAGGCCGACCTCGACAAGATGGGCCCCGCCCTGCAGCGGATGCTCGAAGAGGAGCCGACCGTCCACCTCGAGCGAAGCGACGTCGGCGAGCAGCTGCTGCGCACGATCGGCGAGGCGCAGACCGCGGTCATCATCGAACGCCTGAAGCGCAAGTTCGGGTCAGCGATCGTGACGCACTCGCCGAAGGTTCCCTACAAGGAGACGATCCGCGGCAAGACCCAGGCCCACGGACGCTACAAGAAGCAGACCGGTGGCCACGGCATGTTCGGCGACGTGTGGATCGAGCTCGAGCCAAACCCGGGTGGCGGCGTCGAGTTCGCCGAACGGGTCGTCGGCGGCTCGGTCCCGCGCCAGTTCTTCCCGGGCGTCGAGAAGGGCATCCGCGAGACCGCGGCCGAGGGCGTCGTCGCCGGCTACCCACTGTCCGACTTCAAGGCGACGCTCTACGACGGCTCATTCCACAACGTCGACTCCAACGAGCTGTCGTTCAAGATCGCCGCGTCGATGGCGCTCAAGGAGGCCGTCCACAACGCGAGCCCGGCCCTGATGGAGCCGATCATGGACGTCCGGATCCGGATCCCGGAAACGTTCATGGGCGAGGTCAATCGCGACCTCAACGGCCGGCGCGGCCGTCTGCTGGGGATGGATACCGACGGCGGGATGCAGGTTATCTCGGCTCACGTCCCGCAGGCGGAGCTGTTCAGCTACGCAACGGAGCTCCGCTCGATCACCGGCGGGCGCGGCACGTTCTCCGCCACGCTCGATCACTACGAGGACGTGCCGTCCCACCTCGCCGAGCGGATCATCCAGGAGCACAGAAAAGAGCTCGAATCCAACAGCCACTGAGCGGCGACGTGGCCAAATTCCCACCCACGGACGCTTAGGCCAGGTCCAAGGCTCTCAAACCGGCCAAATCCCCGTCCGGCGAAAATCCGGCAATGGAATCGACGGAATCCGGCCGAATCATGACCGCTGGCGCGCTCCTACCGTGCCTATCGTTCCGCCCGTGGAAAATTGGCCGGAAGCAGCAGCCCTGGCGGGAGGAAGAGCGGTCCGGGGTCAGTCGGCTTCCGCGGCCGATAACGCGTCCTGCAGCGAGAGCTGGCCCTCGTACAGCGCCCGACCGATGATGGCTCCCGCGCAGCCGATGGCGCGGACCGCAGCGACGTCCTTCTTCGACGTGATCCCGGCGGAGGCGATGATTCGGCCCCGGCCGAGCGCGACCGCGCGACCGAACAGGTCGAGGTCCGGGCCCTGCAGGAGGCCGTCGCGGTCGATCGCCGTGACCTCGAACGTCGTGACACCCTGGTCGGCAAGCAGCGCGATGGCGTCGAGGGCATCGGGCCCACGCGCCGAGGCAGCCCAGCCGCTGCCGACGGCCTGACCACCACGGACGTCGATTGCAACCGCCACCCGCCCCGGGCCGTGCTCTTCGATCAGGGCGCCGGCGAAAGCGGGGTCGCGGAGGGCGGCCGTGCCCACGACCGCGCGTGCGGCGCCTGCCTCGAGGACCGCTCGCACGGCGTCGGCCGTCCTGAGGCCGCCGGCGGCCTCGACCAGGACCTCCCCACCGACGGCGGCAGCGATGGCGCCAATGACCGGGATGTGTGTGGGCGTCCCGGACCGCGCCCCGTCCAGGTCCACGACATGCAGCCACGCTGCCCCGTTCGCCGCGAACCCGACCGCCACTGCCAACGGATCGTTGCTGAACGCCGTTTCCTGATCGAAGTCGCCCTGCCGCAGCCGTACTACTCGGCCGTCGCGTAGATCGATTGCAGGCAGCAGGTCGAATGGGCTTGTCATCGGCCGTAGCACCGTGTTAGCGTTTTAGCACGCTAATACGTTAGCACGCTAGCAAGTGACGCGGAGGCGAGCGAGCAACACCGATGGCCGACGACTGGCGAACCCCGGAAGCGGAGGCGCTCTTCGAAGCGATCGTGCGCCTCGAATCCATCAAGGAGGCGGAGCCCTTCTTCCGCGACCTTTGCACCTTGAACGAGCTGCGCGACATGGCCCAGCGCTGGGCGGTCGTTCGCCTGCTGGACCAGGGCATGCACTACGCCGAGATCTCCAGGACCACCGGCGCCAGCACGGCCACGATCACGCGGATTGCATCCTGGCTGCATCACGGCGAGGGCGGCTACCAGCGCGCGCTCGAGCGCTTCAAGGCGGAGCAGCCGGACGGTCGGCCCTACCCCACCGCCGTCGAGCGATGAGAGACCGCCTCCGGCTGGCCATCCCCAACAAGGGACGGCTGGTCGAACCGACCCTGAGGCTCCTGCACGATGCCGGGCTCGTGTTCGACGAGCACGACCGCAGCCTCGTCGCGCGGGTCCAGAACTACGACCTCGACGTCCTCTTCGTCCGCACGAACGATGTCATCGAGTTCGTCGGCGACGGCGTGGCCGACCTCGGCGTCACTGGCATCGACCTGTTGACCGAGACGAGCGCGGAGCTGCCGCGCGTCCGCGACCTCGGCTACGGCCGGTGCCGGCTCGCGGCGGCCGTTCCGAATGACTCGCCGTACCAGGCCGTCGAGGACCTGGCCGGCCTGCGGGTTGCGACCGCCCACCCGAACACCGCCCGACGGTTCTTCGAATCGCGCTCGATCCCCGTCGATGTCATCCCGATCTCCGGCGCAGTCGAGGTCGCGCCACGACTTGGTCTGGCCGAGGCGATCGTCGACCTCATCTCGACCGGGTCGACAATGGTCATGAACGGCCTCCGTCCGATCGGCGACGTGCTGAGCTCCGAGGCTGTGCTCGTCGCCAACCCGGCTGCACATCGCGAGCGCGCCGCCGAGCTGACCGCGATCGACACGATGCTGACCGCGGTCATCGCGGCCCGCGGTCAGAAATACCTGCTGATGAACGCACCGGCAACCAAGCTCGCCGAGCTCGAAGCATTGCTGCCCGGCCTCGAATTGCCGTCGGTCATCCCGCTCGCCCATGAAGGCATGATCGCCATCCACTCCGTGGTCGGTTCGGACGAGGTGTGGGGACTCCTGCCCCGGCTGAAGGCCGCCGGTGCGTCCGGCATCCTCGTGCTGCCGATCGAGAAGATCGTCCCGTGAGTCCCGCCGACGCGCCGACCGAGCTCCGCCTGCGCCGCCTGGTCCTGGGTGCGACCGACGCCGCCGGCCGTGCCGAGCGAGTGGCGCTGATCCGGCGTGGGGCGGTTCCCGACTCAGCTGTCCGGGAGGGCGCACGTGCAACCCTTGCCGCCGTCCGGGAACGGGGCGACGCAGCGGTCCGGGAGGCCAACGTGCGATTTGGGGGTGGCCGGCCCGACGGCCGTCTCACCCTGGACCGCAGCGACCTTCGCGCGGCACGGGACGCGCTCGACTCTCGCGTTCGTCGTGCCCTCGACCAGGCGATCGAGCACGTCCGGCGATTTGCCGAGCCCCAGCGCCCGCAGAGCACTCGCACCCAGATCGCGCCCGGCATCAACCTCGAACGCCGCTGGGCGCCGCTTGCCAGCGTGGGCTGCTATGTCCCGGGCGGCTCGGCCCCTTATCCGTCGTCGCTCGTGATGACCGTCGTGCCGGCACAGGTCGCGGGCGTCGAGCGGGTAGTGGTCGCCTCCCCGGCGGATCGCGATGGGGCGAACCACGCGGTCCTCCTGGCTGCCGCCGGCCTGCTCGAGATCGACGCGTTCGTCGTCGCCGGTGGCGCACAGGCGATCGGGGCGCTGGCCTACGGCCTGCCCGGCGCCGGCCTCGAGCCCGTGGACCGCATCGTCGGCCCAGGTAACGCGTGGGTCACCGCGGCCAAGATCGAGGTCTGCGGCGAGGTCGGCATCGACCTGCCCGCCGGCCCGTCGGAGGGCATGGTCCTTGCCGCGCCGCCCGCCGACGCCGGACGCGTCGCGGCAGATCTCATCACCCAGGCCGAGCACGGCCCGGACTCACCGGCCATCCTCGTGACGACCGACGCAGCCTTCGCCGACGCTGTCGAAGCCGAGGTCCAGGTGCGCCTCGCGACCGCGTCCCGCCGCGACATCCTCGAGGCAGCTCTGGCCGCCCATGGCCGCATCGCGCTGGCGCCCGACCTCGATGCCGCGATCGACTTCGTCAACGCCTACGGCCCCGAGCACCTGTCGGTGGACGTCGAGCCCCTCGAACCGACAGTCGCCCGGCTTCGCAACGCCGGATCGCTGTTCGTCGGGCCGTGGGCGCCCGAGTCAGCCGGCGACTATGCGACCGGCGCCAACCACGTGCTCCCGACCGGCGGCCTCGCGCGCTCCTCGGGCGGGCTGGCCGTCGACGCGTACGGCAAGTTCGTGCAGGTCCAGCGGATCGACCGCGACGGGCTCGCCACCATTCGGGACACGATCGCGACGCTGGCCGAGGCGGAAGGGCTGCTCGCCCACCGGGACGCCGTCCTCGTGCGATTCGAGACCGACCCGGAGCCCGAACAATGAGTCCGACCCCGGTCACGTTCACTTCGCCGGTGCTCCCGATCGCCTACGCGTGGGAGGCCACGAACGAGCAGGTCGCCGAGCGCTACGGCGTGCCGATCGAGTCGATCATCCGCTTCGACCTCAACACCTCCCCCACCCCGCCGGCCCTCGTCGAACGCCTGCTGACGGCGGGCCAGTTCGACACGCCGCTGTCGGAGTACCCGCCATCGGACTACCGCCGGCTCACCGAGGCCGCGGCCGCGCGGTACGGTGTCGGAACCGACGAGCTGCTTGTCGGCGCCGGGGCGGACGAGATCCTCGACCTGGTCGCCAAGGCGTTCCTCCGCGAGGGTGCCCGGGCCGTGCTGCCTGCACCCACCTACGCGATGTACCGCGTGCTGACCGAGCAGCGAGGCGCGGAGGTCGTGACCATCCTGCGCCGACCGCCGGCGGAGGGCTGGGCGCTCGATGTCGACGCGGTTCGCTCGGCCGCGCGCGGGAGCAGCGTGATCTGGCTGTGCAGCCCGAACAACCCGACCGGGCTCGCCGAGCCTGACGGCACGATCGAAGCGGTCCTCGCCGGCCTCGCCCTCGACGCCGGGTCGGACCAGACCGAGCCGCCGGTCGTCGTCCTCGACGAGGCCTACGCGGAGTTCGTCGGGACAAGCCTCCTCCCGCTGCGCGCGGCGTATCCGCGGCTCATCGTCGTCCGCACCGCCAGCAAGGCGTATGCGCTGGCGGGGCTGCGCGTCGGCTTCGCGATCGCCGACGCAGAGGTCATCGCGCGGATGAATCCGTACCGCCCGCCGGGCTCGGTGTCGACAGTGTCGGTCACGATCGTGACCGAGGCTCTTCTCGATCAGTCGATCCTGCAGACCAACCTGGTCCGTGTCGAAACCGAGCGCCGCCGCCTGGCCGACGGGCTCGCCGCGGCTGGCTGGACGGTCGGGCCAAGCGTGACGAACTTCCTGCTGGTCGAATTCGGCTCCCCGGAACGTGCCGCCGCTACGGCCGAGGCACTCCTGAAGCGCGGTCTCGTCCCGCGCACCTTCGGCATGGGACACGTCCTCGCCGCCTATCTGCGCCTCACGGTCCGCGACCGTCACGAGAATGACCGGCTCATCGATGCCGCCCGCCAGCTCAGCTCGGAGATCCAGGCATGACGACCCCGCTCGGCACCCTCGACGTCACGGATCGCGGCACGCGGCGCGTCAGCGTCAGCCGCCGCACCCGCGAGACCGAGATCGACGTGTCGCTCGACCTTGGTGGCTCGGGCCTGGCGCGAATCTCGACCGGGATCGGGTTCTACGACCACCTCCTGACGTCACTCGCCCACCACGGCCTGTTCGACGTCGAGGTCCGGGCAAGCGGCGACCTCGAGGTCGATGAGCACCACACGGTCGAAGACGTCGCACTCGTCCTGGGTTCGGCATTCGCGGAGGCTCTCGGGGATCGGGCCGGGCTCCGCCGCTTCGGCGAGGCATCGGTGCCGATGGACGAAGCGCTTGCGACCGCGGTGATCGACGTCGGTGGTCGGCCATACGCGGTGATCGATCTGCCGTTCCACGGCGAACGGGTCGGCGCCCTGCCGCTCCAGCTCGTCGAGCACGCGCTCGAAGCGTTCGCGCGGACGGCCGGCGCGACGCTCCACCTCCGCGGGACAGGCCGCAACGACCACCACCTGGCCGAGGCCGCCTTCAAGGCCCTGGCCCGCGCGCTGCGCGCCGCCTGTGAAGGCGACCCGCGGCGAGAGGGCGTGGCGTCGACCAAGGGCACGCTCGGATGAGCGACACGCGGCCTCGGATCGCCGTCGTCGACTACGGCGCCGGTAACCTCGTGAGCATCGAGCAGGGACTCACGGCATCAGGTGCCGAGGTGGTCGTGGCGCGCGACCCCGAAGGCATCGATGGCACTGACGCGATCGTGGTTCCGGGCGTGGGGGCCGCGGCGCCGGCGATGGACCGCCTCCGCGACGCCGGCTTCGTCGACCCGATCGTCGCCTGGATCGCCGCGGACAAGCCGTTCCTCGGCGTGTGCCTGGGGCTGCAGTTGCTGTTCGAGGCAAGCGACGAGGACGGAGCGCAGACGTTCGGGGTGCTCCCGGGCCGGACGCGCCGGCTCGAGGATCCCCCGACGCTGCCGCACATCGGCTGGAACCAGGTCGACCGGCGGCGCGACCACCTGCTCTTCGATGGGATCGCGAACGGCGCCGACTTCTACTTCGTCCACTCGTACGCCGGGGCGCCCGCGGAAACGGCCGACGACGTGATCCTGGCCGAGACCGAGCACGGCGCCGCCTTCGTGTCGGCGGTGGCCCGCGGGAACCTCCTCGGCGTCCAGTTCCATCCCGAGCGGAGCGGCGACGACGGCCTGCGCCTCCTCTCCAACTTCGTGTCGCTCGTGCGGACCGGCGGGCTTACTGCGGCCGGGGTGGCGTCCTGATGCTCCGCCGCCGGGTGATCCCCTGCCTCGACGTGGCAGATGGCCGCGTGGTCAAGGGCACGCGCTTCGTAGACCTCGTCGACGAAGGTGATCCGCCCGAGCTCGCCGAACGCTACGCGCGCGAAGGCGCCGACGAGCTCGTGTTCCTCGACATCACCGCGGCGCCAGAACGGCGCGGCACGCTGCTCGACGTCGTCGAACGCACCGCACGCCGGGCATTCATCCCGCTGACTGTCGGAGGCGGCGTACGCACCGTGGACGAGATGCGCGACGTGCTCCGGGCCGGCGCCGACAAGGTCTCGCTCAACACCGCCGCGGTCGCCGACCCGGACCTGGTCACCGCGTGCGCGCGACGGTTCGGGTCGCAGGCGGTGGTCGTCGCGATCGATGCGCTGCGCGACGGGCCGAGCTGGACGGTCTACGTCAAGGGCGGGCGCAAGCCGACGTCGCTCGATGCCGTCGACTGGTCCCAGCGCGCGGTCGCCCTTGGGGCGGGTGAACTCCTCGTTACGTCGATCGACCGGGACGGGACCGGCCTCGGCTTCGATACCGAGCTGCTTCGGGCGATCACGGATCGGGTGTCCGTTCCGGTGATCGCCTCGGGTGGGGCCGCGAGCCCGGACGATTTCGTGGCCGCAGTGCGTGACGGGGGCGCCGATGCCGTGCTCGCGGCCTCGATCTTCCACCGCCGGATTCATTCGATCGCGTCGGTCAAGGCGGCGATGGCCAGTGCTGGTTTGCCGGTCCGGACAACCGTGGGCGTCGCGGCGTGACCGTCGATCCGCAGTACGGGGACGACGGGCTCGTCCCCGCGATCGTCCAGGACGCCGCCGACGGGCGCGTGCTGATGCTCGGCTGGATGGACGAGGAGGCGCTGAGCGCGACTGTCGCAACCGGCGAGGTCCACTTCCACTCGCGATCGCGAAACACGCTGTGGCGGAAGGGCGAGACGAGCGGCAACGTCCTGCGTCTCGTCGACATCGCTGAGGACTGCGACCGGGACGCGCTCCTGGTCACGGTTGATCCGGTCGGACCGACCTGTCATCGCGGGACGCGGAGCTGCTTCGATCCGGAAGGCGCTCCTGCGACGCGCGAGACGCAGGGCTTCGGCTGGCTCGAAGCGCTGTGGACCACGATCGCCGATCGCGCCGCCTCCCGACCCGAGGGCTCATACACGGCCAGGCTCCTGGCCGGCGGCGTCGACGCGGCCGGTCGAAAGGTGACCGAAGAGGCCACCGAAGTCCTCATGGCCGCCAAGGACGACGCGGCCGGCTCGACCCCCGAGCGCCGTGCGGCGCTCGCCGGCGAGTCGGCCGACCTCCTGTACCACCTGCTCGTGCTGCTCGCCGAACGGGATGTGCCCCCCTCCGCGGTCTTCGACGAACTGCGTCTCCGCCACCTCAGGTAACAAAGGGCCCGGCAGAACGTCAATCAACGCGTTCACCGCTGATGGCCCGGCGCGAGCGTCGTTCGTAGTCCGTTTAGCGGATGACACCTCGGCAGGTGCAGGGATTGAATCACGCGCCGGGCCGTGGGGCGGCGAGCCCATCCAGGGATCGCACGAGGGATAGCCCACATGCCGAAGCGTTTGCTCACCGCCACACTGTTCGCGGCCGTCCTTGTCGGCTGCGGCCAGGGACCTGCCCCGACCGGCCAGCCGGATTCGTCAGCCGCCGGCGAGGTTGCCGTCAAGTCCCAAACCCCATCGGCCGATCCGAGCGCCGCACCCGCGGCCACGCCCACCCCCACTCCCGCCGCAACACCGACGCCGGCCGCGACGCCTTCACCGACGCCAACGCCGACCCCGGAACCGTGGCAGGCCCACAAGTCGAAGAAGCTGCGTTACTCGATGAAGTACCCGCCCGACTGGGTCGTCACCCCGGCAACGACCGGCTATCCCGACCAGTTCGACGACCGAGGGTCCGCGTTCGTCTTCGTCGATCGCTACCCCGGCATCGGTGGCTCCCCCGCGGCACTCGCGAGAACGGCGAAGGGGGAGATTGCCTATTACAAAAGCCATTACGGCGCAAAGGTACTGTCCAACAAGAAGGCCAAGGTCGCGGGTTGGAACGGTCGGCTGGTCAAGATGACGGGCAAGGTCGATGGCCTGCCGACCTATTTCCAGTTGCTGCTGCTGGCCAAAGGTGGGGTGGATTACCGCCTCGACTGGCAATCCAACGGCGACGATCGCGATGCCGACAAGGCGCTGTTCGAGCGCATGTACAGGAGCTTCAAGCCGAGGTCATGAGGCTGTCCGGGGCACGCGGCCACGTCCCGCGTGTCGCTTCAGGCGCGTTCGAGGATCCGGGTGTTCTTCTTGCCGGTGCGGATCACCCAGTACCGCCCGTGTAGCGGCTCGGGGAGCGGGGCATTCGGATCCGTGACGCGCTCGTCGTTGATGTAAAGGCCGCCCTGCGAGACCAGCCGACGGGCCTCACCGTTCGAAGAAGCCGCACCGCTGGCCACGGCCGTGCCGGCGGCGGTCCAGGTCCCATCGACCGCCAACGTGACGCGCGGCAGCTCGGCAGCGGCCGCGACGAACTCATCCGCCCCGAGCTGAACGAGCCCCCGTTCGAAGACCGACGCCGCCTGCTGCTCGGCACCGGTGGCCGCCTCGGCCCCATGCGTCCGCGACGTGATGTCGCGTGCCAGCGTCCGCTGTGCGTCGCGTGCCTCAGGCCGTGCTGCCAGCGAGGCCTCGAGCCGCTCGATCTCCTCACGTGGGAACTCGGTAAACCAGCGCAGGTACGTCCCCACGTCGCGGTCGTCGGTGTTGAGCCAGTACTGGTAGAACGCGAATGGCGTGGTACGCGCGGCATCCAACCAGACCGACTCGCCGCCCTCACTCTTCCCGAACTTCGCTCCGGACGGCGACAGCAGCAGCCTGTAGGCCAGACCGTGGGCTGGGTCCGCACTCCCCTCCTCGACCCCGCCACGCCGCCGGATGAGCTCCAACCCCGCAGTGATGTTCCCCCACTGGTCGGCGCCGCCCATCTGCAGCTCGACGCCCATCGTCCGGTGGAGGTGCTCGAAATCGGCCGCTTGAAGCAGCATGTAGCTGAACTCGGTGAACGACAGGCCACGGTCGAGCCGCACCTGGACAGAATCCTTGGCGAGCATGTACGGGACCGTGAAGTGCTTCCCGACGTCGCGCAGGAAGTCGATCAGGCTGAACTCCCCCAGCCAGTCGAGGTTGTTGACCATCAGCGCCCCGCCCTCGCCCGAGCCGAATTCGAGGAACCGCTCGAGCTGCGAGCGGATCGAGGCCACGTTCGCCCCCAACGTGTCATGGTCCAGCAGGTTCCGCTCAGACGACCGCCCCGACGGATCGCCGATCATCCCGGTCCCGCCGCCGATCACGGCCACCGGCCGTCCACCGAAGCGCTGCAACCGCAGCAACCCGAAGATCGGCACGAGGTGGCCGACGTGGAGCGAGGGCGCCGAGGGGTCGAACCCGATGTAGCCGGCGATCGGACGACCAGTCGAGAGGCGGTCCGGGAGCCCCGGCGTCGTGGCGTGGAGAATGCCGCGCCACTCGAGTTCCGGGAGCAGGGCGGCCAGCCCGGAGCCGGCCGAAACGGGGTCGGCCGTCACAGGCGGGACGTTTGGGTCGTCTCGACAACCCGGGAGGACCACTCCGGATTACACACGACTCTATGCTATCGTCCCGATCGTAAATGCAAACAAGCCTCGCGCGGCGCCAGCGGCATCGCCGAACGGTCCACCGGCGCCCCCAGGCTTCCGGTGGATCGAAAACGATCCGCCGGATCCTCATTGCGATCCCGATCATCCTCGTCACCCTGGCTTTGCTTGCCGGGTTCGTTGGCGTGGTTTTTGCCGTCGGCGTATACAACCAGTACGCCACCGGCCTGCCCGATCCCGAGGCGATCCTCAACGAGCTCGACTTCGAGCAGCCGTCGATCGTCTACGACCGCACCGGCAAGGTCGAGCTCGCCCGCCTCGGCTCGCTCCGACGCGAGGTCATCACGTTTGACGACATTCCGGACGAGATGCTCGACGCGACGACCTCGATCGAGGACCAGGAGTTCTGGACGAACCCGGGCTTCGACGCGCTCGGTATCCTCTCGGCCGGCCTCGACACCATTTCCGGTCGTCCGCGCGGCGCTTCGACGATCACCCAGCAGCTCGTTCGCGACCGCCTGCTCCCCGAATGGGCGTTCGAGGGTGAGACGTACGAGCGCAAGCTCCGCGAGATCATCCAGTCCGCCAAGCTCACCGATGCCTATCCCGGTGAGGAAGGCAAGCAGACGATCATCACGGCCTACCTGAACAACAGCTTCTACGGCAACAACACGTACGGCGTTCAGGCCGCGGCATTCGGCTACTTCGGCAAGCCGATCGGCGAACTGACCCTCGCTCAGTACGCGATCCTCGCCGGTATCCCGCAGTCGCCGACGAGCTTCAACCTCATGAGGAACGCCGAGCAGGTCTGCATCTCCGAGGAAATCGAAGAGGACTGCGAGGACTTCGAGCTCGTCGTCCCCAACAACAGCGACATCGTCGTCCGACGAAACCACATCCTCGAGCTGATGAAGGCGAACAGCCCGCGCTCCGGCGACCGCCATAGCCCCGCGGAGTACGAGCGTGCCAAGCAGGAGCGCGTCGTGCTCACGCCGCGAGCCGCCGACACCTGGCGCGCTGCGCACTTCGTCTGGCAGGTCCGCCGTGAGCTTGGCGCGTACCTCTGCCCCGACTCGCCCGACGACTGCGAGCTGATCGACACCGGTGGCTACAGGGTCATCACGACGCTCGACTGGAAGATGCAGCGCAAGACCGAGAAGTGGGTCTACACGGCTGCCCGCGCTCCGAACGCCAAGAGCGTGGCCGCCACCCGCGCGTTCCTCAAGCGCCAGAAGATCCCCGCCAACGACTACTCGTGGATTCTCGCGCTCCGCGGCAAACGGATCCACAACGCGGCCGCCGCGGTCATGGACTACCGGACCGGGCAGATCCTGGCCTACGCCGGCAGCGCCAGCTACACCGCCAAGGGTTCGAAGCGCTTCCAGCCGCAGTTCGACGTTCTCGCCGATGGCTGGCGCCAGCCCGGATCGTCGATCAAGCCGATCAACTACTCGATCGGCATCGACGACAAGACCGTGACCGCAGCGACGATGTTCATGGACGTCGTGACGAACTTCGGGAACAAATTCACCCCGACCCAGGCCGACAAGCTCGAGCGCGGGCCCGTCCGCCTGCGCTCGGCCCTTCAGTTCTCGTTCAACATTCCGGCCATCAAGCAGACGCTGATCAGCGGCCTCGACCACATCTTCGAGCGAGACCAGGACTTCGGGATCGAGTACCAGTCATCAGCCGCACCGGTGCTGTCGATGGGTATCGGAACCCTCGAGACGCACCCGATCGACATGGTCACCGGCTACGGCACGATTGCGAACGGCGGCGTCAAGATGCCGCGCACCACGTTGCTCAAGGTGCTGGACGACAAGGGCCAGCAGGTCTGGCCGCAGCCCGAGAAGCAGGTCGAGGGCGAGCGCGTGATCAGCCGCCAGGCGGCCTACATCGTCACCGACATCCTCGCCGGCAACACCCAGATGAAGATCAACCCGTACTGGGGTCGCTGGGCCGTGTACGACGGCAAGACCCGCCGGCCGGCCGCTTACAAGACGGGCACAACAAGCGACAACAAAGACGTCCATGCGTACGGCTACCTCGCCCCGCCGAAGGACAAGAAGGCCCAGGCGCTGGTCGTCGGGGTATGGATGGGCAACAGCAACAACCAGCCCATGCGGATCCTGTCGCTGGATGCCGCCGCTCCGTTGTGGTCCTCGATCATGCAGGACGTCAGCAAGGACCTGCCGATCGCCAAGTTCAAGTCGCCCCCGGGTCTCGAGAGGGCAACGGTCGATGCATTCACCGGCCGGCGCCCGGGCCCGTTCACCACGAAGACCGTCAGAGAGTTCTTCATCGAGGGCACGGTGCCCAAGAAGAAGGAGGACTTCCGGATCGGACTCACCGTCGATGCAGCGACGGGTCTGCTCTGGCAGAACGGCTGTGTCGGTCCGCCGGTCACGCGGGGCTTCTTCGATCTCTCGGAGGTCGAGTCCAACTTCCCGAACTGGCAGAAAGCCAACCGCAACTGGGCGGCCCGCGCCGCCATCGGGGTCGGCGTCCGCGGCGGACCCGAGGGCACGCGCACGAGCTACTTCCACGACGGCCGCTTCGCGCCGTTCGGTCGGACCTGGGGCGCGCGATTCGCCCCGACCAGGCGCTGCCCGCTTGCCCCGGTCGTCACGCCGCCGCCGCCGCCGACGTGCGATGCGCTGATCCCACTCCTGTGCCCGGGCTCAACCGAGAAGCCGCCCGATCCGGAGAAAACGAAGAAGCCACCGCCGGGCGGCGATGGCGGAGGCGGCGACGACAACGGCTAGCAGGTCGTCGGTCTAGAGCTCGACGATCGTCGCCCCGTCACCGCCCTCACCACGCTCGCCGGGGCGGATCGACTTCACCAGCGGATGGCCGCCGACCTCGGCACGGACAGCATCACGAAGGGCACCAGTCCCGAGGCCGTGGATGATCGTCACGCGGCTCAATCCCGCCAGCGCGGCGTCATCCAGGTAGCGGCCAAGGGTCTCGAGCGCCTCCGCGACCCGAGCGCCACGGAGGTCGAGGGACGAGGCAACGGCCCGCGCACGTCCGAGTCGGAGCGCTCCGATGTTCGACGGCGCCTCCCCGTCGTCGGATGCGCCTTGAGGCGGCGACGCGGCCGCGACGGCGGGCACGAGGTCGTCGGCGGCCACAGTTACCCGCATGCCTCCGGTCTCGAGCGTGACGCGCCGGCCCCCCTTCTCGAGGGCGGCGATGCGACCTTCCCAGCCCGCGGAGGAACTCCGCGCCCGCTCCCCGATCCGCCACGTATGTGGTTCGGCCGGTGGAACCGCGGGCGCCGGGGTCTCGGTCGCGGGCAGTCGCGCCAGCGTCCCCTCGGCGCGCTCGAGCGCCGCGTCCAGGGCAGGCGCCGTGACGGTCTCGCGCTCGAGCGTGCGCTTTGTCGTGCGGACCTCGTCCCGGAGCTCGTCGACGAGGCGTTCCGCCTCCGATCGGGCCGCCCGCAACGCCTCGTCCCGTTCACGGCGTGCCCGGCGCCGTTCCTCCTCCGCGACGCGCAGCGCGTCTGCGGCGCGCGTCTCGGCGGCGCGCGCGCGCTCGAGAGCGTCGCTTGTCGCGCCTTCGGTCTCGCGGATCGCGGCGAGGGTCGCCTCGAACGATCGCTGCGACTCGGTCAGGCGCGACCGGGCATCGGTCACAATCGCGTCCGGCAGCCCGAGCCGTTCGGCGATGGCGAACGCCTGGCTCCCGCCGGGAAGCCCGATCGTCAGCCGGTACGTCGGTGACAGCGTCAGGAGATCGAACTCGACCGCCGCGTTCCGGGCGCCAGGCGTCGTGTGGCCGTACGCCTTCAGCTCGGCGTAATGGGTCGTGGCAGCCACGAGCGCGCCCGCCGCGATGAAGTGGTCGAGCAGTGCCTGGGCGAGTGCCGAGCCCTCGGTCGGGTCCGTCCCGGCCCCGAGCTCGTCGAGCAGCACCAGCGTGCCCGGCCTGGCTTCCTCGACGATCCGAACGATCGAGCGCAGGTGCCCGGAGAACGTCGAGAGGGACTGCGCGATCGATTGCTCGTCGCCGATGTCGGCAAGCACGTCGCGCAGCACCGGCAGACGGCTGCCGGCAGCGGCCGGGACGTGCAGGCCGGCCTGGTGCATCAACGCGAGCAGCCCGAGCGTGCGCAGCGTGACCGTCTTGCCGCCGGTGTTCGGGCCGGTCACGACGAGCGCCGTGTAGTCGTCGCCGAGCTGGACGTCGATCGGGACGACGCGGCCGGTCAGGCCAGGGTGGCGGGCCGACAACAGCTCGATCTCGGCACGGTCAGTGGTGTGGGCCCGGACGGCGCCCATGTCTCCGGCAAGCTGCGCCTTTGCTGCCCAGAAGTCGAAGCGGGCCAGCGCCTCGAGCGTCTCGCGGAGCGCGGGCGCGTTTGCGCCGACAAGCGCCGACAGTTCGTCGAGGATCCGGGCAATCTCTTCGTGCTCGGCGACCTGCGCCTCCCGCCAGGCGTTGCCGAGCTCGACGGCGACGAGCGGCTCCACGAACAGCGTCTGGCCACTGCCCGACGCGTCGTGGACGATCCCCTTGACCCGGCTCCGCGCCTCAGCCTTGACCGGGACGACGTAGCGCCCGTTGCGAAGCGTGACGATCGGCTCCTGGAGGGCCGAGCCGAGCTCCGTGCCGACCAGTGCGTCCAGCCGTCTCCGGAGGCGGTCATACGCCACGCGCACCGCCACCCGGAGCCCACCGAGCCGCGGGGACGCGGTGTCGAGCAGCTCGCCGACCGGGTCGAAGCTGCGAGCCAGCGTCGAGCGGACCGCCGGCAACGGATGCAGTTGACGGCCGAGATCGCGGAGCAGCGGCCGCCGCTCGTCGGCAAGAGACGTGGCGAGTCGCGACGTCGCGTCGAGCGTCTCCGCGATCTCGAGGAAGTGGCCCGGATCGAGCCGGCCACCGCGCGCGGCGCGCTCGATCCAAGGCCCGATGTCGTGCGCCGCGCCGATCCCCACCCCGGGCCGATCCTCGAGCAGCGCACGGGCCTGGTCGGTCTCGTCGAGGCCACGTGCCACGATCACCGGGTCGCTCGACGGCGCGAGCCCCTCCACGAGCCGCCGCGACGGCCCGAACTGGGTCAGCCCTGCGAGACGATCGCGGACCTGCGGAAACTCGAGGAGCACGATCGAGCGGCTGTCCATCGGCTCTCGGCGCGCCTCAGCGCAGCGTGGCCGGCCCGGACGCCGAGGGATGGCCCGCGATCACGAACCGCCACGCGTGCTCCGTCCACGGCGCACCGGCGTAGGCAATCCCGATCCGCGGCGTGGCACGAGCGGACGGCTCGGGCTGGCCGGCGGGCCGCGCCTCCAGGCGCAACGGCGATCCCGCGTCGCACAGGTCCGTGCCCGTCCACGTCACGTCGATCCCGAAGGCGGCCGCCACGAGGCCCGGCCCGCTCGCCACGCGCTGATCCGGCACGTTGCGGATGGTCGCGGGCGGCCGGGGCTGCGTCTTCCGGCGGGTCGCGCGCAGGGCCGCACGGCTCTCACGCATCAGGTCCAGGCCCTCCAGCGGCTCGACCGCGCGCACGAGGATCGCCGCCGGACTGCCGACAGGTTCGGTGACGATGTTGAGGCAGTCGTACATCCCGTAGACAAGGTACACGTAGGCATGTCCCGCCGGCCCGAACATCGGCCGGTTGCGGGCGGTCGGCCCGAAGCGCGCGTGCGATGCCCGGTCGTCGACGCCGATGTACGCCTCGACCTCGACGATCAGCCCGGAACGGAGGCCCGTCTCATCGTCGCGGACGAGCCGCGTCCCGAGGAGGCCTCGCGCGGCTTCGAGCGTGGGGCCGGCGAGGAGGGCGCGGTCGACGACGCTCAGGCTCGCGGCTCGCGACCTAGGGGCCGGTGACGAGCTGCTCGATGTCGTCAGGGACGAAGAGGCCGAACAGCGTGAAGAAGATCGGCACCATCGACTCGCGGAAGAAGGCCGTGACCTGTGCCTCATCCATCCAGTTCCAGAAGTCGCGCAGGAAGTGAAGCTCGTTCCCGCTCTCTGGGATGCCCGGGATCAGGAAGAACGAGTCGAGGATGATGACGATGATCACGAACAGAAGCACGGCCTCGAGCATGCCCAGCAGGCCGCCGATCACCTCGTCGACGAAGCGCGCCTTCTCGAACAGCGCCTGCGGCTTGTAGAACGTCTGGATCGCGATGGACAGGGCGATGAAAGCGGCAAGGAAGATCAGCCCGAACCCGATCATATAGGCGTACTCGTCGGGGAACTGCGTCCAGTTCTGTGCGAGGAACGCGCCGAGTGGATCACGGAGGTTCGCGGCGAAGAGGAACGAGAACATCAGCGCCCCGAGCCCGAGCAGGCGCCGGATCGTGCCCTGCGCGAAGCCGAGCACGAAAAACCCGAACAGGATCAGAAAGAAGACGAGATCGAACCCAGTCAAGCCGCCGATGAACGCGCCGAAATCCACAAAGTCACCTCACAGGAACCCGGCTGTGACGGGCGCCGAAGCCGGCACAGGGTAGCAGCGGCCGATCGGCAGCCGCAACCGGACCAAAGGTCCCGCTCAGCCGCGAATACGGCCCCCGACATCGGCTGCCAGTCCGGCGTGCATGGCCTCGATGGCCCCGTCAATCTCGGCCTCGGTGAGCGTGCGATCGGGTGCCTGGAAGCGAAGCCTCCAGGCAAGGCTTTTCTCGGCAGTTTCAAGCGGTCGGCCGCGGTATACGTCGAACAGCTCCACCGCCTCGAGGAGCTCGCCACCATGGCGCCGCAGCGAGGCGGCCACTTCGGCGGCATGCCGGTCCTCGGTCACGACGACCGCCAGGTCGCGTTCGACGGCCGGATGGCGCGGTGGTGTCGCTCCACGGGCCGGGGCGAGGATTCCACCCGCGAGGCCCACGATCGCCAGCTCGGCCACGACGATCGGGCCGTCCAGGTTCAGGTCCGCAGCGAGCGCCGGATGAAGCTCCCCAGCGCGCCCCGCGATCAGGTTGCCCTCCGGCGCGGCGACCAGGACTCGCGCGGTCCGGCCTGGATGCAGGTTCGGGTCGTCCGGCAGCGGTCCGTACGATGGCTCGTCGAACCCGAGGCGCCGGCAGATCAGCTCGACGAGGCCTTTGGCGTCATCGAGGTCGAACGGCCGCGACGGCTGATTCCACGACGGGATGGCCGCTGAGCCGGCGACGGCGATTCCGAGCCGCCACCACTCGTGCGTGCCGCCGTCGGCCTTGCTGTAACCCTTCCCGATCTCGAAGACAGCAACGTCGTCGCGGCCGCGCCGGCGGTTCGTGCCGACGACCTCGAGGAGGCTCCCGATGAGGCTCTGGCGGAGCACCGAATGCTGGCTCGAGAGCGGGTTCGTCACGGTGACCACGCCGCCACCAGCCCGCTGATCCGGCTCCGTGGCCAGGTCGCCGTCGTCACGCGACCCGAAGCGGACCGGATCATCGGGTGCGACGAGCGCATAGGTCACCACCTCGCTGATGCCCGCACCCGCGAGCGCCTCGCGAATGGCGTCGCGAACCTCGAGCGGCGAGTGGCGGTAGGTCGGCATCGGCGTGTGCGGCAGGATCCCCGGGATGGTCTCGTAGCCTCGGACGCGAGCGACCTCTTCGGCCACGTCGGCTTCAATGTGCAGGTCGCGCCGCCACGTCGGGACGACCGCGAGCAGGGCCTCGCCCTCACCCGCCGCCGTGTCCAGCGGCTGTGGCGTGCTGGCGACCGGAACGCGGACGCCGGCGGGCGCGGGATCCGTCGCGATCCCCACGCGCGCAAGGACCGCGCGCTGCTCGTCGGTCGGAACGTCCGTGCCGATGAGTCGATTGATCCTGGCCGGGCGGAACGCAACCGATGTCGCCTCGGGCTCAACCGCGTTCGTGTCGATCCTGCCCGGCGCAACCTCGCCACCCCCCCACGCCGCGACCAGCTGCGCAGTTCGGTCGGCGCCAATCCGCGCGAGCCGCACCTCCTGGCCCTTCTCGAACCGGAGGCTCGCCTCGGAACGGAGTGCGTAGTGGAACGCGGTTCGGCGAACGCTCACCGGATCGAACACGGCCGACTCGACGATCACTTCCCTCGTCGCGTCTGTGACCTCGGTCGTTGCGCCGCCCATGACCCCGGCGATCCCGATCGGACCGGTAGGGTCCGCGATGAGCAGCGTCTCGGGATCAAGTTCGCGTTCGATGTGATCGAGGGTCTGGAGCCGCTCCCCGCGACGCGCGCGGCGCACGATGATCCGGCCATCGTGCACGGAGTGGGCATCGAAAGTGTGGATCGGCTTGCCCAGCTCGACCATCACGTAGTTGCTCGCGTCGACAACGTTGCTCACGGGGCGCTGACCGGCGGCCAGCAGCCGCGTCTGGATGCGGTCGGGAGACGGGCCGACGCTCACGCCACTGACCCAGCGCCCAACGAACCGCGAGCACAACGCGGGGTCCTCGACCTCGACGGTCAGGCGTTCGGCGGTCGGGCGGCCCGACTCGACGAGCTCGATCGGCGGCAACTCGACCGTCGCGCCGGTCACCGCTGCGACTTCGCGCGCGAGGCCCACGATCGACAGTGCGTCGCCGCGATTCGGCTTGACGTCGACGTCGAGCACGACGTCGCCGTACACGTCGGTCAGGGCCGTCCCGATCGGGGTCGTTTCGGGCAGGATCAGGATCCCGTCGCCGTCCGACGTGAGGTTGAGCTCCTCGCCCGAGCACAGCATCCCGTTCGAGACGACACCCATCTTCTCGGTGCGCTCGATCCGCCGGTCGCCGGGCAGCACGGCCCCGGGCAGCGCCACCGGGACGCGCTGGCCGACCGCGATGTTCGTCGCGCCGCAGACGATCTCCAGCGGCTCGCCCTCGCCAATCGTCACGCGGGTCAGCGACAGCCGATCGGCACGCGGGTGCTTCTCGACCGCGAGCAGTTCGCCGACGACGACGTTGCGCCAGTCGGCGCCCCACTGCTCGATCTTCTTGACCTCCATCCCGAGCAGCGTCAGGCGCTCCGCGAGCTGTTCGGGCGTGAAGTCGAACTCGACGAACTCGCGGAGCCAGCTCAAGGGCACTCTCATGGAGCTGCCTCGCACGAACTGACTGCCCCGGTGCTCGCCGCTGAGTCGCGTTCAGGCCAAGGCGCCGCCGAGCACGCGAGCGAGCGCACTCTGGTGTGCGTGAGCGAGCGAGCGCAGGCGGCAACGCAGGCATGGACCGGCGCAGCGAGCGAGCACATCATTTGAACTGCTCGAGGAAGCGGAGGTCGTTCTCCAGATACAGGCGCAGGTCGCCGACGCTGTGGCGCAGGTTGGCGATCCGTTCGACGCCCATCCCGAACGCGAACCCCTGGTAGCGCTCCGGGTCGAGCCCGCCGTACTGGAGCACGACCGGGTGGACCATGCCCGCCCCGAGGATCGTCATCCAGCCGGTCCGCGAACAGGCCGGGCAGCCGACGCCGCCGCACACGAGGCATTCGACGTCGAACGCGACCGATGGCTCGGTGAACGGGTAGTAGCCGGGCCGGAAGCGGGTGCGCTTTCCTTCCCCGTACATCGCGTGGGCGAACTGCTCGAGCAGGCCCTTGAGGTCGGCCATGGTCGTTCCCTCGTCGACCATCAGGCCCTCGACCTGGAAGAACTCGGACGCGTGGCTCGCGTCGATCGCCTCGTAGCGGAAGCAGCGCCCCGGAAGCAGCGCCCGGATCGGCGGCTTCGTCTCGTGCATGACGCGGATCTGGCCAGGCGACGTGTGCGTTCGCAGGAGGTGATCCTCGACGTCGACGTAGAGCGTGTCCCACAGGTCGCGGGCCGGGTGGTCGGGCGGGATATTGAGCATCTGGAAGTTGCGGAGGTCGTCCTCGATCTCCGGACCCTCGTACACCACGAACCCGAACTGGCCGAAGATCTCCGCGATCCGCCCGATCGTCTCGTTCACCGGGTGCAGGGACCCGCGGCGGATCGGGCGGCCGGGCGTCGTGACGTCAATCGCCTCGGCGCGGACGCGCTGGTCCAGCTCGCTGGAGCGCAGCCCGCCGCCGCGCGCGGCAAGGGCCTCCTCGATAGCGACCCGAACGGTATTGGCCACGGCACCGACGCGCGGCCGATCCTCGGCCGGCAGTCCGCCGATCCCGCGCAGCGTCGCGGTCAGCCGGCCTTTCTTGCCCAGCACCTCGAGCTCGAGCGCCTCGAGCGCGGCCGAATCGGCGCTGTCCGCGATTTGCGCCAGCGTCTCGTCGCGGAGCGCCTCGAGGTCGCGCGTCAGGTCGCTCAGGCTCAGGTCCACGTCGTCCTTTCGTGTCGAGGAATCAGAAGCCCTCGACGATTGTGAACGTCGAGGGCTCTGCCGGCGGGCGCGTTCGGTGTCGTTCCTACGCGCCCTTGGCGAGCTCCGCGATCCGGCCAAACGTGGCCGCATCGCGGACGGCGAGGTCGGCGAGGATCTTGCGGTCGATCTGGATGTCGGCGCGCTTGAGGCCGTGGATGAACTGGCCGTACGTGAGGCCGTTCTGGCGCGCCGCGGCATTGACCCGGACGATCCACAGCTGGCGCATCTGGCGCTTGCGCTGCTTGCGGTCGCGAGTCGCGTAGGCAAGCGCATGAAGGAGCGCTTCGCGGGCGGGCTTGATCAGCTTCGACCGCGTGCCCTTGCGGCCCTCCGCCGCGTTGAGGAGGCGCTTGTGGCGCTTGTGGGCCGTGACGCCCCGCTTGACTCGAGCCATGGGGTGAGGGTGCTCCTAGAGGTACGGCAGCAGGCGGCGGACCTGCGCAGCGTGCTCGCGACCGATGAGGGACTTGCCAGCGTAGCGGCGGGTCCGGCGGGACGACTTGATCTCGAGGTGATGTCCGCGCCAGGCGTTGACGCGGATGACCTTGCCGCTGCCGGTCACGCCGATCCGCTTCTGCGCCGCCTTATGGCTCTTCATCTTCGGCACGCTGAACTCACTCTCCTGTGGCGGCCGCCGGTGTGGCTGCCGTGGGCGCCGGCCGCGGGGCCGGCGGTTCACTCTTCTCTTCCGTCGCCGGTGGCGTGGCCGCTACGGCGGCTCTCGGCGGGTTCCTCTGCCTCGGCGGCCGGTGCCTCGCGGCCTGCCTCGGCGGCCGGTGCCTCCGCGCCGTTGGACCCGACGGCTGCTTCTCGTTCTGCAGGTCCGGCGCGGACGACCTCGTGGCTCTTCGGCTTGTGGGTCGATGCCATCGTGATGTGCATCGACTTGCCCTCGAGCAACGGCGCCCGTTCCGCGACCCCGTGTTCGCCGACTCGGTCCACGAACCTGGCGATCAGGTTGCGCCCGAGCTCCGGATGGGTCAGCTCGCGTCCCCGGAAGCGGACGGTGACCTTGATCCGGTCGCCTTCCTCCAGGAACTCGATCGCCCGATGGACCTTCGTCTCGAAGTCGCCGGTGCCGATCTTCGGCGAGAGGCGGACCTCCTTGAATGTCACCGAGCGCTGCCGGCGCTTGTTTTCCTTCTCCTTCTTCGTCAGCTCGTACTTGTACTGCCCGAAGTCGAGGAACCGTGCGACCGGCGGCTGTGCCATCGGGGCGACTTCGACGAGATCGAGCCCCCGTTCCTGCGCCATCTCGAGAGCGCGGGCAGTGGGCATGATGCCCAGCTGTGCGCCTTCTTCATCGACGACCCGAACCTGTGGGATCCGGATCATTTGATTGACTCGCAGGTCTCGACTGATGGCTCGCCCCTTTTCACTGTTTTCCGTCTCGACCCGACCGGGCATACAAAAACCCGGCCTTCGGCCGAGCCGGTAGGGTAGCACACCGCTTCGAACAGGGGCAATCGGAGCGGCACTTCCTGGCCTCCTCTCCCCCACCAGCTACGCCGCTCGCTGGGCGAGCACTACAGCGGTTTTCAGCCGTCCGTCCGACGAATGGTTCGCCGGGCGATCGGTTCAGCGGCTGGAGGGATCAGATGGCTCGCCGGGCGAGCGGTTCAGCGAAAGACGGGGCAAGGTCAGCCTCCCAGCCGCCGCAGTGCTCGCTGGGCGAGCAGCACGGCAGCGACCAGCGGGGCGGCTTACTTCACGACCCGCAGCACCAGGAAGTCACTGACCCGAAGGATCGTCAGTGGGATCCGCATGATCCTCGGCACCAGCCGTCGCGACGGGTCGTGCACGAACTCGGGCGAGTCCAGCTGCACCGGCGCATCCCCCGGCGATTCGAAGCTGCACGACGCCGCTGCCAGCACGTTCTTCAGCCACTGGGTGCGCTCGCCGTAGGTGAGCGCGATCACGCCCCGATCGCCACGGACGAACAACATGATCGGCGTCTTGTACTGGCGCCCAGTCCGCCGTCCCACGTGGAACAGCCAGCCGTACCACGGGAAGCGCACGAGGATCGGTCCGATGATCCGATTGGTGACCCGCGTGTTGAAGCGGCCAAGCGCCAGGGGTAGCGGCACAGCGACGCGTGCCTCCCCTATTCCACGCGTCGCTCGGCGGCTTCGGTCGCGAGCCGCTCGGCGAGCTCATCCCAGCCCAGCGTCTCCTGCGCCGCGTCCTTCGCGGCGCCCCGGCGACGGACCGTGGCGGCCCGGCCCTCGATCTCGCGATCGCCGAGGACCAGCATCACCGGCACCTTTTGCTCCTGGGCGAGCCGGATCTTGTTCTGCATGCGGTTGTCGGACCCGTCGACCTCGACGCGCAGGTCCCGTGAACGGAGCACCCCGGCCAGCTCCTCGGCGGCCGCCACGTGACGGTCGGCGATCGGGATCACCACCGCCTGGACCGGCGAACACCATAGCGGGAACGCCCCGGCGAAGTGCTCTGTCAGGACTCCGATGAATGCGCTCCAGCGAGCCGTAGATCGCGCGGTGGATCGCCACCGGCCGCTGCTGCTGGCCGTGCTCGTCGACGTACCACAGGTCGAAGCGCTCGGGCAGCATCACCCGGTCGACCTGGATCGTCGCCGTCTGCCACTCACGTCCGAGCGCATCCTCGATCTGGATGTCGATCTTCGGCGCGTAGAACGCCCCGTCCTTCGGCTTCTCGCGGTATTGCATGCCGGACCGCTCGAGCTCGGCCCGCATCTGCGCCTCGGTCTCGGCCCACACCGCAGGATCGCCGAGGGCCTTGTCCGGTCGCGTCCCGAAGGTCAGCCTCGGCTCCAGCCCGAACCACGAGTACGCCTCGCGGATCTCACCCATGAGCCCCTGGATCTCCGAGCCGATCTGGTCCGGGCGCACGAAGATGTGGGCGTCGTCGGTGACGAAGTGGCGCACGCGCGTCAGCCCCGATAGCACACCGGACAGCTCATTGCGGTGCAGCACCCCGTACTCGGCCAGCCGCAGCGGCAGCTCCCGGTACGAGCGCACGCGCGAGCGGTAGATGTACGTCGATTCCGGGCAGTTCATCGGCTTGAGGCTGAAGGTCTGCTCCTCGGCCTCGAACAGGAACATGTTCTCGCGGTAGTGCTCCCAGTGGCCCGACCGCTCCCACAGCTTCTGCGGAGACCAGCGGTGGTGTGTACATCTCCTGGTAGCCGCGCCGGGCCTGCAGGTCGCGCATCGCGTTGCGCAGGGTCTGATAGAGCGTCCAGCCCTTCGGGTGCCAGAAGGCGGCGCCCGGCGACACGTCGTGGAACGAGAACAGGTCGAGCTGGACGCCCAGCTTGCGGTGGTCGCGCTTCTTCGCCTCCTCGCGCCGCCACAGGTAGCGGTCGAGCTCCTCCTGCGTCTCCCACACCGTGCCGTAGATCCGCTGGAGCGACGGGCGGGACTGGTCGCCGCGCCAGTAGGCGCCCGAGACCGCGAGCAGCTTGAACGGCCCGATCTTCCCGTGGACGGCACGTGCGGTCCCTTGCACAGGTCGACGAACGGCCCGTGCTCGTAGACCGACGTCGGCGGCATGGGCGTACCGTCACGCTCGGCCTTCGCGGCCAGGTCGTCGAGGATCTCGACCTTGTAGGGCTGGTCGCGCTCGGCGAAGAATGCCCTCCCCTCCTCCGGCGGCAGGTCGCGGCGAACGAACGGATGGTCGGCCTTGACGGACTCGGCCATGCGGGCCTCGATCGCGGCCAGGTCTTCCGGCGTCAGCGGACGCGGCAGGTCGAAGTCGTAGTAGAAGCCGTCTTCGATCGCCGGCCCGATGCCGAGCTTCGTGCCCGGGAACAGGTCGAGTACCGCCTCGGCCATGACGTGCGCCGCGGAATGGCGCATCGCATCGAGGTCGCTGTGCGCGCCGGCATCGAGCAGCTCGTCCGCCGACCCTCGCTCGGGCGCGACGAACTCCTGCTCGACCTCCTCGGCCTCCGCGACCGCCACGTCCTGATCGGCCATACGTCTCGCCTCCATGAATCACGAAACCTCTCGTCCTCGACAGGACGAGAGGCCTGCCTGGCGCTCCCGCGGTTCCACCCGCCTTCGTGGCCGCTCCCCTGGAGTCGCCACGCACTCGTGCCGCGCTAACGGGCGGACCCGGGCCGGTTCACCGGCCGCTCGCGGGTGGTACCTCGCTCTGGTCGTCGCCGGGCTTCCAGCCGTGGCCCAGCTCTCTGGTGACGCCGTTCGAACGAAGCGCGTCCCGATCGATGCGTTGGCGACCATGGTACGTCAGGATCGCGAAGCGACACAGTCCCGCCGCCGCCGCACAAGACGGAACGCCTTGCGGCCGATGCTAGCGTTACGCGAACCGCTGGGGTGTGCATTAGGCCGCTGGTCGAGCAATGGCCACGTACGATGAGCTTCGCCTTCGGATGACCGCGGCGTCAGCCGCGGCTCGTACCGCATCCTCGCGACGGGGCCTGCGGGAGAGGCGCTCGGCGGTTCAAGCTGCCGTTCTCCGAGATGGAGCTCGAGAACCATCCTGAAGCTTGGCTCCCCGCGGCGCGGCAGGCGTCGGATCGACTCGCCCGAGATCGAGCTCACCAAGAGCTTCGGCACCAAGCTGTTCGACGCGGTCTTCGAAGGCGACGTCCGCGAGCTGTTTCGCTCGTCCTATGCAGACTTCCGGAACAACGGACGCGGGCTCCGGGTCTCGTTGGCGCTGACGGGCGTGCCCGAGCTGCTCGAGGTGCCGTGGGAGTACCTCTACGACCACCCGACCTTCCTGTCGATCTCCACCTGGACGCCGGTCGTCCGATACCTCGACCTGCCAAAGCCACGGCGGCCGCTCGAGATTGAGCTGCCGCTCCGGATCCTCGGCATGATCAGCGCCCCGAGCGACGCCGAGCCGATTGACGTCGAGCAGGAGCGGCAAAAGCTCGAAACCGCCCTCGCCCCGTTGAAGGACGCTCGGGGCGATCGAGATCGACTGGCTGGAGGAGGCCAGCCTGCGGGCCCTCCAGCGACAGCTCCGGAAAGCCGACTACCACGTCTTCCACTTCGTTGGACACGGTGGCTACGACGACGCCGCCGACGACGGCGTCCTTCTCTTCCAGGACGAGCAGGGACGCGGCCGACCGGTCAGCGGCATCCAGCTCGGCACGATGCTCGCGGACGAGGTCACCCTTCGCCTGGCGATCCTGAACGCGTGCGAGGGCGGGCGGAGCTCGCTTCAGGATCCGTTCTCCGGGGTCGCCACGAGCCTGATCGAGCGGGAGATCCCGGCCGTCATCGGCATGCAGTTCGAGATCACCGATCGAGCCGCGATCGTGTTCGCGAGCGAGTTCTATTCGGCCCTCGCCGACGGCCTGCCGGTCGACTCGTCCGTTGCCGAGGCGCGCAAGGCGATCTATGCCGACCGCAACGACATCGAATGGGGCACGCCGGTGCTTTTCATGCGGGTCGCCGACGGCCGCTTGTTCGACGTCGCCGCACACAATCTCGTGCGCTCGGACGTCGGCGCGACGGCCATCCCGGCGGTCGAGATCGCAGCCGAAACTGTCGCGATCCCTCCCGAGGACCTCGAACCGACCCCGGCGTCGACATCGAGCCTCCAAAGCCCGACGTCGCCTCGGAACCAGAGCCTGAACCCGAGCCTGAGCCGGAACCTGAACCCGAGCCTGAGCCGGAACCTGAACCCGAGCCTGAGCCGGAACCTGAGCCCGAGCCTGAGCCGGAACCTCTGCAATTCAGCTCTGACGAAGCCCCGCGGGCGAACGAGGCCAACGCGAAGGCGCCGGTCGCGATTGCCCCGCCCGCACCAACGACACGGCCCGAGGAGGCGCCTTCCCCGTCGCGAGCGCCGTCCCGAGCCGAGCCCGGCGCCGGCCTGGTCACCTCCGCCGTCCCGGAGGGCCTGTCGCGGGCCGCAGCACGCGCGGCAATGGGAGGCCTCCTTAGCGTTGTCTTCGGCGGCGTGTCGGGTCGCGTTCGAGAAGACCGAGGAGTTCGAGTCACGCCTCGCGTTCGTCGTCGGGAGTTCCCCGGCCTGATCGCGGTGACGGTCATCGCGATGGTCGTTGCCATCGTCCTGGCCGAGTGGAGGGACCCGGTTGTTCGAACTCCCGATGGTGCGCTCTATCGGCCACTGAAGGGCAACCGTTTTGCCGCCGCCGCCCTGCAGGGCGCGATCGTCGGGGCGACCGTCGGCACGGTCGTCATCATTTGGTACTTCCGTGAAATTTCTCCTGAGGTCGTCGCCCTCGACACCGTGGTCGACTCGGCTGTCCTGACGGCACTGGCATTTGCGATTGCGGAAGGAGTCGTCGCTCTCGTCGAGCGACGCGCGAAGGCCAGTTCGTGATCGAGGGCGACGTCTGGCGCGAAGGAGCCGGCGGCTCGTGGACCGGGAATGAGCTCGCCGCGTTGCAGCAGGAGTTCGCGCCGCCCGACGATGACGGTCGCTCGCGGACACGGTCCGCGATCAGCGTACAGGCCGATCCCCCGTACGACCTGCAGAGTCCCGAGCCGCGCGCTATCGACCTGCTCGGGCTCTGGAAGCGACTGGGCAAGAAGCCCGATCCGAATCTGCTGGCCTCGCTCGGCCCGAACCGGCCGATCCTCCTGTCGCACGGGATCACGGCGTTTCACAAGATGGGGCGGCGGCCGCGTGCAATCTGGGGCATGGGCTACCAGGCAACCGTCGTCGACGTCGAGGCACGGACCATCGACGTGACGCCGACGAGCGAGCACATCACGGTCGGCTCACTCCAGCAGAACGTTCGTCTCGGGGTCACGCTCGACGGGCGAATCGAGGCGCCGCAGGCTGCGATGGGCGTAGCGCAACAGCTACCCGGCGTCGGCCTCAACGGCGCCTCGATCGAGCGAGTGGACGAGCGCGTGGCGTTCGCGATTCGCTACGAGTTCCGCGTCCTCAAGGTGCAGGCCGGACCGGTCGCTCCCGGTGGAGCCGGTGGAACCTGTACCCAGGATCGGCCACTCGACGACTTCCATCCCCTCTTGCAGACGCTGCTGGTGCCACGAAGCGCCCACGGCGTGACGGTCGAAGTGCAAGCGTGGGCTCGGGAGGCCGGCTTCCTCGGCCCGGGCCGCGAGTGGACCTTCGAGCCGAGGACCTTTCAAGTTTCGCTGGCTCGAGGAGCCTGAGCCTCAGGTGCCCGGCCAGGCGAGGTGGAGCAGCAGGAAATCGACCACGACCCGGGTGGGATTTCCGGCCGCGTCGTACCCGACGTACACCGGGTAGCCGCCGTCGCCGATCCCGCTCGACACGCGGACGAGGTTCGTCTCGGGCGTCAGCTTCCACTCCGTGCCCAGAGATTCGTGGGCCACCATCGAGTAATAGATGGCCTTGTCGAGATCGAGCGAGCCAAGTTGGTCGTCTTCGAAGACGCGGCCAAGCTCGTCCCGGCCCTCGACCGAGGTGATCGTCGTCGTACCGCCGTCCACCGCAACATCCGTCGCCTCCTCCCAGCGAACCGTCGGCGCATTCGAGAGGACCAGCGTCGCGAATGCGACCGAGTCGTCGTCCTCCTCGTTGTAACGGGCAAGCGTGGCGTCGGCGGATGGCCAGGCGCGACCTCGAAGCCGAGCGGTTCGGCGTCGAACAGGTACTCCCCGACGATTACCCGACCGCTCGGAAGGAGCACCTCGCCCAGCTCGAGATCCTCCGTCACCTCGTAGTCGGAGTCTAGGAGGGCCGTAATCCCGGGCGGCAGGGAGCCCGCAATTCGCGGGAACTCTCGCGTGCGGTCCTCGTCCCCCGGCAGGTCAAGGACTGGATTCGATCCGTCAGGAGCGGCGGTCACGACGGCCGCACGCTCGAAGGTGTTCGCGACCATCTCGAGGCGGAGTCGCTCGAATTCGGGTCCGTTGCCCGGGTATGCGGGTCGCAGGTCGGCGTGTCCCCAGGCATCCGCCGGTTGGTCCTCGATCCACGCCCTCAGCGCGTCGTCATCGAGCAGCCGGTCGAACAACTCGCCGCGGCTCGGTCCCTTTACCGGCTCGGTGGGGGCGCGG
This sequence comes from uncultured Chloroflexia bacterium, assembly GCA_963750125.1. Classification (GTDB taxonomy): domain Bacteria; phylum Chloroflexota; class Limnocylindria; order Limnocylindrales; family CSP1-4; genus DASTYU01. Next base: position 66,638 of record CAVVPT010000008.1, on the reverse strand, counting down.
TCGAGCACCTCCGACAGCGCGAGCTCCGCGCGGGCCGCCCGTCCCTCCCGGACCGCGTCCTCGTCGCTGAAGTACACGATGTCGGAGAACTCCATCACGTTCGGATCCCGAGCCTCGATCGCCTCCAGCGACACCAGGCCGGAAGCGGAGCCGACCTCCCTGAGCGTCCGCGACATGTCGAACGGGAGCTCCCAGCGTTCGGCGATCGTGGCGCTCGGCTCGAGGATGGTCAGCTTCTCGGGACGATGACATTCCGGCGTGGCCGCCGAGTGGTCGCCGACCCGCCGCGGCGCAAAGAAGTCCGGGCTCTCGTCGAATTCGCTGGTCCCGAAGGGCGATCTCCTTGACCGCCTGGATCGAACCGTCCCAGCGCTTGCCCTCCGGCAAGAAGCTGGTCCGCTCCAGATCGACATCGACAATGCGGCCGCATTGGTCAGGAACGAGGTGGATCGGCTCTTCGCGGTCGTTTCGGACGATCGCGTCCACGGCGATCGAACTGCCGGTCGAGGTCACCTGTGCTTCGACCGCGAGCCCGTCATGCTCGCCGGAGGTCGAGACCGGCTCCGCGCTCGGGGCGCACGATACCGCGGCGAAGAGCGCCACTGCCAGGCAACCTCGGGCCACATCGCGCGGTGCAGCACGCCTCAATTGCACGCTCCGAATGACCGAGTCGATCCAGCGTCTCGGCATCGTCGAACCGCTCGATTGCCTGTTGATGTCCCCACGTCACGCCTGACGTTGGCGCACGGACCGGGCCTACGATACCCCTCGTTAGGGGCAGGTCTCGTGGTACGGCAACGTCCCCAGGAATTGCGCCCACTTTCGGTCGACAGGTTCCGTTGGCCACGCCGCACGGCGCCCGATCGAGCCACGTTCGGGACCCTCTGACGCCGCCCAGCGCTTTGACGATCGCGGTAAAATAGAGGTTCGCCCGACCCCCTGCGATGGACATGTTCTGTCGCCAGTCGAGCATGCAACGGAGGTGCCCCGTGAACGCGTTCATCGTGGACCTCAAGAACAAGCCATCCGAGCTCGCGAAGGTGGCTGACGCCATTGCCCTGAAGGGCATCGATATCACCGGCTTCAGCGCATCGACCTGCGGCGACAGCGGGACGCTGGCGCTGGTCACCGATAACGAGACCGTCGCCGAACGTGTGCTGGCCGACGGCGGCTGGAAGTTCCGCACGATCGAGCTGGTTGAGACGGAGCTCGCCAACAGACCCGGCGTCCTGGCCGAGACGGCACGCAAGCTTGGTACTGCGGGGATCAATATCGAGGCTGCGTTCCCGACCAGCATGACCGGGGGCAGCGCTCACATCGTCTTCGCGACTGACAACCCGGTAAGGGCCAAGCAGGTGCTACGCGAGGCTGTCGGCGCCAGCCGCTGAGACCATCAGGCTGTCGAACACGGCCGTGTTGAGTCCAGGAGCCCCGGGCCCGATGCTCGGGGCTCCGTCCTTGTCCTAACAGGGATTACCGTGATCGTCCCGGACCCGCCCGCCCGACACGCGGCGGGCGGGCAACGGGCATTCGGTCGTCGCGACCTATCGCCCGGGCGCTTCCTTTAGGGCCTCGCGCGTGGCAGATCGCATCAGATCAGGGCGACGAAGGGGCCTGACACTCCGTGAACGACGTCAGGGTCTGTAGCGATCAGGAGCGGCGCATCGGTACCCCGCTTGGCGGGCGAGCCTAGCTCGGCTGCGTCGGATCGATAGCCGCGCCACACGGGCGCGGAGTAGCGTGTCGCTGATGGCCAGTCCGAGACGGGCGATGCCGACCGGCACGCTCACATTCCTGTTCAGCGACATCGAGGGTTCGACACACCTCGTCGAGTCGCTCGGGACGGCCACCTACCGTGGGTTGCTCGAGCAGCACCAGCGCCTCCTCCGGTCCGCATTCGCAGCGGCCGGCGGGATCGAGCGATCGACCGAGGGCGACTCGTTCTTCGTCGTCTTCCGCGACGCGCCGTCGGCCGTCGCCGCCGCTGTCGCGGCGCAGCGCGCCCTCGCGGCCGCGACCTGGCCGGGTGGCGAGCCGGCGCGCGTCAGGATGGGCCTTCACACCGGCCAGGGCCTCGCCGGCGGCGACGACTATGTCGGCCTCGACGTTCACCGTGCGGCGCGGATCGCCGGAGCAGCCCACGGCGGCCAGGTCATCGTCTCGGCGTCGACCCGCGCCCTCGCCCAGTCGGCCCTCCCGCCGGATATTCAGCTGGTGGATCTCGGCGAGCACCGGCTCCGCGGGGTCTCAGGGACCGAGCGTCTCTACCAACTCGAGATTGCCGGATTGCCGTCGGCCTTTCCGCCGCCGCGGACCGACTCCGTCTCGGCGACCCACCTCCCGGCTCGCATGACAAGCTTCGTTGGCCGGGATGCCGAGCTCGCCGACATCGGGGATCGTCTCGCGGCGAGCCGCCTCGTAACCCTGACCGGTCCCGGTGGCGCTGGCAAGACGTCGCTCGCGACCGAGTGCGCCCGAGCCGTCGCGGACCGGTTCGAGGACGGCGTATGGTTCGTGGCTCTCGATGCCATTTCGGATCCAGACGTCGTGGCGTCGGCAATCGCGAGCGCACTTGGACTCCGGGAAGCCGGCGATCGCTCGGCCGAGGAACAGCTTCGGGACAACCTGGCCCATCGCGAGCTACTCCTCGTGCTCGACAACTTCGAGCAGCTCCTTCCCGCCTCGAGCCTGGTCGGCGCGATCCTGATCGCGGCTCCCGGCGTGCGGGTCCTGGCGACGAGCCGCGCGCCGCTGCACCTCGCGGCCGAACAGGTCTATCCGGTATCTCCGCTGCCGGTACCAGCCGGCTGTCGAACCGACCGATGTGGCCGGTGCACCCTTGGTCGGTAACGCGGTGCTCGACGCTCTCCTCGCGAGCCCGTCGGTCCAGCTGTTCGTCGATCGGGCCCAGCAGGTCCAGCCGTCGTTCCGGCTGACGCCCGAGAACGCGCCCGCGGTCGCCGACATCTGCGCCCGTCTCGACGGGCTACCGCTCGGGATCGAGCTCGCGGCCGCGCGGATTCCACTGCTCGGCGCTCGAGGCGTGGCAGAGCGCCTGGCCCGCCAGGTCGCCCTCCCGGCGATGCCCGTTCCCGATGCGCCATCTCGCCATCGGACCCTCGAGCAAGCAATCGCGTGGAGCCACGACCTCCTGGACCCCGACGCCCGCAAGCTGTTCGCTCGACTCTCGATCTTCAGTGGCGGCTGGCGGCTCGACGAGGCCGAGGCGATCTGCGGGCCGGCGGCTGAGGTCGGCGGCGAGGTCATCGAACTGCTTGCCGAGCTCGTCGACCAGAATCTCGTCGTCACCCGTGAGGACGCCGACGGCGACGTCCGATACGAGATGCTCGAAACCATCCGCGCATTCGCTGCGGACCAGCTCGCTGCGACCGGCGACCGCACCGAGCTGGGCCGGCGACACGCCCGAACCTACCTGGCCCTCGCCGAGGCGAGCGCCCCGGGGATCCGACGCCGGAACCGCGTCGCGACGCTTCGCCGGATCGCTCCGGAGCGTGACAACTTCCGGGCGGCCGCCCAGTGGCCGATCGACAACGACGACGCCGACACTGCGCTCCGTCTCGCAACTGCGCTGGTGGAGCTACGGGGCGCGCCGCCCTGGGGTGTCGGTGCCGGTCTGGCGGAGGCTCGGACGACGATCCTCGCGGCCCTCGCGGTTCCCGGCGCGGAGGTCCCGACGCTCGCCCGGATGCGCGCCCTGGAGGCGGCTGGGACCGCCTTCTACTACGTCGGCGACAACGAGCGGGCCAGCCGCTTCTATGACGAACAGCTCGAGGTCGCCGAGGAGATCGGGGATCGGCAGGGCGTGGCCGATGCCATGTTCAACCTCGCGTGGACCAGGGACCTGAGCAAGGAGCCGGTCGAGCCTGATCTGAGCTTCGATCGGGTCAGCGATGCGTATCGCGCTGTCGGCGACGAACGCGGCCTCGCCCGAGTCTCGTTCATTCGGGGCCAGGTGCTCTTTAGGACTGGACAGCTCGAGTCGGCGATCCAGGTCCTTCTCGACGCCCTCGAGCGCTACCGCGAGCTCGATGACGTTCCGTACCTCTCGATGACCACCGGCACACTGGGCCAGGCCCACCTCCTGCTCGGAGACCATGATGCGGCGATCCACTGGTTCGTCGACGGGGTATTCAGGATCTCCCGCGAGATCGGCGACGAGGTCGCGATTACGCTGACCCTGCCGTTCGCGGCGATGGCGGCGATCGAGCGTGGCAGACCCGAGGTCGGAACGATGATCCTGGGCGCCCATGAGGCCCTGTCCCGAACGTACGGCGTCCGGCCGCCGGCCGCGCTCGAGCTCATCTTCGGGGAACGGGACCCGCTCGAGCGGGCTCGGGCAATCCTCGACCGCATGGACTTCGAGGCCGCGCTGGAGCGTGGCCGCCGGATGCAGCTCGAGGAGGTGATCGAGCTTGTCGATCGGCTGCAGGACGAGGCCCCGGAACAGACCGACGCCTAGATCGTCAGGCTCTCGCCCGATGGTTGCTTCCCCGTCGAAGACGCGATGCCCGTGTCGATAAGGCGAGCAGCGCAGAGCGACGGAGAGAGGCTACGGCGCGAGGTCGCCGTAGATATCCTGGTCAAGCCCACCGTCTCGCGGGCAGGTGTCGCCGGAGATGACCCCGTCACCCGTGTCGGACCGACACTGGAGCACGTCCGCCCCGGTCTCGTCCTCCTCCTCTTCGCGGAGGTCGGTGCCGGGGACCGTGTTCCGCCAGTCCGTCCACGTCCCGAACGTCGTGCCGTTCTTGGAGTCGATCCAGAGATAGTCACCGCCGAACGGAACGGTCCGCCCCGCGAATTGCTCCCACTGGCCACTGGAGGTGAAGTCGGTCAGTTGGACGTCGGCCGTCCACGAGCCACCATCGATCGGGCGGGTGGCCGCGTACACGTCGAACGATGGCCCAACATTGCCGTCCGCGTCGTTGCCCGGCGGACGCACGAGCATCGATGTCGCGTCGTTGTTGACGTCGTTGCGCGTGTCCCACCAGAGGCCGTGCACGATCCCGTCGTCGACGGCCAGGTCCGGGTATAGCTGCTGGCCGTCATCGATGGGCGAGATGCGTTCGGGCGTGGTGTGCGTGTTCGCCGCGCCGTCGAAGCGGACGTAGTAAATGGCCGACTGGCCACCTTCGCCCTGCTCGTCTGCCCAGCCGAAAGTCGTGCCGGTGTCGACCTCCGTGCCTGGCACGATCGCCTCGTAGGCGATGTAGACCCATTCATGGTCGGTGTCGGCCTGATCGCTGATGGCGCGCGGACCGGTGTCGGCGCGGAAGAACGTGTACCCGCTCTCGCAGCCGGTGCCGATCCCGTCCCCGCAGTCGCGCGCGTTGCCGCCTCCGAGTTGGGCGTCAGTCAGGCCCATAGGCTGCACGTTGGTGATCGTGGCGGGCTTCGAGAAGGTCTTGCCGCAGTCGGTCGACTTCACGACCCCAACACCGTCCACCTGCTGGCCGCTGTCCTCGAACTGTCCGTATGTCACGTATACGTGGCCGTTGCCGGTGATCGAGATCTCGGGCAGCTGGACATCATGCACGCCCGCGGTCAGCTTCATCGGCTGCGAGAACGTGGCGCCGTGATCGGTCGAGCGAACGAAGTAGATGGCTACACCGCCGTTGCCCGTGAAGCGCGACCAAGCGAAGTACACGTTGCCGTTGCACGAGGTGTCCGTGCGGTCGGCCTCGATCGCCGTCTTGTCGTGGAACTTGCCGAGCAGGTTCGGCGCGGAGGCGCCCTTGGCGACCACGACCGAGCCGGCGAAGCGGCTGCCGTCGTTGATGGTGTCGCCGCCGGGCCCGTCGGGATTGACGTATCGGGCGACCCATTCGTCGCCGAAGGTCTTCTTTGAGCCGGCCGGGTCGTCGCTCGATTCTGAACCCATGAAGACGCGGCCGTCGGCGTCCCACGCGACGACCGGATCGCCAGCGCTCGCCGTGCGTACCTGCGCCAGCTCGCCAAGGGTCGACGTGTCGTCTGGATAACCCGGAACCAGCGAGCTGACGAAGGTCGCCCCCGCGTTCTCGCTGCGGTAGTAGCCGAGCCAGATGGGCCCGGAGGCGATCGGCGCTCCGTCGTCGTCCTCGCCGTTGTTGAACACTCCGCAGTAATCGTTCGCGGATCCGATCATGACCCGGCTGTCGCGCGGGTTGATGGCGAGCGCGGGTTCGTTTTGGCGCCCGCGGGCGCGCGAGCATTCGTCGAGCGTGGCGTCGGAGTAATGCGGTAGCCCGGCGATGTCGTCGGCGCTTACATAGCCGCCGCCGGGGAAGTCGTTCGAGAGCCGAACGTCGACGCCTGGCGCAGACGCCAACACAGTCGATGCTCCCAGAGCGAACGTGGCACCAAGGGCCGCAAGGACGCCGAAGCGTGATGTGCGGGCACGAAGGCTGGGCATGGGAGGCCTCCAGCGCTGCGCGGTTCCGTCCCCCGGAATGAGGCGATCGTACACCTCATCCGCTTGGGGTTGCTCAAGAGCGTCCGAGCGGTCCGGTGAGCCGCCCCGTTGACGGAGTCGGTGGCCACGACCCACCTCTCGATGCTCCCAAAAGCAGCCCGCCATAAGAGCTGGTGCTTCCCGGTGATCGTCTCGGGCATCTTCCCGCGGCCAGGGTGCGGACCACGAGCCGTGTATGACCAGGGCCCGGTGCCGGGGGTCGTCGGACGTCGGCCGACTGCCCAGCGAGCCGGGAGGAGCGCGAGGACGTCGAGCGCGGCGCGCTCACGCTTCGCGGGGTCGGTCATCGCACCATCTCGACCACAAACTCTTGCCGACACCCGCTGACCCGGTCGGAAATACGGAGCTGCCACACGCCGGGGCGGTCGAGACTGATCCCCATGAGGCCATCACGCATGTCTTGCCGAGTGATCACGCCACCGGTCTCGACTCCGGAGGAATTGCGCGCCTCGACCTTCATCTCGGTCCAGCCGTCGCCTGAGAAGCGCAGGTCTCTCTTCAGGGAAACCCTGTAGGGCGGCTTGAGGGCGGTGTTCCCGAGACCGTCAGTGCTGACCCGAAAGGTGCAGGGGCCGACCGCGATGTCTCCGGAGCATCCCCCCAGGACGAAGCCGACGGTGATCGCAAGGGCGGCGAGGCGCGGGCGTCTCACGTCCGCAGGATATAGATGGCCCCGGTCGCCGACCGTCTCGCTGTCTCGACGGAGCGAACGCGCGGAGCCGGGGCCGTGGTGAGGGTAGCGTCCGCTTAGCTGCTGGTTCCTCGGACTCAGCATTGGCTTGCATAACGCGTGACCAGGGGTAGGGTGTCCGAGGACGTCTGCTCGGGATTCGAATCTCAAGCACAGGTTCGTCCGTCGCTTTCGTCCGAGGGCCCCCCCTTTTGGTATTCCGAGGGGGCCTGAGCCGGGGCCCGCGTGCGTCCAGTCCCCGGCCGTAGTCGCGGGCCTCGACCCTCAATCCCGGCTGAATTGCGGAGGCCGGCCAGAAACCGCCGGGAGATAGTCGCAGCGGCACACTTCGTTCGTGCACTTCGGGACCGGGATCACCGGGGCCTCGCGGGGCTCGAACACCTTGCCCAGCAACGCGCGACACACGAGGCAGGCGTCAGGGGCCGCATAGAACTCCACGAGCACGCCCTGCTCGATTGCGGCGTTGATCGTCCGCTGGACGTGCGGGTCCATGGTGGTGCCCTTGTGACGGCCGGCCCCGGAAGGCGAGTGTACGCGCCGATGTGGGCGCGTTTGGCCCGTCATTACGGTTGGTAATTCCGACCCACGTTGGTGACCGTAGCGTGATCGGCGTCGCGCGTTCCAGGGCCGCGCCCGACGGATGCTCTCGGGACCCTGCCGATGGGGCCCGCGCACGTCAGTCCTAACCCCCCAGGGCCGATGCCGCTGCGGGCCCCGACCCCGAGTCGAGCGGCCCCGGTCGCCGTCCGTCGCGCCGTCACGACGGAGCGAACGCGCGGAGGAGCCGTGGTGAGTCTGGGCGGTGGCCGATTAGCTGCCCCTTACCTAGTTCTGCGTGTCGTTGTAGCTGCCGTTCAGCTCGCCCGTCCGGTCATCGATGAAATAGAACGAGGTGGCCTCGCATGGCCCAGGTCCGCCCGCCGCGCTGTGACAGTCGAAGCCCGCCTTCCACCGGTAGACAACGATCCACACGCTCGTCAGCGGTTTTGTCGGCCCGGCGATCACCCGGCGTCTGATCAGGCCGTCGGGAAGCGACGGGTCCTGCGCCGGGACGCTGTTCGACTTCAGCTCACTGACCAGCTGTGCACCGGCCTTCGCGACGGCCTCGGTCGCGGAGATCCGTGGCACCAATCCGTCGGCGGGTCTCAGGCGTGGGCCCATCTGGGCCTCGATGGTGGCAGCCAGATCGGACGGCAAGGGCACCGGATCGTTTTCGGCCGGCGCGAATACGGCGCACGCGGCGACGAGCGTCAGTCCGCCGAGGATCAAGGCGAGGCCGGGGCGCATCGTGAACGCCATGGTAGCAGCGCGATGTGCGGCGGCGGTGAGTCTGACGATGGCCGATTAGCTGCGGCTTACTCGGGCCTCGAGGCCGGCCCGCCCGCGCTTCGCCGAGTCGGTGATGGCCGACAGGGTACGGCCCCGGCGAGGAGGAGCCGGGGCCGTTGGAGAAGGTGCTGACGGACATTCAGGCCGCGCGTGATCGACATTGCCGGGAGCGTGCTGGCGGGGCCCGCGCGCGATCCAATGCCTCCCCCCAAGGGCCAATCGCGCGGCGGGCCCCTACCCCGAGGCCGACAACCGAAACGCACGTCGTGGGCGGCGTTGCGGCCGTCGAGACCCCGTGGTGAAGAGAATCTTCAGCCGCCTCGGTTCGCCGTACATCCTGCAAAGGGCCTATTTCGGCCTTGCAAAAAATGCCCGCCAGCCCGCCGGCGGGCTGACCCGCATCTTCTGTCACGCCGATGTAGCGGAGCGAGCCGTACCAAACCGGCCGGCCTGTCGTTACTGGATTAGAGGCCCCGCGGTGCGGCGTGGGGGGTCGCCGCACCGCCGGGCTTCGAGTAACCTACGCCGCCGTATAACACCCGGAGAGTCGCGTACGACACAGGTCGCGCGGCGGACCGCCGACATGCATAGCCGCGGCCGGTCGGTCTTAGGGGAAAGGTACGGCCCCGGCTGGAGGGCCGTGGGATGAGCCTCAGAAGGATGCGAATGGCTCGTCCGCTGCGCACCGGAGGCACATGAAGAACGAGAAAACGACTTTCGAGCATGCGCTTCGCCAGCTTGAACGAAGCGGAGGCGTCATATTCATTGGCGTGTATGACGCAGGGTCGATCACGCTGAGCCTTGGCTCGGCACGTCGAGGACTGTCGGTCATTACAGGAAGATGGGAAGGTCGTCCCAGGCACCGAGGCTATCCGGGCTGGCTGAAGACCGACGACTCCTTCGTGTCGAAGAGTTGGAACGTGCGGACCGACTTGGACCGAAGGAGGCTCAGGACGGACATCGAGCAGGCACTCGACCAGCTCCGACCGCGCAGTCTGTACGTCGGTCCTGGTCAGGATGATGGCTTCGCGTGGCTCTTCTGGATCTTCATCACGGCGTCCGCGCCCGTCGGCGGGTTGCTGGGTCTGATGGTGGCCCTCGTGACCGGTGTCCCGGCCATCACTGCGATCGCATCGGCGATCGTCGGTGTGGTCGTAGCTTGGATCTCGGGCGGATTCTGGCGTGGGGCGTCCTGCGAATGGCGCAGCTGATCACTCGCTACCGCCCTCGCGCCATGGACATCAGCCTTGGGTTCGCCCTTGTCGGCCCGGCCATCGTGGCTTTCGTATTCGCCATCGTCGCGGGAACGATTCGGCAGTACGAGTAGGTTCATCGGCCACTGCAATTGTCTTATTCACGTGAACGCCGACTAGCCGACTCGCGCTTTTATATTCACGGGCCCAGCTAACAACCGCCCAGTCCGCAATCCATCTCCCCGAACGACGACAACGGCCATCTGTGGCCGTCTATCGACCTCTGGCGCGGGAACTCGGCGATCCCCCGGAGTCACCCGCTTCCACCGAGTCATCCCTGCGCGGCGGTAGTCCTTCGCGGCCTTCGGGGATGGCCTGCGACCAGGTGTACGGCGGCTTCGGCCCGAGACACTCGGGCGGGCACCCCGCGGGACCGCGCCAGTAGCCGGCGCGATAGTCCCCGGCCGGCAAGGTTGTCACGTCAGCGTGCCAGTGCAGACGCACGCGCGGCTCCTGCTCCGCTTACCAGCCCGGGCCGCGATTGGCCGCGTTCCAGTGCCGGCCTCGGCAGGCCGACGAACAGAACTTGCGCTCGGGACGGGAGTTCGCCGGCAGCTCGCGGTTGCACTCGAGGCAATGCCCGACTGGGCGAGGATCAGAGGAAGTCATCCGTCGTCGTCGTTTGTGTGTGTATATTCGCGCCTGGGCGGTTGTTGAGGGGTTGCCGTCGCTAAAGAACGGCTCGACGGGTTCGACATCACGGCCACCCGACGCCGGGCGCGGGGGCGGGAACGGTCAGGACCTGTCCCTTGGCCGACGCGTCGCCCGCCGCCGAGGGACCGCCCCATTCGTTTGCGACAAGGAACAGCGTTCGCCGGGCCGGACCGCCCAGCATCGTGGCGAAGCAACCCCAGTCGAGCTCGATCGTTTGGAGCACCTCGCCGCCCTCGCGGACGCGCACGGCGCGGCTCGTGCCGACATCGCCGTACCAGATGGCGCCGTCGGCATCGAGGCAGATCCCGTCGGGGTGGTCCTCGACCTCCGCCCACGTGCGCGCATTCGACAGACTGCCGTCGGCGGCGATCTCGAAGGCGGTGAGCTTGCTGCCATAGGACTCCGCGACGATCAGGGTCGCGTTATCGGGCGTCACAACCATGCCGTTGGGGAAGAGGACTCCCTCGGCAGCTTGGCGAACGGAGCCACTGGGCGTAACCAGGACGATCGTCCCCGGCGCGACCTGGCCGTCGGGGAAGTCGAAGCCTATGTTGTTGACATAAGCGTTGCCCCGACCATCGACGACTAGGTCATTCCACGGGTACTCGCCGAAGTCCTTGAGATCGGCATGGGTCACGAGGGCTCCGTCGGGCTCGCGCCGCAGGATTTGCCGTTCGCTCGATGCAACGATGAGCAGCCGCCCATCGGGCAGGTGGTCGATGCACATCGGGAAGGACTCGATCTTCGCAACGACCTCTGTTCGGCCGTCGAGCCCCGCGGCGATGACTTCGCCAGCGCCCCAATCGGAGACCAGGAGGCGGCCGTCATGCCATCGAGGCGACTCGGGGAAGGCGAGACCGCCCATAAGCTGCTGCAGCAGGGGATGATTTTGAATGCTCACGAGATGTCCTCCCAATCGCGGTAACTGCGTCGTGCAGTTCACCGAGGGTGTCGAAGCTGCGCGCCCGCGCTTCGACATCGGGGCGGACGACTTCCACAATCGCCGGGGAGGCACCGATGAAGTACCTGCTCCTGATCTGCTGGCTCAGCCGAGCCCACCCCGCCAGAGCCGCAGCTCGCCTCCCGAATGCTGTCGCCGGCGCCGCGCGTTCCACCATCGACGCAGCATTGTCGTCGTTGCAATTACCTCGTCGGGAATTACTTCGGGGTAGCCGAGGGCTCTTGGGGCATCTACGGAGCGCAGGGCTAACGTCTCTCGCATCCGGACGATTGCCGGGTGATCCGCGTCCCATTCGTCAGCCATCGCCGACCGTGCCGAGCGGCACGGTTCAGTCATCCGACTGCTTCCCGGCGCATGCGACGATGACGTCGTGCTGCGGTCCGTGACCCTCGGCCTCGCGCTGTCCATTCCGGCCGTGGCTTGCGCGCTGGCGACGCCTCCAACCAGCACGCGCCAGGTTCAAGTCCACGTCATCAATATGACGGCGAACCCGGTGGAACTGAGCGTGACGACACCTCAAGTCGTCATACCGGACGCCGTGGAGCCATCGTCGCTGCCGCCCCGATCGACCACGGACGTGACGCTCCAGGTTCCGGTCGACCGAGAATGGTGGATCGCTGTTGATGGGGAGAAGTTCGTCAACGGCGCATCCTCCCAATGGGACGTCAGCAAGGGGGGGTGCCCCGTGATCGGGATCGAACTTTCCGCTGACGGAAGAATGTCGCGCGGGTGCGCCGACACCCTCTAACGGCAGTAGCGCAGAGCGGAGGTGGGGAGCGTCATGCGGTCCGTCATCCTCATCACGCTGTCCGTCCTGGCTGCGGCATGCGCGCTGGTCGAGCCGCCGGAGCCACCCGGCACGATCCCGTTCCAGGCGCAGGTTACGAACCTGCGTCGAGAGCCAGTGGACCTGACCGTTATTGCTCCGCTGGCGTGATCCCGGGGGGCGTCCAGCCGGCGTCGCTGTCGGCCGGTGCGACCACTCACGTGACCTTCCACGTGCCACACAACGGCGGATGGATCATCGCCGCCAACGGTGTAGAGCAGGTCAGCAGCGATGTGCTGAACCCGAATATCGACACGTGCACGACGGGAACGGTCGAGATCGAACTCGGTGCCGACGGAGTGACAAGCGTGCGATGCCTCGCGGTTCGCTAGGTTCGTCGTGGTCAAGATCAGCGTCCTCGCCGACGCCCCTCGCGCTTGCGTTCCTCCTGGGCTTCTCTTAGGTCGTCGAGCCGCTGCACGACGGCGTCCATCTTCCGGGTGACGCCATTCACCACGGCACCGACCTTGGCCCGCTCGATACCGGCGCGGCCCTCTGGCGGTACGACGTCGTAGATGTTCATCGGCCGCACGTCCCGAAGGGTGACCGGGCGATGGGTCGGCAATCTGTTCACGCTCATGACGGCACGCTCTCCATGCACAAGGGATCGGGGTGGGATCGCGAACGCGAGGGTGACCGCCTCGACGAGTTCGCGGTGGCGGGTGACCTCGCAATGGACGGCACCGTTGAGGATGTAAGGCACGAGGAGCCGCGTCAGGAGCTGCAGCTCGTCTCGAGGCTCGTGAGGTGCCGGCTCCCGGCGGCGGTGACCAGCACGTCGGACCCGTCGCCAGTGCGCACGATCTCGACACCTTTGCTCCGGTAAACGCGCGAGGATCGCCGCAGGCCCGCGGATGGCGAACTTGCCATGCTGCGTGTGCCCGGTGAGCGTCGGGGCACCGTTCAGCGCGTCCACCGGAGCCTGAGCGGCGGCCGGCTTCGGGGATCGCGGCACGACGTTGAGGCGGGCTGTGTGGCTCCCGTAGACGTGCCCTCGGAGCATCTGCACCAGTAGCCGCCGGCGTCTTTGTATTCCTTGATCGCCGGCCCGAACGCGATGGCCGGACTATTCGGGTCGAGCGGCTCGCCGACCTCCTCGACCTCGTACCCCCGCTCGGGCCACAAATACCAGTTCCGGCCCGCAATCGGCGGCTCGAGAGGCTTCAGCCGCGCCTTTGTCGATGAGGATGGTTTGCGTCCAATGCTCGACCTCGTTCGGGTGACCACCGCCCAGGGGAAAAGCGATGACCGCCGTTACGGCGGTCATTTCGTGCGTAAATCGGTGTTGTGGTGGGCGACACTGGACTCGAACCAGTGACCTCTTGCATGTCAAGCAAGTGCTCTAACCAGCTGAGCTAGCCGCCCGGTTTCACGAAGGGATTCAGTCGATAAGTGCGTATGTCGTTGACCTACGCCGCATTTCAGTCCATGCTATCAGCGCAATACATCCTGCATGGGAGAACCCTTCGTGGCCCAGAATTTAGCAGACGCCCCGGAACTCGTCACCCCGGGTGACCTCGGCGACGAGCTGGCCTCGTTCATCCGAGCGCAGCGCGCCAACAACGTCAGCCCCAACACGATCACGGCCTACGGCGGCGCCGTCCGCCAGTTCGGTCGCTGGCTGATGGACCGCGGCTACACGACCAACGTCCGCGCAATTGATCCGCGCCACGTCGAGGAATGGATCAACTCAATCCTCGAGACGTCGAAGCCGGCTACCGCGCACAACCGCTGGCGTGGCCTGCAGCGGTTCATGAACTGGTACGCCGAGGTCGACGACGACTTCGTGTCGCCGATGCGCAAGCTCAGGCCGCCGCGGCTGCCGAAGCTGATGCCGCGCGTCCTGGAGTTCGACGAGATACGCGCCGTGCTCGGGACGTGCACCGGCACATCGTTTGAGGACCGCCGGGACGCGGCACTGATTCGGGTTCTGTTCGACACCGGCGCTCGACGGCACGAGATCGCCGCCCTGCGGCACTCCCCCACCGACCCCGACGACCGCGATATCGACCTTCGGCGCGGCCTCGTACACGTGCTCGGCAAGGGCGGCAAGGACAACTACATCGCGCTGAACAACAAGACGATGGTGGCGGTTGAGGACTACCTGCGCGCCCGCAAGAAGCACGCGCACGCCGACCTGCCGTGGCTATGGCTCGGCAAGCGCGGCCAACTGACCGACTCGGGCATCGCGCAGCTGATCCGCCACCGCGGCGCACGCGTCGGTATCCCGAACCTGCACAGCCATGACTTCAGGCATGCCGCGACGCATCACGAACTGTCGGCCGGCATGAACGAGGCCGATGTCATGTCCAAGCGCGGTTGGGATTCCCCGGCCATGCTGCGGCGCTACGCGTCGACCACGGCCAACCAGCGCGCAATCGAGGCGAGCCGCAAACTCGCGCTGGGCGACAAGCTGTGAGCCGCTCCCTCAGCCCCGAGGAAGTCGTCGCGCACCTGCGCGGGCGGGGCTACGCCGACGACGAGGTTCTCGACTACTTCCGACAAGGCCGGATGGCCGTGGCGGTTCACGCCTCGGACGAGCTCGAATGGGTCCAGGGCGACCCGTCGTCTATTACCAGCAGCGCATCCTGAAGGAATGGCTAGGCCGAAACGCGCCCGGAAACGAGCCGACACCATACGCACGGGATCGGATCGCCGAGATACAGCGCGTGTGGCCGGAGATGCGGCGTAACGCCCGCGGTCGGCGGGTATCGGTTAGCGCCATGGCCGTCCGCGTCGGCGTCGACCGCGGGTCGATCAGCGACTGGGTGAAGCGCGGCTTGATGACCTGGCCGCCCGACGGGGAAAACCCGCAGAACTAGCCCGCAGGAACCCGCAGGGATGCGGTGCAGCATCCCTGCCGTGGCTCCTCCGAATCGGAGTTCGCCCTGGCGCTTGCCCTCGCCCTCGTCGCGCGCCGCGTCCGGGGACGCATCCACGTCTGGTCGGGACCACCGCCGGAGACGGTGCGGTTCGTCAGACGGTGAGCTGACTCCTCGTTGTCTGCAGTCGCGACAGCGCAGTTCTGCTCGGTTGAGGTAATGAGTCGGCCGATATGACGGCCCCGACCGTTAGGCCGGGGCCGCAGGAGCCAATCCCTTCAGCGTCGGTTACCTCTCCTCGTCGGCGAAGTTCCCTTCATCGAGCGTTTCCGCACGGATGCGCGCCAAACGCGCGCGCGCGAATTACCCCAGTTGCATGATCTGCCACGGCCATCTGCCGGTGAGCGCCCTCGACGACATGGCTCCTCACGCGCACGAAGGGGTGACCCAACCCCTACCACGCCCAGCGAGAGCGTGAACGTCCCGTACCGGTCCTAGCTTCGCAGCCGCCCGAAGGGTTCTCCGGTGCCTGCCATACTTGGGTAATGCGCATCCTCGTGGTCGGGGCAAGCGGCTACGTCGGCGGTCGGCTTGTCGCGGCTCTCGCGCGTCGAGGCGCCGACCTCCGGCTTGCCGGGCGCGACCAGCGGTTGCTGCAGGACCGCTTTCCCGGCATGGAGGTGGTGCGGGCGGACCTCCTCGAACCCGCCAGCCTGCGCCCCGCACTCGAGGGCGTCGACATCGCCTACTACCTCGCTCACTCCATGGGGGGCGGCGAGGCTGGATTTGCTGAGCGCGACCTTCGTGCGGCCCGCTCGTTTGCCTCGAACGCCGCTCGAGCCGGCGTTGCGAGGATCGTGTACTTGGGCGGACTTGGCAACGACCGGACGAGCCTTTCGCATCACCTCGCCAGCCGGCACGAGGTCGGCGCGGAGCTTGCCCGCCATGGCGTCCCGGTGACGGAGTTTCGCGCGGCGATCGTCATCGGCTCAGGAAGCGCTTCGTTCGAGATCCTGCGACACCTGACCGAACGTCTCCCGCTCATGATCACGCCGCGCTGGGTCGCGACGCGTTGTCAGCCGATCGGGATTGGCGACGTCGTCGCGTATCTAATCGAGTCGCTCGATCACCCGAACATCACCGGCATCGTCGAGATCGGCGGACCCGATGTTCTGTCCTACGGCGACATGATGCTTCGTTACGCCCACCTGCGGGGGCTCCGCCGGCTGATGATCCCCGTCCCGGTCCTGACGCCGAAGCTCAGCTCGTATTGGGTCAACCTGGTTACGCCCATCCCGGCCCGCATCGCCCGGCCGCTCATCGAGGGCCTGCGGAACGAGGTGGTCGTGCGCGATCCGCAACCGGCAAAGGCCTTTGCGGTAACGCCGGTGTCGTACGAACAGGCTGTCACGCTGGCGATTGGACGTTCCAATGTGAGGAAGGGACGTCCTCGCCCTCCTCCCGGAATGGTGGGCAGTCGGACCCACCAGTTACGACCCGGGAACCGGGCGATGGACCTGGACGGCGCGTGGTCGGCATCCCGGTCGTGGCAAGCATCCCGAGACGATGACCGGGACCGGCCTCGACGAGCTGGCCGCGATGATGGACCTCCGCATCCGACTCGATGAACGGCGCAAGGCCGCCAAGCTCGCCGAGATCGAGCGGCGTGGACGTGCGACGTTCCTCGACGGAGCCCGAGGAACAGTCCAGGAGGGTCGAGGGCCGGCCGTTGACGGCAGATGAGCTCGAGCGGGTTACGCGCCGCTATCCGGCAGGCTGACTCGTATCATCCAGCGTCATGGAGCAAGCGATAGCAGCGATCATCGCGGCGACGATCGTTGCCGGGACCCCGCGGTTTGGGCTACCACACCCAGACGTTCCTCGACGACCTCGCCCGGGGCTTTGACGGGACGGAGGACAACCACTGCTTCGTGGAGGAGAGCGATGGCAACGGACGACGCACGTCGGCATGCACGGGAGCTCGCCGGGATGGCCGACGAATTGACGATTTGCCTGCGCGTACTCGAGGAATTGAGGGCGACCGTGAACCTGGGTGCCGCGGTCCTTCCGGCCAAGCCCGATGAGGATGTGTCGGCGTTGGGCGCGATTAACGCCGCAGACGCAGGTGCCCAGGACATCATGGCTCTGGCGTTCATCGTGATCATGGAGGCGTCCAAGTCAGCTCGCGAAGACCTAAAAGCAATCATGGCCAAGGTCAAGGCGATCAACGAAGCCAAGGAACGGTGGCGCCACGAGGCCGATGAAATAAACGAATGCGCCTCGTCGCGGGCTGCCATGACTGCGTCCGGACCGGATGGTGCGGACATGGACTCGCTTCTGGAGATCCTGCTGGCGGCCCACTGGATTTCCACGCAGGAGGCGATCGATCAACTGCGGGACGACATCGACTCGATGAGCGAAATGGGCGAGATGGAAAGCCTCCGCCTTCAAATGGCGATGGATCGCCTCAGCAAGATGATGAGCACTCTTTCGAACTTGCTGAAGAAGCTCGCGGACACTCAGCAGCAGCTCGTGCAGAATTTGAAGTAGGACGACACGAACGACATTCGAGGTTACTTCTCGGGCGTCGAACGGAAGGTCCGAGATTCTCGAGGGGAGGACACAGGACGCCGGCTCGGCTAGCCCCCGAGCTCCTATGACGGATGATGCCGATGTGACGCGTGACACCTTCGCGTGTCACGCGCGAAGGGCGGATCGGCGACGTGGCGGGCGACCGTGCCGATCTGTGCTCATGTCGAGCGCTTTAGTGACAGCCGATAACAGGCGGGCCCACTGGCGGCATATACACACACAAAAAGAGCCGGTATGACGGTCGCTGACAGGCAGCTAGTGGCCGTACAACGGCCCAAGGCGGAACTCGCGACCGGGGTCTAGAGATTTGCGCAGTGGCCGAACGTTCTTCGCGCCCTTGATTGAAAACGGAAGCGAGGCCGGTCTCGCGACCGACCCCGCTGGTCTGGTTGACTTGGAAGGCGACTACTTCAGGTCGAAGGTCCCGACCGGGAAGGTCGTGCCGCCGATCGTGGCAGACACCGTGTACGTGCCCACACTGACCGACGTACCCGAGACGGCCGCCCAGGCTCCTGTCCTCAACGTAGGGCCGGCGGTACGCCTGTCCCGAGGGAATGGGACGAACGCGCGCGGGCCACTCGGGCAGGATGCGGTACAAGACAACGGTGGAACCCTTCACGCGGCCCCCTACCGTCGCGAGGCACAGGGCCCACCGTTGGATCGCCAGCCTAGGTCCGCCGATGGCCTTACTCGCAGCTGCGGACCGTCACGGGAACGTTTCGAATTGGTAACGCGCCAGCCCGACCCTGTTCGCCATGACCGACCCCGCGAAGCGCGAGCGCGCCGCGCTCAACGTCCTCGAGCTCCTCCCGGACCGCTGGGCGCTCGGACCGACCTCCTACGATCCCGGTATCGGCCGCTGGTCATACACGGCTCGAGGACCACACCCCGGACGTGGCAAGATGCCCGAGACGGTCACCGCGACCGGGGAAGACGAGCTGGCCGCCATGGCCAACCTGGCCGTCCGGCTCGAGGCGCGACGGGTCGAGAAACTCGCCGAGAGTCCGAGGCCGCGCCACGCCTCGGATGCCATGATGCGAGCTTCGCCGGTCCACTGGTCACAGGTTGATGATGATCCGACAGCTGTTCCACATCGACCGCGCCCATCTGAACCTCCGCCTGGCGGCCGGGGCGCTGTTGGCGGTCGTGATCGCCGAGGTGCTGGAGAACGCCCTCGGCATCGGCCTCGTGCAGACCGGCCTGGCCGCATTCCTCGTCCTCGCGGCCGGCCGTTCGGGCGACCTCCGCACCCGGCTGATCCACATGGGCGTGTTCACGGTCATCGGGGGTGCGTTCGGGCTCCTGTCGTACCTCAGCGGCGACGTGGCCTGGCAGGCAGCGCTGGTGCTCGGCGTGGTGGCGTACACGACCGGTCTCGCCTATGGATACGGAGCCGCCGCAGGCAATGCCGGGTTCTTCCTGCTGCTCTGGGCGTTGGCGGTCCAGATCGGCACGGCCGAAGGGGCCGATCCGCCAGCCACAGCCGCCGCCTTCCTCGTCGGCGGCGCGGTCGCCATGCTCGTGATGGCTGCTCTCGTCGGACTTCGCTTGGTCGACGTCACGCCGGCGGAGCCGCGGGGCGCCGCCTCGAAGCCAGCGCCCAACCTGGGCGCCGTCGCGACGTCCCCTGTCGGCATCTGGAGCCTGGTCAGGGCGGTGCTGATCTTGATCGCCGTGCTCATCGGGTATCAGATCACGCGTGCCTTGGATCCGTTCTGGGTCGCGATCGTCGTACTGGTCGTGTTCCTGCCCGAAGCCGACAAGACGGTGCTCAAGGCGATCCAGCGAGGAACCGGGACGCTGACCGGCGCCGTCGCGGGAACGGCGCTCCTCGCGCTGACCCCGTCCGAGCCGGTGGTCGCCGCCGCGATGCTCGTGGCCGCCTTCTTCGCCGTCGCGTTCTACACCGCGAACTACCTGATCTACGCCTTCTTCCTCACCGCAGCGATCGTGTTCTACGAGTGGTTCGCGGCCGGCGAGCAGCTGGGCGCCGGTGGCGAGCGCCTCCTGGCCGCCGTCATCGGCCTCGTGCTGGCGGGCATCGGAGTATGGCTGACGGAGCTCTCGCGATCGAGGCGAGTCCGGGCGTCGTCGAGCCCTGGCTAGGGCCTTACGCGTGTCGAGGTCCTCGGACGCCTGGCGCTTAGTGCGTGCTGCTCTGATCACGCTGGGCAGAGTCAGCGTCACGACCTTGGCCCAGCACCGGCGAAGGCGCCCGGGAGAACCATGGCGCCGCGGTTAGGCATAGCCGCCGGGCCAGGATGTCGCTCCGCGGCCGCCTGGCCCACCGAGATCCCAGCGACTAACTGCACCGTTTCCGGCTCCCGACCACGCTCAGCGGCACAGCAGAGCTACCCTGCCACCTTCTAAGCGGGAGTAGAGCGCCGGCGCTTACGCTGCACGCGCCCCGGCTCCGCGCGTCCGCTTCGACGTGACAGCAAGATGGACGGCGACCGGGGCCGGATATGCTCGACGCGAGGACCTTGGTCCATCGCCTGAGGAGCCGGCTAATGCCCGTGCCCATCGAGAGTCGCGTCGCCGCTGTTCTGCTGTGGGTCGTCGCATTCGGTTGGGCGTTGCTGCCCACGCCGTGGCTGATGTGGTGGATGATCGTCCGCGGTCGCTTGCCGGTCCTGCCACTCATCGGCGAACCAAATGGCGGCCCCTTCTACCTGAACTATTCGCACGCGGCCTTCGTGGTGCTCTTGGGCGTTGCGTTCGTCCTGGGGCTCGTGCAAGTCTGGGCCGGCTGGTTGCTGTGGAACGGCGAGCGGTCGGGCGCGTTGCTGCAATTCGGGCTGCTGCCCGTCGAGGCCGTGTTCTGGTATGGGTTCGCGCTCCCCATTCCGCCGATCCTCGCGCTCGTCCGCGTCATCCTCGTGGTGATGGCCTGGCCGCGACTCGTCTAAAGCCGCACCGATGCGAGAGGAACGGCGACCGATGGATACCTACGCCCCGAGCTGCTCCTCAATCCACGACATGCCGGCATCCCAGAAGGCCGCGGTCATCCGGTCCATGCCGCGCGAGTCGCCCTCGGTTTCCCACGCTACGACGAGCGCCTCGGCGCGTTCCGCGGATAGGCGGCGGTCCTGGGTGAGCCGGCTGAGGACGGCGGCTCGTCGGGCGGCGTAGATCCGGTCGGGGGAGGATCGGCGCGCCACGACGGCCTCGCAAGCACGAATTGAGCGCTTAACGTTCAGACGATAAAACGGCCCTCACCGCTAGGTTTGGGCCGTTCAATCGTTCGGGTGGTACGCCGCAACCGGCTATGCGCATGTCAAGCAAGTGCTCTAACCAGCTGAGCTAGCCGCCCGCGTTCACGAAGGGGATTTAGCTGACGACTGCGTCAGTCGTCGGAACCCTACGCCGCATTTCAGTCCGTGCTATCTGCGTGATGCATCCTGGATAGGAAGTCACGTCCTAGCCCAGAATTCAGCAGACGCCCCGGAGCTCGTCACTCTCGGCGACCTCCGAGTCGACGTGGCGTCATGACCACTGACCGGACGAGTCAGCGGCTAAGCGACAGTTTGTACTTGCCTGCCAGGTAGTCCTCGACGGCGATCCGTTCGGGATCGGACAGACTCCTGCCGTAGAGGAGAATTTCAGCGATCGTGCCTTTCCACGGCTCGCTGAATGTCGTTCCGGTCCCGCCGACAAAGAACGTTGGCGGACCCTGACCGTGGTTGACCGCGGCGGCGGTCAATGTCGCTTGACCATTGGTCCAGCCGTCGAAGACGGCACCAGCGTACGAATCGACGGTCAGGTAGCTGGTGCCCGCGTCGAGTCGAAAGTAGCCGATGACGCCTGTTCCGACCCCGCCGAAGATGACGTAATTCTGCCCGCTCGGGGCCCGGTCATCGAGACCGGCGGTGCGGTCGTAGTCCCCGTCGTCCGCTCCGTAGAGCTTTCGGAACGGGTTCCCTTCCGCGACGTCGCTGGAGAAGACCGCCACGACCGTCAGGTTCGGGTGCGCAGAGGGATGAATGTCGAGATCGACCGCGAGCTGGTCGTTCTCGCCATCGAAGCGAATAGCCGGCTGCCCGGAGAGGGCATCCGACACCAGACGAGGCTGCTGCGATGCGTCGATCGACGCAGCTGACAAGGAACCGACGCCTGACTGCCACCGCGTGATGGAGCCTTTCGAATCGGTCTCAGTGCCGCAGTCGGCCCGCAGCCAGAGAAGCAGGTCGTCGGCTGGGACCGTCTCGGGCACCGTGCAGGCCGCCTTGGGTGCAGGTGTCGAACAGGCGACCAACGTGGACACGAGAGCAGCGACCAGCGCCACCGATCGCACGGTCATGGCACCTTCCTGGATAGGGCGCAAATCGAGCTCGGAGGCCGTCTTTGACCCGGAGTCTACCCGCACGCCGTACGCGTACCGCGGGTATCACCGCGCTGGCCCAGTTTCCTCGTCGACACGGGCTACCCAACAGATCTCGAGGCGATCAAGGCAGGAGGACATCCAGGCGTGGACGATCCAGCGTCGCCCCTCTGTTGCCCGGGGTTGGGAACCAGGCATGCGTCGCCTGGGGCGGCTGACGCTGCGTGCCGCGCAACAGGGCTGCCAGTAAAGCGTCGTTACGGATGCCAGCGAGCGTCACCGGGTAGATGATCGAGGGCTGGATCTAGTCGCCGTTCGGACAGGCAGGAAGCCAGTGCACTCGCGAGCCAGTTCGTCCCACCTGGGACCGGCCCTGGCCAGAGAGCGAAAGGAGGTCGGGCATGTTCCGCCGACTGTTTGCGGCAGCCGTCACGGCCGCGGTTCTCGCCTTCGGGGGAGCGCCGGCGGTTCGTGGGGATCAGGCGACGCTTTTGGATTTCGTTGAACAGATCGGTCCCGGAGAGACGGCCGAGTGGTCGTTTAGGTTCGTGATCGCGGCGGCCGGGCTTCCGAATGTGGCCTACGAGAACGCCGACTCGTTCGCAGCCGGCGAGACGGTGACGGCCACGATCACCCCCATCGTCCAACCGGACGGATTCGGTACGGTCGAGCTCATCGGCGACCACACATTGACGGGCACCGCCCCGGACGACTGGAACACCGGCGAGTCCGGCGAGTTCGGAGACATCGCGTTCACGCCGCAGTTAACCCTCCGCTACACGGCACCTTCGCTCGAGGGACTCGGGTGCGCCGATCATCCGGGCGAGAGGTTCTTCGGACACGTCGGCGTTCTGGCCGACTTGAGTGGGGATGCCGGAACGCGGGCCCATATCGACCCGGAGATGAATGGTCAAGGATGGGTCGGAGCCGCCGTCCCGCTCGAATTCGAATGTCCCCCTGGGGAGTCGACAACATCCTCAGCGGAGCCGACAACATCCTCAGCGGAGCCGACGCTTCCGCCCACCGACACATCGCCGGCCGGAGCCGCAGACCGAACGCCGCCTGCGTGGACAGTCCTCCCGCTGTTGGCCTTCGTGACTGGCCTCTTGGCCCTCACCCGATCTTCGATTCGGGGCCCTCGAGGCTCGACCTTGCACTAGGGCCGGGCGGTCGTCGGTGTCTGGCCGACGTGGGTTTGAGGAATTGGCCCATCCAACGAACTGCATGCCAGGGCGGGCGTGCGGCGTTCCTCGAGGGCGTTGAGGGGGAATCTCAGGCCCGGAGCCCCGGCGACTCGCCGCCGACAATTGCGGCGAGTCACGGAAACAGGCGACTAGATCAGCAGGAGGGGGACGTCGCTGGTCCTGGCCTCCTCAGCTCCGACCATCGTTGGCTCGCGGATGTTCCACGTCCGCGCCGACGACCGAACCCGGGGTGACCTGGGCCAGCGGCGACGAGCATTCTACCGTGAAGCCCGAGGCCGTCACAACGGCGCCGCGCGGGGCTCAACCGCAGGGAAGCGGTACACCGGTCAGGGGCACCTGGCGCATCTGGCCGAGCGCCTGCTCGTAGTGGCTCTCGTAGGCAGCGTCGATGACGTTCCGTCCCTCGTTGACGCGCTCGACGGAGGACTCGAGCGTGCCATCGCGCATGGTGCGAACACCGTCGGCGAGTCCGTCATGCAGCGCCTGGAGCTCCGAGGCCGCGCCCGAGCCAGCAGTGAACCGGGCGGCCGTCGCGGCCTGGCGCGACCCCTCCGCCAGGTGGCCAAGGACGCCGTTCGCGGCGGCCTTGAGGCGCTCCTCGTCGCCCCCGGTGAGCGCGGTCTCGAGCTCCTGCCACGCTGGAGAGCGCTGCCCGGTCGTCGGGTCGCCGACGGCCTGCTCGAGTTGATCGACCGACTGGCACATCGCAACGGCCCACGCCGTGGCGTCGATCTCGGGGCCGGCTGGCGAGACGAGCGGGGGTGGCGTTGGGGTCGACACAAGATCGCCGCATCCCGTCAATGCGACGAGGGCAAGACCGAGGCCTGCGATCCGCAGCTTCACGCGCAAGATCGTGGCAGTGCCGCGGATTCGGCGTACGCCGTATGCGCAGCAGGACTATCCCGCGGCAAATCCGGTCAACCCGGGCTGCTTCAGGGCCCACGTAGTGTCCATATCGCCGCCCGCAGACGTGACCGGTATGCGCGCCTCGATAGGGGCCTTTCTGGTGGCCGGTTCTGCGCTCGGATAGACCAGGTGCGAATAACGAGCGCCCAAGCTCACGCGTCGACCGCGACGGTGGCCGATCATGGACCACGTGAACGACTACGAGCTGCTCGACGTCGGCGCGGGCATGCGCCTCGAGCGATTCGGGTCGCGCGTCGTCGTGCGGCCACATCCGGCGGCGATCGGCGAGCGGCGAACCCCGGGTGCATGGAGCGACGCGTCGCTGACGTACGAGGCGGGACGCGGATGGAGCGGTCCGGATACCGGGGACCCGTGGCAGATCGGGATGGACGGGCTGACGGTCGAGCTGCGACAGACCGAGGCGGGCCAGGTCGGCCTGTTCCCGGAACAGCAGCGTGCTTGGGCGTGGCTCCGGAACCGGGTCGCCCAGGGCATGGCCGTACTCAACCTGTTCGCGTACACCGGCCTGGCGACGCTGGTCGCAGCGTCGCAGGGCGCGTCGGTGGTCCACGTCGACGCATCCCGGCCGACGGTCGCGTGGGCGCGGCACAACGCGGAGCTGTCCGAGCTCGCGGACCGCCCGATCCGCTGGATCGTCGACGACGTGTCGGCCTTCGTCGCCCGCGAGGTTCGTCGTGGGCGCCACTACGACGGCGTTGTCCTCGACCCGCCGAGTTACGGCCACGGACCGCGAGGTCGTGGATGGCGGCTCGAAGACGACCTCGCTCCCCTGCTCCATCAGGTTGCGGAGCTGGTCGACGCCGCGATGGGGTTCGTGCTCCTGACCGCCCACACACCGCGCTTCGGCCCCGAGCAGCTCGCCGACGAGCTCGCGGGGCCCTTCGACGCGACGCGAGCCAGGATCGATTGCGGTCCGCTGCAGGTGACGGCACGGACCGGCGCCACCCTCGAACTCGGGGCATTCGCCCGCTGGCCCGGGGCGCGATGATGGCCGCCATGCAGCCCGCCGGCACAACCCCCGATCTCACGAGCACCGCCAATCCGCGCGTCAAGGCCGTCGCCGCGCTGCGCGACCGCCGCGAGCGGGACCGGACAGGTCGGACGATCGTGGACGGTGCGCGTGAGGTGCGCCGGGCCATCGATTCGGGAGCCACGATCGACGAAGCATTCATTTGCTTTCCGCTGCTCCAGGGAGCCGACGCGCGGGCGGCACTCGATCGCCTCACCGAGGCCGGCGTGCCGGTCACGGCGACGAGCTCGACCGTCTTCGAGAAGCTTGCGTTCGGGGAGCGCGCTGAAGGGATCGTGGCCGTCGTCCGCGTGCCGTCCCTTGCCCTCGACGATCTGCACCTGCCGGCTGATCCCCTCGTCGTCGTGCTCGAAGGCGTGGAGAAACCGGGCAACCTCGGCGCGGTCCTGCGCAGCGCCGATGGTGCCGGTGTGGATGCCCTGATCGTCGCCGACGCCCGGACGGACCCGTTCAACCCGAACGTCATCCGCGCCAGCGCTGGCACGGTCTTCAGCGTGCCGCTCGCCGTGGCGCCGGCTGATGCTGTCATCGCCTGGCTGCGTGAGCGCAGCATCCGGATCGTTGCGACACGGGTCGAGGCGTCCGAGGCATACGTCGACGCTGACCTGTGCGGCCCACTCGCGCTCGCGCTGGGGAGCGAAACGGACGGTCTCACCGAGCAGTGGACGGGAGCCGGGATCGAGGCTGTCAGCCTGCCCATGCTGGGGATCGCGGACAGCCTCAACGTCTCGGTAACTGCTGCGATCCTCATGTACGAGGCGCTGCGTCAGCGCGGCCATCCCGACGCCGTGTAAGGTCACGCCGAAGGGAGGTGGCACTGGGGATGGACCGGTTCCAGTTCGTCATCATCGGGGCCGGCCCGGCCGGCGAGGCGGCCGCATACAAGGCACGGGAGCTCGGCGCGAGTGTCGCCGTGGTCGATCGGCTGTGGTTCGGCGGAAGCTGCCCGCACATCGGCTGCGTGCCGTCGAAGTCGCTCCTTCACTCCGCGGCCGTGCAGCACGGCGGAGGGGACGAGCCCTGGTCAAAGGCATCGGCACGGCGCGACTACATGGTGAACCGCGCCCCCGACGCCGACGAGCCCGATGACATGAGCCACCTCGAGGCGCTGCGGAAAGCGGGCGCCCAGACCTTCCGGGGATCCGCGAGGATCGTCCGGAAGGGCCGGGTCGAGGTTGACAGCCCGGACGGGACCGTGACCCTCGAAGGCGATGACGTCGTCGTCGCGACAGGCTCGGCGTCGAAAGTCCCGCCGATCGACGGCCTCGGCGAGACGAAACCATGGACGAACCGCCAGGCGACGCTCACCCGGGAGCTGCCGCGCTCCCTGCTCGTCCTCGGCGGCGGACCGACCGGCGTCGAGCTGGCGCAGGTGTTTGCACGCTTCGGCGTCTCGACGACGGTCTGCCAGTCAGGACCCCGGATCCTCCCAACCGATCACCCACGCACCGCGGAAGCGCTGACGGCGGCCCTGCTCCGCGACGGCGTGACCATCCGGACCGGCGCCCGCGCGCAGCGCGCGCGCGCGGGCCAGGGAGTCGATGGCGCCCATCTTGTCGAGCTCGACGACGGAACGACGGTCGAAGGGCATGTGCTCCTGCTGGCGGTCGGGCGCGACCTTGGCCTCGAACGGCTCGGGCTCGAGCACTACGGGCTCGACGCCTCGAAGCGTGACGGCATCCCGCACGACGGCCGGCTGCGGGTGGCAGACGGGCTGTGGATGGCCGGCGACGCGGCAGGTCCCGAGCTGCACACGCACCAGGGCCACTACCAGGGCGAGCTGGCGATCAGGATGGCGCTCGGTGAGGACATCGAGCCCGACTACCGGGCGCTGCCGAGAGCGATCTACGCGGACCCCGAGGGCGCCTCGGTCGGCCTGACCCTCGAGCAGGCGCGCGAGGCAGGTCTCGACGCCTTCGAGCTCGTATCCGACTTCCCGAAAACCGCCAAGGGGTACTCCGTGGAGGCCGAGTTTGGGCACGTCACGATCGTGGTCGATCGCGGCACGCGTCAGCTGGCCGGGGCCGCGATGGCCGTGCCGGACGCCTCGGCGACGATCCACGAATGCGTCCTCGCGATCAAGGCGCGCGTGCCGGTCGAGACCCTGGCCGAGACGATCCATGCCTTCCCCTCGACCTCGCGCATCCTCAACGGCCTGTTCGCCGATGCGCGCCGCGAGCTCAACACGCCGGGCAGCGTCGTCAAGCCAGGCTAGCGCTCGAAGACGACCTCGCCGTCGATCACGACCATGTCCGGGCGGGCCGTGGCGAGGGCGCCGCCCGGCTCGACGGGATCGTCGAGGACCGCCGCAGGCAGCACGACCACATCGGCGCGCTGGCCGACCGTCAGCCGGCCGCGGTCCGCTTCCCCGGCAGAGACCGCCGGATCGACGCAGGCCGCGCGCAGCGCGCGGGCGAGGGTGAACGCCTCGCCGGGCCCGAAGGCGCCCGCATCCGACCCCCACGAGGCATCCCGACGGGCGACCGCGATCGCAATGCCCGGCCACGGGTCGAACGGCTCGACGGGCGCGTCGGTGCCAAACGCAATGACCGCCCCGCTGGCTACCAGCTCGCTCCAGGCGAAGGCCTCGCGTTCGGCGCGCTCGCCCCACGCCCGGCGCGCTCCCGGCGCATCCGTTCGGAGATGGATCGGCTGGACGCTCGCGGCAATCCCGGCGGTCGCAAACCGGCGGCCATCGCCGGGCGGAATCATCTGAGCATGCTCGACGCGGGGCATCATCCCGATCCCGCCGTCGACGCCGCTGACGACCTCGAGGACGTCCAGGGCGGCACGCACCGCTGCGTCGCCGATGGCGTGGATCTGGGCATGGACGCCGGCCCCGGCGGCGCGGCGCACGAGCTCCTCGAGCTGTTCCGGTTGGGTCATCCAGACGCCCCGCCGCCGATCCGCGTCGAGCGGACGGCCGGCTTCGTCCTCGTAGTCCTCGAGCAGTGCCGCCGTCCGCGACGTGAGGGCGCCATCCGCGAACAGCTTCAGCCAACCAACACGTGCCCGGGTCGCCGGGTTCGACCCGAGCGGCCGGCCGCTGCGGATTCCACGCTCGATCGCCGTTTCGAGTCCGTCGTCGCGCAACGAGACGTGGACGCGGATGGGCAGCCGGCCGGCGTCGGCGAGCCGCGCGTAGGCGGGGAAGGATCGGGCGAGGTCGGGGTCCGGCGACACGGCGCCAGGGTCGTGGCACGCCACGACGCCGAGCGACACGAGCTCGCGCCCGACGGCGGCGATCCCGGCCTCGATCTCGTCCTGCGTCTCCAGGGGGATGGTCACCGTCACGAAGCGGGCCGCGGCCTCGAGCAGCACCCCGGACGGCGAGCCGTCGTCGGCTCGGCGGATGACCCCGCCCGCAGGATCGGCCGTGTCCCGGTCGACGCCGGCCATCAGGAGTGCGGCGTGGCTGACAAGCAGACCGTGATGGTCGTGCGCCCAGAGTGCGACGCGCCGACCAGGTGCGACTCGCTCGAGGTCGTCCGCGGTTGGCCAGCGGCCCCACCGGTCGACGTCCCAGCCGAACCCTTCCAGCCACGCGTCGGCATCGGTCAACCGGCCGTGGGCAGCGCCGATCAGCGCCATCCCGTCCTCGAGCGAGCCCGCTCCGTGGAGGTCGACGTGGCGTGCGGCGATCCCGGCCTCCGCGAGATGCAGGTGCGCGTCCGTCAGGCCGGGGATCGCCACCTGGTCCGGCTCGAGCACGATCCGCTCGGTGAGCGGGTCGGCCCGCGTCTCGAGGTACACCTCGGAGCCCGCGAACGCGACGCGGCCGTCGCGGATCCCGATCGCCTCGACCCACCCGAAGCCGTCGCCTGCGCCGTCGGCGAGGGTCGCGATCCGCCCGGTGACGAGCGCGTCGAGTGGCATCGGGTCAGGGTAGCGGGTCGGCCACCAGCGCCCCGAGGCGTTCGCGATCCAGCCCGGCCCCAAGGCCCAGCGCAACCGCCACGCGCACCTTCGGCGCACACAGCGTCCCCGCGAGGATCGCTCCGGCACGTGTCCACGTCGCGCCGCCGCCGGGGAACGCGTAGTCGGTCGTCGCGCGGCCGGCCAGGCAACGGGACGCGAGAACCACCGGGATGCCGGCGGCCATCGCGCGCTTCGCGGCCTCCAGGACCGCCGGCGACGTATTGCCCGCTCCGGTGGCCGCGACGACGATCGCATCGGCACCGACAACGACGGCCGCGTCGATCAATGACCCGTCCATGCCCACGGTCACTGTCACGAGATGGACGCGCTCTGCGGCTCGCTCGGTCCGCACATGTCGCCGCGGGCCACGCTCCCGCACGAGGGACACGCCTCGCTCCCCCACCCGCCCGATGGACCCCCAGTTCGGGCTCTGGAACGTGTCGAGCGCCGACGTGTGCAGCTTCACGACATCGTCGGCCGCCTCGAGCGAACCGGCCAGCGACACTACGACCCCGTGCCCACGCATCTCCGCGGACGCCGCCGCCGCCACGGCGCCGCGCAGGTTCGCCGGCCCGTCGTAGTCGTGGCGGTCCGGGGTTCGCATCGCCCCGGTCACCACCACGGGCTTCGACTCGTCGAGAAGGAGGTCCCAGGCGAAGGCGGTCTCCTCGATCGTGTCGGTGCCCTGCACGACGACGGCGCCGCTCACGTCGGGGTCGGCGAGGCGCTCGCGGAGCGTTCCCGCGATCGAGATCAGCGTCGGGAACGTGAAGTGACTCGCAGGGGTGAGCCCGAGGTCGATTGCCTCGACTTCGGCGAACGCCTCGAGCCCGGGTGTCCGGTCGAGGATCGCCGATCCGTCGAGCGCGGGCACGTTGCCGCCGGCCACCGGGTCGTGGCGCATTGAAATCGTCCCGCCGGTAAAGACGACCGGGACGCGTGGCACGCGCTCAGTCCCGATCGGGAGCGTCCACGCCGACCGCCGCCGGCGTTTCAGGGCCGGACGTGTCCTTTGCTTCGATCTCGTACCAGGTCGGCCGATCGGCCCCGAGGGCCGCGGCGATCGGGTCGACCGCGTGCGGATCGGCCACGGTCTCGGACTCCTCGGGCCGCAGCGGTCCGCGCAGCACGACCGAGGCGATGCCGGCGACAAGGATCGAGGTGGCCACCGCCAGGATCACCACCGTCGTCCCGACCAGGTCCGACAACGGCCCGACGATGATGATCGGCAGGAAGCTGGCGATCGACACCAGCATGTTCAGCACGCCGAAGACGCGGCCCCGGACATCCTCCGGCAGGTCTTCCTGGAGCTGCGTCTGCGACGGGATCGCGACGAAGCCATAGGCGATCCCCGCGAAGAACGCCAGCACCACGACGACTCCCAGCAGCGAGGTCACGGCCGACAGGTCGAGGAGATCTGATGATGCCTCGGCATTCGAGAGGAACGCGCTGATCCGGCCGGCGATCGACAGCAGCAAGAGGCCGACGCCGAGCGCGATCAGGCCACCCTCGATGACGCGGCGACGCGGGACGTACTTGCCGTAGGCGTTGAGCAGCAGGATGCCC
The DNA here is from genome assembly GCA_963750125.1 of uncultured Chloroflexia bacterium. Taxonomy (GTDB): domain Bacteria; phylum Chloroflexota; class Limnocylindria; order Limnocylindrales; family CSP1-4; genus DASTYU01. The sequence continues at coordinate 36,068 of CAVVPT010000008.1, read as the reverse complement.
ATCACGATCCCGAACCCCATCGGCAGGACCACGACGGCCAGATCCTTGGCGGTGAGCCCGAGCGTCTCTTCGGCGAAATCGGGACCGAGCACGCCGAGCACGCCGACCAGCGAAGCCGTGATGCCGAGGTACACCAGCGACCAGCTGATGGTGCGGTGGCTCTGGATGAACCCGATCCCCTCGCGCAATTCAGCGAGGGTCGACTCGACCGCATGCTCGGCATCGACAACGGCGCCGAACGCCCCTTGGTGCGTGCCTGGGGCGTGCTCGCCCGTCGGCGGTGCCGAGGGCAGCGCCACGCACGCGATCGTCGCGACGAAGAACAGCAACGCCACGATGAGGATTACCGTCTCGGCCGAGCCCGTGATGTTGACGACAAGCGGCCCGAGCAGGGCAAAGCCGAGCGCGAACGCGGCATTGAGGGTGAGGATGAAGATGCCGTTCGCGGACGTCAGCAGCTTGCGCGGCACGACCTCCGGGATCATCGCTGCTTCGGCCGGCGAGAAGAACACGTTGACGATCGAGATCGCGGTGTTGAACAGGATGATCAGCCAGAAGCTCTCCCCGACGGCCCACAGCGCGATGAACAGGATGCCGCGGATCAGGTTGGTCCCGATGAGGATCAACCGACGGTCGATCCGGTCGACGTAGACCCCGGCCACAGCGGACAGGAGCACGGCCGGGACAAGGAACGTCAGGATCAGGAGCGCGTTGGCGGTGTTCGAGCCCGTTGCATCCCGCACGATCAGAATCAGGGCGAACAACACCATGTTGCCGCCGATCTGGGTGACGAGCTGCGCCAGCCAGAGCCGCAGGAAATTCCGATGCTTGAAGACCTCGATCGCGCTTGGCTGCTCGGCGATCGGTGCCTCGGCGGCGGTCATGGCGCCTCGCCCGGGTCAGCTGCGTCATCCTGGTCCGAGGGCGAGATCGCGGCGGTCAGCGCCGGATCACCCCGCTCCACGAATTCCACGAGTCGGCGCTCGAGCGCCCGCCGCTCCAGCAGCACGTGTCGACGGCACCCTCGACAGCGGAGGCCGATGTCCGCGCCGAGGCGGTCGACGGTCCAGGTGTCGTTGCCGCAGGGGTGGGGTCGTTTGAGCCGGACGACGTCGCCCAGGAGCAGCTCGAGCACGGGCTGGTTCGGCATTCGGCGCGTCAGCGTAGCAAACGGGACGGGATCAGAGTCGTGGCCCGCCGTGTTCCGGGACGAGCACCCGCTCGGTGGCGGGCAGCTCGAGACGCGTCACCGGGGTGACGGTCAGGGTCACGTCGGGGTACGTGGCGGCGACCTGGGCAACGATCCCGCCGATCCGGGTCAGCGACCCGGTCAGCGTCTCGGCGCCGCCGATCGCGGACACGTTGAACGGATCGTCGAGCCGATCGCCCTCGACGGCGACCTGACCCGGACCACCGGTGACCACCGAGCCCGCGACGATGCGGACGCCATCGATCCCGATCGCCTCGGCGCCCGCGTTGCGCAGTTCGTTGATCAGATCTTCGACCGCAGGGCCGTCGATCGGGCCGTCCACGGTCACCGTGACGCCCGGTCCGACGACCGGATCCAGCCCGGCGTATGCACGGATCGACGCGAGCTCGTCGCGGACCTGGCCGAGCGACACGACGCCGCGGTCCTGGTTCGCGGAAAGGGTGGCAAGGTCGCGTTCGAGCGCCGCGATCTCCTGGCGGCGCTGATCGAGGCCGGCGTTGAGGTTGGCGACGAAGACCGTCAGGTCCTGCGACGACATCGCCCCGAGCCCGGATCCGGCGGCCTGCGCCCGCAGCTGGACGACGACGAGCAGCCCCAGGATGAACGAGACCGCCGCGATCGTGACCTGGTTGCGCAACCTGCGCATGGTGGTCCTAGCCCCCCGACCCGGATGCCGGCGCCTCGCTGGGCGGCGGCTCCGAAGGCGCCGGCCGGGCATTGCGGAGGGTGACCGTGCCCGCGAAGGCCGGGACGTCGACCGCTTCCGGCTCGAGGTAGCTGATGCGAATCCCGTACCCGTCCTGGCGGGCGCGGACGAAGTCGGCGAAGCCGGGTGAGCCGACGACGTCCTCGTAGAGGTTCTCCGACCCGATCGCCGCGATCTGGTACGGCGGCGCGAGATAGGCGGAGTTGGCGAGGATGACCCCGCCGATGTCGATGATCGAGGTCGTCGGCACGATACGCTCGCCGTTGATCGCGATCGCCTCGGCCCCGGCCAGCCAGAGTTCCTCGACCATCGTGCGCAGGTCGCGCGCCGAAACGAGGTAATCGAGGTCGTTCTCGCCCGCCGCCGGTGGTTCGACCGAGTCCTCGAGCTGGAACACGACACCCGTGCCGCGAAGCGGGATGAGGCCCGAGGCAAGCCGTGCCTCCTCGAGCTGGTCGTTCAGCTCGCGAATTGCGGCGCTGGTCCCCTGCCCTTGCTGTTCGAGCTGCTGGATATTGGCGCGGAGCTCGAGCACCTGCGCGGAGAGCGCCGCTTGCTGCTCCTGGAGATCAAGCGCGGTCTCGATCAGCGGCGCGCGCTCCTGTGTGGTGTAGCGCACGCGAGGCCGCTCCGTGGCGAGCTGGGCCGCGATAAGGAACCCCAGCCCGAGCAGCGCGAGACCGAGCGTGATCTGCCAGCTCGGGATCGATCGCAACCGCCGGCTGACCCAGCCCCGGAGCCCTGTTCCGGGCATGGCGGTCAGGCCTGCGCCGGCCGTCGGCGCAGCGCGATGGCCAGTACGAAGGCTCCGCCGACGAGGATCACTGCGAGGAGCAGCGCAAGGCGGATCGGCCGATCGCCGGCGCTCTTGTCGTCGACCTCGCTCCCTGGCGCGGCGGGGGCCGAAGCGTTCGGACCTGGTTCGGCGGAGCCGACCGGCGCTCCGGGCAGCGGCGCCGCTCCATCCTCGCCCCAACCCGGCGGCTGCGGGCCGGCGGGCGCCGGCTGGGGTCCAAAGCGCTCGGGCGGCGTGGCGCCGATGTCCTGCATCCAGGCATCACCGAACCCCTCGAGGTCGACGCCGAGCGCATCGCGGAACGCCTCGTCGTCGGTGCGGCCCTCGCCGTACGAGCGGATCAGCTGCACGAGCGCGTCCCGGCCGTGCGTCTTGATCAGATAGTCGACGGCAGACACGCTCTCGGCATAAGCGAGGAAGAAGCGGTCGAACGTGCGCGGGAACTGTCCCGCGATCCCGTCGAGCGGGATGATCGACTTGTCATCGACGGCGTCCTGGAGCGGGTTTCGGTACTCCGTGCCATTGCCCTCACTCAGGTAGACCGCGAGGCCCTCGTTCAGCCAGCGCGGCGGGAAGTGGTACGGGTTCTTGACCGCCGTGTCGAACACGAGGTGGACGAGCTCGTGCGGCACGACCCGGCCGACCTCGGCGTCGTCGGCGCCGCCCGGGGCGATCTGGGCGAAGAGCGTCCGGATGTCGGCGAGCGCCTGGCCGCCGACGTTCTCCTGCGTGCTCGGATCGAGTGCGCCGTAGAACGCATTCGGATCGGCGTAGATGTAGAAGTCGATCGGCTCGTCCTCGGTCACGCCGAGCAGCTGCGACGTCTCGCGCACCGTCTTCTCGCCCATCTCGAGGATGCTTCGGCCAAACGCCTGGTCGCCGTCGTACCAATGGACGCGCACGAGGTCCCCCTCGAGCACCTTCCAGTCGAAGCGGTCGTCCTCGTAGGTCAGCGCGATCGGAGGTCCGTCCGTGCCGGTCTCGTCCTCCGGACTGTCGTACACGCGCCAGCGGGCGGTGATCCTCGTGTTCGGGTAGAGGTGTCCGCCTTCGGTGAAGTCGAAGGAGTAGCTCATCGACTGGTCGCCGGCCGGCAAACCCGGCATCTCGACGACGAGCGGACTCGAGGCGTCGGCGAACGTCAGGCGGACCTCGGCCCGGTCGACGGCCTTGTCGAGCGCCACCGGCTGGACGAACTCGATTCGCTCCCCGTACTTCGAGCTTGCCTCCGGCTCGCCGAAGCGTGACGCCCGACGCATCGGCCGCCAGCGCCGACGGCGCGACGGCGGCGGCCAGGAGCACGCCGACGACGAGCGGCACAAGGGCGTGGCGGGCGGCCGTCCTCAGTCGTCCCATGCCAGCCCCGCCATGCGGATCGCGCCGAGCCCGTTCTGGTCCGCACCGAGCAGCTCCGGCCGCGACAGCGCCCAGCCCGTCCCGTAGCTCACCGGGACGACCGGGACATCGCGCTGGACGATCTCCTCGGCCCGGTCGAGCGCGGCACGGATGTCGTCCGGGTCGGTGGCCGCGCCGGCGTCCGCGATCGCGGCGTCGAACTCCGGCGAGCTCCAGCGGCCGTAGTTGTTCGAGGCGTCGCTCCCGAGGAGCACGCCCAGAAAGTCGTTCGACCCCGGGTAGTCGGCGATCCACGACAGCGACCAGATCTGCGGCGGGTCGCTCGTCAGCCGGTCGAAGTAGCCGTTCCCCATCGTCTCGGATTTGATGTCGATGTTGAGCTCGCGCTCGAGTTCGGTCACGAGCGCATCGTCGAACAGGCCGCCGCCGGTCAGCATCGTGACCTCGGGAAAACCCTGACCGTTCGGATAGCCGGCCTCCGCCAGAAGCCGACGCGCCGCGTCGGGATCGTGGACCGGCAGGAAGTCCCGGTCGGACCGTCCCGGAATGCCCGGCGGGACCATGGACGTGGCGACGTCCTCGGGCGAGGTCGTGCCAAGCGCGGCGATCCGCCGCCAGTCGACGGCGGCACCGAATGCCTGCCGCACCTTCACGTCGTCGAACGGCGGGCGCGTCGTATCGAAGCCGTAGTACTGCACCGCCAGTGCGGGGACCTCCCGCAGGTCGGGGCCGAGCTCCCGGTCGTACGCGATCCACGATGCATCGAAGTCGCCGAGCGGCAGGTAGTCGAGCCGGCCGGCTTCGTAGTCCTCGATCGGGCTGCGTCCGGCGATGTCCTGGACGAGCTGGACCTCCTTGATCGGCGGCTCGCCGGCCCAGTAGTGCGGGTTGGCGGCGAGGGTCGTCGTCCCCGGATCGGCGGAAGCGAGGGTGTAGCCGCCGCTCGACACGAACGAGCCGGGCTCCGTAGCGGCAGGGTCGTCGTCGATACCGGGCGGAACGATCGAGAACGTCGGGCTGGCCACAACCGTCACGAAGTCCGCGGCGGGACGGTTGAGGTCGACGGTCACCTCCTGGCCGTCCGCGTGCAGGCCCACCGACGAGGGGTCGCTGCTCTGGCCGTGTGCATAGGCCATGGCCCCCTCGACATCTGACATCAGCGAGACGAGTGGCGACGGCGCGGCCGGATCGATGACTCGCATCCAGCTGCGGACGACGTCGTCGCCGGTGAGCGGCGTTCCATCCGAGAAGGTCAGGTCGTCACGCAGCTTGAACACGATCCGCCGGCCGCCGTCCTGGATGTCCCAGGACTCGGCCAGCGCGGGACGTAGGGTCAGGGTCGTGTCGAACGAGGCCAGCGTCTCGTACAGCTGGCCGATGATGTTGGCACTGCCCGCGTCACCGGCCGCAGCGGGGTCGAGCGTGGACGCGCCGCCGCTGAGGATGCGGACCGGGTCGTCGCTCTCCGCCCCGATGACGGGGGCGCTGCAGCCAGCAACGAGGCACAGGGTGACGAGGATCGTGAGGAGCGCGGCCGGGCCGAGGCGTCGCGGACCTCGACCGTCTGTCCGGCGGCGTGTGATTGCGGAGCTCAGGGTCTGCGCCACCAGTCGGCCGCGAGGCGCAGCCCGTCGGCGCGCATTGGTCGGGCCACGGGTCGCTCGATCGGGACGGGCGCGCGCGCGCGTGCCGACCACACGTAACCCTGGCCGGAGAACCCGGTCAGGAGCGCGATGATGCATACCCAGCGCCGCATGCGCCGGAGTATACGGGCGGATCGCCTCGGGAGCCGGAAGCGCCCAGGACGCACACCCAACGGGGCGTCATCCGCTGAGCGTTGCCAGATATGAGCCGGACTCGGGACGCGGGTCCGGACGTTCATCACCTCGGGCCATATCAGCCGGCCTGCTCGCTGGCCGCGCACATGGCCGGATTCGGGCTGATTTCGAGGCTCGCGCGCGGCAGGCCCTGCCACTGATTACGGGGGTTGATGATTGGCAGGACTCGGCCCGGCACGGCTGCACGGCTGTGTCCGTGTCGTTGCACGGGTGACTCGCCGGATGCGCCTTGGCCTGGACCGCCTGCCCCGCGCGCTACGAGACCCCGCAACTTCACCGCCGGGGGAACGATGGTCAGCTGCGGGGCCTCTGAAGCGATAACGAGCGAACCTCACCGTTGTTAGGGCTCCGTTGCAACGAAATTCGAAGATTGATTTCCACGGGTAGGATGGACCCCGGCCGTCCGCTCCTGCCCGACCTCGCGGACGCCGCCAGGAGCTCCCCGGTGACTCTCCGACTGCGCGACACGCTGACCCGCGAAGTGCGGCCAATCGAGCCGCTGGAGCCCGATCGCGTCCGGATGTACACGTGCGGCCCGACCGTCTACCGCTATGCCCATGTCGGCAACCTGCGGAGCTATCTTCTCGCCGACCTCATCCGGCGAGTGCTGTTGTATCACGGCCTCGATGTGTTCCACGTCAAGAACATCACCGACGTCGGCCACCTTCGCGACGACCAGTTCGATCGCGGCGAGGACCGGATGCTCGTGCAGGCCGGGCTGGAGCACAAGTCGACGGCCGAGATCGCCGCTGCCTACGAGGCCGCGTTCCATGCCGACGAGGCGCTCGTCAACATCCTCCCTGCTCATGTCTTTCCGCGCGCGACCGAGCATATCCCCGAGATGCTCGACCTCGCCGAGCGACTCGAGGACGCGGGCCACGCCTACCGCACCGATCACGACAACGTCTACTACGCCGTCGCGACATTCGAGGGCTACGGGAAGCTGTCGGGCAACTCGCTCGACGACCTCCGAGCGGGCCATCGGACGGAGGGCCACGTCGAGCACGACAAGCGCGACCCTGCCGACTTCGCCCTGTGGAAGTCGGCCGGCGAGCAGCGCGCGCTCAGGTGGCCGTCGCGCTGGGGCGAGGGCTTCCCGGGCTGGCACCTCGAGTGCTCGGCCATGGCCCTCAAATACCTAGGCGAGCGGTTCGACATCCACACAGGCGGCATCGACAACGTCTTCCCGCACCACGAGGACGAGATCGCGCAGTCGGCGCCCCTGGTGGGCGGACCACCCGCCACGGTCTGGGTCCACGGCGAGCACCTGCTGATGTCGGGGCGGAAGATGGCCAAGTCCGCCGGCAACTTCGAGCGGGTCACCGAACTGGCCGAGCGCGGCATCGACCCCCTCGCCCTGCGTTACCTGGCGCTCACGTCCCGCTACCGCCACAAGCTGGACTACAGCGAAGAGTCCATCGAGTCGGCCGCCGCAGGACTCGAATCCCTGCGGGCACGGCTGCGCGCCCTTGGGCCGCCACCCGTTGACGGTCCGTGGACGGCTCCCGCTGCCCTGCGAGCGGCGCCTGCCGGGGAGCGGCCCGACGGAATCGCCACGGATGCAGGCGGACATGGCGGCATCGAAACGCCGGGATCTGCGGACCGGGCGCATGCGCCGTCCGCTCCCCTGTCCCCCGAAGGACGCGCGCTGCACGACCGCTTCAGCGCCGCCCTCGACGACGATCTCGACACCTCGTCGGCTGTGGCCATCGCTCGCGAGACGCTCCGGGCGCCGCTCTCCGAGGACGAGCGCCGCTGGTTGCTGCTCGAGTTCGACTACGTGCTCGGACTGGATCTCGACAATGTCTGGGCAACGGGGACGGCGGCCGACGACACGCCGGCGGAGGTCCGCGAGCTCGTCGAGGCGCGCGCGATCGCGAGGGGCGCCCGCGACTTCACCCGCGCAGACGCACTCCGCGAAGAGCTCGCAACGCTTGGTTGGGACGTCGTCGACGGCCCGGATGGCTCACAGGCGCGACCGAAGGTGGCGAGCAGATGAAGGTCGGGGTGATGCTCCCGTTCGGCGAGGACGAAGCCACGCACCAGGTGCCGACGTGGCCCCAGCTTCGCGACCTCGTGGTGGCGGCGGAAGAGGCGGGCCTCGACTCGATCTACGGCGCGGACCACGTCATCTTCCATGGCGACCGCACGGAGGGGATCCGCGAGGGCTGGACCGCGCTGACAGCGGTCGCCGCCGTCACCAGCCGCGTCGAGGTCGGCCCGCTCGTGCTGGCGGCCCCGTTCCGGAACCCTGCCCTCACTGCGAAGATGGCCGTCGAGTTCGACGAGGTCAGTGGCGGTCGGTTGGTCCTCGGCCTCGGTTGCGGGTGGCACGAGCCGGAGTTCCGCGACTTCGACTTCCCGTTCGACCACCGCGTCGGCCGATTCGAGGAGGCGCTCCAGATCATCCTCCCGCTGCTCCGCGAGGGCCGGGTTCGATTCGAGGGGCGCTGGCATCGCGCAGACACGGAGTTGCTGCCCCGCCCACCGCGGTCCGGCGGCCCACCGATCCTGATCGCCGGCAAGGGTCCCCGGATGCTCCGGCTCGTGGCCCGCCATGCGGATCGGTGGAACGCGGCCTGGTTCGGACCACCGGAGGAGGCTCAGGAACTCGACGATCGTGTCTCGCGGCTGCGCGCCGCATGCGAAGCAGAAGGCCGCGACATCGCCACGCTCACGCTGACGGCCGGGGTCTTCGTCTTCTTCCCGGCGTTGGCGCGCGACGGCGACGAGAACCCGCCGGACACGTCGATGCGCGGCAGCGCTGAGGAGGTCGCGCCCATGCTGGCCAGGTACGCCGACCACGGGATCGACGAGCTCATCGTGCACTTCTGGCCGAGCCGGCCCGAGGCGGTGGCCGAACTCGCGAAGGCGGCGACGCTGGCGCGTGGCCTGGTCGCGGTTCAGTAGCCCGCGCCGCCTCCGCTGTTGTCGCCACCGCAAGCGGCGAGCACGACCGGCAGCAGCAACGCGGTCAGCGCCGCGACTCGGTAGAGCGTCGCGCGGGAGCGCCTGAGCAGGATCGTGCGTGTGGTCATGGGTACCTCCCGGTACGTGCCGCTGACCCTGCGCCTGTCCCGCGATGAACGCGCCGCACGCCAGGGCGCTGGATCGCTTGCAGCGATCTGTCAGCGCAGATCAGGCCGCGTGGCCACCGAGCTGCTCACACACGTCGATCGAGTTGGGTGGCCGACTCGCGGAGATGATCTGCCCTGTCTCGAGGTTGACTTCGACCTGGATGTGGCCGCGGGTGTACCACACGCCTGGGCCGTCGGCGTCACCCTCGAAGAACGTGAGGAGCCAGGGCCCGTGGCCGTTGACGATGAGCGTGTCGCCGAAATGAAAGGTGCCCGGGCCCGAGGCGTTGTAGACCCTCGACACACCCGTGTCCAGGTTGGTCAGCCGCACCACGATTCTGCCGCCGAACAGGACCCGCTCCGTCCCGTCGTCGGCTGCCGGAAACGTCAGCGAGTGGCTGGTGTTAAGGGTGTCCTCGTAGAGCAGGTCGAAATCGCACAGGTCGCCTGCCGGATAGATCACTGGTGGCAGTGACCCATCGGACGCCTTGACCGGCTTGCCGCCGGCAAGAACCGGGGCGGCCGCCAGCGCCACGAGCACAATGGCACCAACAACGGCGGGGACGGGCGCATCAATCCCTTCCTGCGAGCGGAGGTGAGCACCCAGAATACGCGGCGGTCAGTCACCGCGCGTGTCGCCTTCACTGCCAACGAGCAGGTCTCGCCGCGAGCCGAAGCGGTCGATGATCCGGTAGAAGTTGCGCTTGCTCTGCCGATCCCGCTCGTCGGGCGGCAGGCTGGTGTAGCCGCGGTGTTCGTGCCGCGTGAGCGGCAGGTCGGCCAGGGCGACGGCACGTCGCGGCGCTGTCCCCTCCCCCTCGTCGCGGAGGACGAGGCTCCACCAGATGTCGAGGTTGCGGTAGAAGCGGAAGCGCTCGTCGAACGGGCCACGCGTCGCGAAGTCGTCGCGCCGAAACGCCAGGCAGTAGGCCTCGATCGCGTCGACGTCGCCCGGTGGCGCATCCTCGAAATGGCGCAGGTCGTCTGACACGATCCCCCATCCGCCGGCGAGGCCGACGGTCGGGTCGTCGAGTCCTGCCGCCAGCGGCGTCACGAAGTCGCCCGTCGGTTCGACGCTCGAATCGAGCAGGATCACGACCGGCCCGAGCGCGCAGCGAACCCCCGCGTTCAGCGCGGCACCCTGCCCGAGGCGGGCGCTCGTCCACACGATCTCGGTCGCCAGACCACCTGTCCCGCCGCCCGCCTCGACCACCTCGAGGGCGGCCGCCTGCTCCTCGGACGGGGCGTCCGCCACGATGACGATCGACGTGCCTTCGGGCGCGTGGTCGGCGAGCCCCGCCAGCGTTCGCGACAGGTCCTCCGGCCAGTCGGTCGCAACGAGCAGGACCGTCGCCACGCCGACGGGCGTCTCTTCAAGGCGGGACGGGACGTTGGCGCTGGCCCCATAGCGGACCCGCTTGCCCTCCGCCACGTCCGATGGCGCGGCCGGTGTCAACGCGAAATCCGTGCCTCGATCGACGATATTCCAGCCGGCCTCCTCGATCTCGGTCCGCAGCCGGTCGGCCTCAGCCCAGTCGCGCGCCTCCCGGGCGGCCGCCCGCTCGTGGGCAGCGCTCAGCACATCGTCCGGGATTCGACGCCGGATCACGGTTGGCGGCGGACCGGCTCGGAGCCGGCCGGCGCGGCCGAACGCCGAACGCGGGCGTCGCCGGCTAGGGCGCGGACGGTGCGCGAGCCGGGATCAGGACGGTCGCGAAGATCGTTGCGACGACGCAGGCCGCAACGCCCAGCCCGACCGCGGAAGCGAGGGACGTCGTTGCGACCAGGCCTGCGATCGCGGAGCCCAGCGGGTAGCCGATGAAGTTGGCCGCCATCGAGACCGCGAAGGCGCGGCCCATGATCGCCGGGTCGGTCCGGCGCTGCCGGACGGTGAACAGCGCGATGTCGAGCGGGCCGTTGAGGATGCCGAAGATCGCCTGCGAGGCGATCACCAGCACGATCCCGGCGAGCGGCTCGATGCCGCCCGCGCTGCCGGCCGGGGCAGCGGCCGCCACCGGGAACAGCAGCGCGATGGTCGGCACCGTGAGCGCCATCGGCACGACGAGCATCCGCCATTCCCGGCCACGCGTGTCGAACCGGCCGAAGAAGACCGACGACACCATCCCGGTGATGCCCGACACGGCGAACGCGAGCCCGACAAACGTCGGGCTGAAGCCGAGTTGCCTGAGCACGAGCAACGGGATGGCGATCGACGCGACACCGCCAGCGATGTTGAGTGTCGAGATCGAGAATGCGAGCCCGCGCAGGGTCGGGTTGTGCCAGACGTACAGCACCCCGTCCCACGCCTCGCGCAGCAAAGGCGCCTCTGCGGGCTTCGGCTTGGCTGGATCACGGACTCCGATCAGAGGGAACGTGGCGAGCAGCATCAGCGCGCCGATGATCGCCAGCGTCGGCGGCCCCCCGACAATTGTGACCAGAGCGGCGGCGATCGGAGGACCGAGGATCGTCGCCACGATGTAGCCGTTCGAAATCGACGGCGTTGACCCGCTCCCAGAGGTGCTTCGGGACCATGATCGGGAACAGGCTGCGAAGCCCGGTCGCGCTCAGGATCGACGTCAGCGATGCAAGCCCGGCGATCAGCACGAGCAGCCCCGCTGGCAGGCGATCCGTCAGCGCCAGGGCCGCGATGAGGCCAAGCGCCGCGGCGGCCACGATGTAGTCGAGAATGATCAGCCGGACGCGGCCGTGGCGATCGAGCAATGCGCCCGCGATCGGGCTCACCAGGATCCCCGGCAGGATGTACGCGAGGGTGACCAGGCCGGCCAGCGCCGGCGAGTCGTACTCGTCCAGCGTGAACAGGACGATCGCCACGCCGACCATCCCGTTGCCGACGCGGGCCAGCATCATCGACGCGAGGACACGGCTCAGCTGCGGGACCCGGAGAAGGCCGCGATAGGACTGGTCGATGCGGGCAGCTGGGGAGGTCACGGGTCCCCAATCCTACCGTCGATTACGAAGGAGGGCCGATCTGCTGCTGGAGGTCGATGATCGGCTGCTGGCTGACCTGGACGAACCCTGCCCGTGGCTGGTCGAGGTCGATCACGAGTGCGAGGACGGCACCGAGCGCGATGATCAGGACGATCGCACTCAACAGGTCGCGCCGCCTGGTCAACCCGGCGCTGTAGCCGACCATCGCCAGCGTCAGGACCGACCCAACGACAGAGCAGCCACAGGATCGTGGCGGGGACCCGCGAATAGACGCCCGCGGCGACTCGACTCTCGTGCAGGTCGATGGTTTCGTTGAGCGACTCGATGAACGCGGCCATCAGGTCTCCCTGCTTCGTCACCTTCGCCTCGGCTTCGGCGACGGACCAGATCTGCAGCAGTAGCTCCTCCGAACGTTGCGCGTTCTCCTGGAGCGTCGCCAGATCGGGAGGCGCGACCCGTAGCGGCACGTATGCGCGGAGCAGGTTCCGGATCTCGCTCGACGCAGGCTCCGGGAGGTATCCGGCTCGCAGATACGTCGTCTGGATCGTGTTCGCCTCCTCGAGCACGAGGCCGCGCCGCGTGTCGAAGCGATCGGACGCCATGCCCATGGTGATCGCGAGGAGGAACGCCAGAAGAGCCAGGATGGAGCCGACGAGGACGCCCGTCGGACCCTCCTTTATGTCTGGCGTTCGCGCCTGGTACCAGTGACCGATCTGGAAGCCGATCTCGTAGGCGACGAAGGAAACAACCCCGAAAATGATGAAGAACGCGAGGACCGGCAATTCCTCGAGTGGATTGGTGGTGGGCATCGCTGCGCGACCTCGTGACGGCTAGCTCGTTGCAACCTCGACGGTGATCGGGACCGGGCGCTCGAGCGCGTTGCACACGGGGCAATGCTCGACGCCCCACTTCGCGAGTTCGACGAGCGTGGCGTCGTCGGCGCCCTCAGCGGTGAGGCGCACCCGGACGCGGCCCGACAGCGGGCCGGACGGCACAGCGTCGTCCATCCCGAGCATTCCGCGATCGTCGGACTCAGAATCGACCGTGACGTCGACGGTGCGCAGCGTGATACCGAGGACGGCGGCACGCATCGCGATCAGGGTGGTGACGCAGCTGGCCTCGGCTGCCCGCAGCAACCAGCCGGGCGACGGGGCGGACCCGGTTCCACCCACGGACGGAACCATGTCGGTGGTCAGGCGCTCACCGCCGGATCCCTCGACCTCGATGATGAGCCCGTCCACGAGCGTTGCCCTTGCCTCGCTGTCCATCGCGCGGGCCGCTTCAGGGTGGGCCGCGTAATGGCCAGTCGCCGCCTCGATCGCGGCGCGGATGCCGTCGGCTGTCATGCGCGAGATGGTACGGGCTGTGGGGCAGCCATTGACGATGACCCGACGCCCGTCCCGCCTTGTGATCAGCGACCGCGCGCCTGTGCCTCCGGGACGCGGGCGGTCACGAGCGCCTCGGCCTGTCGCGCCGCCTTGCGGGCGCTCCGTGCAGCTCGCTCCGCGGCGAAGGCAGCCTTCTCGGCCATCCGGGCGATCTGATTCGAGGCCAGCGCGCTCCGATCGGACTGGTCTGCGGCCTGCGCTGCGACCTCGGCCAGGCGCTCGGCGAGCTCCGCGGCACGCGTCGCGTCTCGCCACTGCGTCAACAGCTCGCCTGTGGTCAGTCGTTCGTCATCCACGCTCACAAGCATGCTCATCCGAACGTCCGCCAAGGGTCAGCGAGCGACGGCAGCGCGTTACAGAAGCGCGAACGATGATGTGTCTCCGTTACGTCGGACGAAGCTGCTCCCGCAGGAATTCGACGGTACGCGCTAACGCCTGTTCGGCCGCCTCACGCCGGTAAGCGTCCCGCGAGGTTTCAGCGAACCAGTGCCCCGTCGCCGGGTAGGTATGGATCGTGACCTCGCGGCGGGCTTGACGAAGCGCTCCCTCGAACGCGGCAACGTCCTCCCGCCCTTCGAACGGGTCGTCTGCGGCGAAGTGGCCCTGCACCGGGACCTGTGCCTCTGCGAGGAACGGCCCGCCGGTCGTGCCGTAGTACACGACCGAGGCGCCCACCGCGTCCCGCTGCGCTGCGGCCCACATTGCCCAATGAGCGCCGAAGGAGAAACCGACGGCACCGATCCGGCCAGGCGCGTTCGGCCGCTCTGCAAGCCGGTCGATGGCAGCCAGGGCGATCGCGTCGGCGTCGGCCTCATCCACCAACCGGGTCAACTGCTTTGCCTCCTCGATCTCGGCCGTGATCGAGCCGCGATAGATGTCGGGCGCGATCACGAAGAAGCCGCCCTCGGCGAGCCGATCCGCGAACGCCTTCACATCGTCGTTGAGGCCCCACCATGCGTGGTACAGGACGACACCAGGGGCGTCACCTGCAGCCTTCGCCACATAGGCAGTCGTGGGCCGGCCAATGGCGTCCAGTTGTTCTGTCGGGCTCAAGTTCGAAACCTCCCTCGCCAGTATGGGCGACGGTATGCGTCAGGGGATGGCATGAACCCTTGACACCCGAGATGACGAAGGCCCGGGTCGGGGACCCGGGCCTTGCTGTCATGTTGCGCGTGCTAGGTCAGTCGGGGTTCGAAACCTCGATTGTCATGGTGCGGGGCTAGCTCATCCAGCGCACCTGAATTGGGCCCCTCGGCCCGGGTATAGGCAGCGTCGCGGCCTCCTCCTCGACAGCGTGCCGTTGCGCGGTCGCCAGCGTTCGCCACGGCTCGACGGTCACGACCGCCTGCGACCGTCGCCACGTGCCGGCGACCTCGCCCGCGACGAGGACGGCGCCGGGCCACACGCGCGGCGTCCACAGCATCGCCCGCCGGTCCGGGTCGGGGACGAGAAGCTCGCGGTCGGCGCCCTGGAGCAGGAAGAACGTGTCTCCGCTCGGGAGGAGCCTGGCCGGCGCGGCGGGCATTGGCGGGGAACGGAACCCGGCCTCGTCCGCAGCGAGGATCCAGCCCTCGCCGATTGGCGTCAGGACGTGCACGAGTGACGGTTCAAGAGCCGCGAACGCCGTCTGCGCTGACGCGGACGACACGCCTGCCCACTCGGCGAACGCCTCGGGCGTGCCCGGCCCGAACACACGGAGATACCGGCGCACCATCTCCTGGCGGGCATCGGCCGGATCGATCGCCGGCGGTGGCACGGTCCAGACGGTCGCCTGCCGGGCTCCATCCCAACGGATCAGGATCCGTCCCGTGGGCGCCCCATAGCGAAGCGCGTTCGGATGGACGCCGACGCCGCTGCCGGCCTCGTCGTGGCTCAATGCACGTCCGGCGAGGAACGTGTGGAGGCGGCTCGCCATGTCCTCGGCGCGGCGGCGAGCCTTGTCCTCGTCAGGCAGGCGGCCGAGCGTGAAGACCGCTCGATCAGCGGCCGCAATGACGTACGTGCTGTACCGCGGGCCCCAAACCTGGACGAGGGACGGGTCCTCCAGCGCGGTAGGCCCCGTGCCCCCGACGCGCGCATGGATCGAGAGCAGGGCGGCACGCGGCATGCTGTCCTGGAGTCCGGCCCATGCGGCGCGCTCGAGCGATGCCTTGCCCGCGGGCATCCGCACATCGAGCGATCCGACCAGCCGTCGATGCGCCAGAATTTCGCTGCGGCCAAGGGCAAGCCGCGGTTCCGTCACGTGCCCTCAGTTCCGTGGATCGCACACATCATTTGCCGGGCAGCATGGCGCAGATTGAGTCGCGCGGCCTGTCCCGGCTCCCATACACCTGTAGATGCGCCCGGACTGGCTGGGCGCTCAACACGGGAGCGGCGTGGATACCACCGAGCTGGTCGTGCAGGCGCAACACGGTGACGAGGGGGCGTTCGCGAGCCTCGCCGTCGTCATCGGGAGCCGGCTGCATGCGATCGCTCACCGGATCCTTCGCGACGTCGACCTTGCCGACGATGCGACGCAGCAGGCGCTGCTCACCATCTGGCGAGACCTTCCACAGCTTCGCGATCCCGCACGCTTCGACGCGTGGGCCTATCGCCTGCTCGTCCGTGCCTGCTACTCCGAGGCAAAGAAGTCTCGGCGCCTGGCGCCGAACCTCCGCCTGATGAACTTCGACGAAACATTCGCTTCCGATGACATCGCGACGATCGCTGATCGCGACCAGCTGGAGCGTGCATTCCGACGGCTGTCGATCGATCACCGCGCAGTCGTCGTGTTGCACCACCACCTTGACCTTTCGCTCGTCGACGTGGCCGAGGCGCTCGGCGTTCCCATCGGCACCGTTCGATCCCGACTTTTCTATGCGATGCGTGCGCTGCGCGCGGCCCTCGAAGCCGACGCGCGACCGGTGGCGCGGGAGGCAGCCCAATGAAGTCCGAACGCGACGCCACACGCATCGTCCGGTCCTGGCTGGAGGCTGGCTCGAATGGCATCCCGGACCGGGTCCTGGACGCCGTGTTGTCCGAGCTGCCCTCGACGCCCCAGCGGCGATCCAGGTGGTCGCCGTGGAGGTCCCAGACAATGAGCGCATTCATCAAGATCGGCGCCGTTGCCGCCGTCGTTCTCCTGGCAGTCGTGGTGGGGACCCGATTCCTGCCCGGTGAGGCGAGCGTCGGTGTGCCGGCCGGAACCAGCTCACCCGCGCCTTCGGCCACGGCCGGCTTACGTGGCCCTACGGGCTCGCCCAGTCCAATCACGGGGCAGTTCACGTTCGATGCCGATCGTGAGATCTCCGTCGACATGGACGGGTTGGCTGACGGCTCGATCCTGGGTCGTACCGTCGCTGGAAGCCCCGTCACCGGCCTCTCCGGTAGCGCCGTAATCACGTATACAGGCGAGGGCGAATACACGGTCGGGCTCCAGTGCGCTCGGCAGTTCGACGACCAGACCTGGTTCCTCGCAGGCGCGACTGAGGAAACCTCGGGCGAAGAGTTGTCGCCCGTCGGACAATGGGTGGCTGTAACGGTCCGCGACACCTCGCCACAGCAGGTCAATCTCTACGGGGGAGCGGAAGGTGTCTGGGACGACTGCTCGCAGTTCGTCAGGAATATTCCGGACTCTGCCGTTGAAGGTCAGGACATGACCGGGCCGGTCAAGGAAGGTGGGATCACGCTGCCGGCGAGCCTCGAGTAACCTGCGCCGCTTCCCGAACGTTCGGACCGGCCCCCGCGCCGCCAGGTGGCGGTGGCGGGGGCCGGTGTTTTCCTGCCCTGATCGGGCGCTTCAGGCTTCGGCGACGAGCGCGATCGAGATCCGGAACCCTTCGATGTCCAGGGGATGCGCGGCACCCTGTCGCGCCGGCGGATCGGTCGTGAACCAGCGAGCCCACTCCTCGTTCATCCCGGCGAAGTCCTCGGGGTGCCGAAGGATGAAGGTCGCGTTGACGACCTTGTCGATCGAGCTCCCCGCGGCGCGGAGGATGGCGTCGCAGTTGCGGAGCACCTGCCGCGTCTGCTCCTGGATGGTCGAACCGACGATGGAACCGGTTGCTGGATCGAATGGACCCTGCCCGCTGACGAAGACGAGCCCGCCAGCGACCACGGCCTGGCTATACGGAAACGTGCCGTGAGACCCCGACCCGGGGGCGTCCGGCGTGTTGACGATCGTTTTCACCACAGGCAATCCTCCTCCGGCGCCGCTCGCAGGACTACCTACGCAATGAAACGGGAGCCGGATTGGGCCTGGGCATGACCTCAACGTTCCGCATGGGGCCGGTCACGCTTGTCCCGAGCACGATCCCGCAGGTATGCGGCCGTGCCTTCGGGGTCATGGGGAACGACGAACTCCCCCGCCCTGGGCTCTGGCGGTCGGTAGCGGGCCCATGCTGCGACCGCGACACGAATGACGACCAGGACCACGAGGGTGGACACCAGCAGCAGCGGGAGGTTCGCCACGAACAGCAACACCAGCCACCCCGACAGGGAGTCCGGCCCGTACTGCGCCATGAACGTCAGCATCGCGCTACATCAGGCGCGCAGCGCAAATCGGTCGTGCGGAGTCAGCACCACGCCCGGCCATTCGACCGGGCGTGGGACGCGGGATGTCAGCGGCGGTTGTAGGACGCCAGGCCGGACCAATCTCCCTTCGCCGCGTAGGCGGCCTGCGTCGGCCAGCTCTCGAGGCTCGAGGGTGGCAGTGCTCCGCCGACCGCGATGATCTGTCGAAGCTCCCCGGTGTTCGCACGTTGCAGGTCGGCGTAGGTCGTGATCCCGCCGTCGTTCAGGATGGACGAGATCCGCGGACCGATGCCGTTGATCTGGGTCAGGTCGTCGGGCGGAGCCGCGGCGGCAGCCTCGGTCCGAGGCGCGGCGGGCTTCGCTGCGGCTCGTTGCTTCTCGTTGAGCTTCATCAGGCCCTGCCAGTCGCCCTTGCTGGCGAGGGATGCCTGCATCGGCCACGTCGACACATTGCCCGGCGGCGTCATGTCGGCATCGTGGAGCGCGCGGCGGATCTGCGGCTCGTTCGCTTCGGACAGCGCAGCGTAGGTCGCGATCCCGGCTGCGGTCAAGGCACTTGCCGCCTTGGGTCCGATCCCGACCAGCTGGGTCAGGTCATCTCCGGCGCCGGCGTCCGCAGCGACTGCGACGGGCGCGACTTCCTCGGCGGCTTCCTCGACCTCGATTTCGAAGTCGGCGACCACCTCATCCCCGCCGAGTGATTCGGCGGCCGGCTCAACCAGCGCCCGGAGTGCAGCCGCGGTCTCTGCGGGAAGCGTGCTCGTGATGAGCAGGGCGTTCTCGGCCTGGATCGCCTGCTCGACCAACCCGATCGACGCGGCCCAGGTGCCCGTGTACTGCACGAACAGGGCGCTCTTGCCCTTCTCGATCTCGCGCGTCACCTGCTTCATGAACTTATCGTCGACGCCGATGTCGTGGAACTTGTTGCGCAGGCTGTTGAGCAGTCCGCCGGCCGCGCCGGCCACGACGGCGCCCGCCGGACCCGCGATGAGCGCGCCCACGACCACGCCGATCGCCGTGCCACGGACGCCGCCCTTCAGGGCACCCCGATCCCGCGTCTGGTGGACCTTGACGGCACCGCGCCGCTTCGTTCGCTCGGCGATCGCGGCGTCGACGATCTGCACGTTGTCGTTGACCTCGTCGATCTTCTCGACGGCCTCGAGGAGGCGTTTGGCGGCGGCACCGCTGTCGAGTACGAAGACCGCCAGGGTCTCGGGCACCTGCTCCTGATCACTCATTGGGCTTGCCTCCTCGTGGGTGTTTGTTTTCCAGGGACTCGATCTCGCGGCCGGACGGTGTCCGGCGCTAGCGAAAGCGTGCGAGTCCGTCGGTGGATTCGAGCGGGGCTCCGGTCAGGCCTCTCGACGCGCTGGTTGTGGGCAGTGGGACGAACGGTTGGCGGCCTCCCCTGTTCCGGCGATGCGAGGCGGGATGGCGGCTGCCGGCCGCGGGGCCCCGATCGAGATTCCCCCGCCGGAACCCGGATATTACCTGTGCACGACCGTGCGGCACCATCCCTTTTGGCGGAGTCCGCGACTGTGTCGCAACAAGGCGCCCGACTATAGTTCCCGACCTTCCCGGCGAACTGCCGCCGACTGCGCTGGATTCACGGGCAGGACAGGCGCACAATGTGCACGAGTCCCTTTGGCTCAGGGGTCTGAGGGTCTGAGGGGTCCCGTTGCGCGTTCGAACCCTGCTGATCGCTACTGCATTGGTCGCTGCGACGTTCGCTTCTGTCGCTGAACCAGCGCCGGTGCACGCGGCCGCCCCAGCGTTCGTCCAGGCGCGCGCGGCGGAGGTCAAATCCGGGACGACCAACAGCGTCGCATTCAGTCAGGCGACTTCCGCCGGAAACCTGGTCGTCGTGAGCGTCTTCTGGAACAACGCCGGTGCAGTCACGGTCGCTGACAGCAAAAGCAACGCGTACGTGAGCGTCGGCCCACGGCGAGCGTGGGCCTCGACGTGGAGCGAGCAGACGTTCTACGCGAAGAACGTCGCCGGTGGCGCGACCACCGTGACGGCGACATTCGCCACGGCGATCACCAGCTTCGCGGTTATCTACATCCACGAGTACGCGGGTGTTGATCGCAGCAACCCGCTTGACGCGACATCGGTCGCTAGCGGCAGCGCCACCGCCATGGACTCCGGGCCGGCGGTGACAACCGTCGGCGGCGACCTGCTCTTTGCCGCCGGCGCATCGTCGTCAAGGGTGACCGAGGCGGGTCAGGGGTGGACGGTGCGCTCGACGCTCTCCGGCAATCAGACTCAGGATCGCATCGCGGGTATCCCGGGGCCTTACTCGGCGACTGCGACGCAGAACAGCTCGTCATGGGTGATGCGTCTGGTCGCCTTCCGGCCGGACCCGAGCACCCCCGACACCACGCCGCCCACCGTCCCGACCGGCCTGAGCGCAACCGCAATCTCGACCTCCGCGATCAACGTCGGGTGGGCGTCGTCCACGGACGACGTCGGTGTCACTGGCTACCGAGTCTTCCGCGACGGGACGGCGGTCGCCACCCCGGCGTCGACCGCGTTCCAGGACACCGGGCTTGTGCCCGGAACCACCTACACGTACACGGTGAGCGCACTCGACGCGGCCGGAAACGAGTCCGCCAAGTCCGCAGGCGCGTCAGCGACGACGCAGGGTCCCCCACCGGACACGATACCGCCGTCCGTCTCGGTGACTGCGCCCAGCGACGGCACGACGGTGACGGGTGCCGTGACGCTGACGGCGAATGCGAGCGACAACGTCGGGATCGTTGGCGTGCAGTTCCGGCTCGACGGGGCGAACCTTGGGGCGGAGGACGGTTCGTCCCCGTATTCGGTCCCATGGGCGACGGCGACGACGAGCGATGGGCTACATGTGCTCACGGCGCGCGCCCGCGATGCCGCAGGCAACGTGACAACGTCGCCGCCCGTGAATGTCACGGTCTCCAACGCGGCGCCGCCGCCCAGCGGCCCTCTCGCCGCCTATGCCCTGGACGCCGGTTCTGGAACGAGCGCTGCCGACGCAACGGGACACGGGATCACCGGGACGCTGATCAACGGGCCTACCTGGGTCGTTGGCAAGTACGGCGGCGCGGTCAGCTTCGACGGGACGGATGACTACATCGACCTGGGTAATCCGACCTCGCTGAGGCTGACCGGCAGCATGACGATCAGCGCCTGGATCAACTCGAGTTCGTTCCCTGTCGACGACGCCGTGATCGTCTCCAAGAAAGGCACCACGGGGTTCCAGCTCGACACCACGAAGGATCTCGGGACGCGGACGATCGGGTTCAAGCTGACGAACAGCACGGGCGCCGACATGATTCGCTACGGGCTCACGACGCTGCAGACCGGCACCTGGTACCACGTCGCAGGCGTGTACGACGCCACGGCCGCGACGATGACGGTCTACCTCGATGGCGTGGCGAACAACGGCGCACAGCTTGGGTCGATCACATCGACGCAGCTGGGCTCCACAACGACCGTCCGGATCGGACGCCGTGGCAACGGCGGCTACTACCTGGCCGGCCGCATCGACGATGTGCGCATCTACGATCGCGCGCTGACAGCCGCGGAGATCCAGGCAGACATGGCCCAAGGGCTCGGAGGGTCGACGCCAGGCGACACCACGCCGCCCACGGTCGCGATCACGTCGCCAGCCGGCGGTGCCCAGGTGGCGGACATCGTGAACGTCACCGCGAGCGCGACCGACAACATTGCCGTGCAGTCGGTGCAGTTCTTCGCTGACGGCGTCGCTCTTGGGGCCGCCGATACCGCGGCGCCCTACGGCGTGGCATGGGATACGCGAGCGTGGGCGAACGGCGCTCACGCCCTGACCGCCCGCGCGCAGGACGCAGCCGGCAACGCGACCACATCCGCGCCCGTCACCGTAAACGTCGCCACGGCCAGCCTGTTCCAGAACGAGATCCTTGCGACGGGCTTCAACCTGCCGACGAGC
Source organism: uncultured Chloroflexia bacterium (assembly GCA_963750125.1). Classification (GTDB taxonomy): domain Bacteria; phylum Chloroflexota; class Limnocylindria; order Limnocylindrales; family CSP1-4; genus DASTYU01. The sequence goes on along the minus strand of CAVVPT010000008.1, from coordinate 14,290 downwards.
ATCGAGTTCCTCCCGGATGCGCGCATGCTGGTGGTCGAGCTGGCGGGCATCATCCGGGTCCTGCCGCCGCCTTACAGCACACCCGACCAGACGCCGTTCCTCCAGATCGCGAATATCGGGACCGCGGGTGTGCAGCAGGGGATCTACGACATCGCACTCGACCCCTTGTTCACCACGAACCGCTACTACTACGTCTTCTACACCCTCGGCACGCCGAACCATGACCGCCTTTCGCGGTTCACTGCCAACAGTACGTTTACGGGGACAGTTGCAGGCAGCGAGATGGTGCTCTACGAGGATCCCCTGGACTCGAGCTCCGAGCACCACGGCGGGGCAATCATGTTCGGCAACGACGGCAAGCTGTACTTCACGACGGGCGAACATTTTCGCGCTGTTGACGCCCAGCTGATGACGTCGCCACGGGGCAAGGTGCACCGGATCAACAAGGACGGCACCGTACCCACAGATAACCCGTTTTACGACGGCACTGGACCCAACGTCGACTCCATCTGGGCCCTCGGGCTTCGAAACCCGTTCCGCGCGTCATACGACGCCACGTCGGGACGCATGTACATCGGGGACGTCGGTGGCAATGACTACGCGACGGCAAAAGAGGAGATCAACGTCGGAGCGGCCGGCGCCAACTACGGCTGGCCGAACAACGAGGGTTCATGCCCGACGCCCTGCGTCAGCCCGATCTACGCATATCCGCATCTGGGTCGAGATGCCTCTGTCACGGGCGGGTTCGTCTACCGCGGATCGCAGTTCCCGGCATCGTACCGGGGTGACTACTTCTTCGCGGACTACACCCAGAACTGGATCCGCCGTCTTGAGCTGGATGCCGGCGGCAACTTCGTAAGCGTCGAGAACTTCGAGCCCGCTGACGGCTCGGTCGACGGCCCGTACGGCGACATCGTGTGCCTGGCCGAAGGGCCAGACGGGGCAATCTACTACATCGACCTGGGCTACGACGACAACAGTCAAACGTTCGGCCAGAGCAAGATCCGCCGGATCCGGTTCACCCAGGGCAACCAGTCCCCGGTGGCGATCTCCTCGGCGGACCCGACGACCGGTGCTGTGCCCCTCAACGTGTCGTTCTCGAGCGCGGGGTCGCTCGATCCCGAGGGCCAGGCGCTCACATATGCCTGGGACTTCGGTGACGGGGCAACGTCCGCGACCGCAAACCCAAGTCACAGCTATGCACAGGCCGGCCAGTACAGCGCGCGGCTGACCGTATCGGACGGGGTCAACGCCAACGGCGCCACGCCGATCACGATCCGCGCAGGCACCGTGCCTGCTGTCTCGATCACGTCGCCGGCGGACGGGTTGGTGTTCCAGGCTGGCGATGTCGTCTCCTTCAGCGGTGCAGCCACCGATGCCGAGGACGGCACACTCCCGGCCAGCGCGTTCACCTGGACCATCGACTTTCTTCACGAGGGCCACATACACCCGGGCATCCCTGTCGTCGGCGTGAAGAGCGGCACCTTCGCCATCCCGACGTCGGGCCACGACTTCAGCGGCAACACCCGCTACCGTATCGGGCTGACGGTGACCGATACATCGGGCTTGACCTCGTCAACCTTTGTGACCATCTGGCCACGCAAGGTGAATCTCACGTTCAGTTCCGCGCCGACCGGGCTGTCCCTCCAGATCGATGGGATCGCAAAGGTGACGCCGTTCGTCTACGACACGTTGGTCGGTTTCACCCATACCATCGAGGCTCCGAACCAGACCTCCGGGCAGACTGCCTACGCGTTCGCATCCTGGTCTGACGGAGGGACCAAGCTCCATCAGATTGTGGCTCCGCCGGGGGACCAGGTCTTCACGGCGACCTATACGGCCACGACCCCACCACCGACGCCGGCTTTCGTCCAGGTCAGGGCGGCGACACCTCAGACGAACCAGTCAACGGTCTCCGTCACGTACCAGGCAACGCAGACGGCAGGGAACACGAACATCATCGCGGTCGGCTGGAATGACATGTCGTCGACGATCAGCTCGGTGACTGATAGCGCCGGGAACACTTACCAGCTTGCCGCGCCGACGGCGCGCGGACGGGGCCTGAGCCAGGCGATCTACTACGCACCGAACGTCCGGACCGCGGCAGCGGGCACGAACAAGGTAACGGTCACGTTCAGCCAGGCGGCGGCCTATGTCGACGTGCGGATCACCGAGTACAGCGGACTCGATCTGTCCAACCCGCTTGACAAGGCCGGCTCGGCATCAGGAAGTTCGAGCAGCTCGAGCAGTGGGAGCGTTACCACCACCTCCGCGATTGAGCTGGTGTTCGGTGCCGGCATGACAGACGGGAATTTCACCGCCTCGAGCCTGGGATTCACGACCCGGATCATCACGTCCCCGGACGCTGACATCGTCTTCGACCGGGTAGTGACCAGCGTCGGCAGCTACTCCGCGACAGCGTCCGTGTCGGGCAACTGGCTGATGCACGTGGTTACCTTCCGGGCCGCAGGGCAGTAGGAGCCCTCCGAGTCGGTCGCATCAGCGGGTCGCTTGGCCGAATGAAGACCGGGCAGTGCGCGACGAGCCGCCGTCCCTCGGCCCGTTGACGTCATGCCAACGTCCGCAAAGAATGCCCCGCGTGAACGCGCAGGCGCGGTCGGAGCGGGCGGCGGCACTTGCGGCGCGACTCGATGAGGCTGCCGCCGCGCTGATCGAGGTCGTCGCGCTCATCGAGATGGATCGTTGGCGGCACATTCCGGCACCAGGCGTGTGGTCGATCGGCAAGGACGCTGAGCATGTCATCGAGGCCGCCGGCTACCACCAGTGGATCGTCCGCCTCACGGTCGGGCAGAAGGTGCCTTCGCGACGTCCGGTCCTCGAGCGCAAGCAGCTCACTACCGACCTGTCACCCGAAGTCGCGGTCTCGCTTCTTCGTCGCGCACCGAGGAAGGAGCCGAGCTCATCCTCGGGCTCACGGACGAGCAGTTGAACCTGGCCACTCGGCCGCCACGTGCCCGATCCCAGGCGCTCGCGGAGACGATCGGGCTGGTCCTGATCGGCCACTACGACACCCACCTCAGGGACACGGAGGCGAAGATCCGCACGCGCTGACAACCCTGTCATGGGGTGGGGCGGGTATCGACGTGCGAGCCCCGATGGCGCTCCGGCGTCAGGTAGCGCTCGTTGCCGCGGCGGCGGGTGGCGCGGTCTGCGATACCGCAGGCGAGACAGTTGTCACGGGGGTGTCCGATTTCGCGGGCGCAGCAGGATCCGCCGTTGGGCCGACGGCGGCCGCAGAGGCACAGCCTGCAACGAGTGCGACGGCGGCGAGGATCCTCGCCGGCGAAGTCAGTGATCGACGACCCTCGAGTTTGCGTCTGATCGACGATCCTTCCCGTGCATTCATCGTGTGATCCATTTGGTCAGCACCCGCATCCGCGACGGCCGTCTGGCCGCTCTGTGTTTATGAAGAGGCCGCCCGCTGGCGGAACGGTTTCCTCGCTCGGCTTACGGCAGCCGGTGACCTTGAGGAACTCGTGTTCGACGATCGGCTCGCCGTCGTGCCAGGTCGCGGGAGGCGTCGGCGCGCGTGGCGATTCAGACTCCGAGGTCTGCCGAGATCCGACCAGTTTTGATGGCGGCCAGCAGTGCCGCATGGTCCAGCTCGGTCTGGTCCGCGTAGGCCTCGGCGAAGGTCGCCATCGCGTGTTCAAACTCCTTGTCGGTCCCGAGGTAGCCCGCGATCGTGGCCGGGTCGCCCGATCGCGCATGACCGCGTGCGAGGGCCCATGCGCAGAGTTCGCCCCAGGTCGCGAGCTCCTCGACCGTCATCGTGTCGATGACCGCGCTGCCCTTCTGGTCCTGGAGCTGCCGGACATACATGTGCTGGCCTCGTTCGCCGACCGCCCAGCCGAGGAGGATGTCGCTCGCCGCCTGAAGGCGACGCTGGCCGGTGACGACGCGCTCGCCGTGGCTTCCGTGCATGTCCGGTCCGAGATACCGCTCGTATACGGACGCCTCCGCCTGCTTGACCTGGAGGAGCAGCGGATCGTCGTCGGAGTCACCGACAAAGAGGGCCACGAAGGCTCCGAGCCCGACGCTGCCGACGCCCACGACCTTGAGCGCGAAGTCCGTGAGCCGATACCGATCGAGGAGAACGCGCCGGTTCTCCTGGAGCGTCTCGCGATACGCTCGGAGAGCCGAATCGGCCAGCAACTGGGTCATGTCGGGGAGCTTGATGAGCGTTGGGGGACGCTCCACGATGCGGCGCTTGCCGTCCACGAGCGAGGTGAGCTTCGGCAACGAGTGGACGGCGTCGTGATGGGCGCTTGCCTTGACCGTCCTCTCGATCATTCCGCGCGCCGATTTGTTGGCGTAGGCGAGGATCTCCGTGGCGTCCACGCGCGCGTAGTACACGTCGATGGCGCGCATCTTCGCGTAGCCGGTCATCCGTTCGCGATATGAGCGCATCGCACGGTGGACCATGTGTCTCGCGTCACGGCCGGTCACGCCGAGCTCTCGGCCGGCCACGACAAGGCTCGCCGCGAGACGCTTGAGGTCGAATTCGAACGGCCCGGGAAGGGTTTCGTCGAAGTCGGTGATGTCGAACAGCAAGTCGCGCTCCGGCGAGGCAAATAATCCGAAATTCGATGCGTGTGCGTCACCGCAGAGCTGGACCGAGATGCCCGAGTTCGGTCCCGCCGCGATGTCGGATGCCATCGGCAGAGCCGCGCCGCGATAGAACGAGAAGGGCGAGATCGCCATCCGGCCATAGCGGACCGGCACGAGATCCTGCAGGCGGGTGGCCGACTGGCTCTCGAGCAATCCGATGGGGTCGGCCCGATCGGGATTCGGCGACCATGTTCCGAGCGACGCCGGTGACGCCTTGTCCCTGGCCCTGGCCCCCGCCGAGATCCGATCCTCCCGGGACGGCAGCGGACCCGCGGGCCCCTTGGTCACCATCGTCCTACCGCACCGGCGCCGGTTGTGACCCGCACGATCGCGTCCGACGGCTCCTCGATCACGGGGTCCTGGCGTTCGCCGACTGTGAGGTTGCGTGGACCGCCGAAGATCGCGGCTTTCATTGGGGGCAGCTCCTTCGAGTTGACGGACAGCGTAGGCCGTACCACAGCAGTTCGAGCGGATTCGCGATCCGCCGGAAGAAGCCAACGTAACGCGGCCGGCTTACTGGGCTTGGACGCCCGACTAGAATCGGACGTGGTGGCCTGGTCGCGGACTGCATGAGCCGCGATCGCTCGGCCAAGGAGGGTTCGGCCATGGGTTCGCTAAACGCGACGTTCACGAAGTGGATGGTTGGTCAGGGACCAGAAATGGCGGGCCTTGTCGGCGGCGACGTCGGCGACGGCGCCTACGCCGGAAAGGTCCTCGACATGACGGCGGGGCCGACGACAGTGATCTCGGCCATCTACAACTTCCAGGGCTCGGAGCGGCCATTCAGCGCGCTGGTCCATGTCGAGCAGACCGGTCTTCAGGCCGAGATTTCGGGCGTCGTGGTCGATGGCTGGGGCAAGGGCAACCTCGTCAAGGGCCAGTACACCGAGATCCAGTGCGACCATGACGGCGTCACGACGGATTGCTGGCGCGGCACGCTTGCGATCACGGAGGGTGCTTCCGAGGTTCGTCCGGCGGCAGCGATCACGCGCTAGTAGCGATCATTCGGGGGCCTGCCCGGACCGAGTTCCTGCTCGCGATCCGCAGTCCGCGATCAGGAACGTCCTGACCCAATCACCGACCTGTCGGTGGGCTGCCTTCCGATGTAGGCCAGGAATCGGTCCTCGGAGTCGGCGTCGCTGGATATGGTGATCTCGGGCGGGAAGATACCCATATTGCGCAGGAGATCGCCATTGCGGGTCGCGATCGCGTGGATCTCACGGATCGCCTCGACATCCAGGTGCGGCTCGAGACCGGTCAGGGCGGCGGCGTCGAACAGGGCCATGGTCCGGTTGAGCGAGATGTCGGACAGGTAGCCACTCGCTGGGACGTCGGCGTACGACATGTGGACGGTCCGGTCGAGGTCGGCATGTGCGCGGACGGACGCGTTCGCCTCGGCGGCGAGTCGCTCGTAGTTGTCCGCCAGGTCGTCGCCGAGGAGATCACGGTCGAACTCCGGGTTCCTCGTGAGCCCCGATTCACCCGCGAGCACCTTCGGCACGCACTGATTCTCGTAGGCCATGATGTTCAGCGAGTCGCGGAGCGTCTGGCCGTCGTGGAAGCGGGCATATGCCGGCACCTCGAGCGTCAGGTGTTCCGGCCGCACGCGCCGGACGAGGTCGGTCAGGGCGCTGTTCGCTGCGATGAAGGTCTCTTTGATATCCATCGTCCAACCCTGACGGGTGGACCGTTGCGGGCGCATAACAGCCCCGCTGAGGGCATCGACTAACAATGGGGAACGTGATCCTTCCCAGGGTCCGCGATCCCCGGTGCATAACCTTGCGTCGCGGCGGCAACCTCAAGGACGAATCGCCGCCTGCTCGCCGTATCGGCGGCCGGCCAAGCCCGGGTTACGCGAACCAGGCTCTTGATCTTGGAGTTGGTGCTCGCCTGACGCCGACGACAACCTACTATCGGCCGGATGGATGAGGGAACGGGCACTGCCAGCCGTCCGAGGAAAGGCACGCAGGTCACATCCGGCGAGTCGTCGGCGCATGAGCAGGACGTCGACAGCGTCACCGCCAGTCGTGCCGCCGCCATCCTGTTCCTCGCGTCGATCATCGTCGGCATCGTGTGCGGGTTCGCGACGTGGCTGTTCGTCGCGGCCAGCCACTACGGCATCGAGCTGCTCTGGCATACGTTGCCGGAGGCGGTGCCGGCCATCTCCGCGCCGGTCGTGTCGATCGCCGTCGTCAGCGCAATGACAGTCCTTGCCACGGGGATCGTCGTCCTGTCGCGGGGGCGGCCCGCTGATATGGGCCGCGCTGAGGCGGAGTTCGACCGCGAAGGGCGCATCGGATACGACCACCTTCCCGCGGGGATCGGCTTCTCGCTAACGTCGTTGTGGTCTGGTGCCGCGATCGGCCCCGAGGCTGCGCTGATCGATCTCAACGGAGCAATCGGCACGTGGCTCGGCGACCGCTTCTCGCTGGGCCATGAGCAGGTCCGGACCCTTGCCTACGCCGGTGTCGCCGGTGCGTTCGGCGCGTTCTTCGGGGCAGCGCCGGTCGGGGCGCTGCTCGCCGCGGAACTCATCAGCCCCAAGGCGGTCAGCATCAGCCGGACCCGCATCGTCGCAGGGCTCGCCGCCGGCGCTTCTGGATGGGTGGTCTACGCGCAGCTCGGCGGACAGGCGATCTCGCCGATCCTGCAGTTCGCGCCGTCAACGACCGTCAGCCTTGTCGACCTGACGCTTGCCGTGCCACTCGGCATCGGTGGTTGCCTGGTCGGACTCGCCTACGGCCGAACCATGCTCGAGGTGCGTGTCCGGCTCCAGGCGCTGCGCGCGCGACCGTGGCTCGCTGCGCTCGCCGGCGGCTCGATCATCGCGGCCACTGCGGTCCTTGCGCCGGGACTCCTTTTCTCGGGCCAGGAGGAGACGCCTGAGCTCATGTCCAATGCCGCACAGATCGGCGTGTTCGGCCTCGTCGGCATCGGGTTCGCGAAGCTCGCGCTGAACGTCTGGACACTGTCGACCGCGTACTTCGGCGGTCCCATCTTTCCGGCAATCTTCTCTGGGACTGCGTTCGGCCTGGCGATCAACCTGCTGCTGCCGGGTATCCCCCAACACGTTGCGGTGCTCGGCGTTGTTGCCGGTCTGGTCGTGTCAGCCGCCGTCGCACCGCTCAGCGTCACGGTGTTCCTCGCGCTCATCGTGGACCCGTCGCTCACCTCGGTGATTGCCATCGCCGCCGTGGCGGCATTCATCGTGCGCCAACTGATCGCACCTACGCTGCCGGGTATCTATCGAGCCACGCGCGCTCGCGAGGACGAGCTCGCCGCCGGGTGACCGGGCCAGGGTCGCCGGCGGCGCGCTCACTACTGCCCCAGGGGCTCGTTTCAGCCGTGCGGGATCCGCGTGTGGATGAACGTCGTGAACGGCGTCGTGAGGCCGTGCAGGCTCGTAACGACGATATCGACCCGCCTGTTGAGGGCGTGGACGACCCGGCCATTCCCGATGTAGATCCCGGCGTGCGAGCCCCGCCCGTAGATCACGACGTCGCCGACGCGCGGGTGCGAACGGGATGTGAGGCCGTGGCTGCGACCCCAGAGGTACATGCCGCGGGCCGAGTGCCCGCCGCCGATCTTGTTGCCGACGCCGGCCTTGCGGTAGGCGTACAGCACAAGGCCGGAGCAGTCGAACGTGCTCGGACCGATGCCGCCGAAGACGTACTGGTCTCCGCGCTGATTGAGGGCGATGCGGGCGACTCGTGCGCCCGTGTTCGGGACGTCAGTGGCAGCGGATGCCGGGGCGGGGGCGGCGGCTGCGGCGCCGCCGATCCCGATCAGGGTCGCGATCGCGATGGCCCGGAGGCCGTGGGTGGTGGGAACTCTCAAGGTGCTCCTTTCCGCCAGGACACGCGGGAATGCGCGCGGCGATGGGACATGCCGCCCGGCACGGAGGAGAGCTCAACCTGAGGGGCCCGAATGAGGGAAGAGCACGCAGCGGTGGCCAACGCGATGGTCGGCTCCGCGACAGCGGGACCTGCCGAGACGGCGTAATGGGTGCTGGGGACCCCGTGCGACACGATTTGCATAACCCACCGTAGGCGGGTATATGGGCCATTTGTGCGCGACGGCCGAGCCGGACGGCCCATTCGGGGCCGCGACAGGGCCTGCCGGCTGGCCGGTCGGTCCGAGCGCCATGGTCGCCGTCAGGGCAGGCCATGCCGAGCACCCAACCCTGCAGACAATCGCTCGATCGGTTGCCGGGTTGCGGCAACGAAGAGCCAGGAGGTCCTAGTATCGGCGTGTGAAGAAGATCGGCTTCCTGTCGTTCGGACACTGGTCGGCGTCGCCGTACTCGCAGGTCCGATCTGGCTCCGACGCGCTGGTCCAGTCGATCGAGCTCGCAGAGGCGGTCGAGGACCTGGGCGCCGACGGTGCCTACTTTCGCGTCCATCACTTTGCCCAGCAGCTTGCGTCGCCCTTCCCGCTCCTGGCCGCCATCGGCGCTCGTACCAAGCGCATCGAGATCGGGACGGCCGTCATCGACATGCGCTACGAGAACCCGCTCTACATGCTCGAGGACGCCGGTGCCGCTGACCTCATCGCGGGCGGTCGCCTGCAGCTTGGCATCAGCCGTGGATCGCCCGAGCAGGTCATCGATGGTTTCCGATACTTTGGCTACGTGCCGTCTGACGGCCAGACCGACGCCGACATGGCCCGCCAACACACCGACGTCTTTCTCCAAGCGCTGACGGGCGCCGGGTTCGCCCAACCCAACCCCTCACCCATGTTCCCGAATCCGCCCGGTTTGCTCCGTCCCGAGCCGCATTCGCCGGGTCTGCGCGATCGGATCTGGTGGGGTGCCGGATCACGGGCGACGGCGGAATGGGCAGCACAGCAGGGTCTGAACCTGATGTCGTCGACCCTCCTGACCGAGGACGCCGGCGTACCGTTTCACGAGCTCCAAGCCGAGCAGATCCGGCTGTTCCGTGAGACGTGGACCGCGGCTGGGCACGAGCGCGAGCCGCGCGTGTCGGTCAGTCGCAGCATCTTCGCACTGGTCGACGACCGCGACCGAGCGTACTTCGGGCGCGGCAACCAGGAGACGGACAAGGTCGGCTACCTCGACGCGCAGACGAAGGCGATCTTCGGGCGGTCGTACGCGGCGGAGCCCGACGTCCTCGTCAAGGAGCTCGCCGGGGACACGGCGATCGAGGCGGCGGACACGCTTCTGCTGACGGTCCCGAACCAGCTCGGCGTCGAGTACAACGCCCACGCGATCGAGAGCATCCTCAGATACGTTGCGCCGGAGCTCGGCTGGCGCTAACCGTCCGATCGCGCATCGGGCTGGGCCGTCGCGTCAGTCGTCGAGCTCGCGCTCGTGACCCTCCGGGCAGACGCCGTACGTGGCGTCGTAGAACCCTTCGTCGAATGTGACCCACGAGCGGTAGTCGTCGTCGCAGTACGACGCGCTGCAGCGCGGACACCAGAACGGCGCGTACTCGGGGTTGATGGCGAAGAGGGCAGCCGCGTCGCCGGCCTCGAGTGCGGCGGCAACCTTCTCCATCGGGACGAAGCCGTGCGCCACAGGGACGGGACCGCCGTCGATGGCAGAGGTGCGCCTGGTCCGGGAACGCCGAGCTGAAGATCGAATCGACGCCTGGCGGGACGCCTGGTGGCTCAGGTGTCAGCCTCGGATCCGTCTGGCCGGGCACGACGAGGGTGACTGTCGCAGCGACGTTGCCGCATGCCGCGCATGGGAAGGTCGCGCTCGTGGTCACGACGGCTCGCCCTCCGCGATTCGCTCTATCCGGTCTTCAAAGGCCCGGCGACCTTGTACGTACTGAAGACGATGCCGGATGGCACGGTTTTGGCCAGAAGCCCGACCACGCATCGTAGGTGCGACGGCCAAGCAGCAGATCGAAGCGCTCGATGATCCTGAGCGTCCTCACTGGTCGGCCGCCGTTTCGTGGCTCATCGTTTCTTCCCCCCGAAACCGGGGATGGCCGTGGCCTGCTTCATCCACGACGCGACTTGGCGTTCGTCGAGGTCGTCCACCGATTCGAGGTCCACGCCGCGCGAGTCCTTGCCCATCCCGATCGGCGCAACTGGCGGTACGGGCGTGAGTGCCGTGCCGCGCCCGAACGTGAGCTTGACGTGGCCGGCGAAGCCGCCGCACGAGAAGCACCAGCCGTCGCCGACGCCATACCACGCCATGCCCCACTTCACGCAGCGCTGCAGGCCCGGCAGCGTCTTGGCCGCCAGGGCATCGACGCGTTCGGCGATGGAGCGTTGCGGCTGCGGCAGGCTGCTGATGTAGGCAAAGACCGGCTTGTCGCCGACCGCGGCCTTCGCGGGGCTTGCCCTGCCGGTCATGGCGGCCGGCAGCGTCGTGAGGACGTTGCCTTGCGCGGCCGTTCGCTTGGTGGGTTTGCGTGCCTTCGGCGTCGCGCGGGTTGACGCCTCGACCGAGTTCTTGACGGGCCGGCCGGCGCCGACCTTTGGCTTTCTTCCGTTGTCAGGTGACGTCATCTTCGATTCCCCACGAGATTCGGTTCCGCAAGCACCGCGTCGAGCTGGGGCATCGCGGCGCGAAGCCCTTCTTCCATCCCCGGGATCGTCTGCTCCATCGCTTCGACGCTCGAGAACGTCGTGACGCAGGTCATGCGCGATCCCGTCGGCGTGGCTTCGAAGGCGAACTTCATCGCCGCCGGCATGTTCTCGTCATCGGCGTTGTCGTCGCCGTCGAGCGCCTCGAACGAGCTCGTTGGATTCACCGCGGTGAACTTCCAGGAGCCGCTCCACCGTTCCCCTGCCGGCCCGGTCAGGAAGTACTCGGCGCGACCGCCAACCGTGAAGTCATGACGCGTGAAGGTCGCCGGCGCGAAGGGTGGTCCCCAGAAGCGCTCGAGCTGGCGCGGGTCGGCAAAGGCGTCCCACAGGCGCTCTTGCGGAACCGGATAGTCGCCGACGACGGTGAGGCTGAGCGTCGCGGCGATCCTTGGTGACCGAGGTGAGCGGCATGATCACGTTCCTTTCGGGAGCAGAACATCGTCGAGCTGCGCCATGCGCTGACGCCAGATGGATTCGAACTCGTCGAGGAGCTCGCCGGCGCGCTGGAGCCGCGCGTGGTTGGTGGAGACCAGCTGCTCGCGGCCGTTTGCACGCTTCTGGATGAGTCCCGCGCGCTCGAGCACCGCGACGTGCTTTTGCACCGCCGCGAAGCTCATCTCGTAGCGCGCGGCAAGAGCCGACACCGACGGCGTTTCCGTGAGCGACCGCGCCAGGATGTCGCGTCGCGTGCCATCGGCCAGCGCCCGGAACAGCTGGTTGAGCGTCTCGTCGCTCTCTGCTTGAAGTACAACCATCTGGTTGTACGTTAACCTCGTCCGATCACTTTTGCAAGGCCTGTTGTGACCTGCCCAATCTGGCGGGCGCAATTGAACCCGGGCCGGCGCGTCCGAACGAGATTTCGTCGGCGGCAAGGCGTAATCTGTCGCCGAGCGCGCGGATCCGCGGTCCGGCGAGGAGGGGCAGCGATGGACGTGGCACAACCGGCTCGCCTCGGCTGGGGTCTGCTCGGCGCAGCCGCAGCGGCCTGGTTCGCGGTGTGGTTCCTCTTCTTCCCGCAGTTCGTGCCGGAATACTTCGCGTGGGATATCGAGCCGCGCTTCGCGCAGGTGTTCATCGGCGCCGGCTACGTGTTCCGGACAGCCTTCTTTCTCAACGCGGCGTTCGAGCGCAGCTGGCTGCGGCTTCGCTGGATCGTGTGGGGCAACCTCGTCTTCACCGGAGTCCTCCTGTTCGCCACGTACTGGCACGCCGAGGAGTTCCACTGGAACCCGTTCGAGACGCCGCTCGCTCACATCTGGATCGTCCTGTACGTCTTCGAGCCGGTCGTGATGCTCTATCTCATCCCGCGGGGCACGTTCTCGGCGCCGGCACCGACCTCCGGTGGTCCCATCGACCGCTGGTTCAGGCGGTTTCTCGTCCTCGTCACCGGCCTGCTCCTGATGAACGGCCTCCTCCTCTTCCTCAACCCGGAGTTTGCGGCGACCCGCTGGGCCTGGGAGCTCAATCCGCTCGACGCGCGGATGGTCTCGGCGTGGTTCCTCGGCTGGTCGGTGTGGTGCGGGACGATGGCCTTCGCGCAGGACTGGGACGAGATCCGGACCGCCGCCAGGCTGTTCATCCTCAACGGCGTCGCCCTCCTGGTGGTGACGGTCCTCTACCGCGACGCGTTCCTGCCGGGGCGCGGGACGCCGATCGGGTTCGCCGTGGCGCTGGCAGTCGGGACCGGCATCATGGCCGCGTTCCACGTGCTCCAGGATCGGCGCCGGCCGACCGATCAACGGGCACTTAGCGAGCCCAGTGGCGGGAATCGATGACGACCGGACTCCCGCGGGCCTCGCTCCTCGAGAACGCCCGCTTCACGCTGACCTACGCCCTCCCGAGCCTGCTCCGCGGAGCCCTGATCCCGCAGCCGTTCTGGACCGAGCTCGCCACCCGCCTGAACACCGGTCAGTGGGCCGTGGCGACGGTGCAGCGGCTCTCCGGGCGGCATGACGGCCGTTCCCTGCTGCTCCGCGGTGTCCTCGGGGAGACACTTCTGATCCTGACGACGGAGGACGTTCGCCGCGTCCTCGACTCGCCCGTCGAGGTATTCGCGCTCGATGCCCGCGAGAAGCAGCGCGCGCTCGAACCGTTCGCGCCCGACGCGCTCAACGCGTCACCGCCATCCCTCCGCGTCCAGCGCCGCCCGTTCAACGAGGCAGTGCTCGACTACGGCCACGAGCCGCATCGGTTCGCTGAGCGATTCCTCGCGATCGTCGGCCAGGAGATTACGGCAACGCTTGCGACGGCCAGCGTCCTGGACTACGAGCGATCGCTTGCAGGCTTCCGTCGGATCAGCCGCCGCTGCGTGCTCGGCGACGCGGCGGCTGATGACACCGAGTTGAGCGAGGAGCACAGCCGCCTGCGCGAGGACGGCAACTGGCTCGGTTTGAAGGTCTGGAATCGCGGCCGGAATGCAAGGCTCCGGACGTCGATGGACGCGAGGATCAGGGGCTACGTCGACGCCGCCGAGGCCGGCACGCTCGTCAGTCTGTTCCCGAGCGCGCCACAGGCGAAGGAGACGCAGGCGAACGGCCAGGTCCCGTTCTGGCTCATGGCGCTCGATGCCGTGCGGACCGTCGTCGCCAATGCCTTGGCGCTGCTTGCCACGTATCCCGCGGCGAGGGCACAGGCTATCGAGGAGATTGCCGCCGCCGATGCGACGCGTGGCCCTGGTACGGTCGCCGGACTCGCGGATCTTCACTTCGTCCGGGCGTGCGTCCAGGAGAGCATCAGGTTGTGGCCGGCGGCGCCGACGCTCGTCCGGCGGACATCGACCGACACCGATTGGCACGGCACAACCGTGCCCGCCGGAACTCGAGTCCTGATCCCCGCGGCTGTATTCCATCGCGCGCGAAGGTTCCCGTACGCGAACCGGTTGGCGCCCGAGATCTGGCTCGACGGGTCCGGGGACTCCGACTGGTCGCTCAACCTGTTCTCACGAGGCGGCGCCCAGTGCGCAGGCCGGAACGTCGCGCTGGTGCTGGCCACGGCGAGCCTCGCCGAGCTGCTGCGACAAGCGGAGTTCGCGCTCCTGAAGCCAAAGCTGATCCCAGACCGCCCGCTGCCGTACGCAATAAACCCGCTCACCACCCGG